>NC_015761.1:2973403-4460105 GCF_000252995.1 Salmonella bongori NCTC 12419
GTTGCGCGCTTCCAGCCATTTACGCACAATCGCCTGATGCTCTTCGGTGCATTTACCTATTTCCTGCATACAGATCAGCCCTTCCCAGGCCAGGTAGCCGCTACCGTCAAACGCCAGTTTATTAGGCTCAATGACGTCATTAATAAAATCATCAACGATTTTATCGACCTGCTCCTCAGATGTACCTTCCGGAAAACGCCATGCTACCGAAAAACCTAATTCCTGGAATTCGTCAATGTGCATTTTTTTACGCAGACGACGACTACGGTTCTTTGCCATTATTTCACCCTCTCGAACATTAAATCCCATACGCCATGACCAAGACGATGGCCACGTTGTTCAAATTTCGTTACCGGGCGCGATGCCGGACGCGGTACATAATCGTTGCTCTCTGACAGATTTTTGTACCCGTCGATAGAAGACATCACTTCAAGCATGTGTTCCGCATACGCTTCCCAGTCGGTCGCCATATGGAAAACGCCGCCCAATTTCAGCTTGCTTAATACCAGTTCGGCAAACGGCACCTGAACGATACGGCGTTTATTATGACGCGCTTTATGCCACGGGTCAGGGAAAAAGAGCTGAACCATAGATAACGAATTGTCAGGAATCATTTTATGCAGCACCTCAACCGCGTCATGACACATGACGCGCAGGTTTTCAACGCCCTCTTCATGGGCGGACGCCAGACATGCGCCAACGCCAGGAGAATGCACTTCAATGCCGAGGAAATTCTGCTCCGGGCGCGCTTTTGCCATCGCCACCAGCGATGCCCCCATGCCAAAACCGATCTCCAGGGTCACCGGTGATTCACGGCCAAATAACCCGGCAAAATCCACAGGTTCTTCGCTAAACTCAACGCCCATCACCGGCCAGTAGTTTTCCAGCGCGTGCTCTTGCCCTTTTGTCAGCCGCCCCTGGCGGCGAACAAAACTACGAATCCGGCGCAGTGGGCGGCCGTTTTCATCAAATTCCGGTGAAATGACGTCGTTTTTCATAAAAGTGTAGTCTGCTGTGTTTGAGTTCTGAAAACGGGCATTATCCAAAGTTAGTTGCCGGATGCAAGCATGAAGCGCACTGCGGAAAGTTCCGGTTTACACCCAGCGGCCTCTGTGCTGCAATCTTGACCCCGGCAATGACGAATGGGTCTCCATGCAAGCGTCTCAATTTTCAGCCCAGGTTCTGGACTGGTACGACAAATACGGGCGGAAAACGCTGCCCTGGCAAATGAACAAGTCGCCTTACAAAGTATGGCTCTCGGAAGTCATGTTGCAACAAACGCAAGTGACGACGGTTATCCCCTATTTTGAGCGGTTTATGGCGCGCTTCCCCACGGTGACGGATTTAGCGAAGGCACCGCTGGATGAAGTGCTCCATTTATGGACCGGGCTCGGCTATTACGCCCGGGCGCGTAACCTGCATAAAGCAGCGCAACAGGTTGTAGCGTTACACGGCGGAAAATTTCCGCAAACTTTTGACGAAGTCGCAGCACTACCCGGCGTCGGGCGTTCAACCGCAGGCGCAGTCCTCTCCCTGGCATTAGGTAAACATTATCCGATTCTTGATGGAAATGTTAAACGCGTACTGGCTCGCTGTTATGCTATTAGCGGCTGGCCTGGGAAAAAAGAGGTGGAAAATGCGCTGTGGTCGTTGAGTGAACAGGTGACGCCCGCCCACGGCGTGGAGCGATTTAATCAGGCGATGATGGATCTGGGCGCAATGGTTTGCACGCGTTCGAAGCCAAAGTGTTCCCTGTGTCCGCTGCAAAGTGGTTGTATCGCCGCCGCGAATGAAAGCTGGTCGCGCTATCCGGGTAAGAAACCGAAACAGACACTACCAGAGCGTACCGGTTACTTCTTACTGCTACAGCATAATAAGGAGATTTTGCTGGCGCAGCGTCCTCCCAGCGGTTTGTGGGGCGGATTGTACTGCTTCCCGCAGTTCGCCAGTGAAGATGAATTGCGCGAATGGCTGGCGCAACGGCATGTTCACGCTGATAATTTGACCCAGCTTAACGCGTTTCGCCATACGTTTAGCCATTTCCATCTGGATATTGTGCCTATGTGGCTTCCTGTGTCGTCACTGGATGCCTGCATGGATGAAGGCGGCTCGCTCTGGTATAACTTAGCGCAACCGCCGTCAGTCGGGCTGGCGGCCCCCGTGGAGCGCTTGTTACAGCAGTTACGTACCGGCGCGCCGGCTTAACGCCCCGGTCGATAAAGAGGATGACTTATGAGCAGAACGATTTTTTGTACTTACCTGCAACGTGACGCTGAAGGACAGGATTTTCAGCTTTACCCCGGCGAACTGGGCAAACGTATCTATAACGAGATCTCTAAGGACGCGTGGGCGCAGTGGCAGCATAAGCAGACCATGTTGATTAATGAGAAAAAGCTCAACATGATGAACGCCGAGCACCGTAAACTGCTGGAGCAGGAGATGGTGAGCTTCCTGTTCGAAGGCAAAGACGTTCATATCGAAGGTTATACGCCGGAAGATAAAAAATAGGCTGTTGCCGAATGGCGCTGCGCTTACTCGGCCTGTGAACCATGCCGGATAAGCGCTTAGCGCCGTTACCCGGAAAAATGGCATACCGACAACACAACACGCACTCCCGGAATGATGAAAAAATTACTCGCGCTTGCTGTTATTGCGCCGTTGCTCATCTCCTGTTCCAGTTCGACCAAAAAAGGCGAGACGTACAATGAAGCCTGGGTCAAGGATACCAACGGCTTTGATATTTTAATGGGGCAATTTGCCAACAACATTGAAAATCTGTGGGGATATAAGGAAGTTCTGATCGCGGGGCCGAAGGACTACGTCAAGTATACCGATCAGTTCCAGACCCGCAGCCATATCAACTTTGATGACGGGACCATCACCGTTGAAACCATTGCCGGAACGGAACCTGCAGCACATTTGCGCCGGGCTATTATTAAAACCTTGCTCATGGGTGACGATCCGACCTCTGTCGACCTCTACTCTGATGTTGATGATATTAAGATTTCTAAAGAACCCTTCCTGTATGGTCAGGTCGTCGACAATACCGGTCAGCCCATTCGCTGGGAAGGTCGCGCCACCACATTCGCGGATTACTTGCTGAAAACGCGCCTCAAAAGCCGCAGCAACGGCCTGCGCATTATTTACAGCGTCACCATTAATCTGGTGCCTAACCACCTCGATAAACGCGCGCATAAATACATGGGTATGGTGCGCCAGGCCTCCCGTAAATACGGCGTTGACGAGTCGCTGATTCTGGCGATTATGCAAACGGAATCCTCATTTAACCCGTATGCAGTCAGCCACGCGGACGCGCTGGGTCTGATGCAAGTGGTGCAGCACAGCGCCGGGAAAGATGTTTTCCGCTCGCAGGGCAAGTCCGGTACACCAAGCCGCAGCTTCCTGTTCGACCCCGCCAGCAATATCGATACTGGTACGGCGTATCTGGCAATGCTGAACAATGTCTATCTGAGCGGTATCGATAATCCGACATCGCGGCGTTATGCGGTCATTACCGCTTATAACGGCGGCGCAGGCAGCGTATTGCGCGTTTTCTCGAACGATAAGATTCAGGCCGCAAATATTATTAACCGCATGTCGCCAGGAGATGTGTACCAGGTATTAACCACCCGACACCCTTCTGCGGAGTCGCGCCGCTATTTGTATAAGGTGAATTCTGCCCAGCGGTCGTATCGCCGTCGATAAATCAGTATTTCTCGCCTCTGTCTGGTCACATAACAGGGGCGGGAAGGCGAAAAGTGTTAACTCCGTCACTTTTTTACGTTGCAATCAGAAATTGTTTGCAAATATTTGTCACAGGTAACAAAAAAACCTCGCCTCTCATTGATAGAATCACACCAAATCACAACGGCAAATGTGCCTGCTGAAACATTCATCTGCTCTCAGGTGTGAGGAAATTAACATGAATCTTAAGCTGCAGCTTAAAATACTCTCTTTTCTGCAGTTCTGTCTGTGGGGAAGCTGGCTCACTACCCTGGGCTCGTATATGTTCGTCACCTTAAAATTTGACGGCGCATCTATTGGCGCAGTTTATAGTTCGCTGGGGATTGCCGCCGTCTTTATGCCGACCTTGCTAGGAATTGTGGCTGATAAATGGCTGAGCGCGAAATGGGTCTATGCCCTGTGTCATGTGGTCGGTGCCGTTACCCTGTTTATGGCCGCAGAAGTCACTACGCCAGGGGCGATGTTCTTTGTGATCCTGCTTAACTCGTTGGCCTATATGCCGACGCTGGGCTTGATCAACACAATATCGTATTACCGCCTGCAATCGGCTGGCATGGATATTGTGACTGACTTCCCGCCTATCCGTATCTGGGGCACGATTGGTTTTATTCTGGCGATGTGGGGCGTGAGTTTCTCCGGTTTCGAGCTGAGCCATATGCAGCTTTATATCGGCGCGACGCTTTCCGTTCTGTTGGTACTGTTTACGTTTACCCTGCCGCACATTCCGGTGGCAAACCAGCAGAAAAATCAGAGCTGGGCATCGATGCTCGGTCTTGACGCCTTTGCATTGTTTAAAAATAAGCGGATGGCGATTTTCTTCATCTTCTCCATGATGCTGGGCGCGGAACTCCAGATCACCAACATGTTTGGCAACACCTTCCTGCATAGCTTTGATAAAGATCCGCTGTTCGCCAATAGCTTTATCGTGCAGCATGCCTCGGTAATGATGTCGATTTCGCAAATTTCTGAAACGTTATTCATCCTGACCATCCCGTTCTTCCTGAGCCGTTATGGTATTAAGAACGTTATGCTTATCAGTATTGTGGCGTGGATGCTGCGTTTCGGCCTGTTCGCCTACGGCGACCCGACACCGTTCGGTACCGTTCTGCTGGTGCTGTCGATGATTGTTTACGGCTGCGCCTTCGACTTCTTCAATATCTCCGGCTCGGTGTTTGTTGAAAAAGAAGTACGCCCTGAAATCCGCGCCAGCGCGCAAGGAATGTTCCTGATGATGACCAACGGCTTCGGCTGTATCCTGGGCGGCATCGTGAGCGGTAAAGTGGTTGAGTATTACACCCAAAACGGTATTACCGACTGGCAAACTGTATGGCTGATTTTTGCGGGCTACTCTCTGGTACTGGCCTTCGCTTTCGTGGCTCTGTTCAAATATAAACACGTTCGCGTTCCGGCAGGCTCCCAACCCGTCGCGCATTAATATTAGCCCAGTGCTATAGGCCGGATGCAGCGTAAATGCCCCATCCGGCCTGTAGACAACGCTATTTTAAGACATACCCGTATAACCGCTTAATCCCATCGGTATCGGTCTCGCTGTACACCCCCTGCAATTCCGGCGAAAAGCCGGGCAACAGATTGATGCCCTCTTCCAGCGCCAGAAAATAACGCCGCGCCGCGCCGCACCACACTTCACCCGGCACCACGCATAGTACGCCCGGCGGATACGGTAGCGCCCCCTCGGCAGCAATACGCCCTTCCGCATCGCGGATGCGTACCAACTCGACATAACCGCGAATAAAGGCGCTGTTGGCATCCTGCGGGTTCATCGCCACATGCGGCAGGCTCTCTTTGCGAAACATCGCCTTTTGCAGATCTTTAACGTCAAAGCTAACGTACAACTCATGCATCTCCTGACATAGCTTACGCAGGGTGTAATCGCGGTAGCGTACCGGGTATTTCTGAAACACGGTCGGCAATACCTCCGCAAGCGGCGCATCGTCTTCAATATGCCGTTCAAATTGCGCCAGCATCGCGACCAGCCTCGCCAACTTCTCTTCACTCTCGGCGGGCGTCAATAAGAATAGAATCGAGTTGAGATCGCATTTCTCCGGCACAATACCGTTCTCACGCAAATAGTGGGCAAGAATGGTCGCTGGAATGCCGAATTCGGTATACCGCCCGGTGTCGGCGTCAATGCCTGGCGTTGTCAGCAACAGTTTACAGGGATCGACAAAATACTGGTCATCCGCATACCCCTCAAAACCATGCCATTTCGCCTCAGGTTCAAAACTGAAGAAACGACGATCGCTGGCAATGGTCTTTGTCGGATGTGCCTGCCATGGCTTACCGTCAATCACCGGTGGGATAAAGGGCTGAAGCAGTTTGCAACGGGCGAGAATGGCTTTACGCGCCTCAATACCCAATGCCACGCATTCCGCCCACAGGCGTCGACCACTTTCCCCTTCGTGGATTTTGGCGTTAATGTCCAGCGCCGCAAACAGCGGGTAGAACGGGCTGGTCGAGGCGTGCAACATGAAGGCGTTGTTCAGGCGTTTATGCGGGCAAAAACGCGCCTGGCCGCGAATGTGGTTGTCTTTTTTGTGGATCTGTGAAGTTTGCGAGAACCCCGCCTGTTGCTTATGTACCGACTGGGTCACGAAGATCCCCGGATCGTTCTCATTCAGTTCCAGTAGCAACGGTGAGGTGTTCGCCATCATGCCGATAAACTGTTCATAGCCTACCCACGCGGAGTCAAACAGGATGTAATCGCAAAGATGTCCGATTTTATCCACCACTTGACGAGCGTTGTAGATGGTACCGTCGTAGGTACCAAGTTGAATGATCGCCAGGCGGAACGGACGCGGCGCGTCAGCTTTTTCCGGCGCCGCTTCGCGGATCTGATTGCGCAGATATGTCTCATCAAAACAGTGCGCATCAATACCACCAATAAAGCCGAATGGATTACGCGCCGCTTCAAGATAGACCGGCGTCGCCCCAGCCTGGATGAGCGCGCCGTGATGATTGGACTTGTGATTATTACGATCGAACAGTACCAGATCACCGCGCGTCAGCAGAGCATTCGTGACCACCTTATTCGCCGCCGAGGTGCCATTCAGCACAAAGTAGGTTTTATCCGCATTAAACACTTTTGCCGCAAATTTCTGCGCATGTTTGGCAGAACCTTCGTGAATAAGCAGATCGCCAAGTTTTACATCGGCATTACACATATCCGCACGAAACAAGTTTGCACCAAAGAAGTCATAAAAATGACGGCCCGCAGGATGTTTTCTAAAGAATTCGCCATGCTGGTGCCCAGGGCAAGCAAAGGTAAGATTACCCATGTCGACATACTGGGTCAGAGTGTCATAAAAGGGCGGTAAGAGGTTCTCTTCGTAGCGACGGGCCGCATTTTCCAGTTCCAGCCAGTCCTGTGCATTGCCGCTTATTACCGCGGCAACGCCGTCAGGGACACTGACGCGCTCATCCGTAAACATAAATACCGGCAGGTGAAAGCCGGAGCGTTTTAGCAGCGCCAGAATGCCGCTACGGCTGTCAGTAACCGTAATGACGACAGCGGCCACATCGGTAAAGTCAGTACTGTCCAGCGCCACCACGTTACGATGGGTAAAGAGTCGGGAGATAATTCCATCGCTGGCGGCAATATTCATTGATTTCATAAGTGCAAATACCCGTTTCGGGAATAGAGTAATCCCGGGCAAGGATCAATGCCTTACCCAACAAGACGCCGTGGCAAACTGGATACCGGCTCCAACCGCCAGACATCAGTAAAAGCAGACGTTTTTCTGATTTTACTGATGTCCTGCAGCAAACATACGCAGGCTTACCGCATGGCAGGAACCACAAGGGAAATAAAAAGAAGGGGCAAGCCTCGCGCCGCCAGGCGACAGTGCAGACAATATAAAGACACTCTGTTCATCCCGGCGAGGCCTGTGCTGGCAGGAGAAATTTTGCGCAATCATGGCACCTTTCACCAGATGGCGCAAGGTAAAATCAGCGCGTTGCACGTCACAGATAATCAAGCCATAACCCCCTTAATCGCGCGATAATAAGGCAATTTAAAAAATGAATAACAGGAGTTATTGTGGTAATTGGCCCTTTTATTAACGCTGGCGCAATCTTATTCGGCGGCGTTTTTGGCACGTTGCTAAGCCAACGTTTGCCAGAACGGATTCGTGTTTCTATGACGTCTATTTTTGGTTTGTGTTCTCTGGGGATTGGTATTCTGTTGGTTATGAAGTGCGCAAATCTTCCGGTGATGGTACTTACGACGCTAGTCGGCGCGCTTATCGGCGAGTTTTGTTTTCTGGAAAAAGGCATTAATAGCGCAGTAGCGAAAATACAACAAATCTTTATGGCATCGGGTAAAAAACCGACGCACGAATCATTTATTCAAAGCTACGTTGCCATTATTGTACTGTTTTGCGCCAGCGGCACCGGTATTTTCGGCGCGATGCATGAAGGGATGACTGGCGATCCAAACATCTTGATCGCTAAATCTTTTCTGGATTTTTTCACCGCTATTATTTTCGCCTGCTCGCTTGGTATCGCCGTTTCCGCGATTTGCGCGCCAATGTTAATTATCCAGTTAACGCTTGCCGCCTGCGCTACCCTCATTCTTCCGCTGACTACACCAGCCATGATGGGCGACTTTAGCGCGGTCGGTGGACTGTTGTTGGTGGCAACAGGCCTGCGCGTATGTGGAATCAAAATGTTTCCGGTGGTGAATATGCTCCCCGCCCTGTTGCTGGCAATGCCTATTTCTGCTGCCTGGGCGATGTTTTTCGCCTGATTCTGCGTGCAATAGCAACAAAGTGGTGATAGATTGTGCAGTCTGCATTGATTTGAAGAAATTTCATTGACGAAGCGAGGCGATTACGGTTTAATGCGCCCCGTTGCCCGGATAGCTCAGTCGGTAGAGCAGGGGATTGAAAATCCCCGTGTCCTTGGTTCGATTCCGAGTCCGGGCACCACCTTTCCTTTTTTATGCCTCCCTGTGAATTCCCATGTGTATGTAATTCAAAAAGTTAGCGTAAAAAGCTTTCCAGATGCGTTTTGGTTTATCCCTGCGTATCCGGAAAATCTGGGGTCAGATTACGGGTTCATTCAGTTCGATGAACGGAGAGACCCTCATGTTAACTGACAGCAAGATCCGCGCCGCGCAACCCCTCGCAAAATCCTATAAGCTCACCGATGCACAAGGTCTGTACCTGACGATATCCACCAGTGGCTCTAAGCTATGGTATTTTCGCTATGTCTTCGGCGGCAAAGAAATCCGCCTGGCTTCTGGCGCTTATCCGCTGGTCACGCTGGCGAAAGCCCGCAAAAAGCGCGATGCCGCGCGTAGCCTGCTGGCGTCCGGCGTTTGCCCTTCCCTGCCCCGTAAGACGGAGAAAGCCGCCGTTGACGAATCCCGCACGTTTAAATTTATCGCCACTGCCGCAATGATCGGCCAGCGTGGTGAAGTCGGTGTCAGAGGGAAGCGAAAGTAGCGGGGGTATCCGGGTGGGGGCTCGTAGCCATAGTGGCAGCCTCCTGTAACGGGTTATAAACCCGGCACCAGAGGCTTCAGTCTCATGGGTAGTGCACTGAACGGGGCTGGAACTACCGGTGTTACAGGGAACCGACGCACCTTACGGTGCCCCCGTCCGGCCCACCATTGAGGTGTAGCCGGACGCACTGACTAGTCCTGATATAGGTTGACAGTTTTTTGTCTGTAAAACGCCTGATGAACATCATCGGGCGTTTTGTATTTCAGGGTACCAGCTCCGGCACCTGATTTTGCAGATGCGGCGTCACGATACAACGACGGGTAAAAGTCAGCAAGGTGTTTTAGCAAAAGCCAGATACCCGTGCCGGATACAATCAGCCCCGGAATAATCACACCAGAAAACAAAAATAAAACTAATAAAAACAAAGCATTAATTCACCACGCAAATGCATGGAGTACGGTACAACCATTTTCGTGAACTTTTCCAGCAAATCATCCCCTTCACTTGATATCAGTCAAAAAAATGGTTGTCAAAAGAGAGTATTCCGTTTCACACAGTAATCATGCTTATTATTTTGTCCGGTATTGTGTCATTGGGTTTGTTTTACCCTCCACCACAATGTCGGTTCCCTCAGGATACGTTTTCATCTGCACTGGTGGAGGTCTTTGTGTCTTCAAAAGGACTGCGTTTTACTCTTGAAGTCGACGGGCTGATGCAGACAGCCACCGCTGTCACGGCCTTCAGCCTTTACCAGTCACATTCCACGCCTTTTGTCCTTGAGGCCGACATCGCCAGCGGCCTCCCTGACCTTGTGGCAGCCGACTTCCTCGAAAAGAATGCCATACTGACCCTCTGGCAGGGAACTGAGGCTCTGCGCCATGTCAGCGGTATCATCAGCGAAGTCTCGCTCGGCGAAAACAACCACTGGCAGATGCGCTATCACCTCACCATTGTCCCTCCCCTCTGGCGCTGCGGCCTGCGACAGAACTTCCGTATCTTCCAGCAGCAGGATATCCGGACCATCTCCTCCACCCTGCTCAGTGAAAACGGCGTCACGGCGTGGACACCGGTATTTTATGACCCGCATCCGGCACGTGAGTTCTGCGTACAGTACGGCGAAACCGACCTCGCCTTCCTGACCCGCCTGTGGGCGGAGGAAGGTATCTTTTACTTTGACTGGCACGCCCCGGAAGGCCCGGCGCAGAAACTGGTCCTCTGCGACGATGCCGCCGGGGTGTCATCGCTGGGGGAGATACCCTTTAACCCTGATACCGCCACGGAAGTCTCCACCGCCTGTATCAGCGGTTTCCGGTACCGGGCGCGCACCGGGCCCTCCTCCGTTGAAATCCAGGACTACACCTTCAGGACACCCGCCTGGCCGGGTTATTACAGCCACGCCGCTGAAAACCTCAACGGCCAGTTTACCCGGTATGAAATCTTTGATTATCCGGGCCGCTTCAAGGACGAGTCCCATGGCCGGGCGTTTGCACGCTACCGGACTGAAGGCTGGCGGCATGATACGGAGACCGCCGCCTGCACCAGCCATTCACCGGCACTGTGCCCGGGCAAACGCTTCACCCTGACCGGACATCCCTCAGGGACGCTGAACCGTGAATGGCAGGTAGTGAGCTGTGTGCTGACCGGCAGCCAGCCGCAGGCGCTGCACGGCAGCCAGCCGCAGGCGCTGCACGGCAGCCCTGACGAAGGCACCACCCTGGAAAACCACTTTGATGTCATCCCGGCCGACAGAACCTGGCGCGCCCCTCCCCTGCCCAAACCCGCCGTGGACGGCCCCCAGAGCGCCATTGTCACCGGGCCCGCGGGCGAGGAAATCTTCTGTGATGAGCATGGCCGCGTGCGGGTGCGTTTTCACTGGGACCGTTACTGTCCGGGAAATGAGGACAGCTCCTGCTGGATACGGGTGTCGCAGGCCTGGGCAGGTACCGGGTTTGGTCACCTCGCCATTCCGCGCGTGGGCCAGGAAGTGATTGTGGACTTCCTCAACGGTGACCCGGACCAGCCCATCATCATGGGACGCACCTACCACCAGGACAACCGTTCACCGGGCAGCCTGCCGGGGACGAAAACACAGATGACCATCCGCTCGAAAACCTACAAGGGCGACGGGTTTAACGAGCTGCGCTTTGAGGATGCGACGGATAATGAGCAGGTCTATATCCATGCGCAGAAGAACATGGACACCGAGGTGCTGCACGACAAAACCACCACGGTAGACCACGACCACACGGAGACGGTGAAGAACAACCAGAAGGTAACGGTGGGCGTGGGACAGACTGTCAGCGTGGGGAGTAAAAAGGAAGGCGGTCATGACCAGACGGTGACGGTGGCTCATGACCAGAGCGTAAGCGTCGGCAATGACCAGACACTGAACGTGACCAATGATCGCAAAAAAGAGGTGGGTAATAACCAGGACAGTAAGGTAGTCGGCGACGACACGGAGAAAATAGAGAAGTCACAGAATATTACGGTTGGAAAAGATTACACCCTGACGGTAACTGACAGCCTGACCATCAAAGTTGGGGAATGTGTTCTGAAAATGAACAAAGACGGCACCATCATGCTGAATGGTGTAAAAATCCAGTTTAAGGCGGACGACAGTATTAAGGGCGTTGCCAGTACCGTTCATTTCAACTGATGCCAGAGAGGTAACACCATGTTAACCCGAACGGTACGGCCTCTGCTTGCAGAACAATACGCCGATATGCTGGCGCAGGATTATCGTCTTCGTAATGTATTACTGTCATCATATCACCATGATTTTAGCAGTCTGTTACAGTTTGACAGGCGAATGCAGACATATCTGGACGGTATGTTGCTGCTGAAAGAGGAAACGTCAGAGTATCTTCGGGGACAACTACAGGAGCGACTGTCTCCGGGGGAGTTATTTTCTGTCGCTACCTTTGCAGCAAATACAGATGATGAATTTCTGTTGTCCGGATGCCTCGGACTGGTACAGGGAATGCCTCGTCTTTTACCATCACTACTGGCCGTGACCGGCTGGATGTCCGAAGCATCAGCATTATGGCCATTGATAATGTCACACCCGGCCTGCCGGGTTTTTGCCTCTGTAATGAGGGAAGGGATAACCTCTTCCCCAATATTTACTCAACAGAAAATTATCTCACTGCTTGAAAACGGGCAGTGTGTCGATTTTCTACTCTGGTTTCTTCGTAAAAATAACTCCCCGTTGTTTGTAGCGGCGATAAAGCAGGTATTCTTTTCAGGCCAGGAGGCACTCATTCTGCAAGGGTGCCGTGCGATCCTCTGCCTACGCCCGTTATCCGATGAATATATTGAAATCGTCCGGGAACAGCTTTTGCTGCTGGCAAGCAGTAAAAAAACGGATATTCGCACACAGGCTGTTCGTTACCTTTTAGCGTGCGCGCTCTGTGAGCCACGCGCACTCATCAATACGCTGTCTGAAGAAAAAGAAGATACCCGCTTACTGATACAGGCAATGGGGTGGTCAGGTCTTGCAGAGTACATTCCTTCTCTTGCCGCCTTTTTTGATGAACAACGGTATGCGCGTTTAAGCATGTTATCTACCGTGGCTATAACGGGTTCTCTGCCTGAACGGGATGGCTGGCAAATTAAGAAAGAGGATGTCCCCCCTCCGACAGCAGATACTAACTCGACGGAAATCCCGGAAAATGATCCGGAGCAAGGAGTTAGCTGGCCGGACAGAACGGCGTTTAATCGCTGGTGGCAGGCTAAGCAGGGGTATCTGAATTCCGAAAGACCGTATTTATGCGGGCAACCCGTAACATCAGAAGGTCTGAAGGCTGTTATTGCAAATGGCTATCTGAATTTACGTCCCCTGGCGCTCATGCGTTCAGGACGCTTTTCTGAACTATCTTCTCTGCCAGCAATAAATCAATGTAGGCTTTTTAAAAATAAATAAGGAACAAGGATGCAACATACATTATTAAAAGAAAACCTATCGGATGAAAAAGAGTTAAAAGATGAAAAAAGACCCAGAATTCCGGATGAACTGGTATTCACTGCACAACAGAAAATCACTCTAAGTTGCGGAAAATCGCAGATCACACTTTACCCCAATGGAAAAGTAGTGATTAAGGGAGAGTACATCCTCAGCGATGCAGAGGGTGTAAACCGCTTATCCGGTGGGCGAATTGAAGTGAATTAATCCCACATCATGGATGGATGAAAATGATAACGATTAATATCAACGGGCTGACATTATGCCATAAGGGCAGCGGCGGCATCAGCCATAACACACTGCCTGATGTGTGCAAAACTCCCCCTTTTGGCGTCCCGGTTCCCTATGAAAATGAAGCCTATTCTGCCGATCTGATAAAGGGTACTACCAGCGTATTTGCCGATGGCGGAAATATGATCGCACACGTTGGCTCCCAATTTGCACGCAGTGTGTTTGATGAAGCAGGAAGTATGGGGGGAATACTCTCAGGGACGAATATGGCTGAGACTGAATGGATATCACATTCGTTTGATGTGTTTTTTGAAAAGAAACCCGCATGCAGACTGACGGATAAGTTGTTTATGAATCACCGGAACACGGTGAATATGGCAGGAGAAATTCAGGCTCCAATTGAAGCGATGCCAGAAGTGAAGTATCTCTGCCAGGTTATCTGCACGTGTGATGCAAGCCCAACAACATCTGCATCAGGAAAGACGGACTTAAAAGAATTTTGTGTAGAAACAACTCTTTTAAATGAAAAAAATCCTTTCAATACAATTAAACCAGAAATTCCATATGATATGACTAAAACTCCACCGAGACCATTGCTTAACAGAGAAGCACTTAAGGATGGTATAATACGCCCTAGTGAATATCTTCCTAAACGAATGAAGATAGAAAAATTGAAACCCGCAAAAGCTAACGGTGGTATATATCAAGTGCGGGTCCCTGATGCAGTAATAATGCGTAATCCAGCAATTCCTGATTTGACGGCACCAAATCTTAAAGCTGTCGTTGAAATAAAGTTCGATCAAGCCTGGGACCAATTCAAATCAGGGATTATGGACTGATAGCAGGACCAGATAAAGTCGTATTATTATCACCGACAATTTGTCTGTGTGCAAAAGAGGAATCAGAACAAGAATATGAAACTGATGAAGCAACAGAAACAGATGAAGAAAGAGAAGGGTTTTATGAAACAATGCAAAAACTCACAGGGTTGACTGGAGCAGCACTGGTAATCTATATTATAATATCTGAGGGGAGCCGCCTTTTCCCTCCTCGAAACTTATTCCCTGTCCCGTAACATATCAGAATGCACAAAATATCATGAATGATAAAATAAAATCACTACTTGATTCAAATTACATTAGCGAATTAGTGCCCAGAGATAAAGATGGTTATGATCTTTCTGCTTTTGTTTATTACTTCAGTTTCTTCTTTCCTAATGGTTACAAGAAAGAATACAGAAATAAAACCATTAAGGTTTGTAAGGAATATTGGGCATTATGTGGCAATAAACTAAAATGGATGACGAGCTCTGGTCATCAGTGGAAGAAAATCCCAGAGAATTATGATTTGCAACAATGGTCTTCAACTTATCCAACCGATGACTGGTGTTGGCAGATGACTTTCCATTCTGGACGGATAAGATATGAATCGTCGCCATATTGCATCAACGGCGTCGGTGATACTACCGAAACACATGGTACCAGTTATTTATATTTATGCGTCCCTGTTACCTGGTTTTCTGAAAATTCAGAACAGCATCCGATACAACTTTATTTACGTTGGGCTGAAATACTAAAAGCCAGGCATGGCACTTCGGGCATTGGTATTTTTCCAGCGTATGATATGTCAAAAAGAAGTCAATCGTTTGGTATGGCAAGTACGCTGTCACGATATTTCCCCGGAATTGAAATATGCGATTTCCTTCAATCTGTTCCAGCCGGGGGAGGCGTTCTTTCTCCAAACTGGCTTAATCTGTTGGATAATGATTATTTAGACGAATTAGGTGGTTATGATGCCGTTTCAGAAAATATTCAAGGAAGTAGCGCACAAATTCACAAGTATGATGGCGGTGTAATTATTTCTGCATCTGAATATCCACAGTTGTGTGAAAATGGTGAACCATTAACTGTTCCAGAAGATTACCGCATAATGTCCAGAATACTAAAACCAATACGGAGCAAACAAGCTTTTGGATGCTGGGGAGTGGATACGGAGCATTCGCTGGAATGGCGAAACAGGATGGACTAATACTGGGGATAATATTATTTGGCAGGTAAACAATCAGACATCCTATATAATCAGAGGATGTGAAGCATGCAGGACGTGAATAAAACACAGGATATACTGAGTGATGATCAGATAAAAGAATTAGGCAAACTTGACGATATCGCTATTAAAGGTATAAACGCAATAGCCGCCAGGATTAGTCTCGGACTAGAAATATACATACCACCTAGGGATACGCATATTCTCTACCCTCAATTGGAAGCGTTGTTTGAAGACTATTACTCTCGCTTTACCTCTCATATTAATTATTATGGACTCCCGCCCACTGGAAGAATATTGAAGATTACACCAAACTTTCTTACAACAATGCGCAAAAAACTTGAAAACTATAATTATAAAGGTCACTATAACCCGTATTTGTTTTTCGATGATCGCATGAAAGGGAGGCTTTTCAATGCCTCGCCGTGGAATGGTTTATTCTGGGGCCAGCCATTTGAAGAAAATGAGCTTTCACCTGTCTGGGCAACAATGGCGCTAAAAAAGAATGAAAGCGACCTGCATATTGATACCCTTTTTGACATGACATTACAGTGGTGTAATAAGATAAAACCTGCACATGGTAATGCTGGTCTTTATTTCTGCCCTACAATTGGCAGAACTGGAGCAAAGTATTATTACTCCCTAATGCAACGTCATCCTGGAATTGATCATTTAAACAGGGTGGATTTTGTGCATGCCGCACAGGGGAAATTTAATGGAATTAAAGGAGTTAACTGGATTACTATTCTGAGTGATGGAATCGTAGAAGAGCTGGGTGGTTTGAAATATTGTAAAAAGCAAGTAGAACCCGAATGTCATGTTGAGAAATGGAAAGGTGGAATTATTATAATAGCAGGACCACTGCCTCAGTGTGGAGATAATTATAATAACTTCATTCCCGAACGATATAGAAAAGTTGCCGCGCTAACTCGTCCCGTACGACTTAATGATTATCGTGGTCGTAAATTTTTAGGGCTTAAGGAACCCTTTGACAACGATGCTGAATTGGAAAAATGGATAAAACGTTTTGATTAACCGGAGATAACAGGATGTGGCGAATACAAAATCAAACCTCTTATGCTGTAGAAAGGAGTTGGGTCAGAGGCCGGCTGGGAGAAGAAATATGGACTGTTGCACTTAAAGCCACATTTGACATTCGACCTGATGGAACAACTCAGTTATCTTCATCCCAACTACCTATTAATACAGGCCCGGTACTTAATAGTGACAACGAAACACTATTGTACGATACCGATTTTGGCCCAGAAAAAATGGCTACCGACATTATTCTTAATGGACATGCCTGGACTCCTGATGGAAAACCTGCCCCGACAATACCTGTAGGACTTAGAATCGGTAATGTTACCCGGCTTGCCCGGATTTACGGCGACAGAATCTGGGATGGTAAGCGCTACAAAGAACCATTGCCATTTGATAAATTGCCACTTCATTACACCAGAATGAGTCAGGGAAAATATCTTACTTCCTGTAAGGATAATTTTAACCCTTTTGGCGTTTCCGTTGAAACCTGTCCGGAAATAGGGATATCAGTCCTGCCTAATATTGAATTTTATGATGACGAAACACCCGGATTTGGAGCCTTGCCACGATACTGGCCGGGGCGTCTGCAGTTTGCCGGTACTTACGATGAACGCTGGCAACAGGAACAGGCTCCTTTGCTGCCGGAAGACCTGGATGAACGTTACTGGCAAAGCACACCACCACCGCTGTACGCTGGAGGAAGGCTGAAAGGTGGCGAAACAGTTTATCTGGGAAACCTGACACCACCAGGTTATGGCAGAGATGGATTGCTTGTTTTCGAACTGCCCCGCATTGTCCCGGCATTTAGAACTCAGTTTTATGATGGGAGTGTAATAAGACATCAGGCGAAACTGCACACTATCATCCTTGAAACTGATTTTCCCCGTGTCAGTCTTGTCTGGCATACAGCCCTCTCCTGCCATCATCAGGTAAATCAGCTTGAATCCACAACAGTCTCTGAAAAGAAACGTCTCTTCATCAGAACCAAAACACTTCCCACGCAGTTTCCGGAATGGGAGGCTCTGTTATGACTGCCATTATCTCTGCCGCATGCACTTTCCCTTCCGGGCCAACGCTCCCGCTGGCCGATATTGCATTCCGTCTTCACTTTTCTCTGATGAGGAAACATCCTCTGTGCGTGGACCGCAGTGGTTACCCGATTAAAGCCTGTTATTTTCCTGACATTATTTATGCAACCCCGGAAGAGCGATTCCGACAACTGGCCCGACAGGTACTGACTGAACTGACAGGGCATCAGCCTGCGCTGAAGACCATAACACCCGGACGAATATGGCTGCTGCTTCCGCCTTTGAGCAGACCTGCAATGAGTGAGGGAGTGGCGACTGCAATCAGGGAAACCATAGCAAAATATACTGGCTGGTATCATAGTGAAATTTGTGTTCTGCATGGAGGACAGGCTGAAATCGCCACAGCAATAGAGACCATCAGACAAAATCAGTGTAATACTATCGAAATACTCATGGCTGTGGATTCCTGGCTCCCCTCCTCTTCGCTTATGTGGCTGGATGCGCAAAACCTGTTACATGGTTCCCTGCGATATTTCAGGGGGGATACTCGCCCAAATCCTTATGGACGAGTCCCATCGGAAGGTGCTGCGGCACTGGCAATTATGTCTGGAGTATCAGACATTTCGCCCTGGTGTTTTATTCGTAATTCAGGAACTGCAAATGAACCGATCACCTGTCAGAGTGATGGTGTCTGTCTGGGGAAAGGGCTGACTCAGGCGGCATTAAAGGCTCTGGAAACTTCCGGGACAACCTCAGTAAAGAATGTCATCAGCGATGTGAATGGCGAACCTTATCGCTCTGATGAACTGGGATTTACTCTATTGAGACTGAACGGGAGTCTGTATGAAAATTATCAGAGAGAGACACCGGTACTGGCAAGTGGAGACTTGGGTTGTGCCAGTTTACTGACACACATGGCATTATTATCGTGGCAGATGCGGAACTCAACCAGACGAGCTGATACGCTGATTTTGTCCAGTTCAGATGATGAACGGCGGGGAGCGGTGGTGGTATCCAAAGGACTGAGAGCAGAAGAGAATGGCAATAACGATTAATATCAACGGACTGACACTTTGCCATAAAGGCAGTGGAGGTATCAGTCATAACACTCTGCCAGATGTATGCAAAACTCCCCCTTTTGGAACTCCGGTTCCTTACGAGAATGAAGCCTATTCAGCCGATCTGGTAAAAGGAACTACCAGCGTATCTGCCGATAGCGGAAATATGATTGCCATCGTTGGCTCTCAGTTTGCACGAAGCGTATTTGACGAACCAGGTGCTATGGGCGGAATGATTTCCGGGACAAACATGGCGGAAACTGACTGGATATCACACTCATTTGATGTTTTTTTTGAAAAAAAACCAGCCTGCCGTTTAACAGATAAGCTATTTATGAATCACCGGAACACGGTAAATATGGCAGGGTTATGCCAAAACCCATTAAAAGAAAACGTATTGGAATCTAAAATTTGTGATGCTATATGTAAATGTCGAAATCGTGTTGCCCGTGAGTTTCGACAAAAAATTAAAATGTTCACAGAGGCTCCAGCTATTGGCCTTGCGCAAGAACTATTGGGACGCTTTTTAGGCGTAAATTCAGAGCTACCAAAAACGGGCGACAAAGTAAAAACAGGCCCTCGTCAAAAGTGTTTTGCACAACAGTTTAATCAGAGTGGACAAAGCGACACGTGGGCAGGAGCGACTCCGCAAGATCCATGTTATCTTACAGAAGTTCCTTACATAATAGACAAGAGTAAGCTGATCCAAAACCGTGCTGATGGACGTTCTACTTTCCCCGGGGGCCCCCAGGCTCCGGCGTCAGTGAAATATGCGGTCAGAGACGTAGCAAGACATTTAGGCCCGAGGAAAATAGTTATCTGGGATCTTGTTGTTCTAAAAAACTCGGCGTTATCTGCCAGATGGAAGAATATTGAACAGATCATCGAGATTAAGTTTGATGGTGATACTCTTACTAAAAATCAGCAAGAAGCTCTAAAAACAAAGATGAGCAAAAAAGTCCGTATAATTGATGAAAATAAGTGTCATTGCGACGACAAAGATGAAGAGGAGAAAGAAAAAGCACTGTACAAGGTAGAAAACCTTCTACGACAACTCAATGATTCTGCACGAAAAATTTTTGGCACAGCTCCGGGGGGATTTGGCACTCCTTTTCCAATACCATCATTATTCTAGCAAACAATAAATATATAGGTGTTATATATGATTAATTTAAATGATAGTATCAAAACCTTCTCTGATTATCGATTGGAGGATAATGGTAGCATATTATTTGAACCCTGTTTCTGCATTACCTTATTCAGTATTGAGATGGTGACAAAAACACATGTTCCAGAAAGTCTACTGACGCCATACAGAAAGTTCCTGGAAGCATTTGGGAGTAGCGTTAACAGAATATTATTTGATGGTAACCAAAAGCATGGAGTGAAAATTACTGATGAAAGACTAAATATTCCTTATGACTGGTTAGCCGACTCAAGAAAAAGAATAAAGCATAATGCTTTCGCAGATATCTATTTTGGAACAGCTAATAAATTAGAACGAAAATTACCACGTCTAGACTGGTATTACAAACAGGCTACTCCTGAGATAAACAAACCAGCTAGCAGCTACTACAGAATATTACTCCCATTAAACTGGCTTGCAGAACAAGGTCTAAAAGGTGTTGAGGCATTTATCAGAGAAATCATCGGTGATTTTCCCTTATCGTTCGGCTATGCAGGTTTTGCCCTGTCTTTTAATGATGGTGAAGTACTGAGCCGTAAAGATCTAGAATATTATCTAGGGCAGTGGCTTGAACGCCATCCGGGAATTATGTCACCAGACCCTTCGATCGAGTCACAATGGGCATCAAAAACAGCCGGGATCACCAGTATTGGATGGATAACCTTTTTAGGTACAGAATTTACTACCCAGACAGGAGGACACGATGAACTAAAGCGGAGATTAGCTTTGTTTCCCGATATACAGGTGACTCCCTTCATTCAACAGGGGACGATGATCCGTATTGGTGAAGCCCCTATATTAGGTGATACATTTCATAATAATCTACTTGATAATTATCATGCCGTCGGAAACGTTTTATCTCCTCTCCATAAGATATCAAAGAGACTAAAAACTGATTATTTGCATGTAACCGGAATTAAGGGCAAAGAGGCTCGTGAAAAATGGTTTAATCGTTTTTTTATTTAAAAGGGTTAAAATAGAATGCAGGTTAACAATACATTATGGTCTCTTGATAAAAATCTGAGTATTGCGCCATCACTGGATATTATTTTTCGCTTGAAAAATAGCTCATATTCTATTGATTTTTCAAATATACTATTTACTGTATTACAGGAATTAGAAGTAATCCCATTTTATGATGACCAATGTATTACTGTCATATCTCATGACAGGGCACAGGGCGGTTGGGAGGGAAGAATGACTCCAGAGTTATGGCAAAAAATTATTGAAGAGATAAAATGTGCATCATCACTTAAGATCAGAAAAAAACAAATCTTACTTAAAATTTGCAAGAAAGGCCCACTGACTGATAATTATGTTGATGATTTATCATTATCGGTGAATCAAAACATATTCCCGGATCAAGGCATTGTCATTTCACTACAGTTCAGTACATCGGAAGAAAATCCATGGGCATATTTACAATATATTCGAGATAATCTCATATCAAGATTAGAGTTAAATTTTTTCTGGGGTACATTAGGATATAAATTCATCCTGAACCCATTTCATCGTACCGCACATGAAGTCATGCGGGCATCCTGCATGCGTTATCCAGGAGTAGATTTACATGATGTGGTCTGTATTCATAATTCATTGTGGTGGGATAAATTAAGAACCATAAACTGGCAAGTCACATTAAATCTTACTCAGACATTATGTGAAAAAATAGATATATCACCTCAAATCATGTATTATAAAACAGGAAACTCACCTTCAATATGCGATCGAAATAGTTCAGAACCCAATAATTTATCTGCAATTCACGAGTATAAAGCCCTTGAAAAAAAGCTTTCTTCGCGCATCTTAAACTCCGATAATATTTCATGGTTATGTCAATGGAATACTGATATATATTCTCGATGGAGTAACAGATGGAATGAAATTGATTTATAGTGATTTTATATATACCCATTACTACCTTTACTAAAATCATATGTATTTAAAATAAGAGAAAGTATGTTTTTTCCTGCGTATAAAGTCAACTCATCAAAGAGCCTACATGAAGTAGCTCAATCCATCGGAGTGAATATTGATACTCTACAGCGTAGTTTTACTTGTATCATTGCAAGAGGCGAACATTTAAAGGACGAAACAGTTAAGTACATTAAAAAAGATGATATTCATTTTGTTGTATACCATTTAGATGGAGAGATAAGCCTTTGGTATAGTGATGACAATTGGAAGAGTTCCACTATAGATGATGCAGAAGATATTATAGATAGTGTTGAGAGCGGAATCGGTGCTGATTTTTGGGCCATATTCATAATATGAGACTTACAATGAGGACCTATGATCGTAACGCTTTAGATGTTTGCGAGAGGTAGGGATGTAATAAACTTACGATAGTTACTCAGTAGAAACTGAGCCCCTCCAAAACTCACAGGGAGAGGATGAAACGGCATCACGGCGTGGACACCGGTATTTTATGACCCGCATCCGGCGCGTGAGTTCTGTGTACAGTACGGCGAAACCGACCTCGCCTTCCTGACCCGCCTGTGGGCGGAGGAAGGTATCTTTTACTTTGACTGGCACGCCCCGGAAGGCCCGGCGCAGAAACTGGTCCTCTGCGACGATGCCGCCGGGGTGTCATCGCTGGGGGAGATACCCTTTAACCCTGATACCGCCACGGAAGTCTCCACCGCCTGTATCAGCTGTTTCCGGTACCGGGCGCGCACCGGGCCCTCCTCCGTTGAAATCCAGGACTACACCTTCAGGACACCCGCCTGGCCGGGTTATTACAGCCACGCCGCTGAAAACCTCAACGGCCAGTTTACCCGGTATGAAATCTTTGATTATCCTGGCCGCTTCAAGGACGAGTCCCATGGCCGGGCGTTTGCACGCTACCGGACTGAAGGCTGGCGTTCAGGGAGGAGATCACCAGCATTGATATAATTTTAGTCAGTCTCTGTCCTCTCCGGCAATAACTGGCGCCATCTGCCGTTCTGGTAGGTTATTTCCATTTTTAATGGTGCAGATACATCTTGTATTATTGCTTCCAGATACAATGCCAGTGTCTGATGGTTAACATTCTTTACTTTTACTCTCAGCGCCTTGATTTCTGGTTCATTGCACAAAATAGCAGCGCGGAGCTCACGGCAAAACCAGTTGAGAACCCGTGTATCACCGACATTTAATCCGTGCCATTCCGGCATTCCCTGGGTGAGTAGTGTTGGCAGTGTTTTACCATCCGCCGAAGCGCGAGAATTGAATAAATACATCAGCTTCTGCCGTACTAATTCATGTGGGTTTATCCTCTCCACCATGAGCCTGTCAAATAGCGCGACCGAAAGCGTTGGCATCCTCATTCCCCTTTCTGACCCATCGCCAAAATCCATGCTGACGAGGTGAAATCCTGTTGGGCACCTTCTGATTTCCGGGCAGCGATTTGTCGTTGGATTTTCGCGAAACTCGTCAACATCGTGTCCAACAATGTATCGCCGGGGTCACCGCTAACAGCGTTAGTTACCTGCGTAACCACAGTGTGGCGGTAAGACATATCTTCTCTCTGGTCCTCCAGTCCCTCAGTCTGGCTTTCGCCTTTGATAACATCGCGCTTTAAAAAAATCGCATCCATGATTTATCTCCTTATTGATCAGGCGGCAATTCAGCAATCAAACAAATAAACGTGACTAACGCTTCCCACTCTCACTGAAAACGCCAGCACCAAAAAACATAGCGTGAAAAACACCAGGTTTGCCGGTTTTACTAACGTTTATAAACACTTCGTAAACATGATTCGACGGTTGCAACGTCACAGATAAAGCTGACCCACGGTGGTCATATACATTGAGGTTATACTGAACACGCTCTGCCATATCCAATCCTTTTTATCGCAAAGGGTCCCTGATGTCTGTATCACAGCCTCATTATTCACTATAGCCTTATCAGAATAACAAGCAGTTATATATAAAAAACATATCAAAAAACAAATATCAACTTAATTTTTACTTTTTTTATTAAGATACATCAAATTGACACACATCAATTAACACGAGAAAAACCATGAAATTCAAAAAGTCATAAAAACCTAGTCACCATAGTAATTTTATTTCTTATGAATATTCACGCAATCAATATTTAATTACGTTTTTATTTTACTGGCAATATTGAAAAATGATTTAAATCAAAAAAGAAATCTATTGTGGTAAGTTCATTTTTGACCGTAATAAAAATGAGGTTTATAAGGCCCGCACTACCTGTCTTTTCTGATGGCCAATACCATTCAAGCACTGGCAAGTTAATAGGTGAGCGCGTAATGCGCTTATGCCGGGATGGGTAATCCCTTACCCGACTAGTATCACACACCATAAGTATGGAAGGGTATTATTTACCTGGCCAGCCATAATCATCCGGAACTGGCGCTACACCGCGGACATCAGGCCGGAGCATTTTTTGGCGATCCTCTTCATCATCCACCCATGCCCGGGCTATCTCCTCACAGGTCGCAAACCATACGCCATCATGTCCTTTAATATGTTCAACCAAACGTGACAACATCATCATATGATGCCCATGGCCGATTATCTGCGGATGAAGCGCCATCGCAAATAAACCGTTTTCCTGATGGCTATAAGCATAGGTAAAAATATCCTTCCAGCGTCGCAGGACCCCCTCCGTATCGCTCATCCCCTCCTGGTTGCCGGTATACGCCAGTGCAGGAAAATCATCCAAATACCAACTGACGGGAATTTCCAGAATCGCGCTGGCTGGGCCGGCGATATTTCCCATCTCCCAATTCACCTGCCAACGTTGAGGATGGTACGGCACAAGATCTCTTGCCATCAGACTACTGTCATATATAAAACCGGCTTCCTCCAGAAGATCCAGCGTATTCTCGCTATAATCCCAGTAGGGAGAACGGTATCCCGCAGGCCGTAGACCGAAATGCCTTTTATAACAAGCGAAAGCCAGATCCATAAGCCGACGCTCTGTGTCACGATTCACCAGAGTCGGATTTTCATGGTAATAGCCGTGGTGAGCTATTTCATGGCCGGCATCAAAAATCGCTTTACTGATTTCCGGAAAGGTGTCTACTGTGTGTCCGGGAATAAAAAAAGTAGTTTTAATACTATTTTCTTTGAATAGCTTCAGAAGTCTTGGTACGCCAACCTCTGCACCAAATTCACCGCGCGACATAAAGGACGGCGATGGTCGGTTAAATCCGCCAAGCCATAAAGACTGAGCATCGACATCGACACCCATATTAACCGCTATCTTTTTACCCTCAGGTAATTTTAAGTATCCCATAACAACCTCCAGTTAATACATAGAAGGAGCCACATTCTGTTATTTAATGTGTGATGGCCAAACATTATACATGCCTGCTTTTCTGCGTCTGTCCTTAAACGTTGTCGCTGCCCCCTCAAGTCTATTGGCATACAGCACATCAAGGTTAATTTCTCCGGAGATGACATCTTCTTTATTTACATAGGCCTCTGCGATAACCCCTTCTGGATTTTTCCACACGACATCGCATGGGCTTAAAATTGAACTGCGGGCCCAACAGCCAGGTAATGAGCCGCCAGGACTACCGCCGAGACAACAGTGGACAAGATAAATTTGATTTTCAATACACCGTGAATGGCAACAGTGCCTGACACGCCAAAATCCCTGTTCCGTAAACGTGGCGGAAGGTGTCAGGATTAACTCTACCCCCTGCTCTGCCAGAGTCGAGGCACACTCCGGAATTTCTGCCTCATAGCAAATATTGAACCCCACCTTAGCAAACGGCAGTTGAAATACGTCCATTTTCTCCCCCTCCTGCGTATACCATCCGCTTTCCGCCGGGAAAATATGTGTCTTACTGTGGGAATAATGTTCACCATCCGGCCCCCATATATGCGCAATATTTTCATACCGTTCAGCCCCAGTCTGCTCCAGATGAGAACCGGCGACAATAAACTGTCCTCTTTTTTTTGCTTCCTGTTGAAAAAAATTCTTATAGGCCTCCGTAAACTGATCAATTAAGATAAGGTGTGAAATTGGCCTTTCTTGCCAGTTTTTCAATAAGGTAAATAACTCAATGGTAAAGAGTTCCGGAAAGATAACCAAATCAACTTCCTTACTTTTATTAAGGAGCGCGCTTACCTTTGTTATAAAATCTTCAAAAGTGTTTATTTCAGTAACAATATACTGACAGGCTGAGAGCGTAAAATTGCGTGTCATCGAAACATCCCCGTCATGGAACCAGAATTCAAAGTAACGTATAGTCTATTGGGGATGTTGTGGAATAGGTATCATTACCTCATACCGTTTTTTTGTGAGACAACTCAACATTTGCAGAATAAAAGATAATGGGCATTGATTCTTTATTTAGTTAACGGGAATGTTATAAACACTGGCAGTGCGATAGATATTTCAAAAAAAATTTTGCTGCAACTGATAATGCTTATCACAATATTATTGTTATCACTTGAAAATAATCAGGCGAACTAAAGGAAAAAGCGTCCATCTAAAACAAACGCGTATTTTTGTCTACCGCTAGCATATAAAGTTACATTTTAATAGCCCAGTTAACATATTTCTTAGCGTCGTAGCAAAGCTGGCATGTCGGGCATTTACATTGCTATCCGATAAAACACCCTATGTGATTGCCAGTAGTCGCCTTACCGCCATTTCTTTCTCTATCTTCGCGCTGACTTCCTCCTCGCCTGTGCATCGTTAAAACGCGCCATCAACAAACTGACAATGGTGTGGTATTTATTGTTGAGCATTTTAGCAACCTGAGGATTACGCATCCTTCAGCCATGATCTGGACCACCAGCGTCCGTTGCCACCCGCGGTTATGAATCCAGTGAACGCGATGTCCACATTAAAGGGCCGGGAGTGCGGAGACCATCAATTACCGTATTAAAGAAGGGCAGTTAAAGGGAATGCACATTTTTCTTGCCGCAGATAAAGGGGCGTAAAGCGCGATAGCACCATGTGGGGCGATCGCCTCAATTACGGGGATGTGAAAATGAGTATCCGGTATAATCTTATGTTCCGATAAGAGGAAAAAGGCCACCCAAAGGTGGCCATGACCAATTGATAAACGTTCAGGAATGCCTGATGGCGCTTCGCTTATCAGGCCTGCAACCCTACAAATTTAGCGATGAGATGCCAGCGGCTGTTCCAGCGTATGCGGATTATGCTTCGCCGGATCTTTAATCAACACCCACAGGATGATAGCGCCGATAATATCGAAAAGACTTAACGCAATAAAGAATGGACCGTAACCGATAATGGCGACCAATGCCCCCATAAACAGGTTAAAACTTAACTGCCCCAGCCATGCCGCAGAACCAGCCAGACCCGCCACCGTCGCCACTTCATTTTTCTTGAACAGATCGGCGCTCATGGTGATAACAACAGTAGAAAGCGTCTGATGCGCAAAACCACCAATACTCATCAATGCAATGGCAACGTACGGGTTAGTCGTAATACTGACAAAACCGATCGAAATCATCAAAATAGCGCCGATAGTAAAGCTGCAGCGGCGTGCATTGATCGTGGTCATGTGCATCTTTTCCATGAAGAACTTCGCCAGGAAGCCACCTGCAACACAGCCAAAATCCGCCGCCAGGAACGGTAGCCAGGCAAACATCGCGATCTCTTTCAGCGGCAGATGCATAACGTTAATCAGATACAGCGGCATCCAGAAGCTCAGCGTTCCCCAGGCAGGGTCCGCCAGAAAACGGGTGATCGCCAGCGCCCAGAAATTACGCTTTTTAATAATCTCTTTAACGGCAGGCTTTTTGTTATCGTCCTGGAGATAACTTTCCTGGCCGTCTTCGATATAACGCAGCTCTTTGTGGGTGATCCACGGATGTTTATTTGGCGAGTTATAAATCAGGAACCAGGTAATAGCGAATAGCACGCCGATCCCACCGGTAATCACAAACGCCATTTCCGTACCGATGCCGCTATCGGCAAAAGTCAACATCGCCCAGACCACCAGCGGCGGCGCCAGCATCGCGCCAATTGAAGTACCGATATTAAACAGGCCTCCCGCAATACCGCGTTCTTTCGTCGGGAACCATTCGGCGCTGGCTTTAATCCCGGCCGGAATCGCCGACGCTTCGGTTAGCCCCATCAAACCACGCAGAAATGCCAGACTTATCCAACCGCCGGCCAACGCATGCGCCATGTTGATTAACGACCACAACAAGGCAAAGATAAAGAAGCCGATTTTCAGTCCGATGACATCCATTAAATAGCCGGTGATCGGCTGCGCAATGGTATAGCAAAGCTGGAAGGCGCTTACCACCCAGGAATATTGCTGCTCATCAAAATGGAGCTCTTTCATCATCGCAGGCGCCGCAACGCTAAGCGAGCTTCGGGACAGGTAGTTTACGATGGTCCCTACGCAGACCAGACCGATAATCCACCATCTTAATTTTGTCATCTTCATGATAAAGCCTCGTTAAAAAACATTATCTCCACGCTGTCTGACCTGTAGCGGGAAAGCTGAAATCACACAATTGGTTGACCAATCAATATTTCCTCATCCGGATCGGTCAAAATCTGGCGGTAACCTTCGCCCTTAATATTCCCGACATAAATAAATCAACTCATTTCCAGTTGAATGGTGAATGCTTTTCGCGCATCAAAAATTGACACAGATCAAACAAATAAAATTGGCAGACCATAATTAATAATATTTGTGATTTGGTTAGCCAATTTAAAGAACAAGGTTGACATGAGAAAAATTTTGGTTGAATTTAGGGGCCATAACTGGTTTTACAAAGCACATTTCGCTGTTGGCTAACGATGGGTCAACCACGAAGATGTCATCGCAAGAAGAGGAAACTGAACATGAAACAAACCTGGCGCTGGTACGGACCTAACGACCCGGTAACGCTGTCAGATGTACGCCAGGCTGGCGCGACCGGCGTGGTGACGGCGTTACACCATATCCCAAACGGAGAAATTTGGTCGATAGACGAGATCCAGAAACGTAAAGCTATTGTTGAAGAGGCGGGTCTGGAGTGGTCAGTAGTAGAGAGCGTACCTATCCACGAAGACATCAAAACCCACACCGGCCAGTACGATCTGTGGATCAAAAATTATCAGCAAACGCTGCGTAATCTGGCGCAATGCGGTATTTATACGGTCTGCTATAACTTTATGCCGGTGCTGGACTGGACACGTACCGATCTGGAATACGTGTTGCCGGATGGTTCAAAAGCGCTGCGTTTTGATCAGATTGAATTTGCCGCATTTGAATTGCATATCCTGAAACGTCCGGGAGCAGAAGCTGATTATACGCCAGAAGAGATCGCCCAGGCAGGTCAGCGTTTTGCCGCCATGAGTGAGGAAGACAAAGCACGTTTGACCCGCAACATTATTGCCGGTTTACCCGGTGCGGAAGAAGGTTATACGCTGGATCAGTTCCGTCAGCATTTGGCGACGTATAAAGATATCGATAAAGCAAAACTGCGTGAACATTTCGCCTATTTTCTGAAAGCCATTATTCCGGTTGCCGACGAAGTCGGTGTGCGTATGGCCGTTCACCCTGACGATCCGCCGCGCCCTATTCTCGGACTGCCGCGCATTGTTTCTACCATTGAAGATATGCAGTGGATGGTGGAAACCGTCAATAGCATGGCGAATGGTTTCACCATGTGTACGGGATCTTATGGCGTGCGCGCTGACAACGATTTAGTTGATATGATCAAACAATTTGGTCCGCGCATCTACTTTACGCATCTGCGCTCTACGCTGCGCGAAGAGAATCCGAAAACCTTCCATGAGGCCGCCCATTTACACGGCGATGTGGATATGTATGAAGTCGTTAAAGCGATTGTGGAAGAAGAGCACCGCCGTAAAGCCGAAGGTAGCGATGATCTGATCCCGATGCGCCCGGACCACGGTCATCAGATGCTGGACGATCTGAAGAAAAAAACGAACCCGGGTTATTCTGCCATTGGCCGTCTGAAAGGGCTTGCGGAAGTCCGCGGCGTCGAACTGGCTATCCAGCGCGCTTTCTTTAGCAAATAACCTTCTTTCGCATGGCGCGACGCGTCATGCGATTTCCCCTACTCAATGCAATAGCAACATGCCTCGCCCCGGAGATCGCGGGCGAAGACGTCGAATGACAGGAGTTTGCAATGGAACAGAATATCGCCACCGCCCAGGTTTCCGTCGCCCGCCCAAACTGGGATAAATCACGTCTGGTATCCCGTATTGTGCATCTGGGTTGCGGCGCGTTTCACCGCGCGCACCAGGCGCTTTTTACCCATCACTTACTGGAAAAAAGCGACAGCGACTGGGGCATTTGTGAAGTGAACCTGATGCCGGGTAACGATGCCCGGCTGATCGCGAACCTGAAAGCGCAAAATCTACTGTACACCGTTGCAGAACGCGGAGCAGAAAGCACTGAACTGAAAATTATCGGTTCAATGAAAGAAGCACTGCACCCTGAATTTGACGGTCATGCCGGGATTCTGGCGGCAATGGCACGCCCGGAAACCGCGATCGTCTCATTAACCGTGACCGAAAAAGGCTACTGCACCGATCCCGCCAGCGGTGAGCTTGATATCAATAATCCGCTGATCCAAAACGATCTTGCTCATCCGCAGCAACCTAAATCCGCCATCGGCTATATTGTCGAAGCGCTAAACTTACGCCGGGAGCAAGGTTTGAAAGCCTTTACCGTGCTGTCGTGCGATAACGTACGCGAAAACGGACACGTTGCGAAGGCTGCCGTCCTCGGTCTGGCGAAAGCTCGCGATACCGCCCTCGCCGCGTGGATTGCTGATAATGTGACCTTCCCCTGTACAATGGTTGACCGCATTGTTCCGGCAGCCACCGACGAGACACTACAGCTGGTTGCCGACCAGTTGGGCGTTTACGATCCCTGCGCTATCGCCTGTGAACCCTTCCGCCAGTGGGTTATCGAAGATAATTTTGTGAATGGTCGCCCGGACTGGGACGCCGTCGGCGCTCAGTTTGTGGCAGACGTAGTGCCGTTTGAGATGATGAAGCTACGTATGCTTAATGGCAGCCACTCATTCCTCGCCTATTTGGGTTATCTCGGCGGATATGACACCATCGCCGACACCATGACTAACCCGGATTACCGTCGCGCGGCGCTCGCGTTGATGCTTGATGAACAAGCGCCGACGCTGTCAATGCCGGAAGGCACCGATCTGGAAGGGTATGCGAATTTGTTGATTACGCGTTTCACTAACCCCTCGTTGAAACACCGCACCTGGCAGATCGCGATGGATGGCAGCCAGAAACTGCCGCAGCGTCTGCTGGATCCGGTACGCCTGCATTTGCAACAGGGCGATGACTATCGCCATCTGACGCTGGGCGTCGCCGGATGGATGCGCTACGTTGGCGGTATGGATGAGCAAGGCAAGGCCATTGATGTCGTCGATCCACTGCTCGCGCAGTATCAGGCGATTCATCAGCAATATCAGACGCCGGAAGAGCGCGTGCGTGGGTTATTCGCCATTGAGTCTATTTTTGGTAACGACCTGCCGAGGAACCGCGAATTTGTGCAAGCCGTTACCGATGCTTATCAACAGCTCTTGCAGAATGGCGCAAAAGCCACGGTAGCAGCGCTGGGCAAGTAAGGAGATTAATCATGGCTACGTTTATGACAGAAGATTTTCTGCTTAAAAATGACATTGCCCGCACGTTGTACCATAAGTACGCCGCGTCGATGCCGATTTATGACTTTCACTGCCATTTAAGCCCTCAGGAAATTGCCAATGATCGCCGTTTCGATAACCTCGGTCAGATCTGGCTGGAAGGCGACCACTATAAATGGCGGGCGCTGAGAAGCGCAGGCGTGGATGAGTCGCTGATCACCGGCAAAGAGACCAGTGATTATGAAAAGTATATGGCCTGGGCCAATACCGTACCAAAAACATTGGGTAATCCGCTGTATCACTGGACGCATCTTGAACTACGTCGTCCATTTGGCATTACGGGAACACTGTTCGGGCCGGATACCGCAGAAAGTATCTGGACGCACTGCAATGAGAAACTGGCGACGCCGGCGTTTTCCGCACGCGGTATTATGCAGCAGATGAATGTGCGGATGGTAGGGACAACCGACGACCCGATTGATTCGCTGACGTACCATCGCCAGATAACTGCCGATAACAGCTTTGATATTGAAGTCGCGCCAAGCTGGCGCCCCGATAAAGTCTTCAAAATTGAGCTGGACGGCTTTGTCGATTATCTGGGTAAACTGGAAGCGGCGGCGGATGTCAGCATCACTCGTTTCGATGATTTACGGCAGGCGCTCACTCGCCGTCTCGATCATTTCGCCGCCTGCGGTTGCCGCGCGTCCGATCATGGCATTGAAACGCTGCGATTTGCGCCGGTGCCCGACGACGCGCAGCTTGACGCCATTCTGGGTAAACGTCTGGCTGGCGAAACGCTGAGCGAACTTGAGATCGCCCAGTTCACCACGGCGGTACTGGTCTGGCTGGGCCGTCAGTATGCCGCACGCGGCTGGGTGATGCAGCTACATATTGGCGCGATCCGTAACAATAATACCCGTATGTTCCGCCTGCTGGGGCCGGATAGCGGTTTTGACTCTATTGGCGATAATAACATTAGCTGGGCGCTCTCCCGTTTGCTCGACAGTATGGATGTGACCAATGAACTGCCCAAGACTATCCTCTATTGCCTGAACCCACGTGATAACGAAGTTCTGGCAACCATGATCGGCAACTTCCAGGGAGCGGGCATTGCCGGAAAAGTGCAGTTTGGTTCCGGCTGGTGGTTTAACGATCAGAAAGACGGGATGCTGCGCCAGCTGGAACAGCTTTCGCAAATGGGGCTGTTAAGCCAGTTCGTTGGCATGTTGACCGACTCGCGCAGTTTCCTTTCTTATACGCGCCATGAATACTTCCGCCGTATTCTCTGCAACCTGTTGGGACAATGGGCGCAGGATGGAGAAATTCCTGATGACGAAGCGATGCTAAGCCGCATGGTTCAGGATATCTGTTTCAATAATGCCCAGCGTTATTTCACGATTAAATAATCGCGATTAACATGTGAGCATAAAAATATCGCCGCCGTGGATATCCAGCCCGGCGGCTTTTTTATATGACACCAGGCAATATATTTTAGTAATAACAGCCTAATGGACTAATTTATATCAAACTTCACGCCTAAACGGATTTGATAGTCGTTTTCGGTACTATTGCCTCTTTTATATTTATCCATATAGCCCAGCTCGGCAAAAGGATAAACACGCGGCGTCGCATGCCAGGTAAAAACAAAATTGTGCTGTAATGTATGGTTCTTCCCATTGGTATAAGTAAACTTATCCGAATGAACTTTACTGTAGTACGTTGGGTTATACTGGATCTGGAAATCTGGCGTAAAGGCTTTTGTTAAGTATAAATCCACACGATGTTCTGAAGAATCGTCATACGAGCCGTCCAGTGTAATATCATCATGATTCTGATGATTATATCGATAGCGTAATACTGCGTTCAGTGTGGGATCAAAATGGTAGCCAATCCCAATGTAGGGATCGATCCGCGATCCCGCCTGTTCCCAGTGGAATACCGTCCCCGGCTCGAGATAAAAATCGGACTGCCCGAGAGGTACAGGCTTGTTTACCTCAATTTCCTGATAGCTATTTTTCCATTGGTCAAAATGTTCCCCAAGATCGGCATCGGTTTCCACGCTCCAGTACATATTTTTCATCCAGCCATCCTGCAACACCACACCGGAAAACATCAGCCTCTCAAGAAACGAACGTTTCGCGGTACGGTATTGTGTACGTTCACTAAAGTAAATTTTTGAGAAAGGTTTCGTATTTACCACGTTAGCACATTGATAAATTGTCATATTGGTTGCAGGTTCTGTGGCGGTAGTTCTCGCCTGCGCTGACAGCCCAGGAATAAGAATAAAAGTACTGATTATCAGTAAATAATTTAATCTTCTGCTTTTCAATTTAATACTCCATTTAAAAATGCCATAGACAAAATAAGTAATATGATAAATTTGATACGTGTCGATCCCGGCAGCCAATATAGGCAGCCCCAAAATTATTACTATCAGACGTAGAATGAAATTATGATATATATACGAAATCATTTAAGTTGCATCGCAAAACGCTTTCGTGTTTTGAACAGCACTTGCGCTGGCCCTCTGTACGCGGCAAGAGAACGAGCCCTAGCGCGGACAGAAATACGTGACTGGAGTGAATAAACGCAGCCAGCAAAGATGCAACTTGAAGAACAAAGTGTATAAACCTATTTATTTACCAGAACGTATTCAAATAAAGCCCTCCCCCTCTGCGAGTGTTCTTTCGCGGACAAAGCATAAATACCGAACTTAGCCCCAGTCCATTTTCCTGCTGCGGCGGCAAAAGTGTCGTCGATACACCTCCATTCCTCTGTTACGGCACGCCAATAGAAGCGGCATATTCCATCCTCGTTGACGGTCGTTTTAAGTTCGGTTGGCGCATTGGACAATTTTTGAATAGTACGTGTCTGATACGCGACCACGTTATCATCGCTATTCCAGCCAAAAATTGTTTTCAGATAATGTTCATTCTTTTCACGAACGATATGTAATGCGAAAAATCGCTCACCATAAATAACAAACCCGGCCTCATCGCCATCATGGCCAAACTGCGTTTGTAGCTTCGTTTCAACGCTAAAATCTGGACCGGGAAATTTTTGCAGCAGTAGCTGCGGCGTATCATATAACGATTGTTTCCCACCGGGCGCGCATTGCAAGGTCAGACCTTGAGTTGTCGGCACCAACCACTCCTCTTGTGGATTAGCCAGCCATTGCCATTGCAATCCAGGCTTACCCTGCGGAAAACGGTCCGACATTTGCGGAACGCTGATCGCGACATCACTACGCCCCTGCATTTTAGGGTGGCGTAAAACAGGCTCGCCAATGCCGCTATCCGTTGCCTGGCCTAAACGGGGCCAACCATCGTCGCCCCATTGCATCGGCTGCAAATGCACGATACGGCCAAAAAGGCCTTTATCCTGAAAATGCATAAACCAGCATTCGCCAGCGGATGTTTCGACCCAACCGCCCTGATGCGGACCGTTGACCGGCGTATTCCCCTGATGTAAAACATTTTTTGCTATCCAGGGGCCGGTCATCGATTCGCTTCTGAGTACCGTTTGCCATCCTCGCTCAACGCCTCCGGCAGGCGCGAAAATATAATACAGTCCATGGCGTTTATAACATTTTGGCCCCTCAATGGTAGGGTGCGAGCAGGTCCCGTCAAAAATAATACGACCTTCATCAAGCAACTGTTTGCCATCAAACGACATCCGAAATAGTTGCAACTTATGTTTAATTTTCGAACGGCTATATGCAAAAGCATGAACCAACCACGCGCTGCCATCGTCATCCCAAAATGGACAGGGATCGATCCAGCCCTTTTGCGTGGTTAAACAATGCGGCGTCGACCACGTCTCATGCGGGTTTTTCGTTTTTGACATAAAGATGCCGTGGTCGGGCATACTGTAAAAAACCCAATAATAGCCATCATGATAGCGAATAGACGGTGCCCAGATCCCCTTCCCCGGTTGTACGGCATCAAAAAAAGGCGCGGGCAACCGCGGTACGACATGATTAATTAATTTCCAGTTCACCAAATCGACAGATTCCAGTACCGGAATACCAGGGATAGCGTTAAAACTGGATGCCACCATATAATACGTTCCGGCGACATGTACAATATCAGGGTCAGAGTAATCGGCGTAAATAACCGGATTACGGTAAGTGCCATCACCATTATCTGCCAACCAGACTGGATTTTCTGCATTCTTCATCATCAGGACACCACTTTTTCAGGTATAAAAGTAACGATTTCTTTTTCATCTTTAGCGACAGCGCCCTTGCGTTGCGCTAAATCTGCCTGAATTTTTGCCATAAATTTATCATCCAGTTTATAAAAGAGAGATAAAAGCCAGAGCACTAAATAAGAGGCAGAAGGCGCAAGCGTTAGCATTAAGATGATCCCGGTGGTCGCCAGTGGAGTTTGTACGGCAGAACCGGCTTGATAACCGAACCAACCCAGTGAGAAACCAACCAACGCTCCGGCAAATGCCATTCCCAATTTCAACATAAAAAGGTTTCCTGAAAACGAAAGCCCCGTAATACGGCGCCCCGTTTTCCATTCACCATAGTCTGCGGCATTGGCCATCATGTTCCATTTAAATGGCTGGTACATCTGGTGCAGGAAACCGATAATAAAATAAAGAGGAAATACCACGTCAAGCCAGGTTGGAGGAACAAAAAACATAATCACACCAACCAGAACCAGCAGTAGATTAATATTTTTAAATAAGGAAACGGCCCGGAAGCGCTTCGCAAAATATCCGGCGATCATTGCGCCGAGTATAGACCCGACAACGCTGGTCGTAATGAATGCGCTTTTCATTCCGGTACTGGCCGCGGTCGTTACTGTCGAGCCGGTCATCAAATACGTGGCGTAATACATCGTAGCCGCCCCCCGCAACACACCTGCCATGCTGGAGAAAAAGGTGATGATAGCCACAATGCGCCACTGATCGTTCGCCCACAGATTTTTCAGATCCGAAATTATGGACTCGTTAGATTCAGCTATTGGCGTAATGCGCTCTTTCGTATTAAAGAAACATAAAACCAGCATCACGACAGCAATAATGCCCATCACCCCCATCGTCATTTGATAGCCGAGTTGCTGATTATTTTTACCGAACCAATCAACTAAATATAGCGTCCCGACGGATACCGCCAGACCCGCTATGGAAGAGATGGAAAAACGCCATGATTGCGCAGAAAGCCGATCCTGTTCATTACCTGTAATGACACCGCCCAGAGCGCAATAGGGAATGTTGATTAAGGTGTACGTGAGCATCAGGCCGGTATACGTCAGGTAAGCGTAAATTAACTTCCCTGTATGCCCAAAATCCGGCGTGGTAAATGTCAGTACCGCCATTACCGCATATGGTATTGCGAACCATATCAACCAGGGTCTGAAATGACCCCAGCGGGTCTTTATGCGATCCGCTAAAATACCCGTCAACGGATCGCTTACCGCATCCAGTATACGGGTTAATAAAAACATCGTACCGACTGCCGCAGCAGAAAGGCCGTAAATATCGGTATAAAAATAAGTCAGAAACATAGTTACGGATGAATATACGATACCGCAGGCAGCATCTCCCATCCCAAACCCCAACTTCTCTACCGTTGAAAGCCTTGATGTGTCAGACATATTTCCCTCTGGTTAACATTCATTTTTGATTTTTTGTATGTTAAGTGATCAATCATATCATACCAATTACAAGATTTCGTTTTGACGTTATGTTTTTTGGCTAGTGCGACGTCAGTCACAAAGCGGTATATTTTGGAAATATTTCCTTTAAAAACAAAAAGAAAAAAGAAGTTCTGATTATTAACTACCTGATATGGTTAAAAGCGATGCACCGCCGCGACCAGACACAGACAAGAGACATAATGCATAACGATCCTGCCCCTATGGACGGTAAAAAGAAGGGTTCGTGGCTTAAGATGTTATACCAAATGACAGGATAACCCGGCCTGAAGGCCGGGTCTGGTGGAGGTACGCTTAATGCGTCGCAGGAGCGGTTTCTTTTAATAAATCGACGGCCAGCATTTCCAGTTGGTTAACCACCTCATTACTGGAACGTTCCATTCTGTCAAGTTCTTGCGCCATCGCATTCATATCACCTGCGGCAAAATGATTCAATGCAATATGGCCAGCGGTATGCACCTCTTTATGCGGCGCTTCCAGACTACGAAAACTGTAGTAATTGCTAAATTGCTGACCTTCAAAGCCGTAATACCATTTCCCCAGTCGACACTGATCGTGCATCGTTATTTTACTGTTGATGTCTTTATTTAAGAGTAATTTGTAGACTTCCATTTTCCAGATAACATGGTCAACTTTAACAATATTCAAAAACTGTACCGTAGAGATGTACTGCATGACTGATTTCATGCTCAGCGATTTGTCAATGACGATACCAATCGACTCTACAATTTGATTTATGTTAGTCGTAATATTATCAATAACCGGCTGCTGGTTATCCAGCACCTCACTCACTCTTGCCGTATTATCTTTGATTACAGACGTCAGCGTACTGACGCTTTTTGAACTGTGTTTAACATCCTCGGACAAGTTTTTTACTTCTTTCGAAATGACGCTAAAACCACGCCCTGCATCTCCTACACGCGCGGCCTCGATCGCGGAGTTAATCGCTATCAGGTTGGTCTGGTTAGCGATCTTCTGTATCTCTTTAATACACGCATTAATTTGCGTTAAAGAGGTATTTAAGTCGCCCATACGACAGCCAATATCCGATGAAGTCGTGCCAATTTCAGTGATGAATTCTACAAGCGATTTTAATGAACTTCTGGCTTTATCATTCTGTTCGTTAAGTTCATTAATGCGTTCTTTTTCAATGTTTAATTGCTCACAGGACTTGATGATGGCATTACGGATGATATCAATCGTTGAGATACCCATCAAAATTTTTTGACACAGTATCCGTTCATAAGGCTCAGGAGTATCTATCACCACGTCAGACGCATTAGCGCCAGATTCAGCTGGCGGCGGTATTTTTACAACATTATTATTCCAGTGACGCAAGCCTAATACTTTTTTAAACATATACCATTCTCCTTATTATATGTGGACATCCTGATCTATGCCTGGACAAAGTATTATTGCCCCATGCTAACATAATGAAAAATCGGATGTCATCTGCCATAATCATCCACTCAAGAGAATAAGACAAAACCTCCACAAAACCTAAACAATTACAGAGTCAACTATTCAATAACAGCATGACCAACAATAATGTACACGCCTGCACGTAACACCAAAATAGCATTAGCAGGACTAACATTACCGTCTGAATAATAATTAACTGCATTTACTTAAACTTATCTAACTATCTTCCCGGTAAGAGTATATATGGCGTAAACACAAAACTTCAGAATAAATAAATTACTTAACATAAACTTTCTATTTTACTCATAATATAATTTGGTTTAGGCAAAATATTATTTTTGCCCGTTCATCAGGAGAAATGACATGACGCAAACGTCAAGAAATGATAACCCTATCACCGATCGCCAAACGTACTGATTTAGAAGAACATAAGACAACGGCAACACCATCGCAGGTAGCTTCGCCACGGGTCCGAAAAAGTTAAGAATAATTTGTGATATTGTTTCTCAAATATTGCCAATTAAGGGCCTGCTGGCAACTAACTTTTTTAAGTACAACAGATCGGGATATCGGCATTTGTGCCAATATCCCGACGATCATGATCCCGCTACGCTTTGAGAACGATTAGCGGTTCAATATCACTTTCTTTTTTAATGACTAATGATTCATCACCGCGCAGGCAGGTCCCACCATAGTTACCGCCCACGGTAAAGGTACATACCTGAATATACTTCCCGGCGACCTTAGGCAGACACCATAACTGCTGATAGATATTTTTCTGCGTGGCGAATTTACCGCTGGTTTTGTCCAGTAGCTCTTCCTGATGACTCACTAAATCAATATTACTGCCGCATCGTCCGGCAATCGGTTTTACCGCATAGCCGGTCTGCACCAGCTCATCGTTGACGGTAAAATCCGTGTCAAGCAGATAACGATGATGCGGGAAGAGCGACCACAGGATCGGCAGTATCGCTTTGTTACCGGGGATCACCGTCCACAGCGGTTCAAACACCAATACTTCCGGACGCAGTAACACATCAATCAGCCGGACGGCGTGTTCCGGGTGTCCGGTACGAATAGGCACCGCAGCGTACTCCATCTCGCTGACTTCCCGAATCTGCTCTATCGCCGTTTCCCAGGCCCAGGTCTTCCAGACGCAATTGACCAGCCGTCCGTCACCATCGATGAGCTGACCAGCCTTATCCCAACGCAACTCATCCAGCCCGCGGAGGATTTTACTCTCGAAACCGGCCTGATGCAGCGCCTGCTGCATAAACTGCGCGTGATAATCCTCTTCGATATCGTCATCCTGCATGATATGGACGAAAGGGCGCGCCTTACTGTGTTTCCAGGCGCCCGCCAGCTCGTTAATTAACCCCTCGGCGGGGTTATGCCCTTTACCGGTATACCCCTGCCCGGCCCACTTTTCGAGAATTAATCCTGCTTCGGTATGACAGGATGCGGAATCGGCATTGTATTCATACACTTTCAGCCCACGCTCATCCATGCAGAAGTCCATACGCCCCGTGATCATATGGTGACGACGGCGCTGCCATGAGAGACGCAGGCGAGGCCAAAGGATTTTGGGGATATCAAATAGCGCCAACAAGTTATCGTCTTTTAAGACTTTGTCTGTGGCGTGCAGATACATCAAATGCAGCTCATTCGTCGCTTTGATAAGTTCTTGTTCGGCGCTCTCGGTGATGGTGAAATACTGGTACGGGTCCTGATTAATAACGTGCCCGTTCGCCTGTACATAGGCTTTTTGTAATGGATCGCGCTCATCCAGCCATTGACCGTCAAACTGACCTTTCTCTGGTAACCTTGCACCACGAATCGTCAGCGACTGATTAGCAATATCAGGTTGCGACAAACTGTATTGCGTGTCGTCAGTCTGGATCATCCAGCCTAAAATCGTCGTGTCGTCAAAGGTGTCACGCAGGGTGTAACAGCCGTTTTCTACCACCATTTCCAGTTCACGAGTCCACTGCTGCCCTGGCGGCAATGGCGTATGGATAACATTTTGCTCGGCGATACGAATTTTGTTATCCAGTAGTTGGGTAATAATCGCGACGTGCCCGGTATCCTTGAACTCGCCGCCTTTTTGCCAGATGAGCAGCGCCCCGGCCTCCGGCGCGCGAGGCGAACCATTCGGGAAGGCCTGTAAAGGCAGAATGTTGTCATTGACGACCTCACGCAGAAAACGCAGCGAGAAGATCTCCCAGGCCATGCCGACGTCGGTAAAAACCACGCCATAATTCAGAAAGAGGAAACGACGGGCAAACTCTACACATTGCCATTTATGCCCCATGTATTCATCGTCAATGTAGCTACGAAAAGCTGCATCATCGTCGTCGTCCCGCGGATCGAGGGAGCTATAATCTGAAGAGTAGATCGCTACGCCGCCGGGGGCGTAGCCTAATAATGTCCCGAAGGGGGCATCCTGACTGGTGGTTCCTTTGCTCATGCACCTTACCTCAAAACAATACCGCCTGAGCAGCCTGGCGTAATTTTCGCTCTGATTATCTGCTCTGTGACACTAACCGGACAGAGGGTGAGATAATCATACACCTCAATAAGGCGTGCTGACGCCCGAAGGTTAAAATTTCACTCGGCGGAATGCCCTGATCGGTTAAATGTCCGGTTTGCGAACTGCTACACTGCTTCAACACCACCACTCAGAAGGCAGGTCAACATGGCAGACAATACTTACCACCCCGCAAAAGTCTGGACGTGGGATAAGTCCGGCGGCGGCGCGTTCGCTAACATCAACCGCCCGTTTTCCGGCCCGACGCACGATAAAATGCTACCCGTCGGCAATCACCCGCTACAGCTCTATTCGCTGGGAACGCCAAACGGTCAGAAAGTGACCATTATGCTGGAGGAACTTCTGGCGCAGGGCGTCACCGGCGCCGAATATGATGCCTGGTTGATTCGCATCGGTGAGGGCGATCAGTTTTCCAGCGGCTTTGTTGAGGCCAATCCGAATTCAAAAATCCCGGCGCTGCGCGATCACTCACAAAATCCGCCGATTCGGGTTTTTGAATCAGGCGCGATTCTTGTCTATCTGGCGGAGAAATTTGGCTATTTCCTGCCGCAGGATATGGCTAAGCGTACTGAAACCCTTAACTGGCTGTTCTGGCTACAGGGCGCGGCGCCGTTCCTCGGCGGCGGTTTCGGTCACTTCTATCATTATGCCCCGGTGAAAATTGAGTACGCTATTAATCGCTTCACCATGGAAGCCAAGCGTCTGCTGGATGTTCTGGACAAGCAGTTAGCCCATAACCCATATGTCGCTGGGGAAGAGTACACCATTGCCGATATGGCTGTCTGGCCGTGGTTTGGCAACGTGGTGTTGGGGAATGTCTATGACGCAGCGGAATTCCTGGATGCCGGAAGTTATCAAAACGTGCAACGCTGGGCGAAACAAATCGCTGAGCGTCCAGCGGTAAAACGGGGGCGAATCGTCAACCGCACTAACGGGCCGCTGAACGAACAACTTCATGAGCGCCATAACGCCAGCGACTTCGAAAACAATACCGAAGATAAACGTCAACGTTAAACCATGATGCCGGATGAGGTATTCATGTCATCATCCGGCATGGTATTCCCTGATGACGCTTCGATGCGCTCACGTAACAGTCCCGCCGGGCCGAATTCACATACGGCATCCGCCTGAAACTCTGCCATTAGCCGTGGCCAGACGGCACGTAAACTTCCAGCAGCCAGGATTCGCATCATTGCATGCCCTGATAATGGGTACGGTAAAAACGCTGATACCAGTCGTTAGCGAATTTTTGCATGTCGATATCGCGGAATTTTTCCGGATAAAGTTTTTTCGCCATCCACAGTTCACCAATTCCTACCGCCTCCGGCATCGGGTATCCCCAGGCTTTGGCGTAATCCGGCATCAGGTAAACCCGATGATGCTTCACTGCGTCAATGACCTGCCACTAGGGACTTAGCAGGATCTCATTGGCGACCTTTGAATTGTTGTTTCCAGTTCGCCATAACCCCAACGATTTTGTCAGTGGCATTCATCTGTACAAGGAGATTGCGCGTTTGATGCTGGAGCACCACCACTCTGTCGACGGTATCCGGAACCGTGACCTGGCGGCCAATTTGATCGGTAAAAGTGCGCGCCGCCTGTGTTATTAACGGACAGCAAAAAAGCAACGCCAGCAGGGGGAGCTGGCGCAAGGACTTATGCATAGGTTTCGCCTCATAATCGATATGTAATAAATTACACAACGATTACAGTGCGACATAATAGCGGCGATGGCTGAATCAGGCGCTGGTGATGTCATACTCCATGCGACGTAGAGCATCCAGCGTGGCTTTCGCTTCATCTTCGTCAATGATGCTCATCGCAAAACCAACATGTACCAATACCCATTGCCCCACCAGCTCGGCGGGTTTACCTTCACAAATCAGAGCAATATTGACATCACGTTTGATGCCACACACTTCCACCTGCGCAAGCTGGTGAATATCATCTCCGACGGCCAGCACCTGACCGGGGACGCCAATACACATAATTAACCACCTGAAATAAAATGCGGGTTATTCGACCTCAATACTTTTTACTTTCAACGAATCGCCGGTATCCACCCGCAAACGATCGCCATGACAATGCGGGCACTGCGCGTCATGCCTGAGAATTTCCACTACCTGACTGCAATCCCAGCACCAGGCCTGAGCCGGCCTGTAGTCAATGTGCAGCTCGCACCCTTGCGCTAATGTCCCCTGGCAGGCGATGTCAAAGCTAAAACGAACCGCACGCTCTTCAACGCATGAAAGCGCGCCAATCTCCAGCCATACGCCGGTGACGCGCGCCACACCGTGCTGTTCTGCCTGCTGCTGGATAATTTCAACGGCGCTTTGGCAAAGAGACAGTTCATGCATTCTCACCGCTCCGACGGCCAAACAGCAACGCACGCCGGCTTGTCTGCGGCGCATCAGGATTACTTACCGGCAGGGATAACAGCATTCGCGCGCAGTCATCCGCCAGCCGAACGCCCTCTTCCGGCGACAGGCTACGGGAAAGCGGCGACATCAACGAGCAGGCAAGATATTGCGAAACGCCTTCCAGTTCGCCAACGGTAAAGGTCATTGTGCCGTAAGGCAGTTGCAGACCGAGTTTTTCACCGACGGTACGCCCGGGCCAGATCTGGTCCGGGCCAGGGAAGATTAACGCGCTTAGCATCCACGGCGTAATTACCGTGCCCGTCCATTGTCCTTCAAACAACGTAAAATCAGAGACATGCACTGGCATAGTCGGATGCAGAAACGAAAGATCGTGCATCGAACGATGGGCTATCTCTTCAAACGCCGCCTGAACCCGGGCGACGGGCGCCGTGTCGAATCCGGAAAACGTTTCAGACATGCGCCGTCTCCTTAGGAATCGCTTCCACGCCGGATTCACGCAACGCAGCAAGGACCTGCTCAAGCGCAGGTTCAATCATCGCTTCTATGGTTGGTGTCAGGCCGATGTGCGGCTCCAACGACTGTGGAATAACACCGACCAGGGTCAGTTTCTTCGGGAACTCGCCGGTAAAACGGAGGGCCGACAACACGTCGGCCAGCCCAAGCTGATGCGGGGAGATTTTGTTGGTAAACAGCGCCGGAACTTCATCGTCGCGCAGTACCATAATGGTTCCCGGCGCGTTCTTTTTCGACACGATAGCGTCAGCAATGATCAAATGATCCCGATTCGCCATATCGCCAAGAAGTTCCATCCCTGCCGTGCCGCCATCCAGAATCTCAACGAAATCCGGCAGGGTGTATCGCTGTTCTAACGCTTCAACAATACGCACCCCGATGGCTTCATCGGTCAGCAAAATATTGCCGACCCCTAAGACTAATATCCGCATTACAAAACCTTCACCGAGACGACTTCGTTTCCATCGGCGTCCACAACGTGTACCGCACACGCCATGCAAGGGTCGAAGGAGTGGATCGTACGTACCACTTCCAGCGGCTTCGCCGGATCGGCGATCGGCGTACCGACCAATGACTGTTCGTACGGCCCCACGTCATCGTTAAAGTTGCGCGGCCCCGAGTTCCAGGTCGAAGGCACCACTGCCTGGTAGTTACTGATAATGCCATCTTTGATCACCATCCAGTGAGATAGCATACCGCGCGGCGCCTCAAGGAAACCCACCCCCTTAAACTCGCCCGTTGCCGGAATATTCGGCTTCACAAACGTGGTGTAGTCGCCTTTGCCGATATTCACAATCAGCGCATTGTATTGATCCTGCAATACGTTTTGCAGTTCACAACAGTGAACGGTACGTCCAATAATACGGCCCAGTGTCGAATGAAGTTGTGCCATTTCCAGCGTTTTGCCGGTCAATTTCTGATAAAGCGCAATAATTTCATTCAGCTTGGTTTGCGTGGACTCACGACCAGCGGCCAGTTTACACAGCATGTTCGCCAGCGGACCCACTTCCACCGTTTTGCCGTAAAAAGTCGGGGATTTGACCCAGGAGTATTTACCGTCATCCGACCAACCATCGTAAGCCGGAATCGTGGTGCCTTCCCACGGCGCCTGCGGCGCTTCATCTTTATACCAGGCGTGTTTTGCGCTCTCCTGAATACCTTTAATCAGGAACTCATCGGAGTGAGAGGTGATCGGACGATAGGTCGACAGATCCGCGTTGGTGATATAGCCACCAGGGAACAGGAAACTGCCGTTTTTACCGTCGGTCGGGAATTCCGGCGCGCTCAGATAGTTCACCGCGCCTTTACCGCGCTCCAGCCACTCCGGATAATACGCCGCGATCACTGCGGTATCCACTTTATACACCTGCTCGACAAAATCGCTCAGCTTATCGATAAACGATTTGATGTACATCAGGCGTTCAAGGTTCAGCGTACCGATGCTGTCAAGATTGATCGGGTTCGCGACCCCGCCAACCGCCAGGTTCTGGATATGCGGCGATTTACCGCCCAACAATGCCACGACGCGGTTAGCATCACGCTGGCATTCCAGCGCCTGCAAATAGTGGGCGACCGCAATCAGATTGACCTCCGGCGGTAACTGCATTGCCGGGTGCCCCCAGTAACCATTGGCAAAAATACCCAACTGGCCGCTGGCGACAAGATCTTTGATCTTGTTCTGAACTTTGGTGAACTCTTGCGCGCTGTTCAGGTGCCAGTTCGACACGCCATCCAGCATCGCGGAGGCTTTTGCCGGATCGGCTTTCAACGCAGAGGTAATATCCACCCAGTCCAGCGCGGAAAGCTGATAGAAATGGACAATGTGGTCATGAGTGGTATGCGCCGCCAGAATAATGTTACGGATATACTGCGCGTTGACGGGAACATCGATATTTAGCGCACTTTCCGCCGCACGAACGGAAGAGATGGCGTGAGTCGTCGTACAAACGCCACAAATACGCTGCACAATCATCCACGCATCGCGCGGATCGCGGTTCTTTACGATCTCTTCCATACCGCGCCACATGGTGCCGGATGCCCATGCTTTGGATACGACGCCGTTCTCAATTTCGCAGTCAATGCGTAAATGTCCCTCAATACGGGTTACCGGATCAATAGTAATTCTCTGGCTCATGCTTTGCTCGCCTCATGACGATTATGATCGTTTTGTTTTAAAGGAGGAAGTATCGGCAGTAGACGAATGAGTACGATGTATGCACAAATCTCAATAGCCACAAAACCAATAGAAATCAACAATTCTTCCCAGGTCGGGAAGTAGTGGTAGCCACCACCAGGATTGAATGCCACCAGCGAATAAGACAGACGCCAGGTTGCGCAGCCCAGTAGCGCGCTTAATGCAGACAGATACAGCATCCGCGAATCATTACGCAGCGTCGTCACACGCAGCACAATCAGCGGGAAGAGCATCAGCACAACTTCAATCCAGAACATGACGGAGTACAGATCGCCGGCAAACGCGTAAGACAGTTTGTCGCGGTAGATAAGCTCGCCAAAGCGCAGGACAACAAAAATGGCCAGCAATACGCTAATGGTGTTCGTTAACTTCACGAACAGGCTTTTCTCATCCGGACCGTTACCCCGCAGGCCAGCCTGAACCAATGACCCTTCAAAAATAACGATCGAGAAGCCCATAATGAAGGCGGTGAGCACCGAGAACAGCGGCAGCATTTCATAGGCCTGCCAGAGCGGATGAACTTTATAGCCCGCAGAAATCATCAATGACCCCATTGAAGACTGGTGCATCGTCGGCAGCAGCGCGCCGATGGCGATAATAAAGAACATCACGTTGTTCAGACGCTTGAGGGAAACCTTCCAGCCCAGACGTTCCAGCACGGCAGGCGCAAATTCCAGCACCATAATACCGATATAGATAGTCATACAGACCGCCGTCTCAAACAGAACCGAGTTCACGTTGAAGTGACCCGGAATGTAGAAGTACGGCAGGTTCCAGTAACGGCCGACGTCAATGGTGATGGAAAGACCACCGAGTGAGTAACCGAACAGACTCGCCAGCAGCGCCGGGCGCACCAGTGGATGATACTGACCGCGGTTAAAGACATACACTGCCCATGCCAATGCCCAACCACCACAGGCAAAGCCGGTGCCGATAAGCAGGTCAAAGGCAATCCACACCCCCCACGGGAAACCACCGTTCAGGTCGGACACGGAGCCCAATCCGAAGACCAGACGTTTCACGATAAGAATCATACACAGGACGATTAACGGCCCGAAGATGATGACCGGTTTACTGATGATTTTGCCGCCCAGCGGTTTAGGATCATGACTCATGATCGTCTCCTCCATCGTGATGGTCGTTTTTAGTGTTACGACGAACCAACACGGTTAAGCCCGCCAGCGCAGCCAGGGGTAGTATCATGCCCTTGTACAGGGAGTGTTGAACATGTTCGGAACGCGCACCGGTTGACAGATCGTCCAGTTTCGGCAAATCCAAATCTTCGTAAGGCACACCTGTCAGTACCAGCACCTGGGTACCCCCGCCCTCTTTTTCACCATAAAGATGCGGATAGTACTTCGGCACCGTATGCAAATAGGTGTCATTGGTTTTCAGCGTCTGACGCGGATAGTGGTATTCGCTGCCAGGCTTCAGCGCAAGACGTTTTTTCGCCTCAGCCATCAGCTCTTCACGAGTACCAAAAATAACCGCTCCGGCAGGACAGACTTCCACACAGCCCGGCAACCCGCCTTTGTCCAGACGTTCAACACCCTTCTGGTTACACAGTTCACATTTGTGCAGTGCGCCAAACGGATTGTTGTAGTCGTACTTCGGTACGTTGTACGGACAGGCGACCATGCAGTAACGGCAACCGGTACACACGTCTTTGTCGTAATGAACAATGCCGGTTTTCGGGTCTTTCTTTAGCGCGGAGACCGGACAAACGGAGACACAGTTAGGATCGACGCAATGCATGCACTGCTTCTTGATGTATGCGTAGCCGTTCTCTTCCTGATCTTTGTTCACGCCCGTGCCGCTGTGCCATACCTGAATGATGTTATTGGTATACGGAGACAGCTTGTCGTTGTTTGACCAGGTCTGCTCCCCTTGCGGATTACGCGCCGGGAAGTTGATATCCTGACATTTTGTGACGCAGGCCTGGCAACCTACACACAGCGTGGAGTCATACAGCATCCCCAGCGCACCAGGAATCGGTGGACGGTTTTCTGCAGCCGCATGGCTGACGGACGGCGCAGCGCCCAACAGCAATGCTCCACCAGAGGCTGCTTTAATAAAGTCACGTCTGTTCACGGTTATTCTCCCCGTGAGTCAGCGTTATCTTTCTTTTGCTGACGCCCCAGTTCACGTACCGCCATCACGCTGACACCGGCAACCAGACCAACCACACCACCAAGCAGACCAATGGCCCCCGCAGAAACATGACCGCCTTCTTTCATATTGACGTCAGGCTTCTCGGAACGCGGAGTTTGGTTTTCGACATGCGCCAGTTGATGAATGCCTTTATGGAACCCGATGCCTTCTTCGTTACAGCCATAGCAAGGATGACCGATCGCCACAGGCCAGACACCACCGACGTCGCAGAATTGCAACGTAGAGCAATTGCCCCAGGTTTCCGGTCCTTTACAGCCAAGGTGATAGAGACACCAGCCCTGACGGTGGCCTTCGTCGCCAAACTCTTTGGCAAAACGGCCTGCGTCGAAGTGCGGACGACGTTCACAATGCTCATGGATTAGACGACCATAGGCAAATGTTGGACGATTTTTCGCATCCAGCTTCGGCGGCGTACCGTAAGTGATGATATGTGCCACGGTCGCCAGGAAGTTATGTGGGTTTGGCGGGCAGCCTGGAATATTGATAACCGTTTTGCCCGGCAGCACTTCCTGCAGACTTACAGCACCGGTTGGGTTGTCGCCAGCCGCGGCAACGCCGCCCCATGCAGAGCAGGAACCGATAGCGATAATCGCGGCGGCGCCGTCAGCAGCTTTGCGGATGTGATCCACGATCGGCTCGCCGGCAACCATACAATAAATACCGTTATCTTTTAATGGGATAGAACCATCCACCACCAGAACATATTGCCCTTTGTACTTCTCCAGAGCGTTATGTTTGTTTTCTTCGACCTGATGGCCAAAAGCAGCGGAAAGCACCTCATGGTATTCCAGAGAGATAGTCTCCAGAACGAGGTTTTCAACGGTGGGGTGTGTAGCACGAAGCAGTGATTCGGTACAACCGGTACATTCCTGCGCGCCAATCCAGATAACGGGAGGACGCTGTGGATTGGATACCGACTCTGCCATTTCTGCGGCGGCTTTGCTACTGAGCCCCATAGTAGCAGCCAGTGCTGCACAAAGCTTCATGAAATCACGGCGATTAATGCCGTGAGAAGTGATGAGAGTATTATCTCCAGTCATTTTATAGTTATTCCGTTACGAAGACCTGGCGTTTATTTTGCACTGTTCGCGAAAACGTTATTGCGATCGGTGCGCCATTTACCACACTTTTTTTATGGTTATGCACACCATGATACTTCGGCAAAACAGTAAAGCGAAGGGAAGAGGAGATAGTGTAATTAATTAAAGCAAGATAATACCCCTGTTGGATCAACCTTCGAGTCGATAACCAGCCATAAAAAAGCGAACCGCCATTCCGGAATGATTCTCTTTAAAGAAATCCATCACCATTTCTTTATCCAGACCATAGCGACGCGTAAGAATACCGGCCTCCCACGCACTAAGTTGACGGTCGCCAGTTCTTTCAAACATGCGGTGCGTAAAACCTAATACAAAGCCTCGTTTATAATCGGAACAGAAATTCACCACATTATGTGCGCTATAGGCGTATGGCGCGTTTAATCCGGCCATTAGCCCTTTCCCAAAATGATTATTCATCTGACCTCCTCAGTCGCTATATATAAAATTATATAGCGACTAATTAAACGAAGGCCAGCGCGTTACGCACTTTTTACATTACATCAGAAAGCCACCCAGTCGTCGTTAGCTTGTGTAGGCACTAACGCAGCGCGCTGAGCACCAGGCGCCGCTGTCGCTGTTGTACTCTGTTGCGGTTCATCAGCGGAAAGCCGGAACTGCTGCACGGAACGTTGCAACGCTTCCGTTTGTCGTTCCAGCGCCGCCGCCGCCGCGGAAACCTGCTCGACCAGCGCGGCGTTTTGTTGTGTAACGCTATCCATTTGCGTGATCGCCACGCCCACCTGTGAGATACCTTTACTCTGCTCTTCGGAGGCGGACGCTATCTGTTTCATTATCGTCGTCACTTCCGTGACACCACGCAGAATGGCGTCCATCGTCGCTCCGGTCTCTTTGACCAGCTGCGCGCCCTGCTCTACACGGCGTACCGATTCGCCAATTAACGCTTCAATTTCTTTTGCCGCGCCCGCGCTGCGGCTGGCCAGGTTACGTACCTCACCAGCGACGACCGCGAAGCCGCGTCCCTGTTCGCCTGCCCTGGCCGCCTCTACCGCCGCGTTCAGCGCCAGAATATTGGTCTGGAAAGCAATACTATTAATGACGTTAGTAATTTCAGCGATCTGCTGTGAGCTGGCGGATATCCCCTCCATTGTTTCAACAACGTCGGAAACCAGTTCACCACCTTTTCCTGCCGTTACCGAGGCGGCATCCGCAAGCTGACTGGCCTGGCGTGCGTGGTCGGCGTTCAGTTTCACCGTCGCGGTAAGCTGTTCCATGCTGGCGGCGGTCTCCTCCAGCGCGGCGGCCTGTTCTTCCGTTCGTGAAGAGAGATCGTTATTACCGGTAGAAATTTCCGTTGCGCCGCGCCAGATATTATCGCTTCCGGCGCGAATCGTACTTACCGCCTCCCGCAAACTGTCCTGCATTGCGCGCAGTAGCGGTACCAGCCGGCCTACGCAGTTACGCCCCAAAGCTTCAATCGGCTGGCTAAGATCGCCCTGCGCGATCTGGTGAAACTGTTGGCGGATCCGATCCAGCGGTCTCACCATCATTGCAACCAGATATCGGTCGGTGAAAATCAGGATAGCAATGCCCAGAATCACCGCCGTGATTAGCAGGACGCGGATGGTATAGGTTTTACCATCGACCATCACCCGGGTGTTATCCAGCATTCCGCCTGCTTCATGATTAAACCGTTCCGCGCTGGCGCCGAACGCGCGGCTGAGTGCGGGCGTGACTGTACTGGCATGTTCGCTCCAGGCAGTCAGCGATCCTTGCTGCGCCAGTTGCATTTGAGGCATAACGCCTTTATCCAGCAGCGCTTGCCAATTGGACAACACCGCCATGGAAATATCAGAATTCATCGGGCCTGGCGAAAGCGCTTTCATCTCCTCCAGCTTCTTACGCATATTCTCGAGTGACTGGCGGGCAGGTGTAAAATCGGGCGTACCACCGCTGATTTTGACATCCATTGCGCGGCTAAGGCGGGTGACAAAGCGGAAATATTGATCGTTACCCTGGCTTAGTACGGTCATTTGCCGCACAAGATGTCGGTCAATATCATTTCCTTCCGAGACTTCGGATAAAGCATGGACGCTATATAAACCAACTCCGGACCAGAGCAGGCAAAAAAGCCCCAGTATCGTCAGCATGACCATACGGATAGTAAAGTTTTGCAGCAAACGCATATGAATTTCCTTGCTGAATAGAAGAGATGAGTCATCAGACGATGACGTACTTTCGTTATCGGCAAGGCGCGGAGAATATATAATGCATTCTCTATTTTTTTACTAACCCCGCATTAGTATGTTCACGAATGTTATATATCTGTGAACGCTAATAAAAACATCCAGTATTATTACCCGACGAACAAATAGCGTATCAGGAATATTGCATAAGGCAGAAGGGGCAAATGTCAGCCATTAAACTCACAACGTTTGGCAGCCGGGCTCAGCACGTTTGCCCGACTGCGCCACAGTTAACGATGGCTCAATGGTTATGTCGCGTCAATCTGTCAAGATACCCCATCACGAACGCCGACAGTACAAAGGTCAGGTGGATAATGACGTACCACATCAATTTGTTATCCGGGACATTTTTCGCATCCATGAACACGCGTAACAGATGAATGGAAGAGATCGCCACTATCGAGGCCGCTACCTTATTTTTTAGCGATGTCGCATCCATTTTTCCCAGCCAGTTCAATTTTTCCTTACCCGCGGAAATATCTAACTGAGAGACAAAATTCTCATAGCCAGAAAACATGACCATCACCAGTAACCCACCGACCAGCGTCATATCGACCAACGACAGCAGCACAAGGATCAGATCGGCTTCCGCCATGGCAAAAACATTCGGCAAAACGTGTAAAATTTCCTGGAAAAACTTTAACGCCAAAGCGATCAGCGCTAAAGAGAGGCCAAAATACACCGGGGCAAGCAGCCAGCGAGAGGCATACATTACGTTTTCAAGAAAGCGTTCCATAGGGACCTGTCAGATAACTAAAACCAACAACAGTATATCCCAACCATGCAACATCAGATCAACATGTCATTTAAATCTCATCGGGTTTAACCAGGGGACGCTGGTATTCTGGCCACACCAACCCCACCAGCGCCGGGTAGGCTTCAAGACTAAACTCCCGGAAACACTGACGCAAATTAAGCACATCTAAGTCTGAATATGGCACTTTCTCACCGTTCAGACAACGCTTCTTAATATTGTCGTAATACTTATAGACCGCAGAGTTAAGATCGCTGCAACGCCGCTGAGCGTCAAATAATCCAGGCGTTTCGTTCAATTCCGTCATCGTCATTCGCTTTATCGTTGCATGAAGAAAATCGATATATTCATGGTTAACACGCCAGTACCATATCGGTGTTATTGAATTCATTAACACCGCAAAATGATCTTCCCCCTCTTCTCTGGTCATCGGCTCAGTTTGCTTTAAATTAACCATTTCTCTGGCTGGACGTTTTTTATTAACTTCCCACATCAAAAAGAGTACCGCACCGGTAAGCAATAGCAATGTAATAACAGAATAAAAAACACTGTTCATAGCAGGCTCCATTTTTTTTGATTTTAAAATTACACCATGATATTGTCAACGAAACCCACACTATCAAAAATAGTATGCCACTGATCGTAAAGGATATTTACCCATGCTTCCTGAGCATCTGGTTTCCTCTCATTTTCATCTGTCAACACCGTATCCTGAAGCCGAAGGAAATAGTGAAAATTTGACTCAGGGAAAGATAACTCTCAGCGATTACGAGCCAGATATTTTAATTAGCACTAACGCTGCCGGGCAACCCAGAAATGTGTTATTTGAAGAACGCGACCGCCACATTAAAGAACGCCTGTTTTGTGTGGCTAAAATTGAAACGTTTGCCCGTCTTATTAATGCGCTTCAGGCCGAAGGCGACATTGATGCCCAAATGCTAAGTAAAATAGTGGCAGAAAAGACCACGATGGTAAATGAAAAGGGTAATGCTATTTGGCTTAATTTAATTACGCGAGAGACTACTACCCCGTTATTTTATTCACTGGAAGATGCAGACGATGAAAGAGGTTGAAGATAATAACGTTTATTTGGCTTTAGATGACTATAAAAGCGATGAATTTATCTTAAAGGAAAATCTTGCGGCATTAATCGCCAGTAAAAATGCCACACTGGAAAAAGTAACACAAGAGGTTGTCTCCATACCGGCGGCGTTAGTTCGTCTGAAGTGGCAAAATCGACGAGAGATTTATACGTTACAGGTCAAAGAGGAAATTTATGGCGCAACCATCAATGCGATTATCGAACAACGGCCTGAGTTACGAGATAAAATAATGTCGCGTCTTGAAAGCGACTGGCAGCATCTGCTGGCGCGCGAGGCAGCAACCTTACGCCTGACCCGTAAGCTTTCCGATGGCGGCTACCAGACCCGCAATGTCGCCACCGTCGCACTGAAAGAAAAATGACCGATACGACCAGTTAACTCTGCTATTGGTATGGCTTAAACCTCAGGATCGTTCTGATTCTCCTTCTTACGGTAGTAAAAGCGTCTACGCTTATAGGGTGTTCAACCTGAAGGGAGAAGCTCAATGTCTCAACTACAAGACCCTACCACGCAGTATTACACCGGTGAGTATCCTAAGCAGAAACAGCCGGCGCCCGGCGTCCAGGCGAAAATGACGCCTGTGCCTGACTGTGGCGAAAAAAGTTATGTTGGAAGTGGTCGCCTTAAAGATCGTAAGGCGCTGGTGACAGGGGGCGACTCAGGTATTGGGCGCGCTGCCGCCATCGCTTACGCGCGTGAAGGCGCGGACGTCGCGATCAACTACCTGCCAGCGGAAGAAGAAGATGCACAGCAGGTTAAAGCGCTGATTGAGGCATGTGGCCGTAAAGCAATATTACTGCCAGGCGATCTCAGCGACGAGTCTTTCGCCCGCTCTCTGGTACACAAAGCACGTGAGGCGTTGGGTGGACTGGACATTCTGGCGTTGGTGGCCGGTAAACAAACGGCCATTCCGGAGATAAAAGATCTCACCAGCGAGCAGTTCCAGCAAACGTTCGCCGTGAACGTTTTTGCCCTGTTCTGGTTAACCCAGGAAGCGATTCCGTTGCTGCCGAAAGGCGCCAGCATTATCACGACCTCGTCTATCCAGGCATATCAGCCAAGCCCACATCTTCTGGACTATGCGGCAACCAAAGCGGCAATCCTCAATTACAGTCGTGGTCTGGCGAAACAGGTGGCGGAAAAAGGAATTCGCGTGAATATTGTCGCCCCTGGCCCTATCTGGACAGCGTTGCAAATTTCCGGCGGTCAGACCCAGGATAAAATTCCCCAGTTTGGTCAACAGACGCCAATGAAGCGGGCCGGCCAGCCGGCGGAGCTGGCACCAGTATATGTCTATCTGGCAAGTCAGGAATCAAGCTATGTTACTGCAGAAGTCCACGGCGTCTGCGGCGGAGAACACTTAGGCTAACGGATTCGGTAGTCTAAGATGGCGCAAACCCGATAACGAAGCGCCATCAGGCAAGAAAAAAGCCGGGTGGCGGCTATGCCTTACCCGGCTTATAACATCATCAGACCATCAGCCACAACCTCATTTCGCTTTCGCGGTCTCTTCACCGACCAGGCCAATTTTGAGATAGCCGGCCTGATGCAGCATATCCATGACTTTCATCAGGGTTGCATAATCTACCGTTTTATCCGCGCGGAAGAAAATCGTAGTATCTTTTTTTCCTTCCGTCAGCGCCGTTAGCTCGGCAATCATCGTGTCATCGGTTACCGGTTCGTTGCCAATAAACAGGGTGTTATCCGCCTTAACTGACAGATAAACCGGTTTTTCCGGACGCGGTTGCGGCGTACTGGTAGACGCGGGCAGATTCACCTTGACGTCCACCGTCGCCAACGGTGCGGCCACCATAAAGATGATCAGCAAAACCAACATGACATCGATAAACGGCGTCACGTTGATTTCATGCATTTCACCGTTGTCATCCAGATTCTCGTTAAGACGCATTGCCATGACGCATTACCCTACCCGTAATTTCTGCGCGGCGCGCACCGACTGCGCACTGGCGCTTGCATTCAGATCGAGATCACGGCTTTGCAGCAGCAATACCTGCGCCGCCACGTCGCCCAGCGTCGCTTTGTAGCTGCCGATCTGACGTGCGAAAATGTTGTAAATGACCACCGCCGGGATCGCAGCAACCAGGCCAATTGCCGTCGCCAGCAGCGCTTCCGCTATCCCCGGAGCGACTACCGCCAGGTTAGTGGTCTGCGTTTGCGCAATACCGATAAAGCTATTCATAATGCCCCATACAGTACCAAACAGGCCAACGAACGGGGAGATAGCGCCGATCGTCGCCAGATAACCGTTACCTCGTCCCATATATCGGCCAACCGCCGCAACACGACGTTCCAGCCGGAAGCCGGTGCGTTCTTTAATTCCTTCGTTGTCTTCGCAGCCCTGAGAGAGTTCCAGTTCATTCTGCGCTTCATTAATGAGCTGCGCGCTCAGGCTTTTAGCGCTGAAACCTGCCGCAATGTCGGAAGCCTGATCTAAGGAACGCGCGTCGGCCAATTGCTGTTGCTCACGCTTTAATCGACGCTTTTGGGAGAAGAACTCCACGCTTTTACTGAAGAAGATAGCCCAGGTGACGACCGACGCCAGAATCAGACCAATCATCACGCACTTCACGACAATGTCGGCGTGCTGATACATACCCCAGACGGAAAGATCCGTCTGCATCAAATTATTACCCACTCTGTATCTCCAGGACGCAAATCACAAAATCTGAACATAATAATATCAAAACAACGTCGAATTGATAGTCGTTCTCATTACTATTTACATACTGCCGCAACGTTGATGCTTTTTCTTTGCGTTTACGCATTAAAAAAGTTACCCGTTTTTATTTTGACAAAATTTTCGTCTCTATCACGCATCTCCAGGGTGCAGATTGGCATATTCATGTTAGTTTAGACATCCAGATGGATAAAATCAGGTAACTCAACATGACGGATAAACAGCTGGATACAAAACTGGTAAACGCAGGACGCAGCAAAAAATACACGCTTGGCTCAGTGAATAGTGTGATTCAGCGCGCTTCTTCGCTGGTATTTGACACCGTCGAAGCCAAAAAGCACGCCACCCGCAATCGCGCCAACGGCGAATTATTTTATGGACGCCGGGGAACGCTAACGCATTTTTCGCTCCAGGAAGCCATGTGCGAACTGGAAGGCGGCGCCGGATGCGCGCTTTTCCCCTGCGGTGCAGCGGCGGTTGCCAACACCATCCTGGCGTTTGTTGAGCAGGGCGACCATGTCCTGATGACTAACACGGCCTATGAACCCAGCCAGGATTTCTGTAGTAAAATTCTCGGCAAGCTTGGCGTCACCACCAGTTGGTTTGACCCACTCATCGGCGCCGATATCATTGATCATATTCAGCCGAACACGAAAGTCGTATTTCTGGAATCTCCCGGCTCTATTACCATGGAAGTACATGATATTCCGACCATTGTCAGTGCGGTCAGACACGTCGCGCCAGACGCCGTCATCATGATTGATAATACCTGGGCGGCCGGCGTTCTGTTTAACGCGCTGGAATTCGGTATTGATATCTCTATCCAGGCAGGTACGAAGTATCTGGTTGGCCATTCTGACGCTATGGTCGGTACCGCTGTTTCGAATGCGCGTTGCTGGGAACAACTGCGGGAAAACGCCTATCTGATGGGGCAAATGCTTGATGCCGACACGGCCTATATGACCAGTCGCGGTCTGCGCACGCTCGGCGTCCGGCTACGCCAGCACCATGAAAGCAGCCTGAAAATCGCCGCATGGCTGGCAGACCATCCGCAGGTGACGCGTGTGAATCATCCTGCGCTACCGGGCAGTAAAGGCCATGCGTACTGGAAACGGGACTTTACAGGCAGCAGCGGCCTGTTCTCTTTTGTGCTCAATAAAAAGCTGACCGACGCGGAATTATCGGCTTATCTGGATAACTTTTCGCTGTTCAGTATGGCCTATTCCTGGGGAGGCTACGAATCGCTGATCCTCGCCAGTCAACCGGAACAGATCGCCGCGATTCGCCCTGCAGGCGGCGTAGATTTTAGCGGTACGCTGATCCGGGTGCATATTGGTTTAGAGAATGTTGATGATTTAATGGCTGATTTAGCCGCCGGATTCGCCAGAATTGTGTAAAGTTACCACGGATGGACATATATGCAGACAATTTCCATGGAAAAGTCTGCGTTTGTTGCGTCCGGGATCAAGGCATCCCGGACGATTCAGGAGTACAATAGGCAGATAAAAGCGTAAATGCTGTTCCACAGGAAAGTTCATGGCTGTCATTCAAGATATTATCGCCGCGCTCTGGCAACATGATTTTGCCGCGCTGGCGAATCCACATGTTGTTAGCGTCGTTTACTTTGTTATGTTCGCCACGCTATTTTTAGAAAATGGCCTGCTACCGGCGTCCTTCTTACCCGGCGACAGCCTGCTACTGCTGGCGGGTGCGCTAATCGCTCAGGACGTGATGCATTTTTTGCCGACGATTGCCATTCTTACCGCCGCAGCAAGCCTTGGTTGTTGGCTAAGTTATATTCAGGGGCGCTGGCTCGGTAACACGCGTACAGTAAAAAGCTGGCTGGCGCAGCTTCCCGTTAAATATCATCAGCGCGCGACCTGCATGTTTGACCGTCACGGTTTATTGGCGCTGCTTGCCGGGCGCTTTCTGGCGTTTGTACGTACCCTACTGCCGACAATGGCGGGTATTTCTGGTCTTTCCAACCGTCGGTTTCAGTTTTTTAACTGGTTAAGCGGCCTGCTGTGGGTGACCGTCGTGACCAGCTTCGGCTACGCGCTTAGTATGATTCCATTTGTGAAGCGTCATGAAGATCAAGTGATGACCTTTTTGATGATCCTTCCCGTCGCGCTGCTGGTTGCCGGGCTATTAGGTACGCTGGTTGTCGTGATTAAAAAGAAATATTGCAACGCCTGATTTGCCGGTGACCGGCCTGAATGGTCCGGCGTTGCCTGTGTGCTTAGCTGAGTTGTACCAGACTGATGCCTCTAATTTCCTTGCATTGTCCGCATTCGGGCCGCATCTTCGCCCGGCGTAAGGCCAAAATAGCGTTTAAACTCCCGACTAAATTGCGATGCGCTCTCATAGCCAACCCGCATCGCTGCGGCGCTGGCTTTCATACCGTCATGAATCATCATCATCCGCGCCTTATGTAGTCGGTAGCTTTTTAAATACTGCAATGGCGAAGTGCTGGTAACCGCCTTAAAATTATGATGAAACGCCGATACGCTCATGTTTGCTTCCGCCGCCAGTTGCTCAACATTCAGGCTCTCGGTGTATTTCATTTCGATTTGTTTAAGTACGCGGCTAATCAGGCTAAAGTGCGTCTGGCGGCTAACCAGAGCAAGCAGCGCCCCGCCGCGTGGCCCCATCAGGACATGATAAAGAATTTCGCGAATAATTTGTTTTCCCAGAATTCGCGCATCCAGCGGACGTTCCATCACATCAAGCAATCTTTCCACCGCGCATAAAATCTCGTCCGACAGCGTGGCGGAGTTAATCCCGCTGGCGGCCACCGGACGCTGGAAACGCTCATCTTCGCCAATGTCCATAAGCAGCTCTTGCAATTGCAGCATATCAATATCAAGCCGAATCCCCGCCAGCGGCACCTCTGGCGTCGCGTAGGTTTCGCATTCAAAAGGGAGCGGTACGGTCAGTAAGAGATATTCGTTAGCATCGTAGCGAAACTCGCGTTCGTTGATATAGCCAATTTTATGCCCGGAAAAGAGAAATATGATGCCAGGCTGATACATGACCGGCGTACGCGGCCCCGGTTCAACACCATATAACAGACGAATACCCGACAGCCGCTCACTAATTTTTTTATCATTATTTTTCAAATAATTAATTTTATCCGCCAGCTGTAAGCAAATTGCTTCACGATTCATAACACGCCATCTTTTTATCAAATCTACTCCGCCGGATTGTGCGCATTTTTAGCAATTTTCTCCAGCATTCTGGAGAAATAGGCAAAACATTGGCAGAAATGAGCATTGAGAGGTCCTCCCCATAAGACCACAATGATGGCCATCAGGCAGACAACCGCCTGCCCTCTTTTTACCCACATAAGGGAATGAGCCATGAACAATTTTAAATTACATACCCCCACTCGCATCCTGTTTGGTAAAGGCGCTATCGTCGATCTCCGCGATCAGATCCCGCAGGACGCCCGCGTGCTGATTACCTATGGCGGCGGTAGCGTGAAAAAGACCGGCGTACTGGCGCAGGTACAGGAAGCGTTAAAGGGGCTGGACGTTCGCGAGTTTGGCGGTATTGAACCGAACCCGTCATACGAAACGCTGATGAAGGCCGTTCAACTTGTGCGCGACGAGAATATTACGTTCCTGCTGGCTGTGGGCGGCGGTTCTGTACTGGATGGCACCAAATTTATTGCCGCAGCGGCGCAGTATGCGGACGGCGTCGATCCATGGCACATTCTGGAAACTGGCGGTGCTGAGATTCGTGACGCAATCCCGATGGGGTCTGTGCTGACCCTACCGGCAACCGGCTCAGAATCGAACGCCGGCGCCGTCATTTCCCGTAAAACCACTGGCGACAAACAGGCCTTCCACTCCTCGTTCGTGCAACCGGTGTTTGCCGTACTGGACCCGGTCTACACTTATACATTACCGCCGCGCCAGGTTGCGAATGGCGTCGTGGATGCTTTCGTCCACACCGTTGAACAGTACGTTACTTATCCGGTTAACGGCAAAATTCAGGATCGTTTCGCCGAAGGCATCTTACTCACGCTCATCGAAGAAGGTCCAAAAGCGCTGCAAGAGCCTGAAAATTATGACGTCCGCGCTAACGTGATGTGGGCCGCTACCCAGGCGCTGAATGGCCTGATTGGTGCTGGCGTCCCGCAGGACTGGGCAACACATATGCTGGGTCATGAGCTTACAGCGATGCACGGTCTCGATCATGCCCAGACTCTGGCTATCATTCTACCTGCGCTGTGGAACGAAAAACGCGATGTTAAACGCACAAAACTCCTGCAATACGCGGAACGTGTATGGAATATCACTACCGGTTCCGACGACGAGCGCATTGATGCTGCTATTGCCGCCACCCGCCGTTTCTTTGAACAAATGGGCGTACCGACCCGTCTGTCCGATTACAGTCTGGATGGCAGTTCTATTCCAGCATTACTGGCCAAACTGGAGGCGCATGGTTGCACAAATTTAGGCGAAAATCAGGATATTACGCTGGAAGTCAGCCGTCGGATTTATGAAGCGGCACGCTAAGGTTTTTTCGCCTCTGGCTTTCGTTTTTGGCCATTTCGTCCAGACTTAAGTCACTTAGTCTCGCCGGGCAGGTTCCGGCGAGTCAATTAAAAGAGGAACACATCATGGCTAATCCAACCATTATCAGGCTACAGGATGGCAACGTAATGCCGCAACTTGGGCTGGGCGTCTGGAAAGCAAGCAATGAAGAGGTGATCACCGCGATTCATAAAGCGCTGGAGGTGGGTTATCGCTCGATTGATACCGCCACAGCGTATCAGAATGAAGAAGGCGTCGGCAAAGCGATAAAAGAAGCGAGCGTCGCGCGGGATGAGCTGTTTATCACCACCAAGTTGTGGAATGACGATCAGAAACGTCCCCGTGAAGCGTTGCAGGAAAGTCTGAGAAAACTCCAGCTTGATTATCTCGATCTCTATCTGATGCACTGGCCCGTTCCGGCTATCGACCACTATGTGGAAGCCTGGCAGGGTATGATCGATCTGCAAAAAGAGGGACTGGTAAAGAGTATAGGAGTCTGTAACTTTCAGATCCCTCACCTCCAGCGCCTGATTGATGAAACTGGCGTTACCCCGGTGATTAACCAGATAGAGTTACACCCTCTGATGCAGCAGCGACAGCTACATGCGTGGAATGCGACACATAAAATCCAGACCGAGTCCTGGAGTCCGCTGGCGCAGGGCGGCGAAGGCGTATTCGATCAGAAAGTGATTCGCGAGCTGGCGGATAAATATGGCAAAACGCCTGCCCAGATCGTGATTCGCTGGCATCTGGACTGCGGACTGGTCGTGATCCCAAAATCCGTTACTCCATCTCGTATTGCGGAAAACTTTGCTGTCTGGGATTTCCGTCTCGATAAAGATGAATTAAGCGAAATCGCAAAACTGGATCAAGGAAAACGTCTTGGCCCCGATCCGGATCAGTTCGGCGGCTAACTTATTATTTATTCCTCTTCAGGCCCGGCGATCCCGTCGGGCTTTTTTGCATTCAGACATATTAAGAAACAATTAACGCGCATTTATCAGTGTATTTTCCCCACACACAAGCGCAGCATTATTCTGATTTTGTGAATATTTATTCATATTAATTATGAATTTACTGGATATATATAAAATATTTATGGATGTGTGATTGTGGCGGAAAAAAAATCTCAGGGCGTCAAATGGCTCCCATTAATTGTTATTATACTGATCGCCGCCGGATTGTGGCAGCTTACGCCCCCTTCTGGCTTAAGCGCGCCGGCCTGGCATTCCGCAATTATTTTCGTGGCGACGATCGCCTCAATCGTGGCGAAAGTACTGCCCATTGGCGCGGTCGGTATTATCGGCATCACCGTCTTTGCGCTCGCCTATGCCGCCGGTGACAAAACGGCCAGTGGCGCGATTACCACAGCGTTGAGCGAGCTGAACAGTTCGCTGATCTGGCTTATCGTCGTCGCCTTTATGATTGCCCGCGGGTTTATCAAAACCGGGCTCGGACGACGCATCGCCCTACAAATGATTCGTCTGTTAGGTAAGCGCACCCTGGGTTTGGCCTACGGCCTGGCGTTTGCCGACCTGATTCTCTCCCCCGCGATGCCCAGCAACACCGCGCGCTGTGGCGGCGTGATATACCCCATTGCCGACTCGCTGGCGCGTAGCTTTAATTCGCATCCGGAAGATGAATCTCGCAGCAAGATCGGAACCTTTTTAATCACCTGTATTGGCAACGTGAATGACGTCACTGCCGCGCTGTTTATGACGGGTTATACGGGCAATCTGCTGGCGGTAAAACTGGCGGCGAACGCTGGCGTGACGCTGAACTGGGGAAGCTGGTTTATGGCGGCGCTTCTGCCTTGCCTGGTCTCTCTCCTTATCGTCCCACTGCTGGTCTACTGGTTGACGCGTCCGGAGATTAAACACACACCGGATGCGCCGGAGCTGGCGCGCAAAGAGCTGGCGCAAATGGGCAGTATGGCGCGCGGCGAATGGCTAATGCTCGCCACCGTCGGCGTTTTACTGGTACTGTGGATTTTTGGCGACACGCTCGGCGTGGATGCCACTACCGCCTCTTTCGTCGGACTCTCAATTTTATTGCTAAGCGGCGTGCTCACCTGGGAAGACGTGAAAAGTGAGAAAGGCGCCTGGGATACGTTAATTTGGTTCGCCGCTCTGCTAATGATGGCTAACCAGTTGAAAAAACTAGGTTTCACCAGCTGGTTTGGCAATCTGATTGGCGACAGCATCGGCAGTACAATGCACGGAACCAGTTGGATAATCATCCTGCTGCTGCTTAACGCCGCCTATTTTTATACCCACTACTTTTTCGCCAGCGGCAACGCGCAAATCGCCGCGCTGTATGCGGTATTCCTGGGCGTTGGTCTGCATCTGAATATCCCGCCAGCGCCGATGGCGCTCATGCTGGCGTTTACCAGTAGCCTGTACTGTTCTCTTACTCAGTATACGCACGCACGCGGCCCCATTCTGTTTGGCGCCGGCTACGTGCCGACGGGCGTCTGGTGGCGAACCGGTTTTATTATCAGCCTCTTTAACCAGGCGGTCTTTTTGACAGTCGGCCTCGCATGGTGGAAAGTGTTAGGGCTGTATTAAACGCAAAACGCATCGATAGCCTCTCGGTTAACGGAGAAATGGAATGACCTGCATTTTCTGTCAAATAGTTGAAAATAAAGCGCCTTGTCATAAAGTTTGGGAAGATGAGCATCACCTGGCTTTTTTATCCATTTTTCCGAATACCGATGGGTTTACCGTGGTGATCCCGAAAAAACATTACCCCAGCTACGCGTTCGATCTGCCACCGCAGGCGCTGGCGGATCTGATGCTGGCGACGCAAAAAGTGGCGAAGCTACTGGATAAGGCATTTGTGGACGTGGGCCGTACCGGGATGTTTTTTGAGGGATTTGGCGTCGATCATGTACACAGTAAGCTAAGTCCGATGCACGGCACAGCTAATCTGAGCGAATGGAAGCCTATCGAATCGCGACAGAATAAATTTTTCGAGCGCTACGAGGGATATCTCTCATCGCATGATCATGAACGGGCGGATGATGAAAAACTGGCCGCGCTGGCGGCCAGAATTCGACAAGTCCAGGTGTAATCGTTGCCGGATGGCGTTCGGCCTGGGTTGAACTGTAGACCTGATAAGCGCAGCGCCATCAGGCAAAATAATCGCCGGATGGCGGCTTCCCTATAGACAGTAGGCCCGGTAAACACCAGCGCCACCGGGCGATTTCCTTAACGATCGGTAACCTTACCGCGCTTCTTGTTGGCGGCAAGTCCCTGCCGCTGATGCGCCACCGGCGTATGTTTAGTCAACGCCGGGCGAGTATGGCGGTTCTGGCGGCGCGCTTCACGCATCTCTTCAAGGGTTGGCGCGGGCACCAGGCATTCACGGCGACCGCCGATCAGATGCTTTTTCCCCATCGCTTCCAGGGCCTGGCGAATGATTGGCCAGTTCGCCGGATCGTGATAGCGCAGCAGCGCCTTATGCAGACGGCGCTGTTTGTCACCCTTAGGCACCACAACCTCTTCACTCTTATAGCCAATCTTACCCAGCGGGTTTTTGCCGGTGTAATACATGGTGGTCGAGTTCGCCAGCGGCGACGGATAGAAGTTCTGCACCTGATCCAAACGGAAGCGGTGGCGTTTCAGCCACAGCGCCAGATTGACCATATCTTCATCCCGTGTTCCCGGATGGGCGGAGATGAAATACGGGATCAGATACTGCTCTTTCCCTGCCTGTTTAGAGTAAAGGTCAAATAGCTCCTTAAAACGATCATAGCTGCCCATACCCGGCTTCATCATTTTCGACAGCGGGCCTGTTTCGGTATGCTCCGGCGCAATCTTCAGATAGCCGCCCACATGATGGCTCGCCAGCTCTTTAATATAGCGAGGATCTTCCACGGCAATGTCATAGCGTACGCCGGAGGCAATTAAAATTTTCTTAATACCTTTCAGCTCGCGAGCGCGGCGATAGAGATTAATTGTCGGCGTATGGTCAGTATCCATATGCGGACAGATATCCGGATAGACGCATGACAGGCGACGGCAGGTCTGTTCTGCGCGCGGCGACTTACAGCGCAGCATGTACATGTTGGCCGTAGGTCCGCCCAGATCGGAGATCACGCCGGTAAACCCCGGCACCGTATCGCGGATAGCTTCGATCTCATTGATGATGGAGTCTTCCGAGCGGCTCTGAATGATGCGCCCTTCATGTTCAGTGATCGAGCAGAAAGAGCACCCGCCAAAACAGCCACGCATGATATTGATCGAAAAGCGGATCATCTCATAAGCCGGAATGCGGGCATTACCGTAAGCCGGGTGCGGTACACGCTTGTATGGCAGTGCAAACACGCTATCCATCTCTTCAGTGGACAGCGGGATCGCAGGCGGGTTAATCCAGACATAGCGGTCGCCATGTTTTTGCATCAGTGCCCGGGCGCAGCCGGGGTTAGTTTCGTGATGCAGAATACGCGAAGCGTGTGCGTACAGTACCTTATCGCCCTTCACTTTTTCAAAGGACGGCAACAGGATGTATGTTTTTTCCCACGGCTTCGGACGCGGCGGCTGCACGGTAATCGCCTTCGCCTCCTGCTTTTTCGGCGCGACCGGCTTATTATCCGCACACGGCAAGTCCTCACCATACGGATGTGGGATCGGATCAATTTTCCCCGGCGTGTCCAGGCGAGTGGAATCCACGCCGCTCCAGCCAGGCAAGGCTTCTTTGACCATAATCGCGGTATTACGCACATCGCGAATCTGATCGATGGTTTCGCCCATCGCCAGACGGTGCGCGACCTCCACCAGCGGACGTTCGCCGTTGCCGAACATCAACATGTCGGCTTTGGAGTCGACTAATACTGAGCGGCGTACGGTGTCAGACCAGTAATCGTAATGTGCGGTACGGCGCAGGCTGGCTTCGATCCCGCCGAGGATCACCGGCACATCTTTCCACGCCTCTTTACAGCGCTGGGTGTAAACCAGGGTAGCGCGATCCGGGCGCTTTCCCGCCACGTTATCCGGTGTATAGGCGTCATCATGGCGCAGACGGCGATCAGCGGTATAGCGGTTAATCATCGAATCCATGTTACCCGCGGTGACGCCGAAAAACAGATTCGGCTTACCCAGACGCATAAAGTCATCTTTGCTGTTCCAGTCCGGCTGGGCAATGATCCCTACACGGAAACCCTGTGCTTCCAGCATACGACCACAAATGGCCATGCCAAAGCTTGGATGATCGACATACGCGTCGCCCGTCACCAAAATAATGTCGCAGCTATCCCAGCCAAGTTGATCCATTTCATCACGTGACATCGGCAAAAACGGCGCGGGCCCAAAACAGGCGGCCCAGTACTGCGGCCAGGAGAAAAGGTCGCGATCCGGTTGGATCAGGGATATTGCGCTCATAATGCTTCCCAAAGTGGTAAAAAAATAATCAAAGGCCGGGGATTATAAGCCGGAACGAAGGATAAATCGAAAGGTATTCACCTCTCGCCCTGACGGGCGAGAAAAGGATTACGGCGCCGGGTTGACCAGCATCTGCCCAATCGATCCGCGATCGGCCATTTCCAGCGTCTGACTGTTGAAATAGAACGGGAAATGCGGCCAGGATGGCTGACCGTAGTAGACCAGCAATTCAACCTGGCCGTCCACCCAAACAGTATCTTTCCAGCCTCGATCTTCCGGAAACGGCATGGCGCCGTTAACGTTGCGAATCAGGAAAGAAACGCCTTCAATATGGAACGACTGCGGCATATCGGCGCGTACCGTCCAGCGCTCCCAGGTGCCTTGCTGGGCGGTAATGTCAATGCGGTTGACATCCCATAACTGACCGTTAATCCCCGGATCGTCGCCAAGACTGATGTCCCGGCTGCGGATCGGCGCACCGCTCATGATCTCCGTCGGCAGCAGGCGCATGGGTAGATTATCAGTCACCAACGGCAGCAATCCGGTTGGCCGCAGCGTTAGTACCAGGGTAGATACCAGAATACTGGAGGGTTCAAAGAAACCGCGAATCCGGTCGACAATGCTGGCCGCCTCCCCACAGGTGATGGACACTTCATCACCATTGGTCATATCGACCAGGATTTCACGTCGCTCACCGGGCGCCAGTGACAACTGTTTGACTGACACCGGCGCAGGTAAAAAGCCCTGATCGCCTGAAATAACGTGCAGCGCCCGGCCATCGCTCATTTGCAACTGATAGCGACGCGAGTTTGAAGCGTTCAACAACCGCAGCCGTACCCAGCCGCGGGAAACTTCTACATAAGGGCTTTGCGCGCCGTTTACCAGCAGCGTATCGCCAACAAAACCGCCGCTGCCCGGTTCGCTGTACTCTGGCGTACCGAAGTTATCCAGCCGCTTATCCTGAATAATGACGGGAAAGTCATCCACGCCATAGTGGTTGGGGATCGGCAGCGATTTGCTGACCTCATCCTCCACCAGCCACATTCCGGCCAGGCCGTTATAGACCTGCTGTGCGGTCCGGTTAGGTGTATTGGCATGATACCACAGTGTCGCGGCGCTCTGGCGAATCGGCAATACGGGCGCCCAGTCCGCGTTTGGCGACATCATACGTGCCGGGCCGCCCATCAGCGGCCCCGGCGCCAGCAAACCAGCAATGGTCATAGAGACATTTTCCGCCAGACGGTTGCTATAGATGAGTTTAACGTCATCGCCTTTCCAGACGCGGATAGTCGGCCCCAGATAACGACCGTTCACTCCCCAGACTGGCGCGCGCGTGCCTTGCGTGAAGGACCAGTGCGCTCGTTGTAGCGTCATAAATAGCGGCTGTCCGCGACGGGACTCCAGCAACGGCGGAACAGGCAACGGCTGTTGCTGACCGGCAGCATTCGCCCTGAGGGGAATCGTGCCTGCACACAGTGCGATTCCCGATGCCTGAAGAAACTGACGCCGACTGAATGACATATAAGCTCCATGTAAAACTGGCTAAAGAGTAGTGCCTGAAAAATGATGTCTACAATAACAGAGTGAGACCGCTTAAACCTTACCGGCCGCTTCACGTTCCGCAACCTCTTTATCAAGTTCAGCGATTTTTTGCTCCATTAACGCGCGGCAGTGGGCCGCCAGCTCGCGAACCTGATCTCTACCGTATTCGCTGACGTCGACCGGCGGCAGCATTTCCACAATCACCAGCCCGTTATTAAGGCGGTTCAGGTTGACTTTCCCGGAGGTGTTGGAGACGCAGATCGGAATGATAGGCACACCAGCGGCGATTGCTGCATGGAATGCGCCAGTTTTAAACGGCAGCAAACCGCGTCCCCGGCTCCGCGTACCTTCTGGAAACATCCAGATGGAAATACGGCGTTTTTTAAAATGGTTAACCACTGCCGCAATCGTGCTGTGGGCTTTGGCGCGGTTGTTGCGGTCAATCAGCAGGTTACCCGTTAGCCAATAGAGCTGGCCAAAAAAGGGGATCCACACCAGGCTTTTTTTCCCCACCGTGACGGTTGGCGGCTGAACAATGTTCGATGCCGTTACCATGTCATAGTTATTCTGATGGTTGGCAATATAGATAGCATTACCATAGCTTTCCGCATCTGCAGGCTTACGGCACTCCACTTTCAGGCCAAACAGCGGAGCCAGACGACCGAACATATGCCCAAACGTCGCCACATGTTTCGGGTTACGTGGACTGAAAAGGCAGTAAATAGACCCGAAAATACAGACCAGAATGGAATAAATAACGGTAATAATAAGACGAAAAATATATAGCATAACACCCTCTGAAGGCCTAAGAGCCCGGCATTCTACGTCACCTGACATTCAGGTTAGGATTTTAGTAAGTGTGGCTCTCTGGAAAACGTATTGTTAATCGCAATGCACGAATAAACAACGGTTTTACGGGAAATTTTAATGTTAATCCGATTTGAAACCGTAGGCCGGATAAGACGCGACTGCGTCACCATCCGGCAACGGAAGAGTGCCGGATGGCGACATAAATGCCTTATCCGGCCTACGGCCTACGGGTTACAACATCTTACTCTTCGCTGTCGCCGTGACGCGCGCGATGCGGCGAGTCAATCTCAATACGATCGATACGTTGCAGGCCGCGCATTAATGTGCCGCGGCGTCCGCGTTCGCCGACCACCTTCTGTAGCTCTTCAGGACGCAATTTGATTTTGCGCTTCCCGACGTGAATGGTCAGCGTACTTTGCGGCGGGAGTACGTACAGGTGCGCCAGTCCATCATCGCCTTTCGCCGCTTCCGCAGACGGAATATTAATAATCTTATTCCCTTTGCCCTTCGACAGTTGCGGCAGAGAGTCTACCGGGAACATCAACATACGCCCGGCCTGGGTAATCGCCAGTAGCATATCGCTTTCGTCTTCAATCACGACAGGTGGCATGACGTGAGCATTTTCCGGCAATGAAATCAGCGTTTTACCCGCGCGATTACGCGCGACCAGATCGTTAAATGTACACACGAAGCCGTAGCCCGCATCCGACGCCATCAGCAGTTTCTGGTCATCACCTTCCATCAACATATGCTCTACGGTCGCCCCCGGCGGCAGCGTCAGTTTGCCGGTCAGAGGTTCGCCCTGCCCGCGTGCCGACGGTAAAGTAATAGGATCAACCGCATAGCTGCGCCCGGTGGTATCAATAAACACCACCGGCTGATTACTCTTACCTTTCACCGCGGCTTTAAAGCTATCACCCGCTTTATAGTTCAGCCCCTGTGCATCGATGTCATGACCTTTGGCGCTACGCACCCAGCCCATCTGCGACAACACAATAGTTACCGGTTCTGACGGCAGCATATCGTGCTCGCTCATTGCTTTAGCTTCTTCGCGCTCGTGCAGCGGAGAACGGCGATCATCGCCGTAGGCATCGGCATCCGCCTGCAGCTCTTTTTTCAGCAAGGTATTCATTTTGCGTTCGGAAGCGAGAATGCCCTGCAATTGGTCACGCTCTTTTTCCAGCTCATCCTGCTCGCCGCGGATTTTCATCTCTTCCAGTTTGGCGAGATGGCGCAGTTTCAGTTCGAGGATCGCTTCCGCCTGCGTTTCAGTGATACCGAACCGCGACATTAGCGCGGGTTTCGGCTCGTCTTCAGTACGGATAATCTCAATCACTTCGTCGATATTAAGAAACGCCACCAGCAAACCTTCGAGGATGTGCAGGCGCTTAAGGACTTTTTCCAGACGATAGTTCAGACGACGACGCACCGTATCACGACGGAATATCAGCCATTCGGTAAGGATCTCCAGCAGGTTTTTTACCGCCGGACGCCCGTCAAGGCCAATCATGTTCAGGTTGATACGGTAGCTTTTTTCCAGATCGGTAGTGGCAAACAGATGGTTCATCACCTGTTCCATATCCACGCGGTTGGAGCGCGGCACAATCACCAAACGCGTCGGGTTTTCATGATCCGACTCATCGCGCAGATCGTCCACCATCGGCAGTTTTTTATTACGCATCTGCGCGGCGATTTGCTCCAGCACTTTCGCGCCAGACACCTGATGCGGCAGCGCGGTGATGACCACGGCGCCGTCTTCTTTAGTCCATACGGCGCGCATCCGCACAGAACCGCGCCCGTTTTCATAAATCTTACGAATTTCAGCACGAGAGGTGATGATTTCCGCTTCCGTCGGGTAATCCGGCCCCTGGACAATATCCAGTAACTGCTCCAGCGTCGTTTTCGGCTGTTCAATCAGCGTGATAGCAGCCTTCGCGACTTCGCGCAGGTTATGCGGAGGAATGTCCGTCGCCATCCCAACGGCGATACCAGTCGTGCCGTTAAGCAGAATATTCGGCAGACGCGCCGGTAACATTTTCGGCTCCTGCAGGGTGCCGTCGAAGTTAGGCACCCAGTCTGCCGTTCCCTGTCCGAGTTCGCCGAGCAGGACTTCCGCATATTTTGACAGACGGGACTCGGTGTAACGCATCGCGGCGAACGATTTCGGATCGTCAGGCGCTCCCCAGTTTCCCTGTCCATCTACCAGCGGATATCGGTAAGAAAACGGCTGCGCCATCAGCACCATCGCTTCATAGCAAGCGCTGTCGCCGTGAGGATGGTATTTACCCAACACGTCACCGACGGTACGGGCGGATTTTTTAAACTTAGCGCTGGCGTTAAGGCCCAGTTCCGACATCGCGTAGACGATGCGACGCTGAACGGGTTTCAGACCATCGCCAATAAACGGCAACGCCCTGTCCATGATGACGTACATGGAATAATTCAGATAGGCCGTTTCCGTGAATTCATGCAGCGCAAGGCGCTCTGCCATCTCGCTCATTGATTGTGATTCCTCAACTGTTAGCCCGAACAATACCCGGTATCTCTCAGGCAATATTGCCGCAGATACTACCCTATCTGGCGCGTTGAGTCACAAAGAAAAGGGCCGCGAACGCGGCCCTGATGGGGTTTATTTAGCGACTTTGGAGATCTGTTTCACGTCAATTTCAACGGAGTTCCAGTCTTTATCCACTTCGCCCTGAATTTCAACGGTATCCTGCGGGCCCACGGTCAGGCCGTTCCAGCGCTTGTGGTCGATATCCACATTGATCGTACCGGTAGCATCTTTAAACAGATACAGGTCATCGGAAATACGCTTGACGATATTCCCGCGCAGCGTTACCCACGCATCATCACGCAGAGATTTAGCGCTCTCTACTGTTGTACTGCTGCCGTTCGGACCGACAAATCCGCCGCCTTGCGTTTGCGTCGCCGACGGGCCGGAGAAACCACCCTGCTGAGCCGCCAGAACCGGAGTAGAACACAATGCCATGACGGCAACCATTGCAGCTAATTTTTTCATGATTACTTCTCCCTTTTATGTCGTTTCAGATCCATTTAATAAGGTAATCCTTAACAACTTCTTAAGGCAAAAAAAGATTCTTTTTTTCTGTACATCGCCTGTGGCGACAAGGTTAACTGATAGTAACGCGAGTTACCGCAGGGAAGAACAGATGCGAATTTTACTGGTAGAAGACGACACACTTATCGGCGATGGTATAAAAGCGGGTCTAAGTAAAATGGGATTCAGCGTCGACTGGTTTACTGAGGGTCGCCCGGGCAAGGAGGCGCTTTACAGCGCGCCTTATGATGCGGTTATTTTAGATTTGACCCTACCAGGCATGGACGGACGGGATATTTTGCGCGAATGGCGTGAAAAGGGAAAACAAGAACCAGTGCTGATCCTCACAGCGCGCGACGCGTTAGCAGAGCGCGTCGAGGGGCTGCGTCTGGGTGCCGATGACTATTTATGTAAACCTTTTGCGCTCATTGAGGTCGCCGCCCGTCTGGAGGCGCTGATACGCCGCGCCAGCGGCCAGGCGAGTAGCGAACTGCGGCACGGTCAGGTTACGCTTAATCCGGGCAATCTGATCGCAACACTTGCCGACGAACCTTTAACCCTGAAACCGAAAGAGTTCGCGTTGCTGGAATTGTTAATGCGTAACAAAGGTCGCGTGTTGCCGCGCAAGCTTATTGAAGAGAAACTGTATAACTGGGACGACGATGTCTCCAGTAATGCGGTGGAAGTCCATGTTCATCATTTACGCCGTAAGCTCGGCAGCGAATTTATTCGCACCGTACACGGTATTGGCTACACCCTGGGTGAGGCATGAAATTGACGCAACGTCTTAGTCTGCGCGTCAGGCTGACGCTTATTTTTCTCATTCTGGTCTCAATCACCTGGGCAATTTCCAGTTTTGTGGCCTGGAGAAAGACGACAGATAATGTCGACGAGTTGTTTGACACGCAATTGATGCTGTTCGCCAGGCGGCTCAGCACCCTTGATCTTAACGAGATCAACGCGCCGCATCGCATGGCGCATACGCCGAAAAAATTAAAACACGGGCATATTGATGACGATGCCCTGGCGTTCGCCATCTTTTCCACCGACGGCAAAATGTTGCTGCACGATGGCGATAACGGCGAGGATATTCCATATCACTATCGTCGGGAAGGTTTCGACAATGGTTATCTCAAGGATGATAACGACCTCTGGCGTTTTTTGTGGCTAAACTCGGCAGATGGTAAGTATCGTATCGTTGTCGGTCAGGAGTGGGATTACCGCGAAGATATGGCGCTGGCAATCGTCACAGCGCAATTAACGCCGTGGTTGGTTGCCCTTCCACTCATGCTATTGATTTTATTGTTGCTACTTCACCGTGAGCTCAGACCATTAAAAAAACTGGCGCAAGCACTACGTTTCCGCTCTCCGGAATCGGAAACGCCGCTCGACGCCAAAGGCGTACCGAGTGAGGTTCGTCCGCTGGTCGAAGCGCTTAATCAGCTTTTTAGCCGTATCCACTCCATGATGGTGCGCGAGCGACGATTTACCTCCGATGCCGCCCATGAATTACGTAGCCCGCTGGCTGCACTGAAAGTTCAAACTGAGGTAGCGCAACTCTCAGGCGACGATCCGTTGTCACGGGATAAAGCGCTGACCCAGCTCCACGCGGGGATCGATCGCGCCACACGGCTGGTCGATCAGCTCCTGACGTTATCGCGCCTCGACTCACTCGATAATTTACAGGATGTGGCGGAGATTTCGCTGGAAGAGTTGCTGCAGTCCGCCGTAATGGACATTTATCATCCGGCGCAGCAGGCAAATATCGACGTACGTTTACAGCTCAACGCCCACAACGTCATACGCACCGGCCAGCCGCTACTCTTGAGCCTGTTGGTGCGTAACCTGCTCGATAACGCGATTCGCTATAGTCCTCGGGGCAGCATTGTCGACGTCACCTTACATGCCCGCAGCTTTACCGTCAGAGATAACGGCCCCGGTGTGGCGCCAGAGATCCTGACGCATATCGGCGAACGCTTTTACCGTCCGCCGGGCCAAAGCGTGACCGGCAGCGGCCTGGGGCTATCGATAGTTCGCCGCATCGCTACGCTGCACAGCATGACGGTGTCGTTTGGCAACGCCGCGGAAGGTGGATTTGAGGCTGTAGTACGCTGGTAGCAGAGATTTTTGCCAAAAACGCAAAAGACTTTGCACATTTTGCTAATTTCACCGCACCGCCCGTCAGCGTAGAATCAGCAGCAAACGCATTCCTTAAGGACACAAAATGAGCAATATCCTGATTATCAACGGGGCGAAAAAATTCGCACACTCCAACGGTCAGTTGAATGATACCCTGACCGAAATCGCTGATGGATTTCTACGCGACCTCGGACATGACGTTAAGGTCGTCCGCGCCGACAGCGACTACGACATTAAAGAAGAGGTGCAGAAGTTTGTCTGGGCTGACGTGGTAATTTGGCAGATGCCGGGCTGGTGGATGGGCGCGCCGTGGACAGTGAAAAAGTATATGGATGACGTGTTCACAGAAGGCCACGGTACTCTGTACGCCAGCGATGGCCGTACCCGTTCCGACGCATCAAAAAAATACGGTTCCGGCGGTCTGGTGCAGGGTAAAAAATACATGCTTTCTCTGACATGGAACGCGCCAATGGACGCTTTTACCGATAAAGATCAGTTCTTCCATGGCGTCGGCGTTGACGGCGTATACCTGCCGTTTCACAAAGCAAACCAGTTCCTCGGTATGGAAGCGCTGCCCACCTTTATCGCCAATGACGTGATCAAAATGCCGGATGTTCCACGCTATACCGCAGAATATCGCAAGCATCTGACGGAAATTTTTGCTTAACTAAGACTCTGAAATTAGAAGGAGTTAATCATGCTTACTGTTATTGCTGAAATCCGTACCCGTCCGGGCCAACATCATCGTCAGGCCGTCCTGGATCAGTTTGCGAAAATCATTCCAACCGTCCTCAAAGAAGAGGGCTGCCACGGCTACGCGCCGATGGTGGATCATGCCGCCAGCGTCGGTTTTCAGACCGTAGCGCCTGACTCAATCGTGATGATTGAACAGTGGGAAAGTATTGCGCACCTTGAGGCGCATCTGCAAACCCCGCATATGCAGGCCTATAGCGAAGCGGTAAAAGACGATGTACTGGAAATGACTATCCGTATTCTGGAATCCGGCGTTTAAGTGATTCCCCTGGCGTAGCCCTGATGAGTTACGCCTGTGTCGTTATCAGGCTATGGCGTAATGCCGGATGCCGCCTCGCTCATCCGGCCTACGGTTTGCAGACCGGATAAAGCGTTCAATGGCCGCTACACGTCCAGATCCGCCAGATCGCCTTTTTCCTGTAACCAGTTACGGCGATCTTCGGAACGCTTCTTCGCCAGCAGCATATCCATTACCGCATTGGTGCGTTGGTCGTCTTCATCATCAATAATCAACTGCACCAGGCGTCGCGTGTTCGGATCGAGCGTGGTTTCGCGTAGCTGCATCGGGTTCATTTCGCCCAGCCCTTTAAAACGCTGTACGTTCGGCTTGCCCTTCTTACGCTTCAGTTGCTCCAGCACGCCCGCTTTTTCTTCTTCTGTCAGCGCGTAATACACCTCTTTGCCAAGGTCGATACGGTACAACGGCGGCAGCGCCACGTAAACATGGCCTTCTTTCACCAGCGCACGGAAGTGCTTCACAAATAGCGCACATAGCAGCGTGGCAATGTGCAAACCATCGGAGTCGGCATCCGCAAGGATACAGATCTTACCGTAACGCAGCTGACTTAGATCGTCGCTGTCCGGATCGATACCGATCGCCACCGAAATATCGTGCACTTCCTGCGAGGCCAACACTTCGTCCGAGGACACTTCCCAGGTATTGAGGATCTTACCTTTCAGCGGCATGATCGCCTGATATTCACGGTCACGCGCCTGTTTGGCGGAGCCGCCCGCCGAATCTCCTTCCACCAAAAACAGTTCAGTACGATTGAGATCCTGAGCGGTACAGTCCGCCAGTTTCCCCGGTAATGCCGGGCCGCTGGTCAGCTTTTTGCGCACCACTTTCTTCGCCGCGCGCAGACGGCGCTGGGCGCTGGCGATCGCCATCTCCGCCAGCATTTCTGCGGCCTGGACATTCTGGTTTAGCCACAGGCTGAAGGCATCTTTCACCACGCCGGAGACAAAGGCGGCACACTGGCGGGAAGAAAGACGCTCTTTGGTCTGCCCGGCAAATTGTGGGTCCTGCATCTTCACGGAAAGCACATAAGCACAGCGGTCCCAGATATCTTCCGCCGACAACTTAACGCCACGCGGCAGGATATTACGGTATTCGCAAAACTCACGCATGGCGTCAAGTAACCCCTGACGCAAGCCGTTAACGTGTGTACCTCCCTGCATGGTCGGGATCAGGTTGACGTAGCTTTCCGTTAACAGTTCGCCGCCTTCCGGCAGCCATAATAGCGCCCAGTCTACCGCTTCGGTTTCGCCGTTAAAATTACCGATAAACGGTTTTTCCGGTAGCGTCGGCAGGCCGTTTACCGCTTCGCCCAGATAATCGTTTAGCCCGTCCTGGTAACACCAACGCTGCTCGCTGTTGTTTACTTCATCTTTAAAGGTGATTTCTACGCTAGGGCACAGCACCGCTTTCGCCTTCAAAACATGGGTTAAGCGAGAGACGGAAAAACGTGGACTATCGAAGAAGCTTTCATCAGGCCAGAAGTGAACGCTGGTGCCGGTATTACGCTTACCGCAGCTACCAACTACCTGTAAATCCTGTACTTTCTCGCCATTTTCAAACGCGATGTTATAGACCTGACCATCACGACGTACGGTCACTTCCACGCGTTTAGACAAGGCGTTAACGACAGAGATCCCAACTCCGTGCAGGCCTCCGGAGAACTGATAGTTCTTATTGGAAAACTTACCGCCCGCATGCAGACGGCAGAGAATCAGCTCCACCGCCGGTACCCCTTCTTCAGGGTGAATATCAACCGGCATACCTCGCCCATCGTCAATGACTTCCAGTGACTGATCGGCATGCAGGATCACGTCCACGCGCTTAGCGTGGCCCGCCAGTGCTTCATCCACACTGTTATCAATGACCTCTTGCCCCAGATGATTAGGACGAGTCGTGTCGGTGTACATCCCCGGGCGGCGGCGTACTGGCTCAAGCCCGGTGAGTACCTCAATGGCATCAGCGTTATAAGTTTGCGTCATGGTTTAATTAGCAATTCGAAATGATTGTCAGAAACTGTGCAGTCCAAGAAAATCGACAATCTGGTTGAAATAATCTTCGAAGCCCGAGAATGCGTGATTCCCGCCCTCAATCACGGTCTGGCGGCAGGGGGCGTAATACGCCACCGCCTGGCGGTAATCCAACACTTCATCGCCCGTCTGTTGCAGCAGCCAGATCAAATCCGGCGCTTCCAGCGGGTCAATCTGCATGACTTTGAGATCGTAAATATGGCGTGACTCTAGCACATATTGCTGCCCGGTGTAGGGGTTCTCGTTCTGTCCGAGGTAGTCAGTCAGTAATTCAAAGGGCCGCACGGCGGGGTTCACTACCACGGCAGGCAACATAAAACATTGCGACAGCCAGGTGGCGTAATATCCCCCCAAAGACGATCCTACCAGTCCTAATGGCTCTCCGCCATGCTCAAGCACGATAGACTCCAGCAACTCCGCCGCATCGGCAGGGTATGGCGGCAACTGGGGCACGATCATCCCGACATGAGGATGACGCTCTGCCAGCCAGGTTTTCAACTGACATGCTTTTGCCGAGCGAGGGGAACTGTTGAACCCATGCAAGTAGAGAAGCGTAGACATCAGTAACCTTCCGAGGCGGTATCGGGCCGGAACCGCGTATCCTGCAGGCGATGCACTTCCGTCTCCAGGAGGCCGTTCGCATGGAGTTCCAGCGTACGCCAGCCCGGCGCGATAGTATCCAGCGTAAAGTTCGCGCAGTGGGGTTTGAACTGTACGCAGGTTGACGGTGATGCCAGCAGACGACGCCCGTTCCAGTCAAGATCCAATTCCTGGTGAATATGTCCGCATAACAGGTACTTCACGCGCGGGAAATTCGCCAGAACACTATCCAGTTCGGCGGCATTGCGCAAGCTATGCTGATCCAACCAACTGCATCCTGCCGGCAACGGATGATGGTGTAAGAGTAGCAATGTTTGTCTCTCTGGCGCATCGGTAAGCTTGCGTTCAAGCCATTCCAGTTGAAACTCGCTCAGTTCGCCATGCGGAACGCCAAACACCTGGCTATCCAGCAATAAAATCTGCCACTGTTCGCCGATTAACACGCGCTTGGCCGGGGAGATCCCCGCGTCTTGTAGCGCACTGTACATCGCGGGCTGAAAATCATGATTGCCCGGCAACCAAACGCAAGGCGCACGAAAACTTGCGATACCCTCAGCAAAATGCTGATAAGCCGCAGCGGATTGATCCTGCGCCAGATCGCCTGTCGCCACGATCAGATCATATTCATACTGTTGCGCCCGAATGGCGTCCAGCACGGCCTGGTAACTTTCCCAGGTATTAACACCTAACAGCGTTTCATGCTTTTCGGCAAACAGGTGAGTATCTGTAATTTGTAAAATCCTCACTCGGGCCTCACCAGCCAGAGGTAGGGTTAACAGGCTTTCCAAATGGTGTCCTTAGGTTTCACGACGCTAATAAACCGGAATCGCCATCGCTCCATGTGCTAAACAGAATCGTAGCCAGTCGGCCAGAAACTGATTAATTTGATGCTTTTCGTCGCGTTGATGCAACTTTTTATTTGGATAATCATACCGCGCTTTGAAGCGAAAGATCTGCTGGCTTGAACACACTTCAGCCACCATCGCATCATGGTAGAGGCGCACCGTCAGAGACGGCAGGCTCCAGTAGGTGATGGCTGGCGCCGTTTGCTCGATCGTTACAAGCGTAGTGTATCGGGTCGATTCCACAATCGTTAACCGATATTGTACGTTGCTCACCTGATAGCTCACCGTTTCACCGGGTGCGTCATTGCGCGGCAGCAGGCGGCGCAATTGCGAAAAGTTGGTTTCGCACAAACGCATCATTTCAGGGAAGTCAGGTGTATAACGCTTCATTTTTTCCACTCGTTTTTTAACTCTTGATGATGCAACTGAAGCCATTGCAAAGCGATGACCGCGGCTGCGTTGTCGATTTTCCCCTCTTCTACCCACTGGTATGCCTGCTCCCGGCTTACCACATGAACCCGAATATCTTCGTTTTCATCCGCCAGACCGTGAATACCCATCGCGGTCGTCGCGTCCACTTCCCCCACCAGAATAGATGAGCGCTCGCTGGTTCCTCCAGGGCTCGCCAGATAACTGATCACCGGCCTGGTGCGACCAACGGTCAGCCCCGCTTCTTCCATGGCCTCCCGTCGGACGACCTCTTCAATAGTTTCGCCTTCTTCAATCATCCCGGCGACCATTTCCAGCAGCCATGGCGTAACGCTTGTGTCATACGCCGCGATGCGAATCTGTTCAACCAGTACCACTTTGTCCCGCACAGGGTCAAAGGGTAGCAAGACGGCGGCGTGCCCGCGCTCAAAAATTTCTCGTGTCACCTCGCCACTCATTTCTCCGTTGAATAAACGATGGCGAAAGCGATACAAATCCAGTGAAAAAAAACCGCGATAGCGCGTTTCACGTGCAATAATTTCTACATCGTTCTTAGTAAAAGTGACCGGCAAGTTGTCTGATTTACGCATGGTGCTGTCCTGCTACCAATAATGGTTAAATGATGAATTTCAAGGGGAGTTGACTGCTGTTTTATCACCCTTGTGGTAAATTGGTGCCAATTAACGCCGTATGGCACGTAACGCCAACTTTTTGCAGTGGCGGATTCTGCTAGAATCAGCAATTATTTTTACAAATTGAACAGCGCTAAATACTGCTTCACAACAAGGAATGCAAATGAAGAAATTGCTCCCCATCCTTATCGGCCTGAGCCTGTCGGGGTTCAGCACATTAAGCCAGGCAGAGAACCTGATGCAAGTCTATCAGCAAGCACGCCTGAGCAACCCGGAATTGCGTAAATCCGCTGCCGATCGCGATGCTGCATTCGAAAAGATTAACGAAGCGCGTAGTCCTTTACTGCCGCAACTCGGTTTAGGTGCCGACTACACCTACAGCAACGGTTACCGTGATGCGAATGGCATCAACTCCAATGAAACCAGCGCTTCCCTGCAATTAACACAGACGCTGTTTGATATGTCGAAATGGCGCGCGTTAACCCTGCAAGAAAAAGCAGCGGGTATTCAGGACGTCACCTATCAGACCGATCAGCAGACACTGATCCTCAATACTGCCAATGCCTATTTTAAGGTATTGAACGCTATTGATGTGCTTTCCTATACCCAGGCGCAAAAAGAGGCTATCTACCGTCAGTTAGATCAAACAACGCAACGGTTTAACGTTGGTCTGGTCGCTATTACCGATGTGCAAAACGCCCGTGCGCAATACGACACTGTTCTGGCGAATGAAGTCACCGCCCGTAATAACCTGGATAACGCAGTAGAAGAGTTGCGCCAGGTGACCGGCAACTATTATCCGGAGCTGGCATCACTTAACGTCGAACATTTTAAGACTGATAAACCTAAAGCGGTTAACGCTCTGTTGAAAGAAGCAGAAAACCGCAACCTGTCGCTGTTGCAGGCACGCTTAAGCCAGGATCTGGCGCGTGAACAAATCCGCCAGGCGCAGGACGGCCATCTGCCGACGCTGAATTTAACGGCATCGACCGGTGTTTCTGATACCTCTTATAGCGGTTCTAACACACACGGTCCAGGCAGTCAGTACGACGATAGCAACATGGGGCAGAATAAAATCGGCCTGAACTTCTCCCTGCCGATTTACCAGGGCGGGATGGTTAACTCGCAGGTAAAACAGGCGCAGTATAACTTCGTTGGCGCGAGCGAACAGTTAGAAAGCGCGCATCGTAGCGTAGTGCAGACCGTACGTTCTTCCTTTAACAATATTAACGCCTCCATCAGCAGTATTAACGCGTACAAACAGGCAGTCGTTTCCGCGCAAAGTTCTTTGGATGCAATGGAAGCCGGTTACTCGGTCGGTACACGTACCATTGTTGACGTACTGGATGCCACCACCACTCTGTATGACGCCAAGCAGCAACTTGCCAACGCGCGTTATACTTATTTGATTAACCAGCTAAATATTAAATATGCTCTGGGTACGCTGAACGAACAGGATCTGCTCGCGCTTAATAGTACGTTAGGTAAACCGATCCCGACCTCGCCGGAAAGCGTTGCGCCGGAAACGCCGGAGCAGGACGCTGCTGCTGACGGCTATAGCGCCAATACCGCCGCACCGGCAGTACAGCCGACCGCAGCACGTACCACCAGCAGCAAGAGCGGTAATCCTTTCCACAACTGATCCTGCCTACCGCGCTTCGCTTATCCGGCCTGCATTCCCGTAGGCCGGATAAGGCGTGGCCGTTACCCTGCATTAAATCGTTGCCGAACGTAAGACAACGTAAAGATCCCACCATTGCGCCGCATTCTCTCCCCTTTTCGCTTCAATTTCGACCAGTCATCCACTATCCTGAGCATTATTTACTGTGTTTACCACTGGGTCCTGGAAGACAAATATGAAACGGACAAAATCCATCCACCACGCATCGTTTCGCAAAAGCTGGAGCGCACGGCATTTAACGCCCGTCGCGCTGGCGGTTACGGCTGTTTTTATGCTGGCCGGCTGTGAAAAGAGCGACGAAACCGTATCTCTGTATCAAAACGCTGACGACTGTTCTGCGGCGAATCCGGGCAAAAGCGCGGAATGTACGACCGCATACAACAATGCACTGAAAGAGGCCGAACGTACCGCGCCTAAGTATGCTACACGTGAAGATTGCGTCGCTGAATTTGGCGAAGGTCAATGTCAGCAAGCCCCCGCACAGGCGGGTATGGCGCCCGAAAATCAGGCTCAGGCCCAGCAATCCAGCGGTAGTTTCTGGATGCCGCTGATGGCAGGGTACATGATGGGGCGTCTGATGGGCGGCGGCGCAGGTTTTGCGCAACAGCCGCTATTTAGCTCAAAAAATCCGGCCAGCCCGGCATACGGCAAATACACTGATGCCAGTGGTAAAAACTACGGCGCAGCCACGCCGGGCCGTACGATGACCGTTCCGAAAACAGCCATGGCGCCGAAACCGGCTACCACAACGACGGTAACCCGAGGCGGCTTTGGCGAATCCGTCGCGAAACAAAGTACCATGCAGCGTAGCGCCACCGGCACCTCTTCGCGTTCTATGGGCGGCTAATCAACATGGAAAGAGTCAGTATTACCGAGCGCCCGGACTGGCGCGACAAAGCCACCGAATACGGGTTTAATTTTCACACTATGTACGGTGAACCGTACTGGTGTGAAGATGCTTATTACAAGCTAACGCTCGCCCAGGTGGAAACGCTGGAAGAGGTCACCGCCGAACTGCACCAGATGTGCCTCAAGGTGGTAGAAAAGGTTATCGCCAGCGATGAGCTGATGACTAAATTCCGCATCCCGAAACACACCTGGGGATTTGTTCGTCAGTCCTGGCATACGCAGCAACCGTCACTCTATTCCCGTCTCGATTTAGCATGGGACGGCATCGGCGAGCCTAAGCTCCTCGAAAACAATGCCGATACGCCCACCTCCCTGTATGAGGCGGCGTTTTTCCAGTGGATCTGGCTGGAAGATCAGCTCAATGCCGGCAACTTGCCGGAAAGCAGCGATCAGTTCAACAGTCTGCAGGAAAAGCTGATTGCGCGTTTTGCCCAGTTGCGTGAGCAGTACGGTTTTCAACTTCTGCATCTGACCTGCTGTCGTGATACGGTAGAAGATCGCGGTACCATCCAGTATTTGCAGGATTGCGCGGCGGAAGCGGAAATCGCCACCGAATTTCTCTATATCGAGGATATCGGGCTGGGTGAAAAAGGTCAGTTCACGGATTTGCAGGATCAGGTCATCGCGAATCTGTTCAAGCTCTACCCATGGGAGTTTATGCTGCGTGAGATGTTCTCAACCAAGCTGGAAGATGCCGGTGTTCGCTGGCTGGAACCGGCCTGGAAGAGCATTATCTCTAACAAGGCCCTGTTGCCGCTGTTGTGGGAAATGTTCCCGGACCATCCGAACCTGCTGCCAGCTTACTTTGCCGAAGACGACCATCCGCAAATGGATAAATATGTCGTGAAGCCGATCTTCTCACGCGAGGGAGCGAACGTATCGATTATTGAAAACGGTAAAACGATCGAATCCGTTGAAGGCCCGTATGGTGAAGAAGGCATGATCGTGCAACAGTTCTATCCACTGCCAAAATTTGGCGATAGCTATACGCTGATCGGCAGTTGGCTCATCAACGATCAACCGGCGGGGATCGGTATTCGTGAAGACAGAGCACTGATCACCCAGGATCTCTCCCGCTTCTATCCACATATTTTTGTCGAATAATTGAGTGGGCCGGGTGGTGGTTCTCCTTTACCCGGCCTACAGTACCCACTGTAGGCCCGATAAACGTAGCGCCATCGGCCATAAATCATCCCACCTGCACTGACAACATACTCAAACTTCCCATCTCAATCCCGTCGACCGGGATGGTGACCGGCTCTTTGCCGTCCCATGCACCTAACACATACAGCAGTGGCAAATAGTGTTCCGGTGTCGGGTTCGACAATGCTCCGCTTTCATGCTCAAGATAGTTCACCAGCGGATGCTGCTCCACCGCCCCCCGCCACGTCAGATTGGCTTTCACATAGTCATTAAATGACACCGCCCACGGATACGGCATATTGTCCCCCTGCCAGCGCACCGTACGCAGGTTATGTACCACGTTACCGCTGGCAACCAGCATAATGCCTTCATCGCGCAAGATCGCGAGCTTACGGCCCATCTCAAAATGCCATGCTGCAGGTTTGGTCCTGTCAACGCTAAGTTGTACCATCGGGATATCCGCATTCGGGTACATCTTAATCAAGACGCCCCAGGAACCGTGATCAAATCCCCACGCCTCTTTATCGAGCGCAACGGGAGCAGGAGCCAACAGTGCCACCAGACGCTGCGCCAGTTCTGGCGAACCGGGAGCCGGGTAATGCGTGTCGTATAAGGCCTGAGGGAAACCGCCAAAATCATGGATCGTTTTTGGCGTTTCCATTGCCGTTACGCCCGTACCATGGGTAAACCAGTGCGCAGAAACTACAACAATGGCTTTCGGACGTGGCAACGTCTCCCCCAGTCGCTGCCAGACGCGGGTATAGTCATTATCGTCCAGCACGTTCATCGGACTACCATGCCCTAAAAAGAGTGCTGGCATACGTGTTAAAGACATGATGTTATCCTTACAGGAAAGACATTTTGATAACATCACCATACGCTTTCTTCACAGAGGAAGAACTCAGATAACCATGATGAAGATCATCAGTTATTTTGAAGGTCAGGTCCGGACGGCAAATTGATAAGGAGTAATGGATGTCAGTACCACTTATTCTGACCTTACTGGCGGGCGCCGCCACATTTATTGGCGCGTTTCTTGGCGTTCTCGGCCAAAAACCGTCTAACCGTATGCTGGCTTTTTCGCTGGGCTTCGCGGCCGGGATTATGCTACTCATCTCACTGATGGAGATGCTGCCTGCCGCACTTGATACAGAGGGAATGTCACCCGTATTGGGCTACGGCATGTTTATTATCGGCCTGCTGGGCTACTTTGGGCTGGATCGCCTGCTTCCTCATGCCCACCCGCAGGATTTAGTGCAAAAAAGGCAACAGCCGATTCCCGGCTCAATAAAACGTACTGCGATTTTATTGACGCTCGGTATTAGCCTGCATAATTTTCCAGAAGGGATCGCCACCTTTGTCACCGCCAGCAGTAATCTTGAACTGGGCTTTGGAATCGCGCTGGCGGTAGCGCTACACAACATTCCTGAAGGTCTGGCGGTCGCCGGTCCGGTTTATGCCGCGACGGGCTCAAAACGTACCGCGATTTTTTGGGCCGGCATCTCCGGTATGGCGGAAATTCTGGGTGGCGTGCTGGCGTGGCTGATTCTGGGAAGTCTGGTATCGCCGATCGTCATGGCGGCCATCATGGCGGCGGTCGCCGGTATTATGGTGGCGCTCTCCGTCGATGAACTAATGCCACTGGCCAAAGAGATCGATCCTAACAATAACCCCAGCTATGGCGTGCTCTGCGGCATGTCCGTCATGGGACTGAGTCTCGTCATTTTGCAGACGATAGGTATCGGTTAAGGATACGTCGCGCCGGATGCGGCCCTTTTACCGGGCTGTTTCCGGCGGCCCGACAAGCATCATGCGCTATTTTTGCTCATTTATCGCGCTATCGCCTTCGTTCATCTGGCGGAAAAGTTTTCTTCGCGCTTCAAGTAATGCATCTCTGTCCTGCCGAAACGCTCTGCAATAACGCTTCATATGGCAAATATATCCTATTACCACAAGAACAATGAATATGATCCAATACCAGGCAATAAACATCCTTTTCACCCTTAAAATTTAACATTCCTAAACATTTAACGTTAAAATTTCACATACCCTTATTTTGACGTATTCATATACTGGCATATTTGCGGAACAAATAAATGATTTTGATCATATAAATCAGCTGTGAAGCCGAATAATGAAAAAAGTAATAAGCGGAAAACAATGTCGATAAGATCACACTTCGCGCTAATTTATATTGTTCTTAAAATAACCCCCTTCTACTATCGATGAAGATAAGTAATTAAAAATATTGATGACAAATATATTTTATAATAAACAATAGCATTATGTTTTATATTTAAAGGGTAATAACCCCCTCACTTATTATCCATAAAAATATCACAAGAAGACGTTTTGCATTTATAATTTTTATATAAGGAGATATATCCATGTTTCATCAATGCCGAAAAACATTACTTGCCGGCGCCGTCGCGCTGACATACGGACTTACTTCAGCCAGTATATTTGCTGCTGGTTTTCAACCTGCGCAACCCGCAGGGAAGTTAGGCGCCGTCATTGTTGACCCTTACGGAAATGCCCCCCTCACCGCCCTGGTCGAATTAGATAGCCATATGATTTCCGATGTCAAAGTTACCGTACATGGAAAAGGGGAAAAGGCGTTCCTGTTACTTATACCGTTGGGCAAGAATCGTTAAAAACTTATGATGGTATCCCAATTTTCGGTCTTTACCAGAAATTTGCTAACAATGTCACGGTAGAATATAAAGAAAATGGTAAAGCCATGAAGGATGACTATGTGGTACAAACATCTGCTATCGTCAACCATTATATGGATAACCGTTCTATTTCAGATCTCCAGCAAACGAAAGTTATTAAAGTCGCGCCGGGATTTGAAGACCGCCTTTATCTGGTAAATACCCACACTTTTACGCCACAGGGCGCTGAATTTCACTGGCACGGCGAAAAAGATAAAAATGCGGGTATTCTTGATGCTGGTCCGGCGGGCGGGGCCTTGCCTTTCGATATCGCCCCTTATACGTTTGTCGTCGACACACAGGGTGAATATCGCTGGTGGCTGGATCAGGACACCTTCTATGACGGTCACGATAGGGATATCAATAAACGCGGCTATCTGATGGGCATCCGGGAAACACCTCGCGGCACCTTTACCGCCGTTCAGGGGCAGCACTGGTACGAGTTTGACATGATGGTGCAAATCCTTGCCGACCATAAATTACCGCGCGGGTTTATGGACGCTTCTCATGAATCCATCGAAACGGTGAACGGCACCGTACTGTTGCGTGTCGGCAAACGTAATTACCGTAAAGAAGACGGTCTTCACGTCCATACCATACGTGATCAAATTATTGAGGTCGATAAGTCCGGCCGCGTGGTAGACGTTTGGGATTTAACTAAAATCCTTGACCCTATGCGTGATGCGCTGCTCGGCGCGCTGGATGCAGGTGCGGTATGTGTAAATGTCGATCTGGCCCATGCCGGACAGCAGGCGCAGCTTGAACCGGATACACCGTATGGCGATGCGCTTGGGGTCGGCCCAGGCCGTAACTGGGCCCACGTCAACTCTATCGCTTATGACGCAAAAGACGACACCATTATCCTCTCTTCCCGCCATCAGGGTATCGTAAAAATCGGTCGTGATAAGCAAGTAAAATGGATACTGGCGCCGTCTAAAGGCTGGAATAAACCACTGGCCAGCAAATTACTGAAACCAGTAGACGGGCAGGGTAAGCCGCTGACCTGTGACGAAAACGGCAAGTGTGAGAATACTGATTTCGATTTCACCTATACCCAACATACAGCATGGCTTTCCAGTAAAGGCACGTTAACCGTCTTTGATAACGGCGATGGTCGCAACCTGGAGCAACCAGCCCTGCCGACCATGAAATATTCCCGTTTTGTCGAATATAAGATCGATGAGAAGAAAGGTACCGTACAGCAAGTGTGGGAATACGGTAAAGAACGTGGATATGATTTCTATAGCCCCATCACCTCGGTCGTAGAATATCAAAAAGACCGCGACACCATGTTCGGCTTTGGTGGCTCCATTAATTTGTTCGACGTTGGCAAACCGACGGTCGGCAAACTTAATGAAATTGACTATAAGACAAAAGAAGTGAAGGTTGAAATTGATGTGCTGTCGGATAAACCCAACCAGACTCACTATCGTGCGTTACTGGTTCATCCACAACAAATGTTTAAATAAATCACGGGAAGGAATTAATATGTCATCTAAATGGATTACCGCTTTATTTAAAAGCATAATATTAACCGCAGCACTGGCGACTCCTTTTGCGGCATCGGCTTTTACCGAAGGTACAGATTATGTGGTACTGGAAAAACCCATTCCCAATGCCGATAAAACACTGATTAAAGTATTTAGCTACGCCTGCCCGTTCTGCTACAAATATGATAAGGCCGTAACAGGTCCGGTATCTGATAAAGTTGCCGATATCGTTACGTTCACCCCATTTCACCTGGAAACCAAAGGTGATTATGGCAAACAGGCCAGCGAAGTATTTGCGGTACTGATTGCTAAAGATAAAGCAGCGGGTATCTCGTTATTTGATGCTAAATCACAGTTCAAAAAAGCGAAATTCGCCTGGTACGCGGCTTACCATGATAAGAAAGAACGCTGGTCAGATGGAAAAGACCCGGCATCCTTTATTAAAACCGGCCTGGATGCCGCAGGCATGAGCCAGGCTGATTTTGAAGCGGCGCTGAAAGAGCCCGCCGTTCAGGAAACGCTGGAAAAATGGAAAGCGGCCTACGACGTTGCCAAAATTCAGGGTGTTCCGGCTTATGTCGTCAACGGCAAGTATCTTATCTATACCAAAAATATCAAATCCATCGATTCTATGGCTGAACTCGTTCGGGAACTGGCCACTAAAAAATAAGCAGGAAAACGATTATGGATTTTATTAAGGGACTATGGCGAGACCTACGCGCAAGCCCTGTGGATACGCTGGTGAAATGGCAGGAACAGCGTTTTCTGTGGCTATTCATGGCCGTCGCAATGGGCGGGTTAATTATCCTGGCGCACTCGTTCTTCCAAATCTACCTCTACATGGCGCCGTGCGAGCAGTGTGTTTACATTCGCTATGCGATGTTGGTAATGGTGTTTGGCGGGGTTATTGCGGCGATAAATCCCAAAAATATCGTGCTGAAGCTGATTGGCTGCATCGCGGCGTTTTATGGCAGCATTATGGGCATTATGTTTTCTATTAAACTTAATGGCATCCATTATGCGGTACATAACCCGGACCCCGATTCGCTTTTCGGCGTGCAAGGTTGTTCAACCGACCCAACGTTCCCTTTCAACTTACCATTGGCGGAATGGGCGCCGGAGTGGTTTAAACCTACCGGCGACTGCGGTTATGACGCGCCTGTCGTCCCTGATGGCGTGACACTTAGTAATATACAGCAGTGGTTTGTCGACCTCTACCAGCATTCCGAAGGCTGGTATCTGCTACCCCCCTGGCACTTTATGAACATGGCACAGGCATGTCTGTTGGCCTTTGGGGTGTGTCTGATTCTGCTGCTGATCATGAGCGGCGCCTGGGTGATAAAGCTCTCCAGAGGCAAAACCCGCGCATAATAACAAAAAAACCGAAGCGCTTTTAGCTTCGGTTTTTTCATCACAACGACAAATGTCAAAGCCCGATTAACTCACCTTACGTTCATGCGCCAGACGGTACGCCACCAGATCTTCGATCGTGACAACGGCCATATTATGCTGGCCTGCAAACGCAATGCACTCCGGCGCCCGCGCCATCGTCCCATCGTCATTGGTCAGTTCGCACAGCACGCCAGCAGGTTTAAAGCCGGCCAGAGTCATCAAATCAATGGTCGCTTCCGTGTGGCCACCGCGCGTCAACACGCCGCCTGCCTGCGCGCGCAGTGGGAAAACATGGCCCGGACGGTTAAGATCGGAAGGTTTTGCGCCATCGGCGATAGCGGCACGTACCGTTGTCACACGGTCAGCGGCGGATACACCTGTTGTGACGCCTTCTGCGGCTTCAATCGTAACGGTAAAACCGGTACCGTAAGCGCTGGTGTTGTTTTCCACCATCATCGGCAGATCAAGCTGTCTGCGTCGTTCTTCAGTCATGCACAAACAGACAATACCGCTACCATGACGAATAGTGAGCGCCATCTGTTCTACAGTCATCGTCTCTGCGGGGTAAATCATATCGCCTTCGTTTTCGCGATCTTCATCATCAAGCACCATCACACCGCGTCCTTCACGCAGCGCATCCAGTGCACGCTCAACACGTTCTAAAGGCGTACCAAAAGAGGAAAGTAGCGTCTGATTCATGGTAAAAAAACCTCACTAATATTATGGTTACCAGAATCAGGGCAGTCTTAGGAGTACCGACAGGCGGCAAAAAAATAACGTGAGCGGGTCCATGCCCGGCTGGATCGTTACCCTCTCCCATCCGGACTTTAACCGTCGGCCCCGGAATTACACCGGATCTGCTGACCTTTTCGCTATCGCAAAAAGCGCTCGCGGGCTTTCAGCTGGTCCTGCGATTTTTGTCTCGGTATACCGCAACAAAAAACCGTTAAACATCGCTGATTTACCGCCGGTGGGGAATTTCGCCCCGCCCTGAGAATAAGCGGGTTAACTATAACGCTATTGATTACCTTCATCAACGTCTTTACTCCGCATCACATCACACAATTCTGGTTTATGACACCCACATATCGCACTACAATAAGAGCTAACACTTACCAGTTCAGGGAAACCACAATGATTGACCCGAAAAAAATTGAGCAAATCGCACGCCAGGTTCATGAGTCAATGCCGAAAGGTATTCGCGAGTTCGGGGAAGATATCGAGAAGAAAATCCGTCAAACGCTGCAATCTCAGCTGACGCGTCTCGATCTGGTGAGCCGCGAAGAGTTTGATGTCCAGACTCAAGTTTTGCTGCGCACCCGGGAGAAACTGGCGTTGCTGGAACAACGTCTCAGCGAACTGGAAGCACGCGACAAGCCTGAGGAAGTAAAACCAGCGCCCGCCATTCCGCCAGTCGATCCGCAAGAGTAAAAACACGAACGGGCCTGACGGCCCGTTCATAAAATCTTCGTTATACCCTGTCGCCTGAAAACAGGTGAAGGGTTAATGTTCTACTTCTAACTTCCTCGCCTGAGTCGCCTGCTGACAGTAAAGCGCGTAACGCTTACAAAACCAGTCACGGTGCGCTTCGTCCATATTGCCGGTTACAGCCTGAATATCAACAGGACGCCCCTCTGCCTGCATTCTGGCAAAACTGCGCGCCAGGAAATCGAAATTATTTAATGAATAGACGTTATTGTTGTTCATCAGCATACCCTCCAGTGATTAAATTCTGTTAAGGCCATATGCTTTTTCTAATTTCAGTATTTCCCTATATGTACGGTGGGTTTATACATAACGTGCGAAAGTATAATGCCCGGGATCACAATTTCCTCCAATATGACCGCGTATAAAGTTATTGCAGCCTTAAGGGGCCTCACGTACTGGATGTTAAAGCAACAATGGTCGCACTGATCATACAGGCAACAGCAAAGAAAGAAGCCGCAGAGTTTATGGCGACCCGCACGCCATAACCGTGAAAGGCGCGTCGACACAGCATGTCCAACGCGCCTTCATCTTCAGCGCCCACGGCATCTGTCACACCTGATAGCGCTGCCTGTCACGTTTTACGTATCGCGCTCTGTCTGGAGCTTTTTAATGATATTCGTCGTGGAACAACCATCTTCAAAGTTCAGTACCATCACTTCGCCGCCGTTGGCCCAGACCTCTTCACTGCCCGCAATCTCTTCCGGCTTATAGTCACCCCCTTTTACCAGTAGATCCGGCAGAATACTGGCAATCAGTCGTTGCGGCGTATCTTCTTCAAAAGCGACAACCCAGTCGACCGACTCCAGCGCGCCCAGCACAATCATACGCTGTTCCAGCGGATTAACCGGACGGCTTTCACCTTTCAGACGCTTAGTCGAGGCATCACTATTGACCGCCACAATCAGACGATGGCCCAGCTTGCGCGCGTTCGCCAGATAAGAGACGTGGCCCGCGTGCAGAATATCGAAAACACCGTTGGTCATGACCACTTTCTCGCCACGTTTACGCGCGCTGGCGACGGCCTGTTTCAGCTCGTCTTCAGTCATGACGCCGAAGCCGGTATCCGCACGCCCACGTACCGCGTTTTCCAGCTCAATTGGGGAAACCGTCGAGGTCCCGAGTTTACCCACCACGACACCCGCAGCCGCATTGGCGAAATAACACGCCTCTTCCAGCGAATTACCCGCCGCTAACGTTGCCGCCAGCACGCCAATCACCGTATCGCCCGCACCAGTAACGTCATAAACTTCCTGCGCCTGCGTCGGCATATGGACCGCCGCTTTATTCGGTTGCAGTAGCGTCATCCCCTGCTCGGAACGCGTGACCAACAACGCGGAAAGGTCGAAATCGGCAATCAATTTCATGCCGCGGTCAACCAGTTCGTCTTCGCTTTTACATTTACCCGCGACAGCCTCAAATTCAGAAAGGTTCGGCGTGAGCAGCGTGGCGCCGCGATAACGCTCAAAATCCGTCCCCTTAGGATCGATGAGCACCGGCACGCCTGCCTGGCGCGCCAAAGCAATCATCGTCTGCACGCTGGTCAGCGCGCCTTTGGCATAATCGGACAAGACCAGCGCGCCGATCGATCCCAGCGCCTGGTTGATACGCTCATGCAACGGCTGCGGGTCCACCCCCTCAAAACCTTCTTCAAAATCAAGGCGAATAAGCTGCTGGTTACGGGACAGCACACGCAGCTTGGTAATCGTCGGGTGCGTCGGTACAGAAACGAAGTCACACTTTACGTTGACCTCCGCTAACGTTTTGCTCAGCGCACGCGCGGCGTCATCAATTCCCGTCAGGCCGACCAGACGGGCGTTCGCTCCCAGAGACGCAATGTTCATCGCCACGTTCGCCGCGCCGCCCGGACGTTCCTCAACGCTATTCACTTTAACAACGGGCACCGGCGCTTCCGGTGAAATACGGCAAGTAGGGCCATACCAGTAGCGATCCAGCATTACATCACCCACAACCATGACGCCCGCACGTTCAAACGCTGGCAGATTTACTTTCATTCCTGTCTCCTGAGAGATTCAAAATTTGCGCGCGATAATAGCATAATTCAAACGGCTGCCAGCCACTTCCGCCAGCTCGCCTGCACCAGCGCGCGCGCTTTACTAAAACACGTCTGCGCCACATGGCCGGGAAGCTCCTGCAATGCCAGGTGGTGTAATTCATCGCGCAGCGTGGTGTAGGCTACGGTCAGCGCCTGCGCCTCATGTTCATCCATAATGCCGTTTTGCGCCAGAAGCGCCAGAATGCGCACGTTATCAGACCAGCGCGTTAATTTAGGGTTTTCATGAGCGTAGCGCAGTACCAGATATTGCGCGATAAACTCAATATCCGTAATGCCGCCCTCATCGGCTTTGATATCAAAGCGATCGCGATGCTTATTGCCGAGATGCGCCCGCATTTTCTCGCGCATCTCACGCACTTCGGTTTGCAATGTCTTACCGTCACGCGCCGCCGTCAAGATAGTGTGGCGTACCGCATCAAACTGTGAGGTAAGCTGCGGGTCGCCGTAGACCACGCGAGCGCGAACCAGCGCCTGATGTTCCCACGTCCAGGCCTCATTCTGCTGATAATCGGCAAATGCCTCCATGGAGGTCACCAGCATTCCCGCCGCGCCGGAGGGACGCAGCCGCGCATCCACCTCATACAAAATGCCGGAAGAGGTACGCGTGCTGAACAGGTGCATAATGCGCTGCGCCAGCCGCAGATAAAACTGCCGCCCGTCGATTTCACGTTGGCCGTTAGTCATGACATCCATCGGGCAATCATGCAGGAAGATCAAGTCCAGATCGGAACCGTAGCCGAGCTCCCATCCGCCCAACTTGCCATAGCCGACAACCGCTAAGCCTCGTCCCGAACGTTCGTCCAGATGCGTTGGCTGACCATACCGCGCGACCATTTGTGTCCACGCTTGCTGCACGACAGCGTCAATCATCGCCTCCGCCAGCCAGGTGAGGTGATCGCTCACTTTCATTACCGGTAGCGTACCGGTAATATCCGCCGCCGCTATTCGCAAAAGCTGCGCCTGTTTAAACTGGCGCAATGCCTCCAGTTGCTGCTCTTCGTCCTCTTCCGGTACTCGCAGCAAATATTGCCGTAATTCGTCACGATAGGCGTCAGTGGCGGTTGGCTGATAAAGCGTGCCGGGGTCCAGCAGTTCATCAAGCAACAACGGATAACGCGCCAACTGGCTCGCAATCATTGGCGAGGCGGCACAAAGCGTAATCAGGTGTTTAAGCGCGCCGGGAAACTCGCTTAGCAGCTCCAGATACGTGGTACGCGTGGCAATCCCCGCCAGCAACGGCATAATACGCGATAACGTAACGGCGGCGTCTTCCCGGGAGCAGACGTCGGCGAGCAAATGCGGCATCAGTTGGTCCAGTACCAGCCGTCCACGCGGACCGATAGGGCGTTTATCCAGTTCCTTACGGAAGTCAGCGATCAAGGTCAAAACCTGTTGACGAGCGTCACGGGTCAAATGCGCCAGCACCGGCGTCGAGTCATCCTCCTGGAGCGCATCCTGCCATACTTCACGCCACGGTTCCGAAAGCGCTTCCTCCTGCGGAGTATCATTTTCATCATCGCCAATCAATTCGTTGAATACGCGACGTACGTTAGCCATATGTTCCGTCAACTTGTCAACAAGCTGCGGCCAGCTATCTGAATGCATTCCCCAGGCCAACCGCGCCCGATTCAGATCGTCGCCTGGCAGCGTTTGCGTCTGTTCGTCGTTGATGCTTTGCAGGAGGTTTTCCAGACGACGCAGAAACAGATAAGCCGAACGCAGTTGCGCCACATCGCGCTCAGGCAGCAGATGCAGCATGGCGATTGCTTTTAATGTTGGCAATAACGAACGCGACTGTAACGACGGCTCACGTCCGCCGCGAATCAACTGGAACACCTGAACGATAAACTCGATTTCACGAATACCGCCCGCGCCAAGTTTAATATTGTCTTTCAACCCCCGTCGACGCACTTCGCGGGCGATCATCCCTTTCATATTGCGCAGCGACTGGATGACGCTGAAATCAATATAGCGACGGAAGACGAAGGGTCGCAGCATAGCGCGCAATTCACGAGACCAGGCGTCGTCGTTGTCGCCCATGATCCGCGCTTTCACCATCGCATACCGTTCCCAGTCGCGCCCCTGTTCCTGATAGTAATCTTCCAGCGCAGCAAAACTCAGCACCAGCGGACCGCTGTCGCCAAACGGCCGCAGACGCATATCCACACGATAGACAAAGCCATCCATCGTGGGTTGATCCAGAACTTTGATCAGCCGCTGCCCCAGACGCGTAAAGAACTGGGCGTTGTCGAGCTCACGACGTCCCCCCTGGGTTGAACCATGTTCCGGCCAGGCGAATATCAAATCGATATCAGAAGAAAAATTCAGTTCACCGCCGCCCAGCTTGCCCATGCCTAAAATCAGCAGAGGTTGCGGAACGCCCTGCAGATTACAAGGCGTTCCCCACTCGCGGCAGCAGGCGGCATACAGCCAGTCGCGCGCGCCTATGATGAGCGTCTCCGCCAGATGGCTTAACTGCTGTAAAATATGCTCGTCCTCCACCAGCGACAACGCCTGCGCCCAGGCGATGCGTACCATGATGCGACGACGAAACAGCCTCAGTTCGCGCATCAGTGAGATTTCATCACAGACCTCTGCCAGAGTTTCCTGTAACCACGCAGCATAGTGTCGCCATTCATCGGCCTGTGGCGATGCAGATTCCAGCCCGGCAAGCCACTCAGGATGCGCGGCCACGCTATCCAGTACAAAATCGCTAAATGTAAGTACTGACTTCGCCTGTGCGCTAAGCGATGTCTCGGTAAACTGTGCCGGCAGGCGCTCAACCACGGTCTGCCAGTACTGCGGTAAAGGTGAAGAGAGCAACGTCATTCAGGGGATGTCCTTTAAATAATGCCGGATGGCGGCGTTGCGCCTTATCCGGCCTACAAGCCCGTATACCGCAAGCTTGATAAGCACAGCGCCATCAGGCCTTTTTACGACTCAGGTTATCGTTTTCCGCTATGCAACCAGAACGGTTGCTGATTAATAGCCTCATTGCGGAAATGCTCAATTTCAATGTGTTGCCCGGTAATAATGGCGTGACGCAGTCCTTGCCAGTTTCCCAGCCATGCCTGAGCGACCACAGCATCATAATATCCCGCCAACAGTAAAACGCTGTCGATATCGCGCGTCAAACGAGGCACCTGATCGCGATACCTGTCACCCAGCGGTTGTCCAAAAACACCTTTCAATTCAGCGGCATGGCGAGAAAGGTGGATATCAGCGAAACGCTTAAAAGAGTCGGCCATTTTGGTCTGCGCTTTCGCATCCAGAAAAGGCTGCCAGGCTTTTGTCACCAGCCATTCCGTCAACGCCAGTTTCGCCATCGCCGTTGGCGTACTGTAAACGGCAGTGACGGCAGATACCGCAGATGCCATCGTAGCTTCCGCCTGAGTGAGTAAATCACGTAAGTGAGTACTCGCTTTACGCGGCACAATACCGCCAAAGAGCATTAAGGTATGGCGTACCAGCCCCATAGCCTCCAACATGTGCTCTTTCGCCGATTCGTCGCCCCGTAGCCAGAGTTCTTCATGGTACTGCCACTGTGACAACGCCAGCTCCAGCGAGGCCTCCAGTCCTTGTTCCACATTGGCTTTCGCAGCAACCTGTAGTATTGCCGTTGGTTTATTCCCTCGCGGCGCATTGCCCTGCGCCAGATGATAGCCTCTCGCCGCCTTACTCAGGCTCCCCTGGCGTAAACCGGTTTGCGACACCAGTTGCTTCGCCAGCTTTAATACGGCGCGTGTATCGCCGCTAAGCAACTCAAGCTCCAGCTCACAAATCGGTTCGGCAAATTCGCCAGCGTTGACATCGCCCAGATCGAGCGCAATTTCAATCGTGCTGCCGTCAACATCAAGGCGCCATTTTTCACGGTAAAAGTCGGTGCTAAACAACGGGCGTACGCTGGAAGCCAGTCCGGCGGGCAATTCACCGCCAGGCCAGACGTCCTGCGGAAGCTGCGTCAGATCCAGAACGGGTTCGCTTAGCGTGACATTGTATTCCGGACGCTGATGCAACCCGCCCGTCACCCGTCCGGCTGTTTTCATGGTCATTTCATAGCGACCATTTTCCCCGCGAATACGCAGCCCCATCTCATGGCGGCGTAACCAGTTATCCGGCGTTTCGTAGTAGATATTCAGCAACTGGCTGGGCGCGTAATGCTCGCCGCCGAGTGTATGTAGATGACTACGCAGCGAATCTACGGCGTCGTGATTGACGATAAACTTTAATTCGATTTCCTGAGCCATGGCCTGTACTTATTGGTTATGTCACATATGGGAAGATTACTGGCGAACTTACCCGCATTATTTTTGTCAGTAGATAGTATTTTGCGCCAAATTGCCATGCAACGGTCAATTTGACGGGCGTAAAAATTTGACGCAGCGGCAAAGATGACACGGATGATTCCGATTGATGTCGACTGCTTTGCGTAGCGACACTGATGCCGTTACTATCGTTCCACTTTATCTGACAATAACGACAGCCTGATGCCAAAATTACGCCTGATTGGACTAACTTTACTTGCGCTTAGCGCCACCGCCGTCTCCCATGCTGAAGAGACGCGCTATGTTTCTGACGAACTAAATACCTGGGTCCGCAGCGGTCCGGGAGATAATTATCGCCTTGTGGGCACTGTCAACGCTGGCGAGGAGGTCACGCTCTTACAGAGTGATGCTAACTACGGTCAAATCAAAGACAGTTCCGGTCGTACGGCCTGGATACCGTTAAAAGAGCTGAATACCACGCCAAGTTTGCGTACCCGCGTGCCGGATCTGGAAAATCAGGTCAAAACGCTGACGGATAAACTCAACAATATTGATACCACGTGGAATCAGCGCACCGCCGACATGCAGCAGAAAGTGGCGCAAAGCGATAGCGTCATCAACGGACTGAAAGAAGAGAACCAGAAGCTGAAAAACGAGCTGATTGTGGCGCAGAAAAAAGTCAGCGCCGCGAATCTACAACTGGATGACAAACAGCGCACCATTATTATGCAGTGGTTTATGTATGGCGGCGGCGTGTTAGGCATTGGTTTACTGTTAGGACTGGTGTTGCCGCATATGATCCCAAGCCGTAAACGCAAAGACCGCTGGATGAACTAAATCGCCTTCTCCGCCGCACTGTCTTATCATTAGAGGATGATCGTTTTTAAAAGGAAAGTGGCGTGAAGATTTATCTGGTCGGTGGTGCGGTTCGGGATGCGTTGTTAGGGCTACCGGTTAAAGATAAAGATTGGGTCGTTGTCGGCGCCACGCCGCAGGAGATGCTCAACGCGGGCTACCAACAGGTAGGCCGTGATTTTCCTGTGTTTCTCCATCCGCAAACACACGAAGAATACGCTCTGGCGCGTACCGAGCGCAAATCAGGCGCCGGGTATACGGGTTTTACCTGCTATGCCGCGCCGGACGTCACGCTGGAAGCCGATCTCCAGCGCCGCGATCTCACTATTAATGCTCTGGCGCGCGACGATGACGGGCTGATTATCGACCCCTACCACGGACGCCGGGATCTGGAGGCGCGTCTGCTGCGCCATGTTTCTCCCGCGTTTAGCGAAGATCCGTTACGCGTGTTGCGCGTGGCGCGTTTTGCCGCTCGCTATGCCCACCTGAGTTTCCGGATCGCCGATGAAACGCTGACGCTGATGCGCGAGGTGACCAGGGCCGGTGAGCTGGAGCACCTGACGCCGGAGCGGGTATGGAAAGAGACGGAAAACGCGCTTACTACCCGCAATCCGCAGGTCTATTTTCAGGTATTGCGCGACTGCGGTGCCCTGCGTGTCTTGTTTCCGGAAATTGACGCCCTGTTTGGCGTACCCGCGCCAGCGAAGTGGCATCCGGAAATTGATACTGGCATCCATACGCTGATGACACTGTCGATGGCGGCAATGCTCAGTCCACAGGTGGATGTGCGTTTCGCCACACTTTGCCACGATCTCGGTAAAGGCCTGACGCCGAAAGCCCTCTGGCCACGTCATCACGGTCACGGTCCGGCTGGCGTGAAACTGGTAGAACAATTATGCCAGCGTTTGCGCGTCCCCAACGATTTGCGTGATTTAGCCAGACTGGTGGCCGAATTTCACGATCTTATTCATACCTTTCCCATTTTGCAGCCGAAGACGATTGTGAAGCTGTTCGACGCTATTGACGCATGGCGTAAGCCGCAGCGTGTTGAGCAGATTGCGCTGACCAGTGAAGCCGACGTTCGTGGACGCACAGGCTTTGAAGCGTCAGATTACCCGCAGGGGCGCTTACTGCGCGAAGCGTGGCTGGTGGCGCAAGCGGTACCTACGAAAGACGTTGTTGAGGCAGGATTCAAAGGCGCGGAGATCCGCGAAGAACTGACCCGACGCCGGATCGCGGCGGTAGCCCACTGGAAAGAGAAGCGCTGCCCGAAGCCTGTCAGCTCAACACCATCCGGTAGATAAACCGGAGGCAGGATGGCAGAACAACGCCATCCTGCACGGTTAGTTATCAGAAGAACACCACGTAAACGGCAGCCGCCACCACAAAACGGTAAATCGCAAACGGAATAAACGAGATACGCTTAATCAGTTGCAGGAAAGTTTTGATAGCAATCAGCGCCACCACAAACGCCGTCACAAAACCCACTGCGAACATCGGAATATCCGCTACGGTCAGGAATGACCAGCTTTTATAGAGGTCCAGAACCGTGGCGCCCATCATCATCGGCACCGCCAGCAGGAAGGAGAACTCGGAGGCAGCGTAACGACTGACGCCCATCAGCATCCCACCGGAGATCGTCGCCCCGGAACGTGAGAAGCCTGGCCACAGCGCCAGACACTGGAAGCAGCCAATTATAAACGCCTGACGATAGGTCATATCATCCAGCCCTGGCGCGCGCGGCTCTTTCGGCTTCAGGCATTCCGCAGCAATCAGCAGTACCCCCCCCACCACCAGTGCGTACATCACATTAATCGGGTTGAATAACGACTTAATTGTGTCATGAAAGATCAGTCCCAGCACCACCGCCGGAATCATACCCAGCAGAATATGGATCAGCGTTAAACGACCTTTACTTTCACCTTCGCGTTGCAGCGGGCGGCCAAAGTGAATACCGATCAGACCAAACAACCGCCGCCAGAACATCACCACGACCGCCAGGATAGACCCCAGTTGAATCACCACTTCGAACGTCTTAGCCGTCTCGCCCTCAAACCCCAGCAGATGCCCCACAATAATCATATGGCCCGTGCTGGATACCGGCAAAAACTCCGTCAATCCTTCGACCACACCCAAAATTGCCGCTATCAGCAGCGAGTGCATATCGTTCATCAATAAACCCCTAAAATGAAAAACACAGCAAAAATGGATCTCGCGTTAAGACCCATATATACCCGTTTGGTTTAAAAAATATAAAATTATTTATTTTTATTTCAGATTATTGCCACGCTCAATAATTACCCCTACGTTCGCCGCGCGCGCGACGGCGCCAGGCTTGCTCAGTTTGATGCGAACCCACGGAGAATTGAATCGGCTAAGTAGCAGATCCGCCACCTCTTCCGCCACCCTTTCCACCAGCGCGAAACGCGCGCCTTCGACATGATTTATCACCGTGTCGGCGATATCCGCATAGCTTAAGCAATCGGCGACATCATCACTTTTCGCTGACTTACGGTTGTCCCACGCCATTTCGATATCAAACACCAGTTTTTGCTCGATAGTCTGTTCCCAGTCGTAAACACCGATAGTGGTGATTACCGAAAGTTGCTCTATAAATACAATATCCATCACGACCTGCCTGCTTTTTGGCTAACCCGGATACCACTTCCGGTGAAATGTGCGTATTATCCACAGAAGTAGCGAATAAAACGACATTTTCAAAACGGAACAGCTTATGAGTGCAATCGCGCCTGGAATGATCCTCTTCGCGTACCTCTGCGGCTCAATTTCCAGTGCCATTCTGGTTTGCCGCATCGCTGGCCTGCCCGATCCGCGTGAGAGCGGCTCCGGCAACCCGGGCGCGACAAATGTATTACGAATCGGTGGCAAGGGAGCAGCTGTCGCGGTACTCATTTTCGACATCCTGAAAGGTATGCTGCCTGTCTGGGGCGCGTATGCGTTAGGCGTTACCCCTTTCTGGCTGGGACTTATCGCCATTGCCGCTTGTCTGGGACATATCTGGCCAGTGTTCTTCGGATTCAAAGGCGGCAAAGGTGTTGCCACCGCTTTTGGCGCGATTGCGCCAATTGGCTGGGATTTAACCGGTGTGATGGCGGGTACCTGGCTGCTAACGGTGCTGTTAAGCGGTTATTCATCATTAGGCGCCATTGTCAGCGCGTTAATTGCGCCGTTTTACGTCTGGTGGTTCAAACCGCAGTTCACCTTTCCGGTGTCCATGCTGTCATGCCTGATTTTGCTGCGCCATCATGACAATATCCAGCGACTGTGGCGCCGCCAGGAGACGAAAATCTGGGCGAAGCTGAAAAAAAAGCGCGAGAAAGATCCAGAGTAATTTGTTGCCATACCGTGGCCGGATAAGGCGAAGTCGCCATCTGGCCATTTACATCGCCGGATGGCGCCACAAAGCATCTTATCCGGCTACAACACCTGATAACCTTCATCGGGCTTGCCCAGCCGTTGCTGACACCAGGCGGCTAAAAACTCCACGCAAACCCGAAGCTTCACGCTGCGGTAAAGCGGCTCCCGATATACCGCCCAGATATTGGCGCTTTGCGCGTAGTCCGGTAACACGCGCACCAGTTCTCCGCTCTGTAAAAAGGGCTGCACATCCCACTCAGAACGCAACATGATGCCTTTGCCTTCCAGCGCCCACTGCAACACAATTTCCCCGCTGTTGGAAGAAAGATGTCCGCTCACCTTCACCGATTTTTTTTGCTGACCGTTGCCGAGTTCCCAAATACCCTGTGTCATATCGCGCTCTTTTGTCACCAGACAATCGTGCCGGATTAATTCCTGCAATGTTTCCGGCGCGGTATATTTTTGTAAATAAGTGGGTGAAGCACATAATATTCTTTTATTCTTCGTTAACAGATGTGCAATATAATAATCAGGAATATCGTCATTAATACGTATATCTAAATCGATGTTATCCTGTACTAAATCGATTTGTCGATCGAACAGTTCAAAATGCACCTGTAATTCAGGATAGTTACGCATTAATTCAGTAATTGCGGGAGCAATATAACTGCGACCAAAACCAAAACTACAGCCAATACGGATCATCCCCACCGGACGCGATTTAAGCTGCGTCACCTCATCCACCAACCGCTGATATTGCGTGAGAATATGCATCGCTTGTTCATAACAGCGTTGTCCACTTTCTGTTAACGCCACCCCTCTGGCTGAGCGATTCAGCAAGGTTGTCGCCAGCGTCGCCTCCAGAATTTGTACACGCTTGGTCACAAACGCTGGCGTCTGGCCCAGCGCTGCTGCCGCCGCGCTGAAGCTACCGCTATGAACGATTTCTACCAGCACCTGCAAATCTTTGGCTAAAGGATAGCTATGCAACATGTTCAGGTTATCCCGCATTTTGATAGCCGCAGTGTAAATCCTACCGTGTATTTAATCTCTGCTTTAGCGCAATTTTCGTCGCCTTTTCCTGCTTGATTCACGATCTGTTAATTACATATACACACTGACAAAAATATAAAACCTTATTTTTAGTGATAGTTTATACGCAGAATTTATTTCCAGCTAAATAAAACTCCTGGAGTTGACATAATGAGCAATGAAAATAAACAGAAGGCGATAAGTACGCTGACAGAAATTGTCGCTCAGTTTACTGCAATGATATCCACCCGGATGCCTGACGACGTCGTTGATAAATTAAAACAGCTGCGGGATACCGAAACATCAAAGATGGGACAAATTATCTACCACACGATGTTCGACAATATGCAAAAGGCTATCAATCTGAACCGTCCGGCCTGCCAGGACACTGGTGAGATCATGTTTTTTGTTAAAGTCGGTTCCCGCTTCCCGCTGCTGGGCGAGCTGCAAAGCATTCTAAAACAAGCGGTGGAAGACGCAACGGTAAAAGCGCCGCTGCGCCACAACGCGGTAGAAATTTTTGACGAAGTGAATACCGGTAAAAATACCGGCAGTGGCGTACCGTGGGTCACCTGGGACATCATCCCGGACGGCGACGACGCGGAAATCGAAGTCTACATGGCAGGCGGCGGCTGTACCTTACCGGGGCGCTCCAAAGTGCTGATGCCGTCTGAAGGCTATGAAGGCGTAGTGAAATTCGTCTTCGAAAATATTTCCACGCTGGCGGTCAACGCCTGCCCGCCGGTACTGGTTGGGGTGGGGATCGCCACCTCCGTTGAAACCGCCGCCGTGCTGTCGCGTAAGGCGATTCTGCGTCCAATCGGCACCCGCCATCCAAACCCGAAAGCCGCTGAACTGGAGCTGCGCCTGGAAGAAGGGCTTAACCGTCTGGGCATTGGCCCACAGGGTCTCACCGGCAATAGTTCGGTGATGGGCGTGCATATCGAATCCGCCGCACGTCACCCGTCCACCATTGGCGTCGCCGTTTCTACCGGCTGCTGGGCGCACCGTCGCGGTACGCTGCTGGTCCATTCTGACCTCTCCTTCGAAAACCTGTCTCACACCCGGAGCGCGTTATGAAAAAAATCCTGACAACCCCGATCAAAGCCGAAGATCTGGAAGACATTCGCGTTGGCGATGTGATTTATCTGACCGGTACGCTGGTGACCTGTCGCGACGTCTGCCACCGTCGTTTGATCGAGCTTAAGCGCCCAATTCCTTACGATCTGAACGGTAAAGCGATTTTCCACGCCGGGCCGATCGTGCGTAAGAACGGTGAAAAATGGGAAATGGTTTCCGTCGGCCCAACCACCAGTATGCGTATGGAAGCCTTTGAGAAAGAGTTTATCGAGCAGACCGGCGTCAAACTGGTGGTCGGTAAAGGCGGCATGGGGCCGCTCACCGAAGAAGGCTGTCAGAAATTTAAAGCGCTACACGTAATTTTCCCGGCAGGCTGCGCGGTGCTGGCGGCAACGCAGGTTGAAGAAATTGAAGAGGTGCACTGGACCGAACTAGGGATGCCGGAATCGCTGTGGGTTTGCCGGGTGAAAGAGTTTGGCCCGCTGATCGTTTCGATCGATACCCATGGTAATAACCTGATCGCCGAAAACAAAAAACAGTTCGCAGAACGTCGCGGCCCTATCGTGGACGAGATTTGCGAACACGTTCACTACATCAAATAACCTTCCCGGAGAGGCGCTTCGCCTCTCCCCTTTCGCAGGTATACAACAATGGTACCTTTAGCTGCCTGGTGGCGATATCTGGCGCCTCTGCTGGTCATCGCTATTATTGCTGTTCTGCCCGTTCCCGTTGGCCTTGAGAGCCATACCTGGCTCTACTTTGCCGTCTTTACCGGCGTAATTGTGGGATTGATTCTGGAGCCTGTACCCGGCGCGGTCGTGGCGATGATTGGCATTTCCATCATCGCCATTCTGTCGCCCTGGCTGCTGTTCAGCCCGACCCAACTCTCTCAGAACGGGTTTAAATTTACTGCCAAAGCGCTGTCATGGGCGGTGTCAGGATTCTCAAACTCGGTGATCTGGCTGATTTTCGCCGCCTTTATGTTCGGTACGGGCTATGAAAAAACCGGACTGGGCCGACGGATAGCGCTAATCCTGGTGAAAAAGATGGGCCACCGCACTCTGTTTCTCGGCTACGCGGTCATGCTATCGGAACTGATTCTTGCCCCGGTTACACCATCCAACTCAGCGCGCGGAGCCGGGATCATCTACCCCATCATCCGTAACCTGCCGCCGCTCTACAATTCCCAGCCTAACGATACCAGTGCCCGCTCAATAGGCTCTTACATTCTGTGGATGGGGATTGTCGCCAACTGCGTGACCAGCGCGATTTTCCTGACGGCGATGGCACCGAACCTGTTACTGATTGGCCTGATGAAAGGCGCATCGCATATGTCGCTAAGCTGGGGCGACTGGTTCCTGGGCATGCTGCCGCTGAGTATCCTGCTGGTGCTCATCGTGCCGTGGCTGGCCTACGTGCTGTACCCGCCAATGCTGAAATCAGGCAACCAGGTGCCCGAATGGGCCAGTGCGGAATTAAAAACAATGGGCCCGCTCTGCTCACGCGAAAAGAGAATGCTGGTGCTGATGGTTGGCGCGCTGGTGCTGTGGATTTTTGGCGGTGACTATATTGATGCAGCGATGGTCGGCTACAGCGTCGTCGCGCTGATGCTGGTATTACGCATTATCTCCTGGGATGACATCATCAGTAATAAAGCGGCGTGGAACGTCTTCTTCTGGCTGGCCTCGCTGATTACCCTGGCCACCGGACTCAACAATACCGGCTTTATTGGCTGGTTCGGCAAGCTGTTGGCGGACGGTTTAAGCGGCTATTCCCCAACCATGGTAATGGTCGCGCTGATCATGGTGTTTTATGCCTTACGCTACTTCTTTGCCAGCGCCACCGCCTACACCTCCGCGCTGGCACCGATGATGATTGCCGCCGCATTAGCGATACCGTCCATCCCGCTACCGGTATTTTGCCTGATGGTGGGGGCCGCCATTGGTCTGGGCAGCATTCTGACGCCTTACGCGACAGGGCCCAGCCCGATTTATTATGGCAGCGGCTATTTACCTACAGCCGACTACTGGCGGCTGGGGGCAATTTTCGGTCTGATCTTCCTGGTATTGCTACTGATAACCGGGCTGGTGTGGATGCCGCTGGTGTTATTGTAACCCTATTGGGGCGGCATGACGTCGCCCCTTTGTTCGACTTTACGCCGCAGGCAGCTCAGCCAGCGGCCAACGCGGACGGACAGTTACGCCGAGATCTGCCGTGACGCCGGCTTTAAAGCGCACCATTCCGGCGTAGGCAATCATCGCGCCGTTATCGGTACAGAATTCAGGACGGGCGTAAAAAACCTCACCACGACGCTTTTGCATCATCTGTGCAAGCGCAGCGCGCAGCGTACGGTTAGCGCTCACGCCTCCCGCCATCACCAGGCGTTTAAAGCCGGTTTGGTCCAGCGCACGTTTGCACTTGATCATCAGCGTATCAACAACCGCATCTTCAAACGCGCGGGCGATATCCGCCCGTGTCTGGTCATCATCACCATTGCTGCGAATAGTATTGGCAGCGAAGGTTTTCAGGCCAGAGAAACTGAAATCCAGCCCCGGGCGATCGGTCATCGGACGCGGGAAGACAAAACGCCCCTCTGTGCCCTGTGACGCCATTTTCGACAGCATCGGGCCACCGGGATAATCCAGCCCCAATAGTTTGGCGGTCTTATCAAACGCTTCACCAGCAGCGTCATCAATCGACTCTCCCAGCAGCTCATACTGCCCGATTCCGGTCACGCTAATGAGCTGCGTATGTCCACCGGATACCAGCAGCGCCACAAACGGGAATGCAGGGGGATTATCTTCCAGCATCGGGGCCAGCAGATGCCCTTCCATATGGTGTACCGGAATCGCCGGCACGTCCCAGGCAAAGGCCAGTGAACGTCCCACCGTCGCGCCGACCAGTAGCGCGCCAACCAGCCCCGGCCCCGCCGTATAAGCCACTGCATTAATATCGGCCGCCGCCAGATCAGCTTCTTTTAATGCCGCCTGAATCAGCGGCACGGTTTTACGTACATGGTCGCGGGAAGCCAGTTCAGGCACCACGCCGCCGTAGTCAGCATGTAATTTCACCTGACTATACAATTGGTTGGCTAGCAGACCTTTTTCGTCGTCGTAAATGGCGATGCCGGTTTCATCGCAGGATGTCTCAATACCCAGTACACGCATGACTTGTTTTACCTCACTCTGATACCGCGCAGTGTAGGACCAATGCGGGTTGATGTAAAACTTTGTTCGCCCCTCGAGTTCGGCTCGTGTATACTCCTCACCCTTATAAAAGTCCCTTTCAAAAAAGGCCGCGGTGCTTTACAAAGCAGCAGCAATTGCAGTAAAATTCCGCACCATTTTGAAATAAGCTGGCGTTGATGCCAGCGGAAAACCGAATTAATCAAAGGTGAGAGGCACATGCCGGTAATTAAAGTACGTGAAAACGAGCCGTTCGACGTAGCTCTGCGTCGCTTCAAGCGTTCCTGCGAAAAAGCGGGTGTTCTGGCGGAAGTTCGTCGTCGTGAGTTCTATGAAAAACCGACGACCGAACGTAAGCGCGCTAAAGCTTCTGCAGTGAAACGTCACGCAAAGAAACTGGCTCGCGAAAACGCACGCCGTACTCGTCTGTACTAATCTTTTGAGAGCGGACGGCTCTCAATTCAGACCGAGTTGTAGTTGTAAGGCCGTGCTTCCGAAAGGAATGCGCGGCTTGTTTTCGTTTATGCATTAGCATATACACAAAATCATTCATGCAGCATCCAGGCGGCAAAAGAGTGACAACTTCGTCAGGAACGAATTTGTACAGTTGAAGGTTGTCTCTGGTAAGGAACAAGAATGTTCCTCATATCCCCGGCGCTTACACAAACCAGTGGCAGGGGTGAACGAGCGCAGCCAATACGGAGGCAGCCTGGAGGATGACGTGTATAAAAGGGGCATATGGCTGGACGAATTCCACGCGTATTTATCAATGACCTGCTGGCGAGAACCGATATCGTCGATTTGATCGACGTGCGCGTAAAACTCAAGAAACAGGGCAAGAACTATCACGCGTGTTGTCCATTCCATAATGAGAAAACCCCTTCTTTCACCGTAAACGGTGAAAAACAGTTTTACCACTGCTTTGGGTGCGGTGCGCATGGCAATGCTATCGACTTTTTGATGAATTACGACAAGCTCGAATTTGTCGAAACTGTTGAAGAGTTAGCGGCTATGCATAACCTGGAGATTCCCTATGAAGCAGGCACCGGGCTTAGCCAGATAGAGCGCCATCAGCGGCAAAATCTCTATCAGTTGATGAATGGGTTAAATGACTTTTATCAGCAGTCGCTTGCTCATCCTGCAGCAAAACCGGCGCGCGACTATCTGCAAAAGCGTGGCCTGAGCGCTGAAATTATCCAGCGTTTCGCCATTGGCTTCGCGCCGCCAGGCTGGGATAACGCGTTAAAGCGTTTCGGTAATAATAGCGATAACAAGGCATTATTGCTGGATGCCGGGATGCTGGTCAATAACGAGCAGGGTAGCACTTACGATCGTTTCCGTAATCGGGTGATGTTCCCTATCCGGGATAAACGCGGCAGGGTGATTGGTTTTGGCGGGCGGGTACTGGGTAACGACACGCCGAAATACCTTAACTCTCCGGAAACCGACATTTTTCATAAAGGCCGCCAGTTATATGGCCTTTATGAGGCTCAGCAATATCATGCTGAACCGCAACGTTTACTCGTTGTCGAAGGTTATATGGATGTCGTGGCGCTGGCGCAATACGACATTAACTATGCGGTCGCCTCGCTGGGCACCTCAACCACGGCAGACCATATGCATATGTTATTCCGGGCGACAAACAATGTGATTTGCTGTTACGACGGCGACCGGGCAGGCCGCGATGCGGCCTGGAGAGCTCTGGAAACAGCAATGCCGTATATGACCGACGGCAGGCAGGTACGCTTTATGTTTTTACCTGACGGCGAAGACCCGGATACGCTGGTGCGTAAAGAAGGCAAGGCCGCTTTCGAAGCGCGGATGGAGCAGGCGCAGCCTCTCTCTACGTTTTTATTTAATAGCCTCCTGCCGCAGGTAGATTTAAGCTCGCCGGATGGCAGCACGCAGTTAGCCGCGCTGGCGCTGCCGCTCATTAATCAGGTGCCCGGCGACGCGCACCGTATTCAGCTACGCCAGACGCTGGGACTGAAGTTAGGCATTTTCGATGATAGCCAGCTTGATCGATTAGTGCCAAAACAGGCGGAAAGCAGCGTTTCCCGCCCGGCTCCGCAGCTAAAACGCACGACCATGCGTATACTAATAGGGTTACTGGTGCAAAATCCGGATCTCGCGCCGCTGGTACCGCCCTTAGACGCGCTGGATCAAAATAAGCTGCCCGGACTTGGCTTATTTAAAGAATTGGTCAAAACTTGTTTGGCTCAGCCAGGCCTTACCACCGGGCAACTTCTGGAACTCTACCGTGGCACAAATGATGCTGCGACCCTTGAAAAACTATCGATGTGGGACGATATAGCAGATAAGGCGATTGCCGAAAAAACCTTTACCGACTCACTCAACCATATGTTTGATTCGCTGCTGCAACTGCGACAAGAAGAGCTGATCGCTCGCGATCGCACTCACGGTTTAAGCAGCGAAGAACGCCGGGAGCTCTGGACGTTAAACCAGGAACTGGCCAAAAAATGAATTTAACGGCTTAAGTGCCGCATATCGATCGGGAAGCCCCCGACAGCCGCAGTGAGAGGCAGCGGCCAAAATATAAGTATGCCCTCGCTTTAAATGTCGGCAGTTATACCGTCGACACCAATCAAACGAATAAGTGTGGATACCGTCTTATGGAGCAAAACCCGCAGTCACAGCTGAAACTTCTTGTCACCCGTGGTAAGGAGCAAGGCTATCTGACCTATGCCGAGGTCAATGACCATCTGCCGGAAGATATCGTCGATTCCGATCAAATTGAAGATATCATCCAAATGATCAACGACATGGGTATTCAGGTGATGGAAGAAGCGCCTGATGCCGATGATCTGCTGCTGGCTGAAAATACCACCAGCACCGATGAAGATGCGGAAGAAGCTGCTGCACAAGTTCTGTCCAGTGTTGAATCTGAAATCGGTCGTACGACTGACCCGGTACGCATGTACATGCGTGAAATGGGCACTGTTGAACTGTTGACCCGGGAAGGCGAAATCGACATCGCTAAACGCATCGAAGACGGGATCAACCAGGTTCAGTGTTCTGTTGCCGAATACCCGGAAGCGATTACCTACCTGCTGGAACAGTACGATCGCGTTGAGGCTGAAGAGGCTCGCCTGTCTGATCTTATCACCGGCTTTGTTGATCCGAACGCGGAAGAAGAGATGGCGCCGACCGCCACTCACGTCGGTTCGGAGCTCTCCCAGGAAGACCTGGACGATGACGAAGACGAAGATGAAGAAGACGGCGATGATGACGCGGCCGATGATGACAACAGCATCGACCCTGAGCTGGCACGCGAAAAATTCGCTGAACTGCGTGCGCAATACGTCGTCACGCGCGACACCATTAAAGCGAAAGGCCGCAGCCATGCCGCCGCCCAGGAAGAGATTCTGAAGCTGTCGGAAGTGTTCAAACAGTTCCGCCTGGTACCGAAGCAATTCGATTACCTGGTGAACAGTATGCGGGTCATGATGGACCGTGTACGCACTCAGGAACGTCTGATCATGAAGCTCTGCGTCGAGCAGTGCAAAATGCCGAAGAAAAACTTTATCACGCTGTTCACAGGCAACGAAACCAGCGAAACCTGGTTCAACGCCGCCATCGCAATGAACAAACCGTGGTCGGAAAAGTTGCACGACGTAGCGGAAGAAGTACAACGCTGCCTGCAAAAACTGCGTCAGATTGAAGAAGAAACCGGCCTGACCATCGAACAGGTGAAGGACATCAACCGTCGCATGTCCATCGGGGAAGCGAAAGCCCGCCGTGCGAAGAAAGAGATGGTTGAAGCGAACTTGCGTCTGGTTATTTCTATCGCCAAGAAATACACCAACCGTGGTCTGCAGTTCCTTGATCTGATTCAGGAAGGCAACATTGGTCTGATGAAAGCGGTCGATAAGTTTGAATACCGCCGTGGTTACAAGTTCTCCACCTACGCCACCTGGTGGATTCGTCAGGCGATCACCCGCTCTATCGCGGATCAGGCGCGCACCATCCGTATTCCGGTGCATATGATTGAGACCATTAACAAGCTCAACCGTATTTCCCGCCAGATGCTGCAAGAGATGGGCCGTGAACCGACGCCGGAAGAACTGGCCGAGCGTATGTTGATGCCGGAAGATAAAATTCGTAAAGTGCTGAAAATCGCTAAAGAGCCGATTTCCATGGAAACGCCGATCGGCGATGATGAAGATTCGCATCTGGGTGATTTCATCGAGGATACCACCCTCGAGTTACCGCTGGACTCCGCTACCACGGAAAGCCTGCGCGCCGCCACACACGATGTTCTGGCCGGCTTGACCGCCCGTGAAGCGAAAGTGCTACGTATGCGTTTCGGTATCGATATGAACACTGACCATACGCTGGAAGAAGTGGGTAAACAGTTCGACGTAACCCGCGAACGTATCCGTCAGATCGAAGCGAAAGCGCTACGTAAGCTGCGCCATCCGAGCCGGTCTGAGGTGTTGCGCAGCTTCCTGGACGATTAATTCGCTGTACATGCCTAAACGCCACTGCAAAGTGGCGTTTTTTTATCTGTCCTGTGATAGCATTTTTACGGATGCAGCGCGAGCGCCTTATCTGGCTTGCAGAATTTCTATACCGTATGAGAAATCGCTTCCTCATCAACATTGCTATAGCCCACGCATAATTAGCGCCTGGTCCAGCTCTCGATAAGCCTCAACCAATTTTTCCGTTTTAATACGGTTTAAACCGCTGGGATTTGGCAATACCCAAACCGTCGTCGCGCCAATGGTGATCTTCTGTTTCCCCCAGGCGATACCGCGCTGGCTGAATCCCTGCTCAAAAGCCTGCTTCCCAAGAACTGCCAGCGCTGCGGGCTGATAATCTTCAATTTTTTCAATCAAGCTTCGTCCACCGCTACGTAGCTCATGCAACTTTACCTCATTCGCTTGTACGGTTGGCCGGTCAACTAATTTCGTTACGCCGCAACGAAAATCCAGTAATTTTTCAGCTTCCTCCGGTTTCAGCTGTCGATCGGTGAAACCGGCCAAATGGATAACTTTCCAGAAACGATTCGCAGGGTGAGCGAACGGAAAGCCGGTATTCGCCGAGGAGAGCCCCGGATTAATGCCACAAAAAACCACCCGTAGCCCTGGTGCCAGTATGTCCTTAACCATCATTACTCCTGAGCAATACAACGTTATTTAAGTATAACGGGTTGAAAACACATTGTTTATAAAAACAGCACCCGCACGGTTAAGTCTGGATTGCATCGTAAAGTTACATTATAATCCATCGCCACGGCCCCTTAGCTCAGTGGTTAGAGCAGGCGACTCATAATCGCTTGGTCGCTGGTTCAAGTCCAGCAGGGGCCACCAAATTTTAGCTTTAAAATCATACAATTAAGCCACTCTAAAGAGTGGCTTTTTTGTTACCTCATTTTCGAGTGGCGATAAAATGGCGGTGGATTTTTTACCGCCACTTTACTGAGGGCATAAAAAAACCCGCACGCGGCGGGCATTTAGCGAAAATTTATCAGAGCCACAATGGTCGCTGACCACCAACAGTCGGGTGCGGCGGTGCCGGGTCGATGGATCCCGGAGTAACAATAAAGCGTTCTATCGTTTCCATTGTCATAAACGTACAACTGCAGTTGATATTCTGGCACTGGTGGTAGCGCTCTTTCGTATTTTCGGTTAGATAGCGGCTTGTTCGCGCATGTGCGGCATGATGGCACTTCGGACAATGAAACATAACCCACCTCTTATTCTCAATTCGTGAACCAATAATAATCACTAATTCACTTTTTGTGAATACATTTTATTCATCATCCGATTCTGCACTGTACTCCACATCAGAGAGTTTAACCTCAAGCTCTAAGCCCGTCGTGAAGCCACTATTATTCATATTGTGAGTCACCTTACTGATTAACCACGATTGCTCGTCTATGACGCGCTTAAAGCCTGACACGCGCACCGGTGTCTCAGGGAATAAATCAGCCCTACCAAGCGCCAGCGTAATTGAAAACTCCGCAACGCCTCGCTGCAGCTTATCCCACTTAGCCTGAGCGGCGCGCATCGCCTGCGCCTTAGAAGCGTAGACCGTCGTCAGCGCCAGTACGTTATCGGCCTCACCGGCCATATACTCACCCTCGCGAGCCTCCGGCTCTTTTCTGGACTTCGTCTTTTTGCTGACCGGCTTTGCTTTCGGGTGTTCCAGTGCGCGAAGGTGCTTCTCTTTTGGCTGGCGTTTCAGCGTCACTTTCTGTTTTTGCGGCTTCGGGTCTTTGGTGTGCAACCATTTAGCTGTTACACCGGTATAAGCTCCGCGGTCGGCAATGGCAAACTGATGACGGTCGCCGTCACTGCGGGTCAGCGTCATTTGTGGAATGGGCTTACCGCTGGCCGTCAGCGCACTACCGGCTTTCAGAAACAGTAGTTTTCCCGCTTTAACCGATACAGTCGCTCCGTTTCGGTCAGCCAGCCGGGTAAGAAATACCGCGTCGGATTCCTGCGACTGGTCGATATGTGGTACCGGTATTTGTTTCAGCGAATCCGCGACGCTGGCCGTCAGTTTGTTACGCTTTGCGATGGTGCTAACCAGTTCGCCGAGGGTGGTGTCGTGCCATGATTCCTCGCGCCGTGAATTGAGCGTGCCGCGAAAGTCTGCACTACGCGCCCGGATGGTCAGGGTATCAGGCGCACCCCGGTGCTCAATCTCATCGACCGTAAAATCGCCTTTATTCAGAAGCGCCGAACCTTGCCAGCCAAGCCACAGCGTCAGCACCGCCCCGCGCATGGGTAATTCGACTTTTCCGTCGGTATCGTCGAGCTCAATGTCGAGCTGGTCAGCCTCAAAACCCCGGTTGTCGGTCATGGTGAGAGAAATCAGCCGGTTACTAAAATTGCTGGTAATGTCCTGGCTGTTCAGCGTTAGCATAAATGCCGGTGCAAGACTGGCACCGGCGTCAATGGTCATGCCCGTAATCATATGGTCAGCCCTCCGAGCGCACCCTGCAGCTTATCGGTCAGATTACCGGCAGAGCCGAGAAGCTCGCTCGCCTGTTTATTCAGGTCGCCAAACATTGCCGTCAGTGATTCATCGACCCGTTTTAGCGAAAGCGTGAAATCAATCTTTCTTGCCGCGCCATCGCTGAAAAACTCGGCGTGCGTGGTCGACACCTTATCGATGATATACATCCCGAGGATTTTGCCGGTCCCCTCAATCAGCGGCCACGCCCTGCCCTCATCGGCCATCAGTTCCACAGCCAGCAGGGATATATGACCGCCGGTAATGGCAGGGTAAAGCGTACCGGCAAGCTGTATTGAGGTTTCCCCCTCGCCGAGAAACTGATATGCAGGCGGTTTACCGACCCGGTCATTAGACGCCCAGCGGTAATCTTTCGAATGCTGCATTGACTGATAAGGCAGAGTACGGAGTTCAAATACAAACATGCCGAGAGCAAGCATCATCGTTTAATTCTCCCTTAGTCGTGGCTCATGCTGGCGCGCTGACGCGCACGCTTTTCGCGCTCAATTTGTTCGAGTGTGTCGCGTAGCTGGCGGTCGAGTTGATGCCCCGGAGCAACACCGCCCGGTAGCGAAATGTTGTATTCGCTTTTGCTCTGGTCGATGTAAGAGCGTCCCGCCGGTGCGGTAACGGGCTGATAAGCCTGATACCCGCCATAGGTGCTGGTCGCCGGAATGTAGGAATTCCCCTGCGTGGCGGCGTTGGTTTTGGCGGCGGTCTGGTCGAGGCTGTCCGATTCTTTGTTGATGATGCCGAGCTTTTCGAGAAGCCAGTCGACACCACTGCGTAGCTTGTTGAAAACGTTCAGCGGTGCCATCAGCGCTGAGGCCAACGCCTGACCGAAAATAACGCCAGCATTTTTACAGCTATCGAGCGTCTCCTGCGTAGCTTTGACCGGTGCAATCAGGTCTTTAAACCATTGCCAGACTCCGCGCAGCTTCTCACCGAGTCCGTCAAAAATGGGTGCCAGTGGTGCAAACATTTCCCCGACCGGAGCAAAAGCACTCATGATGCCCTCAATCACCCCCGAGAAAAATGCGCTGATGGGCTCCCAATATTTACGGATAAGTAGCGCCCCGGCCACAATCGCCGTCCCGACGGCCACAATCGGCCAGGTGATTGCACCGAGAGCTGTCACAATGGCACTACCGGCAACAGTCAAGGCGGTACCCATCACGCCAGCGGCGGCAATGATGGCGTTAATCCCCATGACAACCGGCCACGCAACGAGACCAATGCCACCGATGATACCAATCAGAGCAAGTGCGCCCCCGGCAATAATGCCGATAGTTGTCGCCAGACCTTTGTTTTTCTTGATCCAGTCGTCGAGCTTTAACACGTATTGTGTGGCGGTTTTGGTGAGTTTACGCAGCGAGTCCTCTTGCTGGTCAAAAAGGTCGGTACCGACGGCCTCATAAGCCGACTGGAACTCTTTAAAGTCGCCGCCGAGGTTATCCTGCATAACCTTAACCAGTTCCTCGGTTTTACCGTCCGAGGCTTTAAACGCGGCAGTGAGCCGGTCAAGTTTTCCGCTTGAGGCTGCTTCCATCAGTACCGCCGCCGCCGAGCTGGCCTCCTCGCCGAAAATGGTTTTCATGTACTCGCCGCGCTGGCTTGTCCCGAGGTTGTTTTTCTCAAAGCTGCGCTGCATTTCTTTCAGGATGGAGAATATCGGGCGCGTGTTCCCCTTGCTGTCTGACGTTTTGACGCCGAGTTCCTTAATGGCCTCAAACGCTTTTCCGGTGGGAGCCTGCAGGCGGCTGAGAATGGCGCGGCTACCCGTACCCGCCATTGACCCGGTGATTTTGGCGTCGTGCAGTGCACCGACCATTGCGGCGGTTTGCTCGATGCTTACCCCAGCATTTTTCGCCACTGGCGCGGCATAGGTCAGCGCGTCGCTCAGTCCGTCAAAATCGGCGGCGGTTTTGTTCATCGTCATCGAGAGAACGTCGCCAATGTGAGCAATCTTGTCGTTTGAAAGTTGAAACGCTGATTTCATCCCGGTCAGCAGCGCAGCGTTTTCCTCCATTGAGCGCCGGTTTGACAGCGCCATATTCAGCGTGACTGGCGTCGCCGCCTGAATGGCAGCAGCGTCACCGCCGCTTTTCGCAATGATGATTTGCGCGCTCGCTGCGTCATCTGCAGAGGCTGCAGTATTGTCGCCGAGCTGGCGAGCCTGTTTGCGTAGCGCCTGCATTTCTGGCGACTGTTTATCAACCCCGAGCACAGCTTGCAGCTCGGAATTTTTCTGTGCAAAGTCATAACCGGGCATTAGTAATTTAACCCCGGCCATCGTTCCCGCCGTCGCAATACCGACCCCGGCAGCGCCTGCTGCGGCCATGTTACCGGCAAGCTCTTTACCTGATTTATATCGTTCTTTCACCCGGCTTAATTTCGCCTGCTGCGCACTGACGCGCGCCAGTGCATTACGCTGTCGGTTAAGCTGCGCCGTCGTTTCGCTGATGGAGGTTTTGAGTCGACGTTCATCGGCAGACAGGGTGCGGGTATTGATACCGGCCTGCATCAGCTCGGAACGCTGGCGCTGTACCGATGTTCTCAGGCTGTTATATTTCATCTGCAGCTCAGAGGCGGCACGTTTTGCCGCTTCGAGCGCCTGCGCCTGCGCGCGGGTCGGACTGGTGGTGTTTTTAAACTGCACAGCCAGCTCACCGGCTTCGCGCTTTGCCTTGTCAAGCGCCTGACCAGTCACGGCCAGTTGCGCGCTTGCCTTACGAAAGCCGTCGATTTTCGACGCCTGACCGTTCAGGTCGCGCAGACCCTTTTGTGTGTTGCGAATATCACCCGACAGGGTTTTACTCGCGGTCTGGATGGATTTAAGCGGTCGGGTCGCCTGGTCGACCGCTTTCAGCAATACCTCAAGCCTCAGGTTATTACTCATTGTGGTTTCCGCTACGCTGCAGCGCCTTTTCGCGCCATGTGATGAGCTCGGTCAGGCTCAGGGAACAGAGTTCTGATGGCGGCCAGTGGAATATCACTGCGATATCCGCCATCAGGTCATCAGTCGACAGGTCTGGCGGGAAGTCTATTCCGCCGAAGCTGGTGACAAAAAACCAATCACCTTAGCGGCCAGCGACAACATATCGGGCAGGTTCATCGCGGTAAGCTCCTGCGCGGTGAGCGCGGGGTAGGTCATGCGGGGCAGCACCTTAATCAGGGCGTCGACTTCGGACTGCGCCACCGCTGCCAGACTGACGCCGCGCAGGGTACCGGCGTTCGGCTCAATCAGGGTGACTTTATCAATCGTCTGACCGGCGCGCTTAATCGGTTTGTCCAGGGTCACGACGTTCGGGTTTACGGTGTCAGTTTCATTTCCAGCCGTATCAATAAATTCAGCGGTTTTACGTGGTGCTTTTGCCATGATGTTTTTCTCTGTTCTGAATGGGGTTAATAACCGGCCAGCAGTGCTGACCGGTCAGGGAATTACAGCCCGATTGCGCGGCGGTGCTGCTCCAGACGGTCGACGCCGTTCACCTTCTCGACCATGTTGACGGTGTCGATTTCGATGACGTCGCTGCCATCAATCGTGAGGCGGTAGTAGGTGCAGACAGTCGACAGTTTGGTCGAGGTGTTTTCACCCTGCTTATTCTCACCGCCGTCGATTTCTTTATGACGGCCACGCATGACCACCTCGACCGCCACGATTTCGCCGGTGTCGTCGCGCTGGTAAGAACCAGCAAAACGCAGCGGCACAGCATCAGCGCCCGGGGCGGCGTACTGCGCCCACAGAGCCACATCAGGCAGGCCGCCGACAGACCATTCGACGGTTAATGCATCGTCGTCGAGGCCGAGATCAATCGCTGCCGCGCCATTCATACCGCCGCCGCGATAGTTTTCGAGCTTGCGGGTCAGCTTCGGCAGCGTCACGGATTCAACAACGCCCATGTAGCTGAGGCCATCGTTGAACATATTCAGGTATTTGAGTTTACGGGGTAGTGCCATGTTGTTTCAGGCTCCTTAGCTGTTGACCGATTCGGCCAGATTCACCAGATATTTATCGGTGATACGCTGGCGCAGGGTCAGGCTTTCCAGTGGCGGAACTGGTGTATAGTCGTAGTCGATATACAGTTTCCCGGCCTTGAGGGTTTCCTTGTCGTTCGATTCCTCATCGAACCAGCATTTACCCTCCACGATGTAGCCGTTTGATTTCAGCTCGCGGAATTTGGCGTTAATGCCGTCAACAATGTCACGAATGAGCGTGGCGGTAATGGGCTTGTCGACCGCCCACATGTGCGCCTCCGCCATCGTGTCGGCCAGTACCTGCGCGGTGCGGGTGTAGTTCTCAAACAGAAAAAGCGGGTCATCCGAGCAGGTGCGGTTACCCCAGAAGCGGAAACCGTCCTTGCGTACCAGCGTTGTAACCCCGGCCTCGTTGAGCAGGTCAGCATCGGTGCCGGATGCCTGCAAATCCCAGAACACTGAGGCGCTGATGCCGGTAACGCCCTGTACACCAACGTTAGACAGGGTTTTGTGCCAGCCGACAGTCTGGTCGATGTAAGCACGCAGGCCGAGTGCACGCGCAGTGGCGTAAGCCGTTGCGGTGGTATTTTTGACGGTGTCCCATGCGAGGAAATCAGGCCAGATAACCATCAGCTCGCGCTGGCTGAAATTTTTACGATATTCCATCGCTTCGGAAATAGTCTTACATCCCCACGCGCTGAGGTAAGCAAATGCACGTAACTTAATGGCAGCCGACGCAAGCGCAACCGCGACCTCTTTAGTATCCAGCCCCGGCACCCCAAGAATACGTGGCTTGACGCCGGTGACGGCCTGAGCGGTCAGGAGAGCCTTGATACCGGTGTATTTACCGTTCTCATCCGTACCTCCGATAATGTTGGAAACAGTCTGTGCGAGCGCAGCTTCCTCGTCATCGCCGGTTCCATCCTCAACACGCACAACAACAGTGACGGGTTTTGACTGGTCTGCGATGGCCTGCAGTGATGCAGCCAGCGTGCCTTTTTTACCGGCTTTCGCAATGGCACTTTGCACATTGGTAATCAGTACCGGTTCATTGAGGGGAAATAGCGTGGCATCTGCATCGCTGGCTGTACAAACCATGCCGACGACCGCAGTCGCTACTGTGGAAATAACACGCGTACCGTCATTAACTTCGATGACCTGCGTGCCGTGGTGAAAATCACTCATCCGGTTAACTCCGTGGTTAAGGGGTGAGTATATTTTCAGGTCAGTACACAAGAGGGGGCTATTTGTACCGGCTGTCAGGTTGATGGCACAACGACAGGAAAAAGAAAAGGCGGGTAATAAACCCACCTGAATATTTAGCGTGGTATATCCGGCCAGTCAGGCGCAGATGTATCCACCCTGTTTACCATTACGCTGTAGAGCTCCCATGCTTCCAGCCGTTTAAACTCTTCATCTGTGGCAATTTTTAGTTTTACTGCCCGCGCCAGCGGTGCAATGGCTGATTCAGCCTCAGCAAGGCGGCGAACTTTTTCAGCCTCCGCCTTTTTACGCAGCTCTTCCGGCGAATAAACCCGTTGAACGACTTTACCGTCTTTAAACTGCCAGCCGCCTGAAATATCAGCGCGACGGTTTTCATCCGTATCAGGTAGCTCCGCCACGCTCTGGCCTGCAGGCCATAAACCGGAAATATCGCGCGTGATACACGTAATAACATCGTTATCGTCGTAGGTAATTTTCAGTGTGTCTTCTGAAAATAATTGCTGGCATGCATACCAGTCCTGACCATCCTCTGATTGTAGATGCGCCGCACCGGCGAATAATGTGTCGTCTGGTTCCGGTGTATACGGAATGAAATTTTTAATATTTAAAAACTGCTTGTTCTTTTTATTTTTTGCCGCTGTCATAATTATTCCTTCTTATACACTTGGGGCTGTCACCCACGTATCACCAACCAGATACTGAATTGGACGGTAATAAACCTTGTCATCACCACCTTCCATTTCCCAGCTACCGTCAGTATGGAACCCCGTCACCACCTGTCCGCCGCCAAGCTGAAAATCACGCCACAGACCGCCAGAAAGCGCCACGGGGCCAAGTCTGACCGCTTTTACTACATTGTTGTGAATCCATGTACTTAACCAGCCATTTCCCCATAACGAACCAAAGATATCACCGTTATTCTGATAAATAGCGCCACCTATATTTAACGCGTTACAGTAGACGATACCGTTAACAGTAAATGAAATACTTCCGTCCGTATTTCGTTGACTGTATAAATGCCATCCCTGTTCATCGCTCAGCTCAATGACTGTTGGACGTTCTCCACCTCCCCACAGACTTAAACCAGCATTCAGTGCAGAATTGTTACCACTCGATAACGTCAGTGTTTTTCCGTTGCCGGTGCGCACGACACCAGTAGCGCGAATATCTGCCAGCATGTGCAGCCCGGAATTGTCGATATAACCGACCTGGGCACTATTGGCATAAATACCCAGAACGCCGTCACTGTGCCACTTAAACCCTGTATCGTTATCGCCGAATACAATCGAATTACCGCCCAGTGCATTGTCAGTACCAATACCCAGTGGGCCGTTAAGCCGCCCCCCGGTAATCGGCAATGCACCCACATCACTGGCTGAAGGTTTATTTACGGTGTTGTAGTCAATAACCCACTGGCGGCTGGTATTCGGTTCCGTTCCCCAGTCCTGGCGCTTTGCGTTCGCGCCCATATGCGCGTAATAGTGCTGAAACCAGACTTCACCGATTTTCTCAACAAACAGATATCCATAGCTGTACAGCTTGCTGCCATCCGGATAGGTCGGAAAATCAGCGACCGTATCAGAATTCGACACCGCCACCCGCCACCATCCTGGAGTATTAGCTGATGCCATCGTGCCGTTATCGGTAATCTGTCCAATGGCATCGGCGGAAATAGCCTTCACATCTGACGCCCACAGGGTGATATCCCCGGATAATGGATGCCCATTGACCTTACGGTCTGACGGGACGCGTCCGTTCGCATTATCCATAGCCGCTTTAACCGCTTTCGGCGTTGCGGCCAGCGTCTCAGACGTGCTGTCAGTGGCATTGCTGAGCTGGATAATCCCTTTACGTGCTGTAGTGGCGTCCTGAGCTGTATATTTCGCGTTAGCAAGGTCATATGCCACCTTGACCGCTTTCGGTGTCGCGGCAAGCGTCTCAGACACACTGTTAGTGGCATTGCTGAGTTGCACAATGCCTTTACGCGTTGTGGTGGCGTCCTGAGCTGTATATTTCGCATTAGCAAGGTCATACGCTGTCTTGACAGCTTTCGGCGTCGCTGCGAGCGTTTCAGACTCGCTGTCTGTCGCGTTACTGAGCTGAGTAAACCCTTTTTCTTTAAGAGTGGCATCAGGATGACGACGGGATTTTTCATGTTCGGCGAGCCTGTCGTCGACATAATCCTGCGTCGCCATCACCATCGTTGAGTCAATGGAAAGCTCCACAGACTCGACACTGCTGACAATGATGACCATGCGGCATGTCTGCGCACGCCCTGAGCCCTCGGCCAGTTCTGGCTTGTAGCTTTCGGCCATATTGGCGACAGCAATCAGCGTCCCTTCATCGTCATAAAGGCCAAGCTCACGCATCCAGAAGCCGCCCACCTCCGGCGGAATAACCAGCTCGGCCACAATGTAATTACTGTACCGGTTGTCCTGGCTGATTTTATTCAGAGTGTGACGCCAGACCTCATTAACAAGCTGCGTCTGACCGGCATCAGGCACCGGCAGTTTTCCACCGCCGTCACCAACAGCCATAACGTTAAGATTTATTTTCTTACCGCCCGGCATGGTGGCCGCAGCAAGCTTAGCGGCTCCGGCAGTGGTGATAACGGTTTTAAATTTCGTGCTCATTATTCCTCACTTATCCCGGGTAAACCGTAATAATATCGCCATCGCAGGACACGCCGCCGGTATACAAATAACCGGGAATGTCCCGGACAATATTCAGGCCAGTCAGATGACGACTGGCTGGTTTTGCATCCGCAATCAGTCGTTCCATTTCGAAATACATTTCCTCGGTAATGCCACTTTCAAGCACCCCGATATCAAGCCGGAATGTGCCGGGCGGGTCGCTGCTTTCCCACCATTCCGTTACATTGATGACATAGCCGAGAGGCTCCACTACCCGACGGATTGCGCCGATAGTCCCCTTGTGGCAGTGAATGAAATATGCATCATGGATAACGGCACGTTTTGTTCCCTCCGGCCAGTTCTCATCCCACCGGTCGACAGAAAATGCCCACGCCAGCCACGGCAGCAAATTTTCCGGACAGGTGTCAGGGTTCCACAACGAGCGGATGTTGACCGGCGTTCTTTCAATCTCAGCACATGCCCTTGCGGCGGCAACCTCCAGTGGCGATGAGCCTACCGGCAGCAATCGTGAGTCATTCATCAGAGCCCCCGATTACAAGGCTGTAGTCAGTGCAAAAGGACGCCTGTGTGTTATCGAGAACAATATCCGCGACCGGTGCCGCCAGCTCCACCCGCTGAACACCCTCAACATGCAGGGCGGCATAAATCGCTGATTTACGGATATCGCGCCCGAGGCGGTGCTGCGCGCTGATATAGGCTTTCAGCTTTGCCTCAGCCGCCGCCCTGATGGGTTCACTTTCCGGGCCGGGATAAAGATAAAGCGTGGCGTTAATCTGGTAGTTAACAATTTCGGCTGACTGTACCGTCACCCGGTCAGCGACCGGCCTGACATCTTCTGCGTTCAGGGCATTGCGCACAATTGCAAGCAGTTCCTCAGATGCGACGCCGTTGTTTTCACGAGACAGCACGGAAATCGTCACACAGGCTGGCGACGGGCTGATAACTGAAATATCGCCGACGCGCCCGTCAGCACTACGGCCGTGATACTGGTACGATCCGACAGACCCCGCCACGCTCAGTCCCTCAAAAGCCTGCTGTATACGCAGACGATAATCGGCGTCGAGTTCCATTTCTGCCGGAGTGGGTGGAATGGTGGTGTCATCAGCAGGCGTGACGACAAGGCGCTCAACACTGAAATTCGCCCCGATATTATCGAGGTCACTTTCTATGGCATAAGCCAGCATCACTGCGCGTGCAGCTTCATTGACACGCTGACGCCAGATAACCTCGCGGTAGGCGTTTTCCTGCAGCAATTTAACAATTGGCTCAGACTCAAGTGCGAGCGTCCGGGCGACGGCTTCCTGCTGGTTTTCCGGATAGAGCGAAATCAGCGTTGCAATGCGCTCCGCAAGGATAGTTTCATAGTCCAGTTCCTCGACCACATCAGGAACAGGTAGCAGACTCAGGTCAACAGTTGCCATAGTGGTTTAACTCAGTGAAACAGTGGTTGAAACTGACGCACCGGTATCGGTACGCATCCCGGTAATATCGACATACATTTCGCCAGTGTCGCCACGCTCAAAGCTGATTGAGGTAAGCCTGATGCGTGGTTCCCATTTCTGGATCGCGGAATAGCACGCCACCATGATTTGCAGCCTGAGCGCCGGGTTTTGCGGCATATCAATCAGCGCAGACAGGAGCGAGCCATATTCACGACGCATTACCCGCGAGCCGACCGGCGTCAGCAGAATGTCGCGCATGCTCTGGCTGATATGCTCACTGTCACTGATAGCGAGGCCGGTATTGCGGTTCATCCCCAGATAACGCGCCGTCATCTGGTGCCCTCCGTCCAGCTCCCGCCCCGTTGCACGCCGCCGTGACCGTGGTCATCGACCTGTACGCCGTTTGATTTCAACGTGCCACCGGTATGTTCGATGTTTCCCCGCATGGTGCCGCCTTTCTGCACCTCAAGCGTCGCCGTCGTCAGTTTGTTGGTGCATACCACCTCCGGGGTGTCGAGGGTGATACGTTCTGCCGCTTTTACCAGTACCACCGGCACGGTGGCGGTAATGGACTCCGATGCCGTCACATCGGCAGTCTTGATGCCGCTGACCGTCAGTGCACCGGTTTCCGGCTCATACTCCATAACAGCGCCGTCGGGGAACACCACATGCCACGCATCCGCCGAGGCTGACGGGGCAGGGTTATCGTCGGAGAAAATCCCCGGCAGCACGAAAGCAGTATCAAGCTCGCCACCAATTGCCAGCAGCAGCACCTGCTCACCGACCGAGGGAGCCCACCATGTCCGCGAACGACCGGCGCGGGTGGTCAGCCAGTTCAGCCATGCAGTCTGGATCCCGCCGCTTTGTACGCGGCACAGCCCCTGCGCGGTATCGACCTCAGTCACCACACCTGAGCGGATGAGGTTGCGAATCGCGCGCGTGAGCTCCTGTATTGTGGATAACGTATTCATAGTGCAAGGATGCCTCTGGTCTGGAGTCGCGCCAATTCGCGCGGCTCCGGTGGTGGTTCACACAATATTTATTTACCGAGATGCCTGATAATGATGTCTTCAATCATCTGCTCATCGTCGCGGGTGAAACCGAGCAACGGGCGCGCCGCGTACTGCACATCCCGGCTGTGACGATTTGGCCGGTCTTTTAGACCATACTGATGCACCCGCGCCATGCGCTGTACCCTGCCGGTAAATTCCACCACCGCCGCACTGTCGCTGCCTTTGGCTTTCATAAAGCGGTTAGTGCGCAGTCTGGCGAACATTTCGCGCCTGATACGGCCTTTCTTACTTCGTACCGGCTGGCGCTTTCGGGCGGCATACGGGGTGCCGTCGGGTGCCTGCTGTCGCCTGATGCGCTGCTGCTGACTGGCGCGCAGTTTTTTTGCAATGTCAGCCGCCATTTGCCGACGCGCCGCCGGTGACAGGCTGGCAATCAGACCGGTAAGGCGCTCCTGCAGCGCGGTTAACTCACTCATCCCACTTACTCACCAGCTCGCCGTTAACGTACAGCTCGACCGGGCGCGTCACTGGCTCAGGCAGCGGTGGCTCAGGGGCATAGCTGACATGCAGTGCGCCGTCGACCTCTTTGACGAGCGTGCGCTCGGTGAGTCTCAGGCTGATACTGATATCGAGCGAGTCGTCGTTATTGATATCAATCACCCATGTGAATCCTTTCTCCCGCCCGTCGTCGGTGGTCATAATGTCCGGCTGATGCTCACGCAGCCATGCCTGTACCGGCACAAATATCAAATCGAGGTCGCCGGTAAAGTCAGTCACCACCACGTTAAGCACGTACACCTTTTCAAACGACAGCGAGCTCTCCAGTCGGGAATCCGTATGCCCGTTATCAGCGAACAGGCGCAGCATATCGGGGTTGTTTCGGAGCTGCGGCACGGCGTTAATCAGCGCCTTGCGCAGGCTTTTGTGCTTCTGCATCGAGTTCATCCTGACAGTGTTTGACGGTTTTGACCTGTAGCGCGCAGGCGGTCAGCGCGCCCTCAAGGCGGCGGATATCAGCGCTCAGGTCACCATTAGTTTTCGGATCACTTCCCGGCATCGGGCAAAGGCTCACCCTCGGGCATCCGCTGACCACAATCACCGGCGCTGGCGCAGGCGGCGCGGGTGTGCAGCCTGCGCACAGCATCAGGCAGAGGAGCGTTATACCAGCGGCGAAAGGCTTCATTTTCATCAAGTAACCTCGTTATCGTCTGCTCGCGGCGGTTTGCTTCTGCGCCTGCCTTTGCGAGCTGTTCGCGCAGTGCCACCTGCGCGGATTCATTACGTCGGGCGAGCTGGCCGGCGACACTGAGCTGATTTTTCAGCATGCCAATCGTCGCCTTTTGCTCGCTCGCAACGCGGTTTGCCGTCTCAAAGGAACGGGATAAATTGCCATTCTCATGGCGCAACCACATCAGACCGAGCACGGCCAGCACAAACAGCGTTATCAGGACTTTCATGCCACCACCCCGCCAGCCGTGCGCCAGACGGTAACCAGCTTTTCGAGACTGTGCTCGCGCTGGCCGTAACCGGCACCCGGCAATGACGCCCAGATATTCCGGCAACGGGAAACAGCACGCTCAATACGCCCCGCCCGGATATCGTCAATAGCACCGCGCTCCCGGATTAACTGGATCGCGAGCTTGTCCTGCGACAGTGGGCTGAAATCAGGCAATGCGAGCTGTTTTTTATAGTGCGGCCAGAACATATAAAGCTGCTGGTAACGCCCCGATGCCGTGGATTTCTCGCCACGGCGATTAAACACTTTCGCGGGTCGGCCATGTGCGAAAGGGTGGTCGCTGTAATCGGTGAAAATCTCTGGCCTGCCATCAAGGCCGGTAACAATGACGTCGTAGCCACGGTTTTTCGTCAGCGGATGGTTCGCCGTTCCTTCGGAATACGCCAGCATGTCCAGAAAGGCGGCGATATTCTGGTGAGTATTAATGACCGGCATCGCCTTCCCCCTTCTGTGACTTAAAGCGGCGCTGAATGGCGATTTCCACCACCTGATAACCGGCAATACCGAGCATGGATCCAATACCGCACACAGCGGGCAGTGACATATCAGGAAACTGCACCAGAACAACACCGGCGACCATTGAGACAAAACCGCCGAGCAACATGCGCCCGATAAACAAACGCGGGGTGATGGGTTCACCGCCTGCCAGCACTTTTCCGACCACAATCAGTGCCCCAATCACAAACAGTGACAGGACGCCTTTTTCCCCTTCTGTCATGGTTTACTCCCAAAGATTGATAGTTTCAGTTACGGGTGAAGACGGCACATCGGGCAGGTCAATTGCCGTGCCATTCGGCAGAATGACGCCCAGCTCAGACAGGCCTGGATTAGCCTGCAGCACCGTTTCAACCACGCCCTCAGTGCGCCCGTAATACCTGGCGCAAATCACGTCGAGGGTGTCGCCCTGCATCGACCTGACCTTCATCAGAGTTGGCCCACGATGCAGCGCGGTTTGTCCTGCAGACGCGCGACCGACCAGCGCATATCCCGCCACAGGTCATCAATGGTGGTTTCGACGCTGTCGGCTTTTTTGTCACCCTTGCCGGTGGCTTCAACACCGCGATAGCGCTCATACAGGGTGGCGGTTGCCATCGCCGTTACGGCGCTCAGATAGTGGAAAATACGCACATTCTCGCCATCGATTTCCTCAGCAGGCACGTCGGCCAGATGCTTAAACCCGGCGGCAGTCTGGCGCAGCCGGTAGTCGTAAAGCTCCGCATTGGTTTCCGCCATGCCAGTTCTGATGGCATGGCGCAGGCGCGCATCGGAAACCGTCTGCTCAAGCCGCATCAGCTCGCGCACACGCTTCGGATCCACATCAGGGAAAAAGAACGTGTTTTTAATTACTGCATCGCCCGTCTCCGGTACGGGAATCACCACGCCCGGTACGTCCTGTGGTTCGTCGGGCTGGTTCAGAATCACTGTCGTCATGACAACCTCATCAGGTTGGGCGGTGGACGCCGGTCGCTGTCAGGGTCAAAACCCGCTTTGACCGGCGTGCCGCCCGGCTCGGGGAGCGTTCAGTTAACCGGCGGTTTTTACCGCCTTTGGTGGACGCCCGCGCTTTGCTGCCGGTTTGGCGACAGGTTTGCGCGTGCGCGGTTTAGTCGTTTTACGGGGTGGTGCCTCCGCTTTTGGCTTCAGTGCGCGTTCCAGCCGCTCAATCTCTTTGCGCACACCGGCATTGCGGTCGAGCTGCATCGCACGTTGAAACTGAGCCAGTGCCTCAGCATTCTGACCGATATCGCGCAGGGTCAGGCCGGTCACCTTATGCAGACGGGCGCGCACCATATCGGGAACGTCAGCGCCGTCGGTCAGGCTGAGGGTGGTCAGCAGTAATGCGAGGTCGACAGGCTCACCGGCATCGCGCAGGCGCAGTGCGGCAAGCGCCACCTCCTCAACCAGCATGTAAGGCGTCGTGCGGCGATGGTCAGTGGTGAGGCCGTATTTCAGCGCATAGGGCGCAATTTCCAGCGCGCCAGCGATATCACCGGCATCAAGACGCCACAGCATGACGGTCATGACAATGTCATCCTGCGCACCGCGACCATCAGCCAGCACACCGGCGACCCACGGCGCATAGAACGGCAGCAGCTCGCGCTTTTTCTCGGCTTTACGTTCGTTTGAACGGATATTTTTTAACGTGCGGCGGTCATCGGCCAGCTTAACCAGCATCTGCTCATAGGCGGTTGCATGGCGCAGTGGGGCTTGCTCCCGCTGCGCGGCTTGAGAGGCCGAGACCCGCATCATGTGACGCTGTGCGGGGCTCGTCATGGTTTAGACTCCGCTTTCCGGTGCTGCAGGTGCGGTGAAATCGCCCAGGGTGATGTTTTCCAGCAGGCACCCGGCGGCATACGCCTCGACCACATAGTCGATATTCATCGACTCGTAGTTTTCCACGCGGTCACGCTTGGGGTTTTCGATGACTGAACGCCGATGACCATCATCCATGAAGTAGATTGAGAGATTTTCCATCGTGGTCACCAGTACAGCATTCGCAGGGAAGTACGGCACGCGCACGGCAGGCAGGTTGCCGATGCGTTTCTGGCTGATGATGGTATCCGCAGCGAGCGACTCGCTGTTTTCCTGCTGCTTGTTAACCAGCGGGAAATATTTATCGGCCAGCAGCTTACGGCCAACGATGGCAACCAGTTTGGTTGAGTCCTGATAAACCTCATCAATCAGGGTACCTGTCGCATCCATTACCAACGCGTCAAGATTCTCATAGTCGCCGTTTTTACCGACACGAATCACATCGGAAACGACTTGACCCTCATCGTCGGTGATTTTACTCATCACGCGCGCCGGTGCTTCGTTACGGTACTTCTGCAGCCAGCCGACCGCTACATCCTGCAACATTGGATTAGTTTTGCGATTCGAGGTCGGCGCACGATGAGTACCGTTAAATCCGGCCATGATGAAATCCAGTGCCTGACGCTGGATAATCGCGTCACGGATGCGGCGCTGGAAGTCCTGAAAACGCGCCCACAGGTCGAGCGTCTTGTAGCGCAGGTGGAAGTCAAAGTTGACCTGGTTGCACTCGTACAAATTGGACTCAAGCGCGACAAAGTCAGCAGTTTCACGCTCATCGTCACCTGAGGTGTCGGTCGTGCTGGCAATAGTGCCATCCACACCCACACCGATTTTTTCACCTTTCAGCTCATCAACCGGAAAAATGTTAATCATCTGCAGAAATGCGGATGACGCCTGCACGGTGTTCATCAGCGTTTGCGTGACGGACGGCTCGACGGTGAATTTTTTGCTAACGTCATCAACGCTGATGCCGTTCAGTTTGGCGAGCTGGGTCAGATAGGCATTGAACTTAAAACGGGTTTCCTGACGCATAGTATTTCCTGTTTGAATTAATCGGTTAGTCACAGCATCGGGCGGAATTGCCGCCCGGTTCCAATCTGCGGTTTATCAGCAGTCGGTCAGCAGCTCGTCGCCACCGCCGCCGCTGGCTTTCGTGCGTCGCGGCTGGCTGAAACTTTCGGTTTTGTCGAGGGTGGTTTTCAGGGCGGAAAATGCCTGGCTGGTTTCTTCAACCTTGCCGGTCAGTTCCTGTTTAAAGGTGGCTAGCGCGGTTTCCATATCGGAAAGACGCTTATCCTGCGCAGTGAGACTGGTCTGCACATGTTCGCTGACGGCGGTCACCGCCTCATGCACATCACTCATGCGCGCATCGTCGCTGACCTGCTTACGGCTGAAAATGGCTTTCACCTTGTCGGCCAGGCTGTTAAGCACTGTGTCGGGAACATCTTCAAATTCCAGTTCGGCCAGCGTGGCGACTGAAAAGACATTTTCAGGACTGGCCTTAAAGCGCTGCAGCGGGTTGTGCTTCGCCTTACGGCAGAATTCGAGGTATTCAGTGCCGAGGCTCGCAGGGTCATCAGTGACCGCAAGGCCGACAAGATAGCATTTGCCGGTGTTACCAAAATTCGGCTGAATTTCCATAGAGGTATAGACCTTCTGCGCGGCTTTATTCATCGCGATAAGGTCATCGGTTGGGGTGATTCTGGCGAACAACGCCCATTTGCCATTCAGCGCAGAATCGTCGTCAATCTTTTCGGCTTTCAGCTCAACCACATCGCCATAACGTTTAAACATGCCGTCGGGCAAAAGGCCGCGAATGTGTTCAAGGTTAATACGGCAACCGTAGACGCGCGGGTCATAGGTTTCGGCCATTTCCTGAATATCGCTGGCGCTGATAATGCGCCCGTCGCAGGTATCACCCTCGACGCCGATGCGAAAGAATTTTGAGACTTTTTTTGCCATTGTCAGGAGTCCTGAGGTTGGGGTTACGGGTCAACGCCAGTTTCCAGTCTCAGGACTCGCCAGACCACCAATGACGACTGGATAACCTCCCACACAACAGCACCTTAGCGAATCACTGGCGGCCATTAAGTAGCCTTGCCCTGAATCCACTACGGCGAGGCATCAATGACCATTTCCACCGATACAACCTTATTGCATGACCCGCGACGACAGGCATCGCTGCTTTACTGGCAGGGCTTTTCCGTGCCACAGATTGCCGAAATGCTGCAGGTCAAGCGCCCGACCGTGCAGAGTTGGAAACAGCGCGACGGCTGGGACGGCATCGCACCGATTTCCCGTGTCGAAAGCAGCCTTGAGGCGCGCCTGATTCAGCTCATCGCCAAGCCGCAAAAGTCAGGCGGCGACTTCAAAGAGATTGACCTGCTCGGGCGGCAGATTGAGCGACTGGCGCGCGTCAACCGCTACAACCAGACCGGCAACGAGGCCGACCTTAACCCCAACGTTGCCAACCGTAACAAGGGGGAGCGTAAGAGGCCGAAAAAGAACTTTTTCAGCGATGAGGCTGTCGCAAAGCTGGAAGAAATTTTCTTCGACCAGTCTTTCGAATACCAGTTGCAGTGGTACCGGGCAGGACTGGCGCACCGTATTCGCGATATTCTCAAATCCCGCCAGATTGGCGCGACGTTCTACTTTTCCCGCGAGGCACTGCTGCGCGCGCTCAAGACCGGCCATAACCAGATTTTTCTGTCGGCCAGTAAAACGCAGGCTTACGTGTTCCGGGAATACATCATCCAGTTTGCGCGACTGGTTGACGTCGACCTGACCGGCGACCCGATTGTCATCGGCAACAACGGCGCAAAGCTGATTTTTCTCGGCACCAATTCCAACACCGCACAGAGCCATAACGGCGACCTGTATGTCGATGAAATATTCTGGATCCCGAATTTTCAGAAGCTGCGCAAAGTCGCATCGGGCATGGCCTCGCAAAAGCATCTGCGCTCAACTTACTTTTCGACACCTTCCACGCTGGCGCACGGCGCTTACCCCTTCTGGTCTGGCGAGCTGTTCAACAAGGGGCGCGCCAGTGCCGCTGACCGCATCGAAATCGACATCAGTCACAGCGCGCTCGCCGGTGGGCTTCTTTGCGCTGACGGACAGTGGCGGCAGATTGTCACTATTGAGGACGCCCTTGCCGGTGGCTGCACCCTGTTCGACCTCGACCAGCTCAGACGCGAAAACAGTGATGAGGACTTTAAAAACCTGTTTATGTGCGAGTTTGTCGACGATAAGGCATCGGTATTCCCGTTCGAGGAACTGCAGCGCTGCATGGTCGACGTGATGGAAACATGGGAGGACTTCGCCCCGTTCGCCGACCATCCATTCGGCTCGCGACCGGTCTGGATTGGCTACGACCCGTCCCACACCGGCGACAGTGCCGGATGTGTCGTACTCGCGCCGCCGGTGGTTTCGGGTGGCAAGTTTCGCATGCTGGAGCGTCACCAGTGGAAAGGCATGGACTTTGCCGCGCAGGCAGAAGGCATCCGCAGGCTCACTGAGAAATACAACGTCGAATACATCGGCATTGACGCAACAGGCCTCGGTCTCGGCGTATTCCAGTTGGTGCGCTCATTCTACCCGGCGGCACGCGGTATCCGTTACACGCCAGAAATGAAAACCGCAATGGTGCTCAAGGCGAAAGACACGATTCGCCGTGGCTGTCTGGAGTACGACGCCGGAGCAACTGATGTCACACAGTCGTTTATGTCCATCCGCAAAACCATGACCAGCAGCGGGCGCAGCGCCACCTATGAGGCCAGCCGCACCGAGGAAGCCAGTCACGCTGATATCGCATGGGCCACCATGCATGCCCTGTTAAACGAACCGCTTTCTGCCGGTAGCGGCATGCAGCCTAAATCTATTCTGGAGTTCAACTAATGGGTAAGCAAAAATCCCGTAAAGCCGCCGCGCAGAAAGCCCGCGCACCACAGCAACTGAAAGCCAGCGCACCGCAAAAAATGGAGGCATTCACCTTCGGTGAGCCGGTGCCGGTGCTCGATAAGCGCGATATTCTGGATTACGTCGAGTGCATCAGTAACGGCAAATGGTACGAGCCGCCGGTCAGCTTCTCCGGGCTGGCAAAAAGCCTGCGCTCTGCAGTGCATCACAGCTCGCCGATTTACGTTAAACGCAATGTGCTCGCAAGTACCTACATTCCGCATCCACTGCTGTCCCGTCAGGATTTCAGCCGCTTTGCGCTCGACTATCTGGTATTCGGTAACGCCTTTCTTGAGCAGCGCCACAGCGTCACCGGCCAGTTAATCAAACTGCTGACTTCACCGGCAAAATATACCCGGCGCGGGGTCGATGACTCGGTTTTCTGGTTTGTGGAAAACTTCACTCAACCGCATGAGTTCGCACCCGATACCGTGTTCCACCTGCTGGAGCCTGATATTAATCAGGAGATTTACGGCCTGCCTGAATATCTCAGCGCGCTTAATTCCGCCTGGCTGAATGAATCCGCGACGCTGTTCCGCCGCAAGTATTACCAGAACGGCGCGCACGCAGGTTACATCATGTATGTGACTGACCCGGCGCAAAGCGCGACTGACGTCGAATCGCTGCGCGATGCAATGCGTAACTCTAAAGGGCTCGGCAACTTTAAAAACCTGTTTTTCTACTCACCGAACGGGAAACCGGACGGCATAAAAATCGTGCCATTGAGCGAAGTCGCCACAAAGGATGACTTTTTCAACATCAAGAAAGCCAGCGCCGCTGACCTGATGGATGCGCACCGCGTACCTTTCCAGCTCATGGGCGGCAAGCCTGAGAATATCGGCTCAATGGGTGATGTTGAGAAGGTGGCAAAGGTCTTTGTGCGTAACGAGTTATCACCCTTACAGGACAGATTCAGGGAGGTAAACGACTGGCTCGGCATGGAGGTCATCAGGTTCAAAGAGTACACCCTCGACAACCCGGAATAACTTAGGTCAGCTTAATCTCTGCGCTCATCATTGAAGATACAATCTGCGAAAGCTATAGTGCATCAGATATCAAAATAATGGATGCGGAGATTAATATTTTGGAAACTAATTTTGAAATAACCCTGGAAGGTTTCGCTACTGAAGAAGAAGCAAATAATATCGGTAGGTTCACGCTAGAAGCCATCCGGGCTTTAAATAACAATCTCAACCTTGAAATCTCAAAATTAAAATGCATTGTTATTTCCTATAACTTTAGCGAAGCCCTTCAAAAGATAACATCCACTTACCAACACAAATCTCCTAGTTCATACACCAATAGCAAACAGGGTGCAGCCGTCGGACAATTAGTATCAAAAATTGGCAATGATGGGCTATGTGAAGAATATACCCTTGTACTATCTATTGAATTTTTTGCTGAGCTTTTCAATGATGGAAGCTTCTTAAAATTGAACGAAGAAGGATACCGCGCAGTCATCCATCGTATTCACCATGAATTAGTGCACGTACATGAAAAAAACTTACTAACATGCTTAGCCCAAAACTTTACGGTCAACGAGTATGGCAGCGCGCTTCTTATCTCAGCCACGCGTGCATGGTCTGAATATCTCGCTAATTACATGTCTTCAGGGTCAGCCCCTCAAGAGACTATCGATTTATTTCTAGAGAATCTTGATACCGTTGTAAATGAAGTATCTGACGAGATTGGAAAACTCATCTGGGACTATAAACGCTATAATACGCCTCTGAGTGAAATGTATCTCGAAGTAAAAAAACGCATCAGGCTTATCATCAACTCTTATGCTTATGCGATGGGTTATGTCCACTCTCTAAATATCAATATTAAAGAATACGATCCAAAGCTATCCCTTACACTATCCAACTCAAAGATAAGATATCAATTATCAGAATTAGGCATTGCTTTTCAGAATCTTTATGGCAAGTTTAATGACCAGCACATTACAGGTTTTGATGATTATCGGGAAATAACAATAGTCATTAGTGAAATATTCAAGCAGTTTGGGCTTGTTTTAGAGTGTCCCGATTGGTCTAGTGACTGTGAACTCTACATACATGTAAATTAGTTTAATCATTGTAAAAACATTAGCAGTTTGAATCTCGCCATTCCTGTTAAGCCGCTGTCTCTAGGCGGCTTTTCCATGCACACCACCGTCACGCCTCAGACGCGCCACACGCGCACAACCACCCCCGACCACCAACGAACCGACAGCGACCACGAAAGCGCCATCACGACGCGCTCAGACGATAATTTTTAATATTACGCACCACCGCTGGCGCGCAATGCTTTCCCCGCCACGCCTGCCCGCTTTATGGGTCGGTTTTAATGCAGGTGCATGACCACTCTGGAACCGCGCCAGCTCTGACAGAATACGCTCAGAACTGGCACGACTGGGGCATGCAAAAAAATGCACCTAAGGCATGCATCATTTACTTGCGTACTCTTTACTCATTTTTTTCGCTGTTAATTTTCGCAAAAATACCTTCTTGAATGAATCCAATAGATGACATCTTGTCATGCTTACCAACAAGAAAGTCTTCAAATTCCTGAAAGTGCCCTAGAATACACTCTTGAATTTTGTCAAATACAGGTGTGAATTCATTTGAGTTGATGAGAGAGGTGATTTTTGTTGCGAAACCTATGCTATCAACACCAAATGTATATGAGTCATCATCATTTTTTCTGAATTTGAAATCTATTTGGAAAGGCGACTGTGGGTAAGTATTAGAGTCTTTATAGACGGTCAATATAAATCCTAAATGCCAGAACCCATCATCCCCCAAATGAGTAGCTCCAGTGGGAGTATATTTCGTATTTGGTTTTTCATCTTTATCTAACGGGATTATTTTATATGCTTTTTCATTATCAATCCCAAGATAATCTAAATAATTTTTAATCACGTGACCAGAAAAGTTATACGCATCAAATCGAGTATCAGAAAGTTTGTTCCGAAACTCGGTATATGCACTGCACAGCTCTGTAAACTTTGACATAATCTATCCTCTTTCGATTGTAAGTATCTAACGCCTCGCAGGGCTCGTTGTTCAACCCTGCCAGTACTGAAAGCGAGTTTCAGCACCGGCAGCGTTCGTCACTATATTGTTTAATTGTCGAGTATCGAATCGACCTCACCCGTTCGCACGTTGACGCGTGCCGCTACGGTTTGTTTGACCACACCACCATAAGCATTAGTACCGCGAAACGTTGTTTTTACAACGGCATGCGGGTCTTTATTCAAAATCAGATGGTAGACCGTTGAAACATGTTTATAAGAAGAATCATCATTCATGCTGGCTTTTATCAGCTTCTCTAACGGGCGATAAGAGCCATCCCAACCGCTAAAATTACCCTGAAATGCGTCAAGATTGATTTTATTATTCAGGGATTGTGGATCCTTCTCGAAGTCGTTGAAACACCACCCCAACACATCACCGAGCTTTAACGCATCATCTTTCGTAAAAGTGTACTCACTCATACAGGCATAAAAAGCATCAGCAGAGCTTACCGGTACACCTTTGAAGCCAACATAGCCTTTAACGATATCGTGCCGGGTTTCTTTTGGCTCATTGCGATATTCTTTGAGAGTCTTATCTGCGTACTCAAACGTTGGCGTAGTCGGTTCCACTTTAACCTCCGGCACGTCAGTTTTTGCCACAGGCTGACTTTTTTCAGTCGGCCATAAGATTGAGCCAATAACACCCAGCGCCAGACAGCCACCGAGATAAACCGCACTGGAGCGCTTACGGTTCGGCATTCGAACCATCGACGGCTTGATTAACCCCACGATAAAAGCAATAAAGAGAGCCAGAGATAAAAATGCTATTACGGTATCCATGATTTTCCTTAGTGTGTAATCCCCATACAAAACAACCCCATGCTATCAAACATGGGGTCGAGGGTTGCACATTTTTCAGGGATTAACGCCAGCTCTCATCTTCCCACACTTCCTGAAGGATGCTATCCAGCGCTTCGCGGTCTGAATCTTTATCGAATCCCATCAGCTCGACACCGGTCATGGCTCCCTTTTTAACAGTAACGCGCGTTGAGGGGAAAACAGACTGTATTCGCCTGGTCAATTCGCATTGAAAAGCATCAATTACCGGCTGGCCGATTTTTTGGTCTTTATCCAACGTGATATTTACTTTCACCTTGCCCTCCTTTGCAAAGGTTGCATCAACAGGTGGCGCGGAAAAAACAACAGAAAAATTATTATTTTTCATTAGGTTGCCTCTTGCTATCTCCGCGATTAGATTCAATGCAATTTCACGATCTCTTTCCTTACAAGTACCTTCAGCAGTCAGACGCGCAATCATTTCGACCCGCTCAATCATAACGTGCTCGTTTAGCTCTCTATCCACACAACCTCCATTACGAGATACTGTATATACATACAGTAACACGTAATAACAAAAGGTGTGAAGAAAAAATCACAGTTAAACACACTGTATGTACATGATATGGATGAATATTAACGGTTATATTTTCGTTGCGAGTTCAGCTAAAGCCGCAACACGATTGAGGATTATCCTAGCCTTAGCCTGATACGATGGTGCTGAGGTAAATATTTCTCCCTTGGCCGTTCCTCTCAACCATTTACCGTTAAAGCAACTTTTACCACCGGCCATCAGGTGCAGGGCTTCGCCCCGGCTGATTGTGATGCCGGTAGTCAGATGTATCTCGTCGATAGTTTTCGCTATAGCTGCGTTTTGCTCATCCGTTCCGTGGATAAATTTTCGCCGTATTGCTGGCTTTTGCTTCCTGAGTCGGTTTGTCAGCTCTCGTTTTTCACGTCGACTTAGGGGTTTAGATAAATCGAGTTCCGGTGGATCGCTTTCGCTTCCCGTACAGTTATTGACAGAACTCCGAGAGGGCGCAGGAGCGCCCTTAACGTCAACGGCCAAATCAACGGCACGCTTCGGCACAATTTTCCACTGCGTTAGCCGGGTTAAAATCGGAGTGCCAGCACCAATAGCGGAATCGTATACGCCACGAATGCAGACGGTTTCCTCACCATACTGATTAAACTCGGTGCGCGGTTCATACAGTGTGCGCACCTGCAAATCATCGCGACGGACAAACGGCCCACCCTGCGCATTAACGTAACCAGCCCAGTCACCGGCGTCAGCGGCATCATGGACGGCGGCAAACTCAACGCTCAGACCGTGCGCGACCTCGGTATCAGCGAGACGACGCAATTCACGGTAGACCGTCACCGGCGCACCGCCGATAAACTGAAACTGACGGATGTGCCAGCGCGCCGCCCATGCTGAAACGGCGGGCGCCGTCTCTTTTAGCAGCTCACCGCTTTCGTCATCGGTCTCGTCATCGAGAGCATAACCGTCGATGTTTTTAGAAATGTATTTCGCGACATAACCGGTAGCACTGCCTTTCTCCGGGTCGATAGCCTCAGCATGAAAGCGGGCTTTTTTAGCCTTATCACTTTTAAGTTCGTGGCGGTCTTCCTCCCATGCATAATCGCGGATGATGAGGCGCACGCGCTCGACGTCTTCTGGCAACATGAACATAAGCATGTGCCAATGCGGCGTTCCGTCGTGATGAGGCTCGGCAACACGTATGCCGAAAATGCGAATTTCTTTCCGATGTAGCTTGGCACGAATGCGCGCCCAAAGGCCGGTTAGGTAGCTCTGCGTGTCCGACGGGCTGGCGCCGTTCCATTTGCTGTTACGGTATCCCCCTTTAGTCGTGGCATGATATTTAGACGGTGCGGTCAGAGTGTAAAACTCCCCGACGTATCCGAGTTCATTGCAGATATTTTCAAACCCACGGATGCGGGTCATCAGCTCGCAGCGGCGTATCGCAGGGTTAGCGACCGAGCCGTCAAATTTTTCAATCAGGCTGATACGGTTGCCGTCTTCGTCTTCGAGATCCAGACCTTTGAGAAATTCACGAGTGCGGCGCTTTTGTTCACGCCAGTCAGTCACGCAGTTTTTACTCGCATAGGCATGCTTTTTCTTACTGACGTTACCGACAGTAATTTGCAGATGTTCGCGCCATGCAGCCGCAATGCGACGAAGACGACCACGCCACCACACATCGTTAAACATGCGAGCGATGGCCGGGGCGATTTCATCTTCTCCGACATATTTCTTTGTCACTCGCTCCCAATGCGGAGGGGTAACATTGAATTGCAGAGAAATAAAACCGGCGCGCATGTACCAGGTGTACAGCGTTTTAAGCTCGCTAAATCCGGTGTCATCAATGTCAGCCAGTTCAGCGCGAATGAAATTCGCGATATCAGCGGCCAAAAGGTCGATATCGGCGCGTGACATGTCCGGGAGTCGGTTATATCTGGCAACCATATTGACCATGCGTGACGCCAGATATTGCATAAGTTCAGTATCAAAATGACTGCCAAAAACAGCGGCTGATACATTGCTGTTGATACCCGCGCACTCGTATTTTTTTGCGACCAGTTCAAGACGTGGCAATACCCTTTTGCAGAAACTTATTAAAAAGGCATTGGCTCGTTGACTGCCCTGATTTTTCTCCAGCACAGCAGCGGTGCGATAAACATCAAAACGCACGCATTCAGGCTGGAGAGAAAGCACCTTTCTCGCATGCAGCAAAGCCGCGAGCATACGGTCGCGGCGATATTGTTGGTCATAGGTAAGATATGGGCTGGCTATTGCCTGTTTTGGAAAATTCCATACAAAGGCATAATCAATCTCACCCATAGCCTTTGCTGAGACAGGTGTGTCTATGACTTTATTCACTGAAGAAGATCCCACCCAACGCCGCTATGTTGATTCGATTACAGAGGTGACAGCTTTCGAAGCTACGAAAGAACCAATGAAGATCATTTCCGCATCCGACATGCTGGGCATTTGCGATGCTTTTCTTTCTGAGACTCAATGCCACATAGCAGACCGGCTACCTCTTTCAATAGCTGGTCGGCATGAGCTAGGTCGGAAAATTGAGTGGAATTGTCCACATAGCTGGAAACCACGCGAAGAATGGTCAACACATGTTCGGCACGCCTTACAAATTTTAAATCGACGTTATTTGGATACCCCAGTATCTCAACTGGATGACTGGCAGACCTGGGAAGAACTATCGACAGATATTCATGTGTCGGCTCGCTGTACTCGGCGGACTGTTGAGTTTTATCGCTCTGGAAATCCCCAGCATTTACCGATGTCGACTGAGCTTTTTGCTGTTCCCGAAGTTTTTTCAAAATTTGTAGCTTCGATTCTTTCGGGTGATATTCACCCTGTTTGGATGTGGCATGCTGACGCAGCCAAAACGCCGCGATGCCTCGATGGGCTTTATCCCAAATACGCGCCGCTTTCTTGAGCTGGCTTAGTGGTCTGGTAGTCATATCGCACCCCGATAGTGTTTTAATTTAAGTTCGGCGATTTGCTGGCAGGTCACGCAAAAAGCCACGCCCGGAATCGCAGCGCGGCGAGCTTCCGGGATTGGTGCGTCACATTCTTCGCAAAGAAAACGGGAAGGCGCAGCGATACGGCTGCGCGCGTTGCTGATGTGGCGCTCGCGGTCTTCCTGCTCGCGCTGTTGTGCTAAATCCATTGCGTCGGCCATTAGTGCAGCTCCTGTGATTCATTCTCAAAGCGGGTTGCTTCACGACGCAGCAGTTCGGCAGCTTCGGTGCCGCTCATACCCTCTTTGGTGATATGGATAGCCAGCGCCTCAAGGCGGATGGAAACAGCGAGCGCGCGGTCTTTACGCTCTTCTTTTTTTGCATCGATCAGCAATACGGCCAGCGCATCACTATCAGTGTTAAAACTACGGATTTCGGTATTACGCATAATTGATTCTCCTGATTTCGGGCAATAAGAAGCCCGGCGGGTTTACGCCAGATAATTTCTTTTTTTTAATTAGCTATAACCAAATACGACGGCTGGTTTACTTTTCAATTGGCTGATAATTTCAGCTTTCAGGCTATCTTTAAACTGCTTGCAGCACTCCCATTCCGGGTCAACTCGTAAAATTATCCCATCGCGGGTTTTAATTTCAAAACCGTCTTCCATGTTCGGAATCATGGCACCTAAAACAATCCTTAATTCATCGCGTGACATGTTTAACCCCTTTAATAATAAAGTGGACAATACGAATAATTAAAAAACCTGACGATTTCGGCGGCTTTGTTTTCAGCCCTTTTAATAATTCGGACTGTGAGTGGCTCGGGTGCCAGCGCTTGCCGTCCTTACCTGCGATCCAGCCGTGGCCGTAGTGCATGCCGGGGCTTTGTTTAACGAGCAGAGACGCGAATGACGGTTCACTTTTCAGCATACGCACCTCAAATCAGCCCGAAGGATGCGCCAATACCGCTCATGGTATCGACCACGCTCGACATAGCGGGATTAGTCTGCAGACGCGCATGCAACGCCAGCGCCGACAACGACAACATGCGAATGCCAGCATTAACGCTTTCAATCATGTTGTGCTTACGGGCAGAGGTCAGGCGCTCGTCAGAGGCTGCACCGCTCGCCAGCTCGCCGAGTTCACTCATTGCACGCATGACATAAGACTGCAATTTGTCTTTAGCCAGCTCATTAACCGGCACGCATGGCAGGCAATGAATCTGCGCCAGAAAACCATCAACGAGGGTTGAATCTTCGGTCAGGTCAGTCAGCAGCCACAATTCAGGCGGCGTGAACTGGTGAGGCTGTTCCGGGTTGAGCTTGTTACGTAACGTCTGAACATTCATACCCGCACGCTCGGCAAGCTTCGCCATGTTGTGACGCTGCGCAAAAGCCCTGCACGCTTCGTCATAGTGGGGATGTTTGGAAATCTGAAAATCAAACATGTTGAGCCCTCAAAATTCACATAAAGTGAATTACGCACCAATAACGAGTTGAAAACGGGAATGGCCCAATGCCTTACGCATCTGTTCCTCTTTCCAGCGGGCATAGTAGATACGAACTTGACCGCCAGCACGTTTACAGCCCTTACGGATAACGCGAGGTTCGATAGGTAAACGCGGGTTATCTCCGGTTGTCCAGCGGCGCGCGGTGCGGTATGACACCCCCTCAAGTTCTGCAAACTGTTGCAGGGTGACGATGGGGGCAGGCACTTTGATGATTGCGATTTCAGAAGCCATGTTGCATGATTCCCTATTTGCCAAAGATTGCAATTAAAGGGCCACCGTTTGCCAACATAGGGCCATCAATTGCGTAGGTTTAGCCAAAATATACTTCCCAATTGAGAAGTAGTAAATAGGTTTTATCGATATGAGAATAGATTCTTTAGGATGGAGCAACGTTGATGTACTGGATCGCATCTGCGAGGCTTACGGGTTTTCACAGAAAATTCAGCTAGCTAACCATTTCGATATTGCATCGAGCTCCCTCTCTAACAGATATACCCGAGGCGCTATTTCGTATGACTTTGCGGCACACTGCGCTCTTGAAACAGGGGCCAATCTGCAGTGGTTACTTACAGGAAAAGGGCAACCGTTCACATCTTCTGCGACAGCCGAGGACACAATGAGCATCGAGTTATTCACATTAAGTGAAGAAATACTCAAAAGTGATGGTTCTATAACAGTCGACGCTCATTTTTTCACAAAGCCGCTTACAGATGCGATGGCTATACGAACGGAAGGAAAACTCCATTTCATTGATAAGCAGGCATCACTCTCTGACGGCCTTTGGCTGGTCGACATAGAGGGTGGAATTAGTATTCGAGAGCTAACAAAACTCCCGGGTAGAAAATTGCACGTTACTGGTGGAAAGGTTCCTTTTGAGTGCGGTATTGATGACATAAAGACGCTGGGTAGAGTGGTAGGTGTGTACAGCGAGGTTAATTGATGACTGTCCGTAAAAACCCCGCTGGAGGTTGGATTTGCGAACTTTATCCTAACGGGGCAAAAGGCAAGCGTATCAGAAAGAAATTCGCCACCAAAGGTGAAGCGCTGGCCTTTGAACAATACACCGTACAAAATCCGTGGCAGGAGGAAAAGGAAGACAGGCGAACGCTAAAAGAATTGGTCGACGCATGGTATAGCGCTCATGGTATTACCTTGAGAGACGGACTAAAACGCCAGCTAGCTATGCACCATGCCTTTGAGTGTATGGGCGAACCACTCGCACGCGATTTCGATGCACAGATGTTTTCCCGCTACCGGGAAAAGCGGCTAAAGGGTGAATATGCCCGTTCAAATAGGGTTAAAGAGGTTTCCCCTCGCACGCTTAATCTTGAACTCGCTTACTTCCGCGCGGTGTTCAATGAGTTAAATCGCCTCGGCGAATGGAAGGGTGAAAATCCTCTAAAAAATATGCGCCCTTTCCGCACAGAAGAAATGGAAATGGCCTGGTTAACTCACGACCAGATTGCGCAACTGCTCGGAGAGTGCAAACGCCATGACCACCCTGATTTAGAAACAGTGGTGAGAATCTGTCTCGCCACTGGCGCTCGATGGTCAGAGGCTGAGAGCCTGAAAAAAAGCCAGCTCGCGAAATACAAAATCACGTACACCAACACAAAAGGCAGAAAAAACCGCACAGTTCCCATCAGTAAAGAGCTTTATGACTCCCTACCTGATGACAAAAAAGGCCGACTGTTTAGTGATTGTTATGGGGCGTTCAGGTCTGCTCTGGAAAGGACAGGCATCGAATTACCGGCCGGGCAACTTACCCACGTTTTACGGCATACCTTCGCCAGCCATTTTATGATGAATGGTGGTAATATTCTGGTCTTGCAGCGCGTGCTTGGTCATACCGACATAAAAATGACGATGCGATATGCGCACTTTGCCCCTGACCACTTAGAGGATGCCGTTAAACTTAATCCACTGGCGATGAGTGGCGATAAAATGGCGGTAGAAATGGCTCAAACTGGCCCTTAGCTGGTCAAGAGTGGCCCTTTATGTCTATGATTTATAAAGCAACCTATTGATTTTCGGTTGTTCTGTTAGGAACTCATAATCGCTTGGTCGCTGGTTCAAGTCCAGCAGGGGCCACCAAATAAAACAAGGGCTTACGCTAAAAACGTGAGTCCTTTTGTTATCTATGGAAAACCCCCAGCCTAGCTGGGGTTTTCCATAGACAAAAAAAGCCGGTCGTTTGACCGGCTACTTGTTGTTTTAGTTCTGTGACGCTTTCCCGTCAATACACTGATATTCGACGTAGACGTCCATTTGTCTGCATCCTATTGGGCTGGGATCCGTACATTGTGACGTCTGGCCTCCGAACGCCTCGGCGCCATCATATCCCCACACCCTGCATTTTTGGGCGGCCAATGATTGGCCCTGATTCATATCTACGCTCGCTTTTTCAAACGCGCCGTAACTTTCGCCAACGTGATACCCCATCCTGATCGTTCCATCGGCTTTACTTCCTCCGACGGGTGTCATTTGCTTATGAACAGTGCAACCAGAAAGTATTAAAAAACCAAAAAGACAAAATGCAATTTTTTTCATGATAAAACCCTTTTCCTTATAGGATTTTTCATGATGCACCCGGCATGTACGGAAACATACCCGCGCCCTTTTATTTTCGGAATTCGTTTAGGCTATCTCCTCGCGATTGATTCCGCCTGCTCTCAGCATCAAGCGCACTAGCCTCACACAGCACGTTACGCTTTCTGCGGCACTAAATGATTAACCTCCCTAATTAATTGGGTATCTACTAGCAACTCCTTTAACTGGAATGGATGATAATCATGGGATGGGATCCAAGAAGCGCAGGCAACTACGCGAAAGCTCAAGCCGAGCCAGGCCCAACAAGCAACTGCGCCGCATACGTGCGGCGGGCAATTCATGCTGGCGGGATAAATGTCATAAATACACACCATGCAAAAGACTACGGCCCGATGTTGGAGGCGGCAGGGTTTAGAAAAATATCTTCAACGCAATCCCCCATGGCAGGTGACGTGGTTGTGATACAGCCCTACACAGGAGGGAATACTTCGGGACATATGGCGATTTACGACGGGCAGGACTGGTATTCTGACTTTAAACAGAGGGATTTTTGGGGCGGGCCTGGTTATCGCTCAGCAAAGCCGTCGTACCAAATGTACAGGATGAACTAATGCGCACTTTCATTGCGATTTTATTTATCTCTCTACTTTCAGCATGCAGTTCGCATCCTGAACAGGCACAGAAACGGGTATTTGATTTTTACTCGTATTATTTAAATGTTTATGCTAATAGCACAGGGAAAATAAAACCAGATCCCGAAAAGATGAAAGATTACGTTGCTCAAGAGACACTAAATCAATTGAGCGTCATTTCATATATTTATGAGCAGGAAATCGTTGGTTCTGATTATTACACATACGCACAAGACTATGCCGCTGACTGGATACCGCGCTTAAGGGTGGGTGATGCTAAGGATTATTTTGGCGGTAAGTATGTTAACGTCTGGTTAGGTTGTGAAAACAATAAAACTTACCAAATCGGTGTATACCTGATAAAAGAGGATGGCCGCTGGAAAATATACAGAGTGAAAGATATAACCGATAATTACGAGCAGTATATATTTGACACGCACGCCATAGAAAAAGCGAAGCAACACGCCGCAAGCATCAATTAATTAGGGAGATTATGACGGCTGCTCAATTAATCTCAATGAGCGGCCATCCTTAACAGTCATAGGGCTTTTTTTCGTCTTCCTGCGGATTCAGTAACGCAAGCAACACAGGCCATTTACCCGCCTCGCTCAATGTTCCATCAGCACCAACGTATCACGCCTTACGTTACGGCGAGCACGAGCACTGCCTGAAAGCGTTCCAACCTGACGGCCCCGGCAACCGAAGATGTGTCCGATACCACTATGTTTATTAAATCACAGAGTTTCGTCCATCTTTGAGGTGTGAGGCCAGGCGATTAACACCCTCTCCCCCCTATTTACGATGCCAATAAGCTGCCGCACGAACCAGTTGTGGGTCGAACCCATTTTCAAAGCGCTGGCTTAAACGTTTCACCATTTTTCCTTCGCCAGTGATCCAGATGAAATAGTCTGAATTGGGTATGGCCATCTGCGACAGGCGCGTCTGTATTGCCTGTTCATCACCGCCAACAACATATTCCACAGCAACGTCAGTCAAATGGGCAAGATAATCCTGATATGCCGCATTCTGAATGCTCACCAGCGCCATTATGTCGGGACGCGCAGGCAGACGGCTAAGCACCTCCAGGCGACGACGCAGCGCAGGCATACCAGACTCATCGCAGACATACACCTGACAGGCATAGTCTTCCGGCACCACCAGTGAACCGCGAGGCCCGCCAATGGTCAGTGTATCGCCCTCACACGCCTCCAGAGCCCAGCGGCTGGCCATGCCGCCAGCATGAATGAAGAAATCCAGCGCCAGCTCACGACGCGCTTCATCATATAACGGCGTGTAATCCCGGGAGGCCGGACGAACGCCGTCCCCCCAGATAATGCCTTCCGCTGTTACTGCCGGAGGCGTAAAGCGGCTGCCGGGCTCAGGGAAAAAGACTTTCGTATGATCGTCAAAGCCCAGGGACGTAAAACCGTCCAGAGCATCGCCGCCAAGCACGATACGCTGAAAAGCCGCGCTAATACGCTCTGCCCGTAGGACGGTCAACTCGCGAAAACGCAGTTCATTACGAACACGTTGTGGGTAACGTAGGGATGATGTTGTCATTTGTTGCCTTCGCAAAGTAATTCGATATATCGGAATCAAATTCTTAAATGATAATGATTGTTAATAAGAGAAAATGCAACTCTTTTTTGATAGCCTTGTTGTAGAGCACTTTCCTCGCAACCAAAAATAATCCATTACAAATCATAACATTATCTCATTAATAAAAATCAACCTTGCTAACACTTCTTATTTAGATATAAATTAGATATATCTAAACAAACAGGAGGCAATGATGCAAAATCAACATGAAGGGTGTTGCAAAAACCGGGATCATAAACATGACGGCTGCTGTAAAGGTCGGGAACATCAGCATGAAGACTGCCATGACGCACATCAGCATGAGAGTGCCAGTTGCGACAGCGAACACCTTCACGGGCGCGGCTGTGGTCGCCATGGGCGGGGCGGTGGCCGCCGTCAGCGCTTTTTTGGCCACGGTGAACTTCGGCTGGTCATTCTTGATATCCTGACCCGCGACGCCAGCCACGGCTATGAATTAATTAAAGCGATAGAAAACCTGACGGGGGGAAACTATACGCCAAGCGCTGGCGTGATCTACCCAACGCTGGATTTTTTACAGGACCAGCAGTTCATCACTATTAGCGACGAAGAAGGCGGGCGGAAGAAAATCGCGATTACTGAGAGGGGCGCGCAATGGCTTGATGAAAATCGCGAACATCTGGCGCATATTCAGGCGCGAACAAAAGCACGCTGTGTCGGTATGGAGTTACGTAAAAATCCGCAGATGAAGCGGGCGCTGGATAACTTCAAGGCCGTACTGGATCTGCGGATAAACCACAGCGATATCAACGACGCGCAAATCAAACGCATTATCGGCGTGATTGATCGCGCGGCGCTGGAGATCACCGAACTGGATTAAGCTGGCTGAACGTCCTCTTCCCGGACGCGGAACACATTAACCAACTCTTTTAAATGTAGCGCCTGTTCGTTCAGCGACGCCGCGGCGGCAACAGACTCTTCTACCAGACAAGAGTTTTGTTGCGTGGCGGCGTCAATCAGGCCAATCGCGCTGTTAATCTGCGAAATACCATCGGTTTGCTCGCGGCTGGCTTGCCCAATTTCACGCAAGATGACATCCATCTCTTCGACGTTATCCACCATACCATTAATCAGATCGCTGGCTTTCTCCACCAGTTGCATCCCCTCCTGGGTCTGGCTGGTCGAATCTTCAATCAGATTACGGATTTCGCTGGCCGACGAAGCGCTCTTTTGCGCCAACTGGCGAACCTCCCCTGCGACAACGGCAAAACCGCGTCCATGCTCGCCCGCGCGCGCCGCCTCAACCGCCGCGTTCAGCGCCAGAATATTGGTCTGGAAGGCAATGGAATCAATGATATTGATGATATCTGACATACGATTTGCCGTATCGTTAATGACACGCATTTTCTGCGTCACCTGATTCATCATCTCACCGTTGTTTTTCACCACACTGGCGGCACCCGCAGACAGTTTTGTCGCTTCGCTGGTATGGTCAGCCGTATTTTTAACGGTGGCGGTAATTTGTTCCATCGATGCCGCCGTTTCTTCAACAGAGCTGGCCTGCTCTTCAGTACGGGCCGCCAAATCTTGGTTGCCGGCAACAATTTGCGCCGCCGCCGTCGAGATACTTTCCGAACCGTTTTGCACTTCCTGTACAATCTCCAGAAGACGCGTCTTCATCGCCATTAATGCCTGTAACAGGACACCGGTTTCATCTTTATCGTTGGTGGTGATATGACGGGTCAGATCGCCATCGGCAATCGCTTCAGCAAAACGTACTGCTTCATCAAGCGGTTGGGTAATGGAGCGCACGATATACCATCCCATAACACTTCCGGCGGCGATGCTTATCAGCGCTAAAGTGATTAACAGTGTCCGATTCGTTTTAAAATCTCCTTCGACCTGTACACCTGCGTGTTGCATCTGCGCATCCTGAACGGCGATAAGTTCCTGGACTTTATCTTTATAGATCTTTTGTACCTGTACCGTTTTAGTCATCATCTCCTGAATGGCCGCCTGACGATTATGGCTTTGGATATCCCGTAAAATGCGGAATCGCGATTCCAGGTACTGTTGGCGCGCTTCACGGATTTCAGTAATGATTTTTTGCGAAGCCGCATCATGACGATGTCTGGAAAGCTCATCCAGTAACGCCGAAATACGCTGGCTTATCTCATCCAGTTCTTTCTGCGAGCTCTGGCTCCAGCGCCCTTCCTCATCCAGTAACATAAGCTGCTGCGCGATGATGAAATCATTAAAATTATCAATCAACAGATTAGCTTTCACCGTGGTGGGATAGTCATTGGCAATAATGTTCTGCATCCCCGTATTAGCCCGATCGAGGCTGAACAAAGACAAAGCGGAACTCACCACCATAAGTACAATGAATAAACCAAAGGCAATAAATAATTTCGAACGTATTTTAATGTTATGCAAAAACATATTTTCTCCCTGGGAATGCATATCCTCATACAGGAAGATTTATCGGCAGAAATGTTACTAACTTTATGATATTGATCGTTTTTTATTTCAAAGCATTATTAATAATTATATTTTATCGTTCGTAAAAAAATTGAGCTAATAGTGGTATAAATTGTGACTTATAATGAAAGAAACAGACTGAATGGTTAATCATTACTCATTAATTACAGGATAAGACACCCATTAATAGGTAGATGAAAGCCGCCTATCAGCCAGCAGATTTCCTCTCTCAGAACGTGTCCGCCCGGTAAGCAACTTGCTGCCAGGCGGACATCATTACAGCGGTAGCGTAAAATTAAACGGTATTAATGCAGCACCGTGACCGCATCCTCCAACCGGCTGGCGCGATGTTTTACCATTGCCGATACCTGCGCGCTCTCTTCCACCAATTCCGCGTTTTTCTGGGTAATGCGATTCAGCTCATCCACCGCGCGGGTCAGGCTGGAAAGTCCATCTGTCTGTTCCAAAGTAGACTGACTAATACGGGCAATAAGCTGCGTGACATTTTGTACCTGAGCCACAATGTCATCCATAGTACGGCCTGCGGCATGAACCTGCTCGGAGCCTGACTGCACCTTTGTTGCACTGGCATCAATTAATTTGCGAATATCGTTTGCTGCGTTCGCACTGCGGCTGGCGAGATGGCGAACCTCGCCGGCAACCACTGCAAACCCTTTCCCCTGCTCGCCCGCTCTCGCCGCTTCTACCGCGGCATTCAGCGCCAGGATATTTGTCTGAAAAGCGATGTCGTTAATCAGCGTAGTAATGGTGCCAATACGCTGCGTACTGTTGGCGATATCGTCCATCGTTTTAATGACTGTATCCATCGCCTCGCCTCCCTGGGTTGCGGCACTACTGGCCGCTATAGAGAGCTTGTCCGCAGCGGAAGCCGTCTCTGAATTGAGTTTGACGGATTCTGCCATCTGGTTCATGGTCGCCACCGTTTCCTGAACATTTTCCACGGTCTGGCGGGTATGCTTATTCAGGTCATCATTCCCCTTCGCCAGTGTTTCGCTGCCGTTTCTGACGCTGGAGACCTGACTTGATACATCATTGATCAGCCAGCGGCACATTAATCCAAGCTGTCCCACCGCTCTTAGCGTCAGTCCCAGTTCATCGCTACGGTTAAGATGTTGCACGCTGTTGCGCTCACCGGTCGCGACTTTTAGCGCCTGTGTCGCCACATTTTCAATGGGGCGCACAATTTGCCATTCAAATATTGCGGCTCCGGCCAGCATCACCAACGCGCTCATCAGCAACGCCAGCCATGAGGCATCCGTATAAAAGAGCGCCGCCGCCAATATCACAGCCATGAGCCCCATGACGCTGCGCACCCGACAGCGAACAGACATGGCGGGCAGCCTGCCTGACCAGCCCCGCCGAACGACTAACCCTTTATGAATACGCTTGTTACACCGCCCTTCATTCAGCGCCTTATATAACGGTTCGACGGCGGCAATCTCGTCATCCGTGGCCCGGGTACGAATCGACATATACCCCGTCACCCGACCTTCGCGCACCATCGGTACCGCGTTGGCCCGCACCCAATAATGGTCGCCGTTTTTACGGCGATTTTTCACAATACCACTCCACGGTTCACCCTGCTTTAGGGTATACCACATGTCTGCGAAAGCGGCTTTCGGCATATCCGGATGGCGTACCAGATTATGTGGCTGCGCCAGCAACTCGTTTAACGTATAGCCGCTTACCTGGACAAAGGTGTCATTGGCGTGCGTGATATAGCTTTCCTGGTCGGTCGTGGACATCAGCGTGGTATCATCATCCAGCGGCGTATTTCGCTGGCTGACGTAGGGATGAGAAGACATGATAGCGTCCTGTGCAGGTTATCTGGATGTTAATTTTTCTATCAGATGTTATTTCGGCGCTAATCTATTTATCTTTAGTTGTTAAAATTGACCTGGATCGCAATTTGCAATTAATCATTAATATTTGTACGATTTTTACTTCATCCGGCTAATTATTTTCATTCTGAAATTGTTTAGCCGGGACAATCTTTTTCTCTAAAACTTGCCCTGGCTCACTTTTTTTTAGCAGCGCCGTTAACGCAACAAACCGTAAACCGTAAAACAAGATCTGCTCAAAATACACCCACTTGTTAACAGGTGGTATTAAATGTTGTATTAATGTGAGTGTTCCTGGTGTTTATCCCGATTTTCGCTATGGCCTTTGGCGCCCCCTAATCCCTGCAATACTTACTTTAGTATCATGTGATACGCGGCCTCCTGGAGCTTATTTTGAACAGGTTACCTTCCAGCGCATCGGCTTTGGCCTGTAGCGCCCACGCCCTGAATCTCATTGAGAAGCGAACGCTAACTCACGACGAAATGAAAGCATTAAACCGAGAGGTGATTGACTACTTTAAAGAACATGTAAATCCGGGATTTCTGGAATACCGAAAATCGGTTACCGCCGGCGGGGATTACGGAGCCGTAGAGTGGCAAGCGGGCAGTCTGAATACGCTTGTCGACACCCAGGGCCAGGAGTTTATTGATTGTCTTGGCGGGTTTGGCATCTTTAACGTGGGGCACCGTAATCCTGTTGTGGTATCCGCCGTGCAGAATCAGCTCGCAAAACAGCCCCTGCACAGTCAGGAGTTGCTTGATCCCTTGCGGGCGATGCTGGCAAAAACACTGGCGGCGCTGGCGCCAGGCAGACTCAAGTACAGTTTTTTTTGTAACAGCGGCACCGAATCCGTCGAAGCGGCGTTAAAACTGGCAAAAGCGTATCAGTCACCACGTGGCAAATTTACGTTTATCGCCACCAGCGGCGCATTTCACGGAAAATCATTGGGCGCGCTCTCCGCTACGGCCAAATCGACCTTCCGTAAACCGTTTATGCCTTTGATGCCTGGCTTCCGCCATGTACCGTTTGGCAATATCGACGCTATGCATACGGCATTTAATGAAGGTAAAAAGACGGGCGATGAAATAGCAGCCGTCATTCTGGAAGCTATTCAGGGTGAAGGCGGCGTGATCCTGCCGCCGCAAGGCTATCTGACCGCGGTGCGTAAGATCTGCGATGAATTCGGCGCTCTGATGATTCTGGATGAAGTACAAACCGGAATGGGGCGAACCGGCAAGATGTTTGCCTGTGAACATGAAAATGTGCAGCCTGATATTCTGTGCCTGGCAAAAGCTCTGGGTGGCGGCGTCATGCCGATTGGCGCCACCATCGCCACTGAAGAGGTGTTTTCAGTTCTGTTCGACAATCCCTTCCTGCATACCACCACCTTTGGCGGTAATCCGTTGGCCTGCGCTGCCGCACTGGCAACCATCAACGTTCTGCTGGAACAAAACCTTCCGGCCCAGGCGGAGCAAAAAGGCGATACATTACTGGATGGTTTTCGACAACTCGCGCGTGAATATCCCACTCTGGTACAGGATGTACGCGGAAAAGGCATGTTAATGGCCATTGAGTTCATAGATAACGAAACAGGCTACCGTTTTGCCAGTGAGATGTTCCGTCAGCGCGTACTGGTTGCCGGCACGCTGAATAACTCGAAAACGATTCGTATCGAACCGCCGCTAACGCTAACCATTGAACTGTGCGAACAGGTCCTGAAATCAGCGCGTAACGCGCTGGCGGCAATGCAGGTGAGCGTGGAAGAAGTTTAAACACATGCCGGATGGCGCTGCGTCATCCGGCATGTTTTTTCTCTGGCGCTGTCTCTTTTTTGAATCCCATCACAATCACTACATTCCCCTTTTCCCTTTTACGCCGCGGCGGCTACAGTAGTAACTCATCCGACCACATAACAATAATTTTACATACTGGATATGCTTATGAGCTACTCGTCGCTGTTCGCCCCACTGGATCTGGGCTTTACCACTCTCAGAAACCGCGTGCTGATGGGATCGATGCACACCGGCCTGGAAGAACATCCTGACGGTGCAGAGCGTCTGGCGGCATTTTATGCTGAACGCGCGCGGCACGGCGTGGCGCTCATCGTCTCAGGGGGAATTGCGCCTGTCCCTTCCGGCGTCACCACCACCGGCGGCGCGATGCTGAACGATGCCAGCCAGTTAGCGCATCATCGCGTTATAACCAATGCCGTACATGCAGAAGGCGGAAAAATCGCGCTGCAAATTCTGCACACTGGACGTTACAGCTATCAACCGCATCTGGTCGCCCCCTCAGCCATTCAGGCGCCGATCAACCGCTTTACGCCGCATGAACTAACGCATGATGAAATCTTGCGGTTAATCGATGATTTCGCGCATTGTGCGCAACTGGCGCGGGAAGCAGGCTATGACGGTGTAGAAGTGATGGGGTCAGAAGGCTATCTGATTAATGAATTTCTCACGCGACGAACTAACCAGCGCAATGACGAATGGGGCGGCGATTATGCCCGGCGAATGTGTTTCGCTGTTGAAGTCGTACGCACAGTACGCCAACGGGTAGGGAACGACTTTATTATTATCTACCGCCTGTCAATGCTCGATCTGGTGGAAAATGGCGGCACGTTCGACGAAACGGTCCAGCTGGCGCAAGCCATTGAAGCTGCAGGCGCAACTATCATTAATACTGGCATCGGCTGGCATGAAGCGCGAATCCCTACCATCGCCACGCCGGTACCGCGCGGCGCCTTTAGCTGGGTGACGCGTAAACTTAAAGGTCATGTGTCGGTCCCCCTCATTGCAACAAATCGCATTAACGATCCGCAGGTCGCCAATGAGATCCTGGCGCGTGGCGATGCCGATATGGTATCGATGGCGCGTCCCTTCCTCGCCGACGCTGAATTTCTTACTAAAGCGCAATCCGGGCGCGCAAATGAAATTAACACCTGTATTGGCTGTAACCAGGCCTGTCTGGACAGGATCTTCATCGGCAAAATCACCTCTTGTCTGGTTAACCCGCGCGCCTGTCACGAAACCCAGATGCCGATAACGCCGGTCATACGCAAAAAAAACCTGGCCGTTGTCGGCGCGGGTCCGGCGGGGCTGTCTTTCGCCATTAATGCCGCGTCGCGCGGCCATCATGTCACATTATTTGACGCCCACAGTGAAATTGGCGGTCAGTTTACTGTCGCCAGACAGATCCCGGGCAAAGAAGAATTTTATGAAACTCTGCGCTACTACCGTCGAATGATCGACGTTACTGGCGTTACGCTGAAACTGAACCAGCGGGTGAATGCAGCGGATCTTCAGCCGTTTGACGAAGTGATCCTCGCCTGCGGGATCGAACCGCGTCGTCCGCCGATCGACGGTATCGATCACTCAAAAGTATTGACCTACCTGGAAGTATTGCGTGATAAAACGCCTGTCGGTAAGCGGGTGGCAATCATCGGCTGCGGCGGGATCGGTTTTGACACGGCCATGTATCTGAGCCAACACGGCGAATCTACCAGCCAAAACATTGCTGAATTTTGTACCGAATGGGGAATTGATACCAGCCTGCGCCAGGCGGGTGGTCTGCGTCCGGAAGGCCCGCGTCTGGCACGCAGCCCCCGCCAAATTGTGATGCTCCAGCGTAAAGCCAGTAAACCAGGAGACGGTTTAGGTAAAACAACGGGTTGGATCCATCGTACCACGCTACTGGCGCGTGGAGTGAAGATGATCCCGGCGGTCAGTTACCAGAAGATCGACGACAAAGGATTACATATTTCGATCGGCGGTGAACCGCAATTGCTGGAGGTCGATCATGTCGTGATCTGCGCCGGCCAGGAACCCCAACGCGAGCTGGCGGAGCCGTTACGCGCCGCGGGCAAAACGGTCCATCTTATCGGCGGATGCGATGTGGCGATGGAGCTGGATGCCCGGCGGGCGATTGCCCAGGGCACCCGACTGGCGCTGGAGATTTAACGGCTTTTGCCTGATGGCGCAGCGCTTATCAGGCCGCCGGACAGGCCGGATAAAACGCGCGGGTGCCGTCATCCGGCGGCAAACGCTTTCAGGTTAACGGCGGCGTCCCAGTTTTACCGCCTTCAGAATCACAAACTTATTGTTGGTCGCTATTGTCACGCAGTTACCAAAAATCTTCTTCAGTTTGTGGAAATAATCCAGATGACGATTCGCCACAATATACAGTTCGCCGTTGATTTTCAGGCAACGGCGGGCATGGTGGAACATCTCCCAGGCGATATTATCGGTCAGAGCGTGCTTCTGGTGAAACGGCGGATTGCAGAACACCGCATTGAAGCGGAAAGGTTCAACGCCGGAGAGTGCGTTGTTGATCATAAATTCACAGCGATCGAACGCCTCCGGCAGGTTCGTTTCTACATTCAAACGGCTGGAATCTACCGCCATCGGCGATTCATCAACAAATACCACGTTTGCCTGCGGGTTTTTCGCCAGTAAGCTCAGGCCAATCACCCCGTTGCCGCAGCCGAGATCGACAATCTCCCCGTCGAGGTTTTCCGGCAGATGCTGCATAAAGAAGCGCGCGCCGATATCTAACCCGGTACGGGAAAACACATTAGCGTGATTGTGAATCGTCCAGCCGGTCTCATCCAGTTTCCAGCTTAGCGTTTGCGGCGCGTCGGCCAGCGGCGGTTCGCTGAAGGTACAGTTAATCAGTCGCGCTTTCTTCCATGCCAGCGTCGTCGTGGTCGGACCCAGCACCTTTTCAAACAGTTCCAGCGTAGAAGTATGAATATCACGCGCTTTCGCGCCGGCGATAATACGTGTTTGCGCTGTCACCACGTTACGCAAAGCGCGTAACTGCTGTTCCAGCAACGCCAGCGTTTTCGGCACTTTAATCAATACCACGCCCGGCGACTGGGGGTAATCAGCCGTACTGTCGAGAAACGTCACGCTGGACTCGGAAATATCGTTGCGGCGTAAATTCTCCCGCGTACCGAGCTCACTTAAATACGAGTCCCCAATACTGTATGGCGAATGCTCCGCCAGCGCGCAGCTCAGCGCGCCAAACGTATCATTCAGGATCAGCACCGGGCCGCAAATTTCCGTCTCATCCAGCTGTTGCAGCAGATATTCATCAGCCGCCTCCCACGCCAGCAGCGGGTTAACATCATCCGTTTCCGGAAAACGTTTCAGCGTGAGTGAACGGAAACCGTCGTCTACGTGGCTCATTGGGCCTCCTGAATGGTAAAATTGCAGCGTTATCCCTGAAAAGGGTGCGTGAGTATACACTTTTTATCAGCAACATGGAGCTTTGATGACCTCACTACCTTACCTGCAGGGGTATCCGGAACACCTCCTTGCCCAGGTGCGCACCTTAATCGCCGGGCAGCGCCTGGGAGCGGTGCTGGAAAAACGCTATCCCGGCGCGCATGATTTCGCCACTGACAAAGCGTTATATCAGTACACGCAGGCGCTGAAAAATCAGTTTTTGCGCAACGCGCCCCCCATCAATAAAGTGATGTATGACAGCAAAATTCACGTGCTGAAAAATGCGCTGGGGCTGCATACCGCCGTCTCACGCGTCCAGGGCGGCAAGCTCAAGGCAAAAGCGGAGATCCGCGTCGCCACCGTGTTTCGCAACGCCCCGGAGCCGTTTCTGCGAATGATCGTGGTTCACGAACTGGCGCACCTGAAAGAAAAAGAGCATAACAAAGCCTTTTATCAGCTCTGCTGCCATATGGAGCCGCAGTACCATCAGCTGGAGTTTGATACCCGCCTGTGGCTAACGCACCAGGCGCTGTCGGCGCAATAAATTCTGAAAATGCCCCTTTCCCCGTATCTTTTTAATGACGCGGGCATAAAATCGGCGCGTTCACATGTCGCTCATTGCCTGCCGTCACGTCAAGGATGAGGATCTGTGGAGGGTATTCCTTATCCACCACCAACGGAACCGGGCGAAAACCATGATCTCACAATGTGTCCGCTTGATCCGCCGTCGCTGTTTTACACGCCGGACGTTAACAGGGATGTGCTTTCTGCTTGTAGCAGCGGGGGGCGTGCTTTTCTACGCCAACCGGCTTATCGTCAACGCCTCACAGCATCTGACATGGAATGCGATTCAGGCCGTTCCCGCCCGCGAAGTTGGTCTGGTGTTAGGCGCTAAACCTGGCAATCGATACTTTATCCGGCGAATAAATACCGCCGCCGCGTTATATCATGCTGGCAAAGTAAAGTGGTTGTTAGTCAGTGGAGACAATGGCCAAAAAGAGTACGATGAACCGTCGGCAATGCAGCAGGCGCTAATAACGAAAGGTGTACCGGAAGCGGCCATTTTTTGTGATTATGCCGGATTCTCCACACTGGACTCCGTGGTTCGCGCCCGGAAGGTATTTGGTGAAAACCGCATTACAATTATTTCGCAAGCGTTTCATAATCAGCGGGCGATCTGGTTAGCGCAACAATATGGCATTGACGCGATCGGCGTTAACGCGCCGGATCTGAACAAAAGGCACGGGACATACACCCGGCTTCGGGAAAAGCTGGCGCGGGTCAGCGCAGTGCTGGACGCCAAAATTTTGCGCCGTCAGCCTAAATATCTGGGCGTTACTGTCACTATCGGAGCCAATAACGCACACGGGTGCCCTTCTCGCCAGTAAAATAACAGATTGCGTCACAGCGCACTGGCAAGCGCATAAAGGCGTGCTACATTGACGAAAATCCCTTTCAGGAGTCCGCTGACGTTTATGATACGTTTCGCTGTAATTGGTACTAACTGGATCACTCGCCAGTTTGTCGACGCTGCCCACGAAACGGGCAAGTTCAGACTTACCGCCGTTTATTCCCGCAGTCTTGAACAGGCACAATCTTTTGCTAATGATTATCCCGTCGAACATTTGTTTACTTCGCTGGAAGCCATGGCACAGAGCGACGCGATAGAGGCGGTTTATATTGCCAGCCCGAATTCCCTGCATTTCTCCCAGACGCAGCGCTTTTTGCAGCATAAAAAACATGTCATATGCGAAAAACCACTGGCTTCTAACCTGGCGGAGGTTGATGCCGCTATCGCCTGCGCGCGCGCCAATCAGCGAGTGCTGTTTGAAGCCTTTAAAACCGCCTGCCTGCCCAATTTCCTGCTGTTGCGGGAATCGTTGCCGAAAATCGGCAGAATGCATAAAGCATTACTAAATTACTGCCAGTACTCTTCACGTTATCAGCGCTATCTGAACGGTGAAAATCCGAATACGTTTAATCCGGCCTTCTCCAATGGTTCGATTATGGATATCGGGTATTACTGTCTGGCGTCGGCAATAGCACTGTGGGGCGAGCCGCGCAGCGTTCAGGCATCGGCAAATTTGCTGGAAAGCGGAGTGGATGCGCACGGTGTCGTGATAATGGATTACGGTGATTTTAGCGTCACGCTACAGCATTCCAAAGTCAGTGACTCCGTGCTGGCCAGCGAAATTCAGGGCGAGGCGGGGTCGCTGGTGATTGAAAAGCTGTCGGAATGCCAGAAAGTGTGCTTTGCGCCGCGCGGCGCGCTGATACAGGATCTGACCCAGCCTCAGCATATTAATACTATGCTGTATGAGGCGGAGACATTTGCCCATCTTATTGAAAATCACGCCGTGGAGCACCCGGGATTGTCGCTAAGTCGCGCTACAGCAAAATGGCTAACAGAAATACGTCGCCAAACCGGAGTCATCTTCCCGGCGGACGATTTTATGCCTTCCCTTTCTGCGTAAAATTATGTAAATCATATGTTACAGGCCATTGACTCTCCGCATGGCCTGTCATACTTTGTTACGCGCAAAGGGGAGTAACTTCATTGTCGGTCGATCGTCATTACGATGTGTGAAAAACCACATCCGGTCACCGGGCAACGATAAAGGAATACGCCAGCGTATTCCTTTATCGTTGTAAGTGAGACCTTGCCGAATGGCAAGGTCTATGCATAAAAGCAGCGGCTAATGTCATTCGGCGTTAGCCGTTTTTTTTTGCATGGGGAGAAATAATGAATACTGTCGGTACGCCGTTATTATGGGGTGGATTCGCGGTTGTTGTGGTGATAATGCTGTCCATCGACCTGTTATTACAGGGGCGCCGCGGCGCACATGCCATGTCGATGAAACAGGCGGCGGGATGGTCAATCCTGTGGGTAACGCTCTCGCTCCTGTTTAACGCCGCTTTCTGGTGGTATCTGGCGGAAACACAAGGGCGCGCGGTCGCTGACCCGCAGGCACTGGCATTCCTCACCGGCTATCTGATTGAGAAGTCGCTGGCCGTGGATAACGTCTTTGTCTGGCTGATGCTGTTTAGCTATTTCTCCGTCCCTCCGGCACTGCAACGTCGGGTGCTGGTGTATGGGGTACTTGGCGCGATTGTTCTGCGTACGATTATGATTTTTGCCGGTACCTGGCTCATCGCCCAGTTCGAATGGCTGCTGTACGTGTTCGGTGCCTTCCTGCTGTTTACCGGCGTAAAAATGGCGCTGGCGAAAGAAGACGAATCCGGTATTGGCGAAAAACCAATGGTACGCTGGCTGCGCGGTCATCTGCGCATGACCGATACGATCGAGAACGAGCACTTTTTTGTACGCAAAAACGGCCTGCTTTATGCCACACCGCTGTTGCTGGTGCTGATTATGGTTGAGTTTAGCGACGTTATTTTCGCCGTTGACAGTATTCCGGCGATCTTTGCGGTCACCACCGACCCGTTCATCGTGCTGACTTCAAACCTGTTCGCTATCCTGGGTCTGCGTGCAATGTACTTTCTGCTGTCCGGCGTGGCGGAACGCTTCTCGATGCTGAAATATGGTCTGGCGGTCATTCTGGTCTTTATCGGCATTAAGATGCTGATTGTCGACTTCTACCATATTCCTATCGCGATTTCACTGAGCGTCGTATTCGGCATTCTGATCGTTACGCTGGTGGTTAACGCCTGGGTTAACCATCAGCGCGACAAGAAACTGCGTGCGCAATAAGCCCTTATCGCAGTAACCTGCTCTGTTATTAACGCCCGGCGGCGCCTATCTGCCGGGCGTTTTTGTTTAACATGTCACAATCCTGTTAATATAAAGTTATAAAATATGATCACAGCAAAAAATCCAGGATATTTCGCTTCCCGAACCTTCAACTTTCTTTATACTCAACCAGGCAAACACTTTGTTACATCCTGAAAGATGCGCCGTTAGAGCGTGCAGTGGATGAGCAGCAACACAATACAAGGAACATGAAATGGCTACGCAACATGCATCAGGGCTACTGCAGCGTTTAGCGCAGGGCAGCCTGGTTAAACAAATTTTAGTGGGTCTGGTACTGGGGATTTTACTGGCATGGATTTCCAGACCTGCGGCGGAAGCGGTTGGCTTGCTGGGCACTCTTTTCGTCGGCGCCTTAAAAGCGGTTGCTCCTGTTCTGGTGCTGATGCTGGTGATGGCCTCAATCGCCAACCACCAGCATGGTCAAAAGACCAATATCCGCCCGATTCTCTTCCTTTATCTGTTAGGCACTTTTTCAGCCGCGCTGGCGGCAGTCGTGTTCAGCTTCGCCTTCCCTTCAACACTGCATCTGTCCAGCAGCGCACAGGATATTGTGCCGCCGTCTGGTATTGTTGAGGTCCTGCGTGGCCTGCTGATGAGTATGGTGTCAAACCCCATTGATGCGCTGCTGAACGCCAATTATATCGGAATACTGGTCTGGGCAGTCGGCCTGGGATTCGCGCTTCGTCATGGCAATGAAACCACGAAGAATCTTGTGAACGATATGTCCAACGCCGTAACCTTTATGGTGAAACTGGTGATCCGTTTTGCACCAATTGGTATTTTTGGTCTGGTTTCGTCAACGCTTGCAACGACTGGTTTCTCTACTTTGTGGGGCTATGCGCAACTGCTGGTCGTCCTGATTGGCTGTATGCTGCTGGTTGCTCTGGTGGTCAACCCGCTGTTGGTCTTCTGGAAAATTCGTCGCAACCCTTATCCGCTGGTATTTGCCTGCCTGCGTGAAAGCGGCGTGTACGCCTTCTTTACGCGTAGCTCCGCCGCCAATATCCCGGTCAATATGGCGCTGTGCGAAAAACTGAATCTGGACAGAGACACCTACTCCGTTTCCATTCCGCTGGGCGCTACTATCAATATGGCCGGCGCGGCAATTACGATTACGGTGCTGACATTAGCGGCGGTGAATACGTTAGGCATACCGGTGGATCTCCTCACCGCGCTGCTGCTGAGCGTGGTAGCGTCGCTATGCGCTTGCGGCGCCTCCGGGGTCGCAGGAGGTTCATTGCTACTGATTCCGCTGGCGTGCAATATGTTTGGTATCCCGAACGATATCGCAATGCAGGTGGTAGCGGTCGGCTTTATTATCGGCGTACTGCAGGATTCGTGCGAAACGGCGCTGAACTCGTCTACCGATGTTCTGTTCACGGCAGCAGCCTGTCAGGCTGAGGACGAGCGCCTGGCGAATAATGCCCTGCGCAGCTAAGTCATTATTGATGCAGGATAGCGCGTGCTATCCTGCAGATCTGCCGGAGGCGCCTCGCTTGCCCGGCCTGCGTCGCCATCTGGCACGTTTTATAAGGTGACGCCGCTCTTAAAGATTGCCAGCTCGCGGAAATCATTACGCTCGTTACACGTCAGCTTACCATTGGCAATCTCAACAATGGTATCCACAAACTCATTGACGAGTTGCGGCATTGCTTTTCCGTCAATGAGTTGTCCGGCGTTAAAATCAATCCAGTGTTTTTTTCTGCTTGCCAGTTCGCTGTTGGTCGCGATTTTTACCGTGGGGACAAATCCGCCATAAGGCGTTCCCCGTCCCGTACTGAACAGCACCATATGGCATCCCGCCCCAGCCAACGCGCTGGTCGCCACGGCGTCGTTACCTGGCGCGCTTAACAGATTCAGGCCGGTCTTTTTCAGGCGTTCTCCGTAGCGCAGCACGTCAACGACCTGACTGGAGCCCGCTTTCTGAGTGCAGCCCAGAGATTTATCTTCCAGCGTGGTGATCCCGCCCGCTTTGTTGCCCGGCGACGGGTTTTCATAGATTGGCTGGCCATGAGCGATGAAATATTGCTTAAAGTCATTCACCATTGCCACCAGCTTGCTAAATGTCTCTTCATCACGGCAGTGGCTCATCAGCAATTGCTCAGCGCCGAACATCTCCGGCACCTCCGTCAATACCGTAGTGCCGCCGTTAGCGATCACATAATCGGAGAATCGTCCCAGCATCGGGTTGGCAGTAATCCCTGACAGTCCGTCCGAACCGCCGCACTCCAGACCAAATTTTAGCTCGCTCAGTTTGCCAGGTACGCGTTTATCGTGGCGCATTACACTGTAAAGCTGATGAAGATGCTCAACGCCCGCCTCAACTTCATCGTCCTGATGCTGGCAAATCATAAAATGCACGCGCTCAGAGTCAAACTCGCCTAATGTTTCACGAAACGCGTCGACCTGGTTATTTTCACACCCCAGACCAACCACTAACACCGCGCCTGCGTTCGGATGGCGTACCATATTTTGTAGCATGGTACGGGTGTTAATATGGTCATCGCCCAATTGAGAGCAACCGTAAGTGTGGCTAAACAGGAAGACGCCATCGATGTCTTTCGCGTCGTGGCTCTCTTGTAAAAAACGCGTCTGGATCTGGCGCGCAATACCGTTAACGCAACCTACGGTCGGCAAAATCCACAGCTCATTACGTACGCCGACGTCACCATTAGCGCGACGATAGATCTGAACCTCCCGATCCGCAGGCTGTATCTGTGGCGTATGGAAATCAGGTTGATAGCGATACGCATCCACATCGCTCAGATTAGTGCGGGTGTTGTGCGCATGAATATGTTCTCCCGCAGCGACATCCGTCAGCGTATGACCGATCGGTAGACCATATTTAATAACATTTTCACCCGCAGTCATATCACGTAAAGCAAATTTATGTCCACGCACGACATCCTGGCGTAACATCACGATTTGGTTATCAACGCTTATTGGCGTACCTTGCACTAAATCAGCCAGCGCTACCGCAACGTTATCCAGCGAGTGGATCCTGATGTATTGCATATCAACCCCAGACCTTAGTTCAGTTCAATGGCGAAATAGTCACGCGCATTGTTAAAGCAAATATTTTTCACCATCTCGCCCAGTAACTGGATATCAGCCGGCGCTTCGCCCGCAGTAACCCAACGACCAATCATCTGGCAGAGAATGCGGCGGAAATACTCGTGGCGGGTATAGGACAGGAAACTGCGGCTATCGGTCAGCATACCGACGAAGCGGCTCAACAGGCCCAACTGCGCCAGTTGCGTCATCTGGCGCTCCATGCCGTCTTTCTGATCGTTAAACCACCAGCCGGAACCAAACTGCATTTTGCCGGGCATCCCTTCGCCCTGAAAATTACCGATCATAGTACCGATTACTTCATTGTCGCGCGGGTTCAGGCAGTAGAGAATGGTTTTCGGCAGCAGATTCTGTTCGTTCTGCTTGCTGAGTAATTTAGATAACGCTTCCGCTATCGGACGGTCATTAATGGAGTCAAAGCCCACATCCGGCCCCAGCAATGTGAACTGACGAAGATTGTTATTACGCAGAGCGCCAATGTGATACTGCTGTACCCAGCCGCGACGGGCGTATTCCGCGCCGAGAAAAACCAGCACAGCGGTTTTAAACTGCGCCACTTCGCGCTCGTTCAGCGTTTCTCCCACCAGACGGCGCGCCAGAATACTGTCCAGTTCAGCCTCGCTGGCTTCTGCAAACACGACCACGTCCAGCGCGTGGTCAGAGACTTTACACCCATGCGCGGCAAAATGATCCAGACGTTTAGTCAATGCCATTTGCAGATCGCTAAAGCGGCGAATATCGATGTCCGCCACCTCGCCCAGTCTGGTCATGTAGTCACTAAAGGTCGCCTGTTCAATGTTGAACGCTTTATCCGGTCGCCAGCTCGGCAACACTTTAATGTCAAAGGTATCGTCTTTCGCGATCGCGGCGTGGTATGCCAGCGAATCGACCGGATCGTCAGTCGTACCGGCCATTTTTACTTTCATCTGCCGCATGATACCGCGTGCAGAGAACGTCTCCTGACCCAGCAGCGCGTTGCACCGTGCCCAAATATCGTTAGCGGTAGCCGGAGAAAGTCGTTTATCGGTGATGCCAAACGGACGGCGCAGCTCCAGATGTGTCCAGTGGTATAACGGGTTGCCAATGGTATGCGGAACGGTAGTGGCCCAGGCGTCAAATTTCTCCCGATCTGACGCATCGCCGGTACACAACCGTTCTGGTACGCCATTAGTGCGCATTGCGCGCCATTTGTAATGGTCACCTTTTAGCCAGATATCATACAAATTTTTAAAACGGTAATTTTCGGCAATCTGTTGCGGCGGTAAGTGGCAGTGGTAATCGAAAATCGGCTGATCCTTTGCATAATCATGGTACAGACGGCGGGCAAACTCAGTATCCAGTAAAAAATCGTCGGTCATAAACGGCGTCATGGTCATCATCCTCATCAACAAGAGCAGCAGACTGGTTATGTCTTAATAGTGCCAAAGTTATCACACCAATTTCTCTATGCCGAACAACTTTTCGTGAGATAGATCAATAAACATTAACAAATAAAACGTCTATCAACCGGAAAATCGCTTACTAACCCGCATCAGAACGGGTTTTTCTGGAACCAACTGATAACCACACGAAGATTAAAACATTTGTGATGTCACTCACCTTTTAAAGTTGTATGACAAGTTATCGTTCTGCCGTCGCAATAGGTAAGCCGATGGAATGCAACATTATCGATGGCGCCGCCATCGAATTGACCGGTACGGAAACCGAATCAGCACAGTGACTTGATGGCAGAGTCGTGGCATAGCGGATTTTGTCCGATCCCCCTTCGTTAATGGACATCCTCCGCGAGCAGGAAAATAGCCGCGTTCCTTGCGGAAATAACAAAACGATGAGGTTTTAGATGCGTAAAATTAAAGGGTTACGTTGGTATATGATAGCGCTGGTGACGCTGGGCACCGTACTGGGCTACCTGACGCGAAACACGGTGGCGGCAGCAGCACCGACGCTGATGGAAGAGTTACACATCTCTACCCAGCAGTATTCTTATATCATTGCAGCTTATTCTGCGGCCTATACCGTTATGCAGCCGGTCGCAGGCTACGTATTAGATATTCTGGGTACAAAAATCGGTTACGCATTTTTCGCTATCGCATGGGCCGTATTTTGCGGCGCCACCGCGCTGGCGGGAAGTTGGGGCGGTCTGGCGCTGGCGCGCGGCGCGGTTGGCGCAGCGGAAGCCGCCATGATCCCTGCGGGCCTAAAAGCCAGCTCCGAGTGGTTTCCGGCGAAGGAGCGCTCCATCGCTGTGGGTTACTTTAACGTTGGGTCCTCCATCGGCGCGATGATCGCGCCGCCGCTGGTCGTCTGGGCAATTGTGATGCACAGTTGGCAGATGGCATTTATGATCTCCGGCGTATTGAGTTTTATCTGGGCGATGTCATGGCTGGTCTTTTATAAGCATCCCCGCGACCAAAAAAAGCTGACCGACGAAGAGCGCGATTACATCATTAATGGTCAGGAAGCACAGCATCAGACCCACAATGCGAAAAAAATGTCCGCCTTACAAATTCTGCGTAACCGCCAGTTCTGGGGCATCGCCCTGCCGCGTTTTCTGGCGGAGCCGGCATGGGGGACCTTTAACGCATGGATCCCATTATTCATGTTTAAGGTCTATGGCTTTAACCTGAAAGAAATTGCCCTGTTCGCCTGGATGCCGATGCTCTTTGCCGATCTTGGCTGCGTGATTGGCGGTTATCTGCCGCCGCTGTTCCAGCGCTGGTTTGGCGTAAACTTGATCGTTTCCCGCAAGATGGTCGTCACGCTTGGTGCGTTGCTAATGATAGGTCCGGGGATGATCGGTCTGTTCACCAGTCCGTATGTCGCCATTGTATTGCTTTGTATCGGCGGTTTTGCGCATCAGGCGCTCTCTGGCGCGTTAATTACACTCTCTTCTGATGTTTTCGGGCGTAATGAAGTCGCAACGGCGAATGGCCTGACCGGCATGTCCGCCTGGCTGGCAAGCACCCTGTTTGCCCTGGTCGTCGGCGCGCTGGCGGATACTATCGGCTTTAGCCCGCTGTTCGCGGTACTGGCGGTGTTCGATCTACTTGGCGCGTTAGTGATCTGGACGGTTCTGCAAAATAAACCAGCCAGTGCAACTGCCGCCCGTCAGATAAGTGTCCCGGCAACACAAAGTTGATGCCCGACAACGCATATTGATCGCGCTTGCCCGGTAGCGCTACGCTTACCGGGCGTTCTTCCAAATCAGCTCAGGCCCAACGGTTTTTTCGTGGTTGCGAGTGGTGGCAGCTTCACGAAAGTGGTATAACAAATAGAGTCTGCCGTATCATGCCTGGAGCGCATATGGAAATCACCGAACCACGACGTTTATATCAACAACTTGCTGCCGATCTGAAGGCGCGTATTGAACAGGGTCTCTATCATCCAGGCGATAAACTGCCCGCAGAACGTTTTATTGCCGAGGAAAAAAACGTCAGCCGTACCGTGGTTCGTGAAGCGATCATTATGCTGGAAGTAGAAGGTTATGTCGAAGTCCGTAAAGGTTCCGGCATTCATGTTATTTCCAACCAGCCCCGGCACTATATTGTTCCGGATGAAAAGCTGGAATTCGCCAATTATGGCCCTTTCGAACTACTTCAGGCGCGACAGTTGATAGAGAGCAACATCGCCGAGTTCGCCGCGACGCAAGTCACGAAGCAAGACATCATGAAGCTGATGGAAATCCAGGAAAAAGCGCGTAATGAAAAATGTTTTCGCGACTCCGAATGGGATTTGCAATTCCATGTTCAGGTCGCGCTAGCCACGCAAAATTCTGCATTGGCTGCCATTGTCGATAAGATGTGGACGCAGCGCGTACATAACCCTTACTGGAAAAAACTTCACGATCACATCGACTTACGTACCGTTGACAACTGGTGCGACGATCATGACCAGATTCTGCGCGCGCTGATTCGTAAAGATCCACATGCCGCTAAAGTGGCGATGTGGCAGCATCTGGAGAACACGAAACAGATGTTATTTAATGAAACCAGCGATGATTTCGAATTTAATGCCGATCGCTATCTATTTGCCGAAAATCCGGTCGTACATCTTGATACTGTCACTGGCGGAACAAAATAATTATTTTTTACCACGACAGGCGCGTAGACGGCGTCTGCCGTGGCGCTTGGTAAGCATAAAGTATAAAGTGTCAGCCTGTGTAAATCCTCTCGCCACCCTCCTTTGCGATAAGCAAAATCAAAGCTCAACGACGCGTAATTTCTATAACGGACTTCGTTGACCTTTGTTACAATTAGATTCATTTTGAATTTTTGTGTGTTAGTGCTTGCTTACTTCACAACTTAACAAGGAATTGTTCAGGCCGCGAATTTGCCGTTTCCGCAACGCCAATAAAAACGCCAACCATGTTGCGGTAGTGCAAACCCCAGATTACCGGCGTGACGTTAACCGATTTTCCAGGAATACTGAATGGAACTATTGACTCAATTGCTGAATGCCCTGTGGGCTCAGGACTTTGAAACACTGGCCAATCCGTCCATGATTGGCATGCTGTATTTTGTGTTATTTATGATTTTGTTCCTGGAAAATGGGCTGCTTCCCGCCGCCTTTTTGCCTGGCGACAGCTTGTTGATTCTGGTTGGTGTACTGATAGCCAAAGGCGCAATGGGTTTTCCACAAACCATTTTGTTGCTTACCGTCGCTGCCAGCCTGGGCTGCTGGGTCAGCTATATCCAGGGCCGATGGCTGGGAAATACACGAACCGTACAAAACTGGCTTTCCCATCTCCCTGCGCATTATCATCAACGCGCCCACCATCTTTTCCATAAACACGGTCTGTCGGCATTACTGATAGGCCGGTTTATCGCCTTTGTCAGAACGTTGCTACCTACCATTGCCGGCATATCCGGCCTGAATAACGCGCGCTTTCAGTTTTTCAACTGGATGAGTGGCTTATTATGGGTGCTTATCCTGACGTCGCTGGGTTATCTGCTGGGCAAAACGCCCGTCTTTATGAAGTATGAAGATCAGTTAATGTCCTGTCTGATGCTGCTCCCCGTGGTGCTTCTCTTTTTTGGCCTGGCAGGTTCGCTGGTTATGTTGTGGAAAAAGAAGTACGGGAGTCGGGGGTAATTTATGCTTAAACCACGCATAACAGCCCGACAACTTATTTGGATTAGCGCTTTTCTACTGATGCTGACCGTACTCATGGTGGCGTGGTCAACACTACGCCAGCAAGAGTCGACGCTGGCCATTCGCGCGATTAATCAGGGTGCCAGTATGCCGGACGGCTTTTCCGTTTTGCATCATCTGGATGCAAACGGTATCCCTTTTAAAAGCATTACGCCTAAAAATGACATGCTGCTCATTACGTTTGATTCCCCTGCGCAAAGTGCTGCCGCTAAAGCAGTTCTTGATCAAACACTCCCACACGGTTATGTCGTGGCTCAGCAGGACGATGACAACGAAACGGTACAGTGGTTATCTCGCTTACGGGAAAACTCACATCGCTTTGGCTAATCTCCAGGAATCCGAATCATATCACTCACTTTGGTGATTTCGTTGTTTAATGACTATGATTAATAAAGCGGTGTTTAGCCCACCGCGTTATTATCGGGATCGCTCCCCGGACAACGGGTCAGAACACAAGGGAAAGTTCAGGAATGAAATACCGCATCGCTTTGGCTATCACGTTTTTTATGCTCAGCGCTGGCAGCTACGCTAATACGCTTTGTCAGGAAAAAGAGCAGGATATACAAAAGGAAATTAGCTACGCCGAAAAGCACAATAATCAGCGTCGTATTGAGGGGCTGAACAAAGCGCTCAGTGAAGTTCGCGCGAATTGTACTGACAGCAAGCTGCGCGCCGAGCACCAGAAAAAGATCGCTGAACAAAAAGGCGAGATAGCCGAGCGTCAACATGATTTAGCCGAGGCAAAAGCAAAAGGCGATGCGGATAAAATAGACAAACGTGAACGTAAACTGGCCGAGGCTCAGGATGAGCTAAAAAAACTTGAGGCCAGAGACTATTAAGTAAACGCCGAACGTAAATACTCACTCACCTGGAGAAAACTATGTCGAAAGATAACACTACGGAACATCTGCGCGCTGAGTTGAAATCCCTGACCGACACCCTTGAAGAAGTGCTGAGCTCTTCGGGTGAAAAGTCGAAAGAAGAGTTGAGTAAGATTCGCAGTAAAGCCGAACGCGCGCTGAAAGAGAGCCGCTACCGTCTGGGCGAAACAGGCGATGTTATTGCCAAACAAACTCGCGTCGCTGCGGCTCGCGCTGATGATTATGTGCGCGAAAACCCCTGGACCGGGGTAGGCATTGGCGCTGCCGTCGGTCTGGTGTTGGGCGTTCTGCTGACGCGTCGCTAATTATGGCGGACTCTCGACAGGCACAAGGACCAGGCAAAAGCGTACTGGGTATCGGGCAGCGGATTGTCACCATTATTGTTGAAATGGTGGAAACCCGGCTACGGCTGGCGGTAGTAGAACTGGAAGAAGAGAAAGCGAACCTCTTTCAGCTTTTGCTGATGGTAGGTCTCACCATGCTCTTCGCTGCGTTTGGCTTAATGAGCCTGATGGTCCTGATTATCTGGGCTATCGATCCTCAGTACCGCCTGAACGCCATAATCGCGACTACCGTAGTGCTGTTAGCGCTTGCGCTGATTGGCGGCATCTGGACATTACGTAAAGCACGTCAGTCCACATTGTTGCGCCATACACGGCACGAACTGGCTAATGACCGACAAATTCTGGAGGACGATCAGTCGTGAGCAGCAAAGGCGAACGCGAAAAACGCAAGGCGTTGCTTCTCAGTCAGATCCAGCAGCAACGGCTGGATCTGTCCGCCAGCCGTCGCGACTGGCTGGAGACCACCGGCGCTTATGATCGCGGCTGGAATACGGTATTAAGCCTACGTTCCTGGGCGCTGGTCGGCAGCAGCGTGATGGCCATCTGGACCATTCGTCATCCTAATATGCTGGTACGCTGGGCGAAACGCGGGCTGGGTATCTGGAGCGCATGGCGCCTGGTAAAAACTACTCTCCGTCAGCAACAACTCCGCAGCTAATCTCTTTTCTTTTTCGATATCGTGGCATCAGGTTATCATTCATTGATACCTGATGGCGCGGCTTACCAGCGATGTTAACCTTTCACCAGCACCTCAAATTTTTTGAATAAATTTGGCAATTTTCCTTGATAACAATTTCTTTAAGTCACATTTATGATTCTCCTTATCGACAACAGTGAAGCGTCATGCCGCGCCATTGCTTATGAAAAGAATGTCAGCAGTCGAAGCGGTCGCCTGGAGAATAAAATGAAAAAATTAGAAGATGTTGGTGTACTGATAGCACGTATTTTAATGCCAGTGCTGTTCATTACCGCAGGATGGGGAAAAATTAACGCTTACACAGGCACACAACAGTATATGGAAGCCATGGGCGTACCGGGATTCCTGCTGCCACTTACCATACTGCTTGAATTTGGCGGCGGCCTGGCGATTCTGCTGGGGTTCTTCACTCGCACTACCGCGCTTTTCACCGCTGGCTTTACGCTACTGACGGCGTTTATCTTCCATAGCAATTTTGCAGAAGGCGTAAATTCGCTGATGTTTATGAAAAACCTGACCATTGCAGGCGGATTCTTACTGCTGGCACTGACCGGGCCAGGCACGTTCAGTCTTGACCGTCTGTTAAATAAAAAGTGGTAAGCCACCTATACTCAATTAAAAAGCGAGGAAATAGCGCCTCGCTTTTGTCATCTGAAGGAGAGTGAAATGGGACAACTGATCGATGGCGTCTGGCACGACACCTGGTACGACACCAAATCTTCCGGGGGTAAATTTCAGCGTTCAGCATCGGCTTTCCGAAACTGGCTCACCGCTGACGGCACGCCCGGGCCTTCCGGCGAAGGCGGCTTCGCCGCAGAAAAAGATCGCTACCACCTGTACGTCTCCCTTGCCTGTCCCTGGGCGCATCGCACGCTGATTTTCCGTACACTGAAAGGTCTGGAGCCGTTTATTCCGGTCTCCGTCGTTAATCCGTTGATGCTGGAAAATGGCTGGACATTTGGTGACGATTTTCCAGGGGCCACCGGCGATACGCTTTATCAGCATGAGTTTCTCTACCAATTGTATCTTCATGCCGATCCCCATTACAGCGGCCGCGTTACCGTGCCGGTCCTGTGGGATAAAAAAAACCACACGATCGTCAGCAACGAATCCGCCGAAATCATTCGTATGTTTAACTCCGCCTTCGATGCGCTGGGCGCCAAAGCAGGGGATTATTATCCGCCAGCGCTGCAAAGCAAAATTGACGAGCTTAATAGCTGGATTTATGACAACGTTAATAACGGTGTATATAAAGCAGGCTTCGCCACCAGCCAGCAGGCGTATGATGAAGCAGTCGAAAAGGTGTTTACTGCGCTGGCGCGCCTGGAGCAGATTCTGGGACAGCACCGCTATCTGACGGGCGATCGGTTGACTGAGGCGGATATTCGCTTATGGACGACGCTGGTACGCTTTGATCCGGTTTACGTGACCCACTTCAAATGCGACAAATACCGAATCAGCGACTATCTGAATCTGTATGGTTTCCTGCGCGATATCTATCAAATACCGGGTATTGCTGAGACCGTTAATTTTGACCATATTCGCCACCACTATTTCCGCAGCCATAAAACCATTAATCCAACGGGTATCATTTCTCTCGGACCATGGCAGGATTTGACTGAACCCCATGGGCGCGACGTGCGGTTTGGCTAATTTGAGGCGTCCCCCGGGACGCCTTATTAATTAACGTCGCAAATATTTACCATCATTTCATTCGCGGCTATTCTTAGTTTGATTACTTTAAAAACAAGCGATTGAACGACTATTGAGGCGAAAATGGATTGGTATTTAAAGGTTTTAAAAAATTACCTGGGATTTGGCGGCCGTGCGCGACGCAAAGAATACTGGATGTTTATTCTGGTCAATATCATTTTTACCTTCGTGCTGGGCGTGCTGGACGCTATGCTCGGCTGGCAGCGTGCCGGAGGTGAAGGCGTGCTAACCACCCTTTACGGCGTGCTGATCTTTTTACCCTGGTGGGCCGTACAATTTCGTCGTTTGCATGACACTGACCGCTCAGCATGGTGGCTATTGTTGCTGCTCATTCCCGTTATTGGCTGGCTGATCATCATCGCTTTCAACTGCCAGAGCGGTACACCGGGCGACAACCGCTTCGGCCCCGACCCGAAACGTTTTTCCTGATAGCGGTGCGGCGCCGTTTTTAAAGCGCCGCGCTACTATTTTCCAGCGAATAGCTTAGGAATCTCCCGCAGGCACCAGGATTTTGCCTCACCCATACTGTCGCGCCGCCAGGCCATAATAATATCGATTTCGCTGGTTGACTCCGGGCTAACAACGCGTAAACGCCCTTCGGCAATATCCTGTTCCACCATTGAATACGGCATAGTGGCGACGCCAAGCCCGGCCAGCAACGCCTGACGTTTATCTTCAATCGTGCTTACCGTCAGACGCGGCTGTTTATCCAGTAATTGCACCGTTAATACCGGACGTTCGCGAGCGGTATCTGCCACCGCGACGCCGCGATATTTTACCCGCGTCACTTCCGAAAGCGGTTCCGGCTCCTGATGAATCGGATGGTCAGGCGCGGCGACATACACATTCTTGAGCGTATACAATTTACGGGCGTTAATTTCCGATGACGATCGAAAGTGCATATCCGGGGCGATGACGATATCCGCCCGCCCCTGCTCAAGCCGCTCCCATGCCCCCGCCAGCACTTCAGTAATAAGTGAAAGCTGCGTATTGGCTTTCGCAGCCAGCCGGTCAATCAGCGGGAAGAATGCGGACGTCGGTACCAACGCTTCGCTAACCAGCGTCAGGTGCGTTTCCCAACCGCGGGCCAACGCTTCGGCATCGGTGGTCAACTTATCTGCCGCCTCCAGCAAAACCCGGCCACGCTCCAGCAGCATACGCCCGACATTGGTGAATTTTGTGCGATGGCCGGAGCGGTCGAACAGCACAACGTCCAACTCTTCTTCCAGCTTCTGCATGGTGTAACTTAGCGCGGACGGCACCCGGCCCAGCTCATCCGCCGCCGCGGCAAAACTGCCGCGGCGGTCAATGGCGTCCATCACACGTAATGCTTCAAGCGTTAGCGCCCTCTCTTTAGCCATATCGCTCTCATTCAGGAAATTTGAACATACTGGGCAGAATATCTGGCTAACAATGCAGCGTCCAGCCCCTTAACATAAAAGGAAGTAAAGAGAGGTTAATAAGATGATTACCACCCGAACAGCCAAACAATGCGGACATGCAGACTATGGATGGCTGCAGGCCCGCTATACCTTCTCCTTTGGACATTACTTCGATCCTGCGCTGCTGGGCTATGCTTCGCTGCGTGTTCTAAACCAGGAAGTACTGGCACCAGGCGCTTCTTTTCAACCCCGGACTTATCCAAAGGTAGATATTTTAAATCTTATTCTGGACGGTGAAGCGGAATACCGCGACAGCGATGGCAATCATATACAGGCTACCGCGGGTGAAGCGTTACTCCTCGCCGCGCAGCCTGGTATTAGCTATAGCGAGCATAATCTCAGCAAAGTTAAGCCATTAACCCGTATGCAGCTATGGATGGATGCCTGCCCTGAACGGGAAAACGCCCTGGTGCAAAAAACCACGCTGTCGACAACACAACAACAGCTTCTTGCGTCGCCCGATGGCGAGCAAAACAGCTTACAACTACGCCAGCAAGTCTGGATACATCACATTACGCTGGAAAAAGGCGAATCGCTCCCTTTTCAGCTCCACGGACCGCGCGCTTATTTACAATCGATTCACGGTACGTTTCACGTGGTCGCCCACAATGAAGCGCGTGAGGCGTTAACCTGCGGAGATGGCGCATTTATTCGTGATGAACCTAACATTACGTTGGTTGCCGATACGCCACTACGTGCATTACTGGTAGATTTGCCGGTGTAGCCAGCCAGCAAAGGAGTCGTAAGATGAGCAAAAAATCGGCGAAGAAGCGTCAGTCCGCGGTAAAACCTGCCGTACAGGAGGCAATGGGCGCCACTGTACATCTGGGCTATGAAGACATGCTAACCGAACTGGAAGCCATTGTGGCGGACGCCGAAGTCCGGCTGGCAGAAGAAGAGGCCGCAGCCTGAATAACCCTGCCGGATGTCGGCGCAAACGCCTTATCCGGTCTACGACAGCCAGGCCCGATAAGCGCAACGCTATCGGGCAACACCACGCCCCGACATCACGCCGGGGCGCTATCATTAATGCGCTTTACTGGCCATGATCTCAATGATTTGTTTGTCGGTCTGCTGCATTGAACGGCACGCCAGCGAACACAAATTCGAAATAGATTGTTCGACGTTGTGCGCCACAATCCCTTCGTTTCCAGTCACTGCCGTATCGTCCAGCGCCATCAGTACGGCTTTCCACGCTGCCGACGCGCTGGTAGACACTTTCATCGCACAGCTGTTCGACGCGCCGTCGCAAATCATCCCGCTGACATCGCCAATCATGCTGCTGATAGCCATAGCGATAGTGTCATAACGGCCATCTATCAGCCACGCCATACCCGCCGCCGCGCCCATCGCCGCCGTAGTTGCTGCGCATAGCGCTGACAAACGCGGAAGCTGATGATGAATATAGATAGCGCTCAGATGCGATAACATCAGTGCGCGCGCCAGACGCTCATCATCTGCGCCAACATGTTCAGCCACCACCATGACCGGCACCGTGGCGGTGATCCCCTGATTGCCGGAACCGGAGTTACTCATCGCAGGCAATGTCGCGCCGCCCATTCGCGCATCTGACGCCGCACTGGTACGGATCAAAATCGCCGTGGAAAGATCTTTCGCCAACAGGCCACGATCGCACTGTTTTGCCAGCGTCGAGCCGATATGCAGCCCCCAGGAACCACGCAGGCCTTCCTGAGACAGGGCGCCATTTAACCTTGCCGCATCCAGAATAAAACGGATGGCGTCAAAGGGTACCACATTCACAAACGTCAGGATCTCTTCCAGCGAGGTGTGAGACAGAACCTCCAGTGGCGAAGCCTTTTCTTCTCCCTGCGCATTATCTGCCTGCGCAAACACCACGCCCTTGTCGGTTTCTACACGCACAATGTTCGTGTGATCGCCAACGATCGTGACGCACGCCCAGCTCCCGGCGCCGTAAACTTTCGCCTTCGAGAAGAGAATATCGTGACACGGTTCCTGTAACATCACCGAGACCTTTCCGGCGGCCAGCATCGCTTTTGCATCTGCAATCGCTTTATCAGAAGCACCTTTCAGCACCTCCAGCCCGGCTTTCGCATCGCCGCCCAACGCACCAAGCGCCGCGGCAATCGGCAGACCTACCATGCCTGTTCCTGGAACGGTAACGCCCATACCATTTTTCATCAGATTGGGCGAAACCCACGCGTCAATGCGTTCAACTGTGCCGTCAAGTTCAGCCGCCGCTGCCGCTGCCGCCAGCGCCAGTGAAATAGGCTCAGTACACCCCAGCGCCGGTTTTACCTCTTCCTGTACGGCCAGGATGAAACGTTGCCACAGTGGATTTATTTTAGATTCAAACATAACAACAACCTTAATCTCAGGTATATCAAGAGAATGCCAGGAACGGAGAAACACATAACAGCAGACCGGTAATAATAATCAGGTACAACGAGGCGCCTTTATATTTGTGCAATGCAGGCACCTTGTAGACCAACCATGCCGGAATTAAACAGCCCACCATACCGAAGATAGGGCTACAAATAGAGGTGAAGCTCAGTACCGGCGCATTGAGCACAATCGCGCTCCAGGCCAGCAAAATGGCGAAAAGCATAATGCCGCGCTGTACAAGATTTTCATTGATCTTCTCGGCGGGCATTTTGCGGCGCAGGATATTCATCACGATGCCTTGCGTCGCTTCACGGAACCCCAGGTAAACGCCGAAGAAGGCGGTCATCACGGCAAAGATGTTCAGAATCACGCTGACCACTTTGACCCAGCCAGCGCCATCGCCGCTAATAAATTGCGCCGCAATCGCTAAAGCGGAAATATTCTGCTCATAGGCTTTTACCGCTTCGTCATGCCCCATCGCCAGGGTAAAGGAAACCGCATAGAAAAAGACGGTAACGAACAGGACGCCAAACGCGATATTCATGGCGCGCAGCGCTTTATGACGTGCAACCTCAATAGATTTTTCGCGTGAACGGTAAGAGATCACCATGGGGCTTAACGTCTGGATAAACAAAATCGAGGTCAACGTAAACGGCAGGGTAATAATGGCGTTTTTGATGAGCAGGGCCATCGGCGGCAACGCACCAATGTTGTACAGATGCCACATGCCAACCATGGATACGCCCAGCGCCGCAACAACCAGCAGTTTGGTCAGCACCATACCGGTAGAAATTTTGAACAGTAATTTTTCACCGCGTGAGGAAATAGCGACCAGAATACAAATCAGCACCAGACCATAAAACGGGCTATCGGAAAGTAACCCTTTCGTGACGCCGAAAGTGTGCAAGTAAGAGGCGCTGTCGTTAGTGATGGCAGTGGAATAGACGAACATCCAGATCACCAGCATAACGAAGTAGAGCGCGCCTAACAGAATACCCCAGTTTTTCCCCAGGTAGCCGCTGATCACGCTGGGATAGTCTTTACACTCCGGGGATTCCGCCAGCGTGTTAATAAACAGCCGTTGGAAAAGATACATGGCCGGGTAACCGATAATGGAAGACAAAAGGAAGACCCACAGTCCCATCAGGCCCACCTGAACCGGGAGGAAAACGATCCCCGCGCCGATCGCCATACCGATACTCATTATGACCCAGCCGGTGTCGGTGCTGTCGAATTTGATGGCTTCCCGCCATTCACTTTCTGTCATCCCTGCCCGACGCGCCGGGGCTGATGCGTCGAGGATTACGCTGGTATTACTTGCCGATTCCATAGAATTCTCGCTCAATGTGTAGGTAGAGGTTTTTTATTTTTCGTAGCGCAGCAAAGGCGATGTGCGATACGTGAGGCGCAGGCGCTCTCTTGTAATAAGAAAATCATACGCGCAGGATAAGAGAAAAACTTACCAATAAAATCCCTGTATTTTTTGTAGGTTAAGAATTATTTTCTATTTACTATTCGTTTAATATTGTTATTTTCTCTATTTGAAGCGGATCACAACAAAAAAGGGCGCACTTTCGCGCCCCCTTTTTTCATACTTCTGTCATCCGCCCTTACCAGTCCTGTCTCTGGTAGCTAAATCAGGCAGTTATGCTGCCATCCGGCAGACTATTATCCGATAGCACTACGCTTACTGGCCCTACCCGCAAACGACTTTAATCGCCAGGCCGCCGCGCGACGTCTCCCTATACTTATCGTTCATGTCTTTACCCGTTTCGTACATGGTTTCAATCACTTTATCGAGCGAAACCCGCGGTTCAGAAGTGCGGCGTAGCGCCATACGCGCCGCATTCACCGCTTTAACAGCGTTAATCGCATTACGTTCAATGCAGGGGATTTGCACCTGACCCGCAACCGGATCGCAGGTGAGCCCCAGGTTATGCTCCATCGCAATCTCCGCCGCGATACACACCTGCGCCGGACTCCCTCCCAGCAGTTCTGTCAGCCCCGCCGCCGCCATCGAACACGCGACGCCAACCTCGCCCTGACACCCCACTTCCGCGCCGGATATTGAGGCGTTCATCTTGTACAACATGCCAATCGCCCCTGCCGCCAGCAGATAACGGGCGATGGAATTAGCGTTGACCGGGCGGCGAAATTTGTCATAGTAGGCGAGCACAGCTGGCACAATTCCACATGCGCCATTGGTAGGGGCAGTAACTACCCTTCCCCCGGCAGCGTTTTCTTCACTGACGGCCAAAGCAAACATATTGATCCAGTCAATGACATTCATCGGATCACGGGAGAGATTATCGCTGGAGACCAATAAACGACGTAATGCTACCGCGCGACGAGGCACGTTCAGCGGTCCCGGCAACACGCCCTCGGTATTGATGCCACGTTCAATTCCGCTCGCCATCACCTGCCAGATGCGGGCAAAGCCAGCGTCAATCTGCTCTTTGCTCCGCAACGCCAGTTCATTTTGCATCATCAGTCCGGAAACCGAGAGTCCCTGTCTTTCACACAGCGTCAGCAGCTCGCTGGCTGAGCGAAAGCCGTAGGGAACCGGCGCTTCCACATCATGCGACTGGCCAAAGCGTTCCTCTTCGACAATAAAGCCGCCGCCGATGGAGTAATAAGTCTTGCTTAAGCGCGTTTCCTGATTTTGCCATGCGGTGATACGCATGCCGTTTTCGTGGCGGGGGAGCATTTCGGGATGAAAAAGTATACTGTCCGCAAGCGGGAAGTCGACCACGTGTCTGCCCTCAGCCACCGACAGACGACCGCTACGGGCCACTTCGTCAATAAAGGGCGTAATGCCATCAATATTGACGTCCTGCGGCGTATTACCTGCCAGCCCCATAATGATGGCGGTATCGGTAGCATGACCTTTACCAGTCAGTGAGAGAGAGCCATACAGATCGACCACAATCCGCGTGGTTTGCGGCAAAAGACCACTTTCGACCAGGTTGTCGATAAAACGTTTACCTGCGTTCATTGGCCCTACGGTATGCGAACTGGAAGGCCCAATGCCAATCTTAAAAATATCGAATGCGCTAATCATATCCACACCCTTGGGATGCCGTTCAGTGAAGACCTGGTGGTTACACGCATTGTCGAATGGGACGATCTTAAGATCGCCCCATTCGCTTACATCGCCTGCGTGAAAGTCCGCGAAATAACGTCCTGCTGCTGTTCACGGGTGAGCGCGTTGAAGCGCACCGCATAACCCGAAACGCGGATCGTCAAGTTCGGATAGTTTTCCGGATGTTCGATCGCATCCAGCAGCATTTCCCGGTTCATAACGTTAACGTTGAGATGCTGACCGCCTTCCACCCCGGCTTCGTGATGGAAGTAGCCATCCAACAGCCCGACCAGGTTGGTTTTGCGAACAGTATCCTCTTTTCCCAGCGCCGCAGGCACAATCGAGAAGGTGTAGGAAATACCATCTTTCGCATAGGTGAACGGCAGTTTCGCCACCGACGTTAGCGAAGCCACGGCACCTTTACGGTCACGCCCATGCATCGGGTTTGCCCCCGGCGCAAACGGCGTGCCGCCGCGACGTCCATCCGGCGTATTACCGGTTTTCTGCCCATACACCACGTTTGAAGTGATGGTCAGAATGGACTGCGTCGGCACCGCATTACGATAGGTTGGCAACGCCTGGATTTTCTTCATAAAGCGCTCAACCAGATCGCAGGCAATGCTGTCCACGCGTTCGTCGTTGTTACCGTACTGCGGATAGTCGCCTTCAATCTCAAAGTCGATAGCCAGACCATTTTCATCACGAATCGGCTTCACGCGGGCATACTTAATTGCGGAGAGCGAATCCGCCGCTACCGAAAGACCGGCGATACCGCAGGCCATCGTCCGGTATACGTCGCGGTCATGCAGCGCCATTAGCGAGGCTTCGTAGCTGTATTTATCATGCATAAAGTGAATGATGTTCAGCGCGCTAATGTACTGCACCGCCAGCCAGTCCATAAAATGGTCCAGGCTCTCCATTACCGTGTCATAATCCAGCACCTTATCCGTTAACTGCGCGGTTTTCGGCCCGACCTGGATTTTCAGCTTTTCATCCACGCCACCGTTGATGGCATACAGCAACGTTTTGGCGAGGTTGGCGCGCGCGCCGAAGAACTGCATCTGCTTACCGATGACCATCGGGCTGACGCAGCAGGCGATGGCGTAATCATCGCTGTTGAAGTCAGTGCGCATCAGATCATCATTTTCGTACTGCAAAGATGAGGTCACGATGGAGACCTGCGCAGCATATTTCTTGAATGCCACCGGCAGCGCCTCGGACCACAGTACAGTCAGGTTTGGCTCTGGCGCAGGTCCCATCGTGTGCAGGGTATGCAGGTAACGGAAGGAATTTTTAGTCACCAGCGTACGGCCATCCAGCCCCATCCCGCCAATCACTTCGGTCGCCCAAATCGGATCGCCGGAGAACAGGGAATCAAACTCCGGGGTACGCAGGAAGCGCACCATGCGGATCTTCATGATGAAGTGATCGATTAGCTCCTGCGCCTGCGGCTCGTTCAGCGTGCCGGCATTAAAGTCACGTTCAATATAGATATCCAGGAACGACGCGGTGCGTCCCAGCGACATCGCGCCACCATTCTGCGATTTAACCGCCGCGAGGTAGGCGAAATAGAGCCACTGTACCGCCTCCCGGGCGTTGCAAGCCGGACGGGAGATATCGTATCCGTACTTCGCGGCCATCTCCTGCATTTGCAGTAGCGCGCGACGGTGTTCCGCCAGCTCTTCACGCAGGCGGATAGTGGCCTCCAGATCCTGCCCTTTTTCCAGCCTTGACTGAAGATCGGCAAACTGCAGCTCACGCTCGCGTACCAGATAACGAATCCCATACAGCGCCACGCGACGATAGTCACCAATAATACGTCCGCGTCCGTAGCCATCCGGTAGCCCCGTCAGCACACCGGATTTACGGCAGCGCAGCATGTCGGGAGAATAGACGTCAAACACGCCCTGATTATGGGTCTTACGCAGCTCGGTAAAAGTATAGGTAAATTTCGCCTCCATCTCGCGCCCGTAGGCATCAAATGAACTTTTGATCATGTTGATACCGCCAAACGGATGCAGGGCGCGTTTCAGCGGTTTGTCAGTTTGCAGACCGACGATCTTTTCCAGTTCTTTTTCAATATACCCCGCGTCGTGCGCAGTAATGGTAGTGGCGATATCGGTATCAAAATCGACCGGCGCGTGCGTCGCGTTTTCAATACGAATACCCGCCATGACTTTTTCCCACAGCGCGGTTGTGGCCGACGTCGCTTCAGCGAGGAAGGACTCATCTCCTTCATAAGGCGTATAATTATGCTGAATAAAATCACGGACATTAATCTCTTCTTTCCAGTCCACGCCTTTAAAACCACGCCATGCTTCGGCATACAGCATATCGCTGGTATCGATATTTACCTTCATGAAAATAATCTCTCTACAGAACAACAGTTAATTTATGCAAATTCGACAGATGACTGCACTTTACCTAAATGAATGGCATCAAGGGCAATCATTTTCTCTTCATTCGTTGGAATAACAGCACAAATAACCTGAGAAGAATCAGCAGAAATAATGCGTTCGCCATGAGAATTTGACTGCTTATTTTTTTCAACGTCTAATTTAATTCCCAATATGCCCAGGTGTTCACTCACCAGTTGGCGAATTAATACGGAGTTCTCACCAATACCACCGGTAAAAATAATACCATCCAGACGGTGTAGCGATGCCGCATGGCCAGCGATATGGCGGGCGATGCGATGAACAAAGATTTTAATTGCCAGCCGCGCGCGATCGTGACCTTCGTGCCAGGCTTTTTCCAATACCCGAAGATCGGATGACAGGCCAGAGATAGCGAGCAAACCAGACTCCTTATTCACTACGCGTTCCAGATCGCTGAGCGTCTGCCCGGTTTCTTTCGCTATCCATGCCATCGCACCGAAGTCGACATCACCGCTGCGGGTGCCCATCACTAGCCCCTCCAGTGGCGTCATGCCCATGGAGGTATCCACGCTCTGACCGTTACGTACTGCGCAGATAGACGCGCCATTGCCCAGATGGGCAATAATCAGCCCCGAGTGGTTTTCGTCCAGGTCGAGCAGCGCATACGCACGCTGTGAAACATAGCGATGTGACGTACCGTGAAAGCCGTAGCGACGTACTCCCAGCCTGGAAAAATATTCCCACGGCAATCCGTACAAATACGCTTCCGGTGCCAGTGTCTGGTGGAAGCTGGTATCAAATACCGCCACCTGGGTCACGCCAGGGAAAAGATGCCTTGAGGATTCAATACCGCTTAAATTCGCATAATTATGTAGCGGCGCTAAAGGCGATACCCGACGAATATTATCGATAACCTCATCGGTAATAATAACGGACTGCGTAAAAATATTGCCACCGTGAGCGATGCGATGGCCAATTAATTCTACGCTATCCGTTAACTCGCGTTTTTCCAGCTCAAAGGCAATAGCTTTTAATGCCTCCTCATAATCAGAATAAGGAAGTTTTATTGGCTTATCGTCGTTAATAGATAAAAATGCATTGTCAGTATTAATCCCATCTGCTATTCCCGCCATTAAAACATCACAGGAAGCGACATCCAGTACGGAAAATTTAATAGAAGATGATCCGCAATTAATCACCAGTACTACCGGAAATTCATTCATGTAGTGGCTCCGCCAATATCAGACTGCATCCACACCCTGTGGCGTAACGCAGTCTGAATGTGAGGATTAGAACAATTTGTAGACGATATTCAGGATAGTCAGTAGACCAATCAGGGTGACGAACATATTATCCAGACGGCCCCGGTATTTCGCCAGCGACGGCGCTTTACGAATAGCGTACATCGGCAATAGACATAACAATGAGGCAATAATCGGCGCGCCCATCGCTTCAATCAGATCCAGAATGTTCGGGTTTGCGTAAGCCACCACCCAGGTCGATCCCATGATGAAGATCATACTGATGGTGTTGAGCTTGCCCATTGAAACTTTAGTTTTATCCCCTTTGTAGCCGAACTTCAGGATCAGACCGTTTAGCCCTTCCAGCGTGCCAAGATAGTGGCCAAAGAACGATTTGAAGATAGCGACCAACGCGATAATAGACGCGCCATACTCCAGGATAGTGGCGAAAGTGGATTTTGTCCCGGATAAAGAGGCAAAATGGTTGGCCAGATAGGAAAGTACCGGAATGTTTTGCGCTTTCGCATCCGCCATATTCTGCGGGGAGAGCGTGAACAGGCAGCTAAAGGCAAAGAACATCACTACCGCGACCATCAGCATACTGGCGCGCGAGATGATCTGAGAACATTTACGCTCAGTAAAGTCACGACCAAACTCTTTCTCATACTCTTCACGCTTAGAAACCACAAACGAAGAGACGATAGGGGAAAAGTTAAAGGAGAACACCATGATGGAGATCCCCAGCCACACGGTAACCAGTATGCCATCGTGCCCGGTCAGCGCGATATTGCCGAGATCAACCTGCTCAATAACCGCTGAGTTCCAGTAAGGTATCAGCGACAAGGAGATCAACACCAGACTGGCGATAAATGGCCACACCAGGTAACTCATCACCTTAACCATCAGATCCTTACCAAACCAGATGACAAAGGCCATCAGCAGCAGCAAGAACAGCGCCACGAAGCCGCGGTTCAACGCTGGCATTTGCAACTGATTTTCCCAGAACGTCATAAAGGTGTTAGTAATAGTGACGCCATAAATCCATAACAGCGGACAAATTGCAAAGAAATACAGGAAAGTAATGACCACGCCGCCCGTTTTACCGAAGTGTTCTTCAACCGTTTCCGTAATGTTCCCGGACGGGTTAGACCCTGACAAACACAGACGCGCCAGCGCCCGGTGGCAATAAAAGGCGATAGGGTAAGCCAGCACCAGCATTAACAGAATGGGGATCAATCCGCCAAACCCTGCGCGAATTGGGAAGAACAGCACCCCTGCGCCGATGGCGGTACCAAATAAACCCAGCGTCCACGTGGTGTCTGATTTACGCCAGGACGACTGTTTTGTCTGGCTGGATACAATGCTATCAGTAGTACTCATATCCTATCCTCAACGAAAAGATTTATTGTCAGGCTTTACGCATCAACTAAACCCGTAATTTGCGATACACGAGAAAGATCGATATTACCGCCAGAAATAATGCTGACCGTTTTTCTGTTATGAATATGGCTATCTAATTTTCCGCTTAATAAAGCAGCACAAGCCAGAGCGCCAGCACCTTCAGTAATTACCTTATTACGCTGAATTAATGCGATCATACTGTTACGAATTTCATCTTCGCTGACCAGGACAATATCATCCACTAATTCACGAACGATTTCATACGTTAAATTACCCGGGCGAGAGACATCACAACCATCCGCCAGGGTGCCGGTCGTTCGGTGCGTGGTTATTTCACCAGCGCGATAAGACGCCGCCATACCATGAACATTTTCGGACTGTACACCAATAACTTTAATGGTGGGGTTAATCGATTTAATCGCAATGGCAATACCTGCAATTAAACCACCGCCACCAATTGGCACAATGACATTATCGACATCATACAGATCTTCCATAATTTCAAGGCCAATGGTGCCCTGTCCGGCAATCACTTTCGGATCGTCATATGGGGGAATGAAAATACGCCCTTCAGTTTCAACGATTTCGCTAACTTTAGCGATAGTGTCGTTGAAGTTGTCGCCGTGCAGCACCACTTCCGCAGAGTAGTCGCAGGTTGCCGCCACTTTAGACTTCGGCGCGCCCTTCGGCATCACCACTTTGCCGTCAATACCGAGCATTGCGCAAGAAAGAGACACGCCCTGCGCATGGTTACCTGCCGAACAGGCCACCACCCCTTTACGTTTTTCGGCCTCCGTTAATGAACTAAGTTTGTTAAAAGCACCACGAATTTTAAAAGACCCCGTACGCTGCATATTTTCAAACTTGAGAAATATTTCACCTTTGCAGCGTTCACTAAAATAGTTTGAGCGAGGCATTCCCGTTTTATATATTTTCCCCGCCAGTCTTTTTTTTGCTTCGAGGATATCTTCAATGGCAACTGGCAGATCATATGTAATGTGCATTATAACCTCTTAACCTGGGGATTAAAAAATAAATTACCGTGGCCCACTGTTCAAAAACAGGCGGCGTTCATTTCACTAAATATATTTATTCCGTTACTCAATTTCTATTAACTGCCTGCGTCTACATCCATTAAATGATGAATATTGTTTTGCTAATTCTACTAATACTGAAGCAGCTTTTTTTATGCGATAATTTTTAGACCATACCGCAGCGTATCGCGCCACGGGTAATGTGTCTTTTATTGGTATGGTGATAAATTGATTGGAACCAAAAGGCGTGGTCATATCGCAGGGAATAACAGTCAAGAAATCAGCATTGAGAACAAGGTTATAAATTGTGACGACGGAATCTGTTTTAACGATGTTTTCGATGCTGATGCCATTTCTTTGCAGGGTGGTGAGAAGTTCGCTGTAGTAGCCCATGTTCGTTTGCGGCAATACCCACTGTTCGTTTTTTAACGACTCCAGTGTGATGGTGCCGGTGCATGTTCGGGACTTACTGGCCACCAGCACAAACTCCGATTCAAAAAGCGACTCTACATGCAGATCCTGAAGTTGCATTTCGTTGCTAAGCGTACCAATAGCAAAATCCAGACGTCCGTCGCGAATGGCCGGCAGGAACGAAGAGAGCTGCGCCTCATACATGGATACCTGCGCTTTTGGAAAGACCTCTTTGAACTTATGAATCATATCGGACATAAAGGTAAAGCCAATCAGCGAAGGAAAGCCAAACGAGACGTCAACGACGGTATTGCAAGTCATGCTGTTCATCTCGTTGATCATGTTTTTCATTTCGCGGGTGATAGACTCAGACCAGGTGAGCAACACTTGTCCCGCTTCAGTTAGCGTAACGCCGGTATTTTTACGTACAATTAACTCAACGCCGAAATAAGCCTCGGCATCGCTAATGATTTTGCTAACGGCGGGTTGAGTTAACCCTAACGATTTTGCGGCAGACCCGATAGAACCACTCCTGATGACTTCCTGAAAGACCACCAGATGCTGTGTTTTAGGGAGAACAAGACTATTCATATCTGCCGCTCTGAAATAACATTGTGAACGGCAGGAAGTGTAGCAAATTAAAACTTAAAGGTTATGTGCGACCACTCACAAATTAACGTAACGTAATTTTTCAATGGCATCCAATAAATAAATAAAACATTTAATTTCAATTACTTATAAAAACAAAATAATAAATTAACCTGATTTTAATCAAAAAAAATGGCGGTAATAACAATATATTATGGCGATAACAAGCCTGTTTACTCGCTATTTTTTACCACGCCAAAAGATGATATTTCAAACAATTACGGCATATTTTATAGACAGTTTCAGTGTTAAAGTTAAAACGCAATTTATCAAATTAATGTATAAAAATGACGTCACTTCGCTAAAAAAACGTTACGCGTCACATTTTTTTACCTTATTTGTTTGTAAAGAAACATTTAATAAATTTTTAACCAAAATATCTCATACATTTAATTTTCATTTACAACAAATAATTTACACTGCCTGGGTGAGGTTTTTCAGTGTGTAATTTCGTGAAGGAGATCGATTGCCTTTCATTTCTCTTGAAAAAATAATCGATACCAGATTTTTGTGCTGCATATCACAAAACGGGAAATAAGATATAACCGCGATAGCCAATTAATGCTCGGATAGCGACGCCGGGGCGTTTTATCCAGCCAACCCGGCGTACAGATCCTCATAACGGCTAAGCGCAGCGTTCAGGCAACATGCTCCCGGGTCTGATAAGCAAAAACCCGCCGAAGCGGGTTTTATAAATAAGTGAAACTGACCGATAAGCCGGGTTCTGTCGTGGACAGTCATTCATCTAGGCCAGCAATCGCTCACTGGCTCAAGCAGCCTACCCGGGTTCAGTACGGGCCGTACCTTATGAACCCCTATTTGGCCTTGCTCCGGGTGGAGTTTACCGTGCCACGGACTGTTACCAGCCGCGCGGTGCGCTCTTACCGCACCCTTTCACCCTTACCTGATCCCGCTTACGCGGGCCATCGGCGGTTTGCTCTCTGTTGCACTGGTCGTGGGTTTCCCCCCCAGGCGTTACCTGGCACCCTGCCCTATGGAGCCCGGACTTTCCTCCCCTCCGCCCGTCTCCCCCGAAAGGGACGACGACGAAGCGGCGACTGTCTGGTCAGCTTCGGCGCGCAGTATAGAGGGTTCGCGCGACTTTGTCACCCCGCGCTGCGCATTCCTATCGCCAGAGCGGCAGCAACATTTCTTGACGCCCGATAAATATTATCAAACGCGCCCCGAAAAGCCTCTTCCAGCGTCACAATACGCGTAAGTACGCTAAAGACGGCGTCAATACCATACTGATGCACGACACCGACATCATGCGTCAGGCTGCCAGCAATACCAATCACCGGTTTATGATATTTTTTCGCCACGTTCGCCACACCCACCGGCACTTTACCGCGAATGCTTTGGCTATCAATCCGCCCCTCTCCGGTAACAACCAGTGTACAATCGTGAATATGATCCTCGAGGTTCAACGCCGCCGTGACAATGTCGATCCCGCTGCGTAACTCCGCGCCGAGAAACGCCATTAACGCCGCGCCCATACCGCCTGCCGCCCCTGCGCCGGGCGCCGCCTTTACATCAACATTCAGCGATTTTTTTATGATATCGGCATAGTGAGCAAGATTCCTGTCCAGCTCAAGAATGTTCTCTTCGGTCGCGCCTTTTTGCGGCCCAAAAATGCGTGATGCGCCGTTGTCGCCAATCAGTGGATTAGAGACATCGCAGGCAGCCTGAATAACGCAGAGTTTTAAACGGGGATCGAGCTCTGAAATATCAATGTGACTGAGGTGATTAAGGCTCCCACCGCCATAGCCAATCTCTGCGCCATTTGCATCGCACAGTTTTGCACCCAATGCCTGCATCATCCCTGCCCCGCCGTCATTCGTCGCGCTGCCGCCAATACCGATAATGATATTTCTTGCGCCGTTGTCCAGCGCCTGCAAAATCAGCTCTCCCGTTCCTCGCGAGGTGGTAATCAAAGGATTGCGTTTTTCTGGCGGCACCAGCGCCAGTCCGCTGGCCGCCGCCATTTCAATAAAGGCGGTGTTGCCGTCGCCGGAAATCCCCCAACTGGCTTTCACCTTTTCGCCCAACGGCCCGGTCACCCATGCGGTGTGTTCAGCGCCCTGTGTGGCAGCAATCATCGCCTCGACCGTTCCTTCTCCGCCATCAGCAACCGGGACAGAAATATATTGCGCGTCGGGAAAGATCTCCCGAAATCCTTTTTCGATCGCCTGCGCTACCTCCGCAGCAGAAAGGCTTTCTTTGTAAGAGTCCGGGGCAATTACGATTTTCATAGTGGTAGCCTGTTACTGCACAACGCCGGATGGCGTTTCACTTATCCGGCCAACAATTCAGGCCCGGAACGCGATACGCCATCCGGGCACAACGTCATTAGCGAGTGACTTCCACTTTCGCCAGTTTTTCGTAATAGCATGCCAGGGCGCTATGGTCATCGTGACCGTATCCATCCGCGCGTAATGCCTGCATCATTTCCATCACCGCGGCGGTCAGCGGCAACTGTGCGCCAACGCCGTGGGAGGTATCCAACGCATTCGCCAGATCTTTAATATGCAAATCGATACGGAAACCCGGTTTAAAGTTTCTGTCCATCACCATTGGCGCTTTCGCGTCCAGTACCGTACTGCCCGCCAGGCCGCCGCGAATTGCCTGATAAACCAAATCCGGGTTAACGCCTGCTTTGGTCGCCAGCGTCAACGCTTCAGACATCGCCGCAATATTCAACGCGACGATCACCTGGTTAGCCAGCTTCGTGACGTTACCTGCGCCAATTTCACCGGTATGCACCACAGAACCGGCCATCGCTTTCATCAGATCGTAGTATTTGTCGAAAATCGTTTTGTCGCCGCCGACCATGACGGACAGAGTGCCATCAATGGCTTTAGGTTCTCCGCCGCTGACCGGGGCATCCAGCATCGCAATGCCTTTTGCTTTCAGGGCATCGCTAATCTCACGGCTCGCCAGCGGCGCGATAGAGCTCATATCAATCAACACTGTTCCCGGCTTAGCGCCTTTGATGATGCCGTTCTCGCCCAGCGCAACCTCTTTCACGTGCGGAGAGTTAGGCAGCATCGTAATGATGACGTCGCACTGTTCCGCGATTGCCTTCGCCGTAGAGGCTGTTTCTGCGCCTGCAGCGATGACATCAGCAATCGCGTCAGGATTACGGTCAGACACCACCAATGAGTATCCAGCTTTCAGTAAGTTTTTGCTCATGGGCTTCCCCATGATGCCTAAGCCAATAAAGCCAACTTTCATCGTCATAACGTGCTCTCTTTTCATACCAGAATTATTTTTTAAAAGCGTCGGCAAGTTTCTGCGTGCCGGCACGGAAGACGCCTAAATCGCTGCCGACGGCGACAAAGGTCGCGCCCCATTCCAGATAACGACGGGCATCCGCCTCTACCGGCGCCAGAATGCCGCACGGTTTACCGTGTGCTTTGGCGCGGGAGAAAATATGTTGAATCGTCTGCTGCACCTCAGGGTGAGAAGCATTGCCGAGATGACCCAGCGCGGCGGCCAGATCGCTGGGGCCGACGAAAATACCGTCAACGCCTTCTGTTGCAGCGATGGCATCAACGTTATCGACTCCCAGCTGGCTTTCGATTTGAACAATAATGGTGATGTTTTTGTTCGACTGCGCAAAATAATCAGGCACCGTGCCGAACATGTTGGCGCGGTGAGAAACGGAAACGCCGCGAATGCCTTCCGGCGGGTAACGCGTAGAGGCGACGGCGCGAACCGCCTCCTCTTGCGTTTCAACAAAGGGGATCAGGAAGTTATAAAAACCGATATCCAGCATCCGTTTGATAATGACCGGTTCGTTAGTCGGCACACGTACCACAGGCGCGCTGGCACTGCCTTTCAATGCCAATAACTGCGGAATTAAAGTGGTTACATCGTTCGGCGCATGTTCGCCATCCAGCACCAGCCAGTCGAATCCCGCCAGACCGAGCACTTCGGTGGTGATTGGGCTGGCCAGCGCAGACCAGCAGCCAATCTGTACCTGCTGAGCCGCCAGCGCAGCTTTAAACTTATTTGGGAAAATAGCGTTATTCATCGATTATACCTTCGCTTATTTCTTTAATTATCTGGATATGTTGCCGCCGCCACTACTTATAGCGGCGACCATAAATGGTCATTTCAAACTCAGTACGGAGTTTCGCATTTTATTTCCATGGCGATAACCACACATTGCGTCATAATATTTCACCAAAACATTGGCACTTTTTATTATTATCCTGGTACTTTTAAATAACTCGCCAGATATACGTAATTTGCTATTTAGTATAAACAGCATGACGCGGATAATCATTGTGCAAATGCTCATTAAGAAGACGAAATTCAGCGCTTATTTTTAAGCATTCGCCCATGACACTGGGCGCTGATGCACATATTTACGCTTTGTCTGCCTCGCACCAAAAGTTTCATGATCTGTGGTGATCTGGATCACATTCTTATTTTTATACTCCTGCCATTCTTATTTCATTATGAGTAATTTTTATATATCGCTTTCGCGTTTTAATCATAACCAAAATAGATAATTTTTATCATCCAGGCTGGAGAATGCTGAACATGGCCAACATCGAAATTCGCCAGAAATCCCCATCGGCGTTTTATATAAAAGTACACGAAACTGATAATGTCGCCATTATTGTTAATGACAATGGTCTAAAAGCTGGAACATGTTTCCCGGACGGACTGGAACTGATCGAGCATATTCCGCAAGGTCATAAAGTCGCCCTGAAAACTATCCCCGCTCATGGCGAAATCATTCGTTACGGCGAAGTGATCGGCTATGCGGTACGCGACATCTCATGTGGAAGCTGGATCGACGAATCACTGGTTGAACTACCAAAAGCGCCGCCGCTAAATACACTGCCGCTGGCAACCAAAGTCCCTGAAGCACTGCCGCCGCTGGAAGGCTACACGTTTGAGGGCTATCGTAACGCCGATGGCAGCGTGGGCACCAAAAATCTGCTTGGCATTACTACCAGCGTACACTGTGTGGCGGGCGTGGTCGATTATGTGGTGAAAGTGATAGAGCGCGATCTGCTGCCCAAATACCCGAATGTGAATGGCGTCGTGGGATTGAACCATCTGTACGGCTGTGGCGTGGCCATCAACGCGCCGGCGGCGGTGGTGCCAATTCGCACGATCCATAATATTGCGCTCAACCCCAATTTTGGCGGTGAAGTCATGGTGATTGGCCTCGGCTGCGAGAAACTTCAGCCGGAGCGACTACTGGAGGGTACTGATGATATCCCGGCTATTCCTCTTGAAAACGCCAGCATTGTGCGTCTACAGGACGAGCAGCATGTCGGCTTTAAAGCAATGGTCGATGATATTTTGCGGGTTGCCGAACGTCACCTGGCGACACTCAATCAGCGTCAGCGTGAAACCTGTCCGGCCTCCGAACTGGTGGTCGGGATGCAGTGCGGCGGCAGCGACGCATTTTCTGGCGTCACAGCCAACCCGGCGGTAGGCTACGCTTCAGATCTACTGGTACGCTGCGGCGCGACAGTCATGTTCTCGGAAGTCACCGAGGTACGCGACGCCATCCATCTGCTGACGCCTCGCGCCGTTAACGAAGAGGTGGGCAAGCGCCTGCTGGAAGAGATGGCCTGGTACGATAACTACCTTGATATGGGGAAAACCGATCGCAGCGCTAACCCGTCCCCTGGCAACAAAAAAGGCGGCCTGGCAAATGTGGTGGAAAAAGCGCTGGGTTCGATCGCCAAATCCGGCAAAAGCGCCATTGTGGAAGTGCTGTCGCCAGGCCAACGACCGACCAAACGCGGACTGATTTACGCGGCAACACCTGCCAGCGATTTTGTTTGTGGCACGCAGCAGGTTGCCTCCGGTATCACCGTGCAGGTGTTCACCACCGGGCGCGGTACGCCGTACGGGCTAATGGCGGTGCCGGTCATTAAAATGGCGACGCGTACCGCGCTGGCGAACCGCTGGTATGACTTAATGGATATCAATGCGGGCACCATCGCCACAGGAGAAGAGACCATCGAAGACGTAGGCTGGAAGTTATTCCACTTTATTCTGGATGTCGCCAGTGGCCGGAAAAAGACGTTCTCTGACCAGTGGGGCTTACATAATCAATTGGCGGTGTTCAACCCGGCGCCAGTAACCTGATCCAGGCAATGCCGGAGGGCAACCACACCTTGTCCGGCCTGGGATAACCACACAATCCTGTAGGCCGGGTAAGCGCCAACGCTACCCGGTATTTTTACATCATTTTACCCTTATACAAGCATGTCCACCCGACATGCTTTTTTACGTCTGTCTTTCGTCGCCTTACATTTTCTTTCGAAACTTTCATTTATCAGATCATAATCACAAAAAAACATTCCGAAAGCCTATAGATTCTTTCGAAGAAAACAAACGAAAGATTTCGGAGGAAGGATGTTTATCATTTCAGGCAAAACAATGCTCAGGAAGGCGCAGCAGGAAGGTTATGCTGTGCCGGCATTTAACATCCACAATCTCGAGACGTTACAAGTGGTGGTGGAAACCGCGGCAGAATTGCGCTCTCCGCTGATTGTCGCCGGTACACCAGGCACCTTTAGCTACGCTGGCGTCGGCAATATTGTAGCCATTGCCGCAGAGCTGGCGAAAAGCTGGAACCACCCTCTCGCGGTACATCTCGATCATCATGAAAAATTAGCTGACATCAAAATGAAAGTCGCCGCAGGAGTACGCTCAGTCATGATCGACGGCTCGCATTTTCCCTTTGCCGACAATATTGCGCTGGTAAAAAGCGTGGTTGATTACTGCCACCGCTACGATGTCAGCGTGGAAGCCGAACTTGGGCGTCTCGGCGGGCAGGAAGACGATCTTATTGTTGACGGCAAAGATGCACTCTATACCCATCCGGAACAGGCCCGGGAATTTGTAGAAAAAACAGGCATCGACTCGTTAGCCATTGCTATCGGCACCGCTCACGGCCTCTATGCCGCTGAGCCGAAGCTTGATTTTGAACGGCTGACGGAAATTCGTCAGCGAGTTGATGCTCCCCTGGTTTTGCACGGCGCCTCTGGTCTGCCGACCCGCGATATTAGACGCGCTATCTCACTGGGCATCTGCAAGGTTAACGTCGCGACCGAACTCAAAATCGCCTTTTCCGGCGCACTCAAAAATTATTTAACACACCACCCGGACGCCAGCGATCCCCGGCATTACATGATTCCGGCGAAAGCGGCCATGAAAGACGTTGTTCGCAAAGTGATTGCCGACTGCGGTTGTGAAGGGAAGCTCTAAAAGTATCCCGGATTTAGCACGGCAAAGGACGTTTTCAATAGCGGGATCACGAAAGCCATTATTATCCTTTGCCTTCAAACCAAAAATATTATGAAGATAAACAAAAGATATCGGAGCCAAAAGTGAAAGAAATAATTTCTCGTCACAAAGCAGGGGAACAGATAGGGATCTGTTCTGTATGTTCAGCACATCCGCTGGTGATTGAATCTGCATTACGTTTTGATCTGCATACCGACAATAAGGTTCTGATTGAAGCGACGTCTAACCAGGTGAACCAGTTTGGCGGTTATACCGGTATGAAACCTGCTGATTTTCGTGATTTTGTCTATGGCATCGCCCAGGAGGTGGGTTTTCCGCGCGAGCGACTTATTTTAGGCGGTGATCACCTGGGACCTAACTGCTGGCAAAACGAACCCGCGGATACGGCGATGGAAAAATCTGTTGAGCTCATTAAAGCGTACGTCACTGCCGGGTTTAGCAAAATCCATCTTGACGCCTCTATGTCCTGCGCCGACGACCCCACACCGCTGGACCCAATGGTCGTTGCTGAACGCGCCGCCCTGCTTTGCCATGCAGCGGAAACGACAGCGACTGATGAGCAAAAACACCAGTTAACGTACGTTATTGGCACTGAAGTTCCCGTTCCTGGGGGAGAAGCCAGCGCCATTGGTACCGTTCATGTTACCCGCGACCAGGATGCGGCCCGTACGCTGGAAACCCATCAGGTTGCGTTTCACGCCTTAGGATTGGACGAGGCGGTAGGCCGTATTATCGCCATTGTCGTACAGCCAGGCGTTGAGTTCGACCACACGCAGATTATTCATTATCAACCACAGGCCGCTAAAGCCCTTTCCACCTGGATCAAAAAAACGCCGATGGTCTATGAGGCGCATTCGACCGATTATCAGACGCGAAAAGCCTATCGTGCACTGGTACGCGATCATTACGCCATTCTGAAGGTTGGTCCGGCGCTCACATTTGCATTGCGCGAAGCCCTTTTTGCGCTCGCACAAATGGAAAACGAATTGATCTCGCCAGAACAACGTAGTCGGGTACTGGAGGTCATTGATGAAGTTATGCTAAACGAGCCCGGCTACTGGAAAAAATACTACCGTCCAACCTGGAGCCAGGCGATGGTCGACATCCACTTTAGTCTGTCTGACCGTATTCGCTATTACTGGCCGCACCCGCGTATTCGTCAAAGCGTAGAGAAGTTACTCGCCAATCTGAATAACGTCACATTGCCGCTGGGATTAATTAGCCAGTTTATGCCCGTACAGTTTGAACGCCTGTCTGAGGGCGTGCTCACCCCCACGCCGCATAACCTGATTATTGACAAAATTCAGGATGTTCTGCGCGCCTACCGCTTTGGTTGTACGCCGGATATCGCCTGAATAATGGAGAGTCTATGAGCCAACTATTTGTCCGAACCGGAATCGCATTCGACTCGTGCCAACAGGCGCTGGCGCACATTGGAAAAGAGATGCTGGCGAAAGGTGTGGTACACGACAGTTATCCGCAAGCGCTGGTGGAACGTGAAGCGTCTTTTCCCACCGGTATTGCGCTGGAACGTCACGCTGTCGCTATCCCTCATTGCGAGGCGATTCATGCGAAATCTCCCGCTATCTATCTGATTCGTCCAGATAAGCCGGTCATGTTTCAACAAGCGGATGATGATGAACAGATTGCCGTTTCGTTAATCATCGCTTTAATCGTTGAGAACCCTGCGGCACAGCTAAAGCTTCTGCGCCGCCTGTTTAGTGAGCTACAAAATCCGAATACCCTCGATGTCCTGTTAAGCGCGCCTGACAGCGAACTGGCGATACGCTTTCAGAAAACCATCCTTAAACCTGAGCAGTGCGTACAGGTTTGATAATAAATTGATAATAAGAGGAATACCCTATGAAACGTAAAGTAATTGTGGCCTGTGGCGGTGCGGTTGCAACCTCAACGATGGCTGCGGAAGAAATTAAAGAGCTGTGTGAAGCCAACCGTATCGAACTTGATTTAGTACAGTGCCGGGTAAACGAAATCGAAACCTATATGGACGGCGCCGATCTTATTTGTACCACCGCCCGCGTCGATCGTACTTTCGGTGATATTCCCGTCGTTCACGGTATGCCTTTTGTTTCCGGCGTGGGGATCGAGGCCTTGCAGCAAAAAATTCTGTCTATTCTCATGGGGTAACGTATGTTTAGCGAAATAATGCGTTATATCCTCGATTTAGGGCCCACGGTGATGTTGCCTCTGGTCATCATCGTGTTCTCTAAACTGCTCGGCATGAAGCTTGGGGATTGTTTTAAGTCGGGTTTACATATTGGTATCGGCTTTGTAGGTATTGGTCTGGTCATTGGCCTGATGCTGGACTCCATCGGCCCGGCGGCAAAAGCCATGGCGGAGCATTTCCAAATCAACCTCCATGTTATTGACGTAGGCTGGCCGGGCTCATCACCGATGACCTGGGCATCGCAAATTGCGCTGGTCGCGATTCCCGTTGCCATCGGGGTTAACGTCCTGATGCTGGTAACTCGCATGACGCGCGTGGTGAACGTCGATATCTGGAATATCTGGCACATGACTTTCACGGGCGCCATGCTGCACCTGGCGACCGGCTCATATTGGCTGGGGATTCTGGGCGTGGTGGTTCATGCCGCCTTTGTCTACAAGCTGGGAGACTGGTTTGCCAAAGATACCCGCGACTATTTTGGCCTGGAGGGGATTGCTATCCCGCATGGTTCCTCCGCTTATCTTGGCCCCGTAGCAGTTCTCGTTGATACGGTTATCGAAAAAATTCCGGGCCTTAATCGTATTCACTTCAGTGCAGATGATGTTCAAAAACGCTTCGGCCCCTTTGGCGAGCCGGTCACCGTTGGCTTCGTGATGGGGATAGTCATTGGTTTACTGGCAGGTTACGACGCCAAAGCCGTTCTGCAACTGGCGGTCAAAACCGCGGCGGTGATGCTGCTTATGCCACGTGTCATTAAGCCTATCATGGATGGCTTAACGCCTATCGCAAAACAAGCGCGTAAACGCCTACAGGCTAAGTTTGGCGGCCAGGAGTTTTTGATAGGTCTGGACCCGGCGCTACTGCTCGGCCACACCTCGGTCGTTTCCGCCAGCCTGATATTCATACCGCTGACCATCCTGATTGCCGTCTTAGTGCCGGGTAACCAGGTACTGCCGTTTGGCGACCTTGCCACTATCGGTTTCTTTGTCGCGATGGCGGTCGCGGTACACCAGGGCAACCTGTTCCGCACGCTAATTTCCGGTGTGATTATCATGGGCATCACCCTATGGATATCCACACAGACGATTGGTCTGCATACCCAGTTAGCCGCTAATGCCGGCGCGCTAAAAACAGGCGGTCAGGTTGCCTCTCTGGATCAGGGCGGTTCCCCCATCACCTGGCTGCTGATTCAACTGTTTACCTGGCAGAACATCGTCGGATTCGTCGTGATAGGTATTATCTATCTGGCTGGCGTACTACTGACCTGGCGCCGTGCCCGTCAATTTGTCGCGGCTGAGAAAGCCGTATCTCTACAACAAAGTCAAACCACCTCTTAATTCCAGGGGAGCAGTCGCTCCCCTCACCTTGCTGGAGAATGTTATGAAATCAGTGGTTATTCACGCTGAGGGAGACGTACGCGTCGAAGAACGCCCTGTGCCACAACTGCAAGCCGACGACGATGTATTGGTAAAGGTCGTCAGTTCCGGGCTTTGCGGGTCGGATATCCCACGTATTTTCGCGCAGGGCGCGCATTATTATCCTATCACGTTAGGTCATGAATTCAGCGGCTACGTTGAATCCTACGGCACAGGCGTAACGGATATGCAGCCCGGCGATGCCGTCGCTTGTGTCCCGCTTCTGCCCTGTTTTCACTGCCCGCAATGCGAACGTGGTTACTTTTCTTTATGCAAACAGTATCAGTTTGTAGGATCGCGTAGCGAAGGCGGTAATGCAGAATATGTGGTGGTCAAACGGGCCAATCTTTTCCGCTTGCCATCTGATATGCCGATTGAAGATGGCGCATTGATCGAACCGATTACCGTAGGCTTGCACGCCTTTCATCTGGCGCAGGGCTGTGAAGGGAAAAACGTTATTATCGTCGGTGCCGGGACCATTGGCTTGCTGGCATTACAGTGCGCGCGAGAACTGGGCGCCCGCAGCGTGACGGCGATTGATATCAATCCGCAGAAACTGGAACTTGCGAAAGCGCTGGGCGCAACGTACACCTGTAACAGCCAGGAGATGACTGCCGCCGATATTCAGAACGCGTTGTCCGACGTACAGTTTGAGCAACTGATACTCGAAACGGCAGGCACTCCTCAAACCGTCTCTCTGGCTATCGATATCGCCGGGCCGCGCGCGCAGTTGGCGCTGGTCGGTACGTTACACCACGACCTGACTCTGCAGGCGCACACATTCGGCTTAATTTTGCGTAAAGAACTGACGCTCCTCGGCAGTTGGATGAACTATTCCGCGCCGTGGCCAGGCGAAGAGTGGGAAACCGCAGCGCGTCTGTTAAGCGAAAAACGTCTTCAACTTTCCCCTCTCATTGCCCATCGTGGCGATGCAGAAAGCTTTGCAGAAGCGGTTAAAGCGCTTAATGGCGCCCCTATGCAAGGCAAAATCCTGCTTCAACTTTCCTGAAGGTACGAGCCAGCAACCTGCGCTGGCTCACACTTCCTTTCGAAATTTAACGTTCACCTTTCGCAATCCTTCGATTAAACTAGTTACAGTTAATTATCAGGCAAATCAATATGAACTCCTTTGAGCGAAGAAATAAAATTGTCGACCTGATTAATATGCAGGGCAGCGTGTTGGTCATGGACCTTTCGAATACCTTTGGTATTTCTGAAGTGACTATCCGCGCCGACCTGCGTCTGCTGGAAGAGAAAGGCCTGGTCACCCGCTTTCATGGTGGTGCGGCAAAACCAGGAAGTCATCTGGCGGAAGGCGACAATCAGGAAGTCATTCTGGAAGATCGGTACCAACTCGCCAGCGATCCGAAAAAACGGATTGCCCAGGCAGCGGCGGCAATGGTTGAAGAAGGGATGACGATCATTCTGGATAGCGGGAGCACCACGCTACTGATTGCGGAAGCGCTCGCCCGGAAAAGCAATATTACGGTTATCACTAATAGCCTGCCAGCCGCTTTTACTCTGTCAGAAAATAAAGATCTGACATTGGTGGTCTGCGGCGGTACGGTGCGGCATAAAACCCATTCAATGCACGGTACGATTGCGGAACGTTCGCTACACGGAATTAGCGCCGATTTAATGTTTGTCGGGGCAGATGGCATTGATGCGACAAACGGCATTACCACGTTTAACGAAGGTTATTCCATTAGCGGCGTCATGGCGGCGGCAGCGCACAAGGTTATCGCGGTACTGGACGCGACCAAATTTAACCGTCGCGGCTTTAACCAGGTATTGCCGATGGACAAGATCAACTGTGTGATAACAGATGACACGATCAGTAAACAGGATAAAGCGGCATTAGCGAAAACAAGCGTGGAATTAATGATCGTCTAAAAAGGAGTCGGTTATGCGTTGCTGATCGCGAGAGTAAGCCACGAAGGAAAGGTCCGGCCCGCTATCACCGCCCAATGCCCCCATCAATTTACCCACATCAATCACCTGATTGAGTATTAACGCGATGGTGATAAAAGGCGGTTCCCGGACGCTCACTTTTACTCTTCCTGCTGCGCCAGCGCATATTTATACAGTGCGTTCTTTTTCACGCCGTGGATTTCGGCTGCCAGCGCCGCCGCTTTTTTCAGCGGCAACTCGGCCTGCAACAACGCCAGCGTGCGCAGCGCGTCGGCGGGCAGATCGTCCTCTTGCGCTTTATGTCCTTCGACAATCAGTACCATCTCACCTTTACGGCGGTTTTCATCCTCTTTCACCCACGCCAGCAGTTCGCCGACCGGCGCGCCATGAATCGTCTCCCAGGTTTTGGTCAGCTCACGCGCCAGCACTACGTAGCGGGATTCGCCCCAGACCGCCACCATATCTTCCAGGCTATCCAGCAGACGATGGGTGGATTCATAAAAAATTAACGTCCGTGGTTCTGCTTCAATCGCCTTCAACGCATCGCGACGGCCTTTGGATTTGGCCGGCAAAAAACCCTCATAGCAGAAGCGATCGGAAGGCAGCCCCGCAGCGCTTAATGCCGCGATCGCCGCGCACGGCCCCGGCAGCGGCACCACCCGGATGCCCGCTTCGCGACAGGTACGCACCAGATGGTAGCCCGGATCATTAATTAACGGCGTGCCGGCATCAGACACCAGCGCAATGTTCTGCCCCTCTTTCAGTTTCGCCACCAGCGTTTCCGCTTTTTGTTGTTCGTTATGGTCATGCAACGCGAACAGCCGGGCGTTAATCGCGAAATGTTGCAGTAATAAACCAGTATGACGGGTGTCTTCAGCGGCAATTAAATCAACGGCTTGTAAAACTTCCAGCGCGCGTTGGGTAATATCAGCCAAATTCCCGATAGGAGTAGGTACAATAAAGAGTTGGCCCTGAGAATTATCCGCCGATTCATTTTGTTTCATTGTGTCGTCCGTATTGCCGATTTAATATTGAGCATTGCGTAAAAAAAATATCACTGGATACAGTATGGTACCCTCAACATTTTCTCGTTTGAACGCCGCGCGCGCGCTGCCTGTCGTCCTAGCGGCACTGCTTTTCGCCGGGTGCGGCACCCAGGCGCCAGATCAAAGCGCAGCCTATATGCAAGGCGTAGCGCAAGCTGATTCCGGCTTCTATCTGCATCAGATGCAGCAAAGCGCAGATGATAGCAAGACCAACTGGCAATTACTCGCCATTCGTGCATTGCTAGAAGAAGGTAAAAGCCAGCAGGCTGTCGACCTGTTTAACCAACTACCGCAGAATCTGAACGATACTCAGCGCCGCGAGCAGTCGCTACTGGCTGTCGAGATCAAACTGGCGCAGAAAGATGTGGCAGGCGCACAGGCCTTGCTGGATAAGCTAAAACCTGCTGACTTTGCACCAAACCAGCAAGCGCGTTACTGGCAGGCGCAGGTAGACGTCAGCCAGGGGCGTCCATCGCTGACCCTGCTGCGAGCGTTAATTGCCCAGGAACCGCTGCTGGCGGCAAAAGATAAACAGAAAAATATCGACGCTACCTGGCAGGCGCTCTCCGCCATGACGCAGGATCAGGCCCGGACGCTGGTCATCAACGCCGATGAAAATGTGCTTCAGGGCTGGCTGGATCTGCAACGTGTCTGGTTTGATAACCGCAACGATCCGGACATGCTGAAAGCCGGGATCGCCGACTGGCGAAAACGCTACCCACAAAATCCGGGGGCGAAAATATTGCCGACGCCACTCGTTAACGTCCAACGTTTCAAAGCTGCGTCTACCAGCAAAATCGCTCTGCTGCTACCACTGAACGGTCAGGCCGCCGTGTTTGGCCGCACCATACAGCAAGGTTTTGAAACCGCGAAAAACCTCGGCACCCAGGCAGTAGAGATGCAGCCCGCCGTCGCGCCTGACGCGCCCGTCGAACCAGACGTGGATGACTCGCAGCCACAAATAACGAACGGTGTCGCCAGCCCGTCACAAGCCTCTGTGAGCGATCTGACGGATGACGCTCAATCCCAGCCCGCTACGCCAGTCAGCGATACACAGGATGCGCCTGCGCAACCGGTGACAGCAAGCGCGCCGGCTAACCCTTCCGCCGAACTGAAAATCTACGATACCTCTTCCCAGCCGTTGGATCAGGTTCTTGCCCAGGTTCAGCAAGACGGCGCCAGTATCGTGGTCGGGCCGCTGTTGAAAAACAATGTGGAAGCGCTGATGAAAAGCAACACGCCGCTCAACGTACTGGCGCTCAACCAGCCAGAAACGGTACGCAGCTTCCCTAATATCTGCTATTTCGCACTCTCTCCGGAAGATGAAGCCCGTGACGCGGCGCATCATATTTATGACCAGGGCAAGCAGTCGCCGCTACTGTTGATCCCACGTAGTTCGCTGGGCGATCGCGTGGCGAACGCCTTCACCCAGGAGTGGCAAGAACTGGGCGGCGGCATCGTGTTACAGCAAAAATTCGGCTCTGTCGCCGAACTGAAAATGGGTGTGAACGGCGGTGCGGGTATCGCGCTAACGGGCAGCCCGGTCGCTGCCAGCGTACCGACGCAACCAGGCGTTACCATTGGCGGTTTAACCATTCCTGCGCCGCCGACCGATGCGCAGATCACTGGCGGTGGGCGTGTAGACGCGGTCTATATTCTGGCTACGCCGGAAGAGATTGGGTTTATCAAACCGATGATCGCCATGCGTAACGGTAGCCAGAGCGGCGCGACGCTGTACGCCAGTTCGCGTAGCGCGCAGGGAACATCCGGCCCCGACTTCCGCCTGGAGATGGAAGGGTTGCAGTACAGCGAAATCCCTATGCTGGCGGGTGGCAACATGCCGTTGATGCAGCAGGCGCTGAGCGCCGTACATAATGACTATTCTCTGGCCAGGATGTACGCCATGGGCGTGGACGCCTGGACGCTGGCGAACCACTTTTCGCAGATGCGTCAGGTCCCAGGATTTGAGATTAACGGCAATACCGGCGCGTTAACCGCCAGCCCGGATTGTGTGATTAACAGGAAGTTATCATGGCTCAAATACCAGCAAGGGGAGATTGTTCCCGCCAGCTAACGACTAAACAGACCGGAGACGCGTGGGAAACCGCTGCGCGTCACTGGCTGGAACGCAAAGGACTGCGGTTTATCGCCGCCAATGTTCATGAGCGCGGCGGCGAAATCGATCTGATTATGCGCGACGGAAAAACCACGGTTTTTGTCGAAGTCCGCTATCGACGCTCCGGGCTTTATGGCGGCGCGGCGGCCAGTGTGACCCGCAGCAAACAACACAAATTATTACATACTGCCCGCTTGTGGCTCGCCCGCCAGAATGGGAGTTTTGATACTGTGGATTGTCGGTTCGATGTGTTAGCCTTCACCGGAAATGAGATTGCGTGGTTTCGGGATGCGTTTAACGACCACTCATAATTGAAGATTTTAAGGATTAGCGTGCTCGAAAGAATCAAAGTCTGCTTTACAGAAAGCATTCAAACTCAAATTGCTGCGGCGGAAGCGCTTCCGGATGCCATTTCCCGCGCCGCCATGACGCTGGTTCACTCCCTGCTTAACGGCAACAAAATTCTCTGTTGTGGTAATGGGACGTCCGCTGCCAACGCACAGCATTTTGCTGCCAGCATGATTAACCGCTTTGAAACGGAGCGGCCCAGTTTACCCGCCATTGCACTAAATACCGATAATGTGGTCTTAACAGCGATCGCCAATGATCGTCTGCACGATGAAGTTTATGCAAAACAAGTCCGGGCGCTGGGGCATGCAGGCGATGTTTTACTGGCGATCTCTACGCGTGGTAATAGTCGCGATATCGTAAAAGCCGTTGAAGCAGCCGTCACGCGTGACATGACCATCGTGGCGCTAACCGGGTATGATGGGGGCGAGCTGGCCGGACTGCTGGGGCCGCAGGATGTTGAAATTCGTATCCCTTCACACCACAGCGCACGCATTCAGGAAATGCATATGCTAACGGTAAACTGCCTGTGCGATTTGATCGATAACACGCTTTTTCCTCACCAGGATGATTAAGGAGTACACATGAAGGCATTTTCGCCGCTCGCAGTCCTTATTTCTGCGTTGCTATTGCAAGGTTGCGTCGCCGCCGCGGTAGTGGGTACGGCCGCCGTTGGTACCAAAGCTGCAACCGACCCGCGCAGCGTGGGTACCCAGGTGGATGACGGAACGCTGGAACTGCGTGTCAGCAGCGCGCTGTCGAAAGATGAGCAAATTAAAAAAGAGACGCGCATCAATGTCACTGCCTATCAGGGCAAGGTTTTATTAGTCGGCCAGTCGCCAAACAGCGAACTCTCCGCACGCGCTAAGCAGATCGCGATGGGGGTTGAAGGTACTACCGAGGTGTATAACGAGATTCGCCAGGGGCAGCCTATCGGCCTGGGAACCGCCTCTAACGATACCTGGATCACCACGAAAGTGCGCTCACAGTTACTAACCAGCGATCAGGTAAAATCGTCAAATGTGAAAGTGACGACCGAAAATGGTGAAGTATTCCTGCTGGGACTAGTGACTGAGCGTGAAGGTAAAGCGGCAGCGGATATCGCCAGCCGGGTGGGCGGTGTAAAACGCGTGACCACTGCCTTTACGTATATTAAATAACTTGTTCGCCGGATAGCGGCATCAATGCCCTATCCGGCCTAAAATGCAGCGTTAACGCAGGCAGGGAAAGCAAAGCGTCCCCGGTGCTCCTGTCTTACACCAGCGCCAGGCTTCCCACTATCATGCCCGCTATTGCTACCAGCACCCCGGTCAGCCACAACGCTTTTGCCGGAAAAGCGCTACGTAGCATAATTAACGAAGGCAGGCTGATAGCGGGTAACGTCATTAACAATGCCAACGCGGGTGCGGTGCCCATCCCTGCCAGCATCAGCGTTTGCACAATGGGAATTTCTGCCGCTGTCGGGATCACAAACAAACAGCCCGCCACAGCCATCGCTATCACCCACATCAGGCTATTATCCATCGCGCCATCGGCATGGGGAAACAGCCAGACACGGGCAGCGCCTAATACCAACACCGCCAGGATATAAACCGGAATCGTACTCCAGAAAAGCGCCCATAACGCCTTTCCCCAACGCGCAAAAAATCCGCCCTGCGGTTCAGGTTCAGCGAGCGCCACTGGCATGATGGGCTGCGGCGTCTCTTGTACCCATGTCTGTACCAGCGTTGCCACGACCAGCACCATCGCCAGTCCAGCGATCAGCCGAATTGCCGCAAAATGCCAACCGAGAACAAAGCCCATAAACACCAGAGTCGCCGGGTTTAACAGCGGATTCCCCATCCAGAATGCCAGTGCTCCGCCCATGGACGCCTGCCGACGACGCATTCCTGCGACAACCGGCGCCGCGCAACAAGTGCACATCATGCCGGGCAGCGAAAAAAGCGTGCCAAATAGCGTGCCGCGAAAGCGCGACGCCCCCAACGTTCTCCGCAGCCAGTCACGGGGGATCAGAACCTGAATCAGCGATCCGAGTAGCACCCCCAGCACCGCTGCCTTCCAGACCGCGATAAAATAGACCATTGCATAGTCCCACGCCGCCCGCCACGGATTGGTTGCGGCTCGCGCCAGGATGGATTGACCGATGCTGTGCGTTTCCGCCGCAGTGAAGGCTTTGCCGTAATAAGGTTGCCATTTCACATACCAGAGACCGAAGATGACCACCAGAAAAAAGAGTGCGGGTTTCCACCATTGAAACGGTGTTGCCGCCTGAGATGAAGACTGACCAGCCATAACATTCCCCAGGAGATGATAAGATAAATTAAGTCCGGGAATACTACGCTTTCAGAGAGAGGTTGGAAATGGTGTTTTTTGCCGGATGAGGGCTACGCTTTATCCAGCCTACAGGCGATACGCAGGTGTAAGCCGGATAAAACGCCTCAGCGTCGCCATCCGGCAAATACCCGGCGCAACTACACTGCTTTTTCCCGCAGTTGCGATGAAGTCAGAATCGTCACACCGTCCTGGTCTGGTGTCAGCGCTACCGCCAGCATGGCGCGCGCCACATCCCGTGCGTCAATCGATTTCCAGTTTCCAGGCAGCAGCCGGAATAGTGGAGCGAACAGCGTTTCGTTCATCCGCTGATGCGTTCTGTCGCCCAGCAGCATTGAAGGCCGGGCGATCGTCAAACGAGGCCATTTTTGCGCGATTAATGCCTCTTCCATTTCCCCTTTCACCCGGTTATAGAAAAATGGAGAGTGCGCATTTGCTCCCATCGAACTGACCACCAGCATGTGCTGCGCCCCCAGGCGACGTCCGGTCAGCGCGGTATCGACTACCAGCGTATAATCCGCATGAATAAACGCTTCTTTACTTCCCGCTTCACGCCGGGTGGTGCCCAGACAGCAAAAGACAATATCCACCGGGTCGGTTACCTGCGCTAACGCGTCCGTAAGTTGCGGATCGTGAGGGTTATAGACGCCGGCAACATCCGTCAGCGGGCGACGCGTCGGCGCGGCAATAGCGCTTACCTGCGGGGCATTCATCAGCATTCTCAGCAGATGGCCGCCCACCAGTCCGGTCGCGCCAGTAATCAGTACCTGACTCATTCTCGCTCCTTTACAGAATTGTCCACCTTGCACTCTCAGCCCCATCGACCAGGCTTAATAGTCTACGAGGTAAGTATCCATCATTGTGGGAAATTTGCCTGATCCAAAGCCAACACTGCGGAGGAAACGCATGAGTAAGAAAATTGCCGTTTTGATTACCGATGAATTTGAAGATTCAGAATTTACCTCGCCCGCAGCCGAATTCCGCCAGGCCGGGCATGAGGTTATTACTATCGAAAAAGAAGCAGGTAAAATGGTGAAAGGAAAACAAGGCGAGGCCAGCGTCACCATTGATAAGGCGATTGATGATGTTCGCCCCGACGATTTCGACGCCTTGCTATTACCGGGCGGGCATTCGCCAGACTCGCTACGCGGCGACAGCCGTTTCGTGGATTTTACCCGCGACTTCGTGAACAGCGGCAAACCGGTCTTTGCCATTTGTCACGGCCCACAATTGCTGATCAGCGCTGATGTCATTCGTGGCCGCAAACTCACTGCGGTGAAACCGATTATTATCGATGTGAAGAACGCAGGCGCGGAGTTTTACGATCAGGAAGTTGTTGTCGATAAAGACCAGTTAGTGACCAGCCGTACGCCTGACGACCTGCCGGCATTTAACCGCGAGGCACTACGTTTGCTGGGCGCGTGAATCGCGTAGCCAGTGCATTTTTTTACCAAATCCCAGCGTGTTGTCGGTGAATTTAATTTCATCCAGCCGGATTTCCCACACTGGCGCGGGCAGCACTCTGGCGACCGGGAAGCGACGAAGATATGCTTTACGCGCTACGTCGCTCTCCTGCCCTTCCAGACGGCGCATTTCCCCTTTAAACTGTACACCGCGGATACACGCTACCGTTTTCGGCTGACCGTTGACCGTGCCCGCGACCGACGCACGCGGTCCTGACATTTGCGCGTGGCGGGTTTTATCCTCCGTTAACAGATAAAACACAACGTTTTGCGCATCGAACAGATAAAACGCGTTGGCGCACCACAGTTCTCCCTCATGATGTACGCACCAGGTCACTACATGTTGTTTTGCCAGCCAACGGCTAATGGCGGTAAGTGTGTCCATCTTTATTCTCGCTTATACTGGGAATCTGAAAATTATCATTCTGATGGCGACAATGACACCCTGGTATCTGTATCTGATTCGTACCGCCGACAACGCGCTTTACACCGGGATAACCACCGATGTGGCGCGACGTTACAAACAGCATCAAACGGGAAAAGGCGCAAAAGCGTTACGGGGAAAAGGCGAATTAACGCTGGCATTTGCGGCGCAGGTGGGCGATCGCTCGCTGGCCCTGCGCATAGAATATCGCATTAAACAGCTCACAAAGCGTCAGAAGGAATGCCTGGTGACAGAACGCGAGACATTTGAGGCGTTGCTGGCCAGTTTGCAAACGCCAACGCTTAAAAGCGATTAAAATGATCGTGATACTCCACCAGGCCAGTCACGCCTTCCAGCGCATCCTCGGCTAAACGGTGTACCTGGAAAGCGCTTTCCGTACCGGGCCAGCGGCAGTGAAGATCGTAATGGGCAGCCAGTTCAAAACCGAAACGGCTGTATAACGCCGGATCGCCCAGAGTCACCACCGCCGCGTAGCCGAACTCGTTGAGCGAATCCAGTCCTTCATAAACCAACTGGCGCGCCAGCCCTTGCCCACGGTAGTTTTCATCAACCGCCAGCGGCGCCATGCCAACCCACTGTAGATCTTCGCCCTGTACGTCAACCGGACTAAACGCCACATAGCCGACCACCTGACCTTCATCATCCGTGGCCACCAGCCCCAGCGTCAGGAGACCATCTTCACGCAGATCGTGAACCAGCTTCGCTTCCGCATCGCTTTCGAATGAACGGCGCAGCAGCGCATCAATACCAGGCGCATCAATGGGTATTTCGACTCGAATTAGCATGGCTCACCTACCGAGGTCTGTTTAGTTTCCGACGAGGGCTTCATGCCCGCCTCAACAAAATCCGCCAGTTGCAGCAGCATAACGCGTAACGCTTTCGGCATCTGCTCCAGTTCGATGGCGTCCATCAAATTCTTCACATACAACCCTAACTCAGTATCGCCTTCAATAACCAGTCGGCGTTGGAAAAAGAGCGTATCCGGATCCTGCTTACGGGCAGCTATCATTAACAGATCGCTGGCGTCGGCGCTAAAACTGACGTCGGCGTCCGCCTGCTGGCTTACGATCAGTTTTTCATTTTCAACCGTGGTATACCACTGCAGGCCAATATCACGAACGTGAATGCTTAACCAACGACCTTCGAGGAATTCCAGCTCTCCATCGGCCAGCGCCTGACGAAACTGCCAGCTCAGGACCTGTTCCAGAACCTGGCGCTTTAGCGCAAAGGGCGTCAGTTTAACCGGTACGCTCATCAGAGACGGGCCAGCATGAACTAAGCGTGAACGCAGTTTATCTAACACGAGCTTTACTCCCTGTTTCCATAGTCCTGTTATTTTGCCATATCCAATAAATCACATGGCGGCGTAAATCAACAAATGAGTCTGATTTTCTACCCCATTATTGGTGTTACCAATACGCCTTTAACTGCCTTAAATCAAAAATTGTCGCAGCAAGGTTAACTAAAATCCCTGTTCGTTAACAATTTTGCGTCTCAGACGTAACCCTCAGGATAAATTATGGAGCTGCTCTGCCCTGCCGGAAACCTTCCGGCGCTGAAGGCGGCCATCGAAAACGGCGCTGACGCCGTTTACATCGGGTTAAAAGACGATACCAATGCCCGTCACTTTGCCGGCCTTAACTTTACCGAAAAAAAATTGCAGGAAGCGGTGAACTTTGTTCATCAGCATCGCCGCAAATTACACATCGCCATTAATACTTTTGCGCATCCGGACGGCTATGCCCGCTGGCAGCGCGCCGTGGATATGGCGGCGCAGCTTGGCGCCGATGCGTTGATCCTCGCAGACCTCGCCATGCTGGAATACGCCGCAGAGCGTTACCCGCACATTGAGCGCCATGTTTCCGTTCAGGCCTCGGCAACCAACGAAGAGGCGATCAATTTTTATCATCGCAACTTTAATGTCCATCGTGTAGTACTGCCACGCGTATTGTCGATTCATCAGGTGAAGCAACTCGCCCGCGTCACGCCGGTGCCTCTGGAAGTCTTTGCCTTTGGCAGCCTGTGCATTATGGCGGAAGGTCGCTGCTATCTCTCCTCCTATCTGACTGGAGAGTCGCCTAACACCGTTGGCGCTTGTTCTCCTGCTCGCTTTGTTCGTTGGCAGCAAACCCCGCAGGGGCTGGAATCGCGTCTGAACGATGTGCTGATCGACCGTTATCAGGACGGCGAAAACGCGGGCTACCCGACACTGTGTAAAGGCCGCTATCTGGTGGATGGCGAACGCTATCATGCGCTGGAAGAACCCACCAGCCTCAACACGCTGGAACTGCTGCCGGAGCTGATGGCGGCCAACATTGCCTCAGTGAAAATCGAAGGCCGCCAGCGCAGCCCGGCCTATGTCAGCCAGGTGGCGAAAGTGTGGCGCCAGGCGATCGATCGCTGTAAAGCCGACCCGCAGAACTTCATTCCACAGCGCGACTGGATGGAGACGCTCGGCGCGATGTCTGAAGGCACCCAGACCACGCTCGGCGCGTATCATCGTAAATGGCAGTGAGAGGAACTATGAAATATTCCTTAGGGCCGGTACTTTATTACTGGCCAAAAGAGACACTGGATGATTTTTATCAGCAGGCCGCCGAAAGTAGCGCTGACGTTATTTACCTGGGCGAAGCGGTGTGCAGCAAGCGTCGCGCCACTAAAGTCGGCGACTGGCTGGAGATGGCGAAATCTCTCGCCGCCAGCGGCAAGCAGGTGGTGCTCTCCACGCTGGCGCTGGTCCAGGCGTCATCTGAATTAGGCGAGCTAAAACGCTATGTGGACAACGGCGACTTTCTGCTGGAAGCCAGCGATCTCGGCGTGGTAAACCTGTGTGCCGAGCGCAAGCTGCCGTTTGTTGCAGGCCATGCGCTGAACTGCTACAACGCGGTAACGCTGCGCCTGCTGCTCAAAGAAGGCATGGTGCGCTGGTGTATGCCGGTGGAGTTATCCCGCGACTGGTTGGTAAATTTGCTCAATCAGTGTGATGAGCTGGGTATCCGCAATCAGTTCGAAGTGGAGGTATTGAGCTATGGGCATCTGCCGCTGGCCTACTCCGCCCGCTGCTTTACCGCCCGCTCAGAAGATCGTCCGAAAGATGAGTGCGAAACCTGCTGCATCAAATACCCGAACGGACGCAACGTGCTTTCACAAGAAAACCAACAGGTGTTTGTCCTCAACGGCATCCAGACCATGAGCGGCTATGTTTATAACCTCGGCAACGAACTGGCGTCGATGCAGGGGCTGGTGGACATTGTCCGGCTGTCGCCGCTGGGTACGGAGACATTTGCCATGCTTGACGCCTTTCGTGCTAACGAAAACGGTGATGCGCCATTAGCGCTTGCCGTACATAGTGACTGTAACGGCTACTGGAGGCGTCTGGCGGGACTGGCGTTACAGGCCTGATAAGCGCAGCGCCAACAGGTATTCAGTCTAATAAAGCTCACTTTGTTAACCACATTCGCTAATCTTTAATGCAGTATGAAAAGATTAACGGATAACAAAGTGAGCAGTTATGACTGACAAAACGATTCCATTCTCAGTGCTGGATCTGGCGCCGATCTCTGAAGGGGCTTCGGCAAAAGAGGCCTTCTCACACTCGCTGGATCTCGCTCGCCTCGCTGAAAAGCGTGGCTATCATCGCTACTGGCTGGCGGAACATCACAACATGACCGGTATCGCCAGCGCGGCAACCTCGGTGCTGATTGGCTATCTGGCGGCGAACACGACCACACTGCATTTAGGCTCCGGCGGCGTGATGCTGCCTAACCATTCTCCTCTGGTGATTGCCGAGCAGTTCGGCACGCTGAATACGCTCTATCCAGGGCGTATCGATTTAGGTCTGGGGCGCGCGCCGGGTAGCGACCAGCCGACGATGCGCGCGCTGCGCCGCCATATGAGCGGCGATATTGATAACTTTCCGCGCGACGTAGCTGAACTGGTGGGCTGGTTTGATGCCCGCGATCCTAACCCGCAGGTGCGTCCAGTGCCCGGCTACGGCGAGAAAATTCCGGTATGGCTGCTTGGTTCCAGTCTGTATAGCGCGCAACTGGCGGCACAGCTTGGCCTGCCGTTTGCGTTCGCCTCGCACTTTGCGCCGGACATGCTGTTCCAGGCGCTGCACCTCTACCGCACCCAGTTCAAACCTTCAGCGCGGTTGGCAAAGCCATATGCGATGGTGTGCATCAACATCATTGCCGCCGACAGCAATCGTGATGCGGAATTCCTGTTTACGTCAATGCAGCAGGCGTTTGTGAAGTTACGCCGTGGGGAAACGGGGCAACTGCCGCCGCCGATCGAGAACATGGATACCTTCTGGTCGCCGTCCGAGCAGTATGGCGTGCAGCAGGCGTTGAGCATGTCGCTGGTCGGTGATAAAGCGAAAGTTCGCCACGGGCTGGAAGCTATTCTGCGGGAAACCCAGGCGGATGAAATTATGGTTAACGGCCAGATCTTTGATCATCAGGCGCGGCGGCATTCGTTTGCGCTGGCGATGGAAGTGAAAGAGGAGTTAGTGGGGTAGTTCGGCTTGTCCGGTGGCACTTCGCTTACCGGGCCTACACGACCTGTAGGCCCGATAAGGCGCAGCCGCCATCCGGCGCACGTTTACTGATAAACCGGGAGCAGATTAAAGCTCGACAAGATGTGTACCAGGGCGTTCCCCACGCCAAATGCCAGAATCAGCGCAATCATTGGTTTACCGCCCCAGACACGGAATTTCGGACTGCCGAAACGTTTACGTGATTTACGCGCCAGCAACGCCGGAACGATTGCCGCCCAAATGGTTGCCGCAAGACCGGCATAACCAATGGCATACAAAAAACCGTTCGGGTACAGCAAACCGCCCACCATCGGTGGTATAAAGGTCAGCAGCGCAGTCTTAAAGCGCCCCATGGCCGAGTCATCAAAGCCAAACAGATCCGCCAGATAGTCAAACAGGCCCAGCGTTACGCCGAGGAAAGAACTGGCAACGGCAAAGTTAGAGAACACGACCAGCAGTAGATCCAGGCTGCGGCTGTTCAGCACACCGCTTAGCGCTTGTACCAGCACATCAATATTGCCGCCCTTCTGCGCAATGCCAATAAATTCAGGACGCGGGATGTTGCCCATTGTCCCCAGCAACCAGACGCTATAAAGCACCAGCGCCAGCAGGGTGCCATACACCAGGCATTTGACGATTGTTCGCGGATCTTTACCGTAATATTTCATCAGACTCGGCACGTTACCGTGATAACCAAAAGAGGCCAGACAGAATGGCAAAGTCATCAGCAGGTATGGCGTATATGACGCGTTGCTTTCGGCCACGTTAAATAGCGTGGCAGGCTGAACGTGCCCCAGCAGGCTGCCGAAGGTTAGGAAGAAAGTAATCACTTTGGCACCCAGCACAATCGCCGTCATTCGACTGACCGCTTTTGTACTCAGCCACACCACAAACGCTACCAGCAGCGCAAAACCAAACCCTGCGGCACGCGCCGGTACATTCAATGACATTTCGGCAAAAGTATGATGCAGAATCGAACCGCTCGCGGAGATATAGGCATAGGTCAGGATGTAAAGCACAAAGGCAATGGAAATACCGTTGACAACGTTCCAGCCTTTCCCCAGCAGGTCTTTAGTAATGGTGTCGAAGCTCGATCCTATGCGGTAGTTCAGGTTAGCTTCGAGGATCATCAGTCCAGAATGCAGCATACAAAACCAGGTAAAAACTAATGCCGCCATCGACCAGAAGAACCACGCCCCGGACATAACCACCGGCAGGGAGAACATCCCCGCTCCAATGATTGTCCCGCCGATAATCACCACGCCGCCAAGCAGCGAAGGTGACGTTTGGGTGGTGGTTAGTGTTGCCATTCAGCCATCTCTCCAGTCATTTATATTGTGACCACTTATCAATACGTCACACTGTACCAGTACGCGAGTACAAAAGAAATAAAAAAAGCCCCGATAATAACATCGGGGCTGTATATTTTACTTTACGCTGCGAAAATGCAGGTCAACGAGAATTAGGCATCGCTACCGAAACGACGACGGCTGGCACCTTCTTCACGACGAGGACCACGGCTACCTTCACGACGCTCGCCGCTGAAACGACGGCCATCACCACGGCCACCTTCACGACGTTCACCGCTAAAATTACGACCGCCTTCACGACGCTCGCCACCAAAACCACGACCACCACCACGACGCTCACCACCGGTATGCGGCTGTGCATCGCCCAGCAGTTGCATATTCATCGGTTTGTTCAGAATGCGAGTACGCGTAAAGTGCTGCAGTACTTCACCCGGCATACCTTTCGGCAGTTCAATGGTGGAGTGAGAAGCAAACAGCTTAATATTACCAATGTAGCGGCTGCTGATATCACCTTCGTTAGCAATCGCACCAACGATATGGCGTACTTCTACGCCGTCATCACGGCCCACTTCGATGCGGTACAACTGCATATCGCCAACATCACGGCGTTCGCGACGCGGACGATCTTCACGGTCGCCACGCGGACCACGATCGTTACGATCGCGCGGACCACGATCATCACGATCACGGAATTCGCGCTTCGGACGCATCGGCGCGTCTGGCGGCAGGATCAGCGGACGTTCGCCCTGCGCCATTTTCAGCAGCGCGGCAGCCAGCGTTTCAAGGTCCAGTTCTTCGCCTTCGGCGGTCGGCTGGATTTTCGCCAGCAGCGCACGGTACTGATCCAGATCGCTGCTTTCCAACTGCTGCTGAACTTTTGCGGCGAATTTTTCCAGACGACGCTTGCCTAACAGTTCCGCATTCGGCAGTTCAACTTCCGGAATGGTCAGCTTCATGGTGCGTTCGATGTTGCGCAGCAGACGACGCTCGCGGTTCTCAACGAACAGCAGCGCGCGGCCAGCGCGACCCGCGCGACCAGTACGGCCAATACGGTGAACGTAGGACTCAGAGTCCATCGGGATATCGTAGTTCACCACCAGGCTAATGCGTTCAACGTCGAGGCCACGGGCCGCAACGTCGGTGGCAATCAGGATATCCAGGCGGCCATCTTTCAGGCGTTCCAGAGTCTGCTCACGCAGCGCCTGGTTCATGTCGCCGTTCAACGCGGCACTGTTATAGCCGTTACGCTCCAGCGCTTCCGCCACTTCCAGAGTCGCGTTTTTGGTACGCACGAAAATTATCGCCGCATCAAAATCTTCCGCTTCCAGGAAACGCACCAGCGCTTCGTTTTTACGCATTCCCCACACCGTCCAGTAGCTCTGGCTGATGTCAGGACGGGTGGTCACGCTGGACTGAATGCGCACTTCCTGCGGCTCTTTCATAAAGCGGCGGGTAATGCGACGAATCGCTTCCGGCATGGTGGCGGAGAACAGAGCGGTCTGATGACCCTCCGGGATCTGCGCCATAATAGTTTCAACGTCTTCAATGAAGCCCATACGCAACATTTCGTCGGCTTCATCCAGCACCAGGCCACTCAGTTTAGAGAGGTCCAGAGTGCCACGCTTCAGGTGGTCCAGCAAACGTCCCGGCGTACCGACGACGATCTGCGGCCCCTGACGCAGGGCGCGTAACTGCACGTCATAACGCTGGCCACCGTACAAGGCAACCACGTTTACGCCGCGCATATGTTTAGAGAAATCCGTCATCGCTTCAGCGACCTGAACCGCCAGTTCGCGGGTCGGCGCCAGCACCAGAATCTGTGGTGCTTTCAGCTCAGGATCGAGATTGTTGAGCAGCGGTAAAGAAAACGCTGCGGTTTTGCCGCTACCGGTCTGGGCCATACCCAGCACGTCGCGACCGCCCAGCAGATGCGGAATGCACTCTGCCTGGATTGGAGATGGTTTTTCGTAACCCAGATCGGTAAGGGCTTCAAGGATAGGAGCCTTCAGCCCCAGATCTGCAAAAGTGGTTTCGAATTCAGCCATGTAGTACGTGTGCCTCAAAATTAATGGCGGCCAGTCTACATAACTCATCATGAAATTGATCTGCAATTTTCATTGAAAAGTGTGAACCGGCTCAAAGTAGGTGTATTAACGAACAACAACGCCCTCACCCGCAAAGGTGATGGCAATCAAAAAGATTACGGGCTGATATGTTCGTCAGCTATTGCTGGTCCGATTCTGCCAGGTCATCTTGGTCCTGGCCCAGGAGCGATAATTCCAACAATGCGTATCGGTGCTCAACAAAGTTATGAACGTTGTTGGCCACCGCCAGTTTGAACAGAGCCGTAGCGCTGTCCAAATCCCCCAGACTTAGGTAGTACTTACCTAAATAGAAGTTGGTTTCACTGAGATGCTCAGCGAGCGAGGTGTTATCCGTTGCGTCCGCCTTGAGACGTTCCATCAGCGTTGCTTCGCTAATGTCGCCCAGGTAGAACTCGACAATGTTCCATCCCCATTGCTCTTTATCCGATTTCTCGAAGCGCGCTTTTAACGCTTCTTTCGCCTGCTTCTCATTAAGCTTCTGCTCAACAAGATACAACCACAGGCTGCGATAAGGATCATTGGGATCGTCTTGATAAAACGCCAGCAGATCATCTTGCGCTAACTTATCACGGCCGCCGTAATACAATGCGATACCGCGGTTTAAGTGCGCGTAGTTGTAAGTTGGATCAAGCTCTAGTACAGAATCAAACGCTTCATAGGCAGCATCAAAATTGCCTGCCTGCGTTAAATAAATACCTAAGTAATTGAATACCTCAGGCATATCCGGTCTGATTGCCAGCGCTTGTGAAAAATCATTTCGCGCTAGTGCCCTCAAACCAAGACTATCATACAACACTCCGCGCTCATATAAAAGCTGTGCGCGTTCGTCATCGGTTAAAGCCCGACTGGCAAGAATCTGTTCCATGCGCGCCAGAATCACTTCCTGCTGTAACGTCGGTTGCAATGGCACTGCGAGGACCTCACTTTTACGCCAGCCGGAATTACTGCATCCTGCCAGCGTGAGTGCTGTCGCAACGAAACACCAGCGCAAAAAAGGCTTCATTTCCCACTCCCGAAGACAACGATTGAATGAACGTCCTGTTCCCCGGTGGCTCAACAAGGCGTCCAGCCAGGTCAAAAGCCCTCCGCAATGCGGAGGGCAAAAGGCAACCTTACTCGCCCTGTTCGCTCGCCGGAGCTTCCGGGGCAGCCGCAGGTTGAGACTGCTCGGTTGCTTCTTTAATGCTCAGACGAACGCGGCCCTGGCGGTCAACCTCCAGAACTTTAACCGGGACTTCCTGGCCCATCTGCAGGTAGTCAGTCACTTTCTCTACGCGCTTATCCGCAATTTGAGAAATGTGAACCAGACCTTCTTTACCGCCGCCAATGGCAACAAACGCGCCAAAGTCAACGATACGGGTCACTTTACCATTGTAGATGCGGCCCACTTCGATTTCCGCAGTGATCTCTTCAATACGACGGATAGCGTATTTCGCTTTTTCACCGTCGGTCGCGGCGATCTTCACCGTACCGTCATCTTCGATTTCAATAGTGGTGCCAGTTTCTTCGGTCAGCGCACGGATCACAGAACCGCCTTTACCGATCACATCTTTGATCTTGTCCGTACTGATCTTAATGGTGTGAATACGCGGTGCGAATTCAGAGATATCGCCGCGCGGCGCATTGATCGCCTGTTCCATCACGCCCAGGATGTGCAGACGGGCACCTTTCGCTTGATTCAGCGCTACCTGCATGATCTCTTTGGTGATGCCTTCAATTTTGATATCCATCTGCAGCGCAGAGATACCGTCGCGGGAACCCGCCACTTTGAAGTCCATATCGCCCAGGTGATCTTCGTCGCCCAGGATATCAGACAACACAACGTAGTTGTCGCCTTCTTTTACCAGGCCCATCGCGATACCGGCCACGGCGGCTTTGATCGGCACGCCAGCGTCCATCAGCGCCAGAGAAGCACCGCACACGGAAGCCATGGAGGAAGAACCGTTGGATTCAGTGATCTCAGACACCACGCGAACGGTGTACGGGAATTTGTCCATATCCGGCATCACCGCCAGCACGCCACGCTTCGCCAGGCGACCGTGACCAATTTCACGACGCTTCGGAGAACCGACCATGCCGGTTTCGCCTACGGAGTACGGAGGGAAGTTGTAGTGGAACAAGAAGGTATCGGTACGTTCGCCCATCAACTCATCCAGCACCTGCGCGTCACGAGCGGTACCCAGCGTTGCAGTAACCAGTGCCTGCGTTTCGCCACGGGTGAACAACGCGGAACCATGGGTACGCGGCAGCACGCCTGTACGCACGTCCAGACCACGGATCATGTCTTTTTCACGGCCATCGATACGCGGTTCGCCTGCCAGTACACGGCTACGAACGACGTTTTTCTCGATCGCGTGCAGAATTTCACCCAGCTCGTTAGCATCCAGGGTTTCGTCTTCTGCCATAAGCGTTTCGATGGTTTCAGATTTGATCACGTCAACCTGAGCGTAACGCTCTTGTTTGTCGGTGATGCGATACGCGTCGCTCAGGCGAGACTCCGCCAGTTGAGCCACGCGCGCGTTCAAGGCGTCGTTGACAGCTTCCGGCTGCCAGTCCCAACGCGGTTTACCCGCCTCTTTCACCAGGTCGTTGATCGCCTGGATAACCACCTGCTGCTGTTCGTGACCGAATACCACCGCGCCCAGCATCGTATCTTCGCTCAACAATTCGGCTTCGGATTCCACCATCAGCACAGCGGCTTCAGTACCGGCAACCACCAGATCCAGTTTGCTTTCTTTCAGCTCGTCCTGCGTTGGGTTCAACACGTACTGCTCGTTGATATAACCCACGCGCGCCGCGCCAATGGGGCCGTTGAATGGAATACCAGACAGCGACAACGCAGCGGAGGCGCCGATCATCGCAACGATGTCAGGGTTAACCTGCGGATTCACGGAAACCACGGTCGCAATGACCTGCACTTCGTTGACGAAACCCTCCGGGAATAGTGGGCGAACCGGGCGGTCAATCAGACGCGCGATCAGGGTTTCGCCTTCACTCGGACGGCCTTCACGGCGGAAGAAGCTACCCGGAATACGGCCAGCAGCGTAGGTACGCTCCTGATAGTTAACGGTCAGCGGGAAGAAATCCTGGCCTGGTTTGGCTTTTTTCTGCCCCACAACGGTAACGAATACGGCGGTGTCATCCATGCTAACCATAACGGCGGCAGTGGCCTGACGCGCCATCATGCCAGTTTCCAGCGTAACGGTATGCTGACCGTACTGGAATTTACGAACGATCGGATTAAGCAAAATAATATCCTTTCCAAATTTTGACGGCACAACAGGCGCCGTCGTTAATACCCGATCTTCTGCGCATCCTCGCGACTAATGACAACCCTAACCCACGCTTATGGGTGAAGCCTCTCATTAGCCGCGCGAACCTCTGCAACGGAAGATCATTCATAGCAACAATACATTAGTTTCCAGTGAATTGCTGCCGTCCACTTGAAAAAAGGGGCCGTAAGGCCCCTTTTTTTGAAACTCGCAAAAATTAGCGACGCAGGCCCAGACGCTCAATAAGCTGAGTGTAGCGTGCAACATCTTTACGTTTCAGGTAGTCGAGCAGTTTACGACGCTGAGAAACCATGCGCAGCAGACCACGACGGCTGTGGTGATCTTTTTTGTGCTCTGCAAAGTGACCCTGCAGGTGGTTAATCTGTGCAGTTAACAGAGCAACCTGAACATCGGTAGAACCGGTGTCGTTTGCATCACGACCAAACTCTGCAACGATTTTAGCTGTAGCTTCAGTACTTAGAGACATTTTAAAACTCCAAAGTATTTAAGAATGAGAGGACGCCGATCTCTAATTCAGCGATCCCAGTATATACACTTCACCCTTCAAACTGCCTCAACATTAGCTGCGTCTGCTCACCTCAGCCACTTACGCCACTTACTTGCGTAAACGCCTGAAGATGTAATGAGGGACATGCTTATCCCTCACCAGAGGCAGCCTTCGGCTGTGCAAATTCGTTCCAGACGAATTTGTCTCTTCCTTGCCGCCTTAATGCAGTCCGAATGATGTTGTGTACACGCCCGCAGATTGTTAAACAATTTACGCGACGTTAAGCGGCGGTATTCTACTCGCAGCGCTCTTTTATCGCAAGACGAAGCAACGCTACGCCGGGTATTCTACTACCAGGCGGCGGGGCGCGACGCGGCCTTCATCGTCAATCTCGCCCATGCCAATAAACTTCCCGTCTTCGCCTTCCGTCACACGGACCAGTCCATCCAGCGGCGCGCCAGCGGTGCGAACCGGATTACCGTTTTTGAAGTACACAGAAGATGTTAACGGCAGATTGACAATAGGGTAGTCCGAAGCCGGACTATCCATCGGCATCAGTAGCGGATCAAGCAGTTCTCCGGCACCAATCCCCTGTTGTTCCGCCTGTTCAACCAGCGCACGCAGTTGCTCCAGCGTCACCATACGATCGACCGGATACTTACTGACGCTCAGGCGACGCAGGTAAATGACATGGGCGCCGCAGCCCAGCTTCTCACCCAAATCATCGATGATGGTGCGGATGTAGGTACCTTTCGAGCAGTGCACTTCCAGCTCCAGTTCATCCCCTTCATGGCGAATGAACAGCAACTCATAGACGGTGATCGGCCTGGCCTCACGAGGAACTTCAATTCCCTGACGAGCGTATTCGTACAGTTTTTTCCCCTGATACTTCAGAGCGGAATACATCGACGGAACCTGTTCGATATCGCCACGGAAGGTATCAAGCGCAGCGGCAAGCTGTTCGGGCGTAAAGTTCACCGGGCGCTCCTGTACGATCTGCCCGTCGGCATCAGAAGTGTCGGTACGCTGTCCCAGACGGGCAATCACCCTATAACGCTTGTCTGAGTCCAGCAGATACTGCGAAAACTTGGTCGCTTCACCGAGGCAAATCGGCAACATGCCGGTCGCCAGCGGGTCCAGAGCGCCGGTATGCCCGGCGCGGTTGGCGTTATAGATGCGCTTAACCTTCTGTAGCACGTCATTGCTGGACATGCCCTGTGGCTTATCCAGTAACAAAACGCCGTGAATGTCGCGGCCACGACGACGAGGACGACTCATTAGTCCTCCTTGCTGTCGTCCGGGTTCACACGACGCTCTTCGTCATGTTTCACCACGTTAGTCACCAGGTTGGACATACGCATCCCTTCGACCAGCGAGTTGTCGTAGAAGAAGGTCAGTTCCGGCACAATACGCAGGCGCATCGCTTTACCCAACAAGGTACGGATAAAACCGGACGCTTCCTGTAACGCTTTGATGCCCGCTTTTACCGCGTCTTCATCTTTGTCGTTCAGGAAGGTCACGTAGACTTTGGCATAGGCCAAGTCACGAGACATCTCGACACCGGATACAGTGGTCATCATACCGAGACGCGGATCTTTAATTTCGCGTTGCAGGATGATAGCAATCTCTTTTTGCATCTCCTGCGCCACGCGCTGTGGGCGACCGAATTCTTTCGCCATAATCAATTCTCCAGAATAAAGACAAAAAAGGGGCCATCAGCCCCTTTTGAAATTCATGCCGGGTGGCGCTTCGCTTACCCGGCCTACGCAAAATAATCTTCTAAGTATTTTAGGTTGCAGCAAGGCGGCAAGCGTGTGACAAATTCGTTGGGAACGAATTGACACAGCCGAAGGCTGACCTCCGGTGAGGGATATAGGTGTCCCTCATCCATCCCCGGTGACATCGATAACGATGTCACCGGGGTGAACACACGTCGCCAACACAGCTGCGGCCCGAAAGACGACGAAGATTATGCGATGGTACGTTGGATCTCGATAATCTCGAACACCTCGATCATATCGCCAGCGCGGACGTCGTTGTAGTTTTTCACGCCAATACCACATTCCATGCCGTTACGGACTTCGTTAACATCATCTTTGAAGCGGCGCAGGGATTCCAGCTCGCCTTCGTAGATAACCACGTTGTCGCGCAGAACACGAATCGGGTTGTGACGTTTAACCACGCCTTCAGTTACCATACAGCCCGCAATAGCGCCGAATTTCGGCGATTTGAACACATCGCGCACTTCAGCCAGACCGATGATCTGCTGTTTCAGTTCCGGAGACAGCATACCGCTCATCGCCGCTTTTACTTCGTCGATCAGGTTATAGATGACGGAGTAATAACGCAGATCCAGACTTTCAGATTCGATCACTTTACGTGCGGAAGCATCTGCACGCACGTTAAAGCCAACCAGAATCGCGTTGGACGCCGCAGCAAGTGTAGCGTCGGTTTCGGTGATACCTCCCACGCCAGAACCGATGATCTTCACTTTGACTTCGTCGGTAGACAGTTTCAGCAAGGAATCGGAGATGGCTTCTACGGAGCCCTGAACGTCAGCCTTCAGCACGATGTTCACTTCGTGAACTTCGCCTTCGGTCATGTTGGCGAACATGTTCTCAAGTTTCGATTTCTGCTGACGCGCCAGTTTCACTTCACGGAATTTGCCCTGACGGTACAACGCAACTTCACGCGCTTTCTTCTCGTCACGTACCACGGTCACTTCGTCACCCGCAGCCGGAACACCGGACAGGCCCAGAATTTCCACCGGAATAGACGGACCCGCTTCCAACACTTCCTGACCCAGTTCGTTACGCATCGCGCGCACGCGACCGTATTCGAAGCCACACAGAACGATATCGCCCTTATGCAGCGTACCTTCGCGAACCAGAACGGTTGCAACCGGACCACGACCTTTATCCAGGAAGGATTCGATCACCGCGCCGCTCGCCATACCTTTACGAACGGCTTTCAGTTCCAGAACTTCGGCCTGCAGCAGGATAGCGTCCAGCAGTTCGTCAATACCGGTTCCGGCTTTTGCCGAGACGTGGACAAACTGGCTTTCGCCACCCCACTCTTCCGGCAGAATACCGTACTGGGACAGTTCGTTTTTAACGCGATCCGGATCGGCTTCCGGCTTATCGATTTTGTTCACTGCCACCACGACCGGCACACCTGCCGCTTTCGCGTGCTGGATAGCCTCGATAGTTTGCGGCATCACGCCATCGTCCGCGGCAACAACCAGAACCACAATATCTGTTGCCTGCGCACCACGCGCACGCATGGAGGTAAACGCGGCGTGGCCCGGGGTATCCAGGAAGGTGATCATCCCGTTGTCAGTTTCAACATGATACGCACCGATATGCTGGGTAATACCGCCCGCTTCGCCAGAGGCGACTTTCGTTGAACGAATATAGTCCAGCAGAGAGGTCTTACCATGGTCAACGTGACCCATGATGGTCACGACCGGTGCGCGCGGCTCAGCCGCAGCGCCGGTGTCACGGTCGCTCATTACCGCTTCTTCCAGTTCGTTTTCACGACGCAGGATAACCTTGTGGCCCATCTCTTCGGCAACCAGCTGTGCGGTTTCCTGGTCGATGACCTGGTTGATGGTGGCCATTGCGCCCAGTTTCATCATCGCTTTGATGACCTGAGAACCTTTGACCGCCATCTTGTTCGCCAGTTCGCCAACGGTGATGGTTTCGCCGATCACCACGTCACGGTTAACGGCCTGGGCAGGCTTCTGGAAGCCTTGCTGCAGGGAGGACCCTTTACGCTTGCCGCCTTTGCCACCGCGAACTGCAGCACGAGCCTCTTCGCGATCGGCTTTCGATTCAGCGTGTTTGTTGCCTTTTTTCGCCGGGCGCGCCGCTTTCGCATTGCGGCCACGGCCACGGCCCCCTTCGACTTCACGATCGCTTTCGTCTTCGGCCTGGCGAGCGTGCTGAGAAGTGGTCACATGATAATCGCTGGTATCTTCAACCGGCTCCGCGTTATCGGTCCATTTGTTTTCTTCCGCCATGCGGCGAGCTTCTTCTGCTACACGACGCGCTTCTTCTTCAAGTTTGCGACGTGCTTCTTCTTCCGCTTTACGCTTCAGTTCTGCAGCTTCATTCTCACGGCGGGCTTTTTCGGCCTGGGCGGTTTTGGTCATATCGTCAGTCTGTTGATTGCTCACTTTGTCTTTTTCCGCAGCTTCACGTTTCGCTTTTTCAGCGGCTTCACGCTTAGCTTGTTCTGCGGCCTCGCGTTCAGCTTTTTGTTGCGCCTCGCGTTTGGCCTGTTCTTCTGCCTCACGACGGGCTTGCTCTTCCGCTTCACGCTGCGCCTGTTCTTCCGCGGCAAGGCGTTCTGCCTCTTGCGGGTCGCGTTTTACAAAGGTGCGCTTCTTGCGGACTTCGATTTGTACCGATTTACTTTTTCCACCGGTACCAGGAATATTCAGAGTGCTACGCGTTTTACGCTGCAGCGTCAATTTATCGGGACCTGAACCCGCTTCGCGGTTCAGGTGCGCCTGTAAAGCTTGTTTCTCTTGTGCGGACACAGAGTCATCAGCAGACTTCCGGATACCTGCATCAGCAAACTGCTGTACCAGGCGATCCACGGAAATCTGTCTCTCTGCGGCCAGCGCTTTTACGGTTACATCTGTCATGCTGTTCCTTCCTGCTACAGTTTATTACGCTTCGTCGCCGAACCAGCAAATATTACGGGCAGCCATAATCAGCTCACCGGCTTTTTCGTCGGTCAACCCTTCGATATCAGCCAGATCATCAATGCCCTGGTCGGCGAGATCTTCCAGCGTACAAACACCACGAGCCGCCAGTTTGAAAGCCATATCGCGATCTAATCCTTCCAGATTTAGCAGATCGTCAGCCGGTTTGTTATCACCGAGGCTTTCTTCCTGGGCCTGCGCCAGTGTGGCCAGTGCGTTTTTAGCGCGCTCACGCAGCGCTTCAACGGTCGGCTCATCAAGGCCGTCAATTTCCAGCAGTTCTTTCATTGGCACATAGGCCAGTTCTTCGAGCGTGGAGAATCCTTCTTCTACCAGAACGGTCGCGAACTCTTCATCAATATCAAGATATTTAGTAAAGATCTCGATAGCGGCATGGGTTTCAGCCTGATGTTTAGCCTGCAGGTCATCAACGGTCATTACGTTGAGCTCCCAGCCGCTCAGCTGCGAAGCCAGGCGGACGTTCTGACCATTACGTCCGATCGCCTGCGCCAGGTTACCGGCTTCAACGGCGATATCCATGGTATGTTTATCTTCGTCTACCACGATAGAAGCGACGTCTGCTGGTGCCATCGCATTAATGACAAACTGCGCCGGGTTATCATCCCACAAGACGATATCAATACGCTCGCCGCCCAGTTCGGTAGAGACAGCCTGAACACGCGCGCCGCGCATACCTACACAGGCGCCAACCGGATCGATACGCTTGTCGTTGGTTTTCACCGCGATCTTCGCGCGAGAACCCGGATCGCGAGCCGCCGCTTTAATTTCAATCACTTCTTCGCCGATTTCTGGCACTTCAATGCGGAACAGTTCGACCAGCATTTCCGGCTTGGAACGGGTGACGAACAGTTGCGCACCGCGCGCTTCCGGACGAACGGCATAAAGTACCCCGCGGATACGGTCGCCGGGGCGGAAGTTTTCGCGCGGCAGCATATCCTCGCGAAGGATGACCGCTTCAGCGCTCCCCGCCATCCCTTCGGATTTGATTTCCAAAGAGATATTATCACGGTTAACTTTCTTGACGACGCCGGTGACGATTTCACCTTCCTGATCGCGGAACTGATCCACGACCATTGCCCGTTCGGCTTCACGCACTTTCTGGACGATAACCTGTTTTGCGGTCTGGGTGGTAATACGGTCAAAGGTGACAGATTCAATCTGATCTTCAACATAATCGCCAACGTTCAGGCTTTCGTCTTCGAAACGCGCCGCTTCCAGCGTAATTTCCTTCGTTGGCAGAGTCACTTCTTCAACAACCAACCAACGGCGGAAAGTATCAAAATCGCCGCTTTTACGATCGATTTCTACACGAACATCGATCTCCTGCTCATATTTTTTCTTTGTCGCTGTCGCCAGCGCACTTTCCAGCGCTTCAAAAATTTTTTCGCGTGGCAGCGCTTTTTCGTTGGAGACGGCTTCAACAACAGCCAAAATTTCTTTGTTCATCGCGGGCTTTTCACCTCATCCAGACTGTTAAAAGTGGGGAACCAGGTTCGCCTTCTGGATATTACTCAGCGCGAACACTTCATCTTTGCCTTCGACTGTGACGGTGATCATTTCACCGTCCACCGCTTTGATAATGCCCTGCCACTTGCGGCGGTTTTGTACCGCCATGCGAAGAACCAGCGCGACCTCTTCACCCAGGAAACGCGCATAATGATCGGCAGTGAACATAGGACGGTCGAGACCCGGTGACGAGACTTCCAGGTTGTAAGCCACGGAGATAGGATCTTCAACGTCCAGCACCGCGCTTACCTGGTGGCTCACATCAGCGCAATCATCAACATTGATGCCATCTTCACTATCAATATAGATGCGCAGTGTGGATGTGCGACCGCGAATAAATTCGATGCCGACCAGCTCATAACCCAAGGCTTCAACTGGTGCTGTAATCATCTCTGTTAATTTTTGCTCTAATGTGGACAAGCCCACCCCCAAGACATAAAAAAAGGGCCTAAAGCCCAGTTATTCTGTAGTCAGATAACAAAAAACCCCGATAAATCGGGGCTTTAGATAACTGAACCCTATAACCGCAACGGCGGTCTGGTGTACCTTCCGGAAGAATTTTTTTCAAATCCAGCTACGAAGGACATAGTCTTCACTAGTATATTTGAAAAAGAACTCTAAGGGAAAGTGGTTGCGGGGGCCGGATTTGAACCGACGACCTTCGGGTTATGAGCCCGACGAGCTACCAGGCTGCTCCACCCCGCGCCTGAAACGTGGCAAATTTTACTCGTTTTGGGCAAAATTTGCAAATACTGCTGGGATTTGGTACCGAGGACGGGACGTAAAATCTGCGCGTATTATAGTGAGCAGGCATAAGCGATGTCAACCTTAATCCCAATATGCAGATAAATGAATACCACCTTCGTCATACTTTTCCGTCTCTCTTTGGCTTACGCCGCATATTTCACAACGTTATTTTACTAAACCCTCACTAAACGCTTCCTGTCTCTGCTAAAAGATGTTTAAATGAAAACTCATTTATTTTGCATAAAAATGCATTGACGCAGAAAACCGATCTCATTATCAGTCAATCAAGCAGGGTTCTATTCTATGACGACGATTCTTAAGCATCTTCCAGCAGGTCAACGTATTGGTATCGCTTTTTCCGGCGGTCTGGACACCAGCGCCGCACTGCTGTGGATGCGACAAAAAGGAGCTGTCCCATATGCCTATACTGCGAATCTGGGACAACCGGATGAGGATGACTATGACGCCATTCCTCGTCGCGCAATGGAGTATGGCGCAGAGAACGCTCGCCTGATTGATTGCCGCAAGCAGCTGGTTGCAGAAGGGATCGCGGCGATTCAGTGCGGAGCTTTCCATAATACGACTGGCGGACTGACCTATTTCAATACCACGCCGCTGGGTCGTGCCGTGACTGGCACAATGCTGGTCGCCGCCATGAAAGAAGACGGTGTGAATATCTGGGGCGATGGTAGTACCTATAAAGGCAACGATATTGAACGTTTCTACCGTTACGGCCTGCTGACCAATGCGGAACTGCAGATTTACAAACCATGGCTCGATACCGACTTTATCGATGAGCTGGGCGGTCGCCATGAGATGTCTGAGTTTATGATTGCCTGCGGCTTCGACTACAAAATGTCCGTTGAAAAAGCCTACTCCACCGACTCCAACATGTTGGGCGCGACGCACGAAGCGAAAGACCTCGAGTTCCTGAATTCCAGCGTCAAAATCGTCAACCCGATTATGGGCGTGAAGTTCTGGGACGAAAGCGTGAAGATCCCGGCAGAAGTTGTGACCGTCCGCTTCGAGCAGGGCCACCCTGTAGCCCTGAACGGTAAAACCTTCAGCGATGATGTTGAAATGATGCTGGAAGCGAATCGCATCGGTGGCCGCCACGGCCTGGGCATGAGCGACCAAATTGAAAACCGCATCATTGAAGCGAAAAGCCGTGGCATTTATGAAGCCCCCGGGATGGCACTGCTGCACATCGCTTATGAGCGTTTACTGACCGGTATCCACAATGAAGATACCATCGAACAGTATCATGCCCATGGCCGCCAACTGGGTCGTCTGCTGTATCAGGGTCGCTGGTTCGATTCTCAGGCGCTGATGCTGCGTGATGGCCTGCAGCGTTGGGTCGCCAGCCAGATTAGCGGGGAAGTGACGCTGGAACTGCGTCGCGGTAACGACTACTCCATTCTGAATACTGTATCCGATAATCTGACCTACAAGCCGGAGCGCTTGACGATGGAGAAAGGGGATTCTGTGTTCTCACCAGACGATCGTATCGGCCAGTTGACTATGCGTAATCTGGATATCACCGATACCCGTGAGAAACTGTTCAGTTATGCGAAAACCGGATTACTCTCCTCTTCTGCTTCCACTGGCGTGCCGCAGGTTGAGAATCTGGAAAATAGAGCGAAGTAACGGGATAAAGCCCTGTTGTCGGGTGGTGCCTCACTTATCCGACCTACATGACCTCTTCGCCACTTATTGATATCTCGTCATTCGTGGCTGGGTAAGGCAAAGCCGTCCCCGGCATAGAGGCTAATCTCTACTCTGTTCGCAATCGGAAAGGCCGCGCAAGCGGCTTTTTTATGGGCAATAAAGTGGAATGATTCGCTTGCTGCAGCACCTGATGGAGAATAAATCGCGCTTCTACTACACGTTCACTACGCGTAGACTGGCAGACATGCAGCTCGCTGAACGATTCAAAGGCCAACGATGATTTCCCACAAACACCTCTCTTCGTATATCAGAGCGTTACATGTCCCGGACTCGAAACGTCCTTGCCAGTTATTATCTGACAACGAATCGATATATAGCGAAGATAATGTATTAATACATCAGAAAGTGAGTACCTGGCTATTTGAAGATGGCGTGGTGATTCGCTGCGAATATGAAGAAGAACAAGGTCAACACAGCGACGCAAGCTGTTTACCCTGCTGGATCGAGTTTAAAGTACAGGAAATCAGGAATGATGCTGTCGCGATATCGCCGGCACTAAAGCGTTTTACTAACCGATGCCAAATCAAAACCTGGCTTCAGTTCAATAGCGACACCTGACTGAGCGCCCCTGCAACACTTCGCAAAAAGGCTACATCGTTGAGAAAACTACAGACAAAAAAAGACGCTTCGCAGCGTCTCTTTTCTGAAAGATTGGTACCGAGGACGGGACTTGAACCCGTAAGCCCTATTGGGCACTACCACCTCAAGGTAGCGTGTCTACCAATTCCACCACCTCGGCACGGATACTACTATTAGCGCGGGATATCGCTGGTCGGCTGAGCCGGTGCAGCTGGCTGAGTTTGCTCAGTTTTAGCTGGCGCGCTCAGGTTTTCCCACTCACTTCCTTTATTGGTCTTGTTGCTATTGATGTTACCCAGCACCAGACTGATGATGAAGAACAGCGTCGCCAGTACTGCCGTCATTCGGGTCATGAAGTTACCAGAACCACTTGAACCAAACAGCGTAGCGGAAGCGCCTGCTCCGAAGGAGGCTCCCATATCAGCGCCTTTACCTTGCTGCAGCATAATCAGACCAACAAGGCCAATTGCCACAATAAGGAAAACAACTAAAAGAGCTTCGTACATAATCAACCTGTTCCTTGCGGAGTTGCCGCGTACCAATGCTTCTACCAATAAAGCGGGATGTTACTGTTTCCCACTGAAGCGGGTGTGAATACTAACCAAAGCGAATGACCTTCGCAAGGGCAATTTAAGTGCATTGTATCAACTGCGGAAAAAAACAGCAAAAGCGTTGTTTTTTGCGGGTACCTGGGCGGCAAGCGCCGCCTTTTTAGTCACTTAAATGATTAAACGGCTTTTACCGCGTCCGCGATACGATGGGCGAATTCAGTTACCTGCGCTTCGTCCTCGCCTTCAACCATTACGCGAATCAGCGGCTCGGTACCCGATTTACGCAGCAGGACGCGGCCACGGCTACCCAGCGCCGCTTCGACCTCTGCCATCACGGCTTTCACCGTTTCGTTTTCCAGCGGATCGCCGCTACCAGCGGTATAACGCACATTAACCAAAATCTGCGGGAACATTTTCATGCCGCTGCACAGATCGTGCAGACTCATATGATTACGCACCATTGCCGCGAGGACTTGTAGCCCCGCAACAATACCGTCGCCAGTTGTGGTTTTATCCAACAGGATCACATGGCCAGAGTTTTCCGCGCCGATGCGCCAGCCTTTTTCCTGCAATTTTTCCAGCACGTAGCGGTCACCCACCTTCGCCCGGGCAAACGGAATACCCAGCTGTTTAAGTGCCAGCTCCAGTCCCATATTGCTCATTAACGTTCCCACCGCGCCGCCACGCAACTGGCCCTGTCGCAACCCTTCACGGGCGATGATATACATGATCTGATCGCCATCAACTTTATTGCCTTCATGGTCAACCATGATGACCCGGTCGCCATCGCCGTCAAGCGCGATACCGAGGTTGGCTTTTTCTGCCAACACGCGCGCTTGCAGCGCACGCACGTCAGTTGCGCCCACTTCTTCGTTAATGTTGACCCCGTTTGGCTCACAGCCGATGGCGATAACGGTCGCCCCTAACTCGCGCAGCACATTTGGCGCGATATGGTAGGTGGCACCGTTGGCGCAATCTACCACCACTTTCAGTCCATTGAGACTCAGTTCGTTCGGGAAGGTGCCTTTACAGAACTCAATATAGCGTCCGGCGGCGTCGACAATGCGGCTCGCTTTCCCCAGTTCGGCGGAGTCCACGCAGGTGATCTCTTTTTCCATTTCAGCTTCGATGGCTTCTTCCACATCATCCGGCAGTTTCGTACCATCGATAGAGAAGAATTTAATCCCGTTATCATAAAATGGGTTATGCGAAGCTGAGATCACAATACCCGCCTCGGCGCGGAACGTTCGCGTCAGATAGGCGACGGCTGGCGTTGGCATCGGCCCGGTAAACGAGGCCGACAGCCCCGCAGCGGCAAGGCCCGCCTCCAGCGCCGACTCCAGCATATAGCCGGAAATACGCGTATCTTTACCGATAATGATTTTACGCGAACCATGACGCGCCAGCACTTTTCCGGCAGCCCACCCCAGTTTAAGCACAAAATCAGGTGTAATGGGGGCATCGCCTACACGCCCACGAATCCCATCGGTACCGAAATATTTACGATTACTCATAGCGTTTGTTTCCCTTTGCAGACAGAGTGGCTTCTACCACCCGCATCGCTTCTACGGTTTCTTTGACGTCATGGACGCGAATGATCTGCGCACCCTGCATTGCGGCAATTACTGCGCACGCGAGACTGCCGTTCAGACGGTCTGATGGTCCTACGTTAAGTAACTGGCCAACCATCGATTTACGTGACATGCCCACCAGCAGCGGCAGGTTAAAATGATGAAACTCACTCAGCCGTGCCAGTAAGGTATAGTTGTGAGAGAGATTTTTACCGAAACCGAATCCGGGGTCGAGTAACAATTTCTCTTTTGCGATGCCAGCCTTCTCACAACGTGCTATTTGCTCAATAAAGTAGCGATTTACCTCGGCAAAGACATCGTCGTATTTCGGCGCATCCTGCATAGTTTTGGGATTTCCCTGCATATGCATAAGACAGACCGGCAAATCGGCTTCTGCCGCGGCTTCCAATGCGCCAGGCACCGAGAGCGAACGGATATCGTTGATGATGTGCGCGCCCGCGCTGGCAGCTTCCCGGATCACCTCCGGCCTGGAGGTATCCACGGAAATCCATACTTCAAAACGTTGCGCTATGGCTTCCAGCACCGGAATAACGCGCTCCAGTTCTTCTTCCACGCTCACTTCCGCCGCGCCTGGTCGTGTTGATTCGCCGCCGACATCAATGATAGTCGCTCCGGCATTCACCATTAAATTCGCATGTTTCACCGCCTCCACCAGAGTGTTGTGCGCGCCGCCGTCGGAAAAAGAATCCGGCGTCACGTTCAGGATACCCATAACATGTGGATGAGTGAGATCGAGCGTGGCGCCCTGAGCGAAGAGTTTCATGGCCAAAATCCCTGTTTTATTTATGGTGAGTTAAAAAAGAAAAACCCCGGGGCAAGCCCCAGGGTTTCGGTGAGCGCTAAACATAGTGTTGTACGACCAACGCTTATTTGTCGCCCAGTTGCTCTGACATCGTGTTGCCCGGGTTCGGCGTGCGTGGTTCATCAACCGGACGCGGTGCCTGAGGCGTGCCATTGCTGTCAGAGTTATTGGTACCGTTTGGATCTTCCCAGCCCGCAGGCGGACGCACTTCACGACGCGCCATCAGGTCATCAATTTGCGGCGCGTCGATGGTTTCATATTTCATCAGCGCATCTTTCATCGCGTGCAAAATATCCATATTGTCAGTCAGGATCTGACGAGCGCGATTGTAGTTACGTTCAATCAGCGCTTTCACTTCCTGGTCGATGATACGCGCGGTTTCATCGGACATATGTTTCGCTTTTGCGACGCTACGGCCAAGGAACACCTCGCCCTCTTCTTCCGCATACAACAACGGACCGAGTTTTTCCGAGAAGCCCCACTGGGTCACCATATTACGCGCCAGGTTGGTCGCGACTTTAATATCGTTCGACGCACCGGTGGAAACATGTTCGACCCCGTAAATAATCTCTTCCGCCAGACGACCGCCGTACAGGGTAGAGATCTGGCTTTCCAGCTTCTGACGGCTGGCGCTGATCGCGTCGCCTTCAGGCAGGAAGAAGGTCACGCCCAACGCACGTCCACGCGGAATAATTGTTACCTTATGTACCGGATCGTGTTCCGGCACCAGGCGACCGATAATTGCGTGGCCCGCTTCGTGATACGCGGTGGATTCTTTCTGCGCTTCCGTCATCACCATGGAGCGTCGTTCCGCCCCCATCATGATTTTGTCTTTCGCTTTTTCGAACTCGACCATCGACACTACGCGCTTATTACCGCGTGCGGCAAACAGCGCCGCTTCGTTAACCAGGTTCGCCAAATCCGCCCCTGAGAAGCCCGGCGTACCGCGAGCAATAATCGCCGCATCGATATCCGTCGCTAGCGGTACGCGACGCATATGCACCTTCAGGATCTGTTCACGACCGCGAACGTCTGGCAGGCCAACCACCACCTGGCGGTCGAAACGGCCCGGACGCAGCAGCGCAGGGTCAAGGACGTCAGGACGGTTGGTCGCGGCGATAACAATAATGCCTTCATTACCTTCAAAGCCATCCATCTCAACCAGCATCTGGTTCAACGTCTGCTCACGTTCATCATGACCACCGCCGAGACCTGCGCCACGCTGGCGGCCTACGGCGTCGATTTCATCGATGAAGATAATACACGGGGCCGCTTTCTTGGCCTGTTCGAACATGTCACGTACACGAGAGGCACCGACACCAACGAACATTTCTACGAAGTCAGAACCGGAAATCGTGAAGAACGGCACCTTCGCTTCCCCCGCAATGGCTTTTGCCAACAGGGTTTTACCGGTACCCGGCGGGCCGACCATCAGGACGCCTTTCGGAATTTTACCGCCCAGCTTCTGGAAGCGGCTCGGTTCGCGTAGATATTCAACCAGTTCCGCCACTTCTTCTTTTGCTTCGTCACAGCCCGCGACATCGGCAAACGTGGTTTTGATCTGGTCTTCCGTCAGCATACGCGCCTTGCTCTTACCGAACGACATGGCGCCTTTGCCACCACCGCCCTGCATCTGACGCATGAAGAAGATCCAGACGCCAATCAGCAACAGCATCGGGAACCAGGAAATGAAGATAGAAGCCAGCAGGCTTGGCTCTTCGGGTGGTTCGCCAACAACCTTGACGTTTTTAGTCAGCAGGTTATCGAGCAGCTTCGGATCATTAATCGGAATGTAAGTCGTGTAACGGTTACTATCTTTCTTGGTAACGTTGATCTCACGTCCGTTGATACGCGCTTCGCGAACCTGGTCCTGATTGACCTCTTGCAGGAAGGTAGAGTAATCCACCTTACGGCCATTAGACTCGCTGGGCCCAAAGCTCTGGAATACTGACATCAGCACAACGGCAATGACCAGCCAGAGTATTAGGTTTTTCGCCATGTCACTCAAGGGATTAACCTCTTATTACAACTGTGTTAAAAACAGCGTCAGGATACTCTATATCCAGTTTCTTTCAAACTTTACGTCTGAAATCTGCCGGTTATCACTTTCGCCCGGTCGCTACAATGTACACTTCACGCGAACGCGCACGCGAAGAGTCCGGCTTACGAACTTTGACTTTCGTAAACAGGGAGCGAATTTCCCTTAGATACTCATCGAAACCTTCGCCCTGGAACACCTTCACTACAAAACTTCCGCCTGGCGCCAGCACATCACGGCACATCTCTAACGCCAGCTCCACCAGATACATGGCGCGGGGGATATCCACCGCCGGTGTTCCGCTCATGTTTGGTGCCATATCCGACATGACAACTTGTACTTTACTGTCACCCACGCGTTCCAGTAACGCTTTCATGACAAGTTCATCACGAAAATCGCCCTGAAGAAAGTCCACACCAACGATAGGATCCATAGGTAAAAGATCGCAAGCGATGATGCGCCCTTTGCCGCCAATCTGCGAGACCACATATTGTGACCAGCCTCCTGGCGCAGCACCGAGATCGACTACCGTCATTCCCGGCTTAAAGAGTTTGTCACTTTGCTGTATTTCATCAAGTTTAAACCAGGCACGGGAGCGTAGCCCCTTTTTCTGCGCCTGTTGAACATATTTATCGCTAAAGTGTTCCTGAAGCCAGCGGCTTGAGCTGGCAGAACGCTTTTTACCTGTCATTTAACTTTCCCATCAGGGCAGTTCATCGTAACCAATGACGTAAATTTCTCCACGCCTGTTTGGCGATATAAGGGAGATGGCGGTAGAATGACCCGTTTTCAATCCCAACGTAAGCAAAAATATACGATGAATCTGAGTACTAAACAAAAACAGCACCTAAAAGGTCTGGCACATCCGCTCAAGCCTGTTGTTATGCTTGGCAATAATGGTTTGACCGAAGGGGTACTGGCCGAGATTGAACAAGCGTTAGAGCACCATGAACTTATCAAGGTGAAAATCGCCTCGGAAGATCGCGAAACAAAAACCTTGATCGTGGACGCTATCGTGCGCGAAACCGGTGCCTGTAACGTACAGGTCATCGGTAAAACGCTGGTGCTGTATCGCCCGACTAAAGAGCGTAAAATCTCGCTGCCGCGCTAAGGATATCCTAAAGTCGAACACAAAATCTGTGTAAAACGAGGGGTTTTCCGCGAGCAGGAGAGCAAAATGCCACGCTCTCTCCGTTGATAAAAGGCCGCTATGCGGCCTTTTTCCTTTCTTTACAATACACCAACAAATTGCGTATTGGGTAATGCTTAGAGGTATTCCACTTTAAGCACTTCGTATTCCACATCGCCGCCAGGCGTCTTGATCACGACGACGTCATCCTGTTCCTTGCCGATCAGGCCGCGAGCGATGGGCGAGTTTACCGAAATGAGGTTTTGCTTAAAATCCGCCTCATCATCGCCAACAATACGGTAAGTCTGTTCTTCATCGGTGTCCAGATTCAGCACCGTAACCGTTGCGCCAAAAATCACGCGGCCATTGTTCGGCATTTTGGTGACATCAATCACCTGCGCATTCGACAGCTTCGCTTCGATATCTTTAATACGTCCTTCGCAGAAACCCTGCTGTTCGCGTGCAGCATGATACTCCGCGTTCTCTTTTAAATCGCCATGCTCGCGCGCTTCGGCGATAGCGGCGATAATTTCAGGACGACGCACAGATTTCAGAAAATCCAGCTCTTCGCGCAGTTTTTCGGCACCGCGTAAGGTCATCGGAATAGCTTGCATTTGTTATACCTCTTGAACATTCCTGTAGGGGGCAATGAACTCTACCCCGGCTGCTAAGCCAGCCCCGGCCTATGTCATACCAGGGTCAGAAACAAAAAAACACCAACCCGGGCGCATAGTCCCAGGTCAGCTACAATTTCTTCTTTGATAACCATTTTACCCTGGAGTTCCCTATGGGTCATCGTTTACTTTTTAGGGCGTTGCGCCGTAGTATGACGGCTTGTTTCCAGGGTGTTAGCGCGAGATTATGCGATTTTCCAGATTTATCATCGGATTGACCACCAGTATAACGTTCAGCGTTCAGGCCGCGAATGTTGACGAATATATCAAACAGCTTCCGGCCGGCGCCAACCTCGCGCTGATGGTGCAAAAGGTGGGCGCGCCCGCGCCTGCTATTGATTACCATAGTCAGCAGATGGCGCTGCCCGCCAGTACCCAAAAAGTGATTACCGCTCTGGCGGCACTGATACAGCTCGGCCCGGATTTCCGTTTTACGACGACGCTGGAGACCAAAGGCAGTGTCGATAATGGCATCTTAAAAGGAGACTTAATTGCACGCTTCGGCGGCGATCCAACGTTAAAGCGCCAGGATATTCGCAATATGGTCGCCACGCTGAAAAAGTCTGGCGTCACACAAATCACTGGCAATGTTCTGATCGACACGTCGATTTTCGCCAGCCATGATAAAGCGCCAGGCTGGCCCTGGAACGACCTGACGCAATGTTTCAGCGCGCCTCCCGCTGCCGCCATTGTTGACCGCAACTGTTTTTCTGTTTCGCTTTATAGCGCACAAAAACCGAACGATTTAGCCTTTATTCGCGTAGCCTCCTATTATCCGGTAACCATGTTCAGTCAGGTGCGGACCTTGCCGCGCGGTTCGGCAGAAGCGCAGTATTGCGAACTGGATGTCGTGCCTGGCGATTTGAACCGCTATACGCTTACCGGTTGTTTACCACAGCGTGCCGATCCACTGCCGCTGGCCTTCGCCATTCAGGATGGCGCCAGCTACGCGGGCGCCATCCTCAAGCAGGAACTGAAAGAGGCGGGAATTACTTATAGCGGTACGCTGCTGCGCCAGACACAGGTCAAGGAGCCCGGGACGATCGTGGCCAGTAAACAGTCGGCCCCGCTGCACGATCTGCTTAAGATTATGCTGAAAAAGTCAGACAACATGATCGCCGATACTGTTTTTCGGATGATTGGTCACGTCAGGTTTAACGTTCCCGGGACCTGGCGGGCAGGCTCGGATGCTGTTCGCCAGATCCTGCGCCAACAGGCGGGGATCGATATCGGCAATACGATTATCGCCGACGGTTCCGGATTATCACGCCACAACCTGATCGCCCCCGCTACCATGATGCAGGTGCTGCAATATATCGCCCAGCATGACAATGAACTGAACTTTATCTCCATGCTGCCGCTGGCGGGCTATGATGGTTCATTACAGTATCGTGCAGGGCTGCATCAGGCGGGTGTAGACGGTAAGGTCTCGGCGAAGACAGGCTCATTACAAGGGGTATATAACCTTGCGGGCTTTATCACCACCGCCAGTGGACAGCGGATGGCGTTTGTGCAGTATCTGTCCGGCTATGCCGTTCCACCTGCCGATCAGCGCAATCGTCGTATTCCGCTGGTGCGCTTTGAAAGTCGGTTGTACAAAGATATTTATCAGAACAACTAGGTGAGATTGTTGTGCCGGATAGTGACGCTAACGCGCCTTATCCGGCCTACGAAGAACATCACAAAACGGGCCGCAGATGCGGCCCGTTTTGTTGCTCGGATAAGCGCTGGCACCATCCGGCAAGGGCATTAACGCTTGTAAATGAACTCAACGCCTTTTTCGTCGTCTTCGTCCCAGTCGTCATCCCAGTCATCTTCCGCTTCATCTTCGACTTCAGCGAGCTGCTGACGATGGTAATCATCCCACATGAATTCGACTTTCTCCGGTTGCTGAGCTTCTTCCGCCTGCACAATCGGGTTCTCAATAATGAAGGTCATCACATCCCAACAGAGATCTTTCACCCCGAGCTGACTGGCCGCCGAAATCAGATAGTATTTTCCTTCCCAGCCCAGCGCTTCTGCGATCGCTTTCGCTTTGGTTTCTGCTTCTTCTTTGTCCAGCAAATCGATTTTGTTGAACACTAACCAGCGCGGTTTTGCTGCCAGATCCTGGCTGTATTTTTCCAGCTCGCCAATAATGATACGGGCGTTTTCTACCGGATCGGAGCCATCAATCGGATCGATATCAATGAGGTGCAGCAGTACACGGCAACGTTCGAGGTGCTTCAGGAAGCGAATCCCCAGGCCCGCGCCTTCTGCCGCGCCTTCAATCAGCCCCGGAATATCAGCCACCACAAAACTCTTTTCGTTGTCCATGCGCACAACGCCCAGGCTCGGCACCAGGGTGGTAAACGGATAATCGGCCACTTTCGGTTTCGCGGCGGATACTGCACGGATAAAGGTTGATTTACCCGCGTTTGGCATCCCCAGCATCCCCACGTCCGCCAGTAGCATCAGCTCCAGTAGCAGATCACGCTTATCACCTGGCGTGCCCATTGTCTTCTGGCGCGGCGTACGGTTTACCGAGGATTTAAACCGGGTGTTACCCAGACCGTGCCAGCCGCCTTTCGCGACCAACAGACGTTGACCATGTTTGGTCATGTCGCCCATGGTTTCACCGGTTCCCTGGTCGATAACGCGCGTCCCTACCGGTACTTTGATAGTAACGTCTTTACCGCGTTTACCGGTACAGTCACGGCTTGCGCCATTCTGACCACGTTCGGCGCGGAAAGATTTTTCAAAGCGGTAATCGATCAGTGTATTCAGGTTCTCGTCGGCTTCCAGCCAGACGTCGCCGCCGTCGCCACCGTCACCGCCGTCCGGTCCGCCTTTCGGAATATATTTTTCGCGACGGAAACTCACGCAGCCATTACCGCCATCGCCTGCAACGACCAGAATCGATGCTTCATCAACAAACTTCATTTTACTCTCCGTAAATCATTCGCCTGAGCGGGGTTGCGACACCACCGGTTCATGCTTGCGTAAACCGCCCCAAATTCGATGACCAATGGCGGAATACATCGCGCCCGCAACCACGACAAACGCACCGAGATAACCTAAAAGGTTTAACATCGGTCTGGCGAAGAAATCGGGCCAGGCCATAGATAAAAGATCTGAAAACAACAGGGTAAATAGTGGGGTAAGCGTAATTATTGCGCTCACCTGCGCCGCCTGCCAACGCGCCATCGCTTCCGCCAGAGCGCCATATCCTACCAGCGTATTCAGCCCGCAGAAAATTAAACAGGCAAGCTGCCAGTCGCTCAGTTGCGCTATTACCATCGGTTTTGCCAGCGGCAAGAGCGCTATCGTACATAAAGTGTACAGTAAAAACAGGATTTGCTGTGACGCCAGACGACGCAATAACACCTTTTGCGCGACGCCATAACTCACCCAGACGGTTGCCGCCCCGACACCAAATATTACCCCCCAGGTGTAGTCGGTCAGTCGGGTAAAAATCTCGATCAGACTGGTATTAAAAAACATCACCAGCCCGCTCAATAACATCAGCGCGCCTATCACCTGGGTCCCACGCATCTTTTCTTTCAGAATAAAGACGCTGGCGACCATCATACCAACCGGTGACAGTTGGCCAATAACCTGTGATGCCGTTGGGCTCAGATATTGCAAAGAGGAACTGAACAGGATGAAATTCCCGAAGAGTCCCCCTGTCGCAACAGCCAATAGCACCAACCAGCGAGGTTTGCGGAAAATACGTAATGGCGGCAGCTTACGTTTAACCGCCAGTATCGCCCCAAGACCGATACTGGCCATTAAGAAACGGTAGAAGACCACAGTAGGAGGTTCCATCACCTCCAGCACTTGCTTCATTGCTATTGGCAACGCTCCCCAGCACATTGCGGTGGTGAGCGCCAAAAGAATACCAATGCCTGCCTGCTGCTTCATACCGTATTCCCTGCAGAAACCCGTCACGACATTTATACCGCCACACGGGTATATTTTGGTCGGCCATCGAATGTAAAAAGCCCCGCAACAGGTGCGGGGCTTTCATCCGTTACCGGACCACAAAAAACTTACTCAGCAACGATGCTGATGTATTTACGGTTTTTCGGGCCTTTAACTTCGAATTTCACTTTACCGTCTGCTTTAGCAAACAGAGTGTGGTCACGACCGCAACCAACGTTGGTGCCAGCGTGGAATTTAGTACCACGTTGACGAACGATGATGCTGCCTGCCAGAACTGCTTCACCGCCAAAGCGTTTTACGCCCAGACGTTTAGCTTCAGAATCGCGACCGTTACGAGTCGAGCCGCCAGCCTTTTTATGTGCCATTTAATCTGCTCCCCTAATCTTAAGCGCTGATGCCAGTGATTTTCACATCAGTGAACCACTGACGATGGCCCTGCTGCTTACGGTAGTGTTTACGACGACGAAACTTAACGATTTTAACTTTCTCGCCACGACCGTGGGCAACAACTTCAGCTTTGATTACGCCGCCATCAACGAAAGGAACGCCGATTTTGACTTCTTCACCGTTTGCGATCATCAGAACTTCAGCGAACTCGATAGTTTCGCCAGTTGCGATGTCCAGCTTTTCCAGGCGAACGGTCTGACCTTCGCTTACTCGGTGTTGTTTACCACCACTTTGGAAAACCGCGTACATAAAAAACTCCGCTTCCGCGCACACCTTTTCAATGATTCAGAGCGCGCTATAAATATTCACAATAGGGCGCGAATATTACGCAAATTGGACGGCTTTGACAAGTGCTACCATCAATACATGAAGAAAAAAAACACAACGCATACGGCAACGTTTATCTGCGGCGTTTTTTCAGTACAATCAGAGTATATTTCTAACCATAAACCCTACGTTACCTCATTCAGACATGGGATAATCGGGGCGATAAGCCCGGCTTTTGCGATGAATTTAGAAAAAATCAACGAGTTAACCGCGCAGGATATGGCGGGTGTCAATGCGACAATCCTTGAACAGCTCAATTCCGACGTTCAATTGATTAATCAGCTGGGGTATTACATCATCAGCGGCGGCGGAAAACGCATCCGCCCGATGATTGCCGTTCTTGCCGCGCGCGCGGTGGGTTATCAGGGTAACGCACACGTAACCATCGCCGCTCTGATCGAATTTATCCACACGGCAACCCTGCTGCACGACGACGTGGTGGATGAGTCCGATATGCGTCGCGGCAAAGCGACGGCAAATGCCGCCTTCGGTAATGCCGCCAGCGTGCTGGTCGGTGACTTTATCTATACCCGCGCCTTCCAGATGATGACCAGCCTCGGCTCGTTAAAAGTGCTGGAAGTGATGTCAGAGGCGGTCAACGTGATTGCAGAAGGCGAAGTGCTGCAATTGATGAACGTGAATGACCCGGACATTACCGAAGAAAATTACATGCGGGTGATTTACAGCAAAACCGCGCGCCTGTTCGAGGCTGCCGCGCAATGCGCCGGTATTCTTGCCGGATGTACGCCTGCGCAAGAAAAAGGATTGCAGGATTATGGCCGCTACCTCGGCACCGCTTTCCAGCTGATTGATGATCTGCTGGATTACAGCGCCGACGGCGAGCATCTCGGTAAAAATGTGGGTGATGACCTCAATGAAGGTAAGCCCACGCTGCCGTTGCTCCATGCTATGCGCCACGGTACGCCAGAACAGGCGGCGATGATCCGCACCGCCATTGAACAAGGGAATGGACGCCATCTTCTGGAACCGGTTCTCGAAGCAATGACCACCTGCGGCTCTCTGGAGTGGACACGTCAGCGAGCGGAAGAGGAAGCTGACAAAGCGATATCCGCGCTGCAAGTATTGCCGGATACGCCGTGGCGTGAAGCGCTTATCGGTCTCGCTCACATTGCGGTGCAGCGCGATCGTTAATACTGTTCTCTTATCCCGCGCTCTGCGCGGGACGTTCCATTAAATTCCAATAAACTCCCGTTCACGTTTCTTGCTTCTGCTTCTACCGACTTCCCCTGGTATATTCTGAATATCGTTGTCACTTACATGAACTTTTTAGAACATTACTTCACGAAGCGTTATAGTATCGTTCGTCGTTGGGTTGTTAAAACCGTAAGTGATTAACCTAAGGAGTGATGGATGTATGGAAAGCAAACTTATTGACTGGCATCCAGCCGATATCATTGCCGGGCTGCGTAAAAAAGGAACGTCAATGGCTGCTGAGTCACGCAAGAATGGACTAAGCTCCTCTACGTTGGCAAATGCGTTAACGCGTCCGTGGCCAAAAGGAGAGTTGATTATCGCAAAAGCATTGGGGACGGATCCCTGGGTTATTTGGCCGTCGCGTTATCACGATCCGCGCACACATGAGTTTATCGACAGAACACGGCTAATGAGAGCGCGCAATAAAGACTAGCAGATAGAGAGTGAGTGTCTGTAAAGCAACCCCCGCACAGCGGTCGCGGGGGTGATTCAGCGTACCGAAGATTATTCGCCTTTCACACGTTCAATCTTCGCGCCCAGCGCGCGCAGCTTATCTTCAATACGTTCATAGCCGCGATCGATGTGGTAAATGCGATCCACGACCGTCGTACCTTCCGCAATACAGCCCGCCAGCACCAGGCTTGCAGACGCCCGTAGATCGGTCGCCATTACCTGCGCGCCAGAAAGCGTTTCTACGCCATGACATATCACGGTATTGCTTTCAATTTCCGCACGAGCGCCCATACGGCTGAGTTCCGGCACATGCATAAAACGATTCTCGAAGACGGTTTCGGTAATGAAGCCCGTCCCTTCCGCCACCAGATTCAGCAACGTGAACTGCGCCTGCATATCGGTCGGGAACGCCGGGTGCGGCGCGGTACGGACATTCACCGCCTTAGGCCGTTTGCCGTGCATATCCAGGCTTATCCAGTCCTCGCCAGTCTCAATATCTGCACCAGCGTCACGCAGTTTCGCCAGTACCGCATCCAGCGTATCCGGCTGCGCGTTGCGGCAGATGATTTTGCCGCGGGAGATCGCTGCTGCCACCAGGAAAGTGCCCGTTTCAATACGATCCGGCAGAACGCGATAGACGCCGCCGCCCAGACGCTCTACCCCCTCAATCGTAATACGATCGGTGCCCTGGCCCGTAATCTTCGCGCCCAGAGCAATCAGGAAGTTCGCCGTATCGACGATTTCCGGCTCACGTGCAGCATTTTCGATGATGGTCGTGCCTTCGGCCAGCGTAGCGGCGCACATGATGGTTACCGTCGCGCCAACGCTGACTTTATCCATGACAATGTGCGCACCTTTCAGGCGACCATCAACGGACGCCTTCACATAGCCCTCTTCCAGCTTGATGGTTGCACCCAACTGTTCCAGACCCGTAATGTGCAGATCAACCGGACGCGCGCCGATAGTACAGCCCCCCGGCAGGGAAACTTGTCCCTGGCCAAAACGCGCAACCAGCGGCCCCAGCGCCCAGATCGAGGCGCGCATAGTTTTGACCAGATCATACGGCGCGCAGAACACGTTCACCTGGCTGGCGTCAATATGTACTGACCCATTGCGTTCCACTTTCGCCCCTAACTGGCTCAGGAGTTTCATTGACGTATCTACGTCTTTCAGTTTCGGAACGTTTTGGATCTCTACCGGCTCTTCTGCCAGCAGTGCGGCGAAAAGGATCGGCAGCGCGGCGTTTTTGGCGCCGGAAATTGTGACTTCGCCCTGGAGCGTCGTTGGCCCCTGTACACGAAATTTATCCATTATTGTATTCTCAGTTAAGCATTCACTTCGCTACCGGTAGGCTACCCGTAGCTTAAAATCCGTTAAGTTTACGATCGCGCGCCCATTCTGCCGGGGTATACGCCTTAATCGATACGGCATGGATACGGTTGTCCGCAATGTACTCCATCAGCGGGCCATAGACCGTTTGTTGTTTCTTGACCCGGCTCATGCCATCAAACATCTCACCCACGGCGATAACCTGAAAGTGACTGCCATCGCCGGAGACGTGGACTTCCTGGAGAGAAAGAGCGTTCATCAGCACACTCTGAATTTCATGATTTTCCATGGGATCTTTATTCATCAAATAGTGAAAACAGCCCAACATCTTAGAGCAAAGTGGCGCCGTCTTAAATAAGCAAAAAGCCTTGCTGATAAATCAGGCAAGGCTCTGGTAGAGGCCCCCCCCGCGGAGGGGTGCCGGACGGCAGCGCAACCGTCTGATCCGGCCTACAAAATTAACGTGGTAAGACGTCGTCCGGCAGATTGTAAAGTTTCGCCAGCGCATAGACCTTGTCGTTAACTCCAGACAATGATACGGCATTACCCTGCTTTTTGGCCTGGTCCACAAGGTGGACCAGCAACGCCAGGCCCCCCGTATCCACCCTGGAGATTTGGCTCAGGTCGATACGGGTCACCCCCCGCATCGCCTCTACGCGCGCATCCCATAGCGGCGTCAATACGTCCTGATCCAGCTCTCCTGCCAACATCAGGGTGCCCGCTTCACGCGTCCAGGTGAGTTGCGGCGTCATTACTTTTTCTCGTCCAGAGTGATTTTCTGTTGAGAAATAGACTTCAACTGTGCGGTAAGGCCGTCGATGCCTTTAGTACGCAACAGGTCGCTCCACTCATTTTGCTTGGTGGTAATCATGCTGACGCCTTCTGCAATCATGTCATACGCCTGCCAGTTGCCGGTCTGGGAATTTTTACGCCACTGGAAGTCCAGGCGTACCGGCGGACGACCATTTGGATCGATAATCGTGACGCGGATCGGCACAATAGTGGCATCGCCCAGCGGCTGCTCCGGGGCTATCTGGTAAGTCTGACCGTGATACATCGCCAGTGCCTGACCGTACGCCTGTTTCAGGTACTCACGAAACGCCGCGAAATAGGCCTCACGCTGCGCCGGAGTCGCCTCTTTGTAGTAGCGGCCCAGTACCAGCGCGCCGGCATATTTCACCTGCACGTACGGCAGCAGTTCCTGATCAACGATATCGCGCAGGTAGTCCGGGTTAGCGCGAATTTTCGGCTGTTCATTTTTCAGGCGATCGAAGGTTTTCTGTGCCGCCTCATTCATCAGTTTATAAGGATTGCTCTGATCCGCTGCGGTTGCTGCGCTTAATGGCGCGATGACCAGCAGGGCCACCATCATCAGTCGTTTAAACATGCCTTGATTCTCCTGAGATTATTTCGTTGCGCCCGCAGGCGTTGTGGCTTCAGTATTGCCTTCCGTTGCGGCTGGCGCATCGCCAGAATTCTTATTATCGTCGCCTTTACTGTTGTAAAGGAACTGACCAATCATATCTTCCAGCACCATTGCAGATTTAGTGTCCTGAATCGTACTCCCCTCTTTGAGGATAGACGTTCCCAGCTCAGGATCTTCAAAACCGACGTTTAATGCCAGATATTGCTCCCCCAGTAGACCGGAAGTACGGATACTCAGGGAACTGGTATCGGGAATATGGTTATAACGCTCTTCGATGTCGAGCGTTACGCGTGGCAGGTACGTTTTCGGATCAAGCGAGATATCTTCAACCCGTCCGACCACTACTCCGCCGATGCGCACGGGGGAGCGTACTTTTAAACCGCCGATGTTGTCGAAGGTCGCATAAACCTTATAGGTTGGCTCCGTACGCATAGAGGTCACATTTGCCGCCTTCAGGCAAACAAATAGCGCCGCCAGCAACGCCACCAGCAAAAAAACGCCTACCCAAATTTCATTTTTTTTCGTTTGCATGAACTCAATTCCCAAACATCAGTGCGGTCAGTACAAAATCCAGCCCCAGAACGGCCAACGATGCGTGAACCACGGTTCGCGTCGTTGCCCGGCTAATTCCGGCAGAAGTCGGAATTGCGTCATAGCCGTTAAATAACGCAATCCATGTTACCGTAATGGCGAACACCACGCTCTTTATCAGACAGTTCACCAGGTCCATACGCCAGTCGACGGCATTCTGCATCGCGGACCAGAAGAACCCGGCGTCGATTCCCTTCCAGCTTACGCCGACCAGCGAACCGCCCCAGATACCGACCGCCACAAAGATAATGGTCAGTAGCGGCAAAGAAATCACCCCCGCCCAAAAGCGCGGCGAAATCACCCGGCGCAATGGATCGACCGCCATCATTTCCATGCTGGAAAGCTGCTCCGTCGCTCGCATCAGGCCGATTTCCGCCGTCAGCGCCGACCCGGCCCGCCCGGCAAACAGCAACGCCGCGACGACCGGCCCCAGCTCGCGCAGTAACGAGAGCGCGACTAACATGCCAAGGCTGGTCTCCGCGCTGTAGGTGGTCAGAACCAGATAGCCCTGCAGCCCCAGTACCATGCCGATGAATACGCCGGAGACAATAATGATAAGCATCGACAAGACGCCCACATTATAAAGCTGGCGCACCAGCAGCGGCGCATGTTTGCGAAACTCCGGCTTACCGATGACCGCATTGAATAACATTAATCCGGCGCGCCCGAACGTCCTGACGGTTTTGATCCCGCTATGTCCGAGTGATGCCAGCGCATTTAACAGCATGAGTGGCTTAACTCCCTGTTTCGAGTAAATCAAGGTGATAGTCGCCCGCCGGATAGCGGAACGGAACCGGCCCGTCGGCAATGCCGTCAAGGAACTGACGCACCCGCGGGTCCGTATTCTCCTGCAACGCCTGAGCGCTGCCGTGAGCAACGATTTTTTTGTCTGCCATAATCCAGGCGTGATCCGCAATGCTCAGTACTTCTGGCACATCATGCGACACCACCACGCAGGTAACGCCCAGTGCGCTGTTCAGTTCGGAAATCAGCTTTACCAGAACGCCCATCGTAATCGGGTCCTGGCCGACAAACGGCTCATCGAACATAATGAGATCCGGCTCCAGGGCGATAGCACGCGCCAACGCGGCGCGACGCGCCATCCCGCCGGAAAGCTCGGAAGGCATCAGTTTCGCCGCGCCACGTAGCCCGACAGCTTCCAGTTTCATCATGACGACGCTTTTTAGTAGCGGCGCGGACAAGTTTGTGTGCTCCCGCAACGGATAGGCAACATTGTCAAACACATTCATGTCGGTAAACAGTGCTCCCGACTGAAATAGCATACTCATTCGTTTGCGTACGGTGTAGAGCCGCGAACGGGACATTGCCGGCACGTTCTCGCCATCAAATAAGATCTCGCCCTTATCCGGCGGGATCTGTCCGCCAATCAGACGCAACAGCGTAGTTTTACCGATGCCCGACGGCCCCATGATCGCCGTGATCTTCCCGCGCGGCACCGTCAGGGAAATATTATCGAAAATGCAGCGTTCGCCCCGGGAAAAGCTGACGTCGCGCATATCGACTAAATTTGCCACAGACTGACCCATTGATTCATCCTTCGTATTGCCTTGTTGAGGTAACCATGGCGCTGAATTTAACCATGGGTTCGACATAATTACAGAATATTAACTGACAGGGTTAGCGAAAGCTGGCATTCGTTTTACTTTTTAGCCGCATAAAGTCAAAATTAGGACTTCGTTACAGCTTCCAGATATCCCTTCCAGGGACCGGCGAGTATACCTGAAGAAAGGACTTTAGATGCTTTTAGCGGTGGCGCTACTCATAATTGGTTTGCTTCTGGTGGCTTATGGCGCCGATCGGCTGGTGTTTGCGGCCTCTATTTTATGCCGTACGTTTGGCATCCCTCCGCTGATCATCGGAATGACAGTAGTGAGTATCGGTACCTCGCTGCCGGAAATTATTGTGTCGGCTGCCGCATCGCTGCACGGTCAGCTCGATTTAGCCGTTGGCGCGGCGCTCGGTTCTAATATCACCAATATCTTGCTGATTTTAGGGCTTGCAGCGCTGGTTCGTCCTTTTACCGTGCATTCTGATGTTGTACGTCGTGAATTGCCGTTAATGTTATTCGTTAGCGTAATAGCCGGTTCCGTACTTCATGACGGACAGTTAAGTCGCAGTGATGGTATTTTTCTCCTGCTTCTGGCCGTGCTATGGCTGTTATTCATTGTTAAAATCGCGCGTCTGGCTGAACGACAAGGAAATGACAGCCTTACCCGCGAACAGTTGGCGGAATTGCCGCGAGAAGGTGGGCTTCCCGTCGCGTTCCTGTGGCTGGGCATTGCGCTGATCATCATGCCAATGGCGACGCGCATGGTGATCGATAACGCCACGGTGCTGGCGAATTATTTCGCCATGAGTGAACTGACGCTCGGTTTGACGGTTATCGCTGTCGGCACCAGTCTTCCGGAACTGGCAACGGCGATTGCCGGCGTGCGAAAAGGTGAAAACGATATTGCCGTCGGTAATATCATTGGCGCCAACATTTTTAATCTCGCCATCGTGTTGGGATTGCCTGCGCTGATTGCGCCGGGAGATATTAACCCGCTGGCATTTGGCCGTGATTATAGTGTGATGTTGCTGGTCAGCGTCGTTTTCGCCTTATTGTGCTGGCGGCATCCACGCAAGATTGGCCGGGGCGCAGGTATACTGCTGACCGGCGGTTTTATCATATGGCTGGCGATGCTGTATTGGCTATCGCCACTTCTTGTTGGATAACTGGAAACGGACTATGTCGCATTTAGCGTTACAACCGGGGTTTGACTTTCAGCAGGCAGGCAAAGAGGTCCTGGAGATTGAACGTGAAGGCCTGGCGGAGCTTGATCAATACATCAACCAGAATTTCACGCTGGCATGTGAAAAGATGTTCAACTGCACCGGAAAAGTGGTAGTGATGGGCATGGGCAAATCCGGCCATATCGGACGGAAGATGGCCGCCACTTTCGCCAGTACCGGCACGTCTTCCTTTTTTGTGCATCCGGGGGAAGCCGCTCACGGCGATTTGGGAATGGTTACGCCGCAGGATGTCGTTATTGCTATCTCTAATTCCGGCGAATCCAGCGAGATCGCGGCGTTAATCCCGGTGCTTAAACGCCTGCACGTCCCGTTAATTTGTATTACCGGGCGGCCGGAAAGCAGCATGGCGCGTGCGGCAGATGTGCATCTGTGTGTTAAAGTACCCAAAGAAGCCTGTCCATTAGGGTTGGCGCCCACCAGTAGCACCACCGCAACGCTGGTGATGGGCGATGCGCTTGCTGTGGCATTATTAAAAGCCCGCGGCTTTACCGCCGAGGATTTCGCTCTGTCGCATCCTGGCGGCGCGCTGGGACGTAAGCTGCTGCTGCGTGTAAGCGATATTATGCATACGGGCGATGAGATCCCGCATGTGAATAAACACGCCAGCCTGCGCGATGCGCTGTTAGAAATCACGCGTAAAAATCTCGGCATGACCGTGATTTGCGATGAATCGATGAAGATCGACGGTATCTTCACCGATGGCGATTTACGCCGCGTGTTCGACATGGGCGGTGATATGCGCCAGTTAGGGATCGCCGATGTGATGACGCCTGGCGGCATTCGCGTGCGTCCCGGCATTCTCGCCGTCGATGCGTTGAATTTAATGCAGTCCCGCCATATCACTTCCGTACTGGTTGCTGATGGCGACCAGTTGCTCGGTGTGTTACATATGCATGATCTCCTGCGTGCAGGCGTCGTGTAGAAAATCAAGGATAATTAACGATGAGTAAAGCAGGTGCGTCGCTTGCGACCTGTTACGGCCCCGTCAGTACCCACGTCATTAAAAAGGCGGAGCATATCCGCCTGCTTATTCTGGATGTGGATGGCGTGCTATCTGACGGCCTGATTTATATGGGCAATAACGGCGAAGAGCTGAAAGCCTTCAACGTCCGTGACGGCTACGGCATTCGCTGTGCTTTGACCTCCGATATTGAGGTTGCCATTATTACCGGACGAAAGGCTAAACTGGTAGAAGATCGCTGCGCCACGCTGGGGATCACCCATCTTTATCAGGGGCAGGCGAATAAAGTGCTCGCCTTTGGTGACCTGCTGGAAAAACTGGCGATTGCGCCGGAAAACGTCGCCTACGTCGGTGATGATCTCATTGACTGGCCAGTGATGGAAAAAGTGGGATTAAGTGTTGCCGTTGCAGATGCGCACCCGCTGTTGATCCCCCGCGCTGATTATGTGACGCATATTGCCGGCGGGCGCGGCGCGGTACGTGAAGTGTGCGATTTGCTGCTGCTGGCGCAGGGCAAGCTGGACGAAGCCAAAGGGCAATCGATATGAGTAAAACCAGACGTTGGGTTATCATTCTACTGTCGCTGGCCATTCTGGTGCTGATTGGTATCAATCTGGCAGATAAAGATGATCCTACCGCCGTAGTGGTCAATAGCAGTGATCCTACTTATAAAAGCGAGCATACGGATACCGTCGTATACAGTCCGGAAGGCGCGCTGAGCTATCGTCTGATCGCACAGCACGTTGAATATTTTTCCGATCAGGCGGTCTCATGGTTTACACAACCGGTATTAACCACCTTTGATAAGGATAAAGTGCCGACCTGGTCGATTAAGGCCGATAAAGCCAAACTGACTAATGATCGGATGCTCTATCTGTATGGCCATGTTGAAGTCAACGCTCTGGTGCCTGACGCTCAATTACGCAGAATTACTACCGATAACGCACAGATCAACCTGGTCACGCAGGATGTTACCTCAAACGATCTGGTGACATTATACGGCACAACATTTAACTCCAGCGGACTGAAAATGCGCGGTAACTTACGCAGCAAGAACGCCGAGCTGATTGAAAAGGTTAGAACCTCTTATGAAATTCAAAACAAACAAACTCAGCCTTAATCTTATGCTTGCCGGCTCGCTTCTGGCCGCCAGCATTCCGGCATTTGCCGTCACGGGCGATACCGAACAGCCGATTCATATCGACTCGGATCAACAATCGCTGGATATGCAAGGCAACGTTGTGACCTTTACGGGCAACGTGGTGATGACCCAGGGCACGATTAAGATCAACGCCGATAAAGTCGTCGTTACCCGCCCTGGCGGTGAACAAGGTAAAGAGGTGATCGACGGCTACGGCAATCCGGCCACTTTTTACCAGATGCAGGACAACGGTAAACCGGTGAAAGGCCACGCTTCGCATATGCATTATGAGCTGGCAAAAGATTTTGTGGTGCTGACCGGCAACGCCTATCTGGAGCAGCTTGATAGCAACATTACTGGCGACAAGATCACCTACCTGGTGAAAGAGCAGAAAATGCAGGCTTTTAGCGATAAAGGCAAACGCGTCACCACAGTGCTGGTACCGTCACAGTTGCAAGACAAAAACAAAAGCCAGACTCCGGCGCAAAAGAAGAGTAACTAATTCGTTATGGCAACATTAACTGCAAAGAATCTGGCGAAGGCCTATAAAGGCCGCCGCGTGGTAGAAGATGTCAGTCTGACCGTCAACTCCGGGGAAATCGTCGGTCTGCTCGGTCCGAACGGCGCGGGTAAAACCACAACTTTTTATATGGTCGTTGGTATTGTGCCGCGTGACGCAGGCAATATCATCATCGATGATGAGGATATCAGTCTGCTGCCGCTGCACGCGCGTGCACGCCGCGGTATCGGCTATTTGCCGCAGGAAGCCTCGATTTTCCGCCGGCTTAGCGTGTTTGATAATCTGATGGCGGTACTGCAAATTCGTGACGATTTGACCGCGGAACAGCGAGAAGACCGCGCTAACGAGCTGATGGAAGAGTTCCATATCGAGCATCTGCGCGACAGCATGGGACAAGCGTTGTCCGGCGGTGAACGCCGTCGTGTAGAAATTGCCCGCGCGCTGGCCGCCAATCCCAAATTTATCCTGCTGGATGAACCCTTTGCCGGCGTTGACCCGATTTCCGTTATCGACATTAAACGCATCATCGAGCATCTGCGCGATAGCGGACTCGGCGTGTTGATCACCGACCATAACGTCCGTGAAACGCTGGCAGTCTGTGAACGCGCCTATATCGTGAGCCAGGGCCATCTTATTGCCCACGGTACGCCGACAGAAATCCTGCAAGACGAACACGTTAAGCGTGTATATCTTGGGGAAGACTTCAGACTCTGATAGGGTAGAGGACTATGCTGCTCTAGCGGGAGAAAACGACTCTGAATATGAAGCAAGGTTTGCAACTCAGGCTTAGCCAACAACTGGCGATGACGCCTCAGCTACAACAGGCCATCCGTCTGTTGCAGTTGTCTACGCTGGAACTTCAGCAAGAGCTTCAGCAAGCGCTGGAAAATAACCCGCTGCTTGAGCAAACCGATCTTCATGACGAAATCGACACTCAGCAACCTCAGGATAACGATCCTCTCGATACCGCAGACGCGCTCGAACAAAAAGAGATGCCAGAAGAGCTGCCGCTTGACGCCAGTTGGGATGAAATTTATACCGCCGGGACGCCGTCCGGCCCCAGCGGCGATTATATCGACGATGAATTACCCGTGTATCAAGGCGAAACGACGCTGTCGTTGCAGGATTATCTGATGTGGCAGGTTGAACTGACACCCTTCTCGGATACCGATCGCGCTATTGCAACATCTATTGTCGATGCGGTAGATGAAACCGGTTATCTCACCGTCTCGCTGGATGACATTCTCGAAAGCATGGGCGATGAAGAGATTGATCTTGATGAGGTCGAGGCCGTTCTGAAGCGTATTCAGCGCTTCGATCCCGTAGGCGTTGCGGCGAAAGATCTTCGCGACTGCCTGCTGATTCAGCTTTCACAGTTCGACAAGTCCACGCCGTGGCTGGAAGAGGCACGGCTCATTATCTGCGATCATCTTGATCTGCTGGCCAACCACGACTTCCGCACGCTGATGCGTGTTACCCGCCTGAAAGAAGACGTACTGAAAGAGGCGGTAAACCTGATTCAATCGCTCGATCCCAGACCCGGTCAGTCGATCCAGACCGGTGAACCGGAGTATATTATCCCGGACGTACTGGTTCGCAAGCATAATGGTCGCTGGACGGTAGAACTTAATAGCGACAGCATTCCACGTTTACAGATTAATCAGCACTATGCTGCTCTGTGCAACAACGCGCGCAACGACGCCGACAGCCAGTTTATTCGCAGTAATTTACAAGATGCGAAATGGCTGATAAAAAGCCTTGAGAGCCGTAACGATACGTTGCTGCGCGTTAGCCGCTGCATCGTGGAGCAACAGCAGGCCTTTTTTGAGCAGGGCGAAGAATATATGAAACCGATGGTACTGGCGGATATCGCCCAGGCCGTCGAGATGCACGAATCCACCATCTCCCGCGTGACCACGCAGAAGTATCTGCACAGTCCACGCGGCATTTTTGAACTCAAGTATTTCTTTTCCAGCCACGTCAATACCGAAGGCGGAGGCGAAGCCTCTTCCACCGCCATCCGTGCGTTGGTGAAGAAGTTAATTGCGGCGGAAAACCCCGCGAAACCGCTGAGCGACAGTAAGTTAACCTCTCTGCTGTCAGAACAGGGTATCATGGTGGCGCGCCGCACTGTTGCGAAGTACCGAGAGTCTTTATCCATTCCGCCGTCAAACCAACGCAAACAGCTGGTTTGACCCAACCGATAAGGAAGACACTATGCAGCTCAATATCACCGGACATAACGTCGAAATTACTGAAGCCCTGCGTGAGTTTGTGACGACAAAATTCGCCAAACTTGAACAGTATTTTGAGCGGATTAACCAGGTATATGTAGTGTTGAAAGTGGAGAAAGTTACGCACATCTCGGATGCAACACTACACGTTAACGGCGGTGAAATTCACGCCAGCGCAGAAGGTCAGGATATGTATGCCGCCATTGACGGTTTGATTGACAAACTGGCAAGGCAGCTAACCAGGCATAAAGATAAACTGAAACAACATTAATTGTCCGGGCAGTTAGCCAGTGCAGGACGGCCTGTTGTGCGGCACAACGGGCCATTTGTACAGTTAGCGCTCCGAACCTGGCCATCAACCTGACAGGACAGGTTCTTAGGTGAAATTATGATAAATAACGATACGACTCTACAACTGAGCAGTGTACTTAACCAGGAGTGTACGCGTAGTGGCGTTCACTGTCAGAGTAAGAAACGCGCGCTGGAAATCATCAGCGAACTGGCGGCAAAACAGCTCAGTTTACCTCCACAGGTCGTGTTTGAAGCCATTCTGACACGCGAAAAAATGGGCAGTACCGGTATTGGTAATGGTATCGCTATCCCGCATGGAAAACTGGAAGAAGATACCTTACGCGCCGTCGGCGTATTCGTTCAGCTCGAAACACCTATTGCGTTCGACGCCATCGACAACCAGCCGGTCGATCTCCTCTTCGCCCTCCTGGTGCCAGCCGACCAGACTAAAACGCATCTGCACACACTGTCGCTGGTCGCGAAGCGTCTGGCGGATAAAACGATCTGCCGCCGCCTGCGCGCGGCGCTGAGTGACGAAGAGCTGTATCAAATCATTACTGACACCGAAGGTGAGCAGAATGAGGAATAACAACTCAATGGCATTTTTTTCTGTCGTTGTGAGGAGAAACGGTACATGGTACTGATGATCGTCAGCGGGCGTTCCGGATCAGGTAAATCTGTCGCTCTGCGCGCGCTGGAAGATATGGGTTTTTACTGCGTGGATAACCTTCCCGTTGTGCTGTTGCCCGATCTGGCGCGAACGCTGGCCGATCGCCAGATTTCTGCCGCCGTCAGCATTGATGTGCGCAATATGCCTGAATCGCCTGAGATTTTTGAACAGGCGATGAATAACCTACCCGATGCCTTCTCGCCACAATTACTGTTTCTTGATGCCGATCGCAATACCCTGATTCGCCGTTATAGCGACACACGCCGTTTACATCCGCTTTCCAGCAAAAATCTTTCTTTAGAGAGTGCGATTGATAAAGAGAGCGATCTGCTGGAGCCGCTGCGCTCACGTGCGGATCTGATCGTCGACACCTCGGAAATGTCCGTCCATGAGCTGGCCGAAATGCTGCGTACCCGTCTGCTGGGTAAACGCGAGCGCGAGCTGACAATGGTATTTGAATCCTTCGGCTTCAAACACGGTATCCCGATTGATGCGGACTATGTGTTCGATGTCCGCTTTCTGCCCAACCCGCACTGGGACCCAAAACTGCGCCCCATGACCGGGCTTGATAAACCGGTTGCCGCATTTCTTGACCGGCACACAGAAGTTCACAATTTTATCTATCAGACTCGCAGTTATCTTGAGCTATGGTTACCAATGCTGGAGACCAACAACCGCAGTTACCTTACTGTCGCTATCGGTTGTACCGGCGGGAAACACCGTTCGGTGTATATTGCAGAACAGCTGGCAGACTACTTCCGTTCGCGCGGTAAAAACGTCCAGTCTCGCCATCGCACGCTGGAAAAACGCAAAACATGACCGTAAAGCAAACTGTTGAAGTCACCAATAAGCTGGGCATGCACGCCCGGCCTGCCATGAAGCTTTTCGAACTGATGCAGGGTTTTGACGCTGAGGTACTCTTACGTAATGACGAAGGCACCGAAGCGGAAGCGAACAGCGTCATCGCGCTGTTAATGCTCGACTCCGCCAAAGGGCGTCAGATAGAAATTGAAGCCACCGGCCCGCAAGAAGTTGAAGCGCTGGCAGCGGTTATCGCTCTGTTCAATTCCGGTTTCGACGAAGATTAGCCCTTTCTCTTTTCACCCTGTAAGGATACTCAAAAAATGCGACCTGAATATCAAATAGCTGTAGGCCGTCAGTTGATAAATTTGTGGGATAAAGGGGGCTCGGCTATGGATAGCAGACGAATGCCGCCCATCTATTTCCCACGCTCTGATGCGGGCAATCCCAAATCCGGATCGCAGCGCATATGATCCCAGCCGGTATAGTTTTTAACCTCCGGGACTTTATTGGGAATGCCCTGCCAGTTTGTTTCTTCTGAAAAAGTTAACCACGCATTTGGCCCACTTGCTGATGCCCATGAGGTATAATTTTTCCCCCAGTAGCTGTTATCGTTGGTGCCATTATTCCTCGGGCGCAGATGATGCTTTTCTCCGTCATAAACATAATCGATACCTTCCCCACCCGGCTGAAGACGGGGATCGTCAAAGGGTTTTGAACTGATATACAGATCGCCCTGCTTTGTCAGCAGAAAACCCTGGTCGTTGACAACGGTGAAGGAGTCGATGGTTTCGCGAAGAGGAGGCCAACTGCCATAACGTTTTGCTCCCCCTCCGGGGGAATAGCTGGCAACGCCCCAGGTTTGCCCATAATCTTTTGAAACGGTGAATGCGCCAGCTTCATAGGACATAATGGCGATATAACGCTCAGATGGGTGAATAAATGTTTTCGTAAAAATACGATAACCATCAGAGACATCATAAATCCGGGAGCGAATATCTCTTTGAGTATCCACATAAACCAGCCCACCCTGGCAATAGAAGCCCTCCAGCTCCAGATAACGGTGGTCGTCAAACCGGTAAACCACCTGTACGGGCGGTTTCCGTGATTTGCGGTTATCTGCGTGGCATGCCGTCAGCAGGCTGATACCCAGCGTGATAGCGATAACATGTGTTATGTTCATTTCTGACCTTCCTGTTCAGACCTGTGGCTCCGGCATATCCCACCGGAGGTTACCACTTATTTTCCACGCTCTGATGCGGGCAATCCCAAATCCGGGTCGCAGCGCATATGATCCCAGCCGGTGTAGTTTTTAACTTCCGGGACTTTATTGGGGATACCCTGCCAGTTAGGCTTATAAGCAAAAATAGTCCACGGATCCGCATCATTAAGCGAATTCCAGGAGATGTATTCCCATCCCCAGTCCATCCCTGAATATCCGGGCATTAAACGAGCATGTTTTTGTTCTCCCCGTGAATTACGGTATGAGTAAGGAATACCTTCCCCACCCGGCTGAAGACGGGGATCGTCAAAGGGTTTTGAACTGATATACAGATCGCCCTGCTTTGTCAGCAGAAAACCCTGGTCGTTGACGACGGTGAAGGAGTCAACATTTTCACGCACAGGCCGATCGCTGCCATAACGTTTCGCTCCCCCTCCGGGAGTGAATCGTGCCGTTCCCCAGGTCTGACCGTAATTACGGGAAATCAAAAATCCCGATATATCATCCCAGGGAATGGCAATATACTTACCCGATGGATGGATATATGTGAACGTTGAAACTCTGAAAACAGGTGTATCGCGCGCCACCACTTCAGCCCTGATCCTCTTCTGTGTATCGTTGTACCAGAGTGCGCCTTCACAATAAAAACCCTCCAGCTCCAGATAACGGTGGTCGTCAAACCGGTAAACCACCTGTACGGGCGGTTTCCGTGATTTGCGGTTATCTGCGTGGCATGCCGTCAGCAGGCTGATACCCAGCGTGATAGCGATAACGTGTGTTATGTTCATTTCTGACCTTCCTGTTCAGACCTGTGGCTCCGGCATATCCCACCGGAGGTTACGAATAATCGTTCACTTATTTTCCACGCTCTGATGCGGGCAGACCCAAATCCGGGTCGCAGCGCATATGATCCCAGCCGGTGTAGTTTTTAACCTCCGGGACTTTATTGGGGATACCCTGCCAGTTAGGCTTATAAGCAAAAATAGTCCACGGATCCGCATCATTAAGCGAATTCCAGGAGATGTATTCCCATCCCCAGTCCATCCCTGAATATCCGGGCATTAAACGAGCATGTTTTTGTTCTCCCCGTGAATTACGGTATGAGTAAGGAATACCTTCCCCACCCGGCTGAAGACGGGGATCGTCAAAGGGTTTTGAACTGATATACAGATCGCCCTGCTTTGTCAGCAGAAAACCCTGGTCGTTGACGACGGTGAAGGAGTCAATGGTTTCGCGAAGAGGAGGCCAACTGCCATAACGTTTCGCTCCCCCTCCGGGAGTGAATCGTGCCGTTCCCCAGGTCTGACCGTAATTACGGGAAATCAAAAATCCCGATATATCATCCCAGGGAATGGCAATATACTTACCCGATGGATGGATATATGTGAACGTTGAAACTCTGAAAACAGGTGTATCGCGCGCCACCACTTCAGCCCTGATCCCCCTCTGCGTATCGTTGTACCAGAGTGCGCCTTCACAATAAAAACCCTCCAGCTCCAGATAACGGTGGTCGTCAAACCGGTAAACCACCTGTACGGGCGGTTTCCGTGATTTGCGGTTATCTGCGTGGCACGCCGTCAGCAGGCCGATACCCAGTGTGATAGCGATAACGTGTGTTATGTTCATTTCTGACCTTCCTGTTCAGACCTGTGGCTCCGGCATGTCCCACTGGAGGTTATCCACCATCTGGTTTTCCATATCCCGTTTGTTACCCGGCTTCATTTTCTGGCGTGGACCATAATCATTCACCACGCCATTTTTTCCTGTTGGCATGGGTTTTTCACCCGTTTCGGGCTTGTTCATCATTGGCTTGATTACTCTTGGCAGGACACCCCCAGCGTAATATTTTTTCGCAGCTTCATCTGGATTTTCCGGTCTGCGCCAGTCTGCCTGTAGTAACAAGCTCTTCCAGAACACTTCATCTGAAAACGCCTCGGTACTCCCGATCGCCAGGTCATACGGCACTGCCCGCACCTGTACATTCGGGTTGCACACCACTGACGAGTGCTGGCTGTAAGTCGCTTTATAATTTGCCACCACATCCAGTTCGTCGTCATTTGCATAACGCCTTACTCTCAGTTGCTGTGACGGACCGTAATCCCCTTCCCCCCGACCACTGACAATTTCCATCCGGTAATGTGCGCTCAGTTCGGCAAGCTGCGTCTCATTCAGTGCCTGGCCGTTACGCAGGTAGCGGAACGCCGCCGTATCCGGCACGTCCAGCATCTCCTCCCGGAAATCTTCTGCTTTTCTTGCCGCCCTGGCGATGTCCGGGTCATTACCCGCCAGAGGGGCTTTGTAGCCTTCGTTTTGCCCCTGAAGCTCAAACACGAAGGGTTCCGGCAGCACCGCGCCGCTGACGGTAACATCCTGGTATGTGTATTTCACATCCTGAGGCGGGATTTTGGGATCATTCTGTTTCGCTTCCGGCATCACAAAGTGATAACCAGTCTTATCACCGACGCTGACATCCTTGCAGAAGACCCGCTGGCGTAAATTTCCCTTTGTCTGCGTGCTGATGTTATCCGGGATGCCGCGCCAGCCCATCCCCTGAACCGGCAGCATAGACACCACCTGGTCGTTGGGGCAGAAATAGTTGTGGACCAGCCCGAAATTATTACGGTTGTAGGTTGCCGCGCCCCATTTATCCTTCCCGCTGTCTGACAGGCAACCCTGATTGAATAACTGTTCGGTATCGTCTGCGCTGTGTGACTGACCACCGTTATACCGGGCGTTATCGCCCATAACCTGGCAAAAGTGCGCCAGAGTCTGCTGGCGTGCTTTATCCGTCTGCTGGTTGCCTGGCTGGGCGTTTTCCAGCCAGCGATTTTCCAGAGAGTAGGGCGAATTATTGAGGATCACACAGTCCACAGGGGCAAATCCTTCCGCTTTTACCCACAAGTTTGCCAGCATGGTGACGATGGTGCCCTGGCTGTGGGCGACAATATTGATGGTATCAAATTGAGTGGCAGGTTTTTGGCGAATGGCAATAATCAAATCCGCCAGCCGTCGTGCGGCATAGGCCTGGTAAATACGGTGCGGGTTAGCATAAATCGGGTGGCTCCAGTCGCCGTCGTTCATCTTCGAGCGGGATATCGCCCCGACCACATCCAGCGCCACGCCGTTAGCCCCCGGCCCGAACATATCGGGAATATTAGTGGTGGCGTTGGCGAACGTGCCACCGCCTTTGGCATGCGCTTTTTTATCCAGCCAGTTGTTCAGGTTATCGATATTTGCGTCGTTATGAGCATGGCGGATTTTTTCATCGTCCTGCCGGTACGTATCGTAAGGCAGATCGGTTTTATTCCGTTTTTCGCGTAATTCATTCCGGTATCGCTTCTGATCGGCTTCCCATGTGGTTTTATCTACCGGTTTATATCCCCAGTAGAAAGGAATAATGGGTGAACGGGCAACGTTATCCTTTACATCCGTAATCATAAACTCTTCTGCATTCCACGAATGCGGGTGTAGATCGGTGCGTCCCAGCCGTTCATTCAATCCGGCGCATATTCCGGTATCCTGGTTCTGGTAGGCTTCTCCCACGTCATTCACACCATGTACCAGAATGACAATACATGGCATGGCTGATTTTTTATCTTTGCCTTCGTCTTCGTCGTTGTTCTCATCTCTCCACGGCGGTATATATGACTCATCTTCCAGCTCCGGTAAAGGAGGAAGATATCCTTGCATCAGGCCCGCCATGTTGACCGTATTCCCGTGGTTCATAAACAGTTTATCCGTCAGGCGGCACGCAGGTTTTCCCTCAAAAAAGACATCGAACGAATGGGATATCCACTCTGTTTCGGCTTTATTCGTCCCAGAATTCACGCCGCCCATGCTGCCCGCTTCGTCGAGCACGCTGCGGGCAAACTGCGACCCCATGTTAGCTATCATATTGCCGCCGTCCGCAGACACACTGACCGTGCCTTTTACCAGATCGGCTGAATAGGCCTCATTTTCATACGCGACGGGAACCCCAAAAGGCGGCGTTTTGCAGACATCCGGCAGGGTATTATGGCTGACGCCATCACTGCCTTTGTGACATAACGTTAATCCATTGATGTTAATGGTCACCATACTGATACCAATTCCTTTATTGCTGGCATTAGCGATTTCGTTTGTGAAACACACCATACGCCGGGCGGAACGGTAAAGAAGTGAGATCCAGGTGATATGACTTAAATTCGGAATACATTTAGTAAACAGAGGGTTGTGAAAAACTCACGACATCGCTTCACAAGAAGTCTGAAATATATACTCCATTCATTTTATTAGATTACATGTTGAACTACACAAGCCTAATAGCGCTATGCTTATCAGGCCTGAGTTCACCGCTTAATACAGCTTACTTTCCCGCATAAACGATTCACCACCTAACTGGCGCATCTGGCGCATAATCCACGCCTGCCGACTACGCACATAGCCGGAAGGCGCATTCGCCTTATAGCGTAACGGATTTGGCAGTACCGCCGCCAGCAATGCGGCTTCGGACATTGTTAAGCGGCTGGCGGGCTTATTAAAATAACGCCGGGCCGCGGCCTCCACGCCAAAAATACCATCGCCAAACTCCGCGATATTCAGATAAACCGTGAGGATACGCTTTTTGCTCCAGACGGTCTCAATGCCCAGCGTCAGGCCGGCCTCCAGGCCTTTGCGTACCCAACTGCGGCCATCCCATAAAAAGAGATTTTTCGCCGTTTGCTGAGAAAGCGTAGAAGCCCCGCGTATCCGGCTCTCATTCCGCTCATTGTGCGCCAGCGCTTTTTCAATCGCCGGAACATCAAAGCCCCAGTGTTCAGGGAACTTCTGGTCTTCCGCCGCAATAACCGCCAATCCCATCCACGGTGAGATATCCGCCATACTGACCCACTCAGAATGCGCGACGTAACCGAACTCTCCGCCGAGCCAGGCGCTAATCTGCCGTTCCACCATTACCGCCGAAAAAGGCACCGGAACCACGCTAAACAACGCGATGCCGCCGCCCCAAAAGAGGGCGAGCGCGACAAAGATGCGTAAAAAAAGACGGCGCAAAAACGTTAACGGCGCGATGCGGCGTTTGCTCATTCCGCCAGAACCAGCACGCGCGACACTAATTTATCGATGCCACTTGCCGCCTGGACGATATCCTGCGCCAGCATATAGGCTGGAGTGGTCACGACCTTATTATCTTCATCCACAACAATATCATCCACCGGACAAGGCACGTGTTCGGCGCCCATTTCTTCAAGCACTTCAGCAGTATCAATATCCGTCCCTATCGTCAGACGTAGCGGGAAGTCAAATATTTTCGGCAACAGCGCGGGCGCGATACAGATGAATCCCAGCGGTTTACCTGCCTGATGCATGGCCTTCGCCAGCGCGACGACATCGCTATCCACCCGGCATTCTCTCCCCTGGCGGGCAAAATTGCTCAGGTTCTTCGCTGCGCCGAAACCGCCCGGCACAATCAGCGCATCCAGTTCCTCTGCCTGAGCCTGGGCCAGCGGACGAATCTCGCCTCGCGTAATACGCGCCGCCTCAATCAGGACGTTACGCGTTTCCGCCATCGTCTCGCCGGTCAGATGATTAATGACATCCGCTTGCGGTTTATCCGGCGCAAAGCAGACAGCCTGCGCGCCACTGCGAGCAATCGCCAACAGCGTCAGAACAGCTTCATGAATTTCGGCGCCGTCATAGACACCGCATCCGCTAAGCACTACGCCAATTTTTTTCATGGTGAACATCCTCCTGCAACCAACTCAAGCCCATTAAGAATTTTGATTAAAATGCTACGCTTCACACATTTAAATGATTCATGTAACAAATCATTTAGGATTTGCTATCTTAACTGCGTGCGGCCTGAAAATGGGGCTGTGCCTTTTAAATCATCATAATAAGTACGGCGCAGCCGCGATTTCCCTGGTGTTGGCGCAGTATTCGCGCACCCCGGTCAAACCGGGGTCATTTTTTTTCAGCGTTTGCCACCCAGGCTTTCAGCACCGCGACATCGTGCTGCCACTCCTGCTTCATCTCTTCAATCCATTCAGCGACGTTATCTTCCCAGGCAGGGAGATCCGGCGACTGGATTTGCTGACCGAGCTGTTGCAGGTGACGCAGCCCTACCGAGCCCGCTGCCCCTTTAATCTTGTGTCCTTCCTCAACAACCCCTTTTTTGTCACGCGCCGTCAGATTGGACTCCAGTACGCTCAGATAGCCTGGCATCATTTTTTCAAACACCGCGAGACCGTCAGTGATCAATTTAGGCCCGACCAGTTCGATATACTGTTCCAGCATCGGAATATCCAGCAGCGCTTGTGCTTTATCGCTCTCTTCAGGCGTCACGGTACTCTCCTCTTTATCGGTATCGGTAGCATCCCAGAATTTTTTAATCATCGCGGTTAAGGCTGGCACCGACAGCGGCTTACTCAGCACATCGTCCATACCTGCATCCAGATACTCTTTTTTATCTTTCAGGACATTAGCCGTGAGCGCCACCAGCGGCGGCAGATCTTCCCGCGTATGACGACGGGTAAGTTCTCTGGCGATATCCAGGCCCGTCATATCCGGTAACTGGATATCCAGTAGAACCAGATCGTATTCGCCCGGCGCAAACATCTCCAGCGCCGCCTTTCCGGTCATTGCGACATCCACACTGTTACCCAGTTTTTCCAGCACCGAACGCGCCACAATCACATTCAGTTCGATATCTTCGACCAGCAAAACATGCAGCGCAGGCAACGGCATGTCGTCTTCATCAAAGGCATCCTCCACCTCTTCTGCTACCGCTGGCGCATGAACCGTCAGCGTAAAAGTTGATCCCTTACCCGGCTGGCTGGAGACGGTAATATCGCCGCCCATATTTTTCGCCAGCCGACGCGAGACCGCCAGCCCAATACCGGTGCCGGTTGCCGGTTTACCGCCATGACTGTCTTTCACCTGATAATACATGGCAAAAATTTTATCCTGCTCATCCTGCGGAATGCCGATCCCGGAGTCCTCGACTTCAAAATGCAGAATATCGCCTTCATCATAGCGCGCCCGCACCGTAACCTGGCCCTGCTGGGTAAACTTCACCGCGTTATTGATCAGATTCCACAGAATCTGGCGCAAACGCGTGCCGTCGGTGATAACTTTATGCGGTAACGGCAGCGTTTGCTCAAGCACAAAACGCAGCCCTTTTTGCTGCGCCTGCAGACCGGACAGGTTTTCCAGATCCGCCATAAAACTGGTGAAATCAACAGGTTGATTATCAAGTTGAACTTTACGGCGCTCCATTTTATCCATGTCAATGATATCATTGAAAATATTCCCTAATGTCACGGCGGAAACATGGATCGTCTTGAGGTATTTTTCCTGTTCGGCGGTCAGATCGGTATCCAGCAGGATGCGGCTTAAACCAACGATGCCGTTAAGCGGGGTACGCAGTTCATGGCTGATCGTCGAGATAAACGTCGTCTTGTCGCGGCTGGCGCGTTCAAGCGCATCCTGATAGCGCTTACGCTCGGTAATATCACGGCCAAATCCCATCAGGCCATGGCGTTTACCGACTCGGTCGTAATAAGGCACTTTACGAATTTCAAAGCAGGCTTTCCGTCCGTCCGGATAATCCAGCCACTGTTCGTAGGTCAGAGAGACGTTATGGCGGAATACTTTTTCATCAGTTTCAATGACTTTCTCCGCCGCTTCGGGAGAGTACACATCTTCCGGCTTCAAATGTACCAGCTGTTTTTCGCTTTTGCCGGTGAGCAATTCCATTGCGCGGTTACAGCCGGAAAATTCTTTATCCTCATTACGATAAAAAACCAAATCCGGTGAGGCGTCGAGAAATGAGCGCAGAAAAGAAGATTGCTGTTCGAGCTGGATTTGCGCCTCTTCACGCTCTTTAATTTCTACTTTTAGCTGTTCAAATGTCTCATGCAGCTCCGCTTCCGCTTTTTCGCGATCGGCAATTTCCTGATTAAGCTGGGCAATATTGTCCTTCAACTGTACGTTAAGCTTGAGATCGCGCTCACGCATCTCTTCCAGCTTTTGTACCAGGCGCGACAGCCGCTGCCTTGACTCCTCCAGTTGTTCCACAACCACTGACAGGAAATAGACCGCCCAGGGCGTAATGAGCAGACCAAAAAAGATAGAGCGGATAACGTCGATACTTTCGACCTGACCATGCAACACCATAGTCACCGCCATCTGTACGACAATCGCCAGCACGACCAGCGCCAGCGCCAGGAGCATGGAAAAGCGCACCAGACCCAGCTTCATCATCAGGTCTACATAGTACTGCGCCAGCATACGAATTTGCTTCATAGAGGATTCCTTCACCACAACTTCGCACATAATACCCAATTATGAGAATCGCGTTGAATATTGTGCGAAATATGCGTAGTTCCCCTCATCACGCTACGCTATGGGTGGTGTCCAGGGACGGGCCAGCGCAGAGCCCTGTACGCCATGCTCATTCAGGTATTTGTCCAACTCAACCATCCCCGTCCAGCGATTCTCGCACCACAGTGGAGCGAGTAGCGTCGGACGGCGTGCGCTGGCGGAAATACGGTGATAAATCACCTCCGGCGGCGTATGACGGATCATCTCGCCTGCCGTTAGCGTGTAATCGTCCAGCGCGATGCCGTTCAGCCGCCCCGCCTCCCAGGCTTTCGCCATAATACTGCCTTTGACGATATGCAGCGGGTGCAGTTTTATGCCGTCCACACCCGTCTCCACGACGCGAGTTAGCGTTTGCAAGCATTCGCTTTGCCCCTCACCCGGCAGCCCCACAATCAGATGCGCGCATACTTTCAGCCCATGTTCACGGGCAAGCCGGGCAGTACGCTGATAACAGGCGAAGTCATGACCGCGATTAATACGGCGCAACGTTTTATCGTGTGCGGTTTGCAGTCCCAGCTCCAGCCACACCTCGTAGCCTTGATCTTTATATTCACACAGTAAATCTACTACCGCCTGCGGAACGCAATCGGGCCGCGTACCGACACATAATCCTACGATACTGGCCTGGCTAACGGCCTGCTGATACATGGAACGAAGTACCTGCACTTCCGCAAAGGTACTGGTATAAGCCTGGAAATAGGCCAGATAGCGTTTCGCGCGGTTCACCAGATGCGCCTGATGCGCGAGTTGTTCGGCAATCGAGCGATGCTGCTGCGCCTCATCGGCAAAAGAGGCGACATTACAGAAAGTGCAGCCGCCGCGGCCGATAGTGCCATCGCGATTAGGGCAGCTAAAACCGCCATGAAGCGTCAGCTTATGAACCTTTTGCCCATATCGATGTAAAAGATCCCCGCCAAACATATTGACTAATTTCTGTAACTGCATAATCTGATAGACCGCCTCTTAAAAAGAGGCCAAAGCCTGCCATTTTTAGCCTCCGTTGGCGATGACCTGGATCAATCGCCCGGGATGGCTTTATTTATTGCATAAACAAGCACAATAACCGCTATTTCATTCATTTAAACGGTAATATTTTTTCTGATATTCCTGTTTTTTTCGTCGTCTTAAACTCCGCGGATAAAACAGTAGCATCAAATACCGCTTATGCGTAAATCCAGCATAAAATGCTAAGATTTTTATAAAAGTAAGGTCAGATAAGGCCTGACAAGTGATGCTTATAGTGAAGCAGATCACCGCCCTTCCGCCACGTCCCTTTGGTCATCTTTTCTAGAAAAATCCTTAATTTCAATCATTTAAAAAAGTTATCTGTGCTATAGCACATTTTTGCACAAATAAGTTTGCCATTTGACCTGGGTGTGGATTCCCGATAAGTTGGGGATCCGCTGGAAGCTTTCTGGATGAGTCGTCTGCTCATCATATTTATGCAGTAATTGAGATTCCCTCTTAACCGTATTTACCAATGCGAAAAGGACAAAAGAGGGCGAATGCGAGGTAAGCGTATGATGCGCCAGCCCCGTCGCCATGCTCTTGCTGTGCCTGCGCGTTATCGATCGGTTGGGAGAGCGTCCCGTAGAGCCTGGGGAGGTTCACTGATATGTTGTACGATAAATCCCTTGAGAAGGATAACTGTGGTTTCGGCCTGATCGCCCACATAGAAGGCGAACCTAGCCACAAGGTAGTGCGTACCGCCATACACGCGCTGGCCCGGATGCAACACCGTGGCGCGATCCTTGCCGACGGTAAAACCGGCGACGGTTGCGGCTTGTTATTACAAAAACCTGACCGTTTCTTTCGCATCGTTGCCGAAGAGCGCGGCTGGCGCTTAGCTAAAAACTACGCCGTCGGGATGATTTTTTTGAATAAAGATCCTGAACTGGCTGCCGCCGCACGTCGCATTGTTGAAGAAGAGTTACAACAGGAAACGCTGTCAATTGTGGGCTGGCGCGACGTGCCGACCAATGAAGGCGTGCTCGGTGACATTGCCCTCTCCTCCCTGCCGCGTATTGAGCAAATTTTTGTCAACGCTCCGGCGGGCTGGCGGCCGCGCGATATGGAACGCCGGCTTTTCATCGCTCGTCGCCGCATTGAAAAACGCCTGCAGGAAGATAAAGACTTCTACGTGTGTAGCCTGTCAAACCTGGTTAACATCTATAAAGGCCTGTGTATGCCGGCGGATCTGCCCCGCTTCTACCTGGACCTTGCAGATCTACGTCTGGAATCCGCCATTTGCTTGTTCCACCAGCGTTTCTCAACTAATACCGTGCCACGCTGGCCGCTGGCGCAACCGTTTCGCTATCTGGCGCATAATGGCGAAATCAATACCATCACCGGCAATCGCCAGTGGGCGCGTGCCCGTACCTATAAATTCCAGACGCCGTTAATCCCGGACCTACAGTCCGCCGCGCCGTTTGTTAACGAAACCGGATCGGACTCCAGCTCGCTGGACAACATGCTGGAACTGCTGCTGGCAGGCGGGATGGACATCATCCGCGCCATGCGTCTGCTGGTGCCGCCCGCCTGGCAGAACAACCCGGATATGGACCCGGATTTGCGCGCTTTCTTCGACTTTAACTCCATGCATATGGAGCCGTGGGACGGCCCGGCGGGCATCGTCATGTCCGACGGGCGCTTCGCCGCCTGCAATCTCGACCGTAACGGCCTGCGCCCGGCACGCTATGTCATTACCAAAGACAAGCTGATCACCTGCGCCTCTGAAGTCGGCATCTGGGATTATCAGCCGGATGAAGTAGTGGAAAAAGGCCGTGTCGGGCCCGGCGAGCTGATGGTCATTGATACCCGCAGCGGGCGTATCCTGCACTCAGCGGAAACCGATGACGATCTGAAAAGCCGTCATCCCTATAAAGCGTGGATGGAAAAGAACGTCCGCCGTCTGGTGCCATTTGAAGATCTGCCTGATGAAGACGTGGGCAGCCGCGAGCTGGACGACGATCTGCTGGCCAGCTATCAGAAACAGTTTAACTACAGCGCCGAAGAGCTGGACTCAATTATCCGTGTACTGGGCGAAAACGGCCAGGAAGCGGTCGGTTCGATGGGAGACGATACCCCGTTTGCCGTACTTTCCAGCCAGCCGCGTATTATTTATGACTATTTCCGCCAGCAGTTCGCACAGGTGACCAACCCGCCTATCGACCCGCTGCGCGAAGCGCATGTTATGTCGCTGGCGACCAGTATTGGCCGCGAGATGAACGTCTTCTGTGAAGCCGAAGGTCAGGCCCATCGCCTGAGCTTTAAATCGCCGATTCTGCTGTACTCTGATTTCAAACAGCTCACCACCATGGCCGAGCATCACTACCGCGCAGACTGGCTTGACATCACCTTTGATATTACCGAAACCACGCTGGAAGCGACGGTCAACGCGCTGTGTAATAAAGCGGAACAGATGGTGCGCAATGGTACCGTATTGCTGGTCCTCTCGGATCGCAATATTGGTAAGAATCGCCTGCCAGTACCCGCACCGATGGCGGTAGGCGCGGTGCAGACGCGTCTGGTAGAACAAAGCCTGCGCTGCGACGCTAATATCATTGTAGAAACCGCAAGCGCCCGCGACCCGCATCATTTTGCGGTACTGTTAGGTTTTGGTGCGACGGCCATCTATCCGTACCTGGCCTACGAAACACTGGGCCGTCTGATTGATACCCAGGCGATCGCCAAAAGCTATCGTACCGTGATGCAGAACTACCGTAATGGCATCAACAAAGGTCTGTATAAGATCATGTCCAAAATGGGCATTTCGACCATCGCCTCCTACCGCTGTTCAAAACTATTTGAAGCAGTCGGCCTGCACGATGACGTGGTGAATCTGTGCTTCCAGGGCGTGGTCAGCCGTATCGGCGGCGCGAGCTTTGATGACTTCCAGCAGGATCTGCTGAATCTCTCCAAACGCGCCTGGCTGGCGCGCAAACCCATTAGCCCGGGCGGCCTGCTGAAGTACGTCCACGGCGGCGAATATCACGCCTATAACCCGGATGTAGTGCGTACCCTGCAACAGGCAGTACAGAGCGGCGAGTACAGCGATTATCAGGAATACGCCAAACTGGTCAATGAACGTCCGGCGGCAACGCTGCGCGATCTACTGGCGATAAATTCAGACAGCGAGGCGGTGACTATCGACGAGGTTGAGCCCGCCAGTGAGCTGTTTAAACGCTTTGATACCGCAGCGATGTCCATCGGCGCGTTAAGTCCGGAGGCGCACGAAGCGCTGGCAGAAGCGATGAACAGCCTCGGCGGTAACTCCAACTCCGGCGAAGGCGGAGAAGATCCGGCGCGCTATGGCACCAACAAAGTGTCACGCATCAAACAGGTCGCTTCTGGCCGCTTTGGTGTCACCCCAGCGTACCTGGTCAACGCCGACGTGATCCAGATTAAAGTCGCTCAGGGCGCGAAACCGGGCGAAGGCGGCCAGTTACCGGGCGATAAAGTGACGCCGTATATCGCTAAACTGCGCTATTCAGTGCCGGGTGTAACGTTGATCTCCCCGCCGCCGCACCATGATATCTATTCTATCGAGGATTTAGCACAGCTGATTTTTGACCTGAAACAGGTTAACCCGAAAGCGATGATATCGGTGAAGTTGGTGTCCGAGCCGGGCGTCGGCACCATCGCTACCGGTGTGGCGAAAGCCTACGCGGACCTCATCACCATTGCCGGCTACGACGGCGGCACCGGCGCCAGCCCACTTTCGTCGGTGAAATACGCGGGCTGCCCGTGGGAACTGGGTCTTGTGGAAACCCAGCAGGCACTGGTCGCCAACGGCTTACGTCATAAGATCCGCCTACAGGTCGATGGCGGCCTGAAAACCGGCGTAGACATTATTAAAGCAGCGATTCTCGGTGCAGAAAGCTTCGGCTTCGGCACCGGCCCGATGGTGGCGCTGGGCTGTAAATACTTGCGTATTTGCCATCTGAACAACTGCGCAACCGGCGTAGCGACGCAGGATGAAAAACTGCGTAAGCACCACTATCACGGCCTGCCGTTCAAAGTGACCAACTACTTTGAATTTATCGCCCGCGAAACCCGTGAGCTGATGGCCGAGCTTGGCGTGACCCGCCTGGTGGATTTGATTGGCCGCACCGACCTGCTTAAAGAGCTGGAGGGCTTCACCGCTAAACAGCAGAAGCTGGCGCTGTCTCGTCTACTGGAAACCGCTGAACCTCATCCGGGTAAAGCGTTGTACTGCACCGAGAATAACCCGCCATTTGATAACGGCGTGCTAAATACGCAGTTGCTGCAACAGGCGAAACCGTTTGTCGATGAACGCCAGAGCAAAACTTTCTGGTTCGATATCCGCAATACCGATCGTTCTGTCGGCGCGTCGCTGTCCGGCTATATCGCACAGACACACGGCGATCAGGGGCTGGCGGCCGATCCGATCAAAGCGCACTTTAGCGGTACCGCCGGCCAGAGTTTCGGCGTGTGGAACGCAGGCGGCGTGGAGCTGTACCTGACTGGCGATGCTAACGACTATGTCGGTAAAGGCATGGCAGGCGGGCTCATTGCTGTACGCCCGCCGGTCGGCTCCGCCTTCCGCAGCCATGAAGCAAGCATCATCGGTAACACCTGCCTGTACGGAGCCACCGGTGGACGTCTGTACGCCGCAGGCCGCGCAGGCGAGCGTTTCGGCGTACGTAACTCCGGAGCCATTGCCGTGGTAGAAGGCATCGGCGACAACGGCTGTGAATATATGACCGGCGGCATCGTCTGTGTGCTGGGTAAAACTGGCGTTAACTTCGGCGCGGGGATGACGGGAGGCTTCGCCTATGTACTGGACGAAGATGGCGAGTTCCGTAAACGCGTCAATCCGGAACTGGTTGAAGTGCTGGACGTCGAAACGCTGGCGATCCACGAAGAGCACCTGCGTGGACTGATTACCGAGCATGTACAGCATACCGGTTCCCAGCGCGGTGAAGAGATCCTGTCCCGGTGGGCAACGTTCTCAACCCAATTCGCGTTAGTGAAGCCCAAGTCCAGCGATGTTAAAGCCCTGTTGGGTCACCGTAGTCGTAGTTCGGCAGAATTGCGCGTGCAGGCGCAGTAAGGAATTGAAATGAGCCAGAATGTTTATCAATTTATCGACCTGCAGCGCGTTGATCCGCCGAAGAAACCGCTGAAAATCCGCAAAATCGAATTTGTGGAAATCTACGAGCCCTTTTCTGAAGGTCAGGCGAAAGCCCAGGCGGATCGCTGCCTCTCGTGCGGCAATCCGTACTGCGAGTGGAAGTGCCCGGTACATAACTACATCCCTAACTGGCTGAAACTGGCTAACGAGGGACGAATTTTTGAAGCTGCCGAGCTGTCGCATCAGACCAACACTCTGCCGGAAGTTTGTGGCCGCGTCTGTCCACAGGACCGGCTATGCGAAGGTTCCTGCACGCTGAACGACGAATTCGGCGCAGTGACTATCGGCAATATCGAACGCTATATCAACGACAAAGCGTTCGAGATGGGCTGGCGTCCGGATATGACCGGCGTGCGGCAAACCGATAAACGCGTAGCGGTTATCGGCGCCGGTCCGGCGGGCCTTGCCTGCGCCGACGTGCTCACCCGCAACGGCGTGAAAGCGGTGGTCTTTGACCGCCACCCGGAGATCGGTGGCCTGCTAACCTTCGGTATTCCAGCTTTCAAACTGGAAAAAGAGGTGATGACCCGCCGCCGTGAAATTTTCACCGGCATGGGCATTGAGTTCAAACTCAATACCGAAGTAGGCCGCGACGTTCAGCTTGACGATCTACTGCAGGAGTACGATGCGGTGTTCCTCGGCGTCGGCACCTATCAGTCCATGCGCGGTGGTCTGGACAATGAAGACGCGGAAGGCGTGTTCGACGCTCTGCCGTTCCTGATCGCGAATACAAAGCAGATTATGGGGTTTGGCGAAACCACTAATGAACCGTATGTCAGCATGGAAGGCAAACGCGTGGTAGTGCTTGGCGGCGGCGATACCGCTATGGACTGTGTACGCACTTCCGTTCGCCAGGGTGCCGCGCACGTGACCTGTGCCTACCGCCGTGATGAAGAGAACATGCCGGGCTCCAGACGTGAAGTAAAAAATGCGCGCGAGGAAGGGGTCGAATTTCAGTTTAACGTTCAACCGCTGGGCATTGACGTCAATGCCAACGGCAAAGTGAGCGGCGTAAAAATGGTGCGCACGAAAATGGGCGAACCGGACGCCAAAGGCCGTCGTCGCGCAGAAATCATCGCCGGTTCCGAGCATGTGGTTCCCGCTGATGCGGTGATCATGGCGTTTGGTTTTCGTCCACACCGCATGGAATGGCTGGCGAAACACAGCGTGGAACTGGACTCGCAGGGGAGAATTATCGCGCCGGAACGCAGCGATAATGCTTTCCAGACCAGCAACCCGAAAATCTTTGCCGGCGGCGACATTGTGCGTGGTTCCGATCTGGTGGTGACGGCGATTGCCGAAGGCCGTCAAGCGGCTGACGGGATTATGAACTACCTCGAAGTGTAACCCTTCCGGCTCCCCGGTTGATGCCTTGTGCTGATGACTGGGGAGCCGATATTCCTCTCCTCAATATCTCTCCTGCCGGTTCTGGAAACCCGCTCGTAAATCGAGATGTAATGCCATGTAAAATCCGTTCACGGATTGATCCGTTTACGCCTGAGGCGTATTGATAGCGTTCTAATTTCACAATGAAACTATCACGTAAGGGATGACATGACGAATCCAACTTTAGCGCCACAGTCTGATAAATATCAGTAATTTGAACAGGGAGGAGAAGCGCGAGCGGCCTATGGTACTCAGCTTATCGAACGATTATCGGTAGAGTTAAGTCAGCGCTATAAGCGCGGTTTTTTCACGGGAAATTTGCGCCAAATACGTGTTTTTTATCTTTACTTTCAGCACATTGAAATTCAGCAGACACTGTCTGGTGAATCTAATAGCATACCGCTCGCCAAAACATTCCTTCTTCTCTGGTCAGCTTATGTGCGTCTGTTGTCGGTAAAAGATAACGATGCCCGCCGCTTTTATGAACAAGAGACGACGCGCAAATCATGATGCCAGAGACCGCCAGATATTATCCCCGATAACTCAGATATCGCCTCTTCACGATGCTCTATGTAAATCCGTACGTAAACGTTTGCATTCATCAAAAAAATGTATATTATGCGGCGGATTTTTTGGCCAAATTTCAAGGAGGCGTTGTGTCGCAGGACAACAATTATAGCCAGGGGCCCGTTCCTCTGGCGGCGCGGAAAGGCGTGATTCCACTGACGTTTGTCATGTTGGGTTTAACGTTTTTTTCCGCCAGTATGTGGACCGGAGGGACGCTCGGCACCGGTCTTTCCTATCATGATTTCTTCCTCGCAGTTCTCTTCGGTAATCTCCTCCTCGGTATCTACACTGCATTTCTTGGCTACATCGGCGCAAAAACCGGACTCTCCACCCACCTCCTTGCACGTTACTCCTTTGGCGTTAAAGGCTCATGGCTTCCCTCGCTGCTGTTAGGCGGTACTCAAGTAGGCTGGTTTGGCGTTGGCGTAGCGATGTTCGCTATTCCGGTCAGTAAAGCGACGGGCATTGATGCCAATATTCTGATTGCCGTTTCGGGTCTGCTGATGACCCTGACCATTTTTTTCGGCATCTCGGCGTTGACCATTTTGTCTATCATTGCCGTACCCGCGATCGTTATTCTGGGCAGCTACTCCGTCTGGCTGGCGGTCAGTGGCGTGGGTGGGCTGGAGCATTTAAAAACAATAGTCCCGCAGACGCCGCTTAATTTTTCCAGCGCGCTGGCGCTGGTGGTGGGTTCGTTTGTCAGCGCCGGTACATTGACCGCCGACTTCGTCCGCTTCGGGCGTCATGCCAAAAGTGCCGTACTGATTGCGATGGTCGCTTTTTTCCTCGGCAACTCGCTAATGTTTATCTTTGGCGCAGCAGGGGCTGCTGCCGTCGGTCAGGCGGATATCTCTGACGTGATGATAGCGCAGGGGCTGCTGCTGCCCGCGATTGTGGTTCTCGGCCTGAATATCTGGACCACTAACGACAATGCCCTTTACGCATCGGGGCTGGGCTTCGCCAATATTACCGGCCTTTCCAGCCGCACATTGTCGGTGGTGAACGGGATTATCGGTACCGTGTGCGCGCTGTGGCTTTACAATAATTTTGTTGGCTGGCTGACGTTTCTGTCATCCGCGATCCCACCGATTGGCGGGGTGATTATTGCCGACTATCTGTTGAACCGCCGCCGCTATGCCAACTTCAATACCGCGCGCTTTATTCCCGTTAACTGGATTGCTATTCTTTCTGTCGCGCTGGGCATCGCCGCCGGACATTATGTTCCAGGTATTGTGCCCGTCAACGCCGTACTCGGCGGCGTTTTCAGCTATATCCTGTTGAATCCACTTTGTAATCGCAGCTTTGCGAAATCCCCGGAGATCGGCCATGCAGAATAATTTCCTCACCATCCGTCAGGCGCGTCTGCAGGGGCGCGAAGGATTGTGGCAACTCACGATTGAAAACGGTCGTTTTAGCCGTATTGAACCGCAGGAAGTGGTCCCGTTAGCGCAAGGCCAGGTACTCGATGCCGAAGGTGGGCTGGCCATCCCGCCGTTTGTTGAGCCGCATATTCATCTGGACACCACGCAAACTGCAGGCGAGCCAGAGTGGAATCAGTCGGGGACACTGTTTGAAGGGATTGAACGCTGGGCCGAGCGTAAAGCGATGCTCACCCACGAAGACGTAAAGTCTCGCGCAATGCAAACCCTGAAATGGCAAATGGCTAACGGCATCCAGTATGTTCGTACACACGTTGACGTTTCCGATCCTACGCTTACCGCGCTGAAAGCAATGCTGGAAGTGAAACAGGAGGTCGCTCCGTGGGTGGAAGTACAAATCGTGGCGTTTCCCCAGGAGGGCATTCTCTCTTACCCTAACGGCGAAGCGCTGTTAGAAGAGGCGCTGCGTTTAGGGGCAGATGTTATTGGCGCAATTCCCCACTTCGAATTTACGCGCGAATATGGCGTAGAGTCGCTGCATAAAATTTTTGCCCTGGCACAGAAATACGACAGACTGATCGATGTGCACTGTGACGAAATTGACGATGAGCAGTCGCGCTTTGTTGAAACCGTCGCGGCGCTGGCGCATCGCGATGAAATAGGCGCGCGCGTCACCGCCAGCCATACCACCGCAATGCACTCCTATAATGGCGCCTACGCTTCACGCCTGTTCCGCCTGTTGAAAATGTCAGGGATTAACTTCGTTGCTAACCCGCTGGTGAATATTCACTTGCAAGGACGGTTTGATACCTATCCCAGGCGCCGCGGCGTAACACGCGTTAAAGAGATGCTGGAAGCGGGCATTAACGTCTGCTTTGGTCATGATGATGTCTTTGATCCGTGGTATCCGTTGGGCACTGCCAATATGCTGCAGGTGCTACATATGGGCCTGCACGTTTGCCAGTTGATGGGATACGGGCAAATCAATGATGGGCTGAATTTGATCACCACCCATAGCGCAAAAACCCTGCATCTACAGGACTACGGCCTGAACGTCGGCAATTCCGCTAACCTGGTTATCTTACCGGCAGAGAATGGATTCGACGCGGTTCGTCGCCAGACGCCTGCCCGGTACTCGATTCGCCACGGGCGGGTGATTGCCGAGACAGTGCCGAGCCAGACAATGCTGCACCTGACCCAACCGGAAGCCGTGACGTTTAAGCGCTAACCAGTCACTACCCGCGCTCTCCGGCACATTCACCACGCAGCCCCATAAGAGGGCTGCGTTCGGAAGGGGCGTTCCGGCAAGAGATTCAGGCCTCCAGCAGACTGGCGCGAACCTTCACCACCACTTTCTTAATCTCCTCCGGTTCACGGACTGCGCATCCAGGCTTGTGGGGTTCTCCAGGCATAAAAACGGCAAACATTCCCGCTCGCAGCGTCACGACCTGTTCGTCGGTAATTTTACTGCAAAGTTGGTAATCCTCTTCAACGTGCAACTCCTCGCACTGGCGTGCTGCGCCAGGTATCCCGAACATAATACGCTCGGTGCCATTCAGCAGTAGCTGAATATCAATGTACTGTTCATGCAATTCCGCTTTCTTCTCTGAGGGCATTTGTGTCGTCAGTTGCATAACATTCATAAAGATATTGTCGCCCTGCAGTTCATAGCGTCCCGGCGCTTTCTCCTGCGGCCTCGCCGCCAGCACGAGAGTCAACGCATCCAGCAGTCGAGGGTGTAACCCGCAAGTAGGCAGCGATCGTACTTCACCCATCATCATAATGTGTCTCCTTGAGCTAACAGAGCAGCGCCCAATAATCCTGCGTCATGCCGATAACGAGCGGCGCTCAGCGCCACGTGATAAGCTACAGGCTCTTGCATCAGAAACATACGAACCTGCTCCAGATAACCGTTAGCCAGCCCGATGCTGCCGCCAATGACCACATGTTGACAATCGGTGGTTGCTTTCACATCGGCAATCAGGCGTGCCAGCACCTGTGCAGATCGGCGCACCAGATACAGCGCTTGTTCATGGCCTTCACCTGCGCGGATAAATAGCGTTTTGGCATCACATCCCGCAAGATCGTCTCGCGCCGCCGCGGCTATCCCCCGTCCGGAGGCGATGGCCTCTACGCAGCCAACACGCCCACAGCCGCACACTGGCCCTTGTGGGTCCGCCAGAGTGTGTCCAAGGTGCCCCGCCAGACCACCTTGCCCGGTGAGAAGTTTGCCGTCACAGACGATGCCACCGCCGACTCCCGTTGAGACGGTAATAAACACCATATCGTGGATATCATCAGGAAGTGCCCGATACTCCGCCCAGGCCGCAGCCTGCGCATCGTTCACAGCCAGCGTTGGCATGCCAGTGATCGTTTCCAGAGTCTGAACTAACGGAAAGTGTAGCAAGCCGCCCAGGTTGTGGGGATTAAGCGCCAGCAGCATCCCTTCCTGAATGATCCCGGTTGAAGCTATCGCGACTTGACGCGCCTCTGCCCGTAACGGTTCAATCAGCGTCTGTAATGCTTCACGTAACGCATCCGGCGTTTTGCTGGCGGGCGTCGGCAGCTCGCGCCGTTGATGTATGCGCAAATTTTTGTCAATAAGCGCAGCGGCAAGTTTGGTCCCGCCAATATCAATAGCCAGCGTCGTCATGACACCGCCTTTTTTAACGCGTCGTTATACCATCCACAGATATGTTCCAGACGGGTGATAGCGGAGCCCACCGTCACGGCCCATGCACCGTAACGCATCGCCTCTGCAGCCAGTTCTGGCGAGTTATAGCGTCCTTCGGCTATCACCCGGCATCCGGCGTCATGCAATGTTTTTACCAATGACAGATCGGGTTCCTCCGGCGTATCGGGCGTGGTGTAACCGGACATTGTCGTGCCGATGATATCGGCACCCAGCCGATGGCAGACAAGCCCATCGTCCATGGAAGAACAATCCGCCATCGCCAATAGCTGGTGGTGATGAATGCGCGCCAGCAACACCTCAACGGCTACCGGGCGCTGCCGGGCGGTGCCGTCCACAGCGATAATATTTGCGCCGGCCTGCGCCAGCGCATCCACATCGTCGAGAAAGGGGGTAATGCGCACCGGAGAATTGTCCAAATCGCGTTTAATAATACCAATAATCGGTACCGAAACGAGCGCCCGTGTCGCACGCAGATTGTCGATGCCTTCGATACGCACCGCAACTGCGCCTGCCTGTTCCGCCGCCAGTGCCATCGCCGCGACAATCTCCGGCTTATCCAGCGGGCTACCCGGAACCGGCTGACAGGAGACAATCAAACCGCCAGCGGCGGCAATATTTTTATCCAGTTGTTCAAGTAATGACATACCTCTCCCCTTAGCAGCCTTGCCCGGTCTAAAACCGGGCAAGCAGATTAACTTTTTGTTTTTACGAAGGCGTTTTTACCACTGCCAAACGGTACGGCTCCACTGAATGGTTTATCGTCGATAGCATCATGGGTACGTAACGCTTCCGGACGCAGCCAGCGCTGTACACGAGACGGCATATCAAGACCAATGAGCAGGATCACGACAAACGTCAGGCAGAAAGAGAGCGATCCCAGCGCGGTACCCAGATCCAGGCGTTGCGCAATCAGCGCTCCCAGTATCGGTGCCAGTGCGCCGCCAAGCGCGCCGACGTTATAGGTAAAGCCCAGCCCGGCCGCGCGCTGATCGGTGTCGAAGTAACCGCCGATCAGTTTTGGCAGGATCCCGGCGATCCCCTGTCCTGACATCTGCTGAAAAAACAGTAGCAGACCCAGCACCCAGACGTTTGTGCCGCCAATCGCAAAGACCGGAATAATGAGGATTTGCGAGGCCAACAAGCTACAGACATACGCTTTACGCGTTCCCAACCAGTCGCCAAGAAAACCGCCTACACAGCAGCCAACCGCTGCGCCAAAACCGCTGAAGAAGAGGACATTCGCCACCGTATGGGGATCATAGGCCAGCTCGGTTTTCAGATACGTCGGCAACAGTGCCTGAATCGGCCACGAATAGAGAAAAGCAAACAGGACTACGACCATGAGCATGACGCCGGTCGGCCAGCGTTTGCCGCTACTCTGCACCATAAAACTGATAAAGATGACGGCACAAAGTAGCCCCAGTACAGCCACAATGGCGGCATTTTGTAGATGACCGGCGAAGCAGAACCACAGCGCAACGGCGGCGGCAAAGGTCATGACAATATTGATGATGCGGTATTCTCCCCGATAGAGAATATCGACCATCGTACGTACCGGTGTTTTACCCTCGTGCTTCTCTTTCCAGTCCTCCGCTTCCGGAATGTTTTTCCGTAGCCAGAGGGCGAAGATAATCGGTAAAATGCCAATGAAAAACAGTGCGCGCCAGCCCAAAACCGGTACGACCAGGCTATACACCTGCGCAGCGACAACCGCCCCGACGGAAAAACCGGAGATGAGAAACCCGCTAGCTTTATTACGTAAATGTTTTGGCCAACTTTCAATGACATAGGTGGCACTGGAACCATATTCGCCCGCCATGCCCATACCGATTATCAGCCGGGCGATGAACATAGTGGTGTAACCAGGCGCAAAACCACAGGCCAGGGTACCTACTGAAAACAGAATAATACTGCTGACCATTGCCAGGCGGCGTCCGTAGCGGTCTCCCATCGCCCCCAGCAATAGTCCGCCGAACCAGCGAGAAATAAAAGCCGCCGATATCAGGCTTGCCGCCTGTACCGTCGTCAGCCCAAATTCGCTTTGTACCTCAGTCAGTACAAGCGCGATCAACACAAAATCAAAACCATCAAGCAAATATCCCAACCAGGCGGCGGAAAACGCTCGCCATTGTGCCCGGTTGAGATGGCGATACCACGGAATGTTCTGGGTAGAAGTATGCATTTTACTCTCCCGACGATTTTTGTTGTCATTGTGCCGGATAGCGGCGTTGCCTCACCCGGCCTACGGTTCGTACTGTTTTAGGCCGGGCAAGCACAGCGCTCCCGGCATGGCGCTGTTATGCTTTTTCTTCCAGTAGTTGTTGCGCCAGCGACTTCAGTTCCGGCAGATATTTTTCATCGACGGGCGCAAAGGGTTTACGGCACAACGGCACAGATAGCACGTCCATATAATGCAGAACCGTTTTTAAGCCACGGAATACGCCCGTTTTAATCAGTAGATCGATAACCTTATTGCACTCGGTTTGCAGGCGTTGCGCCTTCACCACATCGCCCTCACGTAACGCCTGTACAATGCCCTGATAACGCCAGCCCATAATGTTGTAGGTGCTGCCGATACCACCGTCGGCCCCCGCCAGCAGGCCAGAAGCGAAGGTTTCGTCGTAGCCGTTGTACAGCACCAGATCCGGGTGCGCGCGGCGGATCTGCTCCATCTGATAGAGATCGCCGGAGGTTTGCTTCAGCGCGCTCACGCCTGGTAATGTCACCAGCGTATTGATCTGATCGAGAGTGAGTTTTACGCCACTTAATGCCGGAATGTTGTATACCACCATCGGCAGCCCATCTGCGGAATCAATAATTGCCCGATAGTGGTCACAGTGTTCTTCAAAACTGAAAGGGTAATAAAATGGCGTCACCGCAGAGACGGCATCAAAACCGTAACGCTTTGCGGCACGAGCTAACTGTTGGCTTTCCGCAGTGCTTACCGTCCCGACATGAGCGATCAATGTGATTTTGCCCTTTGCCTCTTCGGCGACAATCTCCAGCACCTGCTCTCTTTCTGCCAGGCTTTGTACGAATGCTTCCCCGGTGGACCCCCCCACATACAGCCCGTCGATACCCTGCCCCATGTTAAAACGCACCAGACGGCGCAGGCTTTCACTATCCAGTTGTTGCTGATGATCAAATGGGGTCAACAACGCCGCCATTACGCCTTGCAATGCTTTTGCCATACCTACCTCTGTGGATGATAAATGTATTAACTACCTACCTTTATACCTGTTATACCAGAACAAATAAGCAGCAAATAATGCAGAACGCTTATAGTGCGATCTGTTTCACTAAACTGAGATCGGAAGCGCGATCGCTACCGCATTTTTTGATTTTTTTTACCGAAAGCGTGCCAGGTAGCGGAAACGCTGTTGAGGTGGGTTTGCAGGGCGCGATCCGCTTTATCTGGATCACGCTGACGAATAGCGTCAACGATAGCAATATGCTGTTGATAACTAAGGTTATTATGCTCGTGCAATTCGCGGTCGGCGACGCCTGGCCGAGCAGCTATCAGCCAGTCCAGCAGGGCGACATGAATTGCCATAAAGATCGGATTGCCGGGGATTTCCGCTAACACTCGATGGAATTCTACGTCCGAGCGAATAAATAGCGCGTTGTCATCCAGCGACTGGCTATTAATTTCCAGTGCCTTCGTTAATAACGCGATCTGTTCGTCGGTAGCATGTTCCGCCGCATAACGTACCAGACTGGATTCAAAGAAAAGCCGTAGCTGTTCAAAGTGAGCAATGCCGCCTGGGTGAGAAAGAAAATCTTTCGCCATCCCCGACAGTTCACTGATGATGGTATCGGCAGAGGGACGCGAAACGCGAGCGCGTTCGCCGTTATTGATCTGCACCAGACCTTTACGCTTTAGCGCCGCTAACGCTTCACGTACTGAGGGACGCCCTACATTGAAAAAGGCCATTAACTCACGCTCAGAGGGGAGCTGTTCTCCCTCGCCAAACTCATGACGACGGATCATTTGCTCCAGCTCCTCCTCGACCATTTCAGACAGTTTTTTACGCGCCAGAGGACGACGGCGTAAACTATGCCCAATAGATAACGGAGAATCTTCTGCCTGCGAATCAAATGCGTTCATAACGTCCATTCATGACTGGTCAGTGGCAAGTAGCAAGCTTATCGTATCACAGCTTTAAAAGCTGGGTGAACCCGCGAAGAAGCCAAACAAAACAGGCCCTTTTGGGCCTGTTTATTATTTTACCACACGCAGCGCCGGACGCCCGCCGCGCGGCGGCGGCTCATCATCAGGGCTATTATCGTCATCGTGATCGGGCTTATCACCATCAATAACAGACATCACGGTCTCGCTTTCCGCGCCAGTGATTTTATCGTCATCATTTAAGCTGACAACGTCTTCATCATAAGCAGCTTCTGGCTCAAACATGGTACCCGCACCGTTTTCTCGCGCGTAAATCGCCAGTACCGCAGCCAACGGCACAGAAACCTGACGGGGAACACCGCCGAAGCGCGCATTAAAGCGTACTTCATCATTCGCCAGCTCCAGATTCCCCACGGCGCGCGGCGCGATATTCAGGACGATTTGCCCATCGCGCGCATATTCCATTGGGACATGCACGCCAGGCTGCATCACATCCACCACCAGGTGCGGCGTGAGCTGGTTATCCAGCAGCCATTCATAGAAAGCGCGCAGCAGATACGGGCGACGCGGCGTCAACTGTGACAAGTCCATAAAGATTAACCCCGACCGAGGCGCATTTCACGTTCAGCTTCGGTTAAAGAAGCCAGGAAAGAATCACGTTCAAAGACGCGGGTCATGTAGCCTTTCAGTTCTTTCGCCCCTGCGCCGCTGAATTCGATCCCCAGCTGCGGTAAGCGCCACAACAGCGGCGCCAGGTAGCAGTCAACCAGGCTAAATTCGTCGCTCAGGAAATACGGCTTCTGACCAAATACCGGCGCAATCGCCAGTAATTCTTCACGCAGCTGTTTACGCGCAGCGTCAGCTTCGGAAGCAGACCCGTTTACGATGACGTTCATCAGCGTATACCAGTCTTTTTCAATACGGTGCATGTACAGACGGCTTTCACCGCGAGCAACCGGATAAACCGGCATCAGCGGCGGATGAGGAAAACGCTCATCCAGATATTCCATAATGATGCGAGATTCCCACAGGGTCAGCTCACGATCCACCAGGGTCGGTACGCTCTGATTCGGGTTGAGGTCAATCAGATCCTGAGGTGGGTTATCCTTCTCCACATGCTCGATCTCAAAACTAACACCCTTTTCAGCCAGCACAATGCGGACCTGATGGCTATAGATGTCAGTAGGACCAGAAAACAGCGTCATTACCGAACGTTTGTTGGCAGCGACAGCCATGAAAACCTCCAGGTATATTCAGAATTTTTACTGCTACCAGCCACAACGTGACCAGCCAGATGTTATATCACCCAGGACGAAAAACGTCACTATCGCTCAAAAACGAGACAAAAAATGAACATTCCCCGCTATTTGGGCAGAAAATTGGATGATAGTTTACCAGATTTTGTGACCTTTGTGGTGAGTCGATTCTGGAATTGGGGAAAAAGAGGTAACTATTCGCATTTCTCCATGCCAGATAACGGTATTACCCATAAAAAAACCCGCCGAAGCGGGTTTTTTCGATAATGGTTGTCTGCGTGAGCAGAAGCCCATTAACGTTTGGAGAACTGCGGACGACGGCGTGCTTTACGCAGACCGACTTTCTTACGTTCAACCTGACGAGCGTCACGAGTAACGAAGCCAGCTTTACGCAGTTCAGAACGCAGAGACTCGTCGTACTCCATCAGAGCGCGGGTGATACCGTGACGGATCGCACCAGCCTGACCAGAGATACCACCACCTTTAACAGTGATGTACAGATCCAGTTTCTCAACCATGTCGACCAGTTCCAGCGGCTGACGAACTACCATGCGGGCAGTTTCGCGACCGAAGTACTGTTCCAGAGAACGTTGGTTGATAACGATTTTACCGTTGCCCGGTTTGATAAAAACGCGAGCTGCGGAACTTTTGCGGCGACCAGTGCCGTAGTATTGATTTTCAGCCATTGCCTATAATCCCGATTAGATGTCAAGAACTTGCGGTTGCTGTGCCGCGTGGTTGTGCTCGTTGCCAGCGTAAACTTTCAGTTTACGGAACATAGCACGACCCAGCGGGCCTTTTGGCAGCATGCCTTTAACCGCGATTTCAATCACACGCTCAGGACGGCGGGCAATCATCTCTTCAAAGGTCGCTTGTTTGATACCACCGATGTGGCCGGTGTGGTGATAATACACTTTGTCAGTACGCTTGTTGCCGGTTACAGCAACTTTGTCAGCGTTCAGAACGATGATGTAATCACCAGTATCGACGTGCGGAGTGTATTCCGCTTTGTGCTTACCGCGCAGGCGCAGAGCCAGTTCAGTAGCCAGACGGCCCAGAGTTTTACCGGTCGCGTCAACAACATACCAGTCGCGTTTTACGGTTTCTGGTTTAGCTGTAAAAGTTTTCATTAAAAGCTTACCCAAATAAATAAGTTACACGTTGGTGAACACCCAAACGTTTAAATAGTTGAGGTTCACACGACAAAGTCCGGTAAACCTACCCCCTCGGATATGTTTCGCCGGCACAGAGAAAGTTTGGGAAAAAACTCTCTTGTAACGTGGGGTCGCAGGATTATAGAGAAGTCCAGGTCAAAGATCGACCCCTTTTTGTGATTTACCGCGGGTTTTATGCAGGCCATGTTTATTATCGGCCGGGTAAAGTTGCCGGCATAATCAGCGAGCCGCACACAGTACAAAGCACGCCTTATTCGGCCTACGGCATATGCTCCCGTTTGAGGTACTCCTCGCTCTGCATCTCCTGCAGGCGCGACAGACAGCGCTGAAATTCAAACCTGAGCCGCTCTCCCTGATAAATCTGGTATAACGGCGCGGCAGCGCTCACTACCAGCTTAACGTGGCGCTCGTAAAACTCATCTACCAGCGCAATAAAGCGGCGCGCTTCGTTCTCCATCTGCGGCGTCATGACTGGCACCTCAAGCAATAGAACCGTATGAAATAGCCTTGAGAGCGCAATATAATCGTGCTGGCTGCGGGCCTCTATGCACAGAGTGGCGAAAGAGACCGCCAGCGTCTGGTTTTCAACACCCAGTGTTGCTAAGGGACGATGATTGATTTCCAGAATGGGAGCATGTTCCCGCGTAGCGCCAGCTAACGCCAGCCAAAGTTTATCCATTTGCCGCCGGGTTTGGTCATCAAGCGGCGTCAGCCATAAGTGGGCCTGGGTCAGCGTGCGCAACCGGTAATCAATGCCGGCGTCCACGTTCATAATGTCACAGTGTTGCTTGATGGCATCAATAGCGGGTAAGAAGCGGGCGCGTTGCAAACCGTTGCGGTAGAGTTCATCCGGTGGAATATTTGACGTCGCCACCAGCGTAAGGCCGCGAGCGAATAGCGCTTTCATTAAGCCGCCAAGCAGCATGGCGTCGGTAATATCAGAGACGAAAAACTCATCGAAACACAGTATGTCCGTCTCGGCTTTAAATCTGTCGGCAATAACGTCCAACGGATCACTCTGCCCCTGTAGCGCAGTAAGTTCCTCATGTACGCGCAGCATAAAACGATGGAAATGCAGGCGTAGTTTTCGCTCTCCCGGCAAGCTATGGTAAAAGAGATCCATTAGCCAGGTTTTGCCGCGACCAACACCGCCCCACATATATAGCCCGCGAACCGGTATTTGCGCGTCAGGTTCATTTTTGCCTAATAATTTCCCCAGGCGTGCTATCAGGCCGCCGGGCGACGTGACTGGCGTTTTTTTAGCGATAAGTTCTTGATAAATGGCTTCCAGACGGTTGACCGCCTCTTTCTGTACGTCGTCAGGCTGATGCGTGCCTTCGTTGAGAGCCTGAAGATAACACGATGTAGGGGAAAGGCTTTGCATAATGTTATTGTTATTCCTTGAAAATCGATGTGCCGTCATTCACGGCTGACGAAAAAAAGGCCGTTCTACACTACGCGATATGCTGTCGGGATTCCACTTCTACGGAATTAGCGGTTATAGTGGCATAATCAGGCGCGGGCATGGAGCCTGGAGCCAACACCCTACGGAAACATAAGACAACGGGAGATGTTCATGACCTGGGAATATGCGCTAATTGGATTAGTCGTCGGTATCATCATCGGTGCCGTGGCCATGCGTTTTGGTAATCGTAAATTACGTCAACAGCAGGCATTGCAGTACGAACTGGAAAAAAACAAAGCTGAGCTGGAAGAGTACCGTGAAGAGCTGGTTAGCCACTTTGCCCGCAGCGCGGAATTGCTGGATACCATGGCGCATGATTACCGCCAGTTGTACCAGCATATGGCGAAAAGCTCCAGCAGCCTGCTGCCGGAAATGTCCGCGGAATCGAATCCGTTCCGCAACCGCCTGGCGGAGTCGGAAGCGAGCAACGATCAGGCGCCGGTGCAAATGCCGCGTGACTATTCTGAAGGCGCGTCCGGCCTGTTGCGCAGCGGTGCAAAACGCGATTAATCGCGTACTGTTAAGAAATTTAACGGGCGCATCGCTTGCGCCCCTCTCTATCTTTCCTGTCCCAGCTATTATCATTGTTACCAGGCTGAAAATTCAATAACATCAAACCGTTTTGAATCGTCTATCCGTTCATTCAAGGTACGAGAGCAGCATCCATGAAAAAACACACCCAGCTGTTGAGTGCATTAGCGTTAAGTGTCGGGTTAACTCTTTCGGCGCCCTTTCCAGCCCTTGCATCGATACCAGGCCAGGTGCCGGGTCAGGCGGCGCTGCCAAGCCTTGCCCCTATGCTGGAGAAAGTGCTGCCTGCTGTCGTCAGCGTGAAAGTCGAGGGAACCGCCGCGCAGAGCCAAAAGGTGCCGGAGGAGTTTAAAAAGTTCTTTGGCGAGGAGCTGCCCGACCAACCATCTCAGCCGTTTGAAGGACTCGGTTCCGGCGTGATTATTGATGCTGCGAAAGGTTATGTATTAACCAATAATCATGTCATTAATCAGGCGCAGAAGATCAGCATCCAGCTCAATGACGGACGTGAATTTGATGCGAAGCTGATCGGCGGCGACGACCAGAGCGATATCGCCCTGCTACAAATGCAGAATCCCAGCCAGTTAACGCAAATTGCGATTGCCGATTCCGACAAACTCCGCGTCGGTGATTTCGCCGTCGCCGTCGGTAACCCGTTTGGCCTGGGGCAAACCGCTACCTCCGGGATTATTTCAGCGTTGGGACGCAGCGGGCTGAATCTGGAGGGGCTTGAGAACTTTATTCAAACCGACGCCTCGATTAACCGTGGTAACTCCGGTGGCGCTCTGCTTAACCTGAACGGCGAACTGATCGGAATTAACACCGCCATCCTCGCACCTGGGGGAGGAAGCATCGGTATCGGTTTTGCTATTCCTTCCAATATGGCGCAGACGCTGGCGCAGCAGTTAATACAATTTGGTGAAATCAAACGCGGATTGCTGGGAATTAAAGGCACTGAAATGACCGCTGATATCGCTAAGGCGTTCAAATTGAACGTTCAGCGCGGGGCTTTTGTCAGCGAGGTATTACCACATTCAGGTTCGGCGAAAGCTGGTGTGAAATCCGGAGACGTGATTATCAGTCTTAATGGTAAGCCGCTGAACAGTTTTGCTGAACTGCGCTCACGTATCGCCACCACCGAACCCGGTACGAAAGTAAAACTGGGTCTGCTACGCGATGGCAAGCCGCTGGAGGTGGAAGTGACGCTGGATTCCAATACATCTTCTTCCGCCAGCGCTGAGATGATCGCCCCTGCGTTGCAGGGCGCGACGCTGAGCGATGGGCAACTGAAAGACGGAACAAAAGGCGTAAAAATTGATAATGTCGAAAAAAGTAGCCCCGCCGCTCAGGCCGGTTTACAAAAAGATGATGTTATCATTGGCGTTAACCGCGATCGTATCCGCTCTATCGCCGAGATGCGCAAAGTGATGGCGACGAAACCGTCTATTATCGCTCTCCAGGTAGTACGTGGTAACGAGAACATTTATCTATTGCTGCGCTAGTCCTGTCTTAAACCGGGCATCAGCCTCCAATGTGATGTCCGGTTAACTCATGGTATGCTGCTGCCGTTCCCTTTTTTAACGATGCCTCCATCATGTTTGTGAAGCTCTTACGTTCGGTCGCAATAGGTTTAATTGTCGGCGCTATTTTGCTGGTCGCCATGCCTTCTTTGCGTAAAATTAATCCTATCGCCGTCCCGCAATTCGACAGTACCGATGAAACGCCAGCCAGCTATAATTTTGCGGTTCGCCGCGCCGCGCCTGCCGTCGTCAATGTCTATAACCGCAGTATGAACAGTACCGCACATAATCAGCTGGAGATCCGTACGCTGGGCTCCGGTGTAATAATGGATCAGCGCGGTTATATCATTACCAACAAACACGTTATCAACGATGCCGATCAGATTATCGTCGCGCTACAGGACGGTCGCGTGTTTGAAGCGCTACTGGTTGGCTCCGATTCGCTCACCGACCTGGCGGTACTGAAAATCAACGCTACCGGCGGGCTGCCTACGATCCCGATTAATACAAAACGCACACCGCATATTGGCGACGTCGTGTTGGCTATCGGTAACCCCTATAATCTGGGACAAACCATCACCCAGGGGATTATCAGCGCAACGGGCCGTATCGGACTGAACCCGACGGGGCGACAGAATTTTCTTCAGACCGACGCCTCGATTAACCACGGTAATTCCGGCGGCGCGTTGGTGAACTCGTTAGGCGAGCTGATGGGGATCAACACCCTCTCTTTTGATAAAAGTAACGATGGCGAAACGCCGGAAGGCATCGGTTTTGCGATCCCTTTCCAACTGGCCACCAAAATTATGGACAAGCTGATCCGCGATGGCCGAGTGATACGCGGTTATATCGGTATTGGCGGACGGGAAATCGCGCCGTTACACGCCCAGGGCAGCGGCATGGACCCGATTCAGGGCATTGTGGTTAATGAAGTGACGCCCAACGGCCCCGCCGCGCTTGCTGGTATTCAGGTTAATGATCTCATTATTTCGGTCAATAACAAACCGGCCGTATCCGCGCTGGAGACGATGGATCAGGTGGCAGAAATCCGTCCAGGTTCCGTTATTCCGGTCGTTGTCATGCGTGATGATAAACAGCTCACGCTACAGGTGACGGTACAGGAATACCCGGCAACCAATTGATATTATTTGTGTCATTATCAGGCGGACATAAAAAAACCGGAGCCAACTCCGGTTTTTTTAATAGCAGCGCATGGCTTACTTCGTAACGAATTCTTCGCCAAGCGTAATGTCTTTCTTCAGCGTATCCAGCATACCTTCCAGCGAGCGCTGTTCAAAAGCGCTCAGAGTGCCAATGGATTTACGCTCTTCCACGCCGTTTTTACCCAGCAGCAAAGGCTGAGAGAAGAAGCGGGCATACTGGCCGTCGCCTTCCACATAGGCGCATTCCACCACGCCTTTTTCACCCTGCAATGCACGTACCAGAGAAAGGCCGAAACGCGCTGCAGCCTGGCCCATTGAAAGGGTTGCCGATCCGCCGCCAGCTTTCGCCTCAACAACTTCAGTACCGGCGTTCTGAATACGCTTCGTCAGTTCAGCCGCTTCTTGTTCGCTAAAGCTTACGCCTGGAATCTGCGACAACAGCGGCAGAATGGTCACGCCAGAGTGCCCGCCGATCACCGATACTTCAACTTCCGTAGGCAGCTTACCTTTCAGCTCAGCAACAAACGTGTTCGAGCGAATGATATCCAGCGTGGTAACGCCAAACAGTTTGTTTTTATCGTAAACACCCGCTTTTTTCAGCACTTCCGCGGCAATAGCGACTGTCGTATTCACCGGGTTGGTGATAATGCCCACACAGGCTTTCGGGCAGGTTTTAGCGATCTGCTGTACCAGATTTTTTACGATCCCGGCGTTAACGTTAAACAGATCGGAACGGTCCATACCCGGTTTGCGCGCCACGCCCGCAGAAATCAATACTACGTCAGCGCCTTCAAGCGCCGGGGTTGCATCTTCGCCGGAGAAACCTTTAATTTTTACAGCGGTGGGGATATGGCTCAAATCAACGGCCACACCGGGAGTCACTGGAGCGATGTCGTACAGGGAGAGTTCTGAACCTGAAGGCAGTTGGTTTTTTAACAGTAATGCCAGCGCCTGACCGATACCACCAGCAGCGCCGAGGACTGCAACTTTCATCCTAAACTCCTTATTATATGATTAACTAAGTGTCTGTTGCTCCGCGGCGGCGACCTTAATTCACAAATTCAATGATTACAATCCCCACGCGTCAAGAATGCGGAGTCGCGCGATTTTGGCTTTTATGCATTTAATTTGCGTAATCCGGATCGATAGCAGCCTGCGAGCAACGTTCCTACAGGTGGTGACAATATACCCTACCGCCCCCTCAAAACAACATCATTTTGATAACAATTAATTTACTTTTAATCTTATTTGCGAGGCGTGACACAGGCATGTTTCTTGATAACGAAATTTGATAAAATTCCGCTCTTTCATAACATTATTTCAGCCTTAAACAAGGCAGACTGTTTGCATAAAAATTCATCTGTATGCACAATAATGTTGTTTCTACCGCCATATTACGGGTGACTTATGCGAAGCTCGGCTAAACAAGAAGAACTAGTAAGGGCGTTTAAAGCGCTCCTCAAAGAAGAAAAATTCAGCTCACAGGGCGAAATCGTCCTCGCATTGCAGGATCAGGGCTTTGAAAATATCAATCAGTCCAAGGTCTCACGCATGTTGACTAAGTTCGGTGCGGTGCGAACCCGCAACGCAAAAATGGAGATGGTGTATTGTCTTCCAGCTGAACTGGGCGTCCCGACCACATCCAGTCCGTTGAAAAATCTGGTACTGGATATCGACTATAACGATGCCGTCGTGGTAATTCATACCAGCCCTGGCGCAGCGCAACTCATTGCGCGCCTGCTGGATTCGTTGGGGAAAGCGGAAGGTATTCTCGGCACGATTGCCGGTGATGATACGATCTTCACTACGCCTGCCAGCGGCTTTTCCGTAAAAGATCTCTACGAAGCCATTCTGGAGCTCTTTGAGCAAGAGCTTTAGTTCTCCCCCCTCCGTCGTTGTACGGCGGAGGCATTTTTCCCTTTCTCCGGTCTGTTGTTCCTCACGACTGTCATTTGGTAAACCACGCCCTTAAACATTTACCACATGAATACAAAATCCAAAAAACGCACAAAATGCTAAATTTTTTATACACCTGATTTTATTTGATTTTTTATTGAAGAGCGGCAAAAGACAGCAGTTTTAATTCCATATCATTATAAAAAATAAGCCGTTTAATCTTTAAGGAAACATGAAACAATTAGCGTGGTATTAATTTATGGTGTGATTAGTGTATACTTAATTTTGTGATGAGGGTCACGAAAAGAAGACCCCAGTAAAGGAATTCGACGAGGTAAAAATCATGAAAATCAAAACCACTGTTACAACATTAAGTATTCTGTCCGTTCTCTCTTTTGGCGCTTTCGCCGCAGAACCTATCAGCGCAGAACAAGCGCAAAACCGCGAAGCGATCGGCTCTGTTTCGGTCAGCGCTATTGGCTCATCGCCTATGGATATGAATGCCATGCTGAGCAAAAAAGCAGATGAACAAGGCGCAACGGCCTATCACATTACCGAAGCGCGTAGCGGCAGCAACTGGCACGCCACTGCCGAACTGTATAAATAAAATTCACCTGCATCGCATATAACCGGTCATTACTTCGCGGAGATATCGCATAAGAAAAGCCCTTTAATTCACGGAGTTGACCGTATAAAGGAATAAAAGTCTATGAAAACAAAATTCATTATTGCATCCCTCGGCCTGGCCACTCTGCTCTCTTTCGGCGCAAACGCTGCTGTACATCAGGTCAATACTGAACAAGCGCAAAACCTGCAACCGATGGGCACCATTTCCGTATCCCAGATTGGCAGTACGCCAATGGATATGCGTCAGGAGCTCGTCGCCAAAGCTGAAAAAGCAGGCGCTAATAGTTATCGCATCATCGAGTTAAAAGAAGGTGATAACTGGCACGCCACCGCCGAGCTGTATAAATAAACCCTCGTCGTCTAACCCGACGACTTGCCCCCGCCTGTCGGGGGCTTTTTTATGACGTTTTAATGCCGAACATTAAAGCGTAACCGTCCTTCCAGCTCTTCTTCCGCTTCATCAAAGAGTAAAATCAGCGCGCCGTAGCGTCTGCGCAGCTTATCAGGCAGATGAACAAACTCAATCTCAAGCGGTAAAGGTAAGGCATCGCTCATTACCGCATCCCATAACGTATCAAGATCGCTCACTTTCTCACCGGCAAGGCCAAACGTCTGCGTAAATTCACGATAAAAATCGCTTTGGTTTTTAATATCACGAAAATCAAAGGTATAGACATTCATAGCCAGCTACCATCCCCGACAGACAATTGTCTGTTTTACTCCAAAACATCATTATGCAGAGTGGTCATGTCCAGAAACGCATGTCATTCTGGCAAGCACTCTTGCGCTGTTTTTGTCTCTCAAATAAGTATAGCCATAAAAAAACCGACGCTTTTGGCGTCGGTTTTCATGATTAGCTATCGGTAAGCGCGTGCTGGTATTTATGTAACATGCCCGTCAGGCGTTTAACCGGCTCCGTCACCTGCGGCGGCGCCTCCCAAATACGTAATTTTTCCTGGTAGATATCCAGTTCATCAAGCAACTGGCCGAAGTAGCGTCGCCGTTTATCATCGCTTCCGGCGGAAATCACCTGATCGGCGGTACGGCGAAGCTGACGATGAAATACTGATAGATCTTCATTAACCGGTATCGGTGCATCGCGCAGACGCTGGTGGGCAATGATCATCGTGAGCGCCAGACGGAACTTAGGCAAATCGCCAGGGAATTTATTCATCAACAAAAAGAGTTGCTGATACAACGCCGGCAGACGGTTCTCTTTACGACGCACAACATTGGTTGTCATTGCGGAAACGGCGGCAGAAACAAACTGGTTAAGCAGCACGCGACCTGTGCGGTCTTTGGATTTATCACGCACCAGTAAGATGACGATAAACGCCAGCATACAGCCGACGATTTGCCCCAACGCGCTGTCGAGAAACTGGCTGAAATGGAACGTCATCGGGTTATCCAGCACAATAATATTAATCGTACTGGCTAGTGCGCCCATCGAACCCAGACGCCGCTTCTGGACTTCTATGCCGCTAAAGAATCCTAATACTGCCAGACTCAGGCATAGCAACAGCATACTTTGTTGCGTATTAGGGATAATCACCAGGAAATAGAGCAATCCCAGCGGTAGTGCCGCCAGAGTCCCATAAATAAAATCAATACAGACCATGCGAGGATTCGGTAAACGCATCGCCAGCGAGGTGACCACGGCAATCATTACCATCGCGCCATTGCCCGATGTCCAGCCGGTCCACAGCCAGAATAACGTCCCCAGCACACAAGAGAGCGTAGTGCGCCAGAAGTTTACCATGGCGTGATGGCGCTCGGCGGACTCCACTTTTACCACCGGCTCTTCCTGAAGGATTTCCTCTTCCGTCGCGCTGATTTTGGTATTACTGATGACGCCGCGTTTCAGCAACAGATAACGCGTCGCAGCGCCGACCCATGTATAGAGCGTGACTGGCGTTTCGCGCTCACCGGTCCAGACAATGACGCGACGCATTCTTTTTAACTGTCTATGAACATCCTGTACCGTTTCAACCGGCGCCTCGAACAGCTCCCGGAACGTATCGGTAATCAGCTCTGGCCGCGTATGTTGGATCATATACGTTTCACAGGATTGCGTAATCAGTGTGAGCGAAAGGGTATTCAACGCTTTCAGGCGGCGGTTAGCGCGAACCCAGCGCGAAGACTCCATATTAAGATTACTACGCATCCCCTCCAGAGCCGTCGTACGCCGCACCAGATCGCCCCAGGCGTTGTCTACTTCCTCGCTGTCGCCATGCTTAATACAAAGCTGCATGAGTTGGTATTGCGCCACCAGCAGGCTATCCAGCTCACGGTCAACCTCCTGCTTTATCGATCGTGGCGAGAAAAGCAGATCTGCCACAATAGCACAGACGATACCAATAACGATTTCGCTGCAACGTTCAAGCGCGAATTGTGGCGTGAGCAGCGGCTCAGTCTGAATAGTAATCACGATGATCAGTGCGGTATAGCCTGACAGTCCCCACGCATACGAGTTTTCGATCCGTACCAAAGAAGAGATCCAGGTACAAAACCCAGCCCAGATACAGCACACCAGAATCATCAACAGCGGCGCGCGAATCATGGCGATAATAATGATAAGCGCGGCGATACAGCCAATAAATGTCCCGATGATACGCAACATTCCGCGATAACGGATAGCGCCGGAATAGGGTTCCCCACCAGCAGCGAACGCCGGGCCTGCCGCCACGATCGCGGCGGTCAGCACTGCCCAACGCGGCGTTTCCAGTTGAAAGTGGAAGCCGACAAATAATGCCAGCACAATGGCACACGCCAGTTTTACCGCAAAACGAATGTGCTGGTTGGCAATCGAGAAGATGCCCATGACGATTAACCGAATTCGCGCAGTCGGTGCGCCAGTTTACGGAAGAAGGAGTCCTGAGTGACGTCACGATCCTGTTTACCGGTAATGACTACGGTTGCCGTCGTACCGGCAGGCCACAAATTACCCTGTTGTTCGTCGAGCCGGATGCGCACCGGGACACGCTGGGCCAGGCGCACCCATTCGAGATTAGAGTCTATCGTCGCCATGCCTTTCGCATCGCTGGTGCTGCTGGCATTCGTCACCCCAGCCGCCACGCTATCGACAGTGCCTCGTAACACCTGATTACTGCCAAGCGGCGTGATTTCAGCGCGATATCCCGGACGTACGCCTTCCAGCTTGGTCTCTTCCATATAGGCCAGTACGTAAAAAGAGTTCTTTTTCACCAACGCAACAGCCGTGGAACCACGGGTAATAAATTCGCCAGCATAAACATTAAGGTTAGTTATCCAGCCGTCGGCAGGCGCACGAATAACGGTACGTTCAAGATCGAGTTTCGCCAGATCACGCGTTGCCTGCGCTTTAGCCAGCTGATGCAATACCGTCTGCAAAACATTATTCGCCTGATCGATCTCTTCCCGGGACATTGCCTGCACGCCGAGGCGGTTACGGCGCCCCGCTTCCTGGCGTTTTTCCTGTGCCAGTACCTGATAATAAGCCACATCGGCTTCCGCTTCCGCGAGCGCTTTTTGATAGCGTGGCTGGTCGATAGTAAACAGGACCTGATCCTTTTTCACCAGTTGGTTATCATGCACATTTACATTAGTAATCAGGCCCGCGACATCCGGGGCGATAGCCACCACATCGGCGCTAAAACGCGCGTCGCGCGTCCAGGGGGATTCGGTGTAATACACCCAGGCGCGGAAAATCGCGATAAACGCCAGGATAACCAGTACGAGGGTAATGGCCGTACGGGAGAGTTTTCTTGTTAGTGTTTTCACTTCAACCTCAAACGAACAGGCGCGATATTAAATAGAACAGACAGCAATACAGCGCGGTATTGAACAAAGCCGGATGCCAGACAAAATCATAGATGCCAGTCGGCACAAGCACCCGACGCACCAGCCAAAAAATCGCCAGTGACAAAAGCAATTCGAAAAATATCGGTGGGAAGGAAAGACCAAACACCACGATAACGGGAAACACACTCATGTTGACCTTGATTTCTGAGAGAGAGCAGGCGATAGATTGTTAAGCTACATCGCCGCAGAGAAGGGCAAGAAACGCCAGGCGAGAGCGATATAGCGCTTATTCGAATAATAGTATATTAGCGTAACTGTTATGCGGTTATCTATATTATGTGATCTAAATCACTTTTAAGCCAGAGTGAATAATGGAACGATTAAAACGAATGTCGGTATTTGCCAAAGTGGTCGAGTTTGGCTCTTTTACCGCCGCAGCCAGACAGTTGCAAATGAGCGTGTCGTCCATCAGCCAGACGGTGGCAAAACTGGAAGATGAGCTGCAAGTTAAATTGCTGAACCGCAGTACGCGAAGCATTGGACTCACCGAGGCAGGGAAAATTTATTATCAAGGCTGCCGTCGCATGTTGCATGAAGTGCAGGATGTTCACGAACAGCTTTATGCGTTTAATAACACGCCAATCGGTACATTGCGTATCGGCTGTTCTTCAACCATGGCACAAAATGTACTGGCCGGGCTTACCGCAAAATTATTAAAAGAGTATCCCGGTCTGGCAGTCAATCTGGTGACGGGGATCCCTGCCCCGGATTTAATTGCTGACGGGCTGGACGTGGTGATCCGCGTGGGTGCGCTACAAGACTCCAGCCTGTTTTCCCGTCGGCTTGGCGCAATGCCGATGGTCGTGTGCGCTGCCAAAACCTACCTCGCCCAATATGGCGTCCCGGAAAAACCCGCCGATCTCAGCAGTCATTCCTGGCTGGAATATAGCGTGCGCCCGGATAATGAGTTTGAACTTATCGCACCGGAAGGAATTTCTACCCGGCTGATTCCGCAGGGGCGGTTCGTTACTAATGATCCCATGACCCTGGTACGCTGGCTAACCGCAGGAACCGGGATTGCTTATGTGCCGCTGATGTGGGTTGTCAATGAGATCAATCACGGCGATCTGGAGATCCTGCTGCCTCGCTATCAGTCCGATCCCCGCCCGGTATATGCGCTGTACACCGAAAAGGATAAGCTGCCGCTTAAAGTGCAGGTGGTGATTAATGCGTTGACCGACTATTTTGTTGATGTCGCGCACTTGTTTCAGGGGATGCGCGGACGCGGGAAAGAAAAGTAAAATTCAGTCGTTCAGACATTGCCTGATAGCGCTACGCTTACCAGGCCTACAGATATTCGTAGGCCTGATAAGACCGTTCAGCATGAAAGTTATGCGGTGCCGCCAACCGTCAGACTGTCTACTTTCAGAGTCGGCTGCCCTACGCCCACCGGCAAACTTTGCCCCTCTTTACCGCAGACCCCCACACCGTTATCCAGCTTAAGATCGTTACCTACCATAGAAATCTGCTGCATCGTTTCAATGCCAGATCCAATCAACGTCGCGCCTTTCACTGGCGTCGTCACTTTGCCATTTTCAATCAGATACGCTTCTGAGGTAGAGAACACAAACTTGCCGGAGGTGATATCCACCTGACCGCCGCCAAAGTTAGGCGCATAGATGCCGTACTCAACGGATTCGATAATTTCTTGCGGTGTTGACTGACCAGCCAACATATAAGTATTGGTCATACGCGGCATCGGCAGATGCGCGTAAGATTCGCGTCGCCCGTTACCGGTCGGCGCAGATCCCATCAGGCGCGCGTTCAGTTTATCCTGCATGTACCCTTTCAGTACGCCATTTTCAATCAATACGTTGTACTGACCTGGCGTCCCTTCGTCATCTATAGCAACGGAACCGCGACGGTTCATCATTGTGCCGTCATCCACTACAGTACAAAGCGTGGAAGCAACCTGCTCGCCGATCTGACCGCTAAATACAGACGTTCCGCGACGGTTAAAATCGCCTTCCAGGCCATGTCCGACCGCTTCGTGCAGCAACACGCCCGGCCATCCGGCGCCCAGGACAACGGGTAGCGTCCCCGCTGGCGCAGCGACGGCGGCGAGGTTAACCAGCGCCATGCGTACCGCTTCTTTCGCCCAGGCGTCGGCGCGAACGTCTCCATCAACATCGGCAAGAAAATAGTCGTAACCAAAACGACCACCGCCGCCGCTGGCGCCGCGCTCGCGTTTACCGTCCTCTTCCACCTGCACGCTGACGGACAGACGCACCAGCGGACGGACATCCGCCGCCAGCGTCCCGTCGGTCGCCGCCACAAGGATTAATTCATATACACCGGTCAGGCTGGCATTGACTTCCTGGACACGTTTATCCGCTTCTCGCGCCGCTTTATCAACGCGTCTGAGGATATCCAGTTTCTCTTCTCGGCTCATGCTTTGCAGCGGGTCAAGAGTGGTGTAGAGCGGCTGATGGTCTACAGCAGCGAGTGTTTTTACCTTACCTTCGCCACTATCGCGTACAATGGTTCGCGCCGCCTGCGCGCTCTGCTCCAGCGCCTGAAGGCTAATCTGATCTGCATAAGCAAAACCGGTTTTTTCGCCGCTAACGGCGCGAACGCCAACGCCCTGGTCGATATTATATGAACCATCTTTAATGATGCGATCTTCTAAAACCCAGGATTCGTGATAGCTCGACTGAAAATAGAGATCGCCATAATCAAGACGGCGTTCGGCCAGTTGGCCCAGGATAGCAAACAGATCCTGATGTTTCAGGCCGTTCGCCGCGAGTAATTGTTCACTTACCAGGTTCAGACTCATCGTTTTGGCTACTCATTTCATTCTGCCGGATGGCGGTGTAACCGCCTTATCCGGCCTACGTTATTAGGCTGCTGTAGACCGGATAAGCGCTGCGTCATCCGGCAATACTATGTACTGAGATTGAGGCAATTCCTCGCCCTCGTCAAATCATCATTGCTGGCTTTCTTTGCGCGGCTGGCGAAGAACTTCGTTGATCTGCGGCGCATCAACCGGTCCGGTGATACGATAACGCAGAATGGAAACCTTACTCCACAGCGGCCCCAGCACTTTACTGGCGGCAAATACTGCCGCGCCGACAATCGGGTTCACGGCAAAAGCGGCGGCGACTCCCACCGTGGCGGAAATTTCTGGCGCAACGACAGCTTCCATATCAAGGCGACGGCGCACCAGATCAACAGAACCTTTCATCGCTATGTCTGCTTCAAGTCCATCTACCAGCGTATCGTCGGTATGCAAAACACCATCTTTAATCCACGCGGTACTGCGAATGGAGTCGAAATAAAAGCCCTCGCTAAAGGTATCGCTGAAGTCAAAGCGTAACTTACGCAGTAATGCATCAAAACTGAGGAGCCGCAGTAGCTGCCCGGCATGGCCGCTGCTCAGGTCAGTAAACTCGCCCTTACCTAAACGCGTATGCAAAATTCCGTTGAGCGTAGCTTCGTCAGGTTGCCAGGGCGGGTTTCGCCAGTGCAGATCATAATCTACGTTAAACGACGCATTCTGAATTGGCGTCGAAATGCCGAAAAATCCGGCTGCGGCATCCAGGTTATGGCCATGAAGGCTACCTTTCAGTGAGGTGCGTTCATTGCCCGGCGCATTCACCCACTCACCATTCGCTTTCAAACGGGCGAATCCGGTGTCGACCAGGCCATTCGTCAGAGTCAGCGTATTGCCTTTTATGGCGAAATCACCATTAATACGCCCGTATTTTTGCCCCCACAACCAGCACTCTTCGCAGCGTAGCTGTAAATCCGGCCAGCCGCGGAAACTGAGATTGTTCGCCCCTAAGAGCGGTGACGTCGTGGGTGGCTCAGCCTGTGTTTTTGCGACGCCAGGGTTGTAATACAGGTATTTAATGTTTGCCAGCCACGGCGCATGGTTGCGCATGGCCAGCGTGGCGTTCACCTCTCGACCCTGCGCTTCAATTTTCGTTCCATTCAACGACGGTTCTGAAACAATACTCAAATTGTTCCACTGTTGGCCACCCAGCAACAGCGCAGGAGTACGCAGCGTAACCCGCTGAGGTAACTCGGCCGAGCTGCTTACGTTATCCGCCGCGCCTTTCTGGAATAACGCCAGCCACTGCGCACCATCCAGAGCCGGCAGATTCAGTTCAACACCGGGTTGAGCTGGCAATGGAGGCGTCGTCCGGCTGTCTGTGGTCCATATGGCCCTATCCAGCGTCAGTTTTCGATTTAATAACCATCGGCTATTAAAATGGTTTTTACTCCCCGCGCTCCCCGTTAGCGCAAAACTTTTCAGGTTGCCGTCAGCGTTAATATTCACTGGCATGGCTTCGCCTGCGGGTTTATTCAGCGGTGAGGGTAAGTGACTACTCACATTGCGCAAATCGCCGTTCAGCTCGATATTGTAGGTGGCGCCAGCATGATACGGAAGATCGATGCCGACTTTACCCTTCCACGCCACACTGCCGCTCAGGGCATCATTAAGTTGCGGCGGTAAAACGCCCATATGTGCTGGCTGCCAGTTACCGTTCAGGTTGACCGCCACCTGATACGCTTTCGCCCCTTCGGTCGTAGTAAAATCCAGGTTAAGCGGCTGATTAAACCAGTTTGCCGTCATCGGCCCGCTCTTCAACGCGCCATTTACAAAGCTGAATTTACCGTTCAGATTTTTGAGCGTACTGTTAAGCGGTTTAATAAACAGGCTATTATTCCGTAATGAGACATCCCCCTCGGCAGTAACCTGTTCGCCATCCAGCGGAATATCAAGATGTAAGCGAGCATTCACATCGCCATCCAATTGTAGCTCTGCAAGTGTCGAACCCAGCGAATCCTTTAGCGGCGTTTCGTCGAAATAAGGCCCCACGTTTTTTCCCGGCCCGTTAATATCGGCATCAATAAGCAGTTTCTCTTTGGAGTAATCAGGAATCGCGGCCACAAGTTTGCTGGCCTTAACCCCGCCTAAATCGACACTATCTGAGCGCATCCACAGGCCATCATTCAGGAAATCCAGTTCAATGTTGAGATTTTTTATCGCAGGCCAGTCAGGCTGAAAGGCAAACGTGGCGTTACGCAACGGCACTAACACTTCAAACTGGCCTTCGTTATGCTTATAGGGAAAAAGATGCGGATTACCGCCATAAACTAACGTAGCGTTATCGGCCTCGCCGCCCTGAATCGCGCCGCTGAGATAATCCACCAGTGCCTTGCCCATCAGGTTTTCCGGAAAATAACGCCAGGCCTGTGACCCGTCGTCGGTACTGATCCCGGCCAGAATGCCCAGCCACGGTTCATCGTCTGTCGGTTGCAGGTAGCGGAAACCGCCACGCGCATGTACCGCCTTTGCTTTGACGTCAATGTCGCGTCCGTCAAGCTGGAAGCCGTTCTTATTCTTCAACCAGCTAAGCGTCGCCACGCCGTTTTCAATTTCCAGCGGTGCGCGGAAAACCGTTTCATAGGGCATTTTGGCCTGCTGCATCGAGACTTTCATCTGCCCGTCTTCCACACTTCCCGCCAGAGTTCCGGAGAAATGTTCCGCACCGGGTAACAGTTTCCACTGTTTCCAGGCAAGGTTTTCCCACGCCGCCTGAAAACGGGTTTTTTCGGTAGCCTGTAGCGGAATATCCAGCGCCAGCGTAGTGATCTTTCCGCTCGGTTGCGTGGCCTTCCAGATTTCACTCAGCGCAGGCGACAGTTTGGCCGCCAGCGGACGTAATCCTTCCAGCCCCGCCAGTTCAAGATGACTGGCGCGAATACGCAGTTCATCGCTACGTATATGATTTTCACCGCCGACATCCTGTTGCGGGAGCCAGGCCACGGTTAAAGCCCCGCTCGGCCAGGGCTTGCCATCAAGCGTAATCCGCGTGTCCGGAATATAAAACTGCCAGCCAGACTGCTCGCGGCCAAGATGCGCCGTCAGGTTATCGACAGACAACGTATGCGTCGTGTTATCGCCCAGCCAGCTTGCGCCGCCCTGTTTCAGCCAGACGTCTCCTCCAGCGATTTCGCCTTTACTGAGCGTCATCCAGCCTTCTAGGCTGAAACGCGCCGTCTGGAGCGCTACGTTATCCTGCATCCATTTACCCAGCCACGGTTTCACGTCAATATCATCGGCTTGCAGCCACACTCTCCCGTTATTCAGCAGGCCGTCGTCATCGCGCAAATCCATGCGAACCTGCATCACGCCATGTTGCCCGGTCAGGCTGGAAAGGCTGACCTCGCCTTCAGCGCGATGGCGGTCTTTGCCGTTTAACCAGGTAAGCTGTGGGATCGCCAGTTCCGCGCGTTGCCCGGAAAGCGTCAGGAAGCTAATTTGACTATCGCGCAGATCAAAGTGATCAAACTGACGCAGAAAAAGATCGCTTAAGCGGCTGGTTTCTATACCTTCGCCACCGCTGCTTTGAAGAGGCGTGTTGGTGCGGAAATTAAGTTGCCAGAAAGTCAGATCGCGAAACTGCCAGCGCATATGCACCAGGCTTTGCCAGACGTCCAGCGCCAGCGTGACGCGTTTTATCGACAGCTCGCCGCCATCTTTCAGGTCGGCATGAATATTCTGCGCTTCCAGTGTAGGGCCAAAATTTTGCCAGCTTGCGGAGAGCTGGCTGGCGGCCACCGGCATGCCGGTAGCGGACTCAATCTTGCTCAGGATCGCGGGACGCCAGGCGTCAAGATGAGGCAACGCCAGACGCAGCCCGCTAACCAGCAGCGCTGCAACGACGATGAGCGCGGCCCCAGTGAGCAACATAATCCCCGGCAATCGCCTCACGCGTCTCTCCTTGTCTGCCTATAAATATGACTCACAACCTCATTTTGCCAGATGGCGGCGTAGATGCCTTGTCCGGCCTACAAACGCTCGTAAGGCTTGTGGTCTTTTACATCATGACTACGTCGAACTGCTCCTGGTTATAAAGCGGTTCGACCTGAACTTTAACCTGTTTGCCGACAAAGATTTCGACTTCCGCCAGTGCATGGGATTCTTCGCCTTTCAGCGCTTCCGCCACTGCTGGAGAAGCATAAACCAGGAAGCGATCGGAATCATAAGCGTGATGAACTCGTACAATTTCACGCATGATTTCATAGCAGACGGTTTCGACCGTTTTTACCGTCCCACGGCCATGACAGGTAGGACACTCGTTGCAAAGCACATGTTCCACACTTTCACGAGTCCGTTTTCGGGTCATTTCCACCAACCCCAGCGGCGAAAAACCGTTAATACTGGTTTTCACACGATCTTTACTTAACGCCTGCTCCAGCGAATGCAGAACCCGACGGCGATGATCCTCATTATTCATGTCAATAAAATCGATAATGATAATACCGCCCAGATTGCGCAGGCGTAACTGGCGAGCGATGGCCTGAGTCGCTTCAATATTGGTATTAAAAATGGTGTCGTCGAGATTTCGATGCCCGACAAACGCACCGGTATTGATATCGACCGTGGTCATCGCTTCGGTCTGATCGATAATCAGATAACCGCCGGACTTCAGTTCAACCTTACGTTCCAGCGCACGCTGGATCTCGTTTTCCACATCATAAAGATCGAAGATTGGCTGGCGGCCACTATAATGTTCCAGCTTGCTGGTCATTTCCGGGATGTATTCTGCGGTGAATTCCAGCAGCGACTCGTAGGTCAGACGTGAGTCGACACGAATGCGGTCCAGCTGCGCATCGGCGAAATCGCGTAGCACGCGTTGTGCCAGTGCCAGCTCGCCATACATCTGATAACGTGTTTGCGGGCGCTTTTTACGTTCCATGACTTTCGTCCAGACACGCTTGAGATAAGCTGCATCGGACGCAAGATCCTCCTCACACACACCTTCCGCAGCGGTACGGATAATAAACCCGCCCTGTTCGTCACAGTATTCCGCCACGACCTTTTTCAGGCGCTCGCGTTCACTTTCGCTTTCGATGCGTTGGGAAACGCCAACATGTGAGGCACCGGGCATAAAAACAAGGTAACGGGAGGGTAATGTGATATCCGTGGTCAGACGCGCGCCTTTCGTGCCGAGCGGATCTTTCACCACCTGTACCATCAGATCCTGCCCCTGACGTACCAGCTCGGAGATATCGCGTACGGTAAACTGTTTCTGTTCCTCGCCCGCCACGCATTCGGTATGCGGCATAATGTCGGAAGCGTGAAGAAATGCGGCTTTATCCAGCCCAATATCTACAAAAGCCGCCTGCATACCTGGAAGTACACGACTTACACGACCTTTGTAGATATTGCCTACGATTCCGCGTCGCGCTTCGCGCTCAATATGAATTTCCTGAAGAATACCGCCATCAATATACGCCACGCGCGTTTCCGATGGCGTTACGTTTACCAACAATTCAGCCGTCATGTTTATCCCTTTTATCACGCAGTGCGTTAAAATGATTCAACAACTCATACGTTTCAACCAGCGGTAAGCCGACGACGGCGTGATAGCTGCCATTAATCTTCCTGACAAAACAGCCACCCAGCCCCTGAATACCGTATGCACCGGCTTTATCTAAAGGCTCGCCACTGGCGACATAGCCAGCAATATCCTGAGCGGAAAGCGCGCGGAAGGTCACTTCTGTCACCACCAGACAATCCAGCGTCTGCTGCGAGTCCGCGAGCGCAACGGCGGTCATCACCTGATGCGTTTTTCCGGAAAGCAAACGCAGCATTTCTGCGGCATGGGCGGCATTGCGCGGCTTTTCCAGTACCTCGTCGTTTAGTACGACTATCGTATCCGCGCCCAAAACCGGCAGGTCACGGGGAACCAGCGCCACGCCAGCCTGCGCCTTTTCACGCGCCAGCCGGACAACATAGTGCTGTGCGCACTCCTGAACGCGCCGCTGCTCTTCAATACCCGGCACAACTTGCTCGAACGAAAATCCAAGTTGAGTCAACAGTTCCTGGCGACGCGGGGAACCGGAAGCAAGATACAGAGTTGTCATATCGACCTTTATTGCACAGCAAACTGCTGGCGTACTTTACGCATCAGCAAGAAGAGCCAGGGCCACAGCACGCCATTGACTACACTACTCCAGAACACTTCCGGTCTGAAAGAGACATTGATCACTAAAAACTCGGCCCAGAAAACAATAATATCCACAGCCAGTGAAAGCAACATCACTACCAGCGCCTGCTGCCAAAGCGCCAGATTGCGGAAGAGCTGGAATTTCAGAGCGACCAGATAGGCGACAATACTCATTGACAGAGCACGCACGCCGAGCGTGGAGCCACTGATAAGATCAAGTATGGCACCCATCATAAATCCCGTCCCCACATTTACGCGGTGTGGCAGGGCCAGAATCCAGTACAGTAAGATGAGCAAAACCCAGTTTGGCCGGAAAACAATGATGTCGTCCGGCCAGGGCATGATTTGCAGCAATAGCGCAATAAGAAACGAGAGCCAGATAACCCAGCGCCCCTGGTGACGTATGCTGGCCACTATTGTCCTCCCGGCGCACGCGCAGGCGGCATGGTCGCGCCTGAAGGCGATGGTTGCGTCGATATGGGCGCGGTCTGGCCCGCAGATGGCTGAGTGATCCCTGTCGCCGGGTCCGGCACCGGCGCTGGCGGTCCCATCGTATCCGGAGAAGGTAACACCTGCGGCATCATCTGCATCAGGCGCTCATTGGCCACGCGGTGAACCTCTTCTGGCGTCAGCGGATTAGCGCCGTTACGATCGGCCCCCCACAACAGCAACAGATAGCGCAAACGCTGTAACCCTGCCGTAGGCCGCGCCTGAATGACCGTATAGGCGCGCTGGGTATCCAGCTTAACAGAGGAGACCACCGCCACCGGATAGCCTTCGGGGAAACGCCCGCCAAGCCCTGACGTTACCAACACATCGCCGACGCGAATATCGGTATTCGCAGGCAGGTGTTCAAGCTGAAGATCGTCAGTACAGCCGTTACCGGCGGCAATTACGCGGATGTCATTGCGCAGTACCTGGATCGGCAGCGCGTGGGTCGCATCGCAAATCAGCAGCACCCGGCTGGTTAATTTCGCCACGGCGACAACCTGCCCCACGACCCCCTTGTCGCTGATAACTGGTTGACCTTCATACACGCCATTGACGCTGCCTTTATCAATGACAACTTGATCGCTGTAAGGATCGTTGACCGTTGAGATAACCTGCGTCACCATTTTTTGCTCATCCTGACGCAGCGGCGACCCCAGCAGCTCGCGCAACCGCGCGTTCTCCTGTTTGTACTGTCCCAGCATCAGTAGATCGCTGTTTTTCAGCAGTAATTCCTGGCGCAGCGCCCGGTTTTCCAGTTCTAGCTGGTCGCGAGAAGCCAGCGTTTGCGACACGCTGTCGAGCAGTTCACGCGGGCCATTTGAAATAAAATAGAAAGGACTGACGGCAGTATCCATGTACGTTCGGATTTGACTGAACGTACCCAGGCGGCTGTCGGCAATGATAATGCCGAGCGCCACCAGCACCGCCAGAATAAGGCGAATCTGTAGCGACGGGCCACGGCTAAAAATTGGCTTCATAGGCTATGCGTATTCTCGCGTCGAAGAGGCAGGACAATCCAGGGATTATCCTGCCTGCACCCGACTACTCTTCGCTAAACAGGTCGCCGCCGTGCATGTCGATCATTTCCAGCGCCTTGCCGCCGCCGCGCGCCACGCAGGTCAGCGGATCTTCAGCAACCACGACAGGAATGCCCGTCTCTTCCATTAACAGACGGTCAAGGTTACGCAGCAGCGCGCCGCCGCCGGTAAGCACCATACCGCGCTCAGAGATGTCAGACGCCAGCTCCGGCGGACACTGTTCCAGCGCAACCATTACCGCGCTGACAATACCAGTCAACGGTTCCTGTAGTGCTTCCAGAATCTCGTTTGAGTTCAGAGTAAAGCCGCGTGGAACGCCTTCTGCCAGGTTACGACCACGCACTTCGATTTCACGCACTTCATCGCCAGGGTAAGCGGAACCAATTTCATGTTTGATACGTTCTGCGGTCGCTTCACCGATCAGAGAGCCATAGTTACGGCGCACATAGTTGATGATTGCTTCGTCAAAACGGTCACCGCCAATGCGCACAGACGAGGAGTAAACGACGCCATTCAGTGAAATAACGGCCACTTCCGTCGTACCGCCGCCAATATCCACCACCATTGAACCGGTTGCTTCAGAAACCGGCAAACCAGCGCCAATTGCCGCCGCCATCGGTTCTTCAATCAGGAACACTTCACGGGCGCCTGCACCCTGAGCGGATTCACGAATTGCACGGCGTTCTACCTGCGTCGCGCCGACCGGCACGCATACCAGTACGCGCGGGCTCGGGCGCATAAAGCTGTTGCTGTGCACTTGTTTAATAAAGTGCTGAAGCATTTTTTCGGTCACAAAGAAGTCAGCGATAACGCCGTCTTTCATCGGACGAATCGCAGCGATATTGCCCGGCGTACGGCCCAGCATCTGCTTCGCGTCATGACCGACTGCAGCCACGCTTTTCGGCGAACCGGCACGATCCTGACGAATGGCCACCACGGAAGGCTCATTCAATACGATGCCTTGTCCTTTTACATAAATGAGGGTATTCGCGGTACCCAGGTCAATGGACAGGTCATTGGAAAACATGCCACGAAATTTTTTCAACATACTAAGGGATAATCCTGAAAGCTGGGGCGGAAAACAAAATCCGCTTACTTTACCAACCACACGCAGCAGCGACAAGGCGCAAAAATCATCTGCTACGGTGAAAATTAGTGCAGTTCGTTTCCTTTGTTACAAATCTCTGCCTGAGTCCCTCAGGGCTGAAAAAATCAGCAGCAATCCTCGCCTTCATTTGCAACCTGTCAAAGGTCATTCACCTGCATATTTGCTGCAACAATCTGGCGAGCAGACAAGCACACCCCCATGAGGCACAGCGCGCGTTATTCTACGTGAAAACAAATTAAACGGCAGGTTAAACCGAATATCTTTGCGAATATTTTTTCACGTTTGTGTCAAGTGGTTGGGAGGAGGCAAAAAAATCACCCTGCCCGCCAGCCACACCACGTTTGGTTAGTGTCTGCCACTCGCCGCGCGAACGAACGCCCGTCGCATAAACCTGCGTAGGCGTACCGGCGCAAGCCTCTACCAGGCTTTGAACCAGAAGCTGATTTTCCGTTCGCTTCTCAATATTTCGGACCAGGCTCGGATGCAGCTTCAGTAATTCCACATTGAGCGCTTTAATCCAACTGGTACTGACCAACGTCAAACCCGCCTGCGTTACCGCCACCCGAACGCCAAGCGCGTTCACCAGGCGAAGGATAGGTTGTAACCGACTGATGTGTTGACAAACATCCGCCTCCGCAAGTTCAATAATTATGCGTTTTCGCTGTGATTTTTCACACTGCATCAATGTATCGCGTATCCAGCGCTGAAAACGCGGGCGAATCAGCGACTCTACCGTCAACTGCATCGCCATATTTTCATCCGGCCAGTAGCCCAGTAGCGTAATCAGGCGGCTAATTTGCAATCGGTCATACTCTTCCGACAATCCAAATTGCAGCACCATCGGCATATATTCCGCCGAGCTGACCTCTTCTTTACCGTCATAGATGCGGCACATCAATTCCCGATGATGCACGCGACCTTCCCGCGTTACCGCCGGTTTTTGATAAAGTCGTGGCCCGCCACGGTTTAGCATCTGCTCAATCAGTGTGCGCCAGCGGACATTGCCGCGCCCCTTCTCCGGCAGCGTGTCATCGTAGATAGCCCAACTATTCCCCCCCTGTAGGGCGGCATTCCGCGCTGCGGCTTCTGCATGTTCCATCACCTGCTCGGTAGATTGTCCGCTACGCCAGGCACAAATGCCGATATGTACCATATCGTCACGATCGAGCATTTTGTTAGCTGGTAACGCATCGACGGCTTTTAAAAGTTGCCCGGCAATGCTTTCCGCTTCTTTCAGCGTACGGTGCGGTAACAATACCGCAAAGTCGCTACGGTGATAGCGCGCCAGCAGCGAACCGGGATAGCGCATAATAAATGTCGAGAGCAGATTGATGAGCATAAACATCTGCTCTTCCGCCTGATTGCCTCCCAGGCTGTCGCGTAGAAGATTGAAGTCTGGCAAGCGGATCATCATTACCACGCCATGTACCCCGACCTTTTCCTGGTCTTCTAGTAACGTCGCCAGTTGATTATCAAAGAACAGGCGATTACCGAGGCCGGTTTTGGTGTCCTGCGCAGCATAGGAGCGAATTAGCGTATCCAGTCGACTACGCTGTTCATGAGCAAACTGAATTTCAGAAAGCAACACATCAAGCGCACTACTGGTGCGTGCCGGCCATTCATAAACGGAACCACGGACATTTGACCCACGTTCGCCGTTCAGGATACGCGTTGAGCGAATTTCCAGAAGCTCCTGCCCGGAAAGCTGCCGTTGCAGCCAGCGCACCGATAAAAACAGGATCAGAACGATAAAGCCTATCGCCAGCGTCAGCGGCGCCGTAGTGATCAGTGAGTGAAAATAGTTGCCCATCGGGTCCTGATAAACCAGGCGTAGCGACATCCCAGGATGTTTTACCAACGGCACAACAAGCTCGCGGTACATATCGTTGGCACCCGCTGGTTGGTAACTTGCGGCGCGAGAATGACTGTAGACAGGATGCTTACCCTGCAACAGATCGACACGCACAATATCGGAAGCGATCATGAGTTCGTCGATTTGCGGTGTCAGCGAGACAATATCACGGGTCACCAGGTGCGTATCCATCGCCGTCGCCGCTGCCTGCACACGGCTTATATACTTATACTGTACGGCATTATAAAAACTTAGCGAACAGCCGATCAGAGTCACAAAGATCGTTAACCCCGTGAGCAGAGTGACAAAAGCTGAGAATTTCGTCGTTAATCGCATCCCTGAGTTAACTCCGACGGTTATACACTGTATGAAAAGGCGAATCTAAAGGCGGAATTCGCCACGGCGCGCAATGAAGCAGGCATACTACCAAAATGGGTCTATCTGGCAATTTATTGCGCTGCATCGGCATCACGTTTTAATTAGCGAGTATAGTCTTCGTAGATATTTTTCCAATCCACCATGCAAAGTGAGGACAGGTTATGCAGGCGTTGATCTTAGAACAGCAGGACGGTAAAACCCTCGCATCCGTGCAGCATCTCGAAGAGAGTCAACTGCCGGAAGGTGATGTGACGGTAGATGTCCACTGGTCCAGCCTGAATTATAAGGATGCTCTGGCTATCACCGGGAAAGGAAAAATCATCCGTCATTTTCCGATGATTCCTGGTATTGATTTCGCCGGAACCGTTCGCACAAGCGAAGATCCTCGCTTTCATGCAGGACAAGACGTGTTATTGACCGGCTGGGGCGTGGGTGAAAACCACTGGGGCGGCCTGGCTGAATGCGCGCGTGTTAAAGGTGACTGGCTGGTTGCGCTTCCGGCAGGATTAAGCAGCCGTAATGCGATGATCATCGGCACCGCTGGTTTTACCGCTATGCTGTGCGTAATGGCGCTGGAAGAAGCAGGTATCCGCCCTGAAGATGGCGAGATCGTGGTTACCGGCGCCAGCGGCGGGGTAGGCAGCACCGCAGTCGCCTTACTGCATAAGCTGGGTTATCAGGTTGTCGCGGTATCCGGTCGCGAAAGTACCCATGACTATTTATACGCGCTTGGCGCAAACCGTATTCTGCCGCGCGATGCATTCACCGACGCCCGCCCGCTGGAAAAACAGCTATGGGCGGGCGCGATTGATACCGTCGGCGATAACGTGCTGGCGAAAATCCTGGCGCAAATGAACTACGGTGGTTGCGTCGCGGCCTGCGGTCTGGCCGGCGGCTTTGCGTTGCCCACTACCGTCATGCCATTTATTCTGCGAAACGTACGCCTGCAGGGCGTGGATTCCGTTATGACGCCGCCAGCGCGCCGCGCCGAGGCCTGGAAACGTTTGGTGAATGACCTGCCGGATGCCTTCTACACCCAGACAGCAACAGAGATAGCACTGGCAGAGGCCCCGAAATTTGCCGATGCCATTATCAATAACCGGGCTCAGGGCCGTACGCTGGTGAAGATAAGATAAAATTACGTATAAAAAAATTTACACTTAATTAACTATTTATTTTTACACATTGACATACTCCCTGTCATATTCACTACACGCCATGTCGTGTCGTGGTGGGTAAACCGGGAGTCTGTTATGAAAAAATTACGCCCATTAACAGAAGCCGATGTGACTGCAGAATCGGCTTTTTTTATGCAGCGTCGACAAGTACTGAAAGCGTTAGGCATCAGCGCGGCCGCATTATCTCTCCCCCCAATGGCGCAGGCTGATCTGTTAAGTTGGTTTAAAGGCAACGATCGTCCGAAAGCGCCAGCCGGTAAACCGCTTGAGTTCAGCCAACCTGCCGCCTGGCAAAGCCATTTAGCGTTAACGCCAGAAGACAAAGTGACCGGCTACAATAACTTTTATGAGTTTGGTCTCGATAAAGCCGACCCGGCGGCCAATGCCGGTAGTCTGAAAATCGAACCTTGGACGTTGAAAATCAGCGGTGAAGTCGCGAACCCCGTCACTCTGGATTACGACGATCTTACACATCGTTTCCCGTTAGAAGAACGTATTTACCGGATGCGCTGCGTCGAAGCATGGTCTATGGTCGTTCCGTGGATTGGCTTCCCTTTATATAAGCTGCTCGCGCAGGCACAGCCCACCAGCCAGGCTAAGTATGTGGCGTTCGAAACACTTTACGCGCCGGATGACATGCCTGGACAAAAAGATCGCTTTATTGGTGGCGGACTGAAATATCCTTATGTTGAGGGGTTGCGTCTGGATGAAGCTATGCATCCACTTACCCTGATGACCGTCGGCGTATATGGCAAGGCATTACCGCCGCAAAATGGCGCGCCCATTCGCCTCATCGTTCCGTGGAAGTATGGTTTTAAAGGTATCAAATCTATTGTCAGCATAAAGCTGACCCGCGAACGTCCCCCAACGACCTGGAATCTCTCGGCTCCGAATGAATATGGTTTTTACGCCAACGTAAACCCGCATGTGGATCATCCTCGCTGGTCACAGGCCACGGAACGTTTTATTGGCTCGGGTGGTATCCTCGACGTACAAAGACAGCCGACACTGCTGTTTAATGGTTACGCCAATGAGGTCGCTTCGCTGTATCGCGGTCTGAATTTGCGGGAGAATTTTTAAGTGCGTCTGACAGCAAAACAGATAACCTGGTTAAAAGTTTGCCTGCATCTTGCCGGTTTTTTACCGCTTCTTTGGCTCTTTTGGGCAATAAATCAGGGTGGGCTAAGCGCAGATCCGGTAAAGGATATCCAGCACTTTACCGGCAGAACCGCGCTCAAATTTTTACTCGCCACCTTGTTGGTCTCGCCGCTGGCGCGCTACGCTAAACAGCCATTATTGATACGCACACGGCGCCTGTTGGGTCTATGGTGTTTCACCTGGGCCACGCTGCATTTAACCAGTTACGCTTTGCTGGAGCTGGGGATACATAACCTGGCGTTGTTAGGAAGCGAACTGATTTTACGTCCTTATTTGACGCTTGGGATCATCAGTTGGCTGGTGTTATTGGCGCTGGCGTTGACCTCGACGCAGTTTGCACAGCGTAAACTGGGAAAACGTTGGCAAACATTGCACAACGCCGTCTATCTTGTCGCCATCCTGACCCCTATACATTACCTGTGGTCAGTCAAGATTTTATCTCCACAACCGGTCATCTACGCGACATTAGCGTTAGCCCTTTTAGCGTTGCGTTACCGGAAGTTTCGCCTGTGGCGGCGTTAGTTTTCTGAACTGTGCAGTACATTGCAAAACGTAAAACAGAGAATGACCTTTATATGTTAAGGGTTGATTATCTTCCCTGATAAGACCAGTATTTAGCTGCCAATTGCAACGAAATAGATATAATGTGCGACTTTGCATCTCCCAATAGCGATTTTCGTTCGCAGAAAGGGTGACAATCGAGCAATGAAGGTATATTTTGTTTTTTGCCCGAAAATGGCAGAAGATAGCCACAGAATGACTGATAAATCATGCATTTCACCTTCGGGCGCTACGGCATAACAGGCAAATCAGAGATGCGCGGTATTTTACCCGCGGCAGTCATTTACATGCTTTACAGACGGCGCTAAAACGCCTGTCACAATCACACTAAACAAAGAGTACGGAACCCACTCATGGATATTCGTAAGATTAAAAAACTGATCGAGCTGGTTGAAGAATCAGGTATCTCCGAACTGGAAATTTCTGAAGGCGAAGAATCTGTTCGCATCAGCCGCACAACGGCAAACGCCGGCTTCCCGGTAATGCAGCAGGCTTATGCAGCGCCGATGATGCAGCAACCCGCTCTGTCTAATGCTGTCGCGCCAGCGGCCACTCCAGCAATGGAAGCGCCTGCGGCTGCAGCGGAAATCAGTGGTCACATCGTACGCTCCCCAATGGTTGGTACTTTCTACCGCACCCCCAGCCCGGACGCGAAAGCGTTCATCGAAGTGGGCCAGAAAGTGAACGTGGGCGATACCCTGTGCATCGTTGAAGCCATGAAAATGATGAACCAAATCGAAGCAGACAAAGCAGGTACTGTGAAAGCGATTCTGGTCGAAAGTGGTCAGCCGGTAGAATTTGACGAGCCACTGGTCGTCATCGAGTAACGAGGCGAACATGTTGGATAAAATTGTCATCGCCAACCGCGGCGAGATTGCGCTACGTATTCTTCGTGCCTGTAAAGAACTGGGCATTAAGACCGTCGCTGTGCACTCAAGCGCGGATCGCGATTTAAAACACGTATTGCTGGCGGATGAGACGGTCTGTATTGGCCCGGCGCCGTCCGTAAAAAGTTATCTGAACATCCCGGCTATCATTAGCGCCGCTGAAATCACCGGCGCGGTGGCAATCCATCCGGGTTACGGCTTCCTTTCTGAGAACGCTAATTTTGCCGAGCAGGTTGAACGCTCCGGTTTTATCTTTATCGGCCCAAAAGCGGATACCATCCGCCTGATGGGCGATAAAGTGTCCGCGATCACTGCCATGAAAAAAGCCGGCGTGCCGACAGTACCAGGCTCCGACGGCCCGTTGGGCGACGATATGAATGCGAACCGTGCTCATGCCAAACGAATTGGCTATCCGGTGATCATCAAAGCGTCCGGCGGCGGCGGCGGTCGGGGTATGCGCGTCGTTCGTAGCGATGCCGAGCTGGCGCAAGCCATCTCCATGACGAAAGCAGAAGCGAAAGCTGCTTTTAACAACGACATGGTGTACATGGAAAAATATCTGGAAAATCCTCGCCACATCGAGATCCAGGTATTGGCTGACGGTCAGGGCAACGCTATCTATCTGGCGGAACGTGACTGCTCCATGCAACGCCGCCACCAGAAAGTCGTTGAAGAAGCGCCAGCACCGGGTATTACGCCGGAACTGCGTCGCTACATCGGCGAACGCTGCGCGAAAGCGTGTGTGGACATCGGCTATCGTGGCGCAGGCACGTTCGAATTCCTGTTCGAAAACGGCGAGTTCTATTTCATCGAAATGAACACCCGTATTCAGGTTGAACACCCGGTAACAGAAATGATTACCGGCGTTGATTTGATCAAAGAGCAGCTGCGCATCGCTGCCGGTCAGCCACTGTCTATTAAGCAGGAAGAAGTAGTGGTTCGCGGCCATGCAGTAGAATGCCGTATCAACGCCGAAGATCCGAACACCTTCCTGCCAAGCCCGGGTAAAATCACACGCTTCCATGCGCCTGGCGGCTTTGGCGTTCGTTGGGAATCACATATCTACGCGGGCTACACGGTACCGCCTTATTATGATTCCATGATCGGCAAACTCATCTGCTACGGTGAAAACCGTGACGTGGCGATTGCCCGTATGAAAAATGCTCTGCAGGAGCTGATTATCGACGGTATTAAAACTAATATCGACCTTCAGACCCGCATCATGAATGACGAGCACTTCCAGCACGGTGGAACTAACATCCACTATCTGGAGAAAAAACTCGGGTTACAGGAAAAGTAATCGCCCATTACTCTTAAAAGGCCGGTTAATCCGGCCTTTTTTATTTCTGGGGGTAGCGATGCCCCATCATGTACAATTCCTGCTTTCTTCATCCGCAAGGGACAAAAAATGGACGCTCGTTTTGTTCAGGCCCATAAAGAGGCGCGCTGGGCGCTGTGGCTGACCCTTTTCTATCTGGCGGCATGGTTAGTGGCTGCTTACTTACCAGGAAACTCGCCGGGTATTACCGGCCTGCCACACTGGTTCGAAATGGCCTGTCTACTCACGCCGCTGATATTTATTTTGCTGTGCTGGGCGATGGTGAAATTTATTTATCGCGATATTCCGCTGGAGGATGACGATGCAGCTTGAGGTCATTCTGCCGCTGGTTGCCTATCTGATCGTGGTGTTCGGCGTTTCAGTTTACGCCATGCGTAAACGTACTGCCGGTACTTTTTTAAACGAATATTTTCTCGGCAGCCGTTCAATGGGCGGGCTCGTGCTCGCAATGACGCTGACCGCCACTTATATCAGCGCCAGTTCATTTATCGGCGGTCCCGGCGCGGCTTATAAATATGGTTTGGGCTGGGTCTTGCTGGCGATGATTCAGCTTCCCGCCGTCTGGCTTTCCCTGGGTATTCTGGGTAAAAAATTCGCCATCCTGGCGCGCCGTTATAACGCCGTCACCCTTAACGATATGCTCTTTGCCCGCTACCAAAGCCGTCTGTTGGTATGGCTGGCAAGCCTGAGCCTGCTGGTGGCGTTTATTGGCGCAATGACCGTGCAATTTATCGGCGGTGCGCGGCTGCTGGAAACGGCGGCAGGCATTCCCTACGAAACCGGTCTGCTGATATTTGGTGTCAGTATTGCCCTCTACACCGCGTTTGGCGGCTTTCGCGCCAGCGTACTGAACGATACGCTGCAGGGCATGGTCATGCTGATTGGCACGATAGTGCTGCTGGTGGGCGTGGTCCATGCGGCGGGCGGTTTAGGGCAGGCCGTTGAAACATTGCACACCCTCGACCCCAGACTGGTGACGCCACAAGGCGCCGAGGACATACTTTCTCCTGCCTTTATGGCCTCTTTTTGGGTGCTGGTCTGTTTTGGCGTGATTGGTCTGCCGCATACGGCGGTACGCTGTATCTCCTATAAAGACAGTAAAGCGGTACACCGGGGTATTATTATTGGTACGATTGTCGTGGCGATTTTAATGTTTGGGATGCACCTTGCAGGTGCGCTGGGCCGTGCGGTACTTCCAGACCTGACGGTACCGGATCTGGTAATCCCCACCCTGATGGTAAAAGTCTTGCCGCCGTTTGCCGCCGGGATCTTCCTTGCTGCGCCAATGGCAGCGATCATGTCGACAATTAACGCACAATTATTGCAAAGTTCCGCGACGATCATTAAAGATCTCTATCTTAATCTGCGCCCCGAGCAGCTGCAAAATGAGCTCCGGCTGAAGCGTATGTCAGCAGCGATCACCTTGCTGTTAGGCGCTCTGTTATTGCTGGCCGCCTGGAAACCGCCAGAGATGATTATTTGGTTAAATCTACTGGCGTTTGGCGGACTGGAAGCGGTGTTTTTATGGCCGCTGGTATTGGGCCTTTACTGGGAGCGGGCAAACGCAGTAGGCGCGTTAAGCGCCATGATTGTCGGCGGCGTGCTATATGCCCTGCTTGCCACATTTAATATTCAGTATCTGGGCTTTCATCCGATTGTCCCTTCGTTACTGCTAAGTTTATTGGCTTTTCTGATCGGAAACCGATTCGGTTCCTCCGCTCCGCAAAAAGCCGTATTGTCTACTGATAAATAAAGAGTTTTGCCATGCCATGGATCCAATTGAAACTGAATACCACCGGCGCGAATGCTGAAGAACTGAGTGATGCGTTGATGGAAGCCGGCGCCGTTTCTATCACCTTTCAGGACACGCACGATACGCCGGTTTTTGAGCCGTTGCCGGGCGAAACCCGTCTGTGGGGCGATACGGACGTGATCGGCCTGTTTGACGCTGAAACCGACATGAAAGACGTTGTCGCTATTCTACAACAGCATCCACTCCTGGGTACCGGATTCGCCCACAAAATCGAACAGCTGGAAGATAAAGACTGGGAACGCGAATGGATGGACAACTTCCACCCGATGCGTTTTGGCGAGCGTCTATGGATCTGCCCCAGTTGGCGCGATATCCCGGACGAGAATGCGGTGAACGTCATGCTGGATCCGGGTCTGGCGTTTGGTACGGGTACGCATCCAACGACATCTTTATGCCTGCAATGGCTGGATGGGCTCGATCTTAACGGCAAAACCGTGATCGACTTTGGCTGCGGTTCCGGCATTCTGGCGATTGCCGCATTAAAACTGGGAGCGGCAAAAGCGATTGGTATTGATATCGATCCACAGGCTATCCAGGCCAGCCGCGATAATGCCGAACGCAACGGCGTATCTGATAAGCTGGAACTGTACCTCCCGCAAGACCAGCCAGACGCCATGAAAGCCGACGTGGTGGTTGCTAACATCCTGGCAGGCCCGTTACGGGAGCTGGCGCCGTTAATCAGCGTACTGCCCGTTGAAGGCGGTCTACTGGGCCTTTCCGGTATCCTTGCCAGCCAGGCTGAAAGCGTCTGCGACGCTTACGCTGAGCTTTTTACTCTCGACCCGGTCGTCGAGAAAGAAGAGTGGTGCCGGATTACTGGCCATAGGAAATAACTCTTGTCTGCGTGGTCGCCTGACCACGCATTTCTCCCCCAAATTCGCCTTAACGCATTTCAGCCTCTTCGATATAATATTATTTAATTTATTGATTTATATAATAAATTTTCTAATTAAATTCATCGGATGAATGCATGAAATCACGTCTTTGTACCTCAACGCTACTCGCGTTCTTTTTGCTCCCCATCTCCGTATTTGCTGGCGACCAGGAAGAGGAGCATCAACTTTGCCAGACTGATATCAACCAACCGCCTGGCGATATCCGCTCTGTGTCTGAAGCCCACGTCTCGCAGCTGGAAGTTCAGTATATTGATAGCCCCTCCGAATTAGTTAATAACGGTCTAACTCTTCTGGCAAGCATGAGGAGCTTTACCGCCAATACTCTCCGTCTGGATGATCAGCTATATACGCTGGAAGAGTTCCACTTCCATGCCCCGGCTGAAAATACGATTGATGGAAAACGCTACGACATGGAGTTACACCTGATGCATCGGAACTCGAAAGGCGAACTTGCCGTTGTCGTGGTAATGTTTACAGAAGGCGCGCCCAATAAAGCCCTCGAGGGCTTGTGGCAATCCATCCCTTCTGTATTAGAAAAGCGCGCGACGTTATTTGCGCCAGTGGATATCAATCTGCTGTTACCGGTGGACAAAACATACTGGCGTCTTAACGGGTCACCATCCTCACCTTCCTGCTTAGAAAATGCTGTCTGGGTTGTTCTACAACATCCCCTAACGCTCTCTCCAGCACAACTGGAAAAATTTACGCTCACTGTTCATAACCATGAAAGTACGGTAGCGGCCCTTTCGACCGGCACAACAAGATAGCGATCTTGTTCTAAAATGAGACGCAGATCCCATTCATTTGGGATAATCTGCTTATAAAAAAAGCAGATTATCCCGTTTATCCCTTTCCCGGTTGAAGAAATAGAGAGAAGTTACGGGAATTTGTAAGCGCGTACAAAAGCGACAGCACTAAATAACTGACTGATTTTATTAAATTATAAATTTATTTTGCTGTTTTTAAACACGATTCATTGATCTACAACAGTGGATTGTTCAAAGTTTGGCCTTTCATCTCGTGCAAAAAATGCGTAATATACGCCGCCTTGCAGTCACAGTATGGTCATTTCTTAACTCATGCGCATCGGACAATATCAGCTCAGAAATCGCCTGATCGCAGCGCCTATGGCTGGCATCACTGACAGACCTTTTCGGACGCTGTGCTACGAGATGGGAGCAGGATTGACGGTATCGGAGATGATGTCTTCTAACCCGCAGGTTTGGGAAAGCGACAAATCTCGTTTACGAATGGTGCACATTGATGAGCCAGGCGTTCGCACGGTGCAAATTGCCGGCGGTTCCCCGGTTGAGATGGCTGATGCTGCACGTATTAACGTGGAAAGCGGCGCCCAAATTATTGATATCAATATGGGGTGCCCGGCGAAAAAAGTGAATCGTAAGCTCGCAGGTTCAGCCCTCTTGCAGTACCCGGATTTAGTAAAGTCTATACTAACCGAGGTCGTAAACGCAGTGGACGTTCCCGTGACTCTCAAGATTCGCACCGGCTGGGCGCCGGAACACCGTAACTGCGTAGAAATTGCCCAACTGGCTGAAGATTGTGGTATTCAGGCTCTGACCATTCATGGCCGCACGCGCGCCTGTTTGTTCAACGGAGACGCTGAATACGACAGTATTCGGGCAGTTAAGCAGAAAGTTTCCATTCCGATTATCGCGAATGGCGACATTACTAACCCGCATAAAGCCAGAGCTGTTCTCGACTATACAGGGGCGGATGCCCTGATGATAGGCCGCGCAGCTCAGGGAAGACCCTGGATCTTTCGGGAAATCCAGCATTATCTGGACACTGGGGAGCTGCTCCCGCCGCTGCCGCTGGTAGAGGTGAAGCGCTTGCTTTGCGCGCATGTTCGGGAACTGCATGACTTTTATGGTCAGGCAAAAGGGTACCGAATTGCACGTAAACACGTCTCCTGGTATCTCCAGGAGCACGCTCCAAATGACCAGTTTCGGCGCACATTCAACGCTATTGAGGACGCCAGCGAACAGCTGGAGGCGTTGGAGGCATACTTCGAAAATTTTGCGTAAACAGAAATAAAGAGCTGACAGAACTATGTTCGAACAACGCGTAAATTCTGACGTACTGACCGTTTCTACCGTTAACTCTCAGGATCAGGTAACCCAAAAACCCCTGCGTGACTCGGTTAAACAGGCACTGAAGAACTATTTTGCTCAACTGAACGGTCAGGATGTTAATGACCTGTATGAGCTGGTACTGGCTGAAGTAGAACAGCCCCTGTTGGACATGGTGATGCAATACACCCGTGGTAACCAGACCCGTGCTGCCCTGATGATGGGCATCAACCGTGGTACGCTGCGTAAAAAATTAAAAAAATACGGCATGAACTAATTTCGATTAGCTAACTGCTTGTTTAAAAAGGCGCTACTCGGCATGGGGAAGCGCCTTTTTTATACGCACCACATGGAATTTGGTCATGAAAGCGGAATGTGAACCTCAGTACTTTGGCGATGAATCGAAGAAGATCATTCACGGTGACGCGCTAACAGAACTTAAAAAGCTGCCTTCTGAAAGCATTGACTTAATTTTTGCCGATCCGCCATACAATATCGGAAAAGATTTCGACGGTATGGTGGAAAAGTGGGACGAGGCGTCTTTTCTGGCCTGGCTGTATGAATGTATTGATGAGTGCCACCGCGTGCTGAAAAAACACGGCACTATGTACATCATGAACAGCACGGAAAATATGCCGTATATCGACCTCAAATGCCGCACGCTTTTTACCATCAAAAGCCGTATCGTCTGGGCCTATGATAGTTCAGGCGTCCAGGCGAAAAAATACTTTGGTTCCATGTATGAACCGATCCTGATGATGGTAAAAGATCCGAAAACATATACCTTTAACCGCGAAGAGATTCTGGTCGAGACCACTACAGGCGCCAAGCGCGCGTTAATTGATTATCGAAAGAATCCGCCTCAACCGTACAATCAGAAAAAAGTGCCGGGCAACGTATGGTCATTTCCACGCGTACGCTACCTGATGGATGAATATGAAAATCATCCTACACAAAAACCCAGCGCGCTGTTAAAACGGATCATTCTGGCCTCTTCGAACCCGGGTGATACGGTGCTGGATCCCTTTGCGGGTAGTTTTACCACGGGCGCTGTCGCAACGGCGTCAGGACGTAAATTTATGGGGATCGAAATCAACAGTGAGTACGTAAAGATCGGCCTCAGAAGATTGAGTGTCGCTTCGCATTATTCAGAAAACGAGCTTGCAAAAGTCAAAAAGAGAAAAACCAAAAACCTGTCAAAAAAGCAGCGAAATGCCCTGATAACCGGGCTATTTTCAGTGAAGTAAAAGCATTGTAAGTCCGCTTTTCAGTGCCCAAATTTCGTGTATATTCCCAGCACGCATGGGCATGGATACACAGGATTTAACGATGATTCGCAAGTATTGGTGGCTGGTTGTTTTTGCCGTATTCGTTTTTCTTTTCGATGCGCTTTTGATGCAGTGGATCGAGTTAATGGCGACGGAACAGGATAAATGTAGAAATATGGATTCTGTTAATCCCCTCAAATTGATCAATTGTACCGATCTTGAGTAGCTAACCGGACGATGTAATCGAGATTGCGCACTGCTACCCTTCTTTTCCCCCTCAAAAATCAGGATATTAAAAGACTTTGAGGATAAAAGAATGGGTGATACTGTCGTCCGTTTCTTTTCCCGCATAATTTGAATGAGCTAACGACACATGCCGGTTAGTGAGTACAACCACATCCTTGTGGCGGTTTCATTTGCTGTCGCTATTTTTGCGTCCTATACCGCATTAAATATGGCCGGACGCGTTGCCGGAAGCGCCAGATCAAGCGCCAGGGTATGGCTAGCAGGCGGCGGTTTTGCCATGGGCGTCGGTATTTGGGCTATGCATTTTGTCGGGATGCTGGCGATGGATCATGCCATGTATATGCGCTTCGATCCTTTCCTCACTGGCCTCTCTATGCTTATCGCGATCGGCTCTTCCCTTTTTGCGTTATGGCTGGTCAGCGCTGAACAATTACGCCTGCGCCGTTTACTGCCGGGCGCGCTGGTGATGGGACTGGGCATCAGTGCAATGCATTATACCGGAATGGCGGCACTGCAATTTGCTTCAATCATCGTCTGGGATAGCGTATGGGTTGCCCTTTCTATCCTCATAGCGCTACTGGCATCCTGCGCCGCGCTGTGGCTCACGTTCCATCTGCGCCATGAGGGGACCGATGTCGCACTGAGGCGGGCGGGCGCCGCGGTATTAATGGGCATAGCGATTGCCGGGATGCATTACGCTGGCATGAAGGCTGCACAATTCCCCCAAAGCTGGCCAATAGAGCATCGTGGCGTCGATGGCAACTGGCTGGCTATGCTTGTCAGCGTGGTAGCGCTGACTATCCTGGGTATTACTTTGCTGGTTTCTTTATTCGACGCCCGACTTCAGGCCCGTACTGCACTGCTCGCCTCTTCGCTGGCGCAGGCGAATCAGGAACTGGCACAGTTGGCGCTGCACGATACGCTAACCCGACTACCAAACCGGGTACTTCTTGAGGATCGGCTGGAACAAGCTATCAGTAAGGCGAATCGGGAAGGTACGCCCTTCGCGCTACTGTTTATGGATCTGGATGGTTTTAAAACCGTTAATGACGCTTATGGCCATGACATCGGCGATAAACTGCTGGTCGCCGTAACGCATCGTCTGAACCAACTGTTGAGCGGCCAATTTACCCTGGCGCGAATTGGCGGCGACGAATTTGTATTGCTTACAGAAGTCAGCGCACCTGATGAAGCGGCTTCCCTCGCCAGCGCGCTGGTACATTCGATCGATGCCCCCTTTACCATAGACCCGTATGAACTGACCGTGACCCTCAGCGTTGGAATAGCGCTCTATCCGCTGGACGGAAAAAACGAACGGGAGCTGATGTTCAATGCTGATGCCGCGATGTACCACACGAAACATACGGGGCGTAACGGATACCATTTCTTTCAGCCATCAATGAATATGCTGGCGCAAACCCAGCTTCAGCTGATGAACGATCTGTGGCTGGCGCTGGAAAGACGGGAACTCAGACTAGTGTATCAGCCTAAAGTTCAGGCCCTGGACGGTACCATTGTGGGCTTTGAGGCATTATTGCGCTGGCATCATCCAAAACAAGGCGTACTGAATCCTGACCAGTTTCTTTCGCTGGCGGAAAAAACGGGGTTGATCGTCTCTATCGGCAACTGGGTGATAGACGAAGCGTGCCGCCAGCTCCATGAGTGGCATTTACAGGGCCATACCTCATGGTCGGTCGCGGTAAACTTGTCCGCTTTACAATTTGAGCAGCCGGGACTTATAGACACGATTACACAAAGCCTGGCCCGACACTGTATCCGGCCCCATTTACTGACATTGGAGATCACTGAAACAACGGCGATGAATAAACCGGAGCAAAGTGTCGCTATACTCACCAGGTTAACAGAAATGGGAGTTAAAGCCTCTATTGATGACTTTGGTACTGGCTACTCCAGTCTGCTCTATCTGAAACGTCTTCCGGCGTGCGAGCTAAAAATTGATCGTGCGTTCGTGCATGAGCTTAGCGATGCGGGCGACGGCGCCACCATTGTCGCGGCTATTGTCGCGCTGGCAAAAGCGTTAAATCTGCACATTGTGGCTGAAGGCGTCGAAAATGAAACGCAGCAACAATTTCTGACACAGTTGGGATGTCATACGCTTCAGGGGTTCCTGCCAGGTAAACCGCGCACGGCAGAAGAAATCTCCCGCGATCCCACCAATTCATTTATCAGGCCAATACATCATGACACCCAGAAATAACATCAGGCTTCTTCTGCCTGATGTTCATTCGGCATTAATTGTGTCACACAGCCATCCGGACTTAGCATTTTTAATACATTATCGACTAATGCTGGCGCCTGCTGATAAAGATCATAACTTGTGGGATTCATTAACCAGTTCTTTACTATTCCACTAAAACTACCGTGCAGAATAATTAATATAACGTCTAAATCGAGATTGCCAGAGATCACCTTTTTATCCATGCACCGCTGTAACACCTCACGTAGCGATTGATGATGAAAGCCGATCTTCTCACGAATGGTCTGCTCTGATATCATCCCATTATGAAACTCACATTTATGATATAAAATCTGCATTAATGCCTGTTGGCGAGGAACTGCCGCAATATATTGCAAAGCAGCAATAAATTTCTCACGTAAATCCTGTAAAGGATTATCGTTCCCGCATCCCGTAAGCCTGTCCTGAATAAGTTCGCGTAAAGAAGGTTGCTGTAGCCACACTTCGTTAAATAGCTGAATCTTATTGTCAAAATGCCAGTAAATAGCTCCCCGTGTGACATTGGCGGCATCGGCGATATCGTTCAGCGTGGTGTTGGCAACGCCGTGCAAAGCAAACTGCACAATCGCGGTTTCAATCAAATGTTGTCGCGTTTTAAGCGCATCCGCCTTCGTTTTCTTCGCCATAATTAAGCTATCCGGGACTATAAAAATACGGGTAAAATGCTCAGCGTAAAAATAATTTTACCATGTCTTTTTAGCCAGACGAGAAACAGATATTTTTATTTAGCACAATATCGCCAAAATAATAAGCAAAACAAATAAGATGACAAAAATACATTCATAAAATATATATATTTCTGGTTGTGTTATTTAAATTCATAAGTTGAATAATTCTGAAATTATGAAACAGTAGAGGATGACTCTTTTTTTTTTGCTTTTATGTGCCGTGAACCCTATCCCAAAATAAGTATTGCTTACATCGCAAGCTAATAATTTGTAGGATACCCCACTGCTATTCTATTTTTCGCGCGTTAACGCCTTACCATTATCCGGTAAATAACGAGCTTTCGGTTTTTTAAGGAACAGTAATGACGAAACATGCCAGGTTTTCACTCCTGCCCTCATTCATCATATTCTCTGCTGCGCTGCTGGCCGGTTGTAACGACCAGGGAGATACCCAAGCTCATCCCGGCGAGCCGCAAGTTACCGTACACGTGGTCGAAACAGCCCCCTTAGCCGTAACGACCGAACTTCCCGGACGTACGTCTGCATTTCGCATTGCGGAAGTTCGCCCCCAGGTGAGCGGGATCGTGCTTAAAAGAAACTTCACCGAAGGTAGCGACGTAGAAGCCGGGCAGTCGCTTTATCAAATCGATCCTGCGACTTATCAGGCCGATTATGACAGCGCCAAAGGCGAACTCGCTAAAAGCGAAGCGGCTGCGGCTATCGCACACCTGACAGTGAAACGCTATGTTCCGCTGGTTGGCACAAAATATATCAGCCAGCAGGAATATGATCAGGCGATTGCTGATGCCCGCCAGGCCGATGCTGCCGTTGTAGCGGCGAAAGCCGCTGTAGAAAGCGCACGCATTAACCTTGCATATACCAAAGTCACCTCGCCCATCAGCGGACGTATAGGAAAATCTAACGTGACCGAAGGTGCCCTGGTGACTAACGGTCAATCAACTGAACTGGCGACTGTACAGCAACTCGACCCGATTTACGTCGATGTCACCCAGTCAAGCAATGACTTTATACGGCTCAAGCAATCCGTCGAGCAGGGGAGCCTGCATAAAGACAGCGCCAGTAGCGCTGTTGAACTGGTAATGGAAAATGGCCAGGTCTATCCGCTTAAAGGCACGCTGCAGTTCTCCGACGTTACCGTAGATGAAAGTACTGGCTCTATCACGCTCAGAGCGGTTTTCCCTAACCCACAACATACCCTGCTTCCCGGTATGTTTGTTCGTGCCCGCATTGATGAAGGTGTCCAGCCCAATGCCATCCTTGTGCCTCAGCAGGGCGTGACCCGCACACCACGCGGCGACGCTATGGTGATGGTCGTTAACGATAAGAGCCAGGTAGAAGCTCGCAACGTCGTAGCAACACAGGCCATCGGTGATAAATGGCTTATCAGCGAAGGGTTAAAACCGGGCGATAAAGTCATCGTCAGTGGCTTACAAAAAGCACGACCGGGCGTACAGGTAAAAGCCACTACCGATGCTTCTGCAGCGAAAACGGCGCAATAAGGTAAGCGGACATGGCAAACTTTTTTATTAGACGTCCTATTTTCGCCTGGGTCCTGGCTATCATTCTGATGATGGCGGGTGCTCTGGCGATAATGCAACTCCCCGTTGCGCAGTACCCCACGATCGCGCCACCAGCGGTTTCTATTTCTGCGACCTATCCAGGCGCGGATGCACAAACGGTCCAGGATACGGTCACTCAGGTTATCGAACAAAATATGAACGGTATCGATAACCTGATGTATATGTCCTCTACCAGTGACTCTGCCGGTAGCGTAACCATCACCCTGACCTTCCAGTCCGGAACCGATCCGGATATAGCACAGGTTCAGGTGCAAAATAAATTGCAGCTTGCGACGCCTTTACTGCCGCAAGAGGTCCAGCAACAGGGGATTAGCGTTGAAAAATCCAGCAGCAGCTTCTTGATGGTTGCCGGGTTTGTCTCAGATAATCCAACAACTACTCAGGATGATATCTCTGACTATGTCGCCTCTAACGTTAAGGATTCAATCAGCCGTCTGAATGGTGTGGGCGACGTTCAGCTATTTGGCGCGCAATACGCCATGCGTATCTGGCTGGATGCGAATCTGCTAAATAAATACCAACTCACACCGGTTGATGTCATCAATCAGTTAAAAGTACAGAACGATCAAATCGCCGCTGGTCAACTGGGCGGCACACCTGCCCTACCGGGCCAGCAACTTAATGCCTCCATCATTGCACAAACGCGTCTGAAAGATCCGCAAGAGTTTGGCAAGGTCACGCTACGCGTCAATACTGACGGCTCTGTCGTCCATCTCAAGGATGTAGCACGTATTGAGCTTGGCGGTGAAAACTATAACGTTGTGGCACGTATTAATGGTAAACCAGCCTCCGGTCTCGGTATTAAACTGGCGACCGGCGCCAACGCGCTGGATACCGCGACCGCAATTAAAGCAAAACTGGCGGAACTTCAACCTTATTTCCCTGCGGGAATGAAGGTTGTTTATCCTTATGACACGACTCCATTCGTAAAAATTTCTATTCACGAAGTGGTAAAAACGCTGTTTGAGGCGATTATTCTGGTGTTCCTGGTAATGTATCTGTTTTTACAGAACATCCGGGCCACCCTGATCCCTACAATCGCCGTTCCCGTCGTGTTGTTAGGTACGTTTGCGATACTTTCCGCCTTTGGCTATTCCATTAATACCCTGACGATGTTCGGCATGGTGCTGGCGATAGGCCTGTTGGTTGACGATGCGATAGTGGTCGTAGAAAACGTTGAACGCGTGATGGTGGAGGATAATCTTCCGCCCCGGGAGGCGACGGAGAAATCCATGTCGCAGATTCAGGGAGCGTTGGTCGGTATCGCTATGGTACTGTCTGCGGTATTCATCCCGATGGCCTTTTTTGGCGGCTCTACCGGGGCGATTTACCGTCAGTTCTCTATTACTATTGTTTCAGCAATGGCGCTGTCTGTTCTGGTTGCGCTGATTCTGACACCAGCACTGTGCGCTACACTCCTTAAACCCGTCTCTGCTGAACATCACGAGAAAAAAAGTGGCTTCTTTGGCTGGTTCAATGCCAAATTTGACCACAGCGTTAACCACTATACTCACAGCGTTAGCGGCATCGTACGCAATACAGGCCGCTATCTCATTATCTACCTTCTCATTGTCGTGGGAATGGCGGTGTTGTTTTTACGCCTCCCTACTTCCTTCCTGCCGGAAGAAGATCAGGGGGTATTCCTGACCATGATTCAACTCCCTTCTGGCGCTACGCAAGAGCGTACGCAGAAAGTGCTGGATCAAGTCACACACTATTACCTGAATAATGAAAAAGCGAACGTCGAAAGTGTCTTTACTGTAAACGGCTTTAGCTTTAGCGGTCAGGGACAAAACTCGGGGATGGCATTTGTCAGTCTTAAACCGTGGGAAGAGCGTAGCGGTGAAAAAAATAGCGCCGAAGCTGTTATCGCGCGAGCGACACGTGCCTTTAGCCAGATTCGCGACGGACTGGTATTCCCCTTCAACATGCCAGCAATCGTTGAGTTAGGTACGGCGACAGGTTTCGACTTTGAACTGATCGATCAGGGGGGGCTGGGTCACGATGCGTTAACAAAAGCGCGTAACCAGCTCCTGGGTATGGTAGCACAGCATCCTGACCTGCTAGTGCGTGTTCGCCCGAACGGGCTGGAAGACACACCACAGTTTAAGTTGGATGTCGATCAGGAAAAAGCGCAAGCGCTCGGTGTCTCTCTGTCTGATATCAACGAAACCATCTCTGCCGCGTTGGGCGGCTATTATGTCAACGACTTTATCGATCGTGGCAGGGTGAAAAAAGTATACGTTCAGGCTGACGCCCAGTTCCGTATGCTACCAGAAGATATCAATAATCTTTATGTCCGTAGCGCCAATGGTGAGATGGTTCCCTTCTCTACCTTTAGCTCAGCACGATGGATATACGGTTCTCCACGCCTGGAACGTTATAACGGAATGCCATCAATGGAACTGCTCGGTGAAGCAGCGCCAGGACGAAGCACTGGTGAAGCTATGACGTTAATGGAAAATCTGGCCTCCCGGCTACCAAGCGGTATTGGCTATGACTGGACGGGGATGTCGTATCAGGAACGGTTGTCAGGTAACCAGGCACCAGCACTGTATGCTATCTCACTTATCGTCGTGTTCCTCTGCCTTGCCGCACTGTATGAAAGTTGGTCAATTCCGTTCTCGGTAATGCTTGTCGTACCGCTCGGTGTGGTTGGTGCTCTACTTGCAGCATCATTACGCGGCCTGAATAATGACGTTTATTTTCAGGTTGGCTTGTTAACCACTATTGGTCTTTCCGCTAAAAATGCGATCCTGATCGTCGAGTTCGCCAAAGATCTTATGGAAAAAGAAGGCCGCGGATTGATCGAGGCGACGCTGGAGGCATCACGTATGCGTTTACGTCCTATTCTGATGACATCACTGGCCTTTATTCTCGGCGTAATGCCGCTGGTTATCAGCAGGGGCGCAGGTAGCGGGGCACAAAACGCTGTAGGCACAGGGGTTATGGGAGGAATGCTAACCGCAACATTATTAGCTATTTTCTTTGTTCCTGTATTTTTTGTTGTAGTAAAACGCCGATTTAACCGCCATCATGACTAACAAGTAAACCCAGTAAATAGAGGCGTCTTCGGACGCCTTTTTTAAAGGCACGTCTTCAGTACCAGATAACCATCCATTATTCTCCTCTCACCACCTATATCTGTATTCTTCATAATTTTTACAATCCACATGAATTGAGATTATTCCTCATGTCGGTGATTTTTTATGTGGTGGTAAAATACCTTTCGTTTTCGCAGCGCTGAGAACCCGCATTTAACGTTGCGGTGCTTCGCGAAACGCTTATTGATGAGGTAACACCATGAAAAGACTAATTCCAGTTGCATTGCTTGCTACCCTGCTGGCAGGCTGTGCACATGACTCTCCCTGCGTACCGGTTTATGACGATCAGGGACGACTGGTTCATACCAATACATGTATGAAAGGTACAACACAGGATAACTGGGAAACAGCAGGCGCTATTGCTGGCGGCGCTGCGGCGGTGGCAGGGCTGACAATGGGTATCATTGCACTTTCTAAGTGATACATGCAGGCGCGGCAATGCCGCGCTATAACCCTACAAATCGGATGTCTTATAATAACACCGTTAATTTTATTCTCTTTTATATCCAGCTAATAATACGTCCTGCTACCCTCCTGTCATTTTATAATCCGCAGAATTTTCTTTTGCTATATCTATCCCATCTTATAAAGAATAATAATTACTGTGCAAATGCGAATATGTCGTTCAGGCAAAGGCGAACTACACCAGGCGATTTGAAAAAATCGTGGAATATAAAAGACTATAAACGCGCAAGTGATAACCAGAGCACAATGCTTATCCGTCTTTAAACAAGGTGTTTTTTGCACTGGGCCCACAGGCCTGATGACGCTGCGCTTATCAGGCCTGCACATTTCCGGTCACCACAGATCCCCATTCTGACGAACGTTTTTTCACTTGTCTGATGTCAGGCAGTTTATTGACGCACGTCCTGCCCGCCACAACATGGCCATTGCTGCACAACATTCAAATCCTGTTCCCGCCTGAGTTGTCCTCTTCAGGAGAACCTTCATTGACAGACCAGAGGCAAAACAAAAGGCCCTGTCGGAAGACAGGGCCTTTTGTTTTGTTTGATGTCTGGCAGTTCCCTACTCTCGCATGGGGAGACCCCACACTACCATCGGCGCTACGGCGTTTCACTTCTGAGTTCGGCATGGGGTCAGGTGGGACCACCGCGCTACGGCCGCCAGACAAATTCTTTTTAAATGCCAAACTTTAACCATATTAACTGGTGCTGATACCCAGAGTCGAACTGGGGACCTCACCCTTACCAAGGGTGCGCTCTACCAACTGAGCCATATCAGCACACTAAATTTGATGCCTGGCAGTTCCCTACTCTCGCATGGGGAGACCCCACACTACCATCGGCGCTACGGCGTTTCACTTCTGAGTTCGGCATGGGGTCAGGTGGGACCACCGCGCTAGTGCCGCCAGGCAAATTCTTGTGCTCGGTACGCAATACTTTATCGCATCAGCGGCGTTGGCTGCACTCGTAAAGTCAGTCACATACTTCAGTATGCTCCTTCCTTTCCTTCGCTTGCCGCCTTGCTGCTGCGCAAATTATTGCGTACTACAATCCGGAATCTGAGCTGAAAATTGTTCGTCTTCTCAATCCGCCAAAACATCTTCGGCGTTGTAAGGTTAAGCCTCACGGTTCATTAGTACCGGTTAGCTCAACGCATCGCTGCGCTTACACACCCGGCCTATCAACGTCGTCGTCTTCAACGTTCCTTCAGGAGACTTAAAGTCTCAGGGAAGATTCATCTCGGGGCAAGTTTCGTGCTTAGATGCTTTCAGCACTTATCTCTTCCGCATTTAGCTACCGGGCAGTGCCATTGGCATGACAACCCGAACACCAGTGATGCGTCCACTCCGGTCCTCTCGTACTAGGAGCAGCCCCCCTCAATCTTCCAGCGCCCACGGCAGATAGGGACCGAACTGTCTCACGACGTTCTAAACCCAGCTCGCGTACCACTTTAAATGGCGAACAGCCATACCCTTGGGACCTACTTCAGCCCCAGGATGTGATGAGCCGACATCGAGGTGCCAAACACCGCCGTCGATATGAACTCTTGGGCGGTATCAGCCTGTTATCCCCGGAGTACCTTTTATCCGTTGAGCGATGGCCCTTCCATTCAGAACCACCGGATCACTATGACCTGCTTTCGCACCTGCTCGCGCCGTCACGCTCGCAGTCAAGCTGGCTTATGCCATTGCACTAACCTCCTGATGTCCGACCAGGATTAGCCAACCTTCGTGCTCCTCCGTTACTCTTTGGGAGGAGACCGCCCCAGTCAAACTACCCACCAGACACTGTCTGCAACCCCGGTCAGGGGCCCACGTTAGAACACCAGCCATTAAAGGGTGGTATTTCAAGGACGGCTCCACGCAGACTGGCGTCCACGCTTCAAAGCCTCCCACCTATCCTGCACATCAAGGACCAGTGTTCAGTGTCAAGCTATAGTAAAGGTTCACGGGGTCTTTCCGTCTTGCCGCGGGTACACTGCATCTTCACAGCGAGTTCAATTTCACTGAGTCTCGGGTGGAGACAGCCTGGCCATCATTACGCCATTCGTGCAGGTCGGAACTTACCCGACAAGGAATTTCGCTACCTTAGGACCGTTATAGTTACGGCCGCCGTTTACCGGGGCTTCGATCAGGAGCTTCGCTTGCGCTGACCCCATCAATTAACCTTCCGGCACCGGGCAGGCGTCACACCGTATACGTCCACTTTCGTGTTTGCACAGTGCTGTGTTTTTAATAAACAGTTGCAGCCAGCTGGTATCTTCGACTGACTTCAGCTCCACGGGTAAACCGCTTCACCTACATGTCAGCGTGCCTTCTCCCGAAGTTACGGCACCATTTTGCCTAGTTCCTTCACCCGAGTTCTCTCAAGCGCCTTGGTATTCTCTACCTGACCACCTGTGTCGGTTTGGGGTACGATTTGATGTTACCTGACGCTTAGAGGCTTTTCCTGGAAGCAGGGCATTTGTTGCTTCAGCACCGTGGTGCCTCGTCGTCACGCCTCAGCCTTGATTTTCCGGATTTGCCTGGAAAACCAGCCTACACGCTTAAACCGGGACAACCGTCGCCCGGCCAACATAGCCTTCTCCGTCCCCCCTTCGCAGTAACACCAAGTACGGGAATATTAACCCGTTTCCCATCGACTACGCCTTTCGGCCTCGCCTTAGGGGTCGACTCACCCTGCCCCGATTAACGTTGGACAGGAACCCTTGGTCTTCCGGCGAGCGGGCTTTTCACCCGCTTTATCGTTACTTATGTCAGCATTCGCACTTCTGATACCTCCAGCAACCCTCACAGGCCACCTTCAACGGCTTACAGAACGCTCCCCTACCCAACAACACTTGCGTGCCGCTGCCGCAGCTTCGGTGCATGGTTTAGCCCCGTTACATCTTCCGCGCAGGCCGACTCGACCAGTGAGCTATTACGCTTTCTTTAAATGATGGCTGCTTCTAAGCCAACATCCTGGCTGTCTGGGCCTTCCCACATCGTTTCCCACTTAACCATGACTTTGGGACCTTAGCTGGCGGTCTGGGTTGTTTCCCTCTTCACGACGGACGTTAGCACCCGCCGTGTGTCTCCCGTGATAACATTCTCCGGTATTCGCAGTTTGCATCGGGTTGGTAAGCCGGGATGGCCCCCTAGCCGAAACAGTGCTCTACCCCCGGAGATGAGTTCACGAGGCGCTACCTAAATAGCTTTCGGGGAGAACCAGCTATCTCCCGGTTTGATTGGCCTTTCACCCCCAGCCACAGGTCATCCGCTAATTTTTCAACATTAGTCGGTTCGGTCCTCCAGTTAGTGTTACCCAACCTTCAACCTGCCCATGGCTAGATCACCGGGTTTCGGGTCTATACCCTGCAACTTAACGCCCAATTAAGACTCGGTTTCCCTCCGGCTCCCCTATTCGGTTAACCTTGCTACAGAATATAAGTCGCTGACCCATTATACAAAAGGTACGCAGTCACACAGGTAAACCTGTGCTCCCACTGCTTGTACGTACACGGTTTCAGGTTCTTTTTCACTCCCCTCGCCGGGGTTCTTTTCGCCTTTCCCTCACGGTACTGGTTCACTATCGGTCAGTCAGGAGTATTTAGCCTTGGAGGATGGTCCCCCCATATTCAGACAGGATACCACGTGTCCCGCCCTACTCATCGAGCTCACACCAGGTGCATTTTCGTGTACGGGGCTCTCACCCTGTATCGCGTGCCTTTCCAGACACTTCCACTAACACACCTGCTGATTCAGGCTCTGGGCTCCTCCCCGTTCGCTCGCCGCTACTGGGGGAATCTCGGTTGATTTCTTTTCCTCGGGGTACTTAGATGTTTCAGTTCCCCCGGTTCGCCTCATTAACCTATGGATTCAGTTAATGATAGTGTGACGAGTCACACTGGGTTTCCCCATTCGGACATCGCCGGGTCAAGGGTTCATATCACCTCGCCGGCGCTTTTCGCAGATTAGCACGTCCTTCATCGCCTCTGACTGCCAGGGCATCCACCGTGTACGCTTGGTCGCTTAACCTCACAACCCGAAGATGTTTCTCTTCGTGTTGCGATAATTGAGAGACTCACGAACAACTTTCGTTGTTCTGTGTTTCAATTTTCAGCTTGATCCAGATTTTTAAAGAGCAAATATCTCAAACGTGACTCGTAAGTCAGTTTTGAGATATTAAGGCCGGTGACTTTCACTCACAAACCAGCAAGTGGCGTCCCCTAGGGGATTCGAACCCCTGTTACCGCCGTGAAAGGGCGGTGTCCTGGGCCTCTAGACGAAGGGGACACGAAAATTGCTTATCACGCGCTGCGTGATATTTTCGTGTAGGGTGAGCTTTCATTAATAGAAAGCGAACGGCCTTATTTCTTCAGCCTCACTCCCAACGCGTAAACGCCTTGCTTTTTACTTTTCATCAGACAATCTGTGTGAGCACTGCAAAGACCGTTTCTTTCAGGTAAGGAGGTGATCCAACCGCAGGTTCCCCTACGGTTACCTTGTTACGACTTCACCCCAGTCATGAATCACAAAGTGGTAAGCGCCCTCCCGGAGGTTAAGCTACCTACTTCTTTTGCAACCCACTCCCATGGTGTGACGGGCGGTGTGTACAAGGCCCGGGAACGTATTCACCGTGGCATTCTGATCCACGATTACTAGCGATTCCGACTTCATGGAGTCGAGTTGCAGACTCCAATCCGGACTACGACGCACTTTATGAGGTCCGCTTGCTCTCGCGAGGTCGCTTCTCTTTGTATGCGCCATTGTAGCACGTGTGTAGCCCTGGTCGTAAGGGCCATGATGACTTGACGTCATCCCCACCTTCCTCCAGTTTATCACTGGCAGTCTCCTTTGAGTTCCCGACCTAATCGCTGGCAACAAAGGATAAGGGTTGCGCTCGTTGCGGGACTTAACCCAACATTTCACAACACGAGCTGACGACAGCCATGCAGCACCTGTCTCACAGTTCCCGAAGGCACCCTCGTATCTCTACAAGGTTCTGTGGATGTCAAGACCAGGTAAGGTTCTTCGCGTTGCATCGAATTAAACCACATGCTCCACCGCTTGTGCGGGCCCCCGTCAATTCATTTGAGTTTTAACCTTGCGGCCGTACTCCCCAGGCGGTCGACTTAACGCGTTAGCTCCGGAAGCCACGCCTCAAGGGCACAACCTCCAAGTCGACATCGTTTACGGCGTGGACTACCAGGGTATCTAATCCTGTTTGCTCCCCACGCTTTCGCACCTGAGCGTCAGTCTTCGTCCAGGGGGCCGCCTTCGCCACCGGTATTCCTCCAGATCTCTACGCATTTCACCGCTACACCTGGAATTCTACCCCCCTCTACGAGACTCAAGCCTGCCAGTTTCGGATGCAGTTCCCAGGTTGAGCCCGGGGATTTCACATCCGACTTGACAGACCGCCTGCGTGCGCTTTACGCCCAGTAATTCCGATTAACGCTTGCACCCTCCGTATTACCGCGGCTGCTGGCACGGAGTTAGCCGGTGCTTCTTCTGCGGGTAACGTCAATCAACAAGGTTATTAACCTTGTCGCCTTCCTCCCCGCTGAAAGTACTTTACAACCCGAAGGCCTTCTTCATACACGCGGCATGGCTGCATCAGGCTTGCGCCCATTGTGCAATATTCCCCACTGCTGCCTCCCGTAGGAGTCTGGACCGTGTCTCAGTTCCAGTGTGGCTGGTCATCCTCTCAGACCAGCTAGGGATCGTCGCCTTGGTGGGCCGTTACCCCACCAACAAGCTAATCCCATCTGGGCACATCTGATGGCAAGAGGCCCGAAGGTCCCCCTCTTTGGTCTTGCGACGTTATGCGGTATTAGCCACCGTTTCCAGTAGTTATCCCCCTCCACCAGGCAGTTTCCCAGACATTACTCACCCGTCCGCCACTCGTCAGCAAAGCAGCAAGCTGCTTCCTGTTACCGTTCGACTTGCATGTGTTAGGCCTGCCGCCAGCGTTCAATCTGAGCCATGATCAAACTCTTCAATTTAAAAGTTTGATGCTCGTGAATTAAACTTCGTAATGAATTACGTGTTCACTCTTGAGACTTGGTATTCATTTTTCGTCCGAGGACGTCAAGAATCCGTATCTTCGAGTGCCCACACAGATTGTCTGATAAATTGTTAAAGAGCAGTTGCGACGCGGCTTTCAGCTCACCGTCGCGAGGTGGCGTATATTACGCTTTCCTCTTTCAGAGTCAACCCTGAATTTCAGGATTTTTCTCTTCAACCGGCCGGCTGTTTGTGTGAAGTGATTCACATCCGCCGTGTCGATGGAGGCGCATTATAGGGATCCCATTTTTTTGCACAAGCGTTTTTTGGATCTTTTTTTCTGTTTGTTGATTTTTCACCCCTTTCGCTCCATTCCTGCGCAAACTGACGCTTTTTTGATAGCTTTCCCTCTTGCACAACGCCGACAAAGCAACCAAAGTCTTCATGACTGTTCATTTATAATGAGGTAGACATGTCTGACACATTACGTCCTTATAAAGATCTTTTTCCTGACATCGGCCAGCGCGTGATGATCGATGCCAGCAGCGTGGTTATTGGCGATGTCCGTCTGGCAGATGATGTTGGGATCTGGCCTCTTGTTGTTATTCGTGGTGATGTAAATTACGTCGCGATAGGCGCTCGTACAAATATTCAGGATGGTAGTGTTCTTCACGTAACTCATAAGTCCGCATCGAATCCACAAGGCAATCCATTAATCGTCGGAGAAGATGTTACCGTGGGTCATAAAGTCATGTTGCATGGCTGTACTATCGGTAACCGTGTACTGGTAGGTATGGGTTCCATTGTGCTGGATGATGCAGTAATAGAAGATGAGGTAATGATCGGCGCGGGGAGTCTGGTGCCACAGCACAAACGGCTGGAAAGCGGATATTTATACCTTGGGAGCCCCGTAAAACAGATCCGTCCCCTGAGCGAGACTGAGAGAGCAGGTCTGCGTTACTCTGCCAATAACTATGTAAAATGGAAGGATGAATATCTTTCTCAGGATAACCAGACCCAACCGTGATCGTCCTCTTGCTGGGCCAGGATTAACGCTTCAGCTTCTTCTTCCAGGTCCCAGCGATATATACGAAAAACGGCTAACCACTGTTCCGGCGTTTCTCCGCCAAAGCGATGCGCCAGTACGTCTCCTTTTACGGCGCACGTTAACTGGGCGCCATTGACCAGGACGGGAAAGACGATAGCGCTGACGTCAGTGTTCCACTCTTCACGGTCAGGGAACTGTATGGCCTGGTTCACGCTGATAATTCCTGTTGCAGCAACGTAATCACTGGATCGACCTCCGGTAATACTCCGTGCCAAAGTAAAACAGCATGTGCCGCCTGCCCCACCAGCATTCCCAGCCCATCTGCATATCGCTTTGCTCCCTGTTGTACACACCAGGAGAGAAATGGCGTATTCCCTTTTTGATAGAACATATCATAGCAACAGAGGGAAGAATGAATAAGAGACGCCGGGATTGCCGGGATTTCGCCCTGTATACCACTGGAGGTTGCATTAACAATCAGATCAAACTCACAACCATCCAACTTATCCATATCTGTGGCATGAACACTGCCGGTATGAGCAAAGAGTTGCGCCAATTCTTCGGCACGTGAAGCTGTTCGGTTAGTGATAGTGACCGCGCAATCCAGAGAAAGCAGAGGTAACAATACGCCCCGTGATGCGCCGCCCGCGCCAATCAGCAAAACACGCCATCCTGGCTGGATAAAATTTAAACGTTCTAGATCGCTTAACAAACCTATGCCGTCGGTATTATCGCCAAGCAAACGACCATCTTCCAGCCGTTTTAGCGTATTGACAGCTCCCGCAAGCGATGCTCTCTCCGTTAATTCATCCGCTCGTGCAAACGCCTCCTCTTTAAAAGGTACCGTCACGTTAGCTCCTTTCCCGCCGGCGGCAAAAAAGCCATTAAGCGTATTAATAAAATCATTAATGGGAGCCAGTACGCGGCCATAGGGATGAATAATATTCAGTTGCTGAGCAAACTGCTGATGAATAAACGGCGATTTACTGTGCGCAATCGGGTTTCCAAAAACAGCATAGGTTTCCATCTTGTTATCCTTGTCGAAACAGTTCGCCCGTCAGGGCATCACGAATTTCCGAAGGATTCACACGTCCACCCGTTTCGCCTTCGACCACCGGGAAATCATTGCCAAATTGCGCACGCACTTCTTCAACGGTACGGCATGGCGGTAATCCGCTCAGGTTAGCGCTGGTAGAAACCAACGGTTTACCATACGCATTGCATAGTGCTATTACCAACGGATGGTCGGTAACTCGGACGGCCAGAGAATTAAAACGTCCCGTCAGCCAACGCGGTGTTGTGGCTGGCGCAGGGAAAACAAACGTTACCGGCCCAGGCCAGCAGTCAAATACCACTTTACGCTGTACCGCGGTAAGTATGCTGTCATCAATATACGGTTTTAACTGCGCAAAACTGGCAGCAATTAAAATTAACCCCTTATCAACAGGACGCTGTTTTAGTTCCAGCAGACGCGTAACGGCCACTTCGCTATCAGGATCGCATCCGACGCCGAAAACAGCTTCTGTTGGATACGCGATGACATTTTCTTTATTCAGAACCTCTATCGCCGCAGCGATGGATTCCGTTGGCAGGTTATTATTCACTTTTTTGTTCCGCCGGAACCGGCTTTCCACATTGTTTACTGGCGCAAAAGCGCTTTACGCTCTGTGCGGTTTTCTTTTCTATGAGTAGCGGATAATGACACTCCGGGCACTCTCCGGCTACGGGTTTATAGTTAATGGCAAATTGACACTCTGGATAGCGATCGCAGGAATGAAAAGTTTTGCCATAACGAGAGCGGCGTTGGACCAGATGACCTTTTTGACATTGTGGACAAACGATTGCAGTTTCATCGGGTTTATCAATGAGTTCAGTATGCTCACAAATGGGATACTCGCTACATCCGATAAACATGCCAAAACGTCCCTGCCGCAACACCAACACGGCGCCGCAATTAGGGCAAAGTTTACCCTCCAGAACTTTGACAATATGTCCGTCAGCAGACGACTTTAGCGGACGAACATAATCACATTCCGGATAGTGAGAACAGCCGAGAAACGGACCATGCTTCCCGGATCGAATTACCAGTTCAGCCCCACACTGCGGGCAGGGCTCATTTTTACGCACCGAAAACAGTGCTGATTTAGCCATATTTACTCATGCTGCATTAACACCTATTAATGCAGCATACCTTCATTTACCTCAAAGAGTAATTCTTCCATTTGCTGGTATGCATTTTCACAGCCCGGAATATTGAATAACACCATCAAAATAACCCATTTCAGGTCTTCCAGGTCGAACTCTGCGGTATCCAGCGCCAGTACGCGCTCAATCACCATTTCTCGTGTTTCGAGGCTTAGCACCTGAATTTGCTCAAGGAATAGCAGGAATCCACGGCAACTGGCATCAAGTCTGTCACACTCTTCAACCGTATAAATACGCATTGATAGAGGGTCGGAAGCAAGTTGCATGGGCTCCGCAAGGCCATCCTGATAGTCAGCGAGTTTTTCCAGCCACAGCAGCGCATTGTAGATGTCTTCGCGATCGAATCCAGCATCGGTAAGATCCCGCTCCAGTCTGTCCTGATCTACGCGCAGCTCGGCTTCATTATGGATGTATGTTTCAAACAAATACATTAGTACGTCGAACATGGCTTGCCCTCCTTAATCGGACATAGCCGCCGGGTACAGCTGCGATCCATCCTGCTAACTCCAGTTCGAGTAGCTGAGCCACTACCGCTGGCACAGGTTGGCCGGCACGTTCAGCGACGACGTCAACAGGTGTTACCTCATCTCCTACGTTAGCCAGGAGCTCAGGAAATGGCAATGCCACCTCATTCTGATTTAGTGAATAAAGTGAATTTTCCGGCGTAACTGGCAACCACCGTAAGCCGCATTGCAAGTTTTCCAGAATATCCTCCGGCGTCGTCACAAGCGTAGCCCCCTGTTTAATTAACCAGTGCGTGCCTTCACTTCCCGGGCTACCCATGGGACCGGGTATCGCAAAGACGTCTCGTCCCTGCTCAAGCGCACAACGTGCCGTCACCAACGAACCACTGCGTGACGCCGCCTCAATCACCAGAACACCTTTGCTCAGCCCACTGATGATTCGATTTCTACGTGGAAAGTTTTGCGGCAATGGCGGTGTAGAAAGTGGAAATTCTGAGACCACAGCGCCACCGGCGGCAATCAAATTTTCCGCCAGCATAGCATGCCGACGCGGGTAAATCTTTGCCAGGCCATTCCCCAACACCGCTACACTTTTGCCACCAACGCTTAACGCAGCATTGTGTGCAATGCCATCAATCCCCCGGGCCAAACCGCTGGTTATCGTCAATCCACTTTTTGCAAGGCTTTCGCAGAACAGACGTCCCCAACGTTCGCCATACCAGGAGAATGTCCGGCTCCCTACAACAGCAAGCTGACAGGTATGCAAGCTGGTGGGATCGCCGTCAATAAAAATAGCGCCGGGATAATCGTCAATAGCACGCAGTTGGGGAGGATAAATCTCACTATCCGCACACAGAAAATGGTGCTGCGGTAGTTCAAGCCAGCGTAACGTCTCTTCAAGCGCACCTGCTGGAAGCTGTAAAAAACGTTCAGCTTGCCGCGCGGTAAGACCAACGTGCTGGAGATGCGCGTGATTCATTTGAGGCTGGTGAATAAGCAAATTTGCAATCTTTAACATCGCCTCGCCATAAAGGTCGCCGACGTACATTAAACGTAACCAAATTTCGGTGCGGGTCATCCCTCCCCTCCCCTGCCACAAGCAGTTTGAACAATCTTTGCGATTGGTCACTGATGCTGTCAATCAGGTGGGGATTTGTCTAGAATAGAGGTAATAATCTTTTCAACTCCTGAACACGACTCTGGATAATTATGTCAGTTTTGCAAGTGTTACATATTCCGGACGAGCGCCTTCGCAAAGTCGCAAAGCCGGTTGAAGAAGTGAATGCAGAAATTCAGCGTATCGTTGATGATATGTTCGAGACGATGTACGCGGAAGAAGGTATTGGTCTGGCAGCAACGCAGGTCGATATCCACCAGCGGATCATCGTGATTGACGTTTCGGAAAACCGCGATGAGCGGCTGGTACTCATTAACCCGGAGTTGCTGGAGAAAAGTGGCGAAACGGGTATCGAAGAAGGCTGTCTGTCAATTCCGGAACAGCGCGCTTTAGTACCGCGCGCCGAGAAAGTGAAAATTCGCGCGCTGGATCGCGAAGGCAAACCGTTTGAGCTTGAGGCTGATGGTTTGCTGGCAATCTGTATCCAGCATGAGATGGATCACCTTGTCGGTAAGTTGTTTATCGATTATCTGTCGCCGCTGAAGCAACAACGTATTCGTCAGAAAGTAGAAAAACTCGACCGCCTGAATGCCCGGGCTTAAAGGACAAGAACCAACGTGTCAGACTCACTACGTATTATTTTTGCGGGTACACCTGACTTTGCAGCGCGTCATCTTGACGCGCTGCTAACTTCTGGACATAACGTTGTCGGCGTATTTACCCAACCCGACCGTCCAGCAGGCCGCGGCAAAAAGTTGATGCCCAGCCCGGTAAAAGTGCTGGCAGAAGAGAAAGGCCTGGCCATTTTCCAGCCCGCGTCGCTTCGTCCTCAGGAAAACCAACATCTGGTTGCTGATTTACATGCGGATGTAATGGTAGTGGTTGCGTATGGCCTGATTCTTCCCAAATCGGTATTAGATATGCCGAGACTCGGGTGTATCAACGTGCATGGCTCCTTGCTTCCACGCTGGCGCGGTGCCGCCCCGATTCAACGCTCTCTGTGGGCAGGTGATGCCGAGACGGGTGTGACTATCATGCAAATGGACGTTGGGTTGGACACTGGTGATATGTTGCACAAGCTGGCCTGCCCCATTACGCCGGAAGATACCAGTGGTTCGCTCTATAATAAACTGGCCGAGCTTGGCCCGCAGGGGCTTATCGAAACGCTTAAGCAACTGGCTGACGGTACGGTAAAACCAGAAGTGCAGGATGAAGCGCTTGTCACGTATGCCGAAAAACTCAGCAAAGAAGAAGCCCGTATAGACTGGTCGATGTCTGCCGCTCAACTGGAGCGCTGTATTCGTGCTTTCAATCCCTGGCCTATGAGCTGGATTGAAATTGACGGGCAGCCAGTTAAAGTCTGGGGTGCCTCGGTGATTGACTCTGCGTGTCAGGCGGAGCCAGGAACTATCCTGGACGCAACTAAGCAGGGAATTCAGGTAGCAACAGGCAACGGTATTCTCAATCTGCTCTCGCTACAACCTGCAGGGAAAAAGGCGATGAGTGCCCAGGATCTTTTAAATTCACGTCGGGAATGGTTTGTTCCTGGCAACCGTCTGGCCTGACGGTCACCTCCTCTTACGCCCGGTATTTCCGGGCATTTTTATTTTGTGGTTATGAAAAAACAACTCAATATACGTAGCCTGGCAGCACAAGCCGTTGAAAAAGTGGTCGAGCAAGGGCAATCATTAAGTAATGTCCTGCCGGCGCTACAACAAAAAGTGTCCGATAAAGATAAGGCGCTGCTTCAGGAGCTATGCTTTGGCGTCCTGCGTACCCTTTCACAACTGGAATGGCTGATCAACAAGCTGATGTCTCGTCCAATGACCGGCAAACAGCGCACCATACATTACTTAATTATGGTCGGCTTTTATCAGCTGTTGTACACACGCATTCCTCCACATGCGGCGCTGGCAGAAACCGTTGAAGGTGCAATAGCTATCAAGCGTCCACAGTTCAAGGGGCTGATTAATGGTGTGCTCCGCCAGTTTCAGCGTCAGCAAGAGGGGTTGTTGGCTGAATTTGCGAACAGCGAAGGGCGTTTTCTACATCCGTCCTGGCTGTTGAAACGCCTGCAGAAAGCGTACCCCACCCAGTGGGAAGCTATTGTCGGGGCCAATAATCAGCGTCCGCCGATGTGGCTGCGTGTTAATCGTAATCACCATTCGCGAGATAGCTGGTTGGCTTTGCTTGAAGAAGCTGGAATGAAAGGCTTTACACACCCGGCCTATCCGGACGCTATTCGCCTTGAATTTCCGGCAGCGGTACATAGCTTACCCGGTTTCGATCAAGGGTGGGTGACGGTACAGGATGCCTCCGCTCAGGGCTGTGTGGCATTACTCGCACCGCAGAACGGTGAGCACATTCTGGATCTGTGCGCCGCGCCTGGCGGCAAAACCACGCATATTCTCGAAGCCGCCCCAGAAGCACACGTCATGGCTGTTGATGTCGATGAGCAACGTCTTTCCCGCGTTTATGACAATCTCAAACGCCTGGGAATGAAGGCTACGGTTAAGCAGGGCGATGGACGTTACCCTTTGCAGTGGTGCGGCGAGCAACAGTTCGACCGTATTTTGCTGGATGCGCCCTGTTCTGCAACCGGCGTCATCCGCCGGCATCCGGATATCAAATGGCTACGTCGCGATCGCGATATCGCGGAACTGGCGCAATTACAGGCGGAAATTCTTGACGCTGTTTGGCCACGCCTGAAGCCCGGCGGGACATTGGTTTACGCTACCTGTTCCGTACTACCGGAAGAAAATAGCGATCAGATCCACGCTTTTTTGCAACGTACTCCGAATGCCATGCTTAGCCAAACGGGAATACCAGACCAGCCGGGACAACAAAATCTACCGGGGGCAGAAGAAGGTGATGGATTCTTTTACGCTAAGCTAATCAAAAAGTGATGAGATAACGGGCCACGACTGATGAAAATTATCATACTGGGTGCAGGGCAGGTTGGCGGGACCCTGGCGGAAAACCTGGTCGGCGAAAACAATGACATCACAGTAGTTGACACTAACGGCGAACGGCTACGTAGTTTGCAGGATAAGTTCGATCTGCGCGTAGTACAAGGGCATGGTTCTCATCCCCGCGTGCTACGCGAAGCTGGCGCTGACGACGCGGATATGCTGGTCGCTGTCACCAGTTCAGATGAAACCAATATGGTTGCCTGTCAGGTAGCCTATTCGCTATTTAACACGCCAAACCGTATCGCACGTATTCGTTCCCCGGACTATGTTCGCGATGCGGATAAGCTCTTTCATTCCGAAGCCGTCCCGATTGATCATCTAATCGCCCCGGAACAGCTGGTAATTGATAATATTTACCGCCTGATCGAGTATCCCGGGGCATTGCAGGTGGTAAATTTTGCCGAAGGCAAAGTCAGCCTGGCGGTGGTAAAAGCGTATTATGGCGGTCCGTTGATTGGTAATGCGCTATCAACGATGCGGGAACATATGCCGCACATTGATACCCGCGTAGCGGCAATTTTCCGCCATGACCGGCCTATCCGTCCGCAAGGGTCGACGATTGTGGAAGCGGGGGACGAAGTCTTCTTTATTGCTGCCTCACAGCATATTCGTGCGGTAATGAGCGAATTACAGCGTCTGGAAAAACCTTACAAACGTATCATGCTGGTTGGCGGCGGCAATATCGGGGCAGGGTTGGCAAGACGCCTGGAAAAAGATTATAGCGTCAAATTGATCGAACGCGATCAGCAACGCGCCGCCGAGTTGGCCGAGAAGCTGCAAAACACAATTGTCTTTTTTGGCGACGCGTCCGATCAGGAGTTGCTGGCGGAAGAGCATATTGATCAGGTCGATCTGTTTATTGCTGTCACCAACGACGATGAAGCCAACATTATGTCAGCGATGCTCGCCAAACGAATGGGTGCCAAAAAAGTCATGGTGCTGATTCAGCGTCGGGCCTATGTCGATCTTGTACAGGGCAGCGTTATTGATATTGCAATTTCGCCACAGCAGGCCACCATCTCAGCATTACTGAGTCATGTACGTAAAGCGGATATCGTGGGCGTTTCCTCATTGCGTCGCGGTGTCGCGGAAGCCATCGAGGCCGTAGCGCATGGCGATGAAAGCACCTCCCGCGTGGTAGGCCGCGTCATTGACGAAATTAAACTCCCGCCAGGTACCATTATTGGGGCAGTTGTTCGTGGTAACGATGTCATGATTGCCAATGATAATTTACGTATTGAGCAAGGCGATCACGTGATTATGTTCCTGACGGATAAAAAATTCATCACTGACGTCGAGCGCTTATTCCAGCCAAGTCCTTTCTTCCTGTAATTTAAGGGGCGCTTCTTCTGCGCCCTTTTTAATTCCCTTTATTTATCAAGGTTTAATTAATTTAGCTAAACAGAAGCCGTAAATGGAAAATGCCTTAGCATTTGTTAAACTTATAAACGTCAGCTGCATAGGGAGAATAAAAATGAGTTTTATTAAAGAATTTCGCGAGTTCGCGATGCGCGGGAATGTTGTGGATTTGGCAGTAGGTGTCATTATTGGCGCGGCATTCGGGAAGATTGTTTCTTCACTGGTTGCCGATATCATTATGCCACCATTGGGATTGTTAATTGGCGGGATCGACTTTAAACAATTTGCTTTTACGCTACGCGAAGCGCAGGGAGATATCCCGGCGGTCGTCATGCATTACGGCGTGTTTATTCAGAACGTATTTGATTTTGTGATTGTGGCATTTGCTATTTTTGTTGCCATTAAGCTTATCAATAAACTCAACCGTAAAAAAGCAGAAGAGCCGGCAGCCCCGGCTGCGCCTTCTAAAGAAGAAGTGCTATTGGGCGAAATCCGCGACCTACTGAAAGAGCAAAATAACCGTTCTTAATACCCAGAAGGCCAGTGGTAAAAAAGCACCTTACTTTCTTGCCACTGGCCTCCCAGTTCCCTCGATTACCGTGTTTACCTTTACGCAGATAGCTTCCTTTACCTTTCTTATTTTTTTCGACACGCTGCCTGAAAAGGGGATCGTGTAACAATGCCTCTATGGCATTATCCTTTATCTGCCCTTTCTTATGCTGATAACGGCTCATAATATCTCCAGATTGGGTGATCTAACGGCGCGAGTGTATTCCTGTCAGTTTAAAAAATCAACAGCCCGACGTCGTACCACTGGCCCCCTGCTCCAGCGCCTCCAGAATAGAACAATAGACACTGCTATGTGCCGTTCCGCAGCAAGCATCATTAAGTCTTTGTAACGAACGCTGCATTGCCTGTAGCTCCATAATTCTGGCTTCAACTTCCTGTAGTCGCTCCTGCACAATGCTTTTAGACTCCTGGCATGTGTGATGTTCCGGATCAATTCGGATCGATAAAAGTTCACGGATCGACTCAAGCGTAAAACCCAACTGTCGCGCATGCCGAATAAACTTAAGCCGCTGAAGATCGTTTTCCGTATACAGCCGAAACCCGCCTTCAGTACGTACCTCATGCTCCATCATCTGCTGCTTTTCATAGTAGCGAATGGTATCAGGCGTGACTTCTGCCAGCTTTGCCAGCTCACCAATGCGATACATACATTCTCCGTTAATGGTCGTTAATTTTATGCAGCAATTTGTCTGCATATGTGCCGCGCATAAAATCTGTACTCAGTCCAGCCTGACGCAATTTAAGTTCAAGCAAAGACAAACGTCGACTGACCTCATGATATTGAGGCTCATCCTGCCGAATACCTTTCAGTATATCAAGCAACTGGATAGCTTCTTTGCGCTGCTCCAACGCCGGCGGCAGACAACCCGCATTTTTTAACAGACGATAGCCAGCCCGCAGTTCGGGCGGAACGTGTGAATCATCATCAAGCGTCAGCGGTTCACCGCGACCCGCAAGGTTGTCAAACTCCCCATTCGCTTGTGCTTCAGCTATATGACGCTCTGCCCACTGGTCAAGTAACCACATAATAAGCTCCAGGGAATGAACAAAAAGAGTACAGACATTGTAGATAATGTCTGAATATTACGGATATAAAAAAACCCGCCGAAGCGGGTTTTTTTACGTTACTGCAGATTACTCTGCAGCAGCTTCTGCTTTCGATTCAGAGCGATCAACCAGCTCGATGTATGCCATCGGCGCGTTGTCACCTGCACGGAAGCCACACTTCAGAATACGAGTGTAACCACCGGCGCGGCTCGCGAAACGCGGGCCCAGCTCGTTAAACAGTTTTGCCACGATCTCGTTATCACGAGTACGGGCGAATGCCAGACGACGATTAGCAACGCTATCAGTCTTGGCAAGAGTAATCAGCGGCTCAACTACGCGACGCAGCTCTTTCGCTTTAGGCAGGGTCGTCTTGATGATTTCATGACGAACCAGTGAACCTGCCATATTGCGGAACATAGCCTGGCGATGGCTGCTGTTGCGGTTCAGTTGACGACCACTCTTACGATGGCGCATGACCTTATCCTTCTCAGTAAAACCTTAACCTGTGATCCGGTTACTCGTCAGCGATGCTTGCCGGTGGCCAGTTTTCCAGGCGCATACCCAGAGACAGTCCACGGGAAGCCAGCACGTCTTTAATCTCAGTAAGAGATTTTTTACCCAGGTTAGGCGTCTTAAGTAGCTCAACCTCGGTACGCTGTACCAGATCACCGATATAGTGGATAGCTTCTGCTTTAAGGCAGTTAGCAGAGCGGACAGTCAATTCCAGATCGTCAACAGGGCGCAGCAGGATCGGATCGAATTCTGGTTTCTCTTCTTTCACTTCCGGCTGACGTACATCACGTAAATCAACGAAAGCTTCCAGTTGTTCAGCCAGAATGGTTGCCGCACGACGAATCGCCTCTTCAGGATCGATTGTGCCGTTGGTTTCCATTTCGATGACCAGCTTGTCCAGGTCGGTACGCTGTTCTACACGCGCTGCTTCAACATTGTAGGCAATACGCTCTACAGGGCTGTAGCATGCGTCGACCAGCAAACGGCCAATTGGGCGCTCATCTTCTTCCGAATGAATTCGGGTAGAAGCCGGCACATAACCACGTCCGCGCTGAACTTTGATACGCATGCTAATAGACGCGTTCTCATCGGTCAGGTGGCAGATCACGTGCTGCGGCTTGACGATTTCGACATCACCATCATGGGTGATATCGGCTGCAGTCACAGGGCCAATGCCAGATTTATTCAAGGTAAGAATAACTTCATCTTTACCCTGAACTCTCACCGCCAGCCCTTTCAGGTTGAGCAGGATTTCCAGGATGTCTTCCTGAACGCCTTCTTTGGTGCTGTACTCATGTAGTACACCATCAATCTCAACCTCGGTCACCGCGCAACCCGGCATCGATGAGAGCAGAATACGGCGCAGTGCGTTACCCAGAGTATGGCCGAAGCCACGCTCTAAAGGCTCAAGGGTCACCTTGGCGTGCGTCGAACTCACTTGCTCGATATCTACCAGGCGCGGTTTTAGAAACTCTGTCACAGAACCCTGCATTGTGTCCTCTCTTTGGTACTAAGCTTTACTTGGAGTAAAGCTCGACGATCAGGTGTTCGTTAATGTCCGCAGACAGATCAGAACGCTCAGGCTTACGCTTGTACGTACCTTCCATCTTGCCAGCATCAACTTCCAGCCAGGTTGGCTTTTCACGCTGCTCAGCCAGCTCCAGAGCGGCTTTCACGCGAGACTGCTTCTTCGCTTTCTCACGAATGCTAACAACGTCATTCGGACTAACCTGATAAGAAGCGATGTTAACAACACGACCGTTTACCATAATTGCTTTATGGCTAACCAGCTGGCGTGCTTCTGCACGAGTGGCGCCGAAGCCCATACGGTATACAACGTTGTCCAGACGACCTTCCAGCAGAGCCAACAGGTTTTCACCGGTGTTGCCTTTCAGACGTGCTGCTTCTTTGTAGTAGTTACGGAACTGACGCTCCAGCACACCGTAGATACGGCGAACTTTTTGCTTTTCACGCAACTGCACACCATAGTCAGACAGACGCGGTTTACGCGCACCGTGCTGGCCAGGAGCTTGTTCAATTTTACACTTGGTATCGATCGCGCGAACGCCAGACTTAAGGAATAAGTCGGTGCCCTCACGACGGCTCAGCTTGAGCTTAGGACCCAAATATCTTGCCATTTTCTTTCTCCAACAAACCTGGAAAACGAAGCGTTATACGCGACGTTTTTTCGGCGGACGACAACCGTTATGAGGGATCGGAGTCACATCAGTAATATTAGTGATGCGGAAACCAGCGGCGTTCAGTGCACGAATAGTAGATTCGCGGCCTGGACCCGGACCTTTAACCATAACTTCCAGATTCTTGATACCGTATTCTTTCACGGCGTCAGCGCAACGCTCTGCTGCAACCTGAGCTGCAAACGGAGTGGATTTGCGAGAACCACGGAAACCGGAACCACCGGCTGTTGCCCAACCCAGCGCGTTACCCTGACGATCGGTAATAGTCACGATGGTGTTGTTGAAAGAAGCATGGATATGAGCCACGCCGTCAGAGACTTGTTTTCTTACACGTTTACGTGCGCGAACTGGTGCCTTTGCCATTATTCAATCACCCCGATTATTTCTTGATCGGTTTGCGCGGACCCTTACGGGTACGAGCGTTGGTCTTGGTACGCTGACCGCGAACCGGGAGACCACGACGATGACGCAAACCGCGATAGCAACCAAGATCCATCAGGCGCTTGATGCTCATGCTGATTTCACGGCGCAGATCACCTTCAACGACAAATTTGGCAACTTCGTCACGCAGCGTGTCGATTTGTTCTTCAGACAGCTCACTGATCTTAACATTTTCAGCGATACCCGCGGCAGCCAGAATAGCTTTAGAACGGGTCTTGCCGACACCGTAGATCGAAGTTAACGCGATCACGGCGTGTTTCTGATCAGGAATGTTAATGCCTGCTATACGGGCCACTATGCACTCCTACTATTTAATATGTACGTACCATGCTGAAAAGCCCGTTTTCAGGATACTCAAATGGAAACGTACAGACATACAAAAGATTGGCTGGCTAATCTAGCCAGCTCAACCCAACTTTGCAAGAAAAATATGCGAAAAAATCAGCCTTGGCGCTGTTTATGCTTCGGCTCGGCACTGCAAATCACACGGATGACGCCATCACGCTTAACGATTTTGCAGTTACGGCATAATTTCTTGACGGAAGCACGAACTTTCATTTTTACTCTCCGTAACTTCTCAGGCGACCAATTAACGGCCGTAGCCTTTCAGGTTCGCCTTCTTCAATGCAGACTCATACTGACTGGACATCATCAGAGTTTGCACTTGAGCCATAAAGTCCATAATCACGACAACAACGATAAGCAGTGAGGTCCCACCGAAGTAGAACGGTACTTTCATTGCATCACGCATGAACTCCGGGATCAGGCAGATAAAAGTAATGTAAAGCGCACCAACCAAAGTCAGGCGGGTCATTACTTTATCGATATACTTCGCCGTTTGCTCTCCCGGACGAATTCCTGGTACAAATGCACCGGACTTCTTCAGGTTATCTGCTGTTTCACGCGGGTTGAAAACCAACGCCGTGTAGAAGAAACAGAAGAAGATGATTGCAGACGCATAGAGTAACACATAAAGCGGTTGCCCAGGCTGCAAATACAGCGAAATTGTTGTCAGCCAGTTCCAACCAGTACCGCCCCCGAACCATGACGCGATGGTCGCCGGGAACAGAATAATACTGGAAGCGAAGATTGCCGGGATTACCCCCGCCATATTCACTTTCAGCGGTAAATGTGTGCTCTGTGCAGCATAGACACGACGACCTTGCTGACGTTTGGCGTAGTTTACCACAATACGGCGTTGACCACGTTCAACGAAGACTACAAAGAACGTCACTGCAAATACTAATACTGCAACCAACAGCAACACGAGGAAGTGCAGGTCGCCTTGACGCGCTTGCTCGATAGTATGGGCAATGGCTGGCGGGAGTCCCGCAACGATACCAGCGAAGATGATGATTGAGATACCGTTGCCGATACCACGCTCAGTAATCTGTTCGCCGAGCCACATCAGGAACATGGTTCCTGTAACCAGACTTACAACAGCGGTGAAATAGAACGCAAAGCCTGGGTTCATCACCAGGCCCTGCATACCAGGCATATTCGGCAGACCGGTAGCAATACCGATCGACTGGAATATCGCCAACACCAAAGTACCGTAACGGGTGTACTGGCTGATCTTACGACGACCAGACTCCCCTTCTTTCTTAATTTCCGCCAGCGTTGGGTGGACCACCGTCAGCAGCTGGATAATGATCGACGCCGAAATATACGGCATGATCCCCAGGGCAAAGATAGAAGCACGGCTGAGAGCACCACCAGAGAACATGTTAAACATTTCAATGATGGTGCCTCGCTGTTGCTCAAGCAGTTTGGCAAGTACAGCGGCATCAATACCAGGGATCGGAATAAAAGAGCCAATACGGAACACAATCAGCGCGCCGATAACAAACAGCAGTCTGCGTTTCAGCTCGCCTAAGCCACCTTTGGCACTTTGAAAATCTAATCCCGGTTGTTTAGCCATCTGCTACTTATTCCTCGATTTTACCGCCAGCAGCTTCGATAGCAGCACGAGCGCCTTTAGTAACACGCAGGCCACGAACAGTTACCGGAGTAGTGACTTCGCCAGCCAGGATCACTTTCGCGAACTCGATCTGGATACCGATAATGTTTGCTGCTTTCAGCGTGTTCAGGTCTACAACGCCGCCTTCTACTTTAGCCAGGTCAGACAGACGAACTTCGGCTGTAATCGCTGCTTTACGAGAAGTGAAGCCGAATTTCGGCAGACGACGGTACAGAGGCATCTGACCACCCTCGAAACCGCGACGTACGCCACCGCCAGAACGAGACTTCTGACCTTTGTGACCACGACCACCGGTTTTACCGAGGCCAGAACCGATACCACGACCCAGGCGTTTACCCGCCTTTTTGGAGCCTTCGGCCGGAGACAGAGTATTTAAACGCATCTCTTACTCCTCAACTTTAACCATGAAGGAAACCGCGTTGACCATACCACGAACAGCAGGAGTATCCTCGCGTTCTACGGTGTGACCAATACGACGCAGACCCAGGCCAAGCAGCGTTGCCTTGTGTTTCGGCAGACGACCGATTGCACTGCGGGTTTGAGTAATTTTAATAGTCTTTGCCATGGCTTATTTCCCCAGAATTTCTTCAACGGATTTACCACGCTTGGCAGCGACCATTTCTGGAGAATTCATATTTTCCAGGCCATCAATAGTTGCACGAACCACGTTGATCGGGTTGGTGGAACCATATGCTTTAGCCAGAACGTTATGAACCCCAGCAACTTCCAGAACGGCGCGCATTGCACCACCGGCGATGATACCGGTACCTTCGGAAGCTGGCTGCATGAATACACGAGAACCCGTGTGAACACCTTTAACCGGGTGTTGCAGGGTGCCGTTGTTCAGCGCGACGTTAATCATATTGCGACGGGCTTTTTCCATCGCTTTCTGGATCGCTGCTGGAACTTCACGCGCTTTACCGTAACCAAAACCTACGCGGCCATTACCATCACCAACAACAGTCAGAGCTGTGAAGGAGAAAATACGACCACCTTTAACGGTTTTAGATACGCGGTTTACCGCGATCAGCTTTTCCTGCAGTTCGCCAGCTTGTTTTTCGATGTGAGCCATCTTACACCTCTACCTTAGAACTGAAGGCCAGCTTCACGGGCAGCATCTGCCAGTGCCTGGACACGACCATGATATTGGAACCCGGAACGGTCAAAGGACACATCTTTGATGCCTTTTTCCAGAGCGCGTTCAGCGACAGCTTTACCCACAGCTGCTGCAGCGTCTTTGTTACCGGTGTACTTCAGTTGTTCAGCAATAGCTTTTTCTACAGTAGAAGCAGCTACCAGAACTTCAGAACCGTTCGGTGCAATTACCTGTGCGTAAATATGACGCGGGGTACGATGTACCACCAGGCGAGTTGCGCCCAGCTCTTTGAGCTTGCGGCGTGCGCGGGTCGCACGACGGATACGAGCAGATTTCTTATCCATAGTGTTACCTTACTTCTTCTTAGCCTCTTTGGTACGCACGACTTCGTCGGCGTAACGAACACCCTTGCCTTTATAAGGCTCAGGACGACGGTAGGCGCGCAGATCTGCTGCAACCTGGCCGATCACCTGCTTATCAGCGCCTTTCAGCACGATTTCAGTCTGTGATGGACATTCAGCAGTAATACCTGCCGGCAGCTCGTGGTCTACAGGATGAGAGAAACCCAGGGACAGGTTTACTACGTTCCCTTTAACCGCTGCACGATAACCTACACCAACCAGCTGCAGCTTCTTAGTGAAGCCTTCGGTAACACCGATAACCATTGAGTTCAGCAGGGCACGCGCGGTACCAGCCTGTGCCCAACCGTCAGCGTAACCATCACGCGGACCGAAGGTCAGTGCATTATCTGCATGTTTAACTTCAACAGCATCGTTGAGAGTACGAGTCAGCTCGCCGTTTTTACCTTTGATCGTAATAACCTGACCGTTGATTTTGACATCAACGCCGGCAGGAACAACGACCGGTGCTTTAGCAACACGAGACATTTTTTCCTCCGATTAGGCTACGTAGCAGATAATTTCGCCACCAAGACCAGCCTGGCGCGCTGCACGATCAGTCATAACACCTTTAGAGGTAGAAACAACCGCGATACCCAGACCGGCCATAACTTTCGGCAGCTCATCTTTACGTTTGTAGATGCGCAGACCTGGGCGGCTGACACGCTGAATGCTTTCTACAACAGCTTTACCCTGGAAATACTTAAGAGTCAGTTCCAGTTCCGGCTTGGTGTCGCCTTCAACTTTAAAATCTTCAATAAAACCTTCTTCCTTCAGCACGTTGGCAATTGCCACTTTCAGCTTGGAGGAAGGCATGGTGACCGCAGCTTTGTTCGCGGCCTGACCGTTACGGATACGGGTCAGCATATCCGCGATCGGATCTTGCATGCTCATCTGTCTTTACTCCCGTGATTCAATTGGTGACAATTACCAGCTAGCCTTTTTCAGACCCGGAATTTCACCGCGCATAGCGGCTTCACGGACCTTAATACGGCTCAACCCGAACTTCCGCAGGAAAGCGTGCGGACGACCAGTTTGACGGCAGCGGTTACGCTGACGTGACGGGCTGGAATCACGCGGCAGAGTCTGCAGCTTAAGAACCGCATTCCAACGATCTTCGTCGGTTGCGTTCACATCAGAGATGATCGCTTTCAGTTCAGCGCGTTTCGCGAAGTATTTATCAGCTAAAGCTACGCGTTTTACTTCGCGTGCTTTCATTGATTGCTTAGCCATTTAGTAACCCTACCTTACTTGCGGAACGGGAAGTCAAAGGCAGCCAGCAGAGCACGGCCTTCTTCGTCAGATTTCGCAGTAGTGGTAATGGTAATATCCAAACCACGAACGCGGTCGACTTTATCGTAGTCGATTTCTGGGAAGATGATCTGCTCACGGACACCCATGCTGTAGTTACCACGACCGTCGAATGACTTAGCGGACAAGCCACGGAAGTCACGGATACGAGGAACAGCAATAGTGATCAGGCGCTCAAAGAACTCCCACATGCGTTCGCCACGCAGAGTTACTTTACAGCCGATCGGATAGCCCTGACGGATTTTGAAGCCTGCAACAGATTTGCGTGCTTTGGTGATCAACGGTTTTTGACCGGAGATTGCTGTCAGGTCTGCTGCTGCGTTATCCAGCAGTTTCTTGTCAGCGATCGCTTCACCAACACCCATGTTCAGGGTGATCTTCTCGACCCGAGGGACTTGCATGACAGAATTGTAGTTAAACTCGGTCATGAGTTTTTTAACTACTTCGTCTTTGTAGTAATCATGCAGTTTCGCCATCGTACTACTCCAAATTACTTGATAGTTTCGCTGTTAGACTTGAAGAAACGGACTTTTTTACCGTCTTCGAATCTAAAGCCTACACGGTCAGCCTTACCGGTTGCCGCATTGAAGATAGCAACGTTAGAAACCTGAATTGCAGCTTCTTTTTCAACGATGCCGCCTGGTTGGTTCAGAGCCGGAACCGGCTTCTGGTGTTTCTTAACCAGGTTGATACCTTCAACAATGACCTTGCCGGAAGACAGGACATTCTTAACTTTACCGCGCTTACCTTTATCTTTACCGGTTAACACGATAACTTCGTCATCACGACGGATTTTCGCTGCCATGATTCGCTCCTTAGAGTACTTCTGGTGCCAGAGAGATAATTTTCATGAACTTCTCGTTACGAAGTTCACGAGTTACCGGCCCAAAAATACGCGTACCGATAGGCTGCTCGCTGTTATTGTTCAGAATAACGCATGCATTACCATCGAAGCGAATGACAGAACCGTCCGGGCGACGAACACCCTTCTTGGTGCGCACCACTACCGCCTTCAGCACATCACCTTTTTTGACCTTACCACGCGGAATTGCTTCTTTGATGGTGATCTTAATGATGTCGCCTACGCCTGCGTAGCGACGGTGCGAGCCACCCAGAACCTTGATACACATTACGCGACGTGCACCGGAGTTGTCGGCGACGTTCAGCATAGTCTGTTCTTGGATCATTTTAGTGCTCCGCTAATGTCAACTACTACTGAGACCCGAAAATCAGGTCGTTAAAAAAACCCCATATCGAGGGCGCGGCATTATAACACCGCAAATCAGATATGGGTAGAAAAAATAAACGGCCCATCGCTGAGCCGTTTATTCGTTGAGAATGCGTACTGTATTACAGAACCGCTTTCTCTACAACGCGAACCAGAGTCCAGGATTTAGTCTTGGACAGCGGACGGCATTCGCGGATTTCTACCACGTCGCCGATACCGCATTCGTTGTTCTCGTCATGTACGTGCATTTTGGTCGTACGCTTGATGAATTTACCGTAGATCGGGTGTTTCACAAAACGTTCGATAGCAACAACAATGGATTTCTCCATTTTGTCGCTAACCACGCGACCTTGCAGAGTACGGATTTTATCGGTCATTACGCACCCGCCTTCTCAGTCAGTAAAGTCTTAACGCGTGCGACATCACGACGCACTTGCTTCAACAGGTGAGACTGTTGCAGCTGGCCACTTGCAGCCTGCATACGCAGGTTGAACTGCTCACGCAGCAAGTTCAGCAGCTCGGTGTTCAGCTCTTCAACGCTCTTCTCACGCAGCTCTTTTGCTTTCATTACATCACCGTCTTAGTTACAAAGGTGGTTTTAATCGGCAGTTTCGCTGCTGCCAGCTTGAATGCTTCACGGGCCAGCTCTTCCGGTACGCCGTCCATTTCATACAGGACTTTACCCGGCTGAATCAAGGCAACCCAATACTCCACGTTACCTTTACCTTTACCCATACGCACTGCCAGCGGCTTTTCAGTGATCGGTTTGTCCGGGAATACACGGATCCAGATCTTACCTTGACGCTTAACTGCACGGGTCATAGCACGACGTGCTGCTTCGATCTGACGGGCAGTCAGACGACCACGGCCAACAGCTTTCAGGCCGAAGCTGCCGAAGCTAACATCCGCGCCAGCAGCCAGACCGCGGTTACGGCCTTTGTGCATTTTACGGAATTTTGTACGCTTTGGTTGTAACATCAGCGACGCTCCTTATTTACGGCCTTTACGCTGCTGCTTTTTCGGTTGAGCAGCCGGTTTTTCCGGTTGTTCAACAGCAGCCATACCACCCAGGATCTCGCCTTTGAAGATCCACACTTTAACGCCGATTACACCGTAAGTGGTGTGCGCTTCAGAGGTGTTGTAGTCGATGTCAGCACGCAGAGTGTGCAGCGGTACGCGACCTTCACGGTACCATTCGGTACGTGCGATTTCCGCGCCGCCCAGACGACCGCTAACTTCAACTTTGATACCTTTAGCGCCCAGACGCATTGCGTTCTGTACAGCACGCTTCATCGCACGACGGAACATAACACGACGTTCCAGCTGAGAAGTGATGCTGTCAGCAACCAGTTTAGCGTCCAGTTCAGGTTTACGAACTTCGGCGATATTGATCTGTGCAGGAACGCCAGCGATATCCGCTACGACCTTACGCAGTTTTTCTACGTCTTCACCTTTTTTACCGATAACGATACCCGGGCGAGCAGTGTGAATGGTCACACGGATGCTCTTAGCCGGACGCTCGATAACGATACGAGATACAGACGCTTTAGCCAGTTCCTTCGTCAGGTACTGACGTACTTTAAAATCGCTGTCCAGGTTGTCAGCGAATTCTTTGGTGTTCGCAAACCAGGTAGAGTTCCATGGTTTTACAATACCCAGGCGAATACCATTAGGATGTACTTTCTGACCCATTGCTAGTCTCCAGAGTCTCAGCGATCGGACACAACCACAGTAATGTGGCTGGTGCGCTTCAGGATGCGATCTGCACGACCTTTTGCACGCGGCATAATGCGCTTCATGCTCGGGCCTTCGTCTACGAAAATTTTCGTAACTTTCAGATCGTCAATGTCAGCGCCATCGTTGTGTTCAGCGTTAGCAATGGCAGATTCCAGAACTTTCTTGACCAGTACAGCCGCTTTCTTGTTGGTGTAGGTCAGAATATCCAGAGCCTGCGACACTTTCTTACCGCGAATCAGGTCAGCAACAAGGCGAACCTTCTGAGCAGAAGAACGAGCATGGCGATGTTTAGCGATAGTTTCCATCTCTTCCTCCTACCTTATTTCTTCTTCGCTTTTTTATCAGCAGCGTGGCCGCGATAAGTACGAGTCGGTGCGAATTCACCCAGTTTGTGACCGACCATTTCGTCGGAAACAAATACCGGAACGTGCTGACGACCATTATGGACAGCGATGGTCAAACCGATCATGTTAGGAAAGATCGTTGAACGACGGGACCAGGTGCGCAGGGGCTTCTTGTCTCCGCTTTCCACCGCTTTCTCTACCTTCTTCAGCAAGTGCAGGTCAATAAAAGGACCTTTCTTGAGAGAACGTGGCATGGCTTATCCTCTAAAATTATTTGCTACGGCGACGTACGATGAATTTATCAGTACGCTTGTTGCTGCGGGTCTTCTTACCTTTGGTCTGAACGCCCCACGGAGTTACCGGGTGCTTACCAAAGTTACGACCTTCACCACCACCATGTGGGTGGTCTACTGGGTTCATCGCAGTACCGCGAACGGTAGGACGAACACCACGCCAGCGTGCAGCACCTGCTTTACCCAGAACGCGCAGCATATGCTCAGCATTGCCAACTTCGCCCAGGGTTGCACGGCAGTCTGCTTCGACTTTACGCATTTCACCAGAACGCAGACGCAGAGTGACATAAGCGCCATCGCGAGCAACGATCTGAACGTAAGTACCAGCGGAACGCGCCAGCTGACCGCCTTTACCTGGTTTCATTTCTACGTTATGAACGGTAGAACCAACCGGGATATTGCGCATCGGCAGGGTGTTGCCTGCTTTGATTGCAGCATCAACGCCAGACTGAATCTGGTCGCCAGCTTTCAGGCCTTTCGGGGCCAGGATGTAACGGCGTTCGCCGTCTTTGTACAGAACCAGCGCGATGTTCGCGGAACGGTTCGGATCGTACTCAAGACGCTCAACAACTGCCGGGATACCGTCTTTGTTGCGTTTGAAGTCAACAATACGATAAGCCTGCTTGTGGCCACCACCGATGTGACGAGTGGTGATACGGCCATTGTTGTTACGACCACCGGATTTGCTGTTTTTTTCCAGCAACGGAGCAAAAGGTTTGCCCTTGTGCAGCTCAGGGTTAACCACTTTAACGACGTGGCGACGACCCGGAGATGTCGGTTTACATTTAACAACTGCCATTGTATTACTCCTCCGACTTACTCAGCGCCGCCGACGAAGTCCAGATTCTGGCCTTCTTTCAGGGTGACGTAAGCTTTTTTCCAGTCGCTACGACGACCGATACGCTGTCCGTGACGTTTAACTTTCCCTTTAACAACCAGGGTGTTAACGACTTCGACTTCGACTTCAAACAGTTTCTGCACAGCAGCTTTGATTTCTGCTTTGGTCGCGTCTTTAGCAACTTTGAGAACGATGGTGTTGGTTTTTTCCATCGCAGTAGACGCTTTTTCAGAAACGTGCGGTGCGCGCAGCACCTTCAGCAGACGTTCTTCACGAATCATGCCAGCATCTCCTCAACTTGCTTAACAGCATCAGCAGTCATTACGACTTTGTCGAAGGCGATCAGGCTAACCGGGTCGATACCAGTCGCATCGCGTACGTCAACCTTATGCAGGTTACGTGCGGCCAGGAACAGGTTCTCGTCCAGCTCACCGGTGATGATCAGCACATCTTCCAGAGCCATGTCTTTCAGTTTCTGTGCCAGCAGCTTAGTTTTCGGCGCTTCGACAGAGAACTTCTCGACAACGATCAGACGATCCTGACGTACCAGTTCGGACAGAATGCTTTTCAGCGCGCCGCGGTACATCTTTTTGTTTACTTTTTGACTGTGGTCCTGCGGACGTGCAGCGAAGGTCACGCCACCAGAACGCCAGATCGGGCTCTTGATAGAACCAGAACGCGCACGGCCGGTACCTTTCTGGCGCCACGGTTTTTTACCGGAACCAGTTACTTCAGCACGAGTCTTCTGAGCACGAGTACCCTGACGAGCACCAGCTGCATAAGCAACAACAACCTGGTGAACCAGCGCTTCGTTGAAATCACGACCGAAGGTAGTTTCGGAAACAGTCAGCGCGCTCTGCGCGTCTTTCAATACTAATTCCATTGCTATCCCCTTACGCCTTCACAGCTGGTTTAACAATCAGGTCGCAACCGGTCGCACCCGGAACACCACCTTTAACCAGCAGCAGGTTGCGCTCAGCGTCAACGCGTACTACGTCCAGGCTCTGAACGGTGACACGTTCGTTACCCAGCTGACCTGCCATTTTCTTGCCTTTAAACACTTTGCCCGGAGTCTGGTTCTGACCGATAGAACCCGGAACGCGGTGAGACAAGGAGTTACCGTGAGTAGCGTCCTGGGTACGGAAGTTCCAGCGCTTAACGGTACCAGCGAAACCTTTACCTTTAGAGGTACCGGTTACGTCAACTTTTTTAACGTCAGCAAACAGTTCAACGCTAATGCTCTGACCTACGGTGTATTCTTCGCCTTCAGCCAGACGGAATTCCCACAGACCACGGCCAGCTTCTACGCCAGCTTTAGCAAAGTGACCCGCTTCCGGCTTGGTGACACGGTTAGCTTTTTTAGCACCCGTAGTGACCTGAACAGCGCGGTAGCCATCGTTAGCCAGGTCTTTAACCTGAGTAACACGGTTTGCTTCAACTTCGATTACGGTTACCGGGATAGAGACACCATCTTCAGTGAAGATGCGGGTCATACCCACTTTTTTACCGACTAAACCAATCATTGTATCAACCTCTCAATCGCTCGATGACCTGATTAACCCAGGCTGATCTGCACGTCTACACCGGCAGCCAGGTCCAGACGCATCAGAGCATCAACGGTTTTCTCGGTTGGCTCAACGATGTCAACCAGACGCTTGTGAGTGCGAATTTCATACTGATCGCGCGCATCTTTGTTAACGTGCGGAGAGATCAGAACGGTAAAGCGCTCTTTGCGGGTCGGCAGCGGGATCGGACCGCGAACCTGCGCACCAGTGCGCTTGGCAGTCTCGACGATTTCCGCGGTTGATTGATCGATCAGACGATGATCAAACGCTTTCAGGCGGATACGGATTCTTTGGTTCTGCATGAGACCAGAGCTCCAATTATTTTATAAACGAAAATGATTACTCCTCACACCCATTACGATTGATGGGAGAGTGTAACCGTTCTTACGTAGCTCCCCGATTGGAAGCATTGTTAAATAGCCAAATCGGCTATTCGAGGTTCAAATCGAACCTGCCGTCAATTACGACAAGCCCGCGCATTATACGTAAATCTCGGCCTGACGCAAGTGTCGGATATAAATTAAGCACTTTATTCTTATGCGAGCATGATTCCAGATGGTACGCATGGGATGGCAACGCTCATCTTTTCTTTGGAAGGTATCAGGCAAATCTGGCAATACGTCGTTGTCTCTGTCGCATAAATCTATAAAGGTGAGCACAAGCCTTGACGAGGATTTGCTTATGTTTGTTGCCCTCCCCTTTCTCATTTTTTATGCATCGTTCTCTTTATTACTTGGCATATACGACGCGCGTACCGGTCTGCTGCCTGACCGGTTTACCTGTCCATTACTGTGGAGCGGTCTGATTTATCACCAGATTTGCCTGCCGGAGCGTTTACCGGATGCGCTTTGGGGCGCTATTGCCGGTTATGGCGGATTCGCATTGATTTACTGGGGCTATCGCCTGTGTTATCAGAAAGAGGGACTCGGGTATGGCGATGTCAAATTCCTGGCAGCGTTAGGAGCGTGGCATTGCTGGGAAGGTTTGCCGTTACTGGTTTTCCTTGCCGCCATGTTAGCCTGTGGCGGGTTTGCCGTCGCACTGTGGGTAAGAGGTAAGTCGGCATTAATAAACCCGCTACCTTTTGGACCATGGCTGGCGGTGGCGGGTTTAGTGACAAGCTGGAAAAATTTCATTCCGGATGGTTAATCGGTAACCTTAATTTGTGATTGCAGATAATTTTGCATACCAAGTTTGGCAATCAAATCCAGCTCAGTTTCAATCCAGTCGATGTGGCCTTCCTCATCGGCGAGGATTTCAATCATCATATCCCGGCTGACATAATCATGGACGCTATCGGCATAAGCTATTGCTTCACGCAGATCTTTTGCGCCTTCAAGCTCAAGCCGGAGATCCGATCGCAACATCTCTTCGACATCTTCACCGATACCCAGCTTACCCAGATCCTGCAGGTTCGGTATACCTTCCAGGAATAAGATACGCTCGATGTATTTATCGGCATGTTTCATCTCATCAATGGATTCATGATACTCAACGTCATTAAGCCGGGTTAGCCCCCAGTTTTTGAACATACGGGCATGAAGAAAATACTGGTTAATTGCGACAAGCTCATTTCCCAATAGTTTATTGAGATAATTTATGATTTTAACATCACCTTTCATTTTATAGTCCCTCCGCTTCCACTCTCTAGAGCGTAGATGGGGCTACAGGGATGTCAAAAAAAAGAGTGTGACTCAGGCGATCTCTTTAAATTCCGGTAATTGTGTTAGCTCATCCTGCATCACTTCCCGCGCAGCGCGAATACACTTACCGCATTGATTTCCTACAGGAATAAATTTACGGAGCTGTTGAAATGACTGTGGATGAAATTGCCGCACAGCCTCGCGAATTTTTTTATCGCTTATACCATTACATAAACAAACGTACATGATCGCTCCCGTTCAATTTCCGTGCAAATTGTAAATGAGAATGGTTATGATTACAATAGCACCAGGCGATTTACACTACGAGAGAAACGTTAAAAAGAGCGAGTAACTATTACAACAGGTAAATGACAATAACAAAAAGGGCGCCTAAGCGCCCTTTTCAATTCAAAACTAATTAATGACTAATTAGCCCAGAACTTTAGCTACAACGCCCGCGCCAACGGTACGGCCGCCTTCACGGATTGCAAAACGCAGACCGTCGTCCATCGCGATCGGGTGGATCAGGGTAACAACCATTTTGATGTTGTCGCCCGGCATTACCATCTCTACGCCTTCCGGCAGTTCGATGGTGCCAGTCACGTCAGTCGTACGGAAGTAGAACTGCGGACGGTAGCCTTTGAAGAACGGAGTGTGACGGCCGCCTTCATCTTTGGACAGAATGTACACTTCAGATTCGAACTTGGTGTGCGGCTTGATGGTGCCCGGCTTAGCCAGTACCTGGCCACGTTCGATTTCTTCACGTTTGATACCACGCAGCAGAACACCAACGTTCTCACCAGCACGGCCTTCGTCCAGCAGTTTGCGGAACATTTCAACGCCAGTACAGGTAGACTTCTGCGTCTCTTTGATACCAACGATTTCAACTTCTTCGCCCACTTTGATGATACCGCGCTCTACACGACCGGTAACAACGGTACCACGACCGGAGATGGAGAATACGTCTTCGATCGGCAGCAGGAACGGCTTATCAATCGCACGCTCTGGTTCCGGAATGTAAGAATCCAGGAAGCCAGCCAGTTCGATGATTTTCGCTTCCCACTCTGCGTCGCCTTCCAGCGCTTTCAGAGCAGAACCACGAACGATCGGCGTGTCGTCGCCCGGGAAGTCGTACTGAGACAGAAGTTCACGAACTTCCATTTCTACCAGCTCCAGCAGCTCTTCGTCATCAACCATGTCGCATTTGTTCAGGAACACGATGATGTACGGAACGCCTACCTGACGACCCAGCAGGATGTGCTCACGGGTCTGCGGCATCGGGCCGTCAGTCGCAGCAACAACCAGGATCGCGCCGTCCATCTGCGCAGCACCGGTGATCATGTTTTTAACATAGTCGGCGTGCCCCGGGCAGTCTACGTGTGCGTAGTGGCGAGTCGGGGTGTCATATTCAACGTGAGAAGTGTTGATGGTGATACCACGCGCTTTTTCTTCCGGCGCGTTATCGATCTGGTCGAATGCGCGGGCAGCACCGCCGTAGGTTTTAGCCAGTACGGTAGTGATGGCAGCGGTCAGGGTAGTTTTACCATGGTCAACGTGGCCGATAGTACCGACGTTAACGTGCGGTTTTGTACGTTCAAATTTTTCTTTAGACACGGCTATATTCCTTACTATAGCGCTCTCCCCTTCTGGAGAGAGCACGGGATTTTGGTTTTTAACCCTGCGGCTTATTTACCACGGGCTTCGATTACGGCCTGAGCAACGTTGTTCGGCGCTTCAGCATACTTCAGGAACTCCATGGAGTAAGAAGCACGGCCCTGAGTCTGGGAACGCAGGTCAGTTGCATAACCAAACATTTCAGACAGCGGAACCTGCGCACGAACGGTTTTACCCGTTGCAGTATCATCCATACCTTCGATCATACCACGACGACGGTTCAGGTCACCGATCACGTCACCCATGTAGTCTTCCGGCGTTTCTACTTCAACCTTCATGATTGGCTCAAGCAGAACTGGTTTTGCTTTCTTAAAGCCATCTTTAAAGGCGATAGAAGCAGCCAGTTTAAACGCCAGTTCAGAGGAGTCAACGTCATGGTAAGAACCGAAGTGCAGACGCACACCGAGATCAACTACCGGATAACCAGCCAGCGGACCAGATTTCAGCTGTTCCTGGATACCTTTATCAACAGCCGGGATGTATTCGCCAGGAATCACACCACCTTTGATGTCGTTGATAAATTCGTAACCCACACCACCTGGCTCCAGCGGATACATGTCGATAACAACATGACCATACTGACCACGACCACCGGACTGTTTCGCGTGTTTACCTTCAATACCGGTAACTTTTTCGCGAATCGTTTCACGGTAAGCAACCTGCGGTTTACCTACGTTAGCTTCAACGTTGAATTCACGCTTCATACGGTCAACGATGATTTCGAGGTGCAGTTCGCCCATACCCGCGATGATGGTCTGGTTAGATTCTTCGTCAGTCCATACACGGAAAGACGGGTCTTCCTTCGCCAGACGGCCCAGAGCCAGACCCATTTTTTCCTGGTCAGCTTTGGTTTTCGGTTCAACCGCGATAGAGATAACCGGCTCAGGGAATTCCATACGCTCCAGAATGATCGGCGCGCTTGGATCACACAGGGTATCACCCGTGGTCACGTCTTTCAGGCCGATTGCAGCAGCGATGTCGCCCGCACGAACTTCTTTGATCTCTTCACGTTTGTTCGCGTGCATCTGTACGATACGACCGAAACGCTCACGTGCGGATTTCACGGAGTTCAGGATGGTGTCACCGGAGTTAACCACGCCAGAGTACACACGGAAGAACGTCAGGTTACCCACAAACGGGTCAGTAGCGATTTTGAACGCCAGAGCAGCAAACGGCTCTTTATCGTCAGAATGACGCTCAGCCGGCGTATCTTTACCGTCGTCCAGAATACCTTTGATCGCTGGTACGTCAGTCGGCGCTGGCAGGTAATCAATTACCGCATCCAGCATCGCCTGAACACCTTTGTTCTTGAATGCAGAACCACAGGTTACCAGGATAATTTCGTTGTTCAGAACGCGCTGACGCAGAGCCTGTTTAATCTCTTCTTCAGTCAGTTCTTCACCGCCCAGGTATTTCTCCATCAGCTCTTCAGATGCTTCCGCAGCGGACTCGATCAGGTTCTGGTGCCATTCTTCAGCCAGTTCCTGCATGTCAGCCGGGATATCTTCGTAAGTGAAGGTTACACCACGGTCTTCTTCATTCCAGTTGATGGCTTTCATTTTCACCAGGTCAACAACACCAGTGAACGCTTCTTCAGCGCCAATCGCCAACTGCAGCGGAACCGGGTTCGCGCCCAGACGGGTTTTGATCTGACCAACAACTTTCAGGAAGTTCGCGCCCATACGGTCCATTTTGTTAACGAACGCGATGCGCGGAACTTTATATTTGTTCGCCTGACGCCATACGGTTTCAGACTGCGGCTGAACACCACCAACTGCACAGTAAACCATTACCGCACCGTCAAGAACACGCATGGAACGTTCTACTTCGATAGTGAAGTCAACGTGCCCCGGGGTGTCGATGATGTTGATGCGGTGCGGTTCATACTGCTTAGCCATACCAGACCAGAATGCAGTAGTTGCTGCGGAGGTAATGGTAATACCACGCTCCTGCTCCTGCTCCATCCAGTCCATGGTTGCGGCGCCTTCATGAACTTCACCGATTTTGTGGTTTACACCGGTGTAGAACAGAATACGTTCGGTAGTAGTGGTTTTACCGGCGTCGATGTGCGCACTGATACCGATGTTACGGTAGCGTGCGATGGGTGTTGTACGAGCCATTTGATTCCTCGTTTATATCTTTAGGCGTTCAGATTAAGTAACCCAGATCGGGCGGCTTACCTGAAGCGCCCGCCTGGTGACTATGACTCCGAAGGGATTACCAACGGTAGTGAGCGAACGCCTTGTTGGCTTCTGCCATACGGTGAACGTCTTCACGTTTCTTAACTGCAGTACCTTTGTTGTCTGCAGCATCAGAAAGTTCGTTCGCCAGGCGCAGAGCCATGGATTTATCACCGCGTTTACGAGCAGCTTCAACGATCCAACGCATTGCCAGAGCATTACGACGAACCGGACGGACTTCAACTGGTACCTGATAAGTAGAACCACCAACGCGGCGAGACTTAACTTCGACAGTCGGGCGCACGTTTTCGAGAGCTACTTCGAAAGCTTCCAGTTCAGATTTACCAGAACGCTGAGCCAGGGTCTCCAGCGCGCTGTATACGATTGATTCTGCAGTAGATTTTTTACCATCTACCATCAGGATATTGACAAATTTAGCCAGCAGTTCTGATCCGAACTTCGGATCCGGCAGAATTTTACGCTGACCAATGACGCGACGACGTGGCATGGAAATACTCCGTTGTTAATTCAGGATTGTCCAAAACTCTACGAGTTTAGTTTGACATTAATTTAAAACGTTTGGCCTTACTTAACGGAGAACCATTAAGCCTTAGGACGCTTCACGCCGTACTTAGAACGAGCTTGCTTACGGTCTTTAACACCGGAGCAGTCAAGCGCGCCACGAACGGTGTGGTAACGAACACCCGGGAGGTCTTTAACACGACCGCCACGGATCAGGATCACGGAGTGCTCCTGCAGGTTGTGACCTTCACCACCGATGTAGGAAGTCACTTCGAAACCGTTAGTCAGACGAACACGGCAAACTTTACGCAGTGCGGAGTTCGGTTTTTTAGGGGTGGTAGTATATACACGAGTACATACGCCACGTTTTTGCGGGCATGCTTCCAGCGCAGGCACGTTGCTTTTCGCAACTTTGCGAGCACGTGGTTTGCGTACCAGCTGGTTAACTGTTGCCATTAAATAGCTCCTGGTTTTAGCTTTTGCTTCGTAAACACGTAATAAAACGCCCTCACACAATATGAGGACGCCGAATTTTAGGGCGGTGTCGAAAAGGTGTCAAGAAATATACAACGATCCCGCCATCACCAGGCCATCTGGCTGGCATACTTAACCGTGAGTCTGACGAAGTCAGTATAGTCAACCCTGACGACGCTGTCTGAAATTTGACCACTTAAGCCGCGGGCGTCAATATCTTCTTTTAAGGCATAAAGCGTTATGGGGGCGTTACGCAGGCTTTCAAGGAAGCGATTGCCTTCAATAGCGACAGTAACGCCATCCTGAAGTAACAAAAGTGCATCCCCCTCTTTTAGCAGGCGTAGCAAAGCGGGAAAATCAACGCCCGAGGCGGAATGGTGTAAAGTATGCAGCATAAACGCCTCAGAATCTCAGAATGACATCATAGTTGCCAAGCTCCCGGCGTAACGCCACGGGTTCAAGGGGCGTGGCGTCTACCACAAAATTAACGTTCTCCAGACCACGCTCGCGCAGCGATGCCGCGCAGATCCAGCATTGATCAATATCGTACAAATCAAAGAGCTTGAAAGTAGCAATATAGTCACGCGCCAGCACAGCGTCTGGTTTTTGTCCTGGTAATAACTGAAAGACGCCGTCGCTGATAAAAAAGACGCCTAGCGCTTCCGTTAGCGCTGACGTCGCCAGCAGCGCATCCAGCCCTTCACGACCAGAGGCGCTACCGTGCGGCGCGGTGGAAAAGACAAATGCAATACGTTTCATTAAAACTGCACCACCCGATCGCAGGTGAGAGATGCCTCCGCCAACGCGCCCAGTCCGCTTAGCGTAAAGCCCGGCTGAAGATTAGCGGACGGCAGACCCAACCTGAGCGCTTCGGTTTCATCAACAATACCGCGACGAAGCGCCGCCGCCACGCAGATGTTCAGCACCACGCCATATTGCGTGTTTAGTTGCTGCCAGGCGCGTACCAAATCGTATTCATCGCTGGCCGGCGAGGTCAGGAGATTAGCGTTATAAACGCCTTCACGATAAAAAAATACGCTGGCCAACTCATGCCCCTCATTGAGCAGCGCGTGGGCGAACTGCAATGCGCTGCTGGCCAGCTGGGTACCATATGCCGGCCCGGTGACCATAATGGCATAACGCATTACTTATCCTGCCCCTGAAAATCGCCACTTTTGAACTGGCGAATATAGAGGTAAACCGTATGCTTTGAAATATTGAGACGATCGGCCACCTGATTAATCGCGTCTTTAATATCAAAAATACCTTTTTCATAGAGGTTAAGGACAATCTGACGATTTTTCGCATTGTTAGAGACATTACGATCGGCATTCACCTCTTCAATAGTGAACTCCAGCGTCTGCGTGACTAAATCTTCTACCGAGGAGGCAAAATTAACCGCCGAGCCAACTTCCGGCGTTTCCGGTGGAATAAAAGTGTTCATGATTTGCGAAAATGGCACATCAAGATTCATGTTAATACACAGTAGACCAATGACGCGATGCTCGCGATTGCGAATGGCAATTGTCAACGACTTCATCAAGACACCGCTTTTCGCGCGTGTGAAATAGCATTTCGACACGCTGCTGTCCGCCCCCGTCATATCGTGCAACATGCGCAACGCGAGGTCGGTAATCGGCGAGCCAATCTTACGGCCCGTATGTTCACCATTGGCGATACGAATGGCCGAACATTTTAGATCCTGCAAAGAGTGCAATACGATTTCACAATGGGAACCTATAAGCATCGCTAACCCGTCCACTACCGCTTCGTAGGATTTCAGAATATCGAAGTCGGTTTGATCGAAGGGACGCTGATCCAGTAAATCAAGTTCACTGGTTTCGTTGGTTAAAAGCGACCTGGACATGAAAAAAAACACTCCTTTTCAGGAGCCTGTCGTTATGTTTTCAGGGCAGGCTCATTATTTACGCGGATGATTAAATTAATACAGTGAGGGTTCCTCTTTCCAGTACTAATTTACTCGTCATATTTCAGGCTACGTGCGTATTGGCGGTCTTTCAGCCTACAGTCTCGCCCTTAACGACCAGCGCAAACGCCGTTATCCTGAAAATCAAATTACGCTGAGTAATATATCCGGCCTGCATAAAAAAAACCGCCGCTATAACAAGCGGCGGTTCTCAATTTTTATTTTTTAGCAGCATCTGCGGCTTTAGCGTCAGCCGCGTCAGCAGGTTTGGCATCCGCTTTCGGCGCTGGTTTGATATCCAGCAGTTCTACGTCGAAGACCAGAGTGGAATTCGCCGGGATACCCGGAACACCGGTTTTACCGTAGGCCAGCGCTGGCGGAATAACCAGCTTAATTTTGCCGCCTTTCTTGATGTTTTTCAGACCTTCTGTCCAACCAGGGATAACGCCATCCAGACGGAAGGAGAGCGGCTCGCCGCGGGTGTAAGAGTTATCGAACTCTTTACCGTCGATCAGCGTACCTTTGTAGTTCACTACAACAGTATCGCTATCTTTCGGCGCTTCGCCAGTCCCTTCTTTTTCTACCTTGTAGAGTAGACCGGTTTTAGAGGTCTTCACGCCTTTCTCTTTAGCAAAAGCGTCGCGGAAAGTTTTGCCTTTTGCTTCGTTATCAGCAGCGTCTTTTTCCATTTTCGCCTGAGCGGCGGTCTTCACGCGTGCTTCAAAAGCCTGCAAAGTCTGTTCGATTTCCTGATCAGACAGTTTGCTCTTATCGGCGAATGCATCCTGAACGCCAGCAATTAGCTGATCTTTGTCCAGTTTGATTCCCAGTTTTTCCTGCTCTTTAAGCGAATTTTCCATATAACGACCCAGCGAAGCGCCCAGCGCATAAGCCGCTTTTTGATCGTCATTTTTAAATGCTGCTTTGCTATCAGCGGTAGCTGCCGGTTTTGCTGCCTCGGCAGCAAAAGTGATCGGAGCGTGCATAGCAACGGCCATCGTAGTCGCCAGCAGCGTGGCTTTAAACAGTGATTTCATCCATATCTCCAGGGCCGGGGCATCTCGCCCCATGTTAACTTACCTAAGAAGCGTACTATAAATCGTTGTAGAACAAATCAACATACGAACACGCCCTATTATCACTTCTTTTCAGACTCTTTTTGTTTAAATTAGTTTCGTCGGGTGCGTAATGGTTGCTGTGCAACCCGACAAAGTTAAGTAGAATCCGCCGACGGAGACAACAAAAGAGGTACATCATGCAGGATATCACGATGGAAGCTCGTCTGGCTGAGCTGGAAAGCCGTCTGGCGTTCCAGGAGATTACCATAGAAGAACTAAACCTGACGGTAACCGCACATGAAATGGAGATGGCGAAGCTACGCGATCATCTGCGTTTGCTCACCGAAAAGCTAAAAGCCAGCCAGCCGTCAAACATCGCCTCTCCGGCGGAAGAAACACCGCCGCCGCATTATTGAGACGAAAAAAAAGCGGGATTAACCCGCTTTTTTTGTACCCGATGATTTATCGAACCGATGATAATACCCCAAGGATTTCGAGTCACAGCAAGGCGGCAAGCTTGAAAATTCCCCGGGAGCATAGATAACTATGTGACCGGGGTTTGAAAGCGTAGCCAACACCGCTGTGGCTTGAAAGACGTCGGGGATTAGTGGCAACCGCAGCCACCGTGGCCTTTACCGCCGCCGCAGCAGCCTTCACCGCCGTGCTCGTGACCGTGGTCATGACCGTGACCGCCGCAGCAACCGTCGTGGTCATGATCGTGGTGATGGTCATGCGCGCCGTGAACGTGGCCATGAGCCAGCTCTTCTTCGGTCGCTTCACGAATCGCCACTACTTCAACATTGAATTTCAGATTCTGGCCAGCCAGCATGTGGTTACCGTCAACCACTACGTGGTCATCTTCCACTTCGGTAATCTCTACCGGTACCGGGCCCTGATCGGTTTCCGCCAGGAAACGCATACCTACTTGCAGTTCATCAACGCCCATGAAGACGTCTTTAGGCACGCGCTGCACCAGGTTTTCGTCATACTGACCGTAAGCGTCGTTTGCGCCAACAGCAACATCGAATTTATCGCCAACTTCATGGCCTTCCAGCGCGGTTTCCAGGCCAGAGATCAGGGAGCCGTGGCCGTGCAGGTAGTCCAGCGGCGCACTCACCGGAGACTCATCAACCAACACACCGTCTTCTGTACGTACCTGATAGGCCAGGCTGACCACCAGGTCTTTTGCTACTTTCATGATATCTCCTGAGCATGGGAAGAATAGTGGCGCAGATTGTAGCGGAATTCTGCAGCCGTGTACCCTTTAGCTTAAAAAAACCTGCGGTATATCGCTAGTCCGGATGAAAAATCCCGATCACTTGCTCTTCTTTACGAACATGCTCGCGAACCTCTTTATCCGCCTCCCGCATTTGATGTCCGCACTTAACGCATTCAACAATATCGACATTATTTTCACGCCACATCGCCATGGTATCCTGACCCTGACAGGCCGGGCATTTCGCACCTGCAATAAAACGTTTACGGATTGCCATTGTTATCCTCTACTCAAATTCATCCCAGCCATCCAACTGGCGCCGTTCCTGCTGCATTTCGCGCTGGAAAATCTCTTCCAGCTCGCGCCGGGCCTCTCTGGCACGCGAAATTTGCACCGTGTCGGTGTGAACCGGGATAAGTTCCCGCAGCATGCGCATATCCAGACGACGGAAATGTAACTGCGCCCGCAGGGCCTGATGAGGATGCATCCCCAGCGACACCAGCGTTTTTCGCCCCAGCTCCAGCGCGCTGGAAAAGGTCTCGCGGGAAAACTGCGTCACCCCAGCCTGTAATAACTCATGCGCCTCTACTCGACCGCGCGCTCGCGCAAGAATATGCAGATGCGGAAAATGCTGCTGGCACAACTCCACCAGAGTCATCGTGTCTTCCGGTTCATTACAGGTGATCACTATCGACTCTGCCGCCTCCGCGCCTGCCGAGCGCAGGAGTTCGACCTGTGTGGCATCGCCGTAATACACTTTATAGCCGTATTTTCGCATCAGATTAACGGCGCCGATATCGCGTTCCAACACGGTGATACGCATCTTATTCGCCATTAGCAACCGGCCAATCACCTGTCCAAAACGACCAAATCCCACGATGATCACCTGCGGTTTATCATCTTCAACCCACGGTTTTTCAGCATCGTCTTCCGGGCCATTAATTCGGCGCGATAACCATTTATCAATGCCTTTCATCAGTAACGGTGTGGTCATCATTGATAAGGTCACGGTCACCAATAATAACGCCATCTGATCGCCCTGAAACAGGCGTTGGGAAGAGGCAGTAGAAAAGAGCACAAAGGCGAACTCTCCTCCCTGACTGAGCACGCCGGCAAACTGCATCCGCTCAGAGCTTCTTATGCCATAGAGCCGCGCCAGCAAATATAACACCGCAATCTTTATCGCCACCAGAATGATGACGCTCGCCGCCACCCACAGCAAATGGGTATAAAGTACGCCAAGATTCAACGCCATGCCGACAGAGATAAAGAACAGCCCCAGCAGTAACCCTTTAAACGGATCGATAGCATTTTCCAGCTCATGCCGATATTCGCTTTCTGCCAACAAAACCCCTGCAATAAATGTTCCCAGCGCCATTGACAGCCCTAGCGCGTCCATAAATAAGGCGGCGCCCAATACCAGTAGCAGCGTGGCGGCGGTAAACACCTCGCGCACGCCTGACGAGGCGATAAAACGAAACACCGGACGCAACAGGTAACGACCGCCAACTAACATCCCGGAAAAGGCTAATACCTTCATTCCCACTTTGAACCAGTCAAAATACTCGTCGGCAGATCCCGCTAATAATGGCACCAACGCCAGCGCGGGAATCACCGCGAGATCCTGAAATAGCAAGACTGAAAAACCCAGTTGCCCGGCTTCGCTGCGATTCATCCCCTTTTCGCGCATTAACTGCAGAGCCATCGCCGTCGACGACATCGCGAGGCCGATCCCACCAACCACCGCCGCCTGCCATAAGAAATCAGCAAGCATCAGTAGCCCCGCCAACACCGCCGCGCTTAGCAGCACCTGCGCGACGCCGACACCGAAGATAGAACGCCGTAGTTGCCAAAGTCGGGAGGGATTCAGTTCCAGGCCAATGATAAACATCAGAAACACGACGCCCAGTTCAGAAAAATGCAGGATCTCGTCGACATCGCTGATAAATCCCAACCCCCACGGACCAATGGCGATCCCCGCCAGCAAATATCCCAGCACCGCGCCGATGCCAAGCCGGGCCGCCAGCGGCACTACCGCGACCGCCGCGAAGAGAAATAACACGCCCGCCATCAACAAATCAGAGCTTTCCATCAATGGCCTCCCGCAGTGACAGGATTGGCCAGCCACTCGCCATAGGCTTTCGCATGACTGGCCAGCGCCTGCGGTGACTGCCGACGCGCCCAATACACAATAATAGGCGTCATCCAGTGCATCCGACACATGGCCGAGGTCAGTTCAAAGGGACGCAGTACATCACTCATCGGATAGCGGTTCAGCGCATCATACCGATAAGCGCTCTCCGGCTCACCGGTGGTGATTACGCTACGCCAGTATTTTCCCGCCAGTTGGTTTCCTCCCGGCCCGCTGGCGAACCCCCGGCTCAAAACGCGGTCAAACCATTCTTTCAGTAAAGCCGGACAGCTATAGGTGTAAAGGGGATGTTGAAAGACAATGACCTCGTGCGCGCGCAAAAGCGCTTGCTCATAAGGCGTATCGATAAAAAAATCAGGATAGTGCGCATAAAGATCGTGCACCGTCACATTGCTGCACTGCATAGCCGGCTTAAGCAGTACCCGATTAGCAACCGAGTCCTGTGATTCCGGATGGGCATACAACAGCAAGACTTTTGCTGGCTGAGACATCATCCCCCTCCCGGTTATTTTAGATAGATACGCTTCATTCTTCAGGCTGCTTCTACGTTGATGACGTTTGTTCCCCCCAGTCACGTACTCTATGTACGCGCCCGGGATTAATGAGAGATAACCTTGTCCCTCACTAAAGGCCGCCTGAAGGATTTTGTGTATCATTGTTGTTTTGGGCTACCATTGCGCCCCAGCACGGCAAAACAACCGCGCTCTACATTATCATAATGATAAATTAACATAGTCTGAACATACGGCGCCTTATGATTGTTTTTTCTTCGTTACAAATTCGTCGCGGCGTGCGCGTCCTGCTGGACAATGCCTCGGCCACCATCAATCCAGGCCAGAAAGTGGGTCTGGTGGGTAAAAACGGCTGCGGTAAATCGACTCTGCTGGCATTGCTGAAAAATGAAATCAGCGCCGATGCCGGGAATTTTACTGTACCCGGAACCTGGCAATTAGCGTGGGTTAATCAGGAAACGCCCGCATTGCCTCAACCCGCGATTGAGTATGTGATTGACGGCGACCGTGAGTACCGTCACCTGGAAGCGCAGCTCAATGACGCCAACGAACGTAACGACGGACATGCTATCGCCGCCATACATGGCAAGCTGGACGCTATCGACGCCTGGACCGTTCGCTCCCGCGCCGCCAGCCTACTTCACGGTCTCGGCTTCTCTAACGATCAGCTAGACCGTCCGGTCAGCGATTTTTCTGGCGGCTGGCGGATGCGCCTTAACCTGGCACAGGCGCTGATTTGCCGTTCCGATCTCCTGTTGCTCGACGAACCAACCAACCACCTTGATCTCGATGCCGTGATTTGGCTGGAAAAATGGCTGAAGAGTTATCCAGGGACTCTGATTCTGATCTCACACGATCGCGATTTTCTCGACCCGATAGTGGATAAAATTATCCATATCGAACAGCAGACTCTGTTCGAGTACACCGGTAACTACAGTGCGTTTGAAGTACAGCGTGCCACGCGTCTGGCGCAGCAACAGGCGATGTATGAAAGTCAGCAGGAGCGCGTGGCGCATCTGCAAAGTTATATAGACCGTTTCCGCGCCAAAGCAACAAAAGCGAAGCAGGCACAAAGTCGTATCAAAATGCTGGAGCGCATGGAGCTTATCGCCCCGGCCCACGTGGATAACCCGTTCCATTTCAGCTTCCGTACGCCGGAAAGCCTGCCTAACCCACTGCTGAAGATGGAAAAAGTCAGCGCTGGCTATGGTGATCGCATTATTCTGGACGCTATCAAGCTGAACCTGGTCCCCGGCTCGCGCATTGGTCTGCTGGGGCGTAACGGCGCGGGTAAATCAACGTTAATCAAATTACTGGCGGGCGAACTGGCATCGGCCAGTGGGGAAATTGGCCTCGCTAAAGGCATTAAGCTGGGCTACTTCGCCCAGCATCAACTGGAGTATTTACGCGCCGATGAGTCGCCGTTGCAGCATATGGCGCGTCTGGCGCCGCAGGAGTTCGAACAGAAGTTGCGTGATTATCTTGGCGGTTTTGGTTTCCAGGGCGACAAGGTGACGGAAGAGACGCGGCGTTTCTCTGGCGGCGAGAAAGCGCGTCTGGTACTGGCGCTGATTGTCTGGCAGCGACCGAACCTGTTGCTGCTTGATGAACCCACCAACCACCTTGATCTCGACATGCGGCAGGCGCTGACCGAAGCGCTCATTGATTTCGAAGGCGCTCTGGTGGTCGTCTCGCACGACCGTCATCTGATTCGCTCTACTACCGACGACCTCTATCTGGTACACGATAAAAAAGTCGAACCGTTCGATGGCGATTTAGAGGATTATCAGCAGTGGCTGAGCGACGTCCAAAAACAGGAAAGCCAGAGCGACAACGAACCAAAAGAGAACGCGAACAGCGCGCAGGCGCGTAAAGATCAGAAGCGTCGTGAGGCGGAACTGCGCACTCTGACACAACCGTTACGTAAAGAGATCGCTCGTCTGGAAAAAGAGATGGAGAAGCTCAACGCCCAGTTAGCGCAGGCAGAAGAGAAGCTTGGCGACAGCAGCCTGTACGACCCGAGCCGCAAAGCGGAGATGACCGAGTGTCTGCAATTGCAGGCCAGCGTCAAATCCGGGCTGGAGGAGTGCGAGATGGCATGGCTTGAAGCGCAGGAGCAGCTTGAACAGATGCTACAAGAGCGCTAATTTCACTGGCAGGCTTTGCGTATGTAAAGCCTGCTATCCGCTTTTTAGCGGCTAAGGTTGCCGTGATTTATTTTCGTCAGCGCATCATTCACGCCAAATAATTTAAACGTCACCTCATCAACGCCGAGATTTTTCAAACGCGCTGAGTGTTTTTTCATGTAGGCCAGTGCGGTTTCTTCAGATTCAAATAAATAAATACCGCCCGCCTGCTGATTTTGCTCGCTTTCCGTCCAGATCTTCCAGATAAAGCCCGGCTCCTCATTAATTGACTCGGCCAGCCCGAGCAGCTGCCGGGTCATCTCCTCGCCAAACGGGCCGCTAAAGTTAAAATGGATCTGTAAAAGTGTCTTTGACATGTCCTCTCCTTCAGTCACATAACCACCGTACTGCCACACTACCACGATTAATTCAGCCTATGTATGTATTCACGCCATTTCTGTAGGGGATTGCGCACGTATTGATTACCGCCCGGCCTGGCGAAACGCTGTGCAACTTTCGTCCCCCCCTTGCTCAATTGCACCTAAAATCACATATTGACTAATCTGTGAACCTTATGCGCGGTATAGTATTGCTTCCAATATTCAATTGTTCTGGTGCTATGGTTGAGATCACGCCTACAGAAATGACCCCGACTGCCGATGACTCGCATGAATTTATTCCCATGCGCGGTATTCGTAATCGCCATTTACAGACTATGCTTCCGCGTTTGATCCGTCGCAAAGTGAGGTTCAGTGCCCACTGGCAACGGCTGGAATTACCGGACGGCGACTTTGTCGATCTGGCCTGGAGTGAAGATCCAGGCCAGGCGAAGCATAAACCGCGACTGGTCGTCTTTCACGGTCTGGAAGGCAGCCTGAACAGCCCCTATGCTCATGGTCTCATTGAGGCGGCGCAGAAACGCGGCTGGCTGGGCGTGGTGATGCATTTTCGTGGCTGTAGCGGTGAACCAAACCGGCTGAATCGCATCTACCATTCCGGCGAAACGGAAGACGGCGCCTGGTTTCTACGTTGGCTGCAGCGTGAGTTTGGCGCCGTTCCGACAGCCGCCGTAGGCTATTCGCTCGGAGGGAATATGCTGGCGTGCCTGTTGGCGAAAGAAGGCCGTGATATTCCCATCGATGCTGCGGTAATTGTTTCAGCGCCCTTTGTGCTTGAGGCCTGTAGCTATCACATGGAAAAAGGGTTTTCTCGCGTTTATCAACGCTATTTACTCAATCTGTTAAAAGCTAATGCATCACGCAAACTGGCGGCGTATCCGGGGTCGCTACCGGTAAATCTGGCGCAGTTGAAGTCAATGCGCCGCATTCGCGAGTTTGACGATTTGATCACCGCGAAAATTCATGGTTTTGCCGACGCCATCGACTACTATCGTCAGTGTAGCGCTATGCCGTTGCTTAGCCAGATTGCCAAACCAACGCTGATTATTCATGCCAAAGACGATCCGTTCATGGATCATCATGTGATCCCGAATACAGAAGATCTTCCCCCGCACGTGGAGTATCAGCTTACCGAGCACGGCGGACACGTGGGATTTATCAGCGGTACACCGCTGCGTCCCGAAATGTGGCTGGAACGCCGAATTCCTGACTGGCTGACAACATATCTGGAGGCGTCATAATGATTATTCCCTGGCAGGAACTCTCCCCTGACACTCTGGATAATTTGATTGAAAGCTTTGTGTTGCGCGAAGGCACGGATTATGGTGAACATGAACGTTCGCTTGAACAAAAAGTCGCTGATGTAAAACGTCAACTGCAATCTGGCGAGGCCGTTCTGGTATGGTCTGAATTGCATGAAACGGTCAATATTATGCCGAAAAAGCAGTTTCGCGAATAAAACGGCTTTGACGGTAATACATTATAATTAAACCTACATCATGGAGTTACCATGTCTGCCAAACATCCGGTGATCGCAGTAACAGGGTCAAGCGGCGCGGGGACCACCACCACCAGCCTCGCGTTTCGTAAAATTTTCGCGCAGTTAAATCTGCATGCCGCCGAGGTGGAAGGCGACAGTTTTCATCGTTACACCCGCCCGGAAATGGACATGGCGATCCGCAAAGCGCGTGACGCCGGACGGCATATCAGCTATTTCGGGCCTGAAGCCAATGATTTCAGCCTGCTGGAACGCACCTTCATTGAGTACGGGCAGACGGGAAAAGGCCAGTCACGTAAATACCTGCATACCTATGATGAAGCCGTACCGTGGAACCAGGTTCCCGGCACGTTTACGCCCTGGCAGCCGCTTCCTGAACCTACCGATGTCCTGTTTTATGAAGGGTTGCACGGCGGCGTCGTGACCCCGCAGCATGATGTCGCATGTCATGTTGATCTCCTGGTTGGCGTAGTACCTATTGTCAACCTGGAGTGGATTCAAAAATTGATTCGCGACACCAGCGAGCGCGGGCACTCTCGTGAGGCGGTGATGGATTCCGTGGTTCGATCCATGGACGACTACATCAATTACATTACGCCGCAGTTTTCACGTACCCATATTAACTTTCAGCGCGTACCGACCGTCGACACGTCAAATCCGTTCTCCGCAAAAGGCATTCCATCGCTGGATGAAAGTTTTGTGGTGATTCATTTCCGTAATCTGGAAGGGATCGATTTCCCCTGGCTGCTGGCGATGCTCCAGGGCTCGTTCATTTCTCATATTAATACCTTAGTGGTGCCGGGCGGCAAAATGGGACTGGCGATGGAGCTGATTATGTTGCCGCTGGTGCAGCGCTTAATGGAAGGCAAAAAAATCGAATAAAGTCAGTTTTTGCCGGATGCGCAACGCCATCCGGCAACGATAATTACGCCGCAATCACTTCATAAGAATGGGTAATATTGACTGCTTTTTCCAGCATCAGCGCCACCGAGCAGTATTTTTCGGCGGAAAGATCGACCGCACGGGCAACGGCAGCCTCTTTCAGCGAGCGGCCGGTAACGATGAAATGCAAATTAATATGCGTGAACAGCCTCGGCGCCTCTTCCCGGCGCTCAGAGGTCAGCTTCACTTCGCAGTTGGTGACATCCTGACGGCCCTTCTGCAGGATCGATACGACATCAATAGCGCTACATCCGCCTGCCGCCATCAAGACCATCTCCATCGGACTCGGCGCTTTGTCACCGGAGTTACCATCCATTAAAATCTGGTGGCCGGAGGAGGACTCACCAAGGAAAGTTAGTCCTTCAACCCACTTTACACGCGCTTGCATATTCGTAACTCCAATGTTTCAATTTTCCTGAAAGATTACGCGCATACGACAAAACTCGCAATGGAAGGCGACCTGGGTCATGCTGAAGCGAGACACCAGGAGACACACGGCGAAAGCTATGCTAAAACAGACAAGATGCTACAGTAATACATTGACGTACTGCATGTATGCAGAGGACATCACATTACAGGCTACAGTCTATTTTCGTAGCCCTCTTCCCAGGTAGCGGGAAGCATATTTTTGCAACCCCAGAGACAGTGCCTTTTCTGGCTCTGGAGACAGCTTATAACAGAGGATAACCGCGCATGGTGCTTGGCAAACCGCAAACAGACCCGACTCTTGAATGGTTCTTGTCTCATTGCCACATTCATAAGTACCCGTCAAAGAGCACGCTGATTCACCAGGGTGAAAAAGCAGAAACGCTGTACTACATCGTTAAAGGCTCCGTGGCAGTGCTGATCAAAGATGAGGAAGGGAAAGAAATGATTCTTTCTTATCTGAATCAGGGTGATTTTATTGGTGAATTGGGCCTGTTTGAAGAAGGCCAGGAACGCAGCGCCTGGGTACGTGCAAAAACCGCATGTGAAGTCGCTGAAATTTCCTACAAAAAATTTCGCCAATTAATCCAGGTAAACCCGGATATTCTGATGCGCCTCTCTTCCCAGATGGCTCGTCGCTTACAAGTCACCTCAGAAAAAGTAGGTAACCTCGCCTTCCTCGATGTCACAGGGCGGATCGCGCAGACGCTGCTGAATCTGGCGAAACAGCCCGATGCCATGACGCACCCGGACGGGATGCAGATCAAAATCACCCGTCAGGAAATTGGTCAGATCGTCGGCTGTTCCCGCGAAACCGTTGGCCGTATTTTGAAGATGCTGGAAGATCAAAACCTGATCTCCGCACATGGCAAGACCATCGTCGTCTACGGTACCCGTTAATTCCGTCAGAATGGCGCGTGTTACCATGCGCCATTTTTGTTTGCATCGATGTGGCGAAGACTGATTTATCACCCAGAGATTAATTACGCACTACGGCAAACGCTGGTGCTGTGCCTGCCTGTGGCTGTCGGTTTATTAATCGGCCAGTTGCACCTGGGATTACTCTTTTCTCTTGTTCCCGCCTGCTGCAATATTGCAGGCCTGGATACACCGCACAAACGCTTTTTTAAGCGTCTGATTATTGGCGCGTCGCTGTTCGCCGGATGCAGTCTGGCAACACAGCTCTTGCTGGCGGAGTCTGTCCCCCTGCCATTGATTCTGACCGGGCTCACGCTGGTACTTGGCGTGACGGCGGAAATTAGTCCGCTTCATGCGCGGCTACTGCCAGCATCACTGATTGCCGCCATCTTTACCCTGAGCCTTGCTGGATACATGCCGGTCTGGGAGCCGTTGCTTATTTATGCGCTGGGCACGTTATGGTATGGCGTATTTAACTGGTTGTGGTTCTGGCTATGGCGCGAACAGCCGCTACGCGAGTCGTTAAGTTTGTTATATCGTGAACTGGCCGATTACTGCGAAGCAAAATATAGCCTGCTTACCCAACATATTGACCCGGAAAAAGCGCTACCTCCCTTGCTGGTTCGCCAGCAAAAAGCGGTGGATCTGATTACTCAGTGTTACCAACAAATGCATATGCTTTCGGCGCACAATAATCACGATTACAAGCGCCTGTTGCGGGCTTTTCAGGAAGCAATGGATTTGCAGGAACACATTTCCGTCAGCCTGCATCAACCGGAGGAGGTGCAGAAACTGGTAGAACGTAGCCATGCAGAAGAGGTCATTCGCTGGAATGCGCAAACGGTCGCCGCCCGCCTGCGTGTGCTGGCTGATGACATCCTTTATCATCGCCTGCCAACACGCTTCTCCATGGAAAAACAGATTGGCGCGCTGGAAAAGATAGCCAATCAACATCCTGAAAACCCGGTAGGCCAGTTCTGTTATTGGCACTTCAGCCGAATTGCCCGCGTATTGCGAACCCAGCGCCCGCTTTACGCTCGCGATCTGATGGCTGATAAACAACGTCGCCTGCCGCTGCTTCCGGCGCTAAAAAATTATTTGTCGCTTAAATCGCCGGCGCTACGCAACGCTGGACGCATCAGTGTGATGATGAGTATCGCCAGCCTGATGGGGAGCGCGTTGCACCTACCCAAACCGTACTGGATCCTGATGACGGTATTGTTTGTTACCCAAAACGGTTATGGCGCGACACGCGTACGTATATTACACCGTTCAGTCGGAACGCTGGTCGGCCTGGTGATTGCCGGCGTCACGCTGCACTTACACATTCCCGAAAGCATTACACTGACGGTCATGCTGGTACTGACACTGGCAAGCTATCTGATTATTCGTAAAAACTACGGCTGGGCGACGGTTGGCTTTACGGTGACGGCGGTATACACCATCCAGTTGCTGACGTTAAACGGCGAGCAGTTCATTGTGCCGCGCTTTATCGATACGCTTATTGGCTGTCTCATCGCCTTTGGCGGCATGGTCTGGCTATGGCCGCAATGGCAAAGCGGGCTATTACGTAAAAACGCCCATGATGCGCTGGAGGCCGATCAAGAAGCTATCCGGCTGATCCTCAGTAATGATCCGCAGGCAACCCCGCTCGCTTATCAAAGAATGCGGGTCAACCAGGCGCATAATACATTATTCAACTCATTAAATCAGGCCATGCAGGAACCAGGATTCAACACCCATTATTTGTCGGATATGAAGCTGTGGGTGACACATAGCCAGTTTATCGTGGAGCATATCAATGCCATGACGACGCTGGCGCGGGAGCATACCATGCTGACGCCGGATCTGGCGCAGCGCTATCTGGAATCATGCGAGATTGCGATTCAACGTTGCCAGCAGCGACTGGAGTACGACGGGCCAGGCAGCTCTGGCGACGTCAATATTCTGGAGTCGCCGGAAATGCCGTCACAGGGCTTATTGAGCACTCTGGAGCAGCACTTACAGCGCATCATTGGTCATCTGAACACCATGCACACCATTTCGTCAATGGCCTGGCGTCAGCGGCCACATCACGGAATATGGTTAAGCCGCCGGTTGCGGGATAGCACAACACTTAAATCGTAGGTCGGACAAAATGCTCGCGCCGCCATCCGGCGATTCGTAATCAGGCAACCACTTTCGCTACCGCCTGCGCAAAGCGCTGCATCCCTTCATCAATATCCGCTTCTTCCACCACCAATGACGGCGCAATACGTATCACGTCAGGCCCGGCATTGAGCACCATCACTCCAGCCTCGGCGCCTGCGTACAGAAAATCACGAGCCCGGCCTTTATACTCCGTCTTCAGTTCCGCGCCAATTAACAGTCCCATACCGCGAATATCACTGAAAATAGCAAATTGCTCGTCAAGAGCCTGCAAATGTTGCACAAACCGCTGCCGTTTAGCCTGAACGCCTTTCAGCACTTCCGGTGTATTAATAATATCAAACGCCGCGCCAGCAACCGCACAGGCTAACGGATTTCCGCCATAGGTTGAGCCGTGGGAACCGACATGGAAGGCCGAGGCAATCTCCTGAGTGGTCAGCATGGCGCTCACTGGAAAACCACCGCCTAACGCTTTAGCGCTGGTGAGGATATCCGGCGTGACGCCATAGTGCATATAGGCAAACAGCGAGCCGGTGCGCCCCATTCCGCACTGTACTTCATCAAACACCAACAACGCCTGATGACGATCGCACAACTCACGCAGCCCCTGTAGAAACGCCGGCGTTGCGGCGGTCACGCCTCCTTCGCCCTGAATCGGCTCGACGACTACTGCACAAGTATGATCGTCCATGACAGCGTCTACCGCATGAAGATCGTTGAAGGGAACGTGAATGATGTCGGCGGGTTTCGGACCAAAACCGTCAGAATATTTCGGTTGCCCCCCGACAGAGACAGTAAACAAGGAACGGCCATGAAAGGCGTTATGGAAGGCAATGATTTTCGTTTTGAACGGGCTATGGCGCACGCAGGCATAATGACGCGCCAGCTTAAAAGCGGTTTCGTTCGCTTCAGTGCCGGAGTTCATAAACAGTACGCGCTCGGCAAAAGTAGTGTCAATCAGCTTACGACCCAGGCAAAGAGCCGGTTCATTAGTAAAAACGTTACTGGTATGCCACAAGGTTTCCCCCTGAGACTTAAGCGCCTCAACCAATGCCGGATGGCAGTGGCCCAGCGCCGTTACCGCAATACCACCGGCAAAATCGATATACTCTTTGCCCTGCTGGTCCCATACGCGGCTGCCTTTACCCTTGACCGGAATAAAATCTGCCGGTGCATACACAGGCAGAATCACTTCATCAAAAGTTGCGCGCGTAATAGCCGTTTGTTCAGTTGCCATATTATTACCACCCGGTTAAGCAGAAATTTCAGTGAAATTATAATCACAAAATATGAATAAAAAATCACTCAATGACAACCATTAATCAACGTTGAAGAAAATTTTCCAGTAACGCGTGTCCCTGTTCGCTAAGAATACTTTCCGGATGAAACTGTACGCCTTCCAGATCCCACTGGCGATGGCGAATCCCCATGATCTCCTGCGTTTCGCTCCAGGCCGTGATCTCAAAGCAAGCAGGCAGCGTAACAGGATCGACAATCAGCGAGTGGTAACGTGTCACAGTTAATGGACTGGGCACCCCCTGAAACACGCCCTGACCATTATGCGCAATGGGCGATGTTTTGCCGTGCATCACTTTCGCTGCCCGCACCACCGACGCGCCAAAGGCCTGCGCTATCGCCTGATGACCAAGGCAAACGCCCAGCATCGGAATACGTCCGGCATAATGGCGTATTACCGCCAGAGAGATACCGGCCTCATCTGGCGTACAGGGTCCGGGAGAGATAACGATTTTTTGCGGACTCAGGGCGTCAATCTGCGTCAGCGTCAACGCATCATTGCGTCTGACCTGCACTTCCGCGCCCAGTTCACAAAAATACTGGTAGAGGTTCCATGTAAAGGAATCATAGTTGTCAATAAGCAGGATCATGGCGGCTCCGGAACAAAAGAACCGCGCTATTTTACTCCGTTTCGCGCGCTTCGCTTACCGCTTTCTGAAAAATCGACTGCAAGGCGGAGAGATCACCCATCGCGCCGCTTTGGTTCGCCTGACTCCACGTGTCAACTGCAATGCCTTGCCAACTCAGCGCGTAGCCGGCATGGAGCGCCAGTTGTTCAAAGAAAATGCGTTGCGCCAACCCACTACCCAGACGGAACGGGTGGAGTACGTTAATTTCACAATAGTAATGCGCCAGCCGCTCGACAAACTTTTCATGTGGCAGACCGACCAGGTAGCCCTCCGCTTCCAGATCCTGCATCAGAGCATTACCCTCTTTTTCGATATAGGCAAAGTGGCAAAAACGAGTATCTCCCTGGTAGATATCCATTTCCCGCAGTTGCCCTGCCCAGTCGAAAATATCCTGATAAAGCTGGCGATGAATCGCGCACAGATGGGGCAAACCGCGTACCAGCGGTCCCAGTTCAATCGTGGCGGCGCGCAGCGCAGTCATTTCATATGCCGCTTGCGCCAGTCGCTGGGCCTGATGAATCCCCAGCCGATTACGCATCACATCCAGCCCTGGGTAGAGATACGGATCACGCCCTGCGCCAAATTTATCGCTCATAGTGCCTCCGGAGTTCGTCAAGACGCACCAGCGCTTCTTCGGCGGTCAGGGTCACTAAGGGGCTTTCAACACCTTCGAGACGGCGGCTCTGCTGAAAATTAACATTGCGCCGCTGTTCCCAAAAGCGTGACTTTTGTTTATCGGTAAGTTTCTTCACCTGGCCTCCCTGAATATGCCTGTACTTGCCACAAGTATAAGCAGCAATTTCAGGTTACGCTGAGACAAGGAGAAAATGCGGGCGACTCGCACCCGCACAGACATATTTTACGGCAGGACTTTTGCGGAAAGGATAACGATAGGTTTTGTCGGCACATTCTGATAAGGCCCGACATCGTGCGTCTGCACCTGCGAGATTTTATCGGCGACATCCATTCCTTTTACTACTTTACCAAATACCGCATAGCCAAAGTCGCGCTGGCCGTGGTCAAGAAAGGCATTATCCGCAACGTTAATAAAGAACTGGCTGGTGGCGCTGTCTTTATCTGCGGTACGCGCCATCGCAATCGTGCCGCGAGTATTACGCAGACCGTTATCAGCTTCATTCTTAATTGGCGGATTCGGTTTCTTCTGCTGCATCTGCTCGTTAAAACCGCCGCCCTGAATCATAAAGCCAGGAATTACACGATGAAACGTGGTGTTGTTATAGAAACCGCTGTTGACGTAATCGACAAAGTTTTTCACAGAAACCGGCGCTTTTTGGCTATTCAGTTCCAGCTCAATATTCCCGGCGGAGGTGGTTAACAGCACATGAGGATCACCTTTTGCCGCCAACGCTGCGGGAGAAAGAGCAGAGAGCGCGAAAACAGCTGCGACAGCCGCCAGAGTCGATTTGAGCATGAAATTTCCTTAACGAGAGCAGAAATAAAGCAAGTGAAGTGATTCTAAAGAGCCTTCCAGGGTCAGGCCAGCCCTTTACCTAATTTTACGTATCTGAAACAAATGTAACGTCAGAACGCTACGACGCATTCGCAATATAACGTGATCAGAATCACATTAAAAAATGTAACGATTGCTACGTTTGCTAATAATTATTTAAATGCGTCACTAAAGCGCCTAAAATCTGCCCGCTTAACGCGCCTTCCACGCGCTTCACTTCGACTCAAGGCCAGACATGACTAACAGCAATCGCATTAAGCTCACATGGATCAGCTTTCTTTCCTACGCCCTGACCGGGGCGCTGGTGATTGTCACCGGGATGGTGATGGGAAACATTGCAGACTATTTTCACCTGCCTGTTTCCAGTATGAGTAACACTTTTACTTTTCTGAATGCCGGGATTTTGATCTCGATTTTCCTCAATGCCTGGCTGATGGAGATCGTCCCGCTGAAAACGCAACTGCGCTTTGGCTTTGTGCTGATGGTCCTGGCCGTCGCTGGCCTGATGCTCAGCCATAGTCTGGCGCTGTTCTCTGCGGCAATGTTTGTGCTGGGGCTGGTGAGCGGGATCACCATGTCGATTGGCACCTTCCTGATTACGCAACTGTATGAAGGACGTCAGCGTGGTTCCCGCCTGCTGTTTACCGACTCCTTCTTCAGCATGGCGGGGATGATTTTCCCGATGGTCGCCGCCTTCCTGCTGGCGCGCAGCATTGAATGGTACTGGGTTTATGCCTGCATTGGCCTGGTTTATCTGGCCATCTTCATTCTGAGCTTCGGCTGCGAGTTCCCGGCACTGGGTAAACATGCGCCTGCCAGCAAAACCCCGGCAGTCAAAGAAAAATGGGGCATCGGCGTGTTGTTTCTCTCCGTCGCCGCGCTGTGTTACATCCTCGGTCAGCTGGGTTTTATCTCCTGGGTGCCGGAATACGCCAAAGGTCTCGGTATGAGCCTGAATGATGCCGGGGCGCTGGTCAGCGATTTCTGGATGTCCTATATGTTCGGCATGTGGGCGTTCAGCTTTATCCTACGCTTTTTTGATCTGCAACGTATCCTGACGGTGCTGGCGGGGATGGCGGCTGTGCTGATGTATCTGTTTATTACCGGTACTCAGGCGCATATGCCGTGGTTTATTTTGACCCTGGGTTTCTTCTCCAGCGCGATATATACCTCCATCATTACGCTGGGATCACAGCAAACAAAAGTGGCCTCGCCTAAGCTGGTCAACTTTATTCTGACCTGCGGTACTATCGGTACCATGCTGACCTTTGTGGTCACCGGACCGATTGTGGCGCATAGCGGCCCGCAGGCGGCGCTCCTCACCGCTAACGGCCTGTATGCGGTGGTATTTGTGATGTGCTTTGCGTTGGGCTTTGTGTCCCGTCATCGCCAGCATAGCGCACCGGCTGCACATTGATAATGATTGCCGGATGGCGACACGATGCGTCTTATCCGGCCTACGGTTGACAAGTATGGGCCGGATAAGGCGAAACCGCCATCCGGCTTTTTCTGTGCTTCCCCCTCCTACCTTTGATGTCGATCGTAACATCTTTAGAGGTAGTACTTTTTCGTCAAAACCCCTTCGTTTTGTATGTTATTTGCACAAACCTGAAAAACCTGACAATTCCACTACTTATAAAAATCCTGACAAATCAGCCATATACCTATTAAGGGGTATATAAAGGTGAATTTGATTTACATCAATAAGCGGGGTTGCTGAATCGTTAAGGTAGGCGGTAATAGAAAAGAAATCGAGGCAAAAATGAGCAAAGTCAGACTCGCTATTATCGGTAATGGTATGGTCGGCCACCGCTTTATTGAGGATCTCCTTGATAAATCCGACGCTAGCCTGTTCGACATTACCGTGTTCTGTGAAGAACCCCGTAAAGCCTATGACCGTGTCCACCTGTCATCCTACTTCTCTCACCACACCGCGGAAGAGCTCTCTCTGGTGCGTGAAGGATTTTACGAGAAGCACGGCGTGAAGGTACTGGTTGGCGAACGCGCAATTACCATTAACCGTCAGGAGAAAGTGATTCACTCCAGCGCGGGTCGTACCGTTTATTATGACAAGCTGATCATGGCGACCGGCTCTTATCCGTGGATCCCGCCGATTAAAGGCTCCGAAACCCAGGATTGCTTCGTTTACCGTACCATTGAAGACCTCAACGCTATCGAAGCCTGCGCCCGTCGCAGCAAGCGCGGGGCGGTGGTCGGCGGCGGTCTGCTGGGGCTGGAAGCCGCTGGCGCGCTGAAAAACCTCGGCGTGGAAACGCACGTTATTGAATTTGCGCCAATGCTGATGGCAGAACAGCTGGATCAGATGGGCGGCGAACAGTTGCGCCGTAAAATCGAAAGCATGGGCGTGCGCGTGCACACCAGCAAAAATACCCAGGAAATCGTTCAGGCAGGCAACGAATCGCGTAAAACGATGCGTTTTGCCGACGGTAGCGAGCTGGAAGTCGATTTCATCGTCTTCTCTACCGGTATTCGCCCCCGCGACAAGCTGGCGACCCAGTGCGGTCTGGCCGTCGCGCAGCGCGGCGGGATCGTGATTAACGACACCTGCCAGACCTCTGACCCGGATATCTACGCTATCGGCGAGTGCGCCAGTTGGAACAACCGCGTTTACGGTCTGGTCGCACCAGGCTATAAAATGGCCCAGGTCGCCGTTGACCACATCCTCGGCAGCGTGAACGCCTTTGAAGGGGCGGACCTGAGCGCCAAGCTGAAGCTGCTCGGCGTTGACGTCGGCGGGATTGGCGACGCGCATGGCCGCACGCCCGGCGCACGTAGCTATGTTTACCTCGACGAAAGCAAAGAAGTCTACAAACGCCTGATCGTAAGCAAAGATAACAAAACCCTGCTCGGCGCGGTGCTGGTCGGCGATACCAGCGACTACGGCAACCTGCTGCAACTGGTGCTAAACGCTATCGAACTGCCGGAAAACCCGGACTCATTGATTCTGCCAGCACACGCGGGCAGCGGCAAACCGTCTATCGGCGTAGATAAACTGCCGGAAAGCGCGCAGATTTGTTCCTGCTTCGACGTCACCAAAGGCGACCTGATCGCCGCCATCAATAAAGGCTGCCATACCGTGGCGGCGCTGAAAGCAGAAACCAAAGCCGGTACCGGCTGCGGCGGCTGTATCCCACTGGTGACCCAGGTACTTAACGCAGAGCTGGCGAAGCAAGGTATCGAAGTCAACAACAACCTGTGCGAGCACTTTGCTTATTCTCGCCAGGAATTGTTCCACTTGATCCGCGTCGAAGGCATCAAAACTTTTGAGGAGCTACTGGCGAAACACGGTAAAGGCTACGGCTGCGAAGTGTGTAAGCCGACCGTCGGCTCGCTGCTGGCGTCGTGCTGGAACGAATACATCCTTAAGCCGCAGCACACGCCGCTACAGGATACCAACGATAACTTCCTGGCGAATATTCAGAAAGATGGTACCTACTCGGTGATCCCGCGCTCGGCGGGCGGTGAAATTACGCCGGAAGGTCTGGTGGCCGTGGGTCGTATCGCCCGCGAGTTTAACCTGTACACCAAAATTACCGGCTCTCAACGTATCGGCCTGTTTGGCGCGCAAAAAGATGATCTGCCGGAAATCTGGCGTCAACTGATTGAAGCGGGCTTCGAAACTGGCCATGCGTACGCCAAAGCGCTACGGATGGCGAAAACCTGCGTTGGTAGCACCTGGTGCCGCTATGGGGTTGGCGATAGCGTGGGCTTCGGCGTTGAGCTGGAAAACCGCTATAAAGGCATCCGTACCCCGCACAAAATGAAGTTTGGCGTCTCCGGCTGTACCCGTGAATGCGCGGAGGCGCAGGGTAAGGACGTAGGTATCATCGCTACCGAAAAAGGCTGGAACCTGTACGTGTGCGGTAACGGCGGGATGAAACCTCGCCACGCAGATCTGCTGGCCGCCGATCTTGACCGTGAAACGCTGATCAAATACCTCGACCGTTTCATGATGTTCTACATCCGTACCGCCGACAAACTGACCCGTACCGCGCCGTGGTTAGATAACCTGGAAGGCGGCATTGATTATCTGAAGTCGGTCATTATCGATGACAAGCTGGGCCTGAACGCTCATCTGGAAGAAGAGATGGCGCGTCTGCGTGAAGCGGTTATCTGCGAGTGGACCGAAACGGTGAATACGCCGTCCGCACAGGTTCGTTTCAAACACTTTATCAACAGCGATCAACGTGACCCGAACGTGCAGATGGTTCCTGAGCGCGAGCAGCATCGTCCGGCCACGCCGTATGAACGTATTCCGGTAACTCTGGTGGAGGAAAACGCATGAGCCAGTGGAAAGACATCTGCAAAGTCGATGACATCCTGCCCGAAACCGGCGTTTGCGCGCTATTAGGCGACGAGCAGGTCGCGATTTTCCGCCCGTATCACAGCGATCAGGTGTTTGCGATCAGCAACATCGACCCATTCTTTGCGTCGAGCGTGCTGTCGCGCGGCCTGATTGCCGAGCATCAGGGCGAACTGTGGGTAGCGAGCCCCCTGAAAAAACAGCGTTTTCGCCTGAGCGACGGCCTGTGCATGGAAGATGAACAGTTCTCCGTGAAACATTATGAAGCCCGCGTGAAAGACGGCATCGTGCAGTTACGCGGTTAATAATTTTTTGGGAGGCATAACGCCTCCCCTTTTTTGTATTTTTTTCATTTTAATTGTTATCACAAAATCATTTGTGCTGCATCGCGGCGGCAACTGAGCCACCAGGAGCATAATTCACTATGTAACTGGGGTGAGCGACAAATCTGTCAGGAACAGATTTGAACGTCGCGGAGCGACGGCCCGTAAGGGCGAGTCTCAGGATGAGACGAGTAACTCAGCAGCCAACAAAGAGGCAGTGCAAAGGATGAAGTGAGAAAAGGATAATCAACACATGTTCACAGACACTATTAATAAGTGTGCGGCTAACGCTGCGCGCATCTCACGCCTGTCGGCAGCAAATCCTCTGGGTTTCTGGGTAAGCTCGGCCATGGCAGGGGCTTATGTCGGTCTCGGCATCATCCTGATTTTTACCCTCGGCAATCTGCTCGACCCCGCTGTGCGCCCGCTGGTAATGGGGGCAACCTTTGGTATTGCCTTAACACTGGTAATTATCGCCGGCTCCGAACTGTTTACCGGCCACACCATGTTCCTGACGTTGGGTGTCAAAGCGGGCACTATCAGCCAGGGACAAATGTGGGCGATTCTGCCGCAAACCTGGCTTGGCAACCTGGTGGGTTCGGTCTTCGTGGCGCTGCTGTACAGCTGGGGCGGTGGTAGTCTGCTGCCGGTGGATACCAGCCTCGTACATACCGTCGCCCTGGCAAAAACCACTGCGCCCGCCAGCGTCCTGTTCTTTAAAGGGGCGCTGTGTAACTGGCTGGTTTGCCTCGCCATCTGGATGGCGATTCGTACCGAAGGCGCGGCGAAGTTTCTGGCGATCTGGTGGTGTCTGCTGGCGTTTATTGCCTCCGGCTATGAGCACTCTGTCGCGAATATGACCCTGTTTGCGCTCTCCTGGTTTGGACATCACAGTGAGGCCTACACCCTTTCCGGAATCGGCCACAATCTGCTGTGGGTCACTCTGGGCAATACTTTGTCCGGTGCCGTGTTCATGGGATTAGGTTATTGGTATGCTACGCCAAAAGCGGAGCGCCCGGCTCCGCAAAAAAACAGCCAAATAAAGGTTACAGCCAACCATTAAGGGGTAATGTCGTGGATCATTTGCCTATTTTTTGTCAATTACGCGACCGCGACTGCCTGCTCGTCGGCGGCGGCGATGTCGCAGAACGCAAAGCACGGTTACTACTGGAAGCAGGCGCCCGTTTAACCGTTAACGCGCTGGCGTTTATTCCGCAGTTCACCGTGTGGGCAAATGAAGGCATGCTAACGCTGGTTGAGGGGCCCTTTGACGAGTCCCTGCTTGACCCCTGCTGGCTGGTGATTGCCGCGACCGATGACGATGCGGTTAACCAGCGCGTCAGCGAAGCGGCGGAAGCACGGCGCATTTTCTGTAATGTCGTCGATGCTCCCAAGGCCGCCAGCTTTATTATGCCCTCTATTATCGACCGCTCGCCGCTGATGGTCGCTGTCTCCTCTGGCGGCACCTCGCCAGTGCTCGCTCGTCTGTTACGTGAGAAGCTGGAATCTTTGCTGCCACAGCATCTCGGTCAGGTTGCGCGCTATGCAGGCCAACTCCGCGCCCGGGTGAAAAAACAGTTCTCTACCATGAGTGAACGCCGTCGCTTCTGGGAGAAGTTTTTCGTCAACGACCGGCTGGCGCAGTCGCTGGCGAATACCGATGAGAAGGCCGTTAACGAGACTACCGAGCAACTGTTTAGCGAACCACTGGATCACCGTGGCGAAGTGGTACTGGTCGGCGCCGGGCCGGGCGATGCCGGACTGCTCACGCTGAAAGGGTTACAACAGATTCAGCAGGCGGACATCGTGGTTTACGATCGCCTCGTCTCCGACGAGATTATGAACCTGGTCCGTCGCGACGCCGATCGGGTATTTGTGGGCAAACGCGCGGGCTACCACTGCGTCCCCCAGGAAGAAATCAATCAGATCCTGCTACGTGAAGCGCAAAAAGGTAAACGCGTGGTGCGTCTGAAAGGCGGCGATCCGTTTATCTTTGGCCGCGGCGGCGAAGAACTGGAAACGCTGTGTCATGCCGGTATCCCGTTCTCGGTGGTGCCCGGGATTACCGCCGCTTCCGGCTGTTCAGCTTATTCCGGTATCCCCCTTACCCACCGCGACTATGCGCAAAGCGTGCGGCTGGTAACGGGTCACCTGAAAACCGGCGGTGAACTGGACTGGGGAAACCTGGCCGCAGAAAAACAGACGCTGGTGTTCTACATGGGGTTAAACCAGGCCGCCACGATTCAGGAAAAACTGATCGCCTTCGGTATGCAGGCAGATATGCCGGTCGCGCTGGTGGAAAACGGTACCGCCGTGAAACAACGCGTAGTCAGCGGCGAGTTGTCGCAGCTCGGAGTTCTGGCAAAACAGGTTGCCAGCCCGGCGCTGATTATCGTGGGTCGTGTCGTTGGTCTGCGCGATAAACTAAATTGGTTCTCGAATCATTGATTAAATAAATGCCCTGACATTCAGGGCATTTATTATTTATCTGATAAGTTATTTTTTCTTACGTTACAATTAAATCACATTAAATTAATTTAACCAGTTTATCTGTATTTAGATAATCCTTATAAAAATCGCCAGATATTTCTCATATATCCCTTCATTGATAATCATCACAAATAATAGCTGACGCACTGCTCCCCGCGGTGGTATTGGGGAAATGAACTCTAAAATATAAACTACCCCTGAAATTATTATCCCCTCTCACCTTTTTCGTACCCTTCTTATATTAAGGATTTATTTATGCAAAGGAAAAAGCTGCTGGCTATTGGTATTGCCCTTGCCTTACAAACATCTTATTACCCTGCGATGGCGGCAGAAAATACCGATGATAATGAAAAATGCCCAACCAATATCGCCGAATTATCTAAATCTGAACGTGAAAAGCTCCCGGCAGCCTGTCTGCTCGTTAACAATAAAGATGACAATCATTGGGCATTGGCGGCGGGCGGCGTTGCAGTACTGGCTGCGGGCGTCGCACTCGGTGTACATAATAGCGATACTGACGGTAACGCACACAACAATAACCACAATCCGGTACCCGACAATGGCGGCGATGTCACCCCGACGCCACCTGACGATGGTGGCGATGTCACCCCGACGCCGCCTGACGATGGTGGCGATGTCACCCCGACGCCGCCTGATGATGGCGGCGATGTCACCCCGACGCCGCCTGACGATGGCGGCGATGTCACCCCGACGCCGCCTGACGATGGTGGCGATGTCACCCCGACGCCGCCTGACGATGGTGGCGATGATACGCCCGATGACGGCGGCGACACACCAACACCACCGGATGACACCTCCGTCACCACCTATAGCAACGGCGTCACGCTGGACAGAGGCCAGGATACTCTTCACTTCGACGATCTGGTGCTGGATAACGGCAAACACCTTGGCGCAGCCACGCTGAGCTATAGCGAACAGGATTCACAGTGGCAGCTCGCTACGGAAGACGGCAAAACGCTAAACGTTTCCGACTGGAACGTGACCGACGCCAATGCCGCCGTGCTGGAAGGTACTCAGGAGAACGGCCTCTACTGGAAGTATGATTCTCAGGGTTATCTCATTCTGGCAGACGAAGGCACCCAGGTCGTTACCGGTGATGACGCCTCTCATTCCGCCCAACAGGATCTGACGCTCAGCGGCGAGGGCAAAACGGGCATCATCCTTTCCGGGGACCGTACCCAAAATACGTTAAACGGCAATACCTCCATCAGTGATGGCGCGGTGGGTATCGTGATTTCCGGCGACGACACGCGTAACAGCATTGCGGGTAAGTCGACGATTGACGGCGGGATCGGCGCGCTGATCTCCGGCGATGACAGCCAGACAAAGATATCCGGCGGCATCAACGTTAGCGGCGGCGGTACCGGTTTGGTTATCGATGGTGAAAATATTACTATCGATAACCAGGGCGACTCCACCCTTACCGGCGCAAACACAGTGGGTTCTCTGGTGATTGGCAATAATGCCCATGTGATCAACGATGGCGTGTTAAACGTCGCAGACGGCGCCACGGGGGGCAAAATTGTTGGTAATGATGCCACAGTCTATAACATCGGTGATTCAACGGTGAGCGGCGCGAACACCACCGGGCTGGATATCGAGGGCGACCGCGCCACCATTGACAGCAAAGGTAAGCAAATCGTCTCCGATAACGCCACTGGCATCGATATTGAAGGTGATGATGCACAAGCCACCGTTTCCGGCGGTATCGACGTCACTGGCGGCGGCAAAGGCATGGTTATTAAGGGCAACAATGCCAGAATAGACAATACCGGCACCACCACGATCAGCGGCCAGGGCTCTGCGGGCATGGTGATTAGCGGTGAGAACGCCCGCCTCAACAATGACGGTGAACTATACGTTTCCGACGGCGGAACGGGCACCCTGATTAGCGGCAATGATGCGGTGGTGGACAACACTGGCCATGCCATCGTTGACGGCACGGGTTCCATCGGCCTGGCGATTAAAGGCGATAACGCACTGGTCGTCAGTGAAGGCGATCAGACCATCTCTGCGGGCGGTACAGGGATGCAAATCGACGGTAGTGATGCGCACGTCACCATTACCGGCGATATTGCGGTTGATGGCGCAGGCTCAGCCAGCACGGTTATCAATGGCGACAACGCAAACCTGATGCAGGCGGGCGATCTGCTTGTGACTAACGGTGCGCAGGGCATTGCCCTCGACGGCGAAAACAGCAGAGTCAGAAACACGGGTAATGCCACCGTGCTTAATGCCGACTCCGCAGGATTTACCATCGCCGGTAAACACAACACCTTTGATAACAAAGGTAACATTGCCGTTTCGCAAAACGGTACCGGCGCCAAAATTAACGGCGAAGACTCCACTGTTACCCTTGGCGGCGACATCACGGTGACGGCAGAGAAAGACGGTAATGACCAGTTCCGTGGCGCCACGGGGGTGGATATCTCCGGCGATAACAACACCACGACCATTACGGGTAACGTCAATATTGACGCCCACTTCGAGTCGGGTGATAAAGTAAACGCCAGCGATACGCTCAACGGCATTATCGTTGACGGCAACAACAACAATGTCACGCTTGACGGTACGCTCTCGCTTGATATGAGTGACCGTACCTCTGCTGATAGTATTGATACCTTTGGACTAGACGTGACGGGTGCAGGCAATACGGTCAATATTGAGCATGGTATTCAACTTAAATACAGCAGTACCGGAGATAGTTGGTCGCTGGTTTCGGGTATTAACATTGATGGCGCCAGCACCGTTACGCTCAGCGGAGATTCTTTGCTTGAACTTTCGAATATTCCCGGTGGCGGCCAGATACTGGCGGACATCCGCAATGGCGGGCAGTTGATCCTCAACGAAGACTCAACGCTTACCATCAACAAACAGATGAGCACCTCGAATTTTTACGACGATTACGCGATCCTGATGGCGGAAGGAGAGGGTTCCGTCATTAAGAACGAGGGCTCTATTACTAATAACGGAACCACGGCGCTGATGCATGCCGACAATGGCGCGCGCGTCGAAAATAGCGGCGACATCACCTCTTACACTCGCTCCGGCGGTATTGCCAGCAATGATGCCGTTATTGCCGCATCCGGTAAAAACACTACCGCAAATAATACCGCAGGCGGTAGCATCACGTTACTTTCGGAACATCACCCGGCTTCTTCGGACGGTATTGCAAAATTCCCGCTGGAGTGGGTCACGAACACCTACTATGCCCTGTTGGCCTATAACTATGGCGACGTCAGCAATGACGCCGGGGCGACGATTTCACTGTATGGCGCTGGCGTATATGGCGTATCGGCCTCAAAAGGCAATGCGCTAAATGCGGGCGATATCTATCTTGACGGATTTGTGCCCACGCTTGACGATGCGGGCAATATCACCGATAAAACTTACTGGTCGCCCTCTCTGCTCTATATGACCAGCGCAGCGATGGTTGCTGGTTCTACCGACAGTGGCCAGGGCGATGCCACCGCAATCAATACCGGCACTATTACCGTCAATAACGCTGGCTTCGGCATGATGGCGCTCAACGGCGGCACCGCGATAAACCAGGGCACCATCACCTTAACCGCCGACGAGGGCGTGACAAAAAGCGCGGAAAACCAACTGGTGGGCATGGTGGCGTTAAACGGCGGCACCGTGTTGAACGACACTACCGGGGTTATCAATATTGACGCCGCTTATGGCAAACCGTTCTATACCGACACCAGCAGCTTCGTAATTAACTATGGCACGATTTGTATCGGTGGCACTTGCCAGGATAGTGCCAGCTATAACCCCACCGACAGTAACGTCGCCGTTGCACTGCAGGACGGTGACGTCATTACCGCAGCAGGCGAAACGCTAAGCAACAAAGACGTCGTTACCGACCCAATGGCAACGGAAACTGTCCATGCCACCAACGCCGGTACGGTCAGCGGCGGCAAGCTCCTTGTTAATCAATACGGTGATGTCACCAATGAATCCACCGGCAATATCAGCACCGTAGATATTGCGGAAGGCGGCATCTACACCAACAACGGGACTACCGCTACCGTATCGGTTGATGGCGGCGTATTTAACAACACAGGGACTGTCACCGGGCTGACAGGGACCACCGTTGCCGGCTCGGTCATAAACAACAGCGGCACCATGGCCAGCGTTGAGCAGTGGACCAGTACCATGTACAACACCGGCATTGTTACCACCTGGAAAGGCGCGTCCGCTACCGCAGTGTTAAATAACAATGCCGGCGGGGTTATCAATACCCTAAAATTTACCGCTGCGGCAACGGTGAATAACTCAGGGGTAATTAAAAGCGGCTCTGTGGATAAAGGCGGTACCCTCAATAACCTCGAAGGCGGCGTCATCACGCTGGCAGACAACGGCTTGTGGTCAGGAACACTCAACAACTGGGGCACCATTAACGGCGATGCGGATATTGCCACCACGGGTAGCGGCCACACATTATATAACGGTGCCACCGGCGTCATTAATGGTCAAATCACCACCGCGAAAAACAGCGGCGGCAGTAAAGCGATTAACGACGGCACCATCAACATTGATAAAACCGGCAATGTGGCGATGTCGGCACACGGCAGCGCGAAGATGGTCAATAACGGCACCATCAATGTGGGGACCGAAGGTACCTCGCAAACCGGCATGGTCGGGATGCAACTGGAGTCCGACGCTAAATCTGACGGGGTGATCGAAAATAACGGTACCATTAATATCTATGCCAGCAATTCTTATGCTTTCAGCCAGTTGGGTAGCAACGGCCATATCGTTAACAACGGTACGGTCTATATTGATGACAGCGTAACGGGATCTGGCTTTATCAAGCAAACCGGAAAAACGGTTGAAGGCAGCGGCGAAGGCGGCGACGGTACAGAAGTACATTATGTTAATTACACCGCGCCGACAGAACCGACGGTTGATGATGGCTCGGCTGTCGTTAACACCAGTGAGGCGGCGGCATCGCAGGGAAGTAATGATCTCTCCGGTTACGTCGTCGGTACCAGCGCCAACGGTAGCAGCGGTAAGCTGATGGTCAGCAACGCCAGCATGAACGGCGTGGAGATCAACACTGGCTTTGCCGCCAGTACCGCCGACACCACCGTCACCTTTGATAACGTGGTGGAAGGCAGCAACCTCTCTGATGCCAGCGCGATTCAGTCCACCTCCGTGGTGTGGAACGCCCAGGGAAGCCAGGATAGCGACGGCAACGTCGATGTCACCATGACTAAAAACGCCTATGCGGATGTGGCAACCGACAGCAGCGTTTCTGATGTGGCACAGGCACTGGATGCGGGTTATACCAATAACGAGCTGTACACCAGCCTCAACGTTGGTACCACCGCTGAGTTGAATAACGCTCTGAAACAGGTCAGCGGCGCTCAGGCGACCACCGTGTTCCGCGAAGCCCGCGTATTAAGCAACCGCTTTACCATGCTGGCCGACGCGGCCCCGCAGATTAAAGACGGCCTGGCGTTTAACGTCGTGGCGAAAGGCGACCCGCGCGCCGAGCTGGGTAACGATACCCAGTACGACATGCTGGCGCTGCGTCAGAAAGTGGATTTCACCGAAAACCAGAACCTGACGCTGGAATACGGTATTGCCCGTCTGGACGGCGACGGTTCGCAGAAAGCCGGAGACAACGGCCTGACTGGCGGTTACAGCCAGTTCTTTGGCCTGAAGCACAGCATAACGTTTGATGAAGGCCTGGCCTGGAATAACAGCCTGCGTTATGACGTGCACAATCTCGACAGCAGCCGTTCGGTCTCTTATGGCGATGTAAGCAAAGTGGCCGACTCCGATGCTCGTCAGCAGTACATGGAGTTCCGCAGCGAAGGGGCAAAAACCTTCACGCTGATGGACAACGCGCTGAAAGTCACACCGTATGCCGGGGTGAAATTCCGCCACACGCTGGAAGGCGGCTACAAAGAGCGCAGTGCAGGTGATTTCAATCTGTCGATGAACTCTGGCAGCGAAACGGCGGTAGATTCCATTGTCGGTCTGAAGCTGGATTATATGAATGACAATGGCTGGAGCGCTAACGCCACGTTCGAAGGCGGCCCGAACCTGAGCTACAGCAAAAGCCAACGTACTGCCTCCCTCCAGGGCGCGGCAGGCCAGTCTTTCAGCGTGGATGACGGGCAGAAAGGCGGCGACGTGAACAGTATGGCGACAGTAGGCGTGAAGTACAGCAGCAGCGACGCCTCGCTACAGCTTGACGCTTACCAGTGGAAAGAGGACGACATTAGCGATAAAGGCTTTATGCTGAGCGTTAAGAAAACGTTCCGTTAAATACACGAAAATATATCGCACGCTCACAGGCCGCTTATTATTAAGCGGCCTTTTTTAAACCATAATTTCGGGAAAAGATGAAGTCCTTATTTGGACTACCTGTATGGTTTATTAATTGCTATCGTAACGTGCGCTAAATAAATTTTACGTTTATTTCATAAAATACTATTCGTTTTCTCAACAAGGATTTTGGCATGTTCAAATTTGTAAAAATTGCCGTTGTGGCAGGGGTTCTGGCGTCTTTGACCGCTTGTACAGGGCATATTGAAAACAAAAAAAACAACTGTAGCTACGATTACCTGCTGCACCCAGCAATTTCTATTTCTAAAATTATTGGTGGTTGCGGTCCAGCTGCCGATCAATAATAGAAACGTATTGCGCAGATACAAAAAAACCGGGAAATTCCCGGTTTTTTTACAGACCTGATAAATGATACAGCGCAGGTGTCTTATCCAACTTACGCTCTTTGGTAGGCCCGATAAACTAGCGTCATCGGGCAAAGCAATAACCGTTACGGTTTCGCCACAAAGCCAATAGCTTCGTAGACCGCTTTCAGCGTTTCTGCCGCACGCGCGCTGGCTTTTTCGGCCCCGTCTTTCATTACCTTCTGCAAGAAAGCGTCATCATTGCGGAAACGGTGATAGCGCTCCTGCAAGTCAGACAGCATTCCGGAAACCGCTTCCGCCACTTCACCTTTCAAATGGCCATACATTTTTCCTTCAAACTGTTTTTCCAGCTCAGGAATGCTTTGACCGGTCACGGCAGAAAGAATATCCAGTAGGTTAGAGACACCAGCCTTTTCTTTCACATCGTAACGCACTACCGGCGGCTCGTCGGAATCAGTTACCGCTCGTTTGATTTTCTTCACCACCGCTTTGGGATCTTCCAGCAGACCAATCACGTTATTGCGGTTGTCGTCCGATTTGGACATTTTTTTCGTCGGCTCCAGCAGCGACATCACGCGCGCCCCGGATTTTGGAATAAACGGCTCCGGCACTTTGAAAATATCGCCATACAATGCGTTAAAACGCTGGGCGATATCACGGCTGAGCTCCAGATGCTGCTTCTGATCTTCACCCACGGGCACCAGATTGGTCTGGTACAACAGGATATCCGCCGCCATCAGGACCGGATAATCAAACAGACCGGCGTTAATGTTTTCCGCATAGCGTGCAGACTTATCTTTAAACTGCGTCATGCGGCTAAGCTCGCCGAAATAGGTATAGCAGTTCAGCGCCCAGCCAAGTTGCGCATGTTCCGGTACATGGGACTGAACAAAGATAGTGCTCTTTTCAGGATCGATACCACATGCCAGATACAGCGCGAGCGTATCCAGCGTCGCCTTACGTAGCTGCTGCGCATCCTGACGGACAGTAATGGCATGTTGGTCGACAATGCAGTAGATGCAATGGTAGTCATCCTGCATATTTACCCACTGACGCAATGCGCCCATATAGTTGCCAATGGTCAATTCACCTGAGGGCTGTGCGCCACTAAAAACGATGGGCTTAGTCATTTTTTATTTCCTGATTATCGCTATGCGGAAGCCCAAGTGCGGGCAGAAGATCGTTAAAACTGTCATAAATGACATCCGGCTCGCTAAGGGCAATCGCTTCACCATAATTGTAGCCGTACGTCAGGCCAACCGAAGGGCAGCCGGCTGCTTTTGCAGCCTGAATATCATTACGCGAATCGCCGACGAAAAGCATCTGTTCCGGTGTAATACCCAGTCGGCTTGCTACCAGTAACAACGGCTCCGGATGCGGCTTCTTATTTTGCACATCATCGCCGCCGATAACTACGCTAAAGTATTTGGCGATATCAAGCCATTCCAGCAACGGCGCGACAAACGGCGTCGGCTTATTGGTCACCAGGCCTAATGGCAATCCACTGGCGTGTAGCGCGCCCAACGTGTCAGCGACGTGCGGAAATAAAAAGGTGCCCTCTTCCGCCACCTCGCCATAGTACCTGTCGAATAACTTACGCAGAAGGCGCACCTGCTCCCCGACAGGAATATCTTCATCAATGGGCGGTTTACCCATCGTCTTACGCAAGGCGTCGCGCTCCTCGCGAGCCCAGGCTAGCGCACGCTCCATCAATACATCCGCGCCGTTACCAATCCAGGTAATCACACGCTCCTCACCGGCGACAGGCAGTTCCAGCGCATATAGCGCCATATCAACCGCCCCGGCAAGACCCGGCGCGCTATCCACCAGCGTACCGTCAAGATCAAAAGCGACGCCCCGAATATTTTGCAACTTATTCATGACTTACCTTTGCCAGTTCACTACGCATTTCATCAATCACTTTTTTGTAGTCAGGCTTATCGAAGATTGCCGATCCCGCGACAAACATGTCCGCGCCTGCCGCGGCGATCTCGCCGATATTATTCACCTTCACGCCACCGTCCACTTCCAGACGAATATCGTAACCGGACTCATCAATCCGGCGGCGAACTTCGCGCAGCTTATCCAGCGTCTGCGGAATAAAAGACTGACCGCCGAAGCCCGGGTTTACGGACATCAGCAGGATGACATCCAGTTTGTCCATGACGTAATCGAGATAGCTCAGCGGCGTCGCCGGGTTGAACACCAGTCCCGCCTGACAACCGTGCTCTTTAATTAGCTGTAATGTGCGATCAACATGTTCAGAAGCTTCCGGGTGAAAGGTAATGATGCTTGCGCCAGCGGCGGCAAAGTCGGGCACGATACGGTCGACTGGCTTCACCATCAGATGCACGTCAATCGGTGCCGTAATTCCGTATTGACGCAGGGATTTCAGCACCATCGGGCCGATAGTCAGGTTCGGAACATAGTGATTGTCCATGACATCAAAATGTACGACATCAGCGCCGGCTGCCAGCGCTTTTGCGGTGTCTTCGCCCAGGCGGGCAAAATCAGCCGACAGAATTGAGGGGGCAATCAAATACTGCTTCATCCGCTTCTCCTTGAGAATTATTTTTTTGCGGGTGAAACGACTCCTGGTTGGTACAAAGCCAGCAGTTCGTCCACCTTTTTACGTGTGCCGCCGTTGCTGCTTATACTGCGTCGAACTTTGACAACATGCAATTTTGCGAGTTGATACCACTCGCGCGTTAGTGCCGTATCATGGTTGGAAATGAGCACTGGTATCCGGTTACTGACCAGATTCTCAGCGATTTCTGCCAGATGCGCTTGTTGCGTCAGGCTAAAGCTATTCGTGTGATACGCCGTGAAATTAGCCGTGGCGGACAACGGCGCGTAAGGCGGATCGCAATAGACTACCGACGACGTGTCCGCACGCGCCATACTGTCTGCGTAGGATTCGCAGTAAAAGAATGCATTCTGCGCTTTTTCTGCAAAGTGGTACAACTCCGCTTCCGGGAAGTAGGGCTTTTTATAACGACCGAACGGGACATTAAATTCGCCGCGTAAGTTATAACGACAGAGTCCGTTATAGCCGTAGCGATTCAGATATAAAAACAGCACCGCCCGACGAAAAGGGTCCTGACAAGCATTGAACTCCTCGCGGAGCTGGTAATAGACTTCGGCCTGGTTGGTTTCAGGCATAAACAGCTCACGCGAAGCCTGTACGTACTCGTCGGTACGTAACTTCACAATGTTATAGAGGCTAATAAGGTCGCTGTTGATATCGGCGAGGATATAACGCGAAAAATCGGTATTAAGAAATACCGATCCGGCACCCACGAAGGGTTCAACCAGACACTCACCTTTTGGCAAATGCCGTTTGATGTCATCAAGCAGAGGATATTTCCCCCCTGCCCACTTCAAAAAAGCGCGATTTTTTTTCATGCTGACTAACTAATTACACCTTCTCCGGCTGTGGAGAAAGCTCCGACAGCATCCTGCGCTTTAGGCTGTGCCGCGTTGCTTTACGGCGCATTTGGCGGTAACAAATGCGCCCCTCGCGCTTGTCCTGAACAAGAATAGCTGTCAGCGACACTCACAGGCAATTGCAGGACACAGCCTGGATTATTTCAGATCGGCCTGAACCTGATGCAACGGTTTTGCCCACGGGTTTTTTGCCTGCACGTCAGCAGGTAATGTGGACACTGCACGTTTAGCATCTTCCTTCGATGCATACACCCCGGTTACCAGCACATACCACGGTTGTCCATTACGCGTCGTCTCGTATACCACATAATTTTTCAGGTTCTCTTTCTTCGCCCAACCATTCAGGTTGTTATAGTTTGAAGAACTACTGAGCTGCAACGTATAGTGGCTGGATGGCGCGCTTTTTAACTCGCCAACATTGCCTGCGCTTTTCCCGCCGCCTGCGACAGGCGTCGTAGAGGCTTGCGCGGGTTTCGCAGTTTGTACCGGCGCGGCGTTTGCTGTCGCTTTCGGCGCAGCCGCTGGCGCAGGGGCTGTGGTAGCCGCTTTCGGCGTCGCGGCTGGCGCTGCCGGTTCCGTACGTTTCACCGGTGCAGCAGGTTTCTTCGGCTCAGCGGTCGTCGTTTTCGCCGTTGCCTGCGGTTTCTTAGGTTCAATGACGGCCTGCTTACGTTCCGGGCGCGTGGTATGACGTTCGGCAGGTTCGCTAGCTGCCGCCTGACGCGACACACTACCATTACGAACCGGCGCGACGGTTGCAGGCTCGGTCGGCAATGTAGAGTTCACCGCAACGTTGTTCATCTGCTCCGGATTCTGCGTCAGAGCGTTATTCAGATCGCCCTGTACTTCCACGCGCTGCTGACCGTCAGTAACGACAGGCGACTGTCCCTGCGTCGGCGTTGAAGAAATCGGCGGCAATGAAATATCCTGCGACGTAGTGCCTACCGTTTGTTCAGCGGAAGTCGTACCCGGCGCTGGCTGGGTCGCATTCGCCTGATCGGCAGCGTTACCAGAAAGATCGATACTCTTTTCACCAGAAGCCGATGGCTCGCCGGAAGAGGTTGAGGGGGCTTTCAGCGCAGAACCGATACCGATAATCAACAGCAGCAGCACCAGCACGCCAACGCCCATCATCATATACTGGCGAGAGGCTGGCTTATGGACCGCTTTTTTACGCTTACGCGGACGACGTTCTACACGCGCCTCGTCCACCGTATCGTCTTCATCGGATTCGTACTCTTCTTCGACTTCAGGTTCTTCATTACGCGCCTGACGCGCACGCGTCGGACGGCGCTCGTCGGCGTCCAGATCAACGTCATCGAAGTTGATCTGCGGCTCATTATCACGTTCTGAAGATTGACGAGAACGACCAGTCCGACGATCGCTGGGATCGGGTTTCAGCTCGTCTTCTGGTTTGAATTCATCCATTTAACACCCCACTCAAAGGTTAATGCTGACAACATTGCACATAACCTGAAGCTAAAAAACTGATATCTACAGCGATATCAGTCTGACCTTTCTTGTTGTTACGCCTGCTGGCAGTCAGCAATGGCGCTAAGAACGACTTCGTGCGACACTCCGCCGCGGACTTCGCTTTTCCCTATGGCCAGGGGAAGCACTAAACGCAGTTCTCCCGCCAACACTTTTTTATCTCGCAGCATGTGCGGCAAATAGGCCTGAGCGGACATCTCGCGAGGGCCGTTGACAGGCAGTCCGGCTCGTTTAAGCAGAGCAATGATGCGCTGCGTATCGGCAGAGTTAAACTGTCCCAGACGCTCAGATGTGCGCGCCGCCATCACGATACCTGCAGCAACGGCTTCGCCATGTAACCAATTGCCATACCCCATTTCTGCTTCAATGGCGTGGCCAAAGGTATGTCCAAGATTCAGTAAAGCACGTAAGCCTGCTTCACGCTCGTCGGCGGCAACAACTTCCGCTTTCAGCTCACAACAACGACGAATACAGTATGCCATTGCCGGGCCGTCCAGACGCAGTAACGCTTCCAGATTATCCTCAAGCCAGTTAAAGAAGTTAGCGTCAAGTATGATGCCGTACTTGATCACCTCTGCCAGCCCCGACGCCAGTTCGCGTGCGGGGAGCGTTTTCAGGCAATCAAGATCGACGACCACGGAGACAGGTTGGTAAAACGCGCCAATCATGTTTTTACCAAGGGGATGGTTGACGGCGGTTTTCCCGCCAACGGACGAGTCAACCTGCGACAGTAGAGTGGTCGGCACCTGAATGAAGCGAACACCTCGCTGGTAGCTGGCCGCCGCGAAACCGGTGAGATCGCCAATCACGCCGCCGCCAAGCGCGACCAGCGTGGTATCACGACCATGCGGCTTTTGCAGTAACGCCGTAAACACCGTATCCAGCACCGCCAGGCTCTTATACTGTTCGCCGTCCGGGAGAATCACGCTGTCTACGTTAACGCCCGCCCGTTCAAGTACGCCACGTACCTTATCCAGATAAAGCGGTGCCAGGGTTTCATTGGTCACTAACATGACCTGATCGCCCGACGTCAGCGGTAAGAATGAAGCTGGTTCGTTAAACAAACCAGCCGCGATGGTGATCGGGTAACTACGTTCCCCGAGAGTGACTGTAATCCTCTCCATGACGCGACATCCACCTTAGTTACTTGTACCCGCTTACCCAGCGTATTCTGCTTGAATTAGTTGCTTTCCAGCATATGAATAATCTGGTTTGCCACAACCTTAGCACTTTGATCATCGGTGCGAATGGTGACATCAGCAATCTCTTCATACAGCGGATTGCGTTCGTTAGCCAGCGCTTCCAGAACTTCACGAGGCGGCGCCTCCACCTGCAACAGCGGGCGCTTTTTATCACGTTGCGTGCGCGCCAGTTGTTTTTCGATGGTCGTTTCAAGGTAAACCACGACGCCACGTGCGGAGAGACGGTTACGCGTTTCACGCGATTTTACAGAGCCACCGCCGGTTGCCAGCACAATACCCTGTTTTTCCGTCAATTCGTTGATAACTTTTTCTTCACGATTACGGAAGCCGTCTTCACCTTCAACATCGAAGACCCAGCCCACATCAGCTCCGGTTCGTTTCTCAATCTCTTGATCAGAATCGTAAAATTCCATATTGAGTTGTTGAGCTAACTGGCGCCCAATAGTGCTTTTTCCGGCACCCATAGGCCCAACCAGAAAGATATTGCGTTTCTCTGCCATTTTTTCGGTACTACTAAGACTATTCGTTAATGGTAAACCCGCTTCACAGACACCCAGCGCAGCAGGACATGAACTGAAACCTCATAAGATATTGCGAGAGTCAGACTGAAAATTATCTCAATACTCAAGCGGGTTTGGCAACTGAATAAATCACCAAGCCTGATTGTTGCAAAACCCGAGTTAGCATTGCCGGATGGTGGCCAGAACAACATATCCGACCTACAAATTGTTATAATTTCAAACAATTGTGTGCAATCCGCAGAACCAGGAAGTCTGCCTCAGCGGACATTCCGCCGTTTATCATCGGTCTTATGCACACCTTCGGCAAGGCAAAGCGCATTCATCAATGCGTAAGCAACGAAAAGCACGACTCTCAAATCGGTACTCCTTGTATGCTAAATACCTCCGCACGTCAAATGCCTGAGACACGTTCAGTGCAAAAACAGCGCTTTTTTATGCATAAATTATTCTGTCGCCACCAGTCTGGGGGTAATAAACACCACCAGCTCACGTCGCTCATCTTCTTTGCCATCATGGCGAAAGAGCTGGCCAAGCCAGGGAATATCCCCCAACATCGGCACGCTATCGCTTCCCGATTTATTTTTTCGCGAGAAAATCCCCCCCAGCGCCAGAGTCTCGCCGCTTTTCACCTCTACCTGCGTTTCAATTTCCTGTTTATCTATCGCCAGCACTTCGCCGTCAGCCTGTTGTAGCACTTGACCGGGGACATTCTGGCTGATACGCAGCTTCAGGCGAATACGCCCTTTTGACAAAACGGTAGGTGTGACCTCCATCCCCAGCACCGCTTCTTTAAATTCAACAGATGTCGCGCCGCTTTCACCACTGGAGACCTGATAAGGTATTTCACTGCCTTGCTTAATACTGGCTGGCTGCAAATGCGAAGCCAGCAGCCGGGGACTGGCAATGATATCCAGCTGCTGCTTTTGTTCCAGGGCTGATAGTTCTAAATCCAGCAGGCGCCCGTTAATGCGCCCAATGTTGAACCCTACGCGTGAAGTGGCGGCGGCGACCGATAAATCGCTGGAAAGCGTCGTCACGTCGCCCACCGCTCCCGCTTGCGGCGCGTCAGCCAGCGTCCACTTCACCCCCAGTTCCCGCAGACTCTTTTCGTTAATAGTGACGATATGCGCCGCCAGTTCAACCTGCGCCACCGGAAGATCCATTTGCGCGACCCATTTTTCCATCTCTGCCAGAACCGCACGGTTATCGCGTAGCAACAATCGGTTAGTGCGTTTATCCACCATGATGGTTCCCTTCGCGCTCAAAAGTTTTTCGCCTGCTTTGGCTAGCTCTGCGGCGTCAGCGTACTGCAGACCAATACTGCGGTTTTCCAGAGGTAAATTAGCCTGACGCCGTAACCGCTCGGAATCCTGGCGCGCACGATTTTCGTTTTGCCAGGCCTGCGAATGAACATAGAGGATAGTCCCCTCCTGCCGCAGTACCAGCCCCGCACTGCTCACTACCGTTTGTAACGCTTGTTTCCACGGAACCTCTGTCAAATGCAGCGATAGCGTACCGCTGACATCCGGCGACACCACCAGGTTTTGACGTTCCTGTTCGGCTAAGGCCTGTAAAACCTGCACGACAGGTACGTCATCAACGATCAGTGTTACTTTTGCCGCTTTTCCCGCCTGCGCGGCGGGTATCAAGACCATCAGTATTACTGCTATCCATCGCTTCATTGCTTTTTCCCTGACGTAGCCACTGCCATTGCGGCGGCGCACACTTTTCACCCATTGTTAACGTTAAGGCGTGCGCCGTCAGGCGAACAATCGTCCAGCCGTTTTCCAGCGTCTGCCCCTCTTCTACTCGCCGCCATTTTTGCTGGCTATCCTGAAGGATGCCTATCCATCGCGCCTCTTTACGTACTACGCCCTGATACCGCCACTGCGGAAGCTCCGCTATCCGGCAGCGATCTTCCGGTGGACGAAAGGGATCGCGCATTCCGGTCAACGTCAGCAGACAAACACAGACCAATACACTGCGGTTAGCCTTCATTGGCCAGGCGCTCCAGTTGCAGCGTCATCAATAATGCTCCCTCTTCTATTCGCAATGAGAACTGACGTACGCCCATCTCGCTTTCCGCCAGCCGGGAAAATAGCGGCGGCACCGCCTCCCAGGCGACTTTCAACGCCATTTCACCGCCCTGCGCCGACGGCTGCCAGTGCAGCAAACGCAGGGAAGGCGACTGGAAATCTAACGGTGAAAAAGGACGCGCGCCTTTCGTTATTTGTTCAATAAAGGGGCCATCCGCAGCGGTTAAACGACGCAGGATACGCCATTGTTGTTGGACGGTGTCGCGCTGCTGGCGTAACCGCGCCTGTTGCATATCCAACGTCTGCCAGCCGGGATAGCACAGCAATAGCGCTGCCGTCAGCGATAGACACACCACGCCAGCGCCCCAACAGAAAACCCGATCACGGCGAGACATTCCGCACCAGATATCAAAGAGTATGTTCATGTGCAGCGTTCCTTAACTGGTAATGAAACTGCCAGCGCCCTTGTGCGTCCTGCCGCGTTGTGCCTGTGCGGCTTAGCGGAAAACGGGCGTAATGACGCAGCGATGTCTCAAGCATTCTCAGGTCGTCAAATGTGTTCGCCATCCCTTCCAGCTCTAGTGTTCCTTGCTGGTAATGCAAACTTGTCAGCCATGCCTGCTCAGGTAACAGATTGGCAAGCCCGGTCAGGATAGGCTGCCAGCATTGGGTTTGCTCACGCTGCGCCTGGGATTGTAATCGCGCCTGATGCTGCCGCTGACGCTGCTGTAACCGTGGCATGTTCGCCGCCAGAGCCGTCGCGCGTCCGTTTTCCGCTGCCAGCAACAGATCGTTAACCTTCTCTTCCTGCAAAAAAACTGACCTGCCGATCATCGCGAGACTGACTATCAGTAGCAGAGATGCGCCCCATATCACACACCACAGCTGTAGACGCGCCACGTAACGTTGATGCCGCCAGGGAAGCAAATTAATGGAACGTGCCATCAGCGAATCTCTCCCATCGCTAAACCGATCGCAATCGCAAAGCGGTGACCGTCAGACGGCACCGGCGGTTGGCGAACGGTCACGGCGCACCAGGGGTCGAATTCACCTTCAGCGCATAATGCGATATGTTCCGGCATCACGGATAACATTGCGGCAAGGTCATGTAGTGTTGCCGCCTCTCGTGTTGATTTACGCCCCCACGCATAGCGCGTCGCCCACAGCCACTGACGCTCATCACGCCAGGCCAGACATTGCCGTCCCGGCGGTAGAAAAGTCAGTAACCGCTGTAATGCGCTGGCATCGGGCGTTACAGCGGCGATCCGCACATTGATCATGGGTGCCAGCATCAGCAGCGTAGAAATATCTTTGCTTTGCGCGGCGGTAACACTGAACGCCGGACTCAGCGCATCGTCCTGAAAATCGAAGCGTAATAAGTCCGGATCCATATCCAGCTCACGCGCCACCGTTTGCGAAAGCCATACGGCTTGTTCGCGTTCGCGCAGGCGCATCGGCGGATGGGGAAAAGCACGTTGGAGTGTCCGATGTGCGGGAAAAGAGAGGTGAATACGATGACGTAGCGGCAGTTCGCGGCTCCAGGGCCGTAGTACATCAGCCAATGGTTGCAGGTCAGGAATCCCCCCTTCGGCCGTGGAGACGTTCATCAGCGGCAGCCGCCACCAGCGTTGTAGAGACCAGCCCGATGCGCCGCGAACAATAGCCACCGCGAGCGCTTCTTGCTGCTGAATATGCAATCCTATTTGCCAGGTTTTAAAAGCCATAACGACCGATCTCCTTATCACCCGTCGCGTTAACGGGTATATCAATGCGTCTGGCTTGCCTTTATACTACCGCGCGTTTGTTTATAAACTGCCCAAATGACACTAAATGGGAAATCTCCAGTGAAGTTCGTAAAGTATTTATTAATCCTTGCAGTATGTTGCATCCTGCTGGGAGCAGGCTCGATTTATGGCCTTTATCGCTATATTGAGCCGCAGCTGCCTGACGTCGCGACATTGAAAGATGTGCGTTTGCAAATTCCGATGCAGGTTTACAGCGCGGATGGCGAACTTATCGCGCAATATGGCGAAAAACGCCGTATTCCCGTTACGCTCGATCAAATTCCACCAGAAATGATCAATGCTTTTATTGCGACCGAAGATAGCCGCTTTTATGAGCATCACGGTGTTGACCCGGTAGGTATTTTCCGCGCGGCCAGCGTCGCGCTCTTCTCCGGTCACGCATCGCAAGGGGCAAGTACCATTACCCAGCAGTTGGCGCGAAACTTCTTCCTCAGCCCGGAACGCACGCTGATGCGCAAGATCAAGGAAGCTTTTCTGGCGATTCGTATTGAACAGTTGCTGAATAAAAATGAGATTCTTGAACTCTATCTGAACAAGATTTATCTCGGCTACCGCGCCTATGGCGTTGGCGCAGCGGCGCAGGTCTATTTTGGCAAGACGGTCGATCAACTAACGCTGAGCGAAATGGCGGTTATCGCCGGACTGCCTAAAGCGCCCTCCACCTTTAACCCGCTCTATTCAATGGATCGGGCGACAGCACGCCGTAATGTGGTGCTCTCGCGTATGTTAAGCGAGGGATATATTACTCAGTCGCAGTACGATCAGGCCCGTAGCGAACCTATCGACGCCAATTACCACGCGCCGGAAATCGCCTTTTCCGCCCCTTATCTGTCGGAAATGGTGCGTCAGGAGATGTATAACCGTTATGGCGAAAGCGCGTATGAAGACGGTTATCGTATTTACACAACCATCACCCGCAAAGTGCAGCAGGCCGCGCAACAAGCGGTACGTAATAACGTACTGGACTACGACATGCGCCACGGCTATCGAGGCCCGGCGAATGTGCTGTGGAAAGTGGGCGAAACGGCGTGGGACAGCAAAAAAATTACCGATACACTGAAAGCGTTGCCGACCTACGGCCCGCTGCTTCCCGCCGTGGTCACCAGCGCCACCCCACAGGAAGCGACCGCGACGCTTGCCGATGGCACGTCCGTTTCGCTCCGTATGGAAGGAATGCGTTGGGCGCGGCCTTACCGCTCGGATACACAGCAAGGGCCAACGCCGCGTAAAGTGACTGATGTTGTCCAGACAGGCCAACAAATCTGGGTTCGTCAGGTGGATAATGACTGGTGGCTGGCGCAAGTGCCGGAAGTGAACTCCGCGCTGGTTTCCCTTAACCCGCAAACCGGCGCGGTGCTGGCGCTGGTTGGCGGTTTCGATTTTAACCAGAGTAAATTTAACCGCGCGACACAAGCGCTGCGTCAGGTGGGGTCGAATATCAAGCCGTTCCTCTACACCGCCGCAATGGATAAAGGGCTTACCCTCGCCAGTATGCTCAACGATGTGCCGATTTCCCGCTGGGATGCCGGAGCAGGTTCAGACTGGCGCCCGAAAAACTCCCCACCGCAGTATGCCGGGCCGATTCGTTTACGCCAGGGGCTGGGACAGTCGAAAAACGTAGTGATGGTACGCGCAATGCGTGCAATGGGCGTCGACTATGCAGCGGAGTATCTGCAACGCTTCGGCTTCCCGGCGCAGAATATCGTGCATACTGAATCGCTGGCACTGGGATCTGCTTCCTTTACGCCTATGCAGGTTGCACGCGGTTATGCAGTAATGGCGAATGGCGGTTTCCTGATAGATCCGTATTTCATCAGTAAGATTGAGAACGATCAGGGCGGTGTGATCTTCGAAGCTAAGCCGAAAATCGCCTGCCCGGAGTGCGATATCCCGGTCATTTACGGCGATACGCAGAAATCCAATGTACTGGAAAACACCAACGTAGAAGAAGTCGCGGTGTCGCAAGAGCAGCAAAACAGCGCCGTACCGATGCCTAAACTGGAACAGGCAAACCAGGCGCTGGTGGCGCAAAACGGTACGCAAGAATACGCGCCGCATGTGATCAATACGCCGCTGGCGTTTCTGATCAAAAGCGCTCTGAACACCAATATTTTTGGTGAACCCGGCTGGATGGGGACTGGCTGGCGCGCAGCGCGTGACCTTAAACGCCGCGATATTGGCGGCAAAACCGGGACGACCAACAGCTCAAAAGACGCATGGTTCTCCGGCTATGGCCCTGGCGTCGTGACTTCCGTCTGGATCGGTTTTGACGATCACCGTCGCGATTTAGGCCGCACTACCGCCTCCGGCGCGATCAAAGATCAGATTTCCGGCTATGAAGGCGGCGCGAAGAGTGCGCAACCGGCATGGGACGCCTATATGAAAGCCGTGCTGGAAGGTGTGCCGGAACAGCCGCTTACGCCGCCGCCGGGGATCGTCACGGTGAATATTGACCGCAGTACCGGCCAACTGGCGAACGGCGGCAATAGCCGTGAAGAGTATTTCATTGAAGGCACGCAGCCGACACAGCAGGCGGTGCATGAGGTAGGCACCACCATTATTGATAATGGTGAATCGCACGAACTGTTCTGATCAAAAAAGGCGCTCCGGCGCCTTTTTATTTTGTTTGCCGGATGGCGGCATACAATGAGAGACACTTTCCGTAGGCCTGATCAGCGCAGCGCCATCAGGCCATCCGACCCTGCGATTTCAGCCACTCGCGCACCAGAAACAGCGCACTGACGTTACGGGCTTCGTTGAAATCGGGTTCTTCCAGCAGCTCCATGATATGCGCCAGCGGCCAGCGTACCTGCGGCAACGGTTCAGGTTCATCGCCTTCCAGCGATTCTGGATAGAGATCTTCGGCCACCACAATATTCATTTTGCTGGAAAAATAAGAAGGCGCCATGCTCAGTTTTTTTAAGAATGTCAGATTATGCGCACCAAATCCGACCTCTTCTTTTAGCTCCCGGTTCGCCGCTTCAAAAACGGTCTCGCCTGGGTCAATCAATCCTTTAGAGAAGCCAAGCTCATAGGATTCGGTGCCCACCGCATATTCTCGAATAAGAATCAGATGCTCATCAATGATCGGCACAATCATTACCGCCTCACGGGTTGATGGTCGCATACGTTCATACACGCGACGCACGCCGTTGCTGAACTCCAGATCCACACTTTCTACGTTAAACAGCCGGGATTGGGCGACAGTTTCCACTTTCAGAATGGTGGGTTTTTGTAATGATTTGCGCATTATGAGAATCTTTGCCGTGAAATCTGTGGTCATTGTGCGACATACCGCACGGTTTCGGCAATGTGAATTGCCGTTTATTTACATTTATGTAACGTAATAAAAATTAATTCTTATTTCAAATTAAAAGTCAATAGGTTGAAATAACTCCAGGAATTTGCTGATATTCCGTTTTTGGTGGTATTGCTATGATTTGCCTTCACTGGGATGCGCTTTACAATGCTCAAGTTCAACTCCACGCTTGCCGATAGCCAACCACAGAAAAATGTTTATTGGACAGGGTGCGACTGACCACGCCTGACAGACTTAGTAAGATGGGGAAAGCATGAGCACCATTCTGATTTTTATAGCTGCTTTGCTGGCCTGCTCTCTACTGGCAGTATGGCGGTTCAGGGTAAAGTCCAGACGAGGAAGTTTACCGTGGATCAACGCCTTCCAGGACGCGCAAACGCGTAAACTGTCGCCTGAAGAGCGCAGCGCGGTGGAAAACTATCTCGATAACCTTAGCCAGATTCAGCAAGTTCCGGGGCCGACAGGCGCCAGTGCTGCGCCCATCTCGCTGACGCTGAACGCGGAAAGCAACAGTGTCGTGATACTGACTCACTCCATCACCCGCTACGGCATTACCACCGACGATCCCAATAAATGGCGTTACTATCTCGACTCTATTGAAGTCCATCTGCCGCCTTTTTGGGAACAGTACATCAATGATGAAAACAACGTTGAGCTGATCCTCACAGATACGCTGCCGCTGGTGATCTCTTTGAACGGCCATACCCTGCAAGAATATATGCAGGAGTCGCGCGGTTACGCCCTGCAAAATACCGCCTCTACGCAAGCGTCGATTCGCGGCGAAGAGAGCGAGCAGATAGAGTTGTTAAATATCCGTCAGGAGACGCACGAAGAATATGCGCTCAGCCGTCCGGCAGGTTTGCGCGAAGCGTTATTAATTGTCGCCTCCTTTTTCTTGTTCTTTTTCTGTCTGATAACGCCCGATGTTTTTGTGCCGTGGATGGCAGGCGGCGCGAGTTTACTGCTGGCCGCCGGGCTTTGGGGACTTTTTGCGCCGCCGTCGAAAAGCGCGCTGCGGGAAATTCACTGTTTGCGAGGTACTCCCCGCCGTTGGGGGCTGTTCGGGGAAAATAATCAGGAACAAATCAACAATATTTCCCTGGGTATTATCGATCTCATTTACCCTGCCCACTGGCAGCCCTACATCGCACAGGATCTTGGGCAACAAACGGATATCGATATTTACCTCGATCGCCACGTCGCCCGTCAGGGACGGTTTTTATCCCTGCATGACGAGGTAAAAAATTTCCCGCTACAACACTGGCTACGCAGCACCGTCATCGCTATTGGCTCGCTGCTGGTACTGTTTATGCTGCTGTTCTGGATCCCGCTGGATATGCCAATCAAGTTCACGCTATCGTGGATGAAAGGCGCGCAAACCATCGAAGCGACCACGGTAAAGCAGCTTGAAGAGGCTGGCGTGCGGGTGGGCGATACACTGCACCTGAGCGGCAAAGGAATGTGCAATATCCATTCCAGTGCAACCTGGAGTGGCCAGTCGAACTCACCATTTATGCCGTTTGATTGCTCGCAAATCATCTGGAATGACGCCCCCGCGCTACCGCTACCGGAATCAGATCTGGTGAATAAAGCGATGGCGTTAAGCCAGGCGGTAAATCGTCAGCTCCATCCGAAGCCTGAAGACGACTCACGTGTCAGCGCATCTTTACGCTCCGCAATTCAGAAGTCAGGCATGGTACTGTTAGATGACTTTGGCGATATCGTGCTGAAAACTGCAGATCTTTGCGCTGCGGAAGACGAGTGTGTGCGCCTGAAGAATGCTCTGGTTAACCTCGGCAACAGTAAGGACTGGAACGCGCTGGTGAAACGCGCGAACGCCGGTAAACTGGACGGCGTTAATGTGCTGCTACGCCCCGTAAGTGCGGAATCGCTGGAAAATCTGGTTACCACCTCAACGGCGCCGTTTATCTCCCGCGAAACTGCACGTGCAGCCCAGGCGCTGAACAGCCCCGCCCCCGGCGGATTCCTGATCGTCAGCGATGAAGGTAGCGAACTGGTCGATCAGGCCTGGCCGTCAACCTCTCTGTACGACTACCCCGCTCAGGAGCAATGGAGCGCCTTCCAGCGCCTGGCGCAAACGCTAATGCAAACGCCGTTTAGCGCCGAGGGTATTGTCACCAGCGTTTATACGGATGCCAATGGGACGCAGCATATCGGCCTGCACCGCATTCCCGATAAATCCGGCTGGTGGCGTTATCTCGGCACCACGTTGCTGATGCTGGCCATGATAATCAGTACCCTCTATAACGGCGTTCAGGCATTCAGACGCTATCAGCGCCACCGCACCCGTATGGCGGACATTCAGGAATACTATGAAAACTGCCTCAACCCCAGGTTAACCGTCTCTCCGGAAAATCTCATCTGATAACGCCGCCGCGCGACAGGGTGTGCTACCCTGTCGCGCAAATTGCGTTACCCTGGAGTTCCCCATGCATATTGATATTGACTGGCAAAATGTGGATACCGTTTTGCTGGATATGGACGGCACGCTGCTCGACCTCGCATTCGATAACTATTTCTGGCAAAAACTGGTGCCGGAAACCTATGGCGCGCAACAGGGTATTTCGCCACAAGAGGCGCAGGAATATATTCGACAGCAGTATCATGCCGTGCAGCATACGCTAAACTGGTACTGTCTGGATTACTGGAGTGAGCGTCTGGGCCTGGATATCTGCGCCATGACGACGGCGCAAGGGCCGCGCGCCGTTTTACGTGACGATACCGTGCCGTTTCTGAATGCGTTAAAAGCCAGTGGAAAACGTCGGATTCTGCTCACCAATGCGCATCCACATAACCTGGCGGTGAAGCTGGAGCATACCGGTCTGGCCTCACACCTTGATTTATTACTTTCCACCCACACATTTGGTTATCCCAAAGAGGATCAGCGGTTATGGCGCGCTGTCACTGAGGAAACGGGAATAAGCGCAGAGAAAACGCTGTTTATCGATGACAGCGAACCGATTCTCGACGCCGCCGCCCGGTTTGGTATTCGCTACTGTCTTGGCGTGACGAATCCCGATTCCGGCCTGGCGGAAAAGCAATATACGCGCCATCCGTCCCTGAACGACTACCGCCGTCTGATCCCCTCGCTGATGTGAAGGAGACGCCATGAAAGAGAAGTCCTCCGTTGAGGTCAGGCTGGATAAATGGCTGTGGGCCGCGCGTTTTTATAAAACCCGCGCGCTGGCCCGCGAGATGATTGATGGCGGTAAGGTACATTACAACGGCCAGCGCAGTAAGCCGAGCAAAATCGTCGAGCTGAACGCCACCCTTACCCTGCGTCAGGGAAATGACGAACGGACAGTGATCGTTAAAGCCATCACCGAACAGCGCCGTCCGGCCAGCGAAGCCGTCGCTCTGTATGAAGAGACGGCGGAAAGCGTGGAAAAACGCGAAAAAATGGCGCTGGCGCGTAAGCTTAACGCCCTGACCATGCCGCATCCGGACAGGCGACCGGACAAAAAAGAACGCCGCGACCTGTTACGATTTAAACACGGTGACAGCGAGTAACTGTCACCCGCAAGAGAGATGATTATGCCGCAACATGACCAATTACATCGTTATCTGTTTGAAAACTTTGCCGTACGCGGCGAGCTGGTGACCGTTTCGGAAACCCTGCAACAGATCCTCGACAATCATAACTATCCACAGCCGGTAAAAACCGTACTGGCCGAACTGCTGGTCGCCACCAGCTTGCTCACCGCGACGCTGAAATTTGCTGGTGATATTACCGTACAGCTACAGGGGGATGGTCCGCTAAGTCTGGCGGTAATTAATGGCAACAATCAGCAGCAGATGCGTGGCGTGGCTCGTATCCAGGGTGACATCCCTGACAAGGCGGATCTAAAAACACTGGTAGGCAACGGCTATCTGGTGATCACCATTACGCCGGAAGAAGGCGAGCGCTATCAGGGTGTAGTCGGTCTGGAAGGCGATACTCTGGCGGCGTGCCTGGAGGATTACTTCCTGCGATCTGAGCAGTTACCGACGCGCCTGTTTATCCGTACCGGCGATGTTGACGGTCAACCTGCGGCAGGTGGCATGTTACTTCAGGTGATGCCTGCGCAAAACGCGCAGGCGGAAGACTTTGACCATCTGGCCATGTTGACGGAAACCATTAAAAGCGAAGAGCTGCTGACACTTCCGGCGAACGATGTGCTGTGGCGTTTGTATCACGAAGAAGAAGTTACGCTCTACGATCCGCAGGATGTTGAGTTCAAATGCACCTGTTCACGCGAACGTTGCGCAGGCGCACTGAAAACGTTGCCAGATGAAGAAGTGGACAGCATTCTGGCGGAAGACGGCGAAATCGATATGCACTGCGATTATTGTGGCAATCACTACCTGTTCAACGCCATGGATATCGCTGAGATCCGTAATAACGCCTCCCCTGCCGATCCGCAGGTGCATTAATCACCTCTTATCCGGCGTGATTATTGCCTGATGGCGCTGTGCTTATCTGGCCTACAGCATCCCGTTCCGTAGGCCGGATAAGGCATTTATGCCGCCATCCGGCAAAAAGCTTACTCGTTGTAGTAATGCACATCCAGCCGCTTACCATCAACAATGATATCGCGCCAGGCTTTGGGGGCAGCGTCTAACCGATGCCCGGTAATCGCGTGCAAAAGTTGCGTCTTAGAAAACCCGTCCGGCAGCCGAGCGTTCGCTATTAGCGTCCATTTTTTATTCTTAACACCATAGATCTGGCTCTCGCCAACGGTAAAGTTATACAGCACCTGCTCAGGCTGATCGTCACCGTTAAGATCCTGACTCACCAGCACGCAGGCATCCGGTTCAAGGCAGGACGAATAAGTCTGTTCTTTTGCAGATGCCCAGAATGCGGCATCCGGTTTCTGACTACCGGGCGCTATCATCACTGTCTGCGCTAAATCTTTCGCCGTCGGGGAGACCTTATCCCCCTGCAAAAGCGCCGTCAGCTCCCGTTTTCGCTTTCTGTCCTGAATAAACGTCTCGTCATCCTGCAATGATTTCAGCGCCTCACGTCCTGCTTTACCGCCATGAGCCAGCATATACAGGCTAACCTGATCAGCTGTGATTTTACCGCTGTGATAACGCGCCATGTGGCTGTTGACGCTAATACGCCAGACATCAAGTACAGGCGAGGCCAGCAACAGCAATATCGTCAGCATCAGTAAGGACACGCTCAGTATCACTTTTCCTTGCCATTCACCAGGATCGCGCCCGCGGCGTAACAGACTAAGCAGGTAACCAAAAGACCATACCAGTAATACCAGCACCGTCAGCGCGCCATACAGGCGATCCGGCGTCCAGCCGTATTGCTGAATGCGTACCCATAATGCCCAGCCCGCTATCAATACATATAGTGGCGCAACGCAAAGCGAGGCGCTAATCATGCTACGTAGAACGCGCGGATAAGGGAGTTCGCGCCTCTGCGGTTCGCTGACGATCGCCACGAGTAACAGCAACATCAGCGTCAGCGTAGATAGCAGCCCCGCAGCGGAAACACGTGCGGAAATCGCCTCTACGCCGGTAAAGGGTAACGTCACAATAAACAGCAGAGCCAACAGTGAGACGACAGGGAGTAACCCCGTGGCTATCAATGCCAGCAGCTTTTGCACCGCCGCGACAAGGCGCGACTGCGTACGGGCGAGAATGACCGCCAGCGCGGTAATCAACCCGATAGTCACATAAGCAAAGCCATCAGTTTCAAAGAAAAGGGTGCTGAAAAAGGTGATACCCACCAGCTTAAATAGCGCGCTCCAGAGCAGAAGAACCAGCCAGAACAGCCCATTAGCGACCACGACGATAAACACGGTCAGTACGTTATGCCATAACCGCGTATAAAATTGGGGATAACGCGCCGAACCGGTTGGCGAATGCAGTTGGTATTGAATCCAGGGCAAAACCAGCATCGCCATCAACACCAGCCGGAGACCATACTGCCACAAGAGATCGAACTGGCGCCATTTATCCACCGACTCAACCTGCCATTTCAGCCAACCGCTCATTGCCAGTACCACAATAAAAATCAGCGCCAGCCAGGCCCATAGCGCGCCCTGTTTAAAAGAGACCACGGTAAGCAATAGCGTTGCCGACAGTGCTATTGTCGCGGGCATACCATAGAACAGCCAGTCGCTATTTTGCGGTACCAGCCAGGCCATCAGCAAATAGCACAATCCCCCTTGTAGAAAACCAGTGAGCATCATCCCCCAGCGGGTTGAACGCGAAAGTTCTACACTGTCCATGTTGTTATCCCAAATAAAGAGAAAGGGTAATTATCGCATCTTCTCTATCGGGCAAGTGCTGCCTGACATAATTTCAGAAAAAAACGCAGAGAGGTGAATCGATATTGTGAGTGCAGGAGTTACGTAATTTTCTTACGTGAATGCGATTACCGTCACATTATGTCGGTCAAAAACACTTCCTTTTAACGTTTTAAGAACATTTTCCACAACAAAAGTGGGTTTCCTGCCATAATAAGTGCCGCTGCGTGACAGGAGTCACAGTGTTTTTCGTCAATCGTGATTTTTTCCAGATACGTAAATCTATGAGCCTTGTCGCGGTTAACCAACCTCAAAAAACCTTACTATTTACGGTAATACATATTGGCTAAGGAGCAGTGATATGCGCGTTAACAATTTAACCCCGCAAGATCTCAAGGCTTATGGTATCAATGACGTCCAGGATATCGTTTACAATCCCAGCTACGACATTCTTTATCAGGAAGAACTTAATCCTGATCTGGAAGGCTATGAGCGTGGTGTGTTAACAAATCTGGGCGCCGTTGCCGTTGATACCGGTATTTTTACCGGTCGTTCGCCTAAGGATAAGTATATTGTTCGCGACGACACCACGCGTGATACGCTCTGGTGGTCCGATAAGGGTAAAGGTAAAAATGATAATAAACCGCTTTCCCAGGAAACCTGGCAACACCTGAAAAATCTGGTGACGCATCAGCTTTCCGGTAAACGCTTATTCATTGTTGACGCCTTCTGCGGCGCAAATGCCGATACACGCCTTTCCGTACGCTTTATTACAGAAGTCGCCTGGCAAGCCCATTTCGTTAAAAACATGTTCATTCGCCCAACGGACGAAGAGCTGGTGGATTTCAAACCTGACTTTATCGTCATGAACGGCGCCAAATGCACCAACCCGCAGTGGAAAGAGCAAGGGCTGAACTCGGAAAACTTTGTGGCGTTCAACCTGACTGAACGTATTCAGCTCATTGGTGGCACCTGGTACGGCGGCGAAATGAAAAAAGGGATGTTCTCGGTTATGAACTACCTGCTGCCGCTGAAAGGTATCGCCTCAATGCACTGCTCCGCCAACGTGGGTGAAAAAGGCGATGTCGCGGTCTTCTTCGGCCTTTCCGGTACCGGAAAAACCACTTTGTCCACCGACCCGAAACGCCGTCTGATTGGCGATGATGAGCATGGCTGGGATGACGACGGCGTGTTCAACTTTGAAGGCGGCTGCTACGCCAAAACCATCAAACTGTCGAAAGAAGCGGAGCCAGAAATTTATCATGCGATTCGCCGTGATGCGTTGCTGGAAAACGTCACCGTGCGCGAAGACGGCACCGTTGATTTCGACGATGGTTCCAAAACCGAAAACACTCGTGTCTCTTATCCGATCTATCACATCGAGAATATCGTTAAGCCCGTGTCCAAAGCCGGTCACGCCACCAAGGTTATCTTCCTGACAGCGGACGCTTTCGGCGTATTGCCGCCAGTTTCCCGTTTAACCGCTAACCAGACGCAGTACCACTTCCTGTCGGGTTTCACTGCTAAACTGGCCGGCACCGAACGCGGCGTCACCGAACCGACGCCTACCTTCTCCGCCTGCTTTGGCGCCGCGTTCCTGACGCTGCACCCGACGCAGTATGCTGAGGTGCTGGTGAAACGTATGCAGGCGGCGGGCGCGCAGGCTTATCTGGTTAACACCGGCTGGAATGGCACCGGCAAACGTATCTCCATTAAAGATACGCGCGCGATTATCGACGCCATTTTGAATGGCTCTCTCGATAATGCGGAAACCTTCCGTCTGCCGCTGTTCGATCTGGCGATCCCGACCGCGCTGCCGGGCGTGGATACCCGCATTCTCGACCCGCGTAATACCTACGCGTCACCGGAACAGTGGCAGGAAAAAGCCACCGCGCTGGCGAAATTGTTCATTGAGAACTTCGAGAAGTACACGGATACCCCGGCAGGCGAAGCGCTGGTGAGCGCAGGGCCGAAGCTGTAAGGCCTATGCCGGATGGCAACGTTGACTTATCCGGCCTGCGACATGCCAGGTCTGATAAGCGTCCTGCCGTCCGGTATTGACGTTGAAAAAGAAAGGGAGGCTGATGCCTCCCTTTCTTATGCCTCTTTTGTTGCCCCCTGGACGCGAGTCACAGGAACCGGTAGCCAGGCGCGAATCGACAACCCACCACGCTCGCTGGTGCCAATCTCCAGCATACCGTTGTGATTATCGATAATACGTTGCACAATCGCCAGCCCCAGCCCGGTACCGCTGGTGCTGCGGGCGCTGTCGCCGCGAACAAAAGGCTGGAACAGATGTTTACGCTGCTCCGGCTTGATGCCCGGACCATCATCTTCTACCTGGAACCAGGCGCGGTTCGGCTCGGTACCGCTGCTAACCTTAATCCAGCCGTTGCCATAACGGGCAGCATTGACCACCATATTCGCCACCGCGCGCTTGATGGAGAGCGGGTGCATTTTCACCTGAATGCAGCCTGCCTGAAGCGCCGTATTAATCTCACGCTCATAGCCGCTTTCCGCCGCAATCACCTCACCCAGTACAGAGTTGAGATCCGCCATTTCCATCGGCATTTCCTGGCCGGTACGCAGATAGTCAATAAACTGCTCGATAATGGCGTTACACTCTTCGATGTCTTTATTGATCGACTCCGCGAGATAACCATCTTCCTCCCCCATCATCTCCGTCGCCAGACGAATACGCGTCAGCGGCGTGCGCAAGTCGTGGCTGACGCCGGCCATCAACAGAGTACGGTCATCAGCCAGTTGTTTCACGCCAGCCGCCATATGGTTAAACGCGCGGGTAACAGAGCGCACCTCAGAGGCGCCATATTCTCGTAGCGGCGGGGGAATAATCCCCTTCCCAACCTGTAAGGCGGCATGTTCAAGATCCACTAATGGTCGGTTCTGTATGCGGATAAACAACCAGGCGCCGCCTATCGCCAGCAGCATGATCGCCAGCGTGTAGCGGAATAGCGGAGAAAAGTCGCCCTGATGAATCTCGGTCAGCGGCACGCGCACCCAGATATTGGGCGACAGCCAGGTTTTCAGCCACACGACGGGCGAGCTTTTGTTGACCTCAACGCGCACTTCCGTTGGGCCGCCTAATTGCTGCGCCATCTGGTGGCTTAAAAATTCGTAGTGTTGCGCCCAACGCAGCCCGGCCTCTTCAGCGGCTTCATTGGTATAGAGAGAAATGCCCAGTTCGCGATAGATTTCCCGCCGAAACGCAGGAGGCACAACTAATTGCGTACCGTCCTCCAGTTGCAGCTTATCGGTCATCAGCATACGGACTTCATAAGCCAGAACCTTATTAAACTGCTGGAGGCTCGGTAAGATCGCGAAGTTCAGCACCACCAGGTAGGTCGTCACCAGGCTAACGAACAGCAAGGTGACGATGAGCAACAGCGTGCGGGCAAATGAACTTCGCGGCGAGAAGCGCATTCGCCTCATGCTTTAGAACCGTCCGGTACGAAGACGTAGCCCAGACCCCATACAGTCTGAATATAACGCGGATGTGCCGGATCTTCCTCCACCATACGGCGTAAACGGGAGATCTGAACGTCGATGGAACGCTCCATCGCGGAATACTCGCGACCACGAGCCAGGTTCATCAACTTATCGCGAGAGAGCGGCTCACGCGGATGGCTAACCAGCGCTTTCAGTACCGCAAATTCGCCGCTGGTTAACGGCATCGGCTCATCTTCACGGAACATCTCGCGAGTGCCGAGATTCAATTTAAACTTCCCGAACGCAATAACGGCCTCCTCCTGCGACGGCGCGCCGGGCAACTCATTGGCCTGACGGCGCAGCACCGCGCGGATACGCGCCAGCAGTTCGCGCGGGTTAAACGGCTTAGGAATGTAGTCATCGGCGCCAATTTCCAGACCGACAATACGGTCAACCTCTTCCCCCTTCGCCGTGACCATAATGATCGGCATCGGATTACTTTGACTACGCAGGCGACGGCAAATCGACAGACCATCTTCACCTGGCAGCATTAAATCCAGTACCATGAGATGGAAAGATTCACGGGTCAACAGACGATCCATCTGCTCGGCGTTAGCGACGCTTCGAACCTGGAAGCCCTGCTCGGTCAGATAACGTTCCAGTAGCGCCCGCAGACGCATATCGTCATCAACCACCAGAATCTTATAATTCTCTTGCATTGTCTGTACTCCCAAAGGTTCGCAACAAATGTAAGTGTGTATTCTTAAAAAAGCTCACGTGAGTCACCAGTGAATTCTGGTATGAATTTCAGGCTAAATTGTTACAAAGCATATTTAACAGCAGTTTAAATATACAATTCATCGGCACACACATTATTTATTCTGTCGGGACGATCACGTTATACCCGGTGTGCGCAATATCCGACAGCAAAGGTAAATTAACGAGATGAAAACGCCCCTCATCACCCGCGAAGGGTACGAAACGCTCAAACAAGAGCTCAATTATCTCTGGCGTGAAGAGCGTCCGGAAGTCACCAAAAAAGTGACCTGGGCTGCGAGCCTTGGCGACCGCAGCGAGAATGCCGACTATCAGTATAATAAAAAGCGCCTGCGAGAGATCGACAGACGTGTCAGATATCTGACCAAATGCATGGAAAATCTCAAAATCGTTGACTATTCCCCCCAGCAGGAGGGAAAAGTTTTCTTCGGCGCCTGGGTAGAAATCGAAAATGACGACGGCAATACCCTGAAGTTCCGCATTGTCGGTTACGATGAAATTTTCGGACGTAAGGATTACATCTCTATCGACTCGCCGATGGCGCGGGCGCTGCTGAAAAAAGAAGTGGGCGATCTGGCCGTGGTCAACACGCCTGTCGGAGAGGCAAACTGGTACGTCAACGCGATCGAATACGTCAAATAAGACAAGAAGAATCCTAAGCCCCCCGCTGATGGCTGGCATTTTTGTCAGCCAATCCGTATAACTATTCCCTGATTTTTATCCTGAAGACGAAGCTAACCCATGATGAATGACTCTTTCTGCCGCATTATTGCGGGTGAAATCCAGGCACATGCCGGGCAGGTTGAAGCTGCCGTTCGCCTGCTTGACGAAGGGAACACTGTGCCGTTTATCGCACGTTATCGTAAAGAAATCACCGGCGGTCTGGATGACACGCAACTGCGTAACCTGGAAACACGTCTGGGATATCTGCGTGAACTGGAAGACAGACGTCAGGCCATCCTCAAATCCATTTCCGAACAAGGCAAACTGACTGATGAGCTGGCTAGCGCCATCAACGGTACGTTAAGTAAGACCGAGCTCGAAGATCTCTACCTGCCCTATAAGCCTAAACGCCGTACCCGTGGACAAATCGCCATTGAAGCCGGCCTTGAGCCGCTGGCCGACCTGCTGTGGAGCGAGCCGTCCCACGATCCTGACGTGGAAGCGGCAAAGTATATTGATGCCGACAAAGGCGTGGCGGACACGAAAGCCGCGCTCGACGGCGCGCGCTACATACTGATGGAACGCCTGGCTGAAGATGCCGCATTGCTGGCAAAAGTGCGCGATTACCTGTGGAAGAATGCCCATCTGGTTGCCACGGTCGTAAGCGGCAAAGAGGAAGAAGGCGCCAAATTCCGCGACTATTTCGATCATCATGAACCCATCGCCAGCGTCCCATCTCACCGTGCGCTGGCCATGTTCCGCGGTCGTAACGAAGGCATACTACAACTTTCACTCAATGCCGACCCGCAGTTTGATGAGCCGCCGAAAGAGAGTCACTGCGAGCAGATTATTATCGATCACCTCGGCCTGCGTTTGAACAACGCCCCGGCGGATAGCTGGCGCAAAGGCGTGATAAGCTGGACGTGGCGCATCAAGGTTTTAATGCACCTCGAAACCGAGCTGATGGGTACCGTACGCGAACGTGCGGAAGACGAAGCCATTAACGTGTTTGCCCGTAATCTGCATGACCTGCTGATGGCGGCGCCTGCAGGCCTGCGTGCGACCATGGGGCTTGACCCGGGCCTGCGTACTGGCGTAAAAGTCGCTGTCGTTGACGGCACAGGTAAGCTGGTGGCGACCGATACCATTTATCCGCATACCGGTCAGGCAGCCAAAGCCGCTACCGTTATCGCCGCACTGTGCGAAAAACACAACGTGGAGTTGGTGGCTATCGGCAACGGTACCGCCTCGCGCGAAACCGAACGCTTCTATCTCGACGTGCAAAAACAGTTTCCGAAAGTGACCGCACAAAAAGTGATCGTCAGCGAAGCGGGAGCCTCCGTCTATTCCGCTTCGGAGCTGGCTGCACAGGAGTTTCCGGATCTGGATGTATCTCTGCGCGGCGCGGTGTCTATTGCTCGCCGTCTACAGGACCCGCTGGCCGAACTGGTAAAAATCGATCCGAAATCGATCGGCGTCGGCCAGTATCAGCACGACGTCAGCCAGACCCAGCTGGCCCGAAAACTGGACGCGGTAGTAGAAGACTGCGTAAACGCCGTCGGCGTCGATTTGAATACCGCCTCCGTGCCACTATTGACCCGCGTGGCGGGCTTAACGCGCATGATGGCGCAGAACATCGTCGCCTGGCGCGATGAGAACGGTCAGTTCCAGAACCGCCAGCAACTGCTGAAGGTGAGCCGTCTGGGGCCGAAAGCGTTTGAACAGTGCGCGGGCTTCCTGCGTATTAACCACGGCGACAACCCTCTTGACGCCTCTACTGTCCACCCGGAAGCCTATCCGGTTGTCGAACGTATTCTGGCGGCGACACAACAAGCGCTCAACGATCTGATGGGCAACGGCAGTGCGCTACGTAACCTGAAAGCCGCTGACTTCACCGATGAAAAATTCGGCGTCCCGACCGTCACTGATATCATCAAAGAGCTGGAAAAACCAGGCCGCGATCCCCGTCCGGAGTTTAAAACCGCGCAGTTCGCCGACGGTGTGGAAACCATGAACGACCTGCTACCGGGCATGATTCTGGAAGGGGCGGTGACTAACGTCACCAACTTCGGCGCGTTTGTCGATATCGGCGTCCATCAGGATGGCCTGGTCCACATCTCTTCCCTGTCGACTAAATTCGTCGACGATCCGCATACCGTGGTGAAAGCAGGCGACATTGTGAAGGTGAAAGTGCTGGAGGTTGACCTGCCGCGTAAACGTATCGCGCTGACGATGCGTCTGGACGAGCAGCCCGGCGACACCCATGCCCGCCGCGGCAGCGGTAATGACCGCGCTCAGGGTAGTCGACCGGCGGCAAAACCGCGTGGTCGCGACGTCCAGCCAGCCGGGAATAGCGCTATGATGGACGCGCTGGCCGCCGCAATGGGAAAAAAACGCTAATCGTCTGCAAGCCGGATAAGGCGTTTACGCTGCCATCCGGCACACGCGCAGTGCTTATCAGGCCTGGCGACGTTCTCAACCCACAGGCCGGATACATCATCATCCGGCCTGCATTTTACAATACTGCTGGCCTTTTCCTTTTTAATTAACAATTAAATCTTACCCATTAGAATCTGTTAATTAATTTTCTTCTGCTATCTGCACTATTAATTATCACTTTATTAACAGATGAAACCTTAATTAAACATTAAAAAGGGTGAATATTGGCGTACCAGAGGCATTTGCAAAAAGGCAAATAAATATTGAGCCATGTCAACATCGGCGTAAATTATCGCTCAATTGTACATTCCGTCACATTTTAATCGTTGAAGATAGAAACCATTCTCATTATCATTGTGTTGTTGATTATTTACTCTTTCCTTCGTTGGCTAAACATCGGGTCTCCTGCCGCCCCTCTGAGCGCCGCATGAGGTATACATCCAGTTAGCAAGAAACAAGTAGGTCGTATGCAATTCACTCCTGACACTGCGTGGAAAATCACCGGCTTTGCGCGTGAAATCAGCCCGGCGTATCGTCAAAAGCTGCTTTCGCTCGGCATGTTGCCCGGCTCTTCATTTAATGTCGTCCGCGTCGCGCCCTTAGGCGATCCGATCCATATCGAAACACGACGCGTGAGTCTGGTATTACGTAAAAAGGACTTGGCGTTAATAGAAGTAGAAGCGGTTTCCTGTTAATACAGTGAGTCTATAAAAATGAAAAAATTAACCATTGGTTTAATTGGTAATCCTAATTCCGGCAAGACCACCTTATTCAACCAACTCACCGGCGCGCGCCAGCGCGTGGGGAACTGGGCAGGCGTCACCGTCGAACGTAAAGAGGGCCAGTTTGCAACCACTGACCATCAGGTCACGCTGGTAGATTTACCTGGTACCTATTCGCTGACGACCATTTCGTCGCAAACCTCTCTCGACGAACAGATTGCCTGTCATTACATCCTGAGCGGCGACGCCGACCTGTTGATAAACGTTGTGGACGCGTCCAATCTGGAGCGCAACCTCTATTTGACGCTACAACTGCTGGAATTAGGTATCCCATGCATCGTCGCGCTCAACATGCTGGATATCGCCGAAAAACAGCAGGTTCGTATTGATGTCGACGCGCTGTCCACGCGTCTTGGCTGTCCTGTCGTACCGCTGGTATCCACGCGCGGTCGCGGTATTGAAGCGCTAAAACTGGCCATTGATCGTCACAAGGCTAACGATAATGTAGAGCTGGTGCATTATGCCCAGCCGCTGCTGCGCGAAGCGGATTTCCTGGCCGACGCAATGGCCCAGGAAATGCCTTTACAACAACGTCGCTGGCTGGGTCTGCAAATGCTGGAAGGCGATATCTACAGCCGCGCTTACGCGGGCGAGGCGGCGCAAAATCTGAATACCTCGCTTGCACGCCTCAAGGATGAAATGGACGATCCGGCGCTGCATATCGCCGACGCCCGTTACCAGTGTATCGCCGCTATTTGTGATGTGGTCAGCAATACCCTGACAGCCGAACCTAGCCGCTTTACCACGGCGGTAGATAAAATTATCCTCAACCGCTTCCTCGGGTTACCGATTTTTCTGTTCGTGATGTACCTGATGTTCTTGCTCGCCATTAACATCGGCGGCGCATTGCAACCGTTGTTTGATGCCGGTTCCGTCGCCATTTTTATCCACGGTATTCAATGGCTTGGATACACCCTGCACTTCCCGGATTGGTTAACCATCTTCCTGGCGCAAGGTCTGGGCGGTGGGATCAATACCGTTCTGCCGCTGGTGCCGCAGATCGGGATGATGTACCTGTTCCTCTCCTTCCTTGAAGACTCCGGTTATATGGCGCGCGCGGCCTTCGTCATGGATCGCCTGATGCAGGCACTGGGGCTGCCAGGCAAATCGTTCGTACCGCTGATTGTCGGCTTCGGCTGTAACGTCCCTTCCGTGATGGGTGCCCGCACGCTTGACGCTCCGCGCGAACGCCTGATGACCATCATGATGGCACCGTTTATGTCCTGTGGCGCACGCCTGGCGATTTTCGCCGTCTTTGCTGCCGCCTTCTTCGGGCAAAACGGCGCGCTGGCGGTCTTCTCGCTGTACGTGCTGGGCATTGTTATGGCGGTATTAACCGGCCTGATGCTGAAACATACCATCATGCGCGGCGAAGCCTCTCCGTTTGTAATGGAGCTGCCGGTTTACCACGTACCGCATATCAAGAGCCTTATCATCCAGACGTGGCAGCGCCTGAAAGGGTTTGTGCTGCGCGCCGGTAAGGTCATCATCATTGTCAGTATCTTCCTGAGTGCCTTTAACAGCTTCTCGCTAAGCGGAAAAATCGTCGATAACATCAATGATTCCGCCCTCGCCTCCGTAAGCCGGGTAATCACGCCCGTCTTTAAGCCGATCGGCGTCCATGAGGATAACTGGCAAGCGACTGTGGGTCTGTTTACGGGCGCCATGGCAAAAGAAGTTGTTGTCGGTACGCTGAATACGCTCTATACCGCAGAAAATATTCAGGATGAAGCGTTTAACCCCGCCGATTTCCATCTCGGCGACGAATTGCTCGGCGCGGTTGACGATACCTGGCAGAGCCTGAAGGATACCTTTAGCCTGAGCGTACTGGCCAACCCTATCGAAGCCAGTAAAGGCGACGGCGAGATGGCGACCGGAGCAATGGGCGTGATGGACCAAAAATTCGGCAGCGCCGCGGCGGCGTACAGTTACCTGATTTTCGTCCTGCTCTACGTACCGTGTATTTCGGTGATGGGCGCCATCGCCCGCGAGTCCAGCCGCGGCTGGATGGGCTTCTCAATCTTGTGGGGGCTGAATATCGCTTATTCGCTCGCAACGCTGTTTTATCAGGTCACAAGCTTCAGTCAACACCCGACATACAGCCTGATCTGCATCCTGGCGGTGATCCTCTTTAACATTATTGTGTTAAGCCTGTTGCGCCGCGCCCGCAGCCGTGTGGACATTGAACTGCTGGCAACCCGCAAAAACATCAACTCGTGTTGTTCGGGCACGACGGGCAACTGTCACTAAGGGATATAAGGGATATAAAAATGGCTTCACTGATACAGGTTCGCGATCTACTGGCGCTACGGGGACGCATGGAGGCCACGCAGATAAGCCATACCCTGCACGCCCCGCAGCCTATGATCGACGCCATGCTGAATCAACTGGAGATCATGGGTAAGGCAGTGCGTATTCCACAGGAAGCTGACGGTTGTCTTTCTGGCAGTTGTAAAAGCTGTCCGGAGGGTAAAGCCTGCCTGCGCGAGTGGTGGGCCTTACGTTAACCTTCGCCGGGTAGCAGTCTGCCCGGCTTTGATTGCGCTTGTTATTGCCCGGTACGCGCTGCGCTGCCGGGCAATTTTGCGTAATGCCTTCAACAAACATGAAAGCGTTACCACCGTCCGCATTTATCTCCCTGTGCGCCTCGCAAGAGCAGTAATCTCCTGCTGCAATCCCCCCGGTCAGCGCGTAGTGTCACGCCATCAAATTTCACCGGTAACGGACCGAATGGCGAAATCAACAACCACCACACCGCATGATGCAGTATTCAAACAGTTTTTATGCCACCCCGATACTGCACGGGATTTTTTGGAAATCTATCTCCCGTCGACATTACGTCAAATCTGCAATCTGAATACATTACGGCTGGAGTCCGGTAGCTTTATTGAAGAGGATTTACGCCCCCATTATTCCGATATCCTTTGGTCGCTGGAAACAAGTGAAGGTGAAGGTTACATTTATGTGGTTATTGAACATCAGAGTACGCCGGACGCACATATGGCATTTCGGCTAATGCGTTACGCAATGGCGGCAATGCAACGACACCTGGAGGCCGGGCATAAAACGTTACCACTGGTGGTGCCAATGCTGTTTTACCACGGTAACCGAAGCCCGTATCCGTTCTCATTATGCTGGCTGGATGAGTTTGCCGACCCGGTGATGGCGCGTAAGCTATACGCTACCGCCTTTCCGCTGGTCGATATTACGGTCGTGCCCGACGACGAGATTATGCGGCACCGCCGCATCGCGCTGCTGGAGCTCATACAAAAACACATCCGCCAGCGTGATCTGATGGGACTTGTCGAACAACTGGTCGCCCTATTGATTAAGGGATACGCTAATGACACCCAGCTTCAAAGTCTGTTTAATTATATGATGCACACTGGCGACGCCGCACGCTTCAACACGTTTATCCGCCAGGTGGCTATGCGTATCCCGCAGCATAAGGAGAAGATCATGACTATTGCAGAAAGATTACGTCAGGAAGGACATCGTAATGGGTTACAGAAAGGGTTACAGAAAGGGCTACAACAGGGTAAACAGGAAGGCCAACGTCTCGCCGCATTACGCATTGCCCACGCCATGCTGATCGATGGTTTTGATCGCGATACCATACTTAGGGTTACCGGTCTGACGCCTGCCGACCTGGCGTTTGAAAGCCATTGAGTTTTCAAAATGAAGCAGGCCCGGTAACGTCCGTTTTCCGGGCTAACGCCATTCTTACCGCGATGGCTTCAACGCTGTCAGCGCCTGACAGAACGCCGCCGGATGCGAGATAAACGGCGCATGAGCCGCTTTCGCTATTATCTGCGATGTACTGTGCGGCCATAGTGTATCAAGCAAAGGCACAATCTTACGCGGCACAAGGCCATCCAGATAACCATACAAACGCAAAAACGGCATATTCACGTTTTTAAGCGGTTCTCGTAGGTCGACCGTTTTTAAGATTTCCAGCCCGCCATTAAGTACTTCTACATCTGGCACAGGCTGCGCCAGCACCACGCTTTTTAACATGCGTGCATCCTGGCGCGCTGTCTCCGTTCCTAAAGTTTGCAGTGCCAGAAAACGCTCTACCGTACGCTGAAAATCATCACTGAGCTGCTGCTGGAATCCACAGAGGACTTCCGGTTTTATTCCCCGCCATCCCTCACGCGCGCTAAAACATGGCGAGGAGGCGACAGTCACCAGCGCCTGGACGCGTTCAGGATGAGTGAGCGCCATCTGGCTCGCGACCAGCCCGCCCAGACTCCAGCCAAGCCAGATAGCCTGGTCCGGCGCATTTTTCGCCACCTGCGCTGTCATCTCTTCAAGTGTCATGGCGCCATATCCCGTGCTACGGCCATAGCCCGGCAAATCGGCCAAATGCAACGTAAAATGCGAGCCAAGTTCCTCGCGAATGCAATGCCATACCTTCGCGTTCAACCCCCATCCGTGCAGCAGCACAAGATGAACATTTCCCTCTCCGTAGGTCTGCCACCCAATGTCATTCATCAGTTACTGTTCTCTTTTCGCTAACAAGGATGTACCTATGCTAACAGTACCGGGATTATGCTGGCTATGCCGAATGCCACTGGCGTTAAGTCATTGGGGGATTTGTTCTGTATGCGCGCAAGCCGTCCGTCAGCGTACAAGCCTGTGCCCGCAATGCGGATTACCTGCCGCGCATCCTTCGCTTCCCTGCGGTCGCTGCCTGCAAAAACCGCCGCCCTGGCAGCGTCTGGTGAGCGTTAGCGATTATACGCCCCCATTGAGTTGGCTGGTGCATCAGCTTAAATTTACCCGTCGCAGTGAAATCGCCGCCGCGCTGGCGCGTCTGTTGTTGCAGGAGATACTGCTGGCACGCCGCAGTAGCGGCTTGCTACTTCCCGACAGGATCGTCAGTGTTCCGCTCTGGCAGCGCCGACACTGGCGAAGAGGATTCAACCAAAGCGATTTGTTATGCCGACCATTAGCGCGCTGGCTTGGCTGCGCGTGGGACAGCCAGACCATTACACGAGTGCGGGCGACCGCCACACAGCATCATCTCAGCGCCAGGTTACGTAAGCACAATTTGAAAAACGCGTTTCGCCTTGAATTGCCGGTACGGGGTCTCCATATGGTTATTGTGGATGATGTCGTCACTACCGGAAGTACCGTCGCGGAAATCGCGCAACTGCTTTTGCGCAACGGCGCAGCGACTGTCCAGGTATGGTGCCTGTGTCGAACCTTGTAGAGCCTCGATGATGGGCGTATTATAACCAACTAAAATAGTCAACTATTAGGCCATTACTATGATCCGTATTTCCGATGCTGCACAAGCGCACTTTGCCAAACTGCTGGCAAATCAGGAGGAAGGGACGCAAATCCGCGTATTTGTTATTAATCCCGGCACCCCTAATGCGGAGTGCGGCGTGTCTTATTGTCCGCCCGACGCCGTGGAGGCAACCGACACCGCGCTTAAATTTGATCTGCTGACGGCTTATGTGGATGAGCTGAGCGCCCCCTATCTGGAAGACGCCGAAATTGATTTCGTAACCGATCAGTTAGGTTCTCAACTCACGTTGAAAGCGCCAAACGCAAAGATGCGTAAAGTGGCCGATGATGCGCCGCTGATGGAGCGTGTGGAATATGCCCTGCAATCGCAGATTAACCCACAGTTGGCAGGCCACGGTGGCCGTGTCTCACTGATGGAAATTACCGATGAGGGTTATGCTATTCTGCAGTTTGGTGGCGGCTGTAACGGTTGCTCGATGGTCGACGTCACACTGAAAGAAGGGATCGAAAAGCAGTTGCTAAACGAATTCCCTGAACTGAAAGGCGTTCGCGATCTGACCGAACATCAGCGCGGCGAGCACTCATATTACTAAGGTTTTGCCTCATCCATGCCCGATAGCGCTTGCGCTCATCGGGCCTACAGTTTACGCCGCCGTAGTCCCGATAAGGCATTCGCGGCACGATCAGCCTACTTCTCCGAACGATGTTCCTTCTCTGCCGATAACATGACCTGTGTCTCATAATTTAAATTTTGCCTGCCAGAGTCATTTTCAACACCAGCATGTTACCCGTATCATTCTTCTGGGCACCTAACATACGTATAACATCTGACTGCATTTGTTTGTCTCAACGTTAATCAGTATTGGTGCTGTTACGACTCTGTTCCCGCTGAGGGTTACAGGAATTTGTCGTCGAAAAAATGACGTTACCCATAACAAAATAAAGGCCAGGTAAATCATGCCATTAGTCATCGTTGCTATCGGTGTTATCTTGTTACTTCTTCTGATGATCCGCTTCAAAATGAATGGATTTATCGCCCTTGTCCTGGTGGCGCTTGCTGTCGGTTTGATGCAGGGAATGCCGCTGGATAAAGTGATCGGCTCCATCAAAGCGGGCGTCGGCGGTACGCTTGGCAGCCTGGCCCTGATTATGGGTTTCGGCGCCATGCTGGGCAAAATGCTTGCCGACTGCGGTGGCGCTCAACGCATTGCCACTACCCTCATCGCAAAATTTGGTAAAAAGCATATCCAGTGGGCCGTGGTATTAACCGGTTTTACCGTCGGTTTCGCCCTGTTCTATGAAGTGGGCTTCGTGCTGATGCTGCCGCTGGTATTCACTATTGCCGCAGCGGCTAACATTCCATTATTGTACGTGGGTGTGCCCATGGCCGCCGCACTCTCCGTCACACACGGCTTTCTGCCGCCGCATCCGGGGCCGACCGCAATTGCCACCATTTTCCATGCCGATATGGGCAAAACTCTGCTGTTTGGTACGATTCTGGCAATCCCGACGGTGATCCTTGCAGGTCCGGTTTACGCCCGTTTTCTAAAAGGCATTGATAAGCCGATTCCGGAAGGCCTGTACAGTGCTAAAACCTTTACGGAAGAAGAGATGCCGGGCTTTGGCGTCAGCGTCTGGACATCGCTGGTGCCCGTTATTCTGATGGCGATGCGCGCCATTGCCGAGATGATTCTGCCGAAAGGGCACGCTTTCCTGCCGGTTGCCGAGTTTCTGGGTGACCCGGTGATGGCAACGCTTATCGCGGTGCTTATCGCCATGTTCACTTTCGGTTTGAATCGCGGACGCTCGATGGACCAAATTAACGACACGCTGGTCTCTTCCATCAAAATTATCGCCATGATGTTACTGATCATCGGCGGCGGCGGCGCGTTCAAGCAGGTGCTGGTCGATAGCGGTGTGGATAAATATATCGCCTCAATGATGCACGAAACGAACGTCTCTCCACTATTTATGGCATGGTCCATCGCGGCGGTTCTGCGTATCGCGTTGGGCTCTGCTACAGTGGCGGCGATTACCGCTGGCGGTATCGTGGCGCCACTGATCGCCACTACCGGCGTCAGTCCAGAACTGATGGTGATCGCGGTCGGTTCCGGGAGCGTAATTTTCTCTCACGTCAACGATCCGGGTTTCTGGCTGTTCAAAGAGTATTTCAATCTGACTATCGGTGAGACCATTAAATCCTGGTCAATGCTGGAAACGATTATCTCAGTCTGCGGCCTGATTGGCTGTCTGCTGCTGGGTATGGTGGTCTGATAAAATTTTTGCCGGCTGGCGCTTCGCTTACCCGGCCTACAGAACTATTGTAGCTTCTCCCGTTTCAGATAGCTGACAGCTAATCAGCTATCTGTTCAGGATACAAGGCCGGATAGACATGTGACTCGTCGCCATCCGGCAAAATAACGTTACTTTTTCTTCGCTGCCGCTTTCCGGCGTCTGTCCAGATCCTTAATCAGCTTGTTTACCCGTTCGTCGGCAAACATCGCTTCAAGAGAAGCGGATAATTTCCGCCGCCAGTTTTTATACTGATTGCTGGTGCCCGGTACATTAACCGGATCGGCCATGTCCAGCCAATCCTCCGGCTGAAGCCCCAGCAACCCGCTGTTACTGTCGGCGATATAGCGCTGAAGACCGCGATTTAGCGTCGGCGTCATTGACATTAAGGATGCTTTACGTCCGGCGCGTTTCGGCAGACAGCCATAGTGATGTAAGGCATCCAGTAGTCCCTGCTTCGCCCGCTCGCGATCCTCGTATAACCCACGCAGTACGACTTCATCCGGATAAAGTCCCAGGGCTTTGCCCAACGTCAGATCACCACATTCCCAATAACCGCGCAAAGTAGGGAGATCGTGCGTTGAGGCAACGGCCATTGCCTGGTGAGGATACGCTTTTGGCGCACGGAAGTTTTTCTCAAGATCGTTTTCAAACCACAGTACTTTGTAAGAATAGACCCCGCTATCGCGCAGCTTGCCAACAATCTCAACCGGTACGGTTCCCAGATCCTCACCTATCACCATACAGCGATGACGCTGGCTCTCCAGTGCCAGAATAGCCAGCAGCTCGTCAACCGGATACTGAACATACGCCCCTTTATCTGCCGTTTCGCCATACGGTATCCACCATAAACGCAACAGTGACATAACATGGTCAATGCGCAGCGCGCCGCAGTTTTGCATATTGGCGCGCAGCAGGTCGATAAAGGGCTCATACGCCCGTGCGGCGATAATATGCGGGTCCATTGGCGGCAGCCCCCAGTTCTGACCGAGCGGGCCGAGGATATCCGGTGGCGCGCCGACCGACGCTTTCAGACAGTATAATTCACGGTCACACCAGGTTTCCGCGCCGCCTTCCGCTACACCAACCGCCAGATCGCGGTACAGACCAATCGGCAGTTTAAAACGTTGACAGATATCCCAGCAGGCGGCGAATTGGCGCCAGGCCAGCCATTGTAGCCAGAGGTAAAACTCCACCTCTTCGCGGTGCGCTTCACAGAATTGTTTCACAGCCGGAGACGCCACCGACTGGTACGCTTCCGGCCAGGCAGGCCACCCCCAGCGCTGCTCGTCCTCTTTCACCTGGTGCGCGTGCAGCGCGTCGAATGCCGCCTGCCAGTAAAGGCTCTCACCTTCGCGGGCGATAAAGTGACGAAACTCCGCCATTTGCGCATCGTCGCGAGCGGCAAACCGCGTCCACGCCATCCGCAGCGCCGTGATTTTCAGCGCGGTAACGGCAGCGTAATCGACCCATTGCGCATCGCGCGCCTGTCGCAGCGTTTGCTGCGTGGCGGGCATTTGCCACCACGCCTGCGCCTCTTCGCTCAGGCGGAAGTCTTCTATAGCGTTGACATCAATATAAATGACATTCAGCCAGCGCCGGGAGGAAGGACTATAGGGGCTGGCGCTTTCCGGATTCGCCGGATAAAGCGCATGGATCGGATTCAGACCAATAAACGCGCCGCCGCGCTTCGCCACATCGACCAGCATTGACTTCAAATCGCCAAAATCGCCAATGCCCCAGTTTTTTTCTGAGCGTAGGGTATAAAGCTGGACGCATGCGCCCCACAGTTTTTTCCCTTCCCGCAACGCCTGCGGCTCATAGCATCGTTGCGGCGCGACGATAATACGACAGTGCACACGCTGTTTACCCTGGGTCAATGTCAGGGTGTGATAACCTTCCGGCAGCGTTGCCGGAAGGTTGAGTTTTTTACCGCCAACCACGCGCCCTTTATATTGCTCGCCTTCTTCAGTCGTCAGCAGCCAGGCAAACTCGCCGCGTCCCTCTATTGGCAAGGACATTTTTTTACCAACGGTATAGACTTTCACATTCGGTATGATCGCCTGTGGCCCGGCGGCTGTACCCCTCATCGCTGCCAGCAAACGTCTCTTGGTTTCAGCGCCAATAGACTGCGGTTTGCCATGAGCATTAATGTAACTGGGGCTGATCCCCGCCGCCAGCGCGGCACTATCGAGACGTTTATTTTCCATCGCGTTCCCTTAGCGTTTTGCCTGCCAGATACGGGCCTGATAATCGCGAATAGAGCGATCCGAACTGAACATACCGCAGCGCGCGGTATTGAGGATCGCAGCACGCGTCCACGCTTCCTGGTCGCGATACAGCGTATCCACCTGCTTTTGCGCCTCGACATAAGCGATGAAGTCCGCCATGACCAGATACGGGTCGCCCCCCTGTTTGCCGAGGCTATGTAGCATCTGGTCAAAGGCATGTTTATCGCCATCGCTGTATTTACCGCTCTCCAGCTCTTTCAACACCGCATCCAGTACTTTGTCTTTTTTACGCCATTTCACCGGATCGTAGCCCCTGGCTTTAAGCGCCTTCACCTCTTCCACGGTATGGCCAAAGATAAAGATATTCTCTTCGCCCACTTTCTCGGCGATTTCGACATTGGCGCCGTCCAGTGTCCCTACTGTCAACGCCCCATTCAGCGCCAGCTTCATGTTGCCGGTGCCGGAAGCTTCTTTCCCGGCAGTAGAAATTTGCTCGGAGATATCCGCCGCCGGAATGAGCATTTCCGCCGCCGAAACACAGTAATCCGGCAGGAAGACCACCTTCAGCTTATCGCCCACCGCCGGATCGTTATTAATGGTTTCCGCTACCTTATTGATAGCAAAAATGATGTTCTTTGCCAGGTAATAGCCCGGTGCCGCCTTCGCGCCAAACAGGAATACACGCGGCACGCGGTCAGCCTGCGGATTTTCGCGAATCTCTTTATACAGCGCCAGAATATGTAGCAGATTCAGGTGTTGGCGCTTGTACTCATGCAGACGTTTGATCTGAATGTCAAAAATCGCATGGCTTGAAATCTCAATGCCAGTACGAGTTTTAATATATTTCACCAGGCGCTCTTTATTCGCCTGTTTGATATCACGATACTGCTGGCGGAAGGTGGCGTCATCCGCGTATTTTTCGAGGTTGATCAACTGGTCGAGATCGTTAGCCCATTCTTTTTTCAGCGTTTTATCCAGCAGCGCCGCAAGTTGTGGATTGCACTGCTTAATCCAGCGGCGCGGCGTAATACCGTTGGTGACGTTATGGAACTTATTCGGCCAAAGCTGGTGATATTCCGGGAACAGATCTTTCACCACCAGATCGGAGTGCAGCGCCGCCACACCGTTGACCGCAAAGCCGCTAACCACGCACATATTGGCCATTCGCACCTGTCGATCATGCACTACCGCCAGTTTTGCCCATACCTGCTTATCGCCCGGCCAGGTGTTATTGACCAGCGCCTTAAAGCGGTCATTAATCTGTTTGATAATCTGCATGTGGCGCGGCAATAGGGCTTTAATTAACTTCTCGTCCCAGCACTCCAGCGCTTCCGGCATCAGGGTATGGTTGGTATAGGCGAAGGTGTTGCGGGTAATAGCCCAGGCTTCATCCCAGCTCATCTGGTGTTCATCCAGCAATACGCGCAGCAGTTCGGGAATCGCGATGGTCGGGTGGGTGTCATTTAGCTGAATGACCTCATAATCCGCCAGTTCATGCAGTTTTCGTCCGGCCAGATGATGGCGACGCAGAATATCCGCTACCGAGCAGGCGCACTGGAAATATTGCTGCATCAAACGCAATTTTTTACCCGCCGTATGGTTATCGTTGGGATAAAGCACTTTCGTCAGTTTTTCCGCATCGATACCCTGCTGTTCCGCACGCAGGAAAGCGCCATCGTTGAATTTAGTCAAATCAAACGGATGCGCGTGAGTCGCTTGCCACAAACGCAGCGGCTGCGCTACGCCATTACGATAGCCCAGTACCGGCAAATCCCAGGCCTGGCCGGTGATCACAAAACCCGGTTCCCAGCGTCCGTCTTTTGTGACTTTACCGCCGATCCCCACCTGGACGTCCAGCACCTCGTTATGGCGGAACCACGGGTAGCTGCCGCGATGCCAGTCATCCGGCGCTTCCATTTGCTTGCCTTCAACAAATGATTGACGGAACAGTCCATACTGATAGTTCAGACCATAACCGATGGCAGACTGCCCGACGGTCGCCATTGAATCAAGGAAGCAGGCAGCCAGACGTCCCAGGCCGCCGTTACCGAGCGCCGGGTCGACTTCCTCTTCCAGCAGATCGGTCAGATTGATATCATGCGCTTTCAGCACATCGCTAACATCCTGGTACCACCCCAAATTGAGCAGATTATTTCCCGTCAGGCGGCCAATCAGAAATTCCATAGAAATATAGTTCACATGGCGTTGCTCTTTTGCCGGTTGCGCTACCGGCTGCGCGCTCAGTAATTCCGCCAGCGCACCGCTAATGGCCTGCCACCACTGACGAGGCGTCATGTCGGAAGCCGACAATAAACCGAAACGCTGCCACTGACGCGTCAGGGCGCCCTCAAATTGCTCTTTATTGAATATGGGCTGTGACATAGGAAATCCGTCCTCAGGTAATAAAACAACGTTATCGTTAGTTTGCCAGGCTCGCTGTTAGCCTTCCTCCTCCCGACAGGGATTAGGCAGGGAGGAGGTGCGGGGATGAGCATAAAAGTGTGATCGCCGCCACTTTATAAGTGCCACAATACGAATAAATCGGCGTACTTCACCTGAGACATTCCGTCTGGTTTGACAAGAATCCGCATAATACTACGCAAGAAGAGGTGACTAAATATTAGTTATAATTATTACAAAAAGTACTATGCCCGCTATTTTTAAATAATAAGACGGTTGCAATTAAAATACACCAGGAGCACACTGAGGTAAATCTTCGTCAAGAGATAATACATCAAACAAATAATATCCGGAGAAACATATGGCGAATTTATCCCGGATAACACTTAAAGGTGAGCTACAGGGCGATATTTCAGAAAACTGCGGTTCCAGAAACTCTATAGGAAATAAATCTCAGACGAATCATATCAATCAAATTATGATTTATGCTCTGGAGCATGAGACAACGCGTCAACAGAACGTTAATCATCACGAACTTCAGATCATCAAACCTGTTGATCGTTCGTCCCCTTTGCTGAACAAAGCGATCAACGATAACGAAACACTGGAGTGCGAAATATTCCTCTATCGCACCACCCCTACAGGAATGCAGGAAGTCTATTATAAAATTAAATTATTCAAAGCACATATATCAAACATTAAACTAATAGTTCCTCACAATATTATTGAAAACGGAAACGAAGCACAGGAACGAGTTTCGTTTATTTATGAATCGATTAGTTGGGAACATTGTATGGCAAATACCAGTGCTTATAGTTTGTGGAGTGAACGAACTTTCTGACGCCAGATATCTCTTGATAAGGAAACATCATGCGTAAACGTAACGCTATGTTAAATGGCAACTCACTCCGGTTTCATGACGAACGGCCGCAGGCAAGTGATTTTAATAGCTGGCATACCATGAACCCTGTACAGCGCGATATGGCCTTTATGGACGGCTCATTTATCACACAAAGCCATCACATCTTGCTGCTTACCCTCGAAGAAGCACAACAGGTGACAGACGATTTAATGGGCGGAGTGGATAAATTTTTCTCCTACCGTGCAGCGCCAGGTAATATTAAAGATGGCCTGGATGGCTTCCGCAGTCTCTCTAAGCTCACCACCTATTACAATTCCGCACAAGAGCTGGTCTTTAATTTCAGGGCAATCCGCATTAAAGCCATTGAATACAAAGTCGGCGGTAAAACCTATATCAAAATTACAGGGTACCCTGCCCTGCGCCGGATTCTTAACGGAACCCGCTACGGCGCAGGACATCCTCAGATGTTGGAAATGGCATTGGGTAAACGTGGGCTTTATAACAATATCCGAAATGGCGTCAAATATTGCATTTACTTCTCACTTGCCTGGCGGGCAATAGAACTTATCTTTAAGTCTGATTATGATCTGGTGGATTTTTTGGTGGATATCTCAATGGATGCTGCAAAAGCGGTGGTGTCGGGGGTAGTGATTGGGGTCATTGGAGGGATAGCGATATTATTTAGTGCACCAATATTCTTTACTACCGTCTGCATCGTCATATCAGGATTCGCACTTAATGCGAAATTAAACTCTCTTGATGAAAACACAGGATTGTCAAATTCATTAAAAGAAAAATTGCGAGATTATGTAATCCATAATAAAAACAGAATTGGTAATTATGGTTTTAACTCACCATATTTTTATTCTTTTTAAGAGGGTTATATGAAAAAAATATATATGCGCCTGATGGCTATTCTTGTCATTTTTTTTCTCCTTTGGATTCTTGACACACAACTCTTTGGGTACGTAATGACTGATTTTTTATCCATCATAAAAATGGGTGATATTGTTTCCTATAATCATACATTTGTGCTAATAGGCGGAATACCTACTATTATGATGATGACTATCAGTTTCGTCAGAATTCTGTTCAGCAAAAGCGTTAAATATCAAAATTTCCCCAAATCGATTGAGGCGTGGGTTACGTGTGCCGTCGTAATCCCCTTTGCAATAGGTTTGATTGCAGACTGTATTGTACCCTTTTTCTTTCTGGCATCGTCATACACCCGTTGCCCTCAAGAAAAATTTGATGATTATCATGTCGTTGATATCTCACTCTGCGAAAATATCGTAGATAACCGTAGGTTTTGGTAATCGCCTCATGCAAATGCTTCTTTTGTGAGCAACAATGCAGATCTTTAAATCTGATATTCTCAATATTTCTACTTATTCTAAAAAGAATGGCATGAAAATAATATACATACGAGTTTGGGTTTTTATTATGATATTTTCCCTAATCGCTGTGCTTTATAGTTTATTATTTGGCAGAACAATGACTGAATTTTTATCATTAATAAAAATGGAAAATATTATCTCTTATGACAAGACATGTGCACTGATAGGCTCAATACCATTGATAGGTTATACAGTAATTGCTCTCGTCAGAGTTTTTCTTAGTCAAGATGTATAGTACCGTTCCCTTCCCGCTCCTTTTGAAAGCTTAGTCCTCGCTACTATCACTGTTTCCTTTGCTATTGGCATTTTCATACACATCTTGTCCCCATAAGAAACTTCATGATTTCTACGTTACAGATATCGAATTGTGTAAAACTGTCGTAGATAATCGCGGCTTGTGGTAACGGATTCATAATAAAAATTTAACGGTTAAGGTTTTAATCCACTCTATTTCTACTCTTTTCAAGGAAGTGATATGAAAATATATAGGCGCTTGATAGCCTCTCTCAATCCTATTCCTTTACACCCAGGCAATATATTATCTGGTTCGTTAATGAACGATAGTTATCTCTAATAAAAATGGATATAAAAATCTGCAAAAGCCATAGTCAATAACGGTTCTTACTAAAAATTATCACTAAAAGTAACAATCAAGGTAGTTCTATAAGAGCACATTATGATCATCAGATGGCGCGCAATCACGATCCTTGACCAAACATCTCAACAACTACGCCTCTTGCCAACGGTCTCAGTACGAGTCCATCATTTTAAGAATTTGTGACCAAGCGCAAAATAAGACAGTCCAATCCCGGACATAACTTGCAATAAATCTTAATCTGGCCGACCTTATATCTATTAATTACGAAGCGCAAAAAAAATCGCAGTTCCCCCATTCCTCACAGTGAAGTGATTGCTATGTTGATTCCGTCTAAATTAAGTCGTCCGGTTCGTCTCGACCATACCGTGGTTCGGGAGCGGCTGTTGGCTAAACTTTCCGGCGCGAACAATTTCAGGCTTGCTCTGGTAACCAGTCCTGCTGGCTATGGGAAAACCACGCTTGTCTCGCAATGGGCGGCGGGCAAAAATGAGTTAGGCTGGTTCTCTCTCGATGAAGGCGATAACCAGCAAGAGCGATTCGCCAGTTACCTCATCGCCGCTATTCAACAGGCCACCGGCGGACACTGTACGACCAGCGAAGCGATGGCGCAAAAACGTCAGTACGCCAGTCTGACCTCCCTCTTCGCCCAACTGTTTATTGAACTGGCGCAGTGGCATCGCCCGCTCTACCTGGTCATTGATGATTACCATCTGATTACTAATCCGGTGATTCACGACGCGATGCGCTTTTTCTTACGCCACCAGCCAGAAAATGTCACCCTGGTCGTGTTATCGCGTAATTTGCCGCAACTGGGTATCGCAAACTTACGTGTGCGCGATCAGCTGCTGGAAATCGGTAGCCAACAACTGGCTTTTAACCATCAGGAAGCAAAGCAATTTTTTGACCGCCGTCTCTCCTCGCCGATTGAAGCCGCCGAAAGCAGCCGCATGTGCGACGACGTTGCCGGCTGGGCGACGGCGCTCCAGCTAATCGCCCTTTCCGCCCGTCAGAATAGCCACTCGGCGCACCAGTCCGCCCGGCGTCTTGCAGGTATTAACGCCAGCCACCTGTCCGACTACCTGGTGGATGAAGTCCTGGATAATGTGGATGTCAGCACCCGACATTTTTTACTTAAAAGCGCAATCTTACGCTCAATGAATGATGTACTGATCGGTCGCGTGACCGGCGAAGAGAATGGCCAGATGCGGCTGGAGGAGATCGAGCGTCAGGGATTGTTCCTGCAACGCATGGACGACACGGGCGAATGGTTCAGTTATCACCCGCTATTTGGTAGCTTTTTACGCCAGCGCTGCCAGTGGGAACTGTCTGCGGAACTACCGGAGATCCACCGCGCTGCGGCGGAAAGCTGGATGGAACAAGGTTTCCCCAGCGAGGCGATTCATCATGCGCTGGCGGCGGGCGATGCGCAAATGTTGCGCGATATCCTGCTTAATCATGCATGGGGGCTGTTTAATCATAGCGAACTGGCGCTGCTGGAAGAGTCATTAAAAGCATTGCCGTGGGAAAGCCTGCTGGAAAACCCGCGGCTGGTATTGCTGCAGGCATGGCTGATGCAGAGCCAACACCGCTACAGTGAAGTAAATACGCTGCTGGCGCGCGCCGAGCAAGAGATTAAGGGGGTCATGGACGACACGTTACATGCGGAGTTTAACGCGCTACGCGCTCAGGTCGCCATCAATGACGGCAACCCGGAAGAAGCGGAGCGACTGGCAAAACTGGCGCTGGATGAACTTCCTCTCGCCTGGTTTTATAGCCGCATCGTCGCGACCTCTGTCCACGGCGAGGTTCTGCATTGTAAAGGCGATCTCAGCCAGTCTTTATCGCTGATGCAGCAAACCGAGCAAATGGCGCGCCATCATGATGTCTGGCATTACGCGCTGTGGAGCCTGATTCAACAAAGTGAGATTCAGTTCGCCCAGGGATTCCTGCAGGCCGCATGGGAAACGCAGGAAAGAGCCTTCCAGCTGATTAAAGAGCAACATCTGGAACAGTTGCCGATGCATGAGTTTCTGGTACGTATTCGCGCGCAGTTACTGTGGGCATGGGCGCGCCTTGATGAAGCGGAAGCCTCGGCCCGCAGCGGTATCGCCGTGCTGTCCACGTTTCAGCCGCAGCAACAGTTACAGTGTTTGACGCTGCTGGTGCAATGTTCGCTGGCGCGAGGCGATCTGGATAATGCCCGTAGCCAGCTTAACCGACTGGAAAATTTATTAGGCAATGGCCGTTACCACTGTGACTGGATCTCTAACGCCGATAAGGTTCGTGTGATTTACTGGCAGCTAACCGGTGATAAGAAATCCGCCGCCAACTGGTTACGGAATACGCCAAAACCGGCATTCGCCAATAACCATTTCCTGCAGGGTCAATGGCGGAACATCGCCAGAGCGCAGATCCTGCTGGGCGAATTCGCCCCCGCGGAAATCGTGCTGGAAGAGTTAAATGAGAACGCCCGTAGCCTGCGCTTAATGAGCGATTTAAACCGTAACCTTCTGTTGCTCAATCAGCTTTACTGGCAATCAGGACGAAAAAATGATGCCCAGCGCGTGCTGCTTGATGCCTTACAGTTAGCCAACCGAACCGGGTTTATCAGCCATTTTGTGATTGAAGGCGAAGCCATGGCACAACAGCTACGTCAGCTTATCCAGCTCAATACGCTACCAGAGATGGAACAGCACCGCGCGCAGCGCATCCTGCGGGAGATTAACCAACATCACCGGCATAAGTTCGCTCATTTTGACGAAGGCTTCGTCGAACGCCTGCTTAACCATCCTGATGTGCCAGAACTGATCCGGACCAGCCCACTTACCCAGCGTGAATGGCAGGTGCTGGGACTTATCTACTCCGGTTACAGCAACGAGCAAATTGCCGGCGAACTGGCGGTGGCGGCAACCACCATTAAGACCCATATTCGCAACCTCTATCAGAAGCTCGGCGTCGCGCACCGTCAGGACGCGGTACAACATGCGCAACAATTGCTGAAGATGATGGGATATGGCGTTTAAATGAATGCCTGATGGCACTGTCCTTATCCGGTCTACGATCGCACGCAGACTGTAGGCTGGATAAAATGTTTACACTGCCATCCGGCAAGGGTCTTTAGCACAGCTCTAATTGAATATGATGGTCAGCAATGACCTGCATCACGCCAGCTGGCGGCAGAGTATCCGTGTAAACCGCGTCTACCATACTAATGCTGCCCATATTTACCATCGCATTACGGCCAAATTTGGAGTGATCGACCACCAGCATCACATGGCGCGAATTTTCGATAATCGCGCGCTTGGTGCGCACCTCATGGTAATCAAATTCCAGCAAAGAGCCGTCGCTATCAATACCGCTGATCCCCAGAATGCCAAAATCCAGACGAAACTGGGCAATGAAATCCTGCGTCGCTTCGCCAATGATACCGCCGTCGCGGCTGCGAAGTTCACCGCCCGCCAGGATGATACGAAAATCCTCTTTCGCCATCAGCGTATTCGCCACGTTCAGATTGTTGGTGACAATCCGCAGATGGCTATGCCCTAACAGGGCATGCGCTACTGCTTCCGGCGTGGTGCCGATATCAATAAACAACGTAGAGCCATTGGGAATCTGCGCCGCGACCTTACGGGCGATACGTTCTTTTTCTTCCGTTTGCGTCGCCTTACGATCGTGCCACGGCGTGTTCACCGAACTGGACGGCAACGCCGCGCCGCCGTGATGACGCAAAATCATATTCTGTTCCGCCAGATCGTTCAGATCCCGACGGATGGTTTGCGGGCTGACAGAGAAATGCTCCACCAGTTCTTCGGTGCTGACGTATCCCTGTTTTTTTACCAGTTCAATGATCGCGTCATGTCGTTGTGTTTGTTTCATGAATCATCTCTGAAAGTAACCCACCCTGCGCCGGAAATCGGCATTGCCTTATCCGGCCTGGAAAAATATCCCGACCGTCTTATGTTCGTTTTCGCGCATTCAGCGTATCGGCAAAGGCCATCGCTAAACCAACGACTAGCCCGGCGATGTGCGCGCCGTTCGCCATTGACATACCAAACCAGTCAAACCAGCCAGCGACTATCCACAATAACGCAAAAATAATTAAACCGCGCTGAAGGTAAATCCCGCTTTGCGGATCGCGTTCCCCACGCAACCATACGTAGCCCATCAGCGCGTAAACGACGCCGGACAGCCCGCCAAACCACGGACCGCTAAATTTCTGCTGTACATAACCGCTGAGTAGCGCGCTTATCACCGTAATGACGATCAATTTACCGCTACCCAGGCGCTTCTCTACCGCACCGCCGAGATACCACCACCACAGTAAATTAAAGAGGATATGCATCAGCGAGAAGTGCATAAAGATATGGGTAAAGTAGCGCCAGAATTCAAATTTTAAGGCCGGATCGAATGGCCATGCCAGCCAAACCATCGCTGTCTGATCGCCAACGAGATTCATCACAACATACACCAGCACGCAGGCGGCCATCACACTCCAGGTGACGGGGCCGGCTCTTTCGCGCAACGTAGCGAGAAAGGAGAACTGGCGGTAATGCAGCCCGCTGTTAGTTTGTCCGGACTGCCAGCTGGCCGCCAGATAACGCGGATCACCGGGATTTTCTATAAATCGCGCCAACTCAGCCTGCACACGATCGGCCTGCGATTCATCCGCCAGCCAGATATCGCTTTGATTATGTTGTTGAATAGTAAGAATAACGCCCTGTGTCGCCATGTAATCAACAAACGCCTGCGCCACGCGGGGATTCGCAAAGGAAGTAATCATCAACATTGTTGCTGTCGCTTAGTCCACACAAAAGAAGACAGTATATATACCCTTCTCGCCGGAGGCTGCATCTTTGTGGAATTAAGCGCCATACGTGACATCAGCAGGGAAATGGCGATGCCAGGCCTCAAAACCGCCATCAATGCTGTAAACCGCATCATAGCCTTGCTGGAGCAGATACTGCGCGGCGCCTTTACTGCTGTTGCCGTGATAGCACATCACCATCACCGCGGTATCGAAATCATGCTCACGCATAAACACGCCCAACGTATCGTTGGTCAGATGAAAGGCCTTCGCCGCATGCCCCATGGCATAGCTTTGCGGATCGCGAATATCCACCAGTACTGCTTCGTCCTGCTGCAGTTTCTGATATGCCTCTTCAACAGTAATACACTCAAATTGTTCCATGAATCGCTCTTTCGTTATTGCAGGTGAACCTGATTAAGGCATTTTATCGCCAAGTGTACGCCGACGGAGTAGCTTAACGCCATAATGTTATACGTATCACTCTAAAATGTTTTTTCTATGTTACCAATAGCGCGTTTCTTTGCTATTATGTTCGATAACGAACATTTTTGAACTTTAACGAAAGTGCAAGAGGACAGCATGGAAACCAAAGATCTGATCGTGATAGGCGGGGGCATTAACGGTGCGGGCATCGCGGCTGATGCCGCCGGACGCGGTTTGTCTGTACTCATGCTGGAAGCACAGGATTTGGCCTGCGCGACCTCTTCCGCCAGTTCTAAACTTATCCACGGCGGCTTACGCTACCTGGAACACTATGAATTTCGGCTGGTCAGCGAAGCGCTGGCAGAACGTGAAGTACTGTTGAAAATGGCGCCGCATATTGCCTTCCCGATGCGCTTTCGTCTGCCGCATCGCCCGCATTTACGTCCGGCATGGATGATTCGCATTGGTCTGTTTATGTACGATCACCTGGGAAAACGTACCAGTTTACCCGGCTCTACCAGCGTGCGTTTTGGCGCAGATTCGGTGCTGAAACCCGAAATCGTGCGCGGTTTCGAATATTCGGACTGCTGGGTAGATGATGCCCGTCTGGTGCTGGCCAATGCGCAGATGGTGGTACACCAGGGCGGGGAAGTTCTTACCCGCACGCGTGCAACCTCCGCTCGCCGGGAGAAGGGTCTGTGGATTGTCGAAGCGGAAGATATCGATACGGGTAAAAAATATATCTGGCAGGCGCGCGGACTGGTCAACGCGACCGGGCCGTGGGTCAAACAGTTCTTCGACGAAGGGATGCACCTGCCGTCGCCTTATGGCATCCGCCTGATCAAAGGCAGCCATATCGTTGTGCCACGCGTCCATAATCAGAAGCAGGCGTATATTCTGCAAAACGAAGATAAACGAATCGTCTTTGTCATCCCATGGATGGAAGAGTTTTCGATCATCGGCACAACCGATGTTGAATATAAAGGCGATCCGAAAGCAGTAAAAATTGAAGAAAGTGAAATTAATTACCTGTTGAAGGTTTATAACGCGCATTTCCAAAAGCAATTGGGACGCGATGACATCGTCTGGACATACTCCGGCGTGCGTCCGCTGTGTGATGATGAGTCTGACTCACCGCAGGCTATTACTCGTGATTACACCCTGGATATCCACGATGAAAACGGCAAAGCACCGCTGCTTTCCGTGTTTGGCGGTAAGCTGACGACCTACCGTAAGCTGGCCGAACACGCGATGGAAAAACTGGCGCCCTGGTATCCAGGCATCGGGCCGGCATGGACCAAAACGTGCGTACTGCCCGGCGGCGACATCGACGGCAGCCGCGAAGATTACGCGGCCAAACTGCGTCGTCGTTATCCGTTCCTGACGGAATCGCTGGCGCGCCACTATTCGCGTACTTACGGCAGCAATACAGAGTGGATTCTCGGCGAAGCCACGTCACTGCTTGATTTAGGCGAAGATTTCGGCCATGAGTTTTACGAAGCGGAACTCAAATATCTGGTGGATCACGAATGGGTGCGCCGTACTGAAGACGCTATCTGGCGACGCACCAAAGAAGGCATGTGGCTGACCGCTGAGCAGCAGTCGCGCATTACCCAGTGGCTGGCGGAGTATGTTGGCAAACGCCAGCTGTCGCTGGCGTCGTAATAAACAGCCGGATGGCGGCTAACGCTTTGTCCGGCCTACATGCCTGACGTAGGCCGGACATGGCGAATTACAATCTTACCGGATCAATATGCCAGATATTTTCGGCATACTCTTTGATGGTTCTGTCCGATGAGAAGTAGCCCATATTGGCAATGTTGAGCATCGCTTTCGTCGTCCACTCTTCCGGGCGACGATACAATTCATCTACCTTATCCTGGCAGTCCACGTAGCTACGGTAGTCCGCCAGCACCTGATAGTGATCGCCAAAGTTAATCAGCGAATCCACCAGATCGCGATACCGTCCTGGCTCTTCCGGACTAAAGACGCCGCTACCGATCTGCGTAAGTACCTGATGTAGCTCTTCATCTTTTTCATAATAGTCGCGGGGCTTATAACCCTGCTGGCGTAACGCTTCCACCTGCTCCGCCGTATTGCCGAAGATGAAGATATTTTCCTCGCCGACATGTTCCAGCATTTCAACGTTCGCGCCGTCCAGCGTACCGATAGTGAGCGCGCCGTTCAGGGCGAATTTCATATTACTGGTGCCGGAGGCTTCCGTCCCCGCCAGTGAAATCTGCTCGGATAGATCGGCTGCGGGAATAATCACCTGCGCCAGGCTTACGCTGTAGTTCGGGATAAATACCACTTTCAGTTTGTCGCCAATCTGCGGATCGTTGTTAATCACTTTCGCCACGTCGTTGATCAGGTGAATGATATGTTTTGCCATGTAGTAGGCAGAAGCCGCCTTACCGGCAAAAATATTCACCCGTGGCACCCAGTCGGCTTCAGGATCCTCCTTAATACGGTTATAGCGGGTGATGACGTGTAACACATTCATCAACTGACGCTTATATTCGTGGATACGCTTAATTTGCACATCAAATAGCGCTTTAGGATTCACCACAACGTTCAGTTGCTGCGCAATGACCACCGCCAGCCGTTTTTTATTCTCCAGTTTCGCCTGACGCACCGCATGATTGACCAGAGGATAATCACAATGCTGTTCCAGCTCGCTGAGCTGACTCAGGTCAGTACGCCAGGTGCGGCCAATATTCTCATCCAGCACCTCAGAAAGCGACGGATTTGCCAGCGCCAGCCAACGGCGCGGCGTGACGCCGTTAGTGACGTTACAAAAACGGGTAGGGAAAATCTTCGCAAAATCCGCGAACAGCGACTGCACCATCAGGTTGGAATGCAGTTCAGAAACGCCGTTAACTTTATGGCTGACCACCACCGCCAGCCAGGCCATCCGCACCCGGCGTCCGTTCGACTCATCAATAATCGACGCGCGACCAAGCAGGCTGGTGTCGTTGGGATATTGCTCTTGCAGAGTTTTCAGAAAATAGTCGTTAATTTCAAAGATAATTTGCAGGTGACGGGGCAGAATTTTACCCAGCATATCAACCGGCCAGGTTTCCAGCGCCTCGCTCATCAGCGTATGGTTGGTATAAGAGAAAACCTGGCAGCACACCTCAAACGCATCATCCCAGCTGAATTTATGTTCATCAATCAGCAGACGCATCAGCTCCGGAATTGACAATACCGGGTGAGTATCATTAAGGTGAATGGCGATTTTATCCGCCAGATTCGCATAGGTTTTATGCAGCTGATAATGACGGCTCAGGATATCCTGCACCGTCGCTGAGACCAGAAAATACTCCTGACGCAGACGCAGCTCGCGCCCTGAATAGGTGGAATCATCCGGGTAGAGCACGCGGGAGACGTTCTCGGAGTGGTTTTTATCTTCTACCGCCGCAAAGTAGTCGCCCTGGTTGAATTTACCGAGATTAATTTCACTACTGGCCTGCGCATTCCACAGGCGCAGCGTGTTCGTGGCATCGGTGTCATAGCCAGGAATGATCTGATCATACGCGACGGCAAGGATCTCTTCTGTCTCGATCCAGCGCGCTTTTTTACCTTCTTGCTGGATACGGCCGCCAAAACGCACCTTGTAGCGCGTATTGTGCCGTTTGAATTCCCACGGGTTACCGTACTCCAGCCAGTAATCCGGCGACTCTTTTTGCCGCCCGTCGACAATATTTTGCTTAAACATGCCGTAGTCGTAGCGTATACCGTACCCACGTCCCGGCAAGCCTAGCGTCGCCAGCGAATCCAGGAAACAGGCCGCCAGACGACCTAAGCCGCCATTGCCCAGCCCCGGGTCATTCTCTTCGTCGATCAACTCTTCGAGATCTAACCCCATGGCCTCCAGCGCGCCTTTAACGTCGTCGTAAATGCCCAGCGAGAGTAGCGCGTTAGAAAGAGTACGGCCAATCAAAAACTCCATTGACAGATAATAAACCTGCCGGGTTTCCTGCGATAATTGGGCTCGATTAGAACGCAACCAGCGCTCCACCAGACGATCGCGCACCGCGAACAACGTGGCGTTCAGCCATTCGTGTTTATTGGCAATAACCGGATCTTTACCAATCGTAAACATCAGCTTATAGGCGATAGAATGCTTCAGCGCCTCAACGCTGAGTGTGGGCGATGCATAAGTAAATGGAGCATTCATATAAATGATTCCTGGGTGACTATTTCAAGCGATAGTACAGCTCGCGGTACGATTTCGCGGCAACTTGCCAGCTAAAATCCATCGCCATCGCCTGCCGTTGTACAAACCGCCAAAGCGAAGGCCGTGACCACAGCACAAAAGCGCGTCGAATCGCGCGCAGCAACGACCAGGCGTTACTGTCTTCAAAGACAAACCCACTGGCGATACCGTCCGCCAGATTTTCCAACGAACTGTCGGAAACCGTATCGGCCAGCCCCCCGGTTCGCCGTACCAGAGGCAGCGTGCCATACTTTAAGCCATATAACTGCGTCAAACCGCACGGTTCGAAACGACTTGGCACCAGAATAACGTCCGCGCCGCCCATAATGCGATGCGAGAAGGCTTCATGATAGCCAATCTGTACGCCGACCTGCCCCGGATGTTCCGCCGCCGCCGCGAGGAACCCCTCCTGAAGCACCGGATCGCCCGCGCCGAGTAGCGCCAACTGCCCGCCCTGCTCCAGCAGCCCCGGTAACGCCTCCAGCACCAGATCCAATCCTTTCTGGCTGGTCAACCGGCTTACCACGGCAAACAGTGGCACTTTGTCGTTAACCTTCAGTCCCATCGCAATTTGCAACTGGCGTTTGTTTTCCGCCTTCTCTTCCAGGGTATCGCGCGTGTAGCGCGACGCCAGCAGCAGATCGGATTCCGGGCTCCAGATCTTCTCATCCACACCGTTCAGCACACCGGACAAACGCCCTTCCAGATGACGCTGGCGCAGCAGGCCTTCCATGCCATAGGCAAACTGCGGCTCGGTAATTTCACGCGCATAGGTCGGGCTAACCGCCGTAATATGATCGGCGTAGTACAAACCGGCCTTCAGGAATGAAATTTGTCCGTTGAATTCCAGCCCATGCATATTAAAGAATGACCACGGCAATTCGATGTCATCCATATGCTTTGCATAAAACATGCCTTGATAAGCCAGGTTGTGTACGGTAAAGACCGATTTCGCCGGACGCCCACGCGCCGCCAGATAGGCGGGCGCCAGCCCGGCGTGCCAGTCATGGGCATGCACCACATCGGGGCGCCAGAATGGATCAAGTCCGCAGGCCATTTCACAGCCGACCCACCCTAACAGGGCAAAGCGCAGCACGTTGTCGGTATAGGCATATAAATTCGTATCGTGATAAGGACTTCCCGGACGCTCGTATAAATGCGGCGCGTCGATCAGGTAAATGCCGACGCCATTATAATGTCCGAACAGCAACGATATCTTGCCTGCGAAAGTATCGCGACGACTCACCACATGCGCGTCGGGGATCCCCCGACGGATATCGGGAAAGCCGGGAAGCAGAACGCGAACATCAACGCCATCCGCAATTTGTGCCGCAGGCAACGCGCCTATCACATCCGCCAGACCCCCAGTTTTTAGCAGGGGGAACATCTCTGAACATACATGTAAAACCTGCATTATCGCTCCTGTTTGACCTGCAGTTTGCGCAGCATTTCACGCGTGACCAGTACAATACCTTCCTCTGAACGGTAGAAACGACGAGCGTCCTCTTCCGCATTTTCACCAATCACCATGCCTTCCGGAATAATACAGGCACGGTCAATAATACAACGACGTAAGCGGCAGGAGCGCCCAACCCAAACCTCAGGTAACAACACTGCCGAATCAATATTACAAAAAGAATTTATTCTTACCCGTGGGAAGAGCACAGATTGCACCACCACCGAACCGGAGATAATGCAGCCGCCGGAGACCAGCGAGTTCAGCGTCATGCCATGGCTACCGGAGCGGTCCTGCACGAATTTCGCAGGCGGTAGCGATTCCATATGCGTACGGATAGGCCAGTTCTGGTCATACATATCCAGCTCCGGCGTTACCGAGGCTAAATCCAGGTTCGCTTTCCAGTAAGCTTCCAACGTACCTACATCACGCCAGTACGGCTCGGCATCCGGATCAGACTGCACGCAGGAAAGCGGGAAAGGATGCGCGTAAGCCATGCCTTCGCGGGTGATTTTCGGGATAATGTCTTTACCAAAATCGTGGCTGGAAGCGTTATCTTTATCGTCTTCCGCCAGCAGTTCATACAGATAATCAGCGTCAAAAACGTAAATACCCATACTGGCCAGCGCTTTAGTATCGTCACCAGGCATAGCGGGAGGGTTAGCTGGTTTTTCAACAAAATCAATAATCTTATCGCTTTCATCTACCGCCATCACACCGAACGCCGTCGCTTCTTTTATCGGTACTGGCATACAGGCCACTGTGCAACGCGCGCCCTTTTCAACGTGATCGATCAACATGCGCGAGTAATCCTGCTTGTAGATATGATCGCCCGCCAGGATGACGACATACTCCGCTTTATAGCGACGAATAATGTCCAGGTTCTGGGTCACGGCGTCCGCCGTACCGCGATACCAGTTTTCACCCTGCATTCGCTGTTGTGCGGGCAACAGATCGACAAACTCGTTCATCTCTTCGCTAAACAGCGACCAACCGCGTTGAATATGCTGCACCAGCGTGTGGGACTGATACTGGGTAATCACGCCGATACGGCGAATCCCGGAGTTCAGACAATTGGATAAGGCAAAATCGATGATGCGGAACTTCCCGCCAAAGTGGACGGCGGGCTTGGCGCGTTTGTTGGTTAAATCTTTTAATCGCGTGCCGCGGCCGCCGGCCAGGATTAGGGCAACAGATTTCAGTGGCAGCTGGCGCGCCAACATTAAACGATCGTTCTTCTCTAAACTCACCATGATTAACTCCTTTTTTATCCTCTCTGGAACACACACAGTCCATGCGCAGGTCCCTGCCAGACAGCCGTTATCACCGGATTATCCTCTCCAGCGAATGGGGGAACGGCGCGCCATTCCCCTTCGGGTAAATCAATATCTGTCACCTCAAGCGTGGCGTTTATCGCAATCAAAAAACGGTCCGACAGCAGTATTTGCATCAGCTTAGGTCCGTTTTGCCACTCCTCCGCACTTAAGGGTTGTGCGCGTTTATTGAGCCAACGCACGTTGCCATCGCCTTCTTCCCACCAGCTATCGCCGATTAATGCCGGTATCTGCTGGCGCAAACGAATCAACGCGGCGGTAAAGGTGGTTAACCCACGGTTTGCCTGCCGCCAGTCCAGCCAGGTTAAGGCATTATCCTGGCAGTAGGCGTTGTTGTTGCCGTACTGACTATGACCATGTTCATCACCCGCCAGCAGCATCGGCGTTCCCTGAGAGAGCAACAGCGTCGCCAGCAGCGCGTGTATGCTGTCGCGTCGCCGCTCAATGACATCAAGCGGACCGCCTAATCCTTCTTTACCATGATTGTCACTGTAATTATTGTTGGTGCCGTCGCGATTTTCCTCACCGTTCGCCTCATTGTGTTTCTGATTGAAACAAACACAGTCCCGCAGTGTAAAACCGTCATGCGCTGTAATCAGATTGACGGAGGCGCCAGGCCTGCGGCCATGACGTTTAAACAGATCGCTGGAGGCAGCGAAGCGACAAGCAAATTCTCCGGTTGTCAGGTTGCGCGGCAACCAGAAACGGCGGGCCGCATCGCGAAAATGATCGTTCCACTCAGCAAACGGCGGCGGGAAATTGCCCACCTGATATCCCCCCTCGCCGATATCCCATGGTTCAGCGATAAGCTTGACCGCGGATAACACGGGACAGGCTTTAATCGCGGCAAACAGCGGCGCATCCTGACGAAAAACCGGGGTACGCCCCATAACGGACGCCAAATCAAAACGAAAACCATCGACATGGCAGCTTTCCACCCAATAGCGCAAACACTCGCACGCGTACTCCACTACGCCGGGATGGCTTAAATTGAGCGTGTTGCCACATCCCGTCCAGTTGTGATAATCGCCATCGTCTCTTATCCAATAATAGCTACGGTTATCAATTCCGCGCAGGGAGAAGGTCGGCCCCTCCAGATCCAGCTCAGCACTGTGGTTCAACACAATGTCCAGAATGACTTCAATTCCCGCGCGATGCAGCGCTTTCACCGCATCGCGAAATTCGTTCAACGCCGTCTCCGGCGAACTGGCCCAGGCGGGATGCAGCGCGAACATCGCCATCGGGTTATAACCCCAATAGTTCGTCAGCCCCATTCGCTGCAGACGCGGCTCGCTGGCAAACTGCGCCACAGGCAACAGTTCCAGCGCCGTAATGCCAAGCTGTTTGAAGTACTCCACCATGACCGGATGGCCGAGCGCCTTATAGGTGCCGCGTATCTGTTGAGGAAGATCCGGATGCAGGTACGTGAGGCCTTTGACATGGGCTTCATAAATGACCGTTTTTCCCCACGGCGTGCGCGGCGGGACATCATCTTCCCAATCATAATGGTCGCTGGTTATCACGCTTTTCGGCGCAATCGCGGCGTTATCGCGGTAATCCGGTTGATCATGTCCGCTGTGCAACAGCGGATGATCTTTTAGCTCGCCCTCAACCCGGCGCGCATAAGGGTCAAGCAATAATTTTGCCGGATTAAACCGATGTCCCTGCGCTGGTTGCCACGGACCATGTACACGATAGCCGTAACGCAGGCCGGGTCTGGCGCCAGCCAGATAACCGTGCCAGACATCACCGCTACGCCCAGGGAGATCGTAACGGTGTTCATCCCCCCGGGAATCAAATACACACAGCTCTACACGTTCTGCATGGGCGGAAAAGAGCGTGAAATTCACGCCACAGCCGTCATACGTTGCGCCATGCGGCGTTGCTTCGCCGATTGCAAGCTGCGTCATTCCCCCTCCCGCATCAGCCAGATCGTCGCCAGCGGCGGCAAGGTCAGGCTAAGAGAGTGCGGACGGCCATGACTTTCGATCTCATCGCTATGTACCACGCCACCATTGCCAGCGTTGCTACCGTGATAATGCATTGAGTCAGTATTGAGGATTTCACGCCAGCGTCCTGGCTGGTTGATGCCAAAGCGATAGTCGTGACGGGGAACAGGCGTAAAGTTGCTGGCAATAATAATCTCGTTACCGGCTTTATCGCGACGCACGAAAATAAACACCGAGCGCTCATGGTCATCGACCACCAGCCACTCAAAGCCGTAAGCATCAAAATCCAGCTCATGCAGCGCCTTATGGTGGCGATAGGTGTGGTTGAGATCGCGCACCAGACGCTGAACACCGTGGTGCCAGTTATCTCCCCCTTCCAACAGATGCCAGTCGAGACTGACGTCATGGTTCCACTCGCGTCCCTGGGCAAATTCATTGCCCATAAACAACAGTTTCTTACCGGGGAAGGCCCACATCCAGCCATAGTAGGCGCGCAGGTTGGCGAATTTCTGCCACGCATCGCCCGGCATACGATCGAGGATAGATTTTTTACCGTGAACGACTTCATCGTGCGACAGCGGCAGGACAAAATTTTCGGTATGGTTATACACCATGCCGAAGGTGAGCTTATCGTGATGGTACTGGCGGTAGACCGGGTCCAGCTTCATGTAGTCCAGAGTGTCATGCATCCAGCCCAGATTCCACTTGTACCAGAACCCCAGTCCCCCCATTTCTGGCGGACGCGTCACGCCGGCAAAGTCTGTCGACTCTTCGGCCATGCTGACCGCGCCAGGCACCTGTTCGCCAATAATGCGGTTGGTATTACGCAGAAACTCAATGGCTTCCAGGTTTTCACGACCGCCGAACTCGTTCGGGATCCACTCGCCTTCTTTACGGCTGTAGTCGCGGTAAATCATAGAGGCCACCGCATCCACACGCAGCGCATCAATCCCGAAACGCTCTATCCAGTACAGAGCATTACCCACCAGGTAGTTACTGACCTCACGACGGCCATAATTATAAATCAACGTGTTCCAGTCCTGGTGATACCCCTCGCGCGGATCGCTGTGCTCATAGAGGTGCGTACCGTCAAACTCCGCCAGGCTAAACTCATCGGACGGAAAATGGCCCGGTACCCAGTCGAGAATGACATTCAGTCCTGCCGCGTGAGCTGCATTGATGAAATAGCGGAAATCATCACGCGTGCCGAACCGACGGGTGGGGGCATAAAGCCCGGTTGGCTGGTAGCCCCAGCTGCCGTCAAACGGATGTTCGTTAACCGGCAAGAGTTCAAGGTGCGTAAAGCCCATCCATTTGGCGTAAGGCACAAGCTGATCGGCCAGTTCACGGTAGCTCAGCCAGAAGTTGTTATCCGTATGGCGTCGCCATGAACCTAAATGCACCTCGTAAATCGAGATCGGCGCGTCAAACCGATTGGCTTTTTGTCGTTCTTCGCTTTGCGTCACCTTCTCCGGCAAGCCGCAGATCATCGACGCCGTTTCCGGACGCATCTGCGCCTCAAAGGCATACGGGTCAGCTTTAATGCGCAGATTTCCATTCGCGTCGAGCAGTTCGAATTTATACAGTTGCCCATTATGCGCGCCAGGGATAAACAGCTCCCAAATACCGCTCTCTTTGCGCAGACGCATCGGGTGGCGACGGCCATCCCAGTAGTTAAATTGTCCTACAACCGAAACGCGGCGGGCATTAGGCGCCCAGACAGAAAATCGGGTACCGGTGACACCGTCCATCGTATCAGCGTGCGCACCCAGCGTTTCATAAGGACGCAGGTGAGTACCTTCCGATAACAGCCAGGCATCCATTTCCTGAATCAATGGACCAAAACGGTAAGGATCGTCGATCAGATTTTGCTGTCCGTGCCAGACCACGGCGAGCTGATAGCGAAAGAAATTTTTACGTCTGGGTAAAACGCCGCAGAAAAAACCGCGAGCATCGAGACATTCCAGTTTGCCGACTTTACGTCCGGTTTTGGTCTCAATCACCCATACGTCGGTGGCGTCAGGTAATAGGGCGCGGACTTCCAGTCCGGCTTGGGTCTGGTGCATTCCGAGTACGGAAAAAGGGTCCGCAAAATGTCCTGCAATTAGCGCATTAATCACGTCTCTATCGATACGACTGGACATGGTTTGTCATCCTGTTTTGTGGCGTCACTCCATCGCACTGAATTCAACATCCGGTAGTGACACTTCTTTGACCTGAACGGCGCAGCACACTGTGCATCCTCTCTGCGTCGTCCTACCTTCAGGTTAGGCTTAATCCCCGCGGGATTAAGCCACCCTTAAAGAATAGCCAATGCTCTGCTTAACTCCTGATAAAAATGAAACATCTGCGTTTACTCCTGTATTACGCAAAAAAAGGGTGACAATGCACCCCTGGTTCAACACAAATTCCCCCGCCGGATGGCGGCGCGAACGCGCCTTATCCGGCCTACTGGAGAACCACACGCAGGCCCGATAAGCGCTGCAATAGCCGCTACGCCAGTTGGCGCAGCATACGACGCAACGGTTCAGCGGCGCCCCATAATAACTGGTCGCCTACGGTAAACGCCGACAGAAACTCCGGCCCCATATTCAGTTTACGCAGACGCCCAACCGGCGTGGTCAGCGTCCCCGTTACCGCCGCCGGCGTTAATTCGCGCATGGTGATATCACGATCATTCGGCACCACTTTCGCCCACGGATTATGTGCCGCCAGCAGCTCTTCCACCGTCGGAATGGACACATCTTTTTTCAATTTGATGGTGAATGCCTGACTGTGGCAGCGCAGCGCGCCAACACGCACGCACAGACCATCAACCGGAATCACCGATGCGGTATTGAGAATCTTGTTGGTTTCCGCCTGGCCTTTCCACTCTTCGCGGCTCTGACCGTTATCGAGTTGTTTATCAATCCAGGGGATCAGACTGCCCGCCAGCGGCACGCCGAAGTTATCGACCGGCAGCTCGCCACTGCGGGTTAATGCTGTCACTTTGCGTTCGATATCGAGAATGGCGGAAGATGGCGTCGCCAGCTCATCAGCCACATGGCCATACAACTGGCCCATTTGGGTTAACAGCTCACGCATATGGCGAGCGCCGCCGCCGGAGGCAGCCTGGTAGGTCGCGACGGATACCCAGTCAACGAGATTATGGGCAAAAAGCCCCCCCAGCGACATTAGCATCAGACTAACGGTACAGTTACCGCCCACAAAGGTCTTCACGCCCTTGTTGAGTCCGTCGGTAATGACATCCTGGTTGACCGGGTCGAGAATAATAATGGCATCATCTTTCATGCGCAGCGTAGAAGCCGCATCAATCCAGTACCCCTGCCATCCGCTTTCGCGCAGCTTTGGATAAATTTCGTTGGTATAATCGCCGCCCTGGCAGGTCACGATGATATCGAGCGCTTTTAGCGCATCCAGATCAAAAGCGTCCTGTAGCGTGCCGGTGGCGTTGTCGCCGAAGGTCGGCGCCGCTTGCCCGAACTGGGAAGTAGAAAAGAAAACAGGGCGAATCGCGTCAAAATCGCGCTCCTCTACCATGCGTTGCATGAGAACAGAACCGACCATTCCGCGCCAGCCGATAAAACCAACATTTTTCATAGCGTTTTTTTCCTGCAAAGAGATGTGCTGTGTATGCGCGCCAGTATCCTGTGGCGCATTCTTCACCATACAAAAAGCAGCCAAAGTCGCAAGCGAAATTAATCAATGATAGCGAAGCCATCAGTAATGCGACTTATCCTGCCTTACCGCGCAAGCAGAAAGTCCAGTGGCGATTATCAGGGAATTTGCGTTAGGAAGGGAATCATTTCCGTCGCTGTTTTATTGATCCTAATTATGGATCAGCGTGGAAATTTGCCTGCTTTTATGCGCGTACTGAAACATGGCGAGGCAAAACGCCGTTGGGTGATTGCATACGCACACATCAACAAAAAAGCCGGGTGGCGATGACGCCTTACCCGGCTTACAGTAGGAATATGCGCCCCGGTTAACGCTACCGGGTCAGCCCCTCAACTCAGCAACTGGAACGCAATCATCCCGATAATCGCGCCTGTCGTGCCGAGGATGGTTTCCATCATTGTCCAGGTTTTTAACGTCTGCGCTTCGGTCGCGCCGGTAAATTTACCGAACAACCAGAAACCAGCGTCGTTCACATGGGAAACGACAATTGAACCGCCGGCGATACAGATAGAGAGCGCCGCCATCTGTGCGCCGGAGAAATTTAGTTGCTCAATGACCGGCATCACCAGACCGACTGCCGTTAAGCACGCGACCGTTGCAGATCCCTGAATGATACGGACCGCTGCCGCCAGCACGAAGCAGGTGATGGCAATGGGCAGTCCCATACCGGTTAACGCTTCGCCCAGTGCCGGACCGACGCCGGAGTCAACCAGTACCTGTTTGAACACCCCGCCTGCGCCAATAACCAGCAGGATAATACCCGCCGGTTGCAGCGCGTGGCCGCAGATTTCCATCACTTTATCTTTCGGCATCCCCTGACGCATCGCCAGGCCGTAAATCGCTACCAGACAAGCGACCAGAATCGCAGTGAAGGGGTGGCCGATAAACTCAAACCATTCGTAAGCGGTAGAACCTTCCGGCACAAAACGCGCGGCGATCGTTTTCAGCCCGACCAGCACCAATGGTAACAGGATCAGCGCCAGGCTGAAGCCGAAAGAAGGCATTTTACCTTCGCCCAGATGCGGCTCGGTAATGTCGTCAGGAATACGCAGCTCAACGTAACGGCTGATAAAATTCCCCCACAGCGGCCCGGCGATAATCATACCTGGAATGGCTGCGCACAGCCCAATCAGGATCATCCAGCCGAAATCAGCATGCATCTGGGACGCCAGCAGCATCGGCGCAGGCCCAGGCAACAAAAACGCCGCGGCTGCCGCCACGCCCGCAAACAGCGGAATGACCAGCTTCACCAGGTTTGTGCCGGTATGACGCGCCATAGAGAACGCGACGCTAATCAGCAGCACAATCGCCACTTCGAAAAACAGCGGGAGCGCGCAAATCAGCCCGGCCAGGCCAATCGCATAGTGCGCGCGGTTATGGCCAAAGGATTTAAGCATTTTCACGGCTATCTGATCGACCGCGCCGGTTTCATGCAGAATTTTACCGAACATCGCCCCCAGCGCGACCACAATCGCCAGGAAACCCAGTGTGCCGCCCATTCCTTTTTCCATGGTTGCAGCGATTTTATCAAGCGGCATACCCGAAAAAAGCCCCGCGCCCATCGAGACCACCATTAACGCGACGAAGGCATGCATACGCGCCTTCATCACGAGGAACAGCAGCAGCAAGACAGAACCGACGGCGGTTAAAACCAGTGTTAATGTACTCACAGCGTACTGCCTTTGTTGATCGCCTCAATGGTGCTCGCCACCACCCCTTCCAGTGGCTGATCGATATCCACCACCAGAACGTCGCGTTCCTCAGCGCCTGGCTCTTGCAGCGTTTCAAACTGTGTTACCAACATCTGGGTTTTGAAGAAATGGCCTTTGCGCGCTTTCAGACGGCTTTCAATAACGTCGAAATCACCTTTCAGATAGATAAAAGAGAGATTCGGGTTTCCCTCACGTAACAGGTCGCGATAGTGTTTTTTCAGCGCGGAACAGACGATCAGCGAGATTTTATTGGTACGCTGCATCGCAAAGGCCGCGTCGTTCAGCGCCTGCAACCACGGTTTGCGGTCATCATCATTCAACGGCTCGCCGGAGGCCATTTTTTCAATATTGCAGCGCGGATGCAAAAAATCACCGTCCAGAAACGCGGCATGAAGCTGATGCGCCACTGCGCTTGCGACCGCGGATTTACCGCTGCCGGATACGCCCATCAAAACGTAAACGTGGTGATCATGATTAGTCGTGCTCAAAGCGGGCCCCCACTCTACAAGGTTCAATTTTGTTACGGGTAACTGTTATCGGTAACATTGTCCAGCCACGCTATTCGAGACGCAATGACCATTCGTGCCAAAAGTGAATAAGTGTGAGCTACTTCAAAGTTGTCAGATTAAATAGATCCGCCCGGTGACAAGGTGAAACCTAAATCTAACATTTTCGGCGTCACCGTTTCGCCGCGGATACGGGCCAGCAGCCGCTCTGCGCCAATGCTGCCCATCCGTTCGCGCGGCGTCAGGACACTTGCCAGACGCGGTTCCATTACCTGACCGATATCATGACCGTGGAATCCGGCAATGGCCATATCATCCGGGATTTTTAGCCCCAGACGCTGGCATTCAAAGGCTGCGCCCACCGCCAGGTCATCGTTAGTGCAAAAAATACCGTCAAGCTGCGGGTATTCGCGTCGCGCCTGGCGCATTAACTCGATACCGGAAGAATAGGATGAAGATTGCTCCATCATCACACTGTAGGGCGCCAGACCTGCGTCCCGCATCGCCTGCTCATAACCCTTTTGCTTGATAATAGTTCGTTCGTCGAGCCGCGCGCCCAGATAAGCAATATGACGGTGGCCACGCGCGATAATTGCGGCAGTCATCTGGCGGGCGGCGTCAAAGTTGTCAAAACCTACGGCAATATCGAGACACGGCGACTGGCTGTCCATCAGCTCAACCACCGGAATCCCGGCGACTTCGATCATTTTTAAGGTGCGCGGCGTATGGGTACGCTCAGTGAGAATAAGGCCGTCAATATTCCAGGAGAGCATTGATTCCAGGCGCTCCTGTTCCATCTCCGGTTTATAACCGTAGTGCGCCAGCATGGTCTGATACCCATGGGCGTCGGTGACGCTTTCAATACCGCGTAAGACTTCCGCAAAGACCTGGTTGGTTAAGGACGGTAGTAGAACGCCAATGGCGCGGCTGGTCGCATTGGAAAGAATATCAGGCGCGCGATTGGGGATGTACCCAAGTTCATCAAGCGCAGCCGCAATTTTACCCCGCAGCGCGACGGAGACCTGCTCCGGATTACGCAAAAAACGGCTGACCGTCATTTTGGTCACGCCGACACGGTCGGCCACATCCTGAAGTACGGGTCTTTTCTTTTTCATCGTCCTGAAAGGTGTAAAAGGAATAGATTTTCCCAGTTTACCACGGACGTGCGGAATTAATGACAAACGATGAAAAGCCGGATGGTAACGCTTTCGCGTCTTATCCGGCCTGTATCCTGAACAGATAGCTGATTAGCTATCAGCTATCTGAAACGGGAGAAGCGACAAAGGGTTACAGCAAGTTAGACTGGCGGCAAGTCAAACAGCAGCACTTCGCTATCGCTGTCGGCATGAACCGAGATCGCCGGCTCATCCCAAATCGCCAGACCATCGCTGGTCGTGGCTTTGGTGCCATTAATGGTTACGTCGCCTTTTACCACCTGAATCCAGACGCGACGATCGGCGCTAATCTGATGTACCGACTGCTCCTCTTTCACCATCGCCCAGCGGTACAGCGCCATATCCTGGTAGACCTTCAGCGAACCGTCACGGGCATCCGGTGAAAGCACCAGTTGTTTACCCTGCGCGGCATCAAAGCGGCGCTGTTCGTAGCGCGGCGTAATGCCCGTTTCCGCCGGAATAATCCAGATCTGGTATAGCCGAAGACGATCTGTTTTGCTCGGGTTGTACTCGGAGTGGCGAACGCCGGTGCCGGCACTCATAATCTGGAATTCGCCCGCGGGAACCTGCTCTTTATTGCCCATACTATCCTGGTGTTCTACGGTGCCTTCCAGTACATAGGTCAAAATTTCCATGTCTTTATGCGGGTGAGTACCGAAACCCTGGCCTGCATCGATCACGTCGTCGTTAATCACCCGCAGCGCCGAGAATCCCATAAAATTTGGATCATAATAATCGGCGAACGAAAAGGTGTGCCAGGAGTCCAGCCACCCATGATTCGCGTGGCCGCGGTCGTTTGCTTTGCGTAAGTAGATCATTGTGTTCACCCCAATTCATATTGATAGCGTGAGTGTGAACCTAATCCTTCAATGATGATAGAGGGTGAAAATTGACTCCTCTGTTCAAAAAATATGAATAAGTTCAAAGGAGCCAATCGTACTTACTTAGAAAGGGTTATGGTGGCGGGAGAAGGCTGCTCAAATGCCCGTTCCAGAATCTCCAGATTGGTAAGAACCTCAGATTCACTGACGTAATTTGGCGCGCCGGCAGTAAGCGTTGCATACAAAGCATCATAGACGCGGCCATAGTCACCCGTTTCCGGTTTCACCTCTTCTTTCACGGTCACGCCTTCATCGTTAACATATTCCAGCACACCGACAGATTCATCAGCCGCAAAACCCGGCTCGCCAGGCATAATGTTCGCTTTCAGGCTGGTTTCTTGTTGATCGATACCGTACTTCACAAACGAGCCTTTGGTCCCATGCACGATAAATTTCGGGTAATCAATTTTCACCAGGTGGCTGGTTTTAACGATAGCCTTCAAATCGCCATAAAACAGCTGCGCTTCGAAGGTGTCATCCGGATTCGCTTTATTACGCAGGCTACGAATGTCATACGCGACATGATCCGGGCGACCAAATAGCGAAATCATTTGATCCATCGTGTGAACGCCAAGTCCGTAGAAAGCGCCATCCTGCGGCAGCCCCGGCCTGGTTTCTGCTACCGGGCGGTAATAATCGAAATGGCTTTCAATTTCGACGATATCTCCAAGCTTCCCGCGCTCAATGACCTTCTTAGCCGTCAGAAAGCAGGAGTCAAAGCGACGATTCTGATAGGGCGACACGATTAACCCTTTGCGCTGCGCCAGTTCAAACAACGCTTTCGCTTCCCTCATCGTTGGCGTAAAGGGTTTTTCCACCAGTACGTTTTTACCGGCTTCCAGGGCACGTTTAGCGTATTCGAAATGGCTGTCAGCATGGGTACAGACGATCACCAGCTTAACCAGAGGATCATCGAACACGTCATTCAGATCGCTGGTGAAGTGGATGTGCGAATAGATCGGTGCCTGCTCTTCCGGTTTCGCATGGCGGCGAAAGATATGCGCCACATGCCAGGTGTCCTGACGGTTAAGAACATAGGGAAGATGGTAGCGGGTGGTGCTTTTACCAAAACCAATGAATGCGCAATGTAAGGCCATAGCCGTATCCTTTTTTAAAACTGATGGTCTACACCATAGCGCAAAGCGAAAGGAGACGACATAGTGTATTACCCATAGCCGATAGCCCGCCACTGCTCACACTTTGGATGTCATGGGTATGCTGGCAAGCAGGCGCGTGTGGAAAACCGCAAAAAAAAAGCCAGCACCCGGCTGGCTAAAGTAATACTGGAAGCAATGTGAGCAATGTCGTGCTTTCAGGTTTTCCGTCGAGGTCCCCCTGAACGCAAAGCAATAATAATCATTCTCATTCGCACTTGTCTAGCTTTTTTTTGCAAAAAATGCCGTTAACGCCATTTGACAGCCAGGAATGCCGGGAGGAGCATCCCCCTTCATCATACACCCGCAGTAAGCGAGGCCATGTTACGTCGTGGTGAACCACATGATGATGTTATTCGTCAGCAGATTCATGTCCAGTCGGAGATCATCACTGCACGTCAGGCATTGAAGGTATGGGCAGGATAGAGTCTATGGAATATTGTCACCTGTTTTAGGGAAAACACTAAATAGTTTATTCCTCCTAAATAACGAGCTAAAAAACGCTCTACACGACCTGTTGCGTTATATAAAGACTCCATTTATTTTTTCTGGTACTTGCTCACACTATTTTTATTGGCATTTTGTTACTGGCTTTTTTTGCCGTAAAAGTTCCCCTTTTGCTTTTTTTTGCTTTTGCCCGTCACTTTATGGTGATTATCACAACAATATACTTCCCCTGATATTAACGTAACTCAGGTGAGGTGAACCGTGAAATTTGAACGCCATCATAAAATATTGAAACAAATTAGCACGTCAGGAATCGTAAAAGTCGCTGTTCTGGCGAAAAGTCTGAACGTCACAAAAGAAACCATCCGTTCAGATCTTAATGAATTAGCCAGTCTTGGTTACTTAACCCGTTGTCATGGCGGCGCGTTTATCACTCTCGACTCGCTTGATAACGTTGCGAAAAATGAAATTGCTTACGCACTTGAAAATTATGAAGAAACACGGGGAATAAAAAAGGGCCGCTCCGATATGAAAAGTCATGTATGTGTAATTGGATCATTTAATGTCGATATCATCAGCTATTTGCCCCGACTACCCGCCATCGGCGAGTCGCTTCTTGCCAATAAATTTATTTTCTCCCCCGGTGGCAAAGGCTGTAACCAGGCCTTAGCGGCAAGCTATGCGGATTCGGACGTACATTTTATTACTAAAGTAGGCGCAGATCACTTTAGTGAATATGCTATCAATTTTATGAACGCCTCGAAAATTCATAAAAGTATCATTTACCAAACGCCAGAAACGCAAACTGGCACCGCGACCATTCTGGTTAATGAAGACACCGGCGATAATGTTATCGCTATCTATCCGGGGGCAAATATGACCATTACACCAGATGAGGTCATGATCCAACAAGAGGCCATCATTAACTCCAACATTGTCCTGCTTCAGCTTGAAACTAATTATAGCGCACTACGTCAGGCCATCTCTTTGGCGCAAAAAAATGGCGTTCCAGTAATTATAAACCCAGCACCCTATAATGACGGGGTGGATTCTCTTATTAAAGATATTGATTATATTACGCCGAACGAAACAGAGGCTGGCTTACTGGCAGGGATTGAGGTTACAGATATTACTTCTGCCAGACAGGCAGCCAAAATTATCCACCAGAAAGGTGTAAAAAACACCATTATCACTTTGGGTAGTAAAGGCTCGTTAGCTTATGACGGGAAAAAATTTATATATTCCCCGGCATTTCCGGCAGTCGTCAAAAATACCGCTGGTGCAGGCGACGCATTTAATGGCGCGCTCGCTTCTGGTCTCGCCAAAGGAAAACCCCTGGAGTCTGCGCTGTGCTACGCCAGTGCTTTTGCCTCCCTGGCGGTAGAGACGGCTAACGCCTCTGATATGCCGGAACATGAATCCGTCATTCACCGTATTCAGAGCACACCATATCAACAATCCATCTCTACTCATTAAAAGGAGTCAATAATGCATAATGCCAACACAACGTTAAAGGTGCTCTTTATTGGAGAATCCTGGCATATCCATATGATCCATTCAAAAGGATATGACAGTTTTACCTCAAGTAAATATGAAGAAGGCGCCACCTGGTTACTGGAATGTTTAAAAAAGGGAGGTATCGCTGTCGATTATATGCCAGCACATACGGTGCAAATCGCCTTTCCAGAAAGCGTTGACGATTTAAACCGTTATGATGTTATCGTAATCAGTGATATTGGCAGTAACACGTTCTTATTACAAAACGACACTTTCTATCAGCTAAGAATAAAGCCAAATGCTCTTGAATTAATTAAAGAATATGTGCACAACGGCGGTGGTTTATTAATGATTGGCGGCTACCTCTCCTTTATGGGGATTGAAGCAAAAGCAAATTATAAAAATACCACCCTGGCCGATGTACTTCCGGTAATAATGCCTGATGGCGACGATCGTGTTGAAAAACCGGAGGGCGTCTATGCACAGGTTGAAAACCCTGAACATCCAGTTATCAAAGGTTTTTCTGATTACCCTCCTTTCCTGGGTTATAACCAGGCTGTCGCGAAAGATGATGCTGCCGTCGCGTTAACCATTAACGGCGATCCTTTACTGGTCTTTGGTGAATATCACAACGGGAAAACGGCCTGCTTTATGAGCGACTGCGCGCCACACTGGGGAACACAACAATTTATGGCGTGGCCATTTTACAGCGACTTGTGGATTAACACACTTAACTATATCGCCAAACGATAACAATAGAGGAGTAACGCAGGTTACTCCTTCGCCAAATAAAAGGATTGATGTATGAACAAAAATAAGTACTCAACTCCCTTGCTGATGATTGCCACTATTCTCGCAGGTATGCTTTCGCCCATGCAATCAGCGGTTAATGGTCAACTTGGTCATTGGTTAAAAGATGGCAACGCATGCGCAGTCATCTCTTTTGCCAGTGGTCTGGTAGTGATGTTTTTTATTATTATGGCCCGCAAAGAGACTCGCCAACAATTTGCCGCTATTCCTTCTCTCATTAAAAATAAAAAAGTGCCGCTGTGGAACTGGTTTGCCGGTCTGTGCGGCGCAATGGTGGTATTTTCCGAAGGCGCTTCCGCCAGCGCGCTTGGCGTTGCCACCTTTCAGACTGCGTTAATTTCTGCCTTGCTACTCTCCGGTCTGCTTTGCGATCGCTTTGGTATTGGCGTGGACGAAAAAAAGTTTTTTACCCCCTGGCGTGTTACCGGCGCGCTTTTTGCCGTCATCGCTACGGTATTTGTCGTCTCTCCGCAGTGGCACTCAACTTCTTTTATTCTGCTGGCTATTCTGCCTTTCCTGGCGGGTCTGCTGGCAGGCTGGCAGCCCGCCGGTAACGCTAAGGTCGCGGAAGCCACGGGTTCAATGCTGGTCTCTATCACCTGGAATTTTATTGTCGGTTTTTGCGTGCTTGGCGCGGCACTGGCCATTCGCGTTGCGATGGGACACCTTACCGTCCAGTTGCCGAACGTATGGTGGATGTACCTCGGAGGCCCCTTAGGTCTGATGTCTATAGGCCTGATGGCTCTGTTAGTCAGAGGCCTGGGACTGTTGATGCTGGGCGTCGCGTCTACTGCCGGCCAGTTACTGGGTTCTGTGCTGATTGATAAATTAATCCCTTCCCTGGGTAACACCGTTTATCTGGTCACCATCATCGGCACGTTATTTGCTCTTGTCGGCGCAATCGTCACCACTATTCCTGAATACAAAGCCTCTAAATTAGCGAAAAAAATGGAGATTACAGGATGAAAGGCTACCTGCAAACTGTCACCGGACCGATCGTAAAAGAAGAGATGGGACTGACTCTCCCCCATGAACATCTGTTTAATGACCTCTCATCAGTGGTTGATAAGCCGCACTATGCATTTTCGGAACAACTGGTCGATAAAAAAGTGAGTGCGGAGATCCAGTGGGGGCTAAAACACGATCCCTACTGCTGCGCCGATAACATGGACAAAAAGCCCATCGCGGATGTCATTTTTGAAATCAATAACTTCATGTCGCTGGGCGGCAAAACTATCGTTGATGCCACCGGGTCTGAATCCATAGGCCGGGATGCGCAGTCACTGCGGGAGGTGGCGGTTCGCACCGGGTTGAACATTGTGGCTTCTTCCGGCCCTTATCTGGAGAAGTTCGAAAGCCACCGAATCCATCAGTCTGTCGATACGCTGGCGGCCATTATTGATAACGAGCTTAATCAGGGGATTGGTGAAACGGATATTCGCGCCGGCATGATTGGCGAAATCGGCGTATCCCCGGCTTTTACCGAGGCTGAGCATAACAGCCTGCGTGCGGCTTCACTGGCTCAGGTCAATAACCCGCATGTGGCAATGAATATACATATGCCGGGGTGGCTCAGACGCGGTGACGAGGTGCTGGATATTGTGCTGGGAGAAATGCAGGTATCGCCGGCAAAAGTGTCTCTCGCCCACTCCGATCCTTCCGGGAAGGATCTTACCTACCAGCGCAAAATGCTCGATCGCGGCGTATGGCTGGAATTTGACATGATAGGGCTGGACATTACCTTTCCTAAAGAGGGTGTAGCGCCCGGCGTGCAGGAGACCGCTGACGCGGTTGCTCATCTGATTGAACTTGGGTATGCCAACCAGCTTGTGCTTAGCCACGACGTCTTCCTCAAACAGATGTGGGCTAAAAATGGCGGTAACGGCTGGGGATTTGTGCCAAATGTCTTCCTTGCATACCTGGCGGAGCGCGGCGTAAATGCAACGACGTTACGCAAACTGTGTATTGATAATCCCGCCCGTTTGCTAACCGACTGAGGGAATGACAACCCGGTGCCACGTACCGGGTTGTTTGCAATTCATCACTCGCCCCATTTTTATTACCCTGCCACTGGCTCTTTTATAAGATTTTCCTTAATTATTTTTGCCAAAGTGAAAGTTTTTATTGCTTCTGTATACGCGCGTTGTTATCAGGCGTAAATAAACAAATGCATAAGGCGCAAACGACGCCATTATTTACCAATGCAATTAACAATAACGAACAACTGTTTATGGCATTTTACTTCTGGCGTATCAACCGATTCGGCAGATGGGAGAAATATTATTCTGTTCAACGTCGGGGAGCCTTTGTATCCGGTATCCACTGTCTGTTCCGTGAAAATTTCTTACCCACGGAAACCATAAGCATCAGCTATGAATATATTCTCTGCAAGCATCTCATTGCTAATACCGAATTCAGCTATCTGGCGCTGCCCGAAAATTATAACCGCCTGTTTATTCCCCGAACAAAAGCGCCCACAGATAACCGTCTCAAAACGTTAAACAGCAAAGGGGTTGGCATACTGCTTGCCGCCGGAGGTATCTACAACGGGAATATAGACGGGTTCAGAGACACGGCGGAAAAGTTGGGCGGCGATGCGCCTGCGGGTTACAAGCAGGTTATGGATAACAAAGGATTGCTTATCCTTGGTGCTTCAGTAGCTGCTGGATTAACAATGGGAAGGATGAAATTTCCTGAATTAGAAGAACTGGAGCAGTTTGGAGCGAAAGGAACTTATACATCAAGGCCATTTGATCCAGATAAAGCGGGAGGCCCTGTTGAACATCTTACAACTGAAGGCGTAAATATTACCTATGAAGGAATTGCAATTGTAGAAAAACACATATCTCGCTTCGATCCAGATCCTGGTAATGAATTTATGGTAAGCCGTTTAAAAAAGATAGCGAGCGGTGAATTGTTACCAGAACAAGTGGATTTAAACTACTACATTCATGAATGTCGAGAGTATCAACGTTATTGCAATTTAGGTTGGGAAACTGGCAGGCCAAGCGATAACCAAGAGGCTTATGATCTATGGAATAACACGCATACATCAACACTCGAAGATTATAGAATAGCTGGTAATGACCTTTATCACCCGGATGCACCATCATGGTAAACAACACTGAACTTAACATCTTGAAATTATTAGCTTCCAGAGATGACGTAAATTGGACCTGGTATAATCTTGATCGCGCAATGACCAGTAGGAAAATGGATGGAGTTGGTAACGTAGTCAGACTCATAAATAACCTATCTAAAGCGGGTTTAGTCGATATAGTAACAAGAACCCCCTCAGGAATGGATTATTATCGCGTATCCGCCCAAGGCCATAAGTTGCTAATCGAAATTGACCAGCATCACCAAGACCATTCACTATAGTGAAAACTACTCGACAAGCCCTCTCCCATCGAAGAGGGCCACTTGCCTTAATATCCCGCCGTTAAATCATCGACCGAACGCGGGTCGGATGCGCCATACAGTTCACCGTCCGGTCCAACCATAATACTTTGGGTGCTGCCCATCGCTTCTTTCAGCGCCACTTTCTGCCCTTTCTGTTCCAGCAACTTTAGCGTATCGGGGCTGAAGCCCTTTTCTACCCGCAGTTCGTCCGGCAACCATTGATGATGGAAACGCGGCGCGTTGGTCGCTTCGGCGACGTTCATTCCGAAATCAATGCTGTTCACTACCATTTGCAGCACGGTAGTGATGATTCGACTCCCGCCAGGGCTGCCAGTGACCAGCCATGTTTTGCCCTCTTTCACCACAATGGTCGGCGACATCGACGACAGCGGTCGTTTGCCAGGCCCAATCGCGTTAGCATCGCCGCCCACCAGCCCGTAAACATTGGGCACGCCGGGTTTTGCCGAGAAATCATCCATTTCATTATTCAGTAAAATGCCGCTGTTGCCCGCCACAATCCCGGTACCAAAGGTAGTGTTCAGGGTGTAGGTCACCGCGACGGCGTTACCGTCTTTATCGACTACCGAGTAATGGGTGGTTTGGTTGCTTTCGTAGGGTGCCAGCTTGCCGGGACGAATCTGGCTGGAGGGCTTCGCTTTGTTGATATCGATCTGTTCAGCGAGCGATTTGGCGTACGCTTTGTTCGTCAGCGCCTGCCACGGCACCTTAACGAAGTCCGGATCGCCAAGGTATTCCGACCGATCGGCATAGGCATATTTTTCTGCCTCTGCCATGACCTGCATGGCGTCCGCGCTGCCAAAGCCGTATTTCTTCATATCAAAGTTTTCGAGGATATTGAGGATCTGCACAATATGGATCCCGCCGGAAGACGGCGGAGGCATGGAATAAACCTCATAACCGCGATAATTGCCGCTAATCGGCGTGCGCTCTACCGCTTTATAGGCGGCTAAATCCGCTTTGCCAATCAGACCACCATTTTTTTGCATCTCTTCGGCTATCTGGTCGGCAATGGCCCCTTTATAGAAGGCATCCGGCCCGTTCTCAGCGATCATCTCCAGACTTTTCGCCAGGTTGGTTTGTACGAGTCTGTCGCCTTTTTTCAGCGGCTCGCCGTCTTTCCAGAAGATAGCCTTGCTGTTCTCATGTTGAGGGATCACTTCACTGCCGTAGGTTTTCAGATCATCGGCCAGCGCATCATTAACGATAAACCCCTCTTGCGCCAGTTTAATAGCCGGACGAACGACTTTGTTGAGCGGCAGGGTGCCGTATTTGTCCAGCGCCAGCGAGAATCCCGCTACCGTTCCGGGCGTACCGGATGCCAGATGTGAGGTCAGAGATTTTTTGCTGTCCGGATTGCCCTGCTCGTCCAGAAACATATCACGCGTGGCGTTAGCAGGAGCCATTTCACGAAAGTCGATCGCCGTGGTTTTACCGTCTTTGGTTCGCAGCAGCATAAACCCGCCGCCGCCCAGGTTACCGGCCTGCGGGTGCGTTACCGCCAGTGCATAACCCACGGCCACAGCTGCATCCACAGCATTACCGCCCTGCTTTAAGATATCCACCCCAACCTGCGTCGCCATTGCATCCACGGACGCCACCATCCCCTGCGTTGCTCGCTCGGGATGAAAGATATCTTCTTCAACACCATAGGAGACGGGCGGCGCGTCGGGAGGATTGGCCACCGCGTTAAATGTCCCCCCGGCCAGCAGAGCGGCAATCGCCACCCAGCGCATAAACGTTGGTTTCATCGTTGTTTTTCTCCAGATAAATGGGTGTATGTCCCGTTTAATCCTGGTTCACAATGCTTAAAAAATCATCGTCATGAAGAAATAGAGATACACTTAAAAAGAGGCCTCATCGGGAGGAGACGACAATGAAACGCTTACTACTTATTACGGCTTTATTGCCATTTACGGTATTTGCCCAACCAATTAACACTATGAATAACCCTAATAAGTCAGGCTACCAGATCCCCAGCCAACAGCGTATGCAGACGCAGATGCAAACGCAGCAACTTCAGCAACAAAGTATGTTGAAGCAACAGATACAGACGCAGGCGCGCAACCAGCAGCAGCATCTACAGTCGCAATTGAATTCCAATACGCAGCGGGTGCAGCAGGGACAGCCGGGCAACGGTATGCTCGGCCAGCAACCAGTTCCCAATAGCAACGGAGGCATGTTGAGCGGCGCAGGCAACCCCGACAAAATGCTAAATAGCCAACAGCGCATGTTACCGCGAAACAGCGGGACGCCATCGCCTGACATCCCGCTGAAAACCATCAGCCCTTAAAGCGGAAAACAGGGGCCAATATCGTCAATGCGATCGGTACAGATACAGTCCACGCCCCAGCGCAGCAGCTCTGCTGCGCGCTGCGGCTGGTTGACGGTGTAAACCAGAATCCGTAGCCCTGCTGCCTTAATTTCTTGTACTCGCCGTTCATCCAGCAACTTATGGTTAAGGTGCAGGGAAACGCAGCCCAGACGCGTCGTAAGTTCGCGCCAGTCTTCACGCCATTTATCCAGCAGTAACCCGCGCGGCAACTCAGGCGTGACCGCCTGTGCCGCTTCCAGCGCATCAATTTCAAACGAAGAAAGCAGTGGCGGTGTCATATCAGCCCACAGCTCACGGGCAGCCTGAGCCACAACGCGTCCCGTTAACGGCCCGGTTCCAGTCGTCGGCTTAATCTCAATATTTGCCATCATGCCATGTTTACGGCAACGCTCCGCCACCTGTGAGAGCAATGGCAGCGGTTCGCCTTTAAACTCACCGCTGAACCAGCCGCCGGCATCCACACGCTGTAAATCCTGCCAGTTCAGTTCACCTGCCACACCCCAGCCGTTGCTGGTCCGCTCAAGATTGTCATCATGCAGCAGGAAGATCTCGCCGTCTTTCGACAGTTTGGTGTCAAACTCAATCATAGTGTGCCCATACTGCGCGCCCACATCGATCGCCGCCAGAGTGTTTTCCGGCGCGAGTTTACCGCCACCGCGGTGGGCGACAATAGGGGGATAAGGCCAGTGACTCATACGCGTTGTCCTGTTTCACCATTAAATAAATGCAAATGATTCTCCGGCAGGCGCAACCAAAGCATACTGCCTGCCGCCGGACGTTGCTGGTGAGCCAGACGCACCACCAGTTTCTGATCGCCCCACCGTCCATGCGCCAGATTATCCGCCCCCAGAATTTCCAGCGTGTCTACCGTTAGCGGCACGCCGCCTTCCGCCTGCGAGCTTAACGCAATATGCTCCGGGCGGATACCCAGCGTCATTTTGCGTCCAGCCTGACGACGATAATTGCCGCCGAGCGGTAACACCATACCACCAGGTAGTTCGAAACGATCGCCAGAGGCGCTGATTACACCGTCCAGCAGGTTCATCGCCGGGCTGCCGATAAAGCTCGCCACGAAACGGCTGGCTGGTTTTTCATACACCTCTACCGGCGTACCGACCTGCTCTGCAACGCCTTTGTTCATTACCATAACCCGCTGGGCAAGGGTCATTGCTTCCACCTGATCGTGGGTCACGTACAGCGAGGTGGTTTTCAGCCGCCGGTGCAGGTGCTGAAGCTCCAGACGCATCTGCACACGCAGCTTAGCATCGAGGTTAGAGAGCGGTTCATCGAATAAAAAGACCGCCGGATCGCGCACTATCGCCCGCCCCATTGCCACACGTTGCCGCTGACCGCCGGAAAGCTCGCGTGGACGACGTTTGAGCAGGCCATCCAGCTCAAGGATGCGCGCCGCCTCTTTAACCCGCTCTTCGATATGCCCCTTGCTCATACCGCGAATTTTCAGTCCCCACGCCATGTTCTCCTCTACGCTCATATGCGGATAGAGTGCGTAGTTCTGGAATACCATCGCGATGCCGCGATCTTTAGGTTCCATCTCCGTAACCCGTTTGCGGTCAATCCAGATATCACCGCTGGTCACGCGCTCAAGGCCTGCGACCATCCGCAATAGCGTTGATTTTCCGCAGCCGGAAGGCCCAACCATCACGATAAATTCGCCGTCCGCGACATCCAGCGTCAACGGTTGGATTACCTGGGTCTTGCCGTCCCAGCTTTTACTTACTGCCTGTAGTTTTAAACCAGCCATTTTTATTTCTCACTATCGACCAGGCCACGCACGAAGGCACGCTGCATGGCTAACACGATGATTACCGGAGGGATGAGCGTCAGCAGCATGGCTGCCATAACGTGGTTCCACTGCGTCGAGCCCTCTCCGGTAGCAATCATCCCTTTGATTCCCGCCACGGCAGTGCCCAAATCGACATCGGTGATAATCAATAACGGCCACAGATACTGGTTCCAGCCGTAAATAAAAGTGATAACGAACAGCGCCGCCAGATTGGTTTTCGACAGTGGCAGCACAATATCGCGGAAAAAACGCATTGGGGAAGCACCGTCAATACGCGCCGCTTCCACCAACTCATCCGGCAGCGTCATAAAGAACTGGCGAAACAGAAAAGTGGCGGTAGCGGAGGCCATCAGCGGCAGCGTCAGCCCCGCATAGCTGTCGAGCATTTTCAGGTTGGCAATAACTTCCACCGTCGGGAAGATACGCACTTCAACCGGCAGCATCAGGGTGATAAAAATCATCCAGAAGAACAGGTTACGCAGGGGAAAACGAAACCAGACAATGGCGAACGCGGAAAGCATAGATACCGTGATTTTGCCGACTGTAATGCTCAACGCCATAATGAAACTGTTAAGCATCATCAGCCAGAAGGGCGCGCTATTGACACCTACGCCATTAACCCAGATGGTTTTGATATTTTCCAGCAGATGCGAACCGGGGATCAGCGTCATCGGTGTCTCAAACACCGCGCGGTTGTCCAGCGTTGCGGCAACAAACGCGACATACAACGGAAACAAAATGACCATAATGCCCAGAATCAGCATGGTGTGGCTGAATATTGTCAGCCCGCGTCGATTTTCTATCATTGATAACGCACCTTACTTTCCACATAGCGGAACTGCACTACCGTCAGAATGATGACGAGGAACATCAAGATGACGGACTGCGCGGCGGATGCCGAGAGATCCAGTCCGGTAAATCCTTCGCGGTAGATCTTATAAATTAGCGTCGTGGTGGCCTGTACCGGCCCGCCTGCGGTCGCGGCATCGATTACCGGGAAGGTGTCGAAAAAGGCATACACCAGGTTGACTACCAGCAGGAAGAAACTCACCGGCGCGATAAGCGGCAGAGAAAGCCGGAAGAAACGCCGAATCGGTCCGGCGCCGTCAATCGCCGCCGCCTCGACCAACGAGCGGGGAATGGACTGCAACGCCGCGAAGAAAAACAGAAAGTTGTAGCTGATTTGCTTCCACACTGAGGCAAATACCACCAGGAACATCGCCTGGCCACTGTTTTGCGCATGGTTCCAGTCATAACCGAATTCGCCGAGAAAATGGGTGATTAATCCCCGCCCCGGATTAAACAGGAAAATCCACAATACGGCGGCAACAGCGGGCGCGACGGCATAAGGCAGGAGCATCAGCGTCTGATAAAAGCGGCTGCCGCGGACCACATAATCTACCAGGGCGGCGAAAAACAGCGAGACCAGCAGGCCGCTAAACGTCACCAGTGTGCTGAATTTAATCGTCGTCCAGAACGAGTCGAGGTAATAGCTGTCATGAAAGAGCGTAACGAAATTCTCCAGCCCGACAAATTGACTGGAAAAACCAAACGGATCGACGCTTTGCAGTGAATACCACAGCGCTTCGCCCGCAGGCCAGATAAAGAATATAAGGGTGATAACCAGCTGCGGGGCCACCAGCAGATAGGGTAGCCAGCGCGAGCGGAATACCGGACGGAAAGATGACATGAGGATTAGGTTCCTGAACAGCGCCGGGAGGCGGCTTCGCCTTACCCGGCCTACGGTCTTGTAGGCCCGGTAAGCGCAGCGCCACCGGGCCTATCACACATTACGCTTTGCTTGATTTCTCAAAACGGCGCAGCAACTGGTTACCGCGCTCCACGGCGGCGTCCAGCGCCTGCTGAGGCGTTTTCTTGCCGGTCCAGACGCTTTCCAGCTCTTCGTCAACGATGGTGCGGATCTGCGGCATATTGCCAAGGCGCAGGCCTTTAGTGAATGCCAGCGGCGGCTTGTTCAGCATCTGGCGGGTGGCAATGTCCGCCCCCGGGTTTTTATCGTAGTAGCCTTGCTCGCGAGTCAGCTCATACGCGGCGGTGGTAATCGGTAGATAGCCGGTTTTTTGGTGCCATTCGGCGGCGTTTTCCGGCTTCGCCAGGAAATCGAGGAATTTCGCGACACCAGTATAGGTTTCTTTATCTTTGCCCTGCATCACCCACAGACTGGCGCCGCCGATAATCGCGTTTTGCGGCGCACCTTTGATATCTCCGTCATACGGCATCATCCCTACGCCGTAATTAAATTTGGCGTACTGGCGGATGTTGGCAAGCGAGCCGGAAGAGGCGGTAGTCATCGCACAGTCCCCGTTATAAAACTTCTCGGTAGATTCGTCTTTGCGACCAACGTAACTAAAATCGCCCTTCTTGTTCATCTCCTGCAACAAGGCAATATGTTTCACCTGCTCCGGCTTATTAAACTCCAGCACCGCGTCCGTACCGTCAAACCCATTATTTTTGCTGGCGAAAGGCAGACCGTTCCAGGCGCTAAAGTTTTCCAGTTGGATCCAGCCCTGCCAGCCGCTGGCGTAGCCGCATTTCATTCCTGACGCACGCAGTTTCGCGGTATAGTCAGCCAGCTCCTGCCAGGTTTTCGGCGGCTGTTCTGGATCTAACCCAGCTTTTTTGAAGGCGTCTTTGTTGTAGTACAACACCGGGGTGGAGCTGTTAAAGGGTTGAGAAAGTAAATGGCCCGATTTCGCATCGGTGTAATAGCCTGAAACAGTTGGAACAAACTGCGACTCGTCAAAGTTAATCCCGGCATCTTTAAAAACTTCATACACGGGTTTGATGGCTTTTGACGCCATCATGGTCGCCGTCCCGACCTCATAAACTTGCAAAATAGCCGGCGCGTTGCCGGTACGGAAAGCGGCTATTCCGGCGCTCAGGTTCTGCTCATAGTTACCCTTATACACCGGCACGATTTTGTAATCCGGGTTGGCCTGGTTGAAACGTTGCGCCAGTGAATCAACTTCTTTGCCCAGTTCGCCTTCCATAGAGTGCCAGAATGGGATAGTCGTAACTGCCAGCGCCTGACCTGCAAATGCCACACTTAACGCCAGTCCTAAAGCGGTATGTCGTAACGATATCATCGGTTATCTCTCTTTTTTGTGCCGGATGCGCGATATCACGCGGTTTATGTTCGCGGGGGTAACATGACATGCTCGAATGACAGAAAAATAACTTTTTTATTACAAAAAAAAGATAGTAAGGCGACAGAGAGATGGCAAGGCAGTGAATATCCGGCGAAGGAAAAGTGAGAGCTATGGCACGTCTGACGCGAAAGAAGCGCCAGACAGGATAAAACAGGATATCGACGATTTAATCACGAAACTTTTTTTCATCGCCATTCTGCCAGCGTCGCTGCTCTCGTCGTTCGCGTTCGCGCTGAATATTGGATTTTTCATCTTCCCATCTGGCACAGTGCGGGCCACTGCGCACTTCACAGGGTACATCGACCAGAGGATAAGGCGCAGGAGGTTGTTCCTCCTGCCAGATGGTGGGATCGCGGGGATCGAAATCATTTGAGGTGATCGCATGGGCATTCAATGCCGCAACGAGGATCACGGTTGCCATGATGCAGGTACCAGAACGTATCATCCTTTTTCCTTGTTCTGTGTTTATTATTGATAATCATTATCAATAATAACATAACTGTATCAAAAATCAGCAACCGGTGTTCCCGGGCGGAGTCTGCGCCATATTCAGCCTACAACGCCATACCGCCACTTAGCCGCCTAAATAAGCGCTTCTGACCGCTTCGTTCGCCAGAAGCCGCGCGCCGGTATCCTCCAGTACCACATGACCGTTTTCCAGCACGTAGCCGCGATCGGCCAGCTTCAGCGCCTGGTTAGCGTTTTGTTCAACGAGGAAGATGGTCATCCCCTGCTCACGCAGTTGCTCGATGGTGTCGAAAATCTGCTGAATGATGATTGGCGCTAACCCCAGCGACGGCTCATCCAATAGCAGCAGACGCGGCTGGCTCATTAACGCCCGGCCAATCGCCAGCATTTGCTGTTCACCGCCGGACATGGTGCCCGCCCGCTGAATACGGCGCTCGTGCAGACGCGGGAACAACTCGTACACCCACTTGATGCGCTCCTGGAACGGCTCGCGCCCGGCAAAGAAGCCCCCCATCGCCAGGTTCTCTTCCACCGTCATACGCGAGAAGACGCGACGCCCTTCCGGCACAATCGCCACCGCTTCGCGCATAATTTTCGCCGTCTGCCAGTCGGTAATGTCTTTATCATCAAACACAATACGTCCGCTGGAAGCGCGTGGATCGCCACACAGGGTACCCAGTAGCGTGGTTTTTCCCGCCCCATTCGCGCCAATCAGGGTCACAATTTCCCCTTGATTGATGTGCAGACTCACTTCATGCAGCGCCTGAATCTTGCCATAGTGGGCGCTAACCTTGTCGAAAGATAACATCACTTTATCCATCTTATGCCTCACCCAGATAAGCGCGGATCACGTCCGGGTTGTTGCGGATCTGTTCCGGCGTACCGTTCGCCAGCGGCGTGCCCTGGTTCACCACGTAGATACGATCGGAAATTCCCATCACCAGCTTCATATCGTGCTCAATCAGCAAAATGGTGGTGTTATGATGGTTACGTAACTCGGCGATCAGCTCGTCCAGCGCTTTGGTCTCTTTTGGATTAAGACCAGCTGCAGGCTCATCGAGCATCAAAATTTCCGGTTGTGTCACCATGCAGCGGGCAATCTCCAGCCGCCGCTGATCGCCATAGGCCAGGTTGCTGGCCTGACGGTTGGCGTGTTCAAGCAGGCCGATACGCTCAAGCCAGGTTGCCGCTCTGTCCAGCGCGTCGCTCTGTGCGCGACGAAATGATGGCGTTTTCAACAGGCCAGAGAAAATGCCGGTTTTCAGCTGCTGGTGCTGCGCGACCAACAGGTTTTCAATCACCGTCATTTCACGAAACAGACGCACATGTTGAAAGGTACGAACCAGGCCCATACGGGCAATTTGCTGGCCCGGCAGACCTTCCAGATGCTTATCGCGCAGCATGATAGTGCCGCCGGTTGGCTTATAAAAACCGGTGAGGCAGTTAAAAACGGTGGTTTTTCCGGCGCCGTTTGGGCCGATCAGAGAGACGATCTCACGCGGGTGCAGCTCCAGCGACACGTTATTGACCGCCAGCAGGCCGCCAAAACGCATCATCAGGCCGTTAACCGATAATAAAGGCTGACTCATACCTGCTCTCCTTCTTTCACGGCCCCGTTTTTCAGCTTCAACTGGGGACGGGTCATCGGCAGCAAGCCTTGTGGACGCCAAATCATCATCAGTACCATCAAACCACCCAGCATCAACATGCTGTACTCATTGAAGTCACGCATCAACTCGCGCGATACCACCAGCAGAATTGCCGCCAGAATGACCGCAAATTGCGAGCCCATACCGCCGAGCACCACAATCGCCAGCACGAAGGCGGATTCGGCGAAGGTGAAGGATTCCGGGCTGACGAAGCCCTGACGGGCGGCAAACAGAGTACCGGCAAAACCAGCAAACGCGGCGCTGATAGTAAAAGCGGTCAGCTTGATGCGCGTCGGGCTTAACCCCAGCGAACGACAGGCAATTTCATCCTCACGCAGCGCTTCCCATGCCCGTCCCAGCGGCATACGCAGCAGGCGATTAATCACGAACAGCGAGAATACCACCAGCAGTAGCGCCACCAGATAAAGGAAAATAACCCGATCGGAAGGATCATACTTCATGCCAAAGAAATTACTGAAGGTATCCCAGCCGCCCTCGCGAACGCTACGGCTAAACTCCAGTCCGAAAAAGGTCGGTTTCGGGATCTGGCTGATCCCGTTCGGGCCGCCGGTCACTTCGGTATTGTTGAGCAGCAGGATACGGACGATTTCGCCAAAGCCCAGCGTCACAATCGCCAGATAGTCGCCGCGCAGCCTCAGCACCGGGAAGCCAAGCAGAAAGCCCGCCGCCGCCGCTACCAACCCTGCCAATGGCAGACAGGTCCAGAACCCTAAACCGTAATAGTGGTTAAGCAGCGCAAATGTATAGGCGCCGATGGCATAGAAGCCGCCGTAACCCAGCACCAGCAAACCAGAAAGCCCTACCACTACGTTTAAGCCCAGCCCGAGAATGATGTAAATCATGGTCAGGGTGGCAATATCCACCGTACCGCGTGACACCATAAACGGCCACGCCACGGCAATCACCAGCAGCGCCACGAGGAACAGCTTCTGCTTCACCGTAGAGCCATCAATCGCTGGCAGAATAAACTTCGGCCCGGAAACGTGCTTCAGGCTTTTTCGAAACACAGGGCGCAGAAGCTGGAAGACAAAAACCACCGCCGTGCCGATAAACACCCACTGCCAACGGATATCGGAGGCCGTATCCACCACCAGTCTGGTGCCCTCCAGCCCCAGTTGCACGCCCATAAAAACGCCTGCCAGGATGAAAAACATCACGGCAGAGAGTAGCGCCATCGCAAAATGCATCGGTTTCATACTTTCTCTACCTCCGGACGGCCCAGAATCCCGGTCGGCATCACCAGCAGCACCAGAATCAGCAGCGCGAAAGACACCACGTCCTTATATTCGGTACTCAGATAAGCGGAAGATAATGCTTCAGCGACGCCCAGAATCAAGCCGCCAATCATCGCACCCGGAATGCTACCAATGCCGCCCAGTACTGCAGCCGTAAAGGCCTTCATCCCGGCCATAAACCCGATATACGGGTTAATCACACCGTAAAACTGGCCGAGCAGCACGCCAGCTACCGCCGCCATCGCCGCGCCGATAACGAATGTCAGGGCAATCACCCGATCAGTATTGATGCCTAACAGACTCGCCATTTTCAGATCTTCGGCGCAGGCGCGGCAGGCGCGTCCCATCCGTGAGTAGCGGATAAATAGCGTCAGGGCCAGCATCGCGAGGAAGGTAACAATCCAGATAACCGCCTGCATAGTGGTGATGGACGCAGAAAAGTTTTCGCTGCTGCCAACGATCCACTGGCCGTTAAACAGGCTGGGCAACGCCACATCACGCGAGCCTTCGGTCAGGCTCACGTAGTTTTGCAGGAAGATAGACATACCAATCGCCGAAATCAGCGCAATCAGACGCTTGGAGTTACGCACGGGCCGGTAAGCGACCCGCTCAATACTCCAGCCATAAGCGCTGGCGATCACGATCGCGCCGATGAATCCGGCAGCCACCAGCAGCCAGCTGGCGTCAATGCCCATCATCATGAGCGCGGCGATGATCATAAAGGAGACATAGCTGCCTATCATGTACACCTCGCCGTGGGCGAAGTTGATCATACCGATAATGCCGTACACCATCGTATAGCCGATGGCGATGAGCGCGTAGGTGCTTCCCAGCGTGACGCCGTTAAACATCTGCTGCAAAAAATAGAGAAACTGCTCGGACATATGCAAACCTTTTTATAGCCGCCCGGCAGGGACGGGCGGTGGGATAATTATTTGGCGACGGTTGATGAACCGTCGGCATGCCACTGGAAGACACCAAATTCAAATCCCTTCAGATCGCCTTTTTCATCCCAGGAAATAGGCCCAATCACGGTATTCGCACCGCTTGCTTTCAAATCGTTAGCCAGCGCCAACGGATCTTTACTGCTGCTGCGATCCAGGGCAGTTGCCAGCGACTGCACAGCAGCATAGGTGATCCACACATACGGGCCGCTGGGGTCTTTTTTGTCCGCTTTCAGCGCGTCGACGATCGCTTTGTTCGCCGGATCCTGGTCATAGCGTTTTGGCATGGTGACCAGCATACCTTCCGCCGCATCGCCCGCGATGTTAGACAGCGAAGCGTTACCGACGCCTTCCGGCCCCATAAACTGCGTCTTCAGACCATTCGCGCGTGCCTGGCGCAGCATTTGACCCATTTCCGGGTAATAACCGCCGTAATAAACGAAGTCGATGTTTTCTTTCTGCAGGCGGGCAATCAGCGCGGAAAAGTCTTTTTCGCCAGCGGTGATGCCATCAAAGAACACGATATTCGCGTTAGCCGCCTTCAGCCCATCCTGCACTGAACGCGCCAGTCCTTCTCCGTATTGCTGTTTGTCATGAATAATGGCGATGCGCTGCGGTTTCACTTTTTCAAGGATATATTTCGCAGCGGTCGGTCCCTGAGAGGAGTCCAGACCCGCGGTGCGCATGATGTACGCATAGCCGCGCTGGGTCAGTTCCGGATTAGTGGCGCCCGGAGAAATCATCAGAATGCCTTCATCTTCATAGATATCTGAAGCGGGCTGCGTGGAAGAGGAGCACAGATGACCGATAACGTACTGAATACCGTCATTAACAATTTTGTTAGCGACTGCAACGGCCTGTTTTGGATCGCAGGCGTCGTCATACTCCACACCCACCAGCTTATCGCCCTTGATCCCCCCCCTGGCGTTAATATCTTTAATGGCCTGACGCGCGCCGTTAAATTCCATGTCGCCCCACTGCGCGACCGGGCCGGACATCGCCCCGACCACCGCAATTTTAATATCGTCTGCCATTGCTCCTTGCGAGACAGCTAATGCAACGATCCCTGCGATTATCGTTTTCGCTTTCCGTTTCATATGCCAGTATCCCCGTTCGTGATGTTATATATTTTGTGTTTTGCTGGTTAAAAAGCAGACTGTGCTTTTATCAATGATGCGTTTTTACCTGTCTCATTAAGGAGTTAGAACATCATTTAACGCATGATGAGATTAAAATCTCTATTTTTCAGTCTATTAAGGAAAGATAATATTCTGCTTTTAGCCATAGATGAACAAAAAAAATTGCAGTTGTCAGCATAAAATAACGGCACAATAAGCGGAATAATTCACTAGTATTCAGGGAATTATGCTGCCTGTTTTTCATTCTGCAATGTTTCAAACTATGGTTATCGTTGTTAAAAAATTAATAAGCTAAGAAACGACACAAAAAAGAGAAAGCGTCTGACCTGACTATTTCGGTACACTAATCACATCTTTCACGATTTGGACATGCTGCCATGAAGCTGACTATTGTTCGTTTAGAACATTTTAGCGCCCAGGATCTGATCGACCTGGGTAAAATCTGGCCGGAATACTCCGCCGCGTCTTTAAGCGTAGATGATACGCATCGGATTTATGCCGCCCGCTTTAACGAGCGTCTGCTGGCCGCCGTCAGGGTGACGCTGAGCGGAACGCAAGGCGCGCTGGATTCTTTACGCGTGCGCGACGTTACCCGGCGTCGCGGCGTCGGTCAGTATCTGGTGGAAGAAGTGATACGCGATAACCCGGCTATCGCCTCCTGGTGGATGGCTGATGTCGGCGTTGAAGATCGGGCAGTGATGGCAGCGTTTATGCAAGCCTTAGGCTTTACCGCCCAGCAGGACGGCTGGGAGAAGCGTTAATCAACGAGTTCAGTCGACTTCATGGGATAAAGGAACGAAGCCCAGCGCCTGATTTCGTTGTGAGGCTGGACAGGAAATTACACGGAAAAAGCCGGGGGGCGGCTACGCTTTACCCGGCCTACAATACAAATAGTGCAACATCAATAAGTGAAATTGCTCTCTGTAGATCTGATAAGCGTAGCGCCACCCGGCCAATCCTTATTTCGCGTCGGTCGCCGTACCGTTAGCATGCCAGGTAAACACGCCGAACTCGAAGCCTTTCAAATCACCCTTCTCATCCCATGATAGCGGCCCCATCACGGTTTCCACCGTGTTCGCTTTCAGGTATTTGGCGATTTCCGCCGGATCGTCAGACTGATTCAGCCCTGCCTGTAACGATTGCAGCGCGGCATAAGTGGTCCAGACGAAGGCGCCGCTCGGATCCTGTTTTTTCGCTTTAATAGCGTCCACGATCGGTTTGTTGGCGGGTACCTGATCGTAGTTCTTCGGCTTGGTCACCAGCATACCTTCCGCCGAATCACCGGCAATATTAGACAAAGAAACGTTCGCTACCCCTTCCGGCCCCATAAACTGCGTCTTCAGGCCAGCTGCGCGTGCCTGGCGTAAAATCTGCCCCATTTCCGGGTGATAGCCGCCGTAGTAAACAAAATCGATATTCTCTTTTTTCAGGCGCGCCACCAGAGTGGAGAAATCTTTCTCGCCTGCGGTGATACCGTCAAAAAACACTACGTTAGCATTGCCCTTCTTCAGGCCGTCCTGTACCGCACGCGCAAGGCCTTCGCCGTACTGCTGTTTATCGTGGATGATGGCGATACGCTGCGGTTTTACGCTCTCAAGGATATATTTCGCCGCCGTAGGGCCTTGATCAGAGTCCAGACCGGTAGTACGCAAAATCAGGTTATAGCCACGTGCGGTCAGCTCTGGCGCGGTGGCCGCCGGGGTGATCATCAGAATACCTTCGTCTTCATAGATGTCAGAAGCGGGCTGCGTGGAGGAAGAACAAAGGTGGCCGATCACATATTTAATACCGTCGTTAACCACTTTGTTAGCGACCGCAACCGCCTGTTTCGGGTCACAGGCATCGTCATATTTCACCGCGACCAGCTTATTGCCCTTAATACCGCCTTTGGCATTAATATCGGCAATCGCCTGCTCCGCGCCGGTAAATTCCTGATCGCCATACTGCGCCACGGGCCCCGACATCGCGCCGACCACCGCCACTTTAATCTCTTCTGCCAGCGCCTGGCTGCTCATAATTAAGGCAATACATCCTGCCAGTAACGCTTTACCCTTCATATTCATCCTGAAGCTCCCCATGATTGTGGTTATTGCATTTGTTATGATGTTGTTTTTTAGCGCATTATTCTGTTTTATGAAATAAGAAAAGCATATGATAGCTATCTAAAGGGCTGCATTGCGCTCTTTTGCAGCACACTATGCTAAACATAACGCTATTCACCCGGATTTGAAAAGATAAAATTAGCGGAAATGTAAAAGAATAGTGACAAAAAAACCGCGCCCGTGATGCCGGCGCGGGGGAGCCAAATAGCCGCTTTACCAACCGGCCGGGAGATAGCCCAGCGCAGAAGCAATGGCATACACGGCGCTACAAAGGTACAACAACACAATGAAGGTCTGGATCAGGGGATGAGTAATGAGTGCCGGACACGTCCAGCCCGGCGTAAGGTCGCCGCGCTGGCGCGCCCCTTTTAGCATCAGAATGGGCATGATAGACAGGATCACCCCGCTGAAGACGCCCGCAAAATAAAGCGCATTTACAAACGACACCATACCGCTATAAGCGAGAATAAACGGTGGTATCACGACGACCAGCAGCACCAGAAAGCGTTTGACTGGCTGGCTGTCATCGCCCAAACGGAACTGGTCAAAGATATTGGTCAGAAAGCTGCCACCGAGCCCCCAGTAAGAGGTTAGCATCGCGCAAAGGGCAAACAGGTTCGCGGAGAAAAAGGCCCACTCCCCCAGCGCCCGCCCCCAGGAAATGGTCGCCACATCAGAAATATTATCCAGCCCGTTGAGTACAATGACCGACATCGGCACCAGCGCCAGCAGGCTGAAGGTAATTCCCATCCCGACCATAATCGCCTTCGGCAATTTTTCTGGCTTGTCAGTAAAACCGCGCGCCATTTCCGGTACGATATACTGCGCCGAGAAACAAAACGCCACAACGTTAAAGACCGGCACCATATACAGCCAGTTGCCATCCAGCAGGTAACGCATTTGCGTCGTGTCTTTCAGCATCGTGGCGACGATCAGGATAGCAATCATCACCACCATACCGATACTGATAAATTTTTCCCCGCGACCGATCGCTTTCAGACCAAGGTAAAGCACCCCGGCGGCGGGAATGAAAAATAATACGCTGCCCAGTGCCGGCGAGATGCCCAGCAGAGAATGCAGCAGCTTACCGCTTCCGCTCATATAGGCGATCAGCGCGCCAACGCTGTTCACGCAGACGGAAAGGAACATCATTAGCGCGCCAAATCGCCCGACATAACGATGCGACAAACCGCTTAACTGCAAATGTTTACGGGTACGTAAGGTAGATTCAGCCACATACAGCATGGTGATAGTGGTCAGGCTCCCCACCAGCACCAGCCAGAACAACAGCGGCAGGAAGCCGGCTTTGCTGGAGGCGTAGGCGATAGAAAGTACGCCTGCGCCAATGTTCGTGCCGACAATCATCGACACGCCTTCAACGAAACTCAGAGATTTAGCCGGTACAGCGGTACGCTCCCGGCGCGACAGGGCCGGGGAAAAGGTGGAATTTTCAGACATAATATTTTCCGTTTTACTCCGGCGACAATCGCCGCCGGAAAAAAGGTGATATCAGGGTGATTAACCACTCACGCTGAGCACGAACGACACAAGGGTCGTAAAGGCTTCCCTGCCGCTGTAGAGATTTTCCGGGCGCGTCAGGCGCGCAGCACACGGGCCAGAATATCCAGCGCTTTGCTGAACTGGGCATCCGGGATTGTTAAGGGATAAAGGAAACGGATAACGTTACCGTAGACACCGCAGCTCAACAGCAGCAGGCCGTTTTCCTGAGCTTTGCGCTGTACCTGGCGGGTATATTCCGCAGACGGCTCGCCGCTTTGCGGATCGTTAAACTCTACTGCCACCATCGACCCCAGACCACGCACATCCGCAATCGCCGGACAGCTTGCGCGCGCCTGATTCAGCACCTCTTGCAGATGTTCACCCAGTTGATTAGCCCGCTGGCAGAGCTGTTCTTCTTCAATAATATCCAGCACCGCATGCGCGGCGGCTACTGCCAGCGGATTACCGGCATAAGTTCCGCCTAATCCACCCGGCGCAGGGGCATCCATTACTTCGGCACGCCCCACAACACCCGATAGCGGGAAGCCACCTGCCAGGCTTTTCGCCATCGTCATCAGATCGGGTTTCACCGCATAGTGCTGCATCGCAAACACCTTGCCGGTACGGGCAAAGCCGGTTTGCACTTCGTCGGCAATCAGCAAAATGCCGTGGGTATCGCACAACAGGCGCAACGCCTGCATAAAAGCGGCGGGCGCGACGTTGAAACCGCCTTCGCCCTGAATGGGCTCCAGCACAATCGCGGCGACCTGATCGGCGGCGATATCCGCTTTAAATATACGTTCCAGGCTCTTGAGCGCATCGTCAACGGAAACCCCGTGGGCAGCGTTCGGATAGACCGCGTGGTAAACCGAGCCCGGGAACGGGCCAAAGCCAATTTTGTAGGGAGCCACTTTGCCGGTCAGCGCCATGGTCATGAATGTACGGCCATGAAAACCACCGCCAAAGGTAATAAGTCCCGGGCGTCCAGTGTAGGCGCGGGCAATTTTTACAGCATTTTCAACCGCTTCGGCACCGGTGGTAAAAAACGCGGTTTTTGCTGGCCCGTCGACAGGGGCGATAGCATTAATGCGTTCTGCCAGTGAGACGTAACTCTCATAAGGGACAATCTGGTAAGCGGTATGGGTAAACGCCTGCAACTGCTGCTCTACCGCCGCCACAATCTTCGGATGGCGATGTCCGGTATTCAGCACGGCGATCCCGGCAGCAAAGTCGATCACTTCATTGCCTTCCACATCCCACAGCGTGGCGTTCTCCGCTTTCTCTACAAAGTAGTCGCACATTACACCTACGCCACGGGGAGTCGCCTGCTGGCGACGATGATTCAGTTCAGCACTTTTCACCCTCGGATCTCCTGTTAAGCATGTCACTTAATTGCAACAAATCTGAAACTATGACGTTTATTTACACAGGAGTTGGCCCTATAATCGAGTACCAATTCCGATTATCTGAGGGATCCAATTGCGGGCATTAGTAGGCGACCTGCTGCTGGTCAGGATGCAGCAGGAGCAAGACGAATTCCTCCATAAGCGGCTCTATAACGCGCTTCGTCACGCTATTCTCGATGGTTCTTTACCGCCGCATAGCCGTCTACCCGCTTCCCGGGATCTTGCCAGTGAACTTGGAATTTCAAGAAACACAATATTAACAACTTATGAACAATTACTGGCGGAAGGATATGTGGTATCGCGTCGGGGAAGCGGAACATACGTCGCACAAACGGCGCCGGATACCTTCTTAACGGCGATCAGCGGCACAGAAAACTGTGCGGACGTCGGCCTGAGTGGTTCTGTTTCGCAACGCGGGCGTTATCTGCTCCAGCACGTCAGCGCCAGCCCGCGCCAGTGGGGGGCATTTATTCCCGGCGTCCCGGATGTCAACGCCTTTCCCCATCCCCTATTCAGTAAGATTCAGGCGCGTATCAGCCGCCGTCCAAAGCCGGAGCGGCTGAGCTATAGCTGTAACGGCGGGACACCGGAATTACAGCATGCGCTGGTCGATTATTTGCGGGTTGCGCGCGGTGTACGCTGCCATGCAGATCAGATACTTATCACCGAAGGTATCCACCAGGCGATCGACCTGGTGACACGGATGCTGGCGGACGCTGGCGATATGGCCTGGGTGGAAGAACCGTCTTACTGGGGAATTCGCCATGTACTGGCAATGAATGCTATGCGGATCACTCCCGTTGCCGTTGATGCCAATGGCCTGGCGCCGCCCGAGCGCTCGCAGGACCCTCCCCGGCTAATTTTCGTGACGCCATCCCATCAATATCCGCTGGGCGCGGTAATGAGCCTTGAGCGGCGGCAACGATTGCTGGCGCTTGCCAGACAGTATGGAAGCTGGATTGTGGAAGATGATTATGACAGCGAATTTCGCTTTTCCGGTCAGCCTATTCCGGCATTGCAGGGGCTGATCCCCGATGCGCCAGTGGTGTACATCGGCACCTTTAGCAAGACGCTATATCCTGGACTGCGACTGGGTTATCTGGTGTTACCGCGTCCGCTGATAGATGCTTTAAAAAGCGCCCATGCTGAACTTTATCGCGGCGGCCATTCGCTGATCCAGATGGCGCTGGCCGAGTTTATCAACGGCGGACATTATTCCGCTCATATTCGCCGTATGCGGTTACTGTACAGCCGCCGTCGCGCCTTTCTTAGCGAACTGATTGAACGTCACTGTGGTGCGCAGGCACTGTCAGATTTTAGCGATAACGCCGGGCTGCACTTGATCTTAAATTTGCCGGACGAGGTTGATGATGTTGCGGTTGCGGCCCGCGCCAATGCGCAAAATATTCTGGTGCGTCCGCTGTCGCGCTACTACCTGACAACACAGCGTAAAAAAGGACTGCTGATGGGATTTGCCTGTCTGACGGAAGCGCAAATGGAACCGGCCTTCGCCACGCTGCTGACCTGTTTGCACCCTCACTGTCCGCAGGCGCTGATAACCACATGAAAGCAGATTTCGTTATGCCGGGGGGCGAAACAAGCGCCTTATCCAACTTGCATGATTAGCAGGAGGCTTAAAGCAAAACGCCCTGACAACGTCAGGGCGTTTGTTGGTCTGCGAAAAACGTTACGCTTCGATCGCCGCACGCAGTTTTTTCATTGCGTTCTTTTCAAGCTGGCGAACACGTTCTGCAGACACGCCATAGCGATCGGCCAGTTCCTGCAGCGTTGATTTGTTGTCTTCATCCAGCCAACGGGCGCGAATAATATCCTGGCTACGTTCGTCCAGACCCTGCATCGCATCGGTCAGACGGTTCGCTGCCTGCTCTTCCCAGTTATCGTCTTCAATGCCGTCGGCAAAGTTAGACGACTTATCCTGCAGATAAAGCACCGGAGCCATTGGCTGGCTGTCGGACTCATCGTCCGAAGACATATCAAACGTCATGTCCTGCGCTGCCATGCGGGATTCCATTTCACGTACATCTTTGCTGGAAACCCCCAGTTCACGCGCCACCATTTCTACTTCATCCTGGTTAAACCAGCCCAGACGCTGCTTGGTTTTACGCAGGTTAAAGAACAGCTTGCGCTGTGCCTTGGTGGTCGCCACTTTGACGATACGCCAGTTACGCAGCACATACTCATGAATTTCGGCTTTGATCCAGTGCACTGCAAAGGACACCAGACGTACGCCCACTTCCGGGTTGAAACGGCGTACGGCTTTCATCAGGCCGATATTACCTTCCTGAATCAAATCCGCCTGCGGCAGACCATAGCCCGCATAGTTACGAGCAATATGAACAACAAAGCGCAGGTGAGACAGGATCAGCGTTTTAGCTGCTTCCAGATCGCCCTGGTAATGCAGCCTTTCAGCCAATGCCCGCTCCTCGTCAGCCGATAACATCGGCCACGCGTTCGCCGCCCGGATATAAGACTCCAGGTTGCCAACAGGGGCTAAAGCTAAATTTTGCATTTCTTTGGTCATTCAAATCCTCTCAATCAGTATTGCCTGGCATCGTCAGCGAGCAACAACCGTGCCAAAGCTGATGAGCAACGAGAATATCATCCACTCTTTTATCAGACAGTGATTTTATCCACAAGTTCAATGTAACATTGTGCATAATTTACACACATAATGTGACATGAAGATGAAACGCGGGGAAGAGACAACAGGAACTCTTTCCCTGCGGACGGAAGCCCATTGCAGGGAAAGATTATACCACGATTTTATCAATCGGGAGTAAAGTGACGTAAATGTTGTACCGTAGCCAACCATGCGGCGATCCAACCAATCATCGAGCAAACCAGCAGCAACAGCAGGCATTCATCGAACGATAAACCATTGAGATCAAACTTAGTGCCAAATACCTGGGCCACGTCAGTCACTGCCGATGATAAACGCATCACCAAAATTTCAGACAATATCAGCGAAAGAAAGGCGCCGGAAAAACCGAGCAACGCGCCACCGTACAGGAACGGACGCAGAATAAAGCCATCGGTCGCGCCAATCAGTTTCTGCACGTTAATGGTATCGCGACGGGCAAAAATGCTCAGACGCACGCTGTTGCCGATAACAAGGAACACGGCGGCGACCATCAGCACCCCGATCATCGCCGATACGCGCCCCACCAGCCCGGTGAGCGCCGCCAGCCGCGCAAACCAGCTATCATCCATCCGGACTTCGTCAATACCGTTAATCTGTGAAATACGGTCGCGCAGCGTGTTAAGCGAAGCAGTACTCTGAAAGTCCAGCTTCGGGATCACGACTGCGACCGCTGGCAACGGATTCTCTTCCAGCATGTCCAGCGCGCCACCAAAGCCAGACCAGTTGCGAAATTCCCCCAACGCATCCTCGCGGGACAAGTAGTTGACCTTTTCAACGCCCTGCTCGGCCTGAAGCTGCCCAACCACCCGCGCCGCCGCGTCATCATCCAGCGTTTTTTGCAGATAAACGGTGATCTGCGGCGACGGATAATACTGAGTCGCCGCCTGGTTGACATTCTTATAGACCATGTAACAGACGCTGGGCAGCGTCAGGGAGATGGCGATCACCATCACCGTCAGAAACGTTGCCAGTGGTTTGCTTTTCAGATCCTGCAGCGCGCCGTGCCAGGCATAGCGCACCTGTTCATTAAAAACGTTCGTTTTACGTGAATTCGGTTTCGGCGCCGGCTTCTGGCGTCCTGGCGCGTTGCGCCCGCCGCCTGTTCCGCCGCGAGACTTACGCAGGCGGTCCAGCCGTCCGCCGAACTGTCTGATTTGGTTGATCGCGTCACGTCTATTCATTGACCAGGCCTCCATGCAGATGTCCATCGCTCAGGACAAGCTGGCGATATGAACGACGGGAGATAAGCCCAATATCGTGCGTCGCCATCAGTACCGTCACCCCTACGCGGTTAAACTCTTCAAACAGACGTAAAATTCCTTCCGACAGCGCATCATCCAGGTTCCCGGTTGGTTCATCCGCCAGCAATACCGCAGGTTTGTTGACCACCGCACGAGCTATCCCCACACGCTGTTGTTCGCCCCCGGAGAGTTGAATCGGAAAGTTTCTCGCTTTGTCCAGCAGCCCAACCTTATCCAGTGCTGCTGACACGCGACGACGAATATCGTCACCGCTGGCGCCGGCAATGATCAAGGGTATCGCCACATTGTCATAGACGGTTCTGTCCATCAGCAGGTGGTGATCCTGGAAAATCATCCCAATCTGGCGGCGCAAAAACGGCACCTCACGGTTTTTCAGGCGGGTAATATCATGCCCGCTGAAGAAGATTTTACCCGCGCTGGGCCGCTCTATCCCACAGATAAGCTTTAGCAGGGTACTTTTCCCCGCGCCTGAGTGGCCGGTCAGAAACGCCATCTCGCCTGGCCGCATATGGAATGTCACTCCCTGCAGCGCTTGTCTCCCGCCGAGATAGGCCTTGCTGACATGTTCAAAGCGAATCATTGTTAATCCTCTCGGGCAAAAAGTGCCTCTATAAAGTCGTCCGCCTTAAACGGACGTAAATCCTCAATTCGTTCGCCGACACCAATATAGCGGATAGGAATGCCGAACTGATCCGCTACCGAGAAAATCACCCCGCCCTTCGCCGTACCATCCAGCTTGGTCAGGGTGATACCGGTTAAGCCCACCGCTTCATGGAACAGTTTGGCCTGACTTACCGCGTTCTGCCCGGTACTGGCATCAATGGTCAGCATCACTTCATGCGGCGCCTCTTCGTCCAGTTTTTTCATGACGCGAACGATTTTTTTCAGTTCTTCCATCAGGTGCGATTTGTTCTGCAGACGCCCTGCCGTATCGGCAATCAATACATCAATGTTACGCGCCTTCGCGGCCTGAATAGCATCGAAGATAACTGACGCTGAGTCCGCGCCAGTATGCTGGGCGATAACCGGAATATTGTTGCGTTGTCCCCAGACCTGTAGCTGCTCGACCGCCGCTGCACGGAAAGTATCCCCTGCTGCCAGCATGACAGATTTACCCTGCTGTTCAAACTGACGCGCCAGCTTACCGATAGTGGTGGTTTTCCCTACGCCGTTCACACCAACCATCAGAATAACAAAAGGCGTTTTACCTTCAATATTAAGCGGTTCGTCAACCTTCGCCAGAATCTCACCCATCTCATCTTTCAGCAGGCCATACAGCGCCTCGGCATCTTTAAGCTGTTTGCGGCTGGCGCCGTCCGTCAGGTTCGCGATAATCTTACGCGTGGTTTCCACCCCGACATCAGCGATGAGTAACTGCTCTTCCAGTTCCTCAAACAAATCATCGTCGATTTTTTTGCCACGGAACAGACTGATAAATCCGGAACCAAGGTTTTCTTTGGTTTTTAACAGGCTGCGTTTCAGACGCGCAAAGAACCCTTCTTTGGTCGGCTTCTCTTGTTCCTGAGCGATCTCTTCAACCGGTGTGCCATCTTCCGCAACCGGCACCACCATCACCGCCTCTTCCGCCGCAGCGGCCGCCAGAGCCTGCGCTTCCAGCTCCTCGTCGGTAAATTTCGCTGCTTTTTCGCCTTCTTCTTCCACCGCTTCAATAATTTCTACGGTTTCCGCTTCGGCCTGCCACTCTTGCGGCGACACCGTTTCGGCTTGCACCTCTTCTACCGCTTGCTGAGCAACCTCTTCCGGCAACGGCAGTTCTTCACGTTCAATGGCTGCTGCGACAACGGTTGGTTCCGGCAGTTCAGTGACCAGCTCTACCTCAGGCTGCGGCGCTTCAGCCACGTCAGGCTGCGAAGGCCGCTTTTCGCTTTCAGCAATCTGTTCCGACACGTCCACGACCTCAGCGGCAAAGGCCTCGGATTCCGCCTCGGTATGCGTTTTGGGCGCGTCAACCGTCACATCTTCTGCAACAGTTTGTTTCTCTTCACTTTTTACTTCTGTCTCGTTTTCCGGCGCCTGCTCTTTTTGACCAAAGCCCAGCCAGGAAAAAAAGCCACGTTTTTTCTCTTTTGCCATTTGCGACCACACTCCCCGCTGTTGCTTCATGGCACAGCGTCAACGCTATGTACATAGCAGCTAAAAAAATGATGAAATAGTCTATCACTTAACTTAATTCACATCACCGCCTGGAATGACATGTAACGGGCGGTTCGAGCAAGAGAAATGAAAAAACCGACTCACTCAGGCAGCGGCCAGATCCGCATTATTGGCGGACAATGGCGAGGACGTAAACTCCCGGTTCCGGACAGCCCCGGTTTACGCCCAACCACCGACCGGGTACGCGAAACGCTGTTTAACTGGCTGGCTCCCGTAATGGTAGATGCTCGTTGCCTGGATTGCTTCGCCGGTAGCGGCGCGCTGGGACTGGAAGCCCTGTCTCGCTACGCCGCCGACGCCACCCTGGTGGAGATGGATCGCGCGGTTTCGCAGCAGCTACAAAAGAACCTTGCTACGCTCAAGGCAGCCAATGCCCGCGTGGTCAACGCCAATACGCTGGCTTTCCTGGCGCAAACGGGAACGCCGCACAACGTGGTGTTTGTCGATCCGCCGTTTCGTAAAGGGTTACTTGAAGAGACGCTGAATTTACTGGAAAGCCACGGCTGGCTGGCGGATGAAGCATTGATCTATGTCGAAAGCGAAGTTGAAAACGGTTTGCCGCCAGTACCGGCAAATTGGGTGCTATACCGGGAGAAAGTCGCCGGGCAAGTCGCCTATCGTTTGTATCAACGCACCGCACAAGGAGAAGGTGATGCTGATTAATCTGGGTCGTTTATTGATGCTGTTCGTGTGGGCTTTTTTAATTCTCAACCTGGTACAGCCCTTCCCGCGCCCACTCAACATTTTCGTCAACGTGGCGCTGGTTTTTATGGTGTTGATGCACGGCATGCAACTGGCGCTACTCAAATCGACAATGCCGAAAGACGGCCCGCAAATGACCACCGGCGAAAAAATCCGTATTTTTCTGTTTGGCGTGTTTGAACTGCTGGTCTGGCAGAAAAAGTTTAACGGTAAAAAATAACTGCTGCCGGAGAGCGATTTACGGCTTATCCGGCCTGTCAGCAACAAAATCGACAAAGCGCGAGCCTTTATAGCTCAGCATACCTTTATCCCCGACCGTTAACGCATGATATTGCTGCGCGCTGAGGCGGAATGTCTGTTCCAGCCCGCCGCTTTGCGGTTTGAAGCTGGCCTCATAACGCATACTGGTGCCTGCCGGACTCACTTCCTGCTGACGCGATCGCCGATCGTTAAGCGGCTTTTCCCGTTTATTGCTGACTTCCACCTGCTTTTGCACCAGCGGCGCGGCATCGTTATCTGCTTTTTCCCGCCGCTGCTGCACAAAGCGAAACGACGCGGCGACAACAATCAACGCAATGATAATTATAAAAAAAAGAGGTGGCTTGTTCATCGTATTAACCCATCAGAAAATGCGGAAATAAGCATACCCTGTCGGTTATAGTGTTGTCATCTGACCGTCACGGCCTCTACACTGAATAATAGAGCCGCAAGCATACCGTTTGCGAAAAAATAACGAACTCAAGGAATTAAGATGCTTTGGTCGTTTATCGCTGTTTGCCTGTCCGCATGGCTGTATGTGGACGCCTCCTATCGTGGGCCAGCCTGGCAACGCTGGGTTTTTAAACCCGTCACGTTATTACTTTTGTTGTTACTGGCCTGGCAAGCGCCGATGTTCGACGCCATCAGCTATCTGGTACTGGCCGGTCTGTGCGCCTCGCTGGTCGGCGATGCGTTAACGCTCTTGCCACGTCAACGCTTGCTGTACGCCGTCGGGGCCTTTTTCTTATCCCATCTGCTTTACACCATTTACTTTGCCAGCCAAATGACGTTGTCGTTCTTCTGGCCGCTGCCACTGGCGTTACTGATCGTCGGCGCGTTGCTTATCGCCGTTATCTGGACACGGCTGGAAGAGCTGCGCTGGCCGGTGTGTACTTTTATCGCCATGACGCTGGTGATGGTCTGGTTGGCGGGCGAACTGTGGTTCTTCCGCCCAACGGCGCCAGCCCTTTCGGCCTTTACCGGCGCAACGCTGCTATTCATCGGCAATATCGTCTGGTTGGGTAGCCATTATCGCCGCCGTTTCCGGGCGGATAATGCGATTGCTGCCGCCTGTTACTTCGCCGGACACTTCCTGATTGTGCGCTCGCTGTATCTGTAAATAATAGCGCTTGACTCTGGAGTCGACTCCAGAGTGTATCCTCCGGTTAATGAGAAATTTATCATCAACCGGAGGACGTTATGTCGACGCCCGAAACTGATATTAAGAACCCCCCGCACTTTACTGCGTTCAAACCCGCTTCCGCGCCAAAGGCTGATGACTGCTGCTGCGAAAGCACCTGCTCTTCTGCTCCGGCCGTTGCTGAGACCGTCCCAGGCACGATAAACGGGACGCGCTATACGTGGAAAATCGCCGGTATGGACTGCGCCGCCTGTGCCCGAAAAGTGGAGAATGCCGTCCGCCAAATCCACGGCGTCAACCAGGCGCAAGTTCTGTTCGCCACCGAAAAGTTAGTCGTCGATGCTGCCGCCGACCTGCGCGCGCAAATTGAACGCGCCGTACAGAAGGCGGGTTATACCTTACGTAGCGAAGATTCACGCGACGCCACGCCCGAGTCCCGCCTGAAAGAGAACCTGCCGCTTATTACGCTGATCATTATGATGGCAGTAAGCTGGGGACTGGAGCAATTTAACCACCCGTTCGGCCAACTGGCCTTTATCGCCACCACGCTGGTAGGGCTGTATCCCATTGCCCGCCAGGCGCTGCGGCTGATGAAAAGCGGCAGTTATTTCGCCATTGAGACGTTGATGAGTGTCGCCGCCATTGGCGCACTGTTTATTGGCGCAACAGCGGAAGCCGCCATGGTATTACTGCTGTTCCTCATCGGCGAACGCCTGGAAGGATGGGCCGCCAGCCGCGCCCGTAAAGGCGTCAGCGCGTTAATGGCGCTTAAACCGGAAACAGCTACCCGTCTGCGTAACGGCGTGCGGGAAGAGGTCGCCATCAATACCCTACGACCGGGAGATATTATTGAAGTCGCCGCCGGGGGACGTTTACCGGCCGACGGTAAATTGGTATCCGGTTTCGCCAGCTTTGATGAAAGCGCGTTAACCGGCGAGTCTATCCCTGTGGAGCGCGCAACGGGCGAAAAAGTTCCGGCAGGCGCAACCAGCGTAGACCGTCTCGTCACCCTGGAGGTGTTATCTGAACCAGGAGCCAGCGCGATTGACCGCATCCTGACGCTGATTGAAGAGGCCGAAGAGCGCCGTGCGCCCATTGAGCGGTTTATTGACCGTTTCAGCCGTATCTATACGCCGGTGATTATGGTCGTTGCGCTGCTGGTAACGCTGGTTCCGCCGCTGATGTTCGATGGCGGCTGGCAGGAGTGGATTTATAAAGGGCTGACGCTGCTGCTGATCGGTTGCCCGTGCGCGCTGGTGATCTCCACGCCCGCGGCCATTACCTCCGGGCTGGCAGCGGCGGCACGGCGCGGCGCATTGATTAAAGGCGGCGCAGCGCTGGAGCAACTGGGCCGTATCACGCAGGTCGCCTTTGATAAAACCGGTACGTTGACCGTTGGTAAACCACGGGTGACGGCGATTCATCCGGCAAGCGGTATCAGCGAGGCTGAACTGTTGGCGCTGGCGGCAGCCGTAGAGCAAGGCGCTACGCACCCGCTGGCGCAGGCTATCGTCCGCGAAGCGCTGGCGCGCGACCTTATACTTCCAATGGCCGAGTCTCAGCGAACATTGGCCGGCACCGGGATTGAAGCGCAGGTTAATGGCGAACGGATTCTGATTTGTGCGGCAGGGAAACAGCCCGCCGCAGCATTTGCCGGGCAAATTAGCGAACTGGAAAACGCCGGGCAGACGGTGGTTCTGGTGCTGCGTAACGAGACCGTACTTGGCGTACTTGCCCTCCAGGATACGTTGCGTGACGATGCGCGCGACGCCATCCGCGATCTGCATCAGTTGGGCGTTAACGGCATCATTCTGACCGGGGATAACCCACGAGCGGCGGCAGCGATTGCCGGTGAGCTGGATCTGGCGTTTAAAGCTGGTCTGCTGCCGGAAGATAAGGTTCAGGCAGTCACCGCCCTTAACCGGCAAGCGCCGCTGGCAATGGTGGGCGACGGCATTAACGATGCGCCCGCGATGAAAGCCGCCAGTATCGGTATTGCGATGGGCAGCGGTACTGACGTCGCGCTGGAAACGGCTGACGCCGCCCTCACCCATAACCGCCTGCGTGGGCTGGCGCAGATGATTACGCTGGCGCGCGCTACTCATGCCAATATCCGGCAGAATATTGCCATTGCGCTGGGACTGAAAGCGATTTTCCTTGTGACTACCCTGCTTGGCTTTACCGGGCTATGGCTGGCGATACTGGCAGATACGGGAGCCACGGTACTGGTGACCGCCAACGCGCTACGTTTGCTGCGTAAGAAATAATACTCTCCTGCCCGGCGGCATCGTGTCCGCCGGAATATCCCCCGCAGTATCTCTTTACGCCTGTTATTCACGCAAAAATTATTTATTTTCTATTACTTATCAAACCATTAATCAGAAATAGCGTGATTTGATGTAAGGTTAATTTTTATCCAACCGATATTGATCATACCGTCTACAACATAAGGAATGTTAGGCACGATGAAAAATATCAAAGTCATGACCGGCGTTATCGCGACGTTAGGTATATTTAGCGCCTTATTGCTGGTAACAGGAATACTGTTTTACTCCGCGGTCAGCAGCGATCGGCTGAATTTCCAGAATGCGAGCGCATTAAGTTATCAGCAACAGGAACTGGGCGGCAGTTTTCAGACACTGATTGAAACGCGCGTCACTATTAACCGCGTGGCGATACGCATGTTAAAAAATCAGCGCGATCCCGCCTCGCTGGACGCCATGAATACACTCTTAACCAGCGCTGGCGTGTCGCTGAATGAAGCAGAAAAACACTTCAACAATTATGCGAATTCCGACGCAATCGCGGGCAAAGACCCTGCCCTGGATGCCCGGGCAGAAGCCAGCTTTAAGCAGATGTATGACGTTTTACAGCAGTCTATTCACTATCTTAAAGCCGATAATTACGAAGCCTACGGCAATCTCGACGCCCAAAAAGCGCAGGATGATCTGGAACAAATCTATAAGCAGTGGCTTTCGCAAAATGCGCAGTTAATAAAATTAGCCAGCGATCAGAACCAGAGTAGCTTTACCCAGATGCAATGGACGCTGGGAATTATTCTGCTTATTGTGCTCGCCGTACTGGCGTTTATCTGGCAAGGGCTTCAGCACGTGCTGTTACGTCCGTTGCAGCGAATTATGACGCACATTCAGACTATCGCCGACGGGGATCTTACCCGTGTTATAGAGGCTGAAGGACGCAGTGAAATGGGGCAACTGGCTGCAGGCCTCAAAACAATGCAGCAGTCGTTAATCCGTACCGTCAGCGCGGTGCGTGATAACGCAGACTCTATCTATACCGGCGCAGGCGAGATCTCCGCAGGCAGCAGCGATCTCTCTTCCCGTACCGAGCAACAGGCCTCGGCGCTGGAGGAAACCGCCGCCAGCATGGAACAATTAACCGCCACGGTACGGCAAAACACCGATAACGCACGACAGGCGACTGGCCTTGCGAAAACCGCCTCAGAAACCGCGCGTAAAGGAGGACGCGTAGTGGATAACGTCGTGAGCACCATGAACGATATTGCCGAAAGTTCAGAAAAAATCGTAGACATCACCAGCGTAATTGACGGCATCGCCTTCCAGACCAATATCCTGGCGCTAAACGCCGCGGTGGAAGCCGCCCGCGCTGGCGAGCAGGGACGCGGGTTCGCGGTCGTGGCTGGAGAGGTACGCACGCTGGCCAGCCGGAGCGCGCAGGCAGCCAAAGAAATTAAGGTATTAATTGAGAACTCCGTGTCGCGCATTGATACCGGCTCTACGCAGGTACGCGAAGCAGGAGAAACGATGAAAGAGATCGTCACCGCCGTAACCCGCGTGACCGACATTATGGGCGAAATCGCCTCTGCGTCTGATGAGCAAAGTAAAGGCATTGAACAGGTGGCGCAGGCGGTATCGGAAATGGACAGCGTGACGCAGCAAAACGCCTCGCTGGTGGAGGAATCCGCAGCAGCGGCGGCAGCACTGGAAGATCAGGCTAACGAACTACGCCAGGCGGTCTCTGCGTTCCGTATTCGGCAGCCGTCTCGCCGGGAAACGCCGCCCGCGCCGGTAAGCAAAGGCTTAACGCCCCAACCCGCTAGAGAGCAGGCGAACTGGGAAAGCTTCTAATCAGAATGCTATCTGCCGTGCGGTTAATGCGCTTTACGCAATAAATAGCGGTACGGCAGTCCCTCCGTCTCTTGCGCCAGCAAATCGTGTTCCATAAAGGTACAGAACCCCGGAATATCACGCGTCGTCGCCGGATCGTCGGCGATAATCAGCAATGTTTCGCCAGTTTGCATGTTGCGCACCGTTTTGCGCACCATCATTACCGGTTCAGGGCAACGCAGCCCCAGGGCGTCAAGCGTATGGTCAGGGGAGGAAAACAGATCGCTCATCTTCGTCTCAATAGTAGAAAAACGGCGACATTTTACGCTCATCTTCGTCAGTAAGCCAGGCAGGTTAACGATTGCGTGAAAATTAGCCATTGCAATGCCAGCGCAAAACAGTATCATGCGGCGGTGCTTTATTGGGTTCCCTCACCCCATCCAACAAAAAGGTCACAATATGACTCCGTTTACACAATCACAGCGCATAAAAGCGTTGTTCTGGCTATCGCTATTCCATTTACTGGTGATCATTTCCAGTAACTATCTGGTGCAGCTCCCCATTACCATTTTTGGCTTCCACACCACCTGGGGCGCGTTTAGTTTTCCCTTTATTTTTCTGGCTACCGATCTTACCGTGCGTATTTTTGGCGCACCGCTGGCGCGCCGTATTATCTTCGCCGTGATGCTCCCCGCGCTGCTGGTATCGTATGTGGTGTCGTCGCTATTCTATATGGGGAGCTGGCAAGGTTTCGCCGCGCTGACAAACTTTAATCTGTTTGTCGCCCGTATCGCCGCCGCCAGTTTTATGGCTTACGCGCTGGGGCAGATCCTTGATGTGCATGTGTTTAACCGTCTACGCCAAAACCGTCGCTGGTGGCTGGCGCCAACGGCCTCGACACTGTTTGGCAATATCAGCGACACCCTTGCCTTTTTCTTTATTGCGTTCTGGAGAAGCCCCGACGCCTTTATGGCCAACCACTGGATGGAAATTGCGCTGGTGGATTATAGCTTCAAGGTGCTTATCAGCATTATTTTCTTCCTGCCTATGTATGGCGTTTTACTGAATATGTTGCTGAAAAAGCTGGCAGATAAATCTGAAATATCTGCATTGCAGGCAAGTTAAAGGTTCGTTTTCCGAGTTGTGATAAGATGAGCGAATGAGCCGTTATGGCCGTTTATCGAAAGGAAGAAGTCAATGCGCAATTTGGTTAAATACGCCGGTATTGGCCTGCTGGTTATGGGGCTTGCAGCCTGTGATAATAACGATACAAAAGCGCCGTCAGAAGGCGCCGCCGCGGAAAGCCAGGCATCCGGACAGCCCATCAGCCTGATGGATGGCAAACTCAGTTTTTCTCTGCCGGCAGATATGACCGATCAGAGCGGCAAGCTGGGCACACAGGCTAATAATATGCACGTTTATTCTGACCCAACGGGACAGAAAGCGGTGATTGTCATCGCTGGTGACAACACCAATGAAGAGCTATCCGTGTTGGCGAACCGCCTGTTAGAACAGCAGCGTAGCCGCGACCCGCAGCTTCAGGTCGTCACAAATAAGTCAATTGAACTTAAAGGTCATACCTTACAGCAGCTGGACAGTATTATCTCTGCAAAGGGCCAGACGGCGTATTCGTCCATCGTGCTGGGCAAAGTAGATAACCAACTGCTGACGATTCAGGTCACATTGCCTGCGGACGATCAGCAAAAAGCGCAAACCACCGCTGAAAACATTATCAATACTATCGTTATCAAGTAATCTTTAAGACGATGATACGGTCTCCGGCAGTGCAGACGGAGGCCGTTTTTTTAAGCGCCAGGTAAGCAATAGCGCTATCGCCACCAGTCCAGCCGCCGCCAGATAGATCACCGGTACGCCCGTCCAGGCCATCATCAGTCCCGCCAGCGGCCCGGTAATCCCCAAAGACATATCCATAAATACGGTATAGGTCGCCAGCGCCGCACCCTGATTCTGCGGCGGCACCGCCTTGACGGCCACCACGCCCAGCGCCGGAAAGACCAGGGAAAATCCCATCCCGGTGAGTAAAACACCGCTTTTCGCCATCCACGGCATAGTTGCCACCCCAACCAGTAGCAGTCCTGCGATCTCTACACCAAAACAAATCATTGCCACATTGAGACCACCTAACCTATTGATGCCATTAGGAAACAATAAACGCGTACCGACAAACGCGACGCTAAAAAGCGTGAGCGCAAAGGCAGCGCCATCCCAGCCTTTAGCCTCATAAAATAAGGTAATAAACGTCGCGATAACGCCAAATCCTGCCGACGCCAGCGCTAACGCCATACCATACAGCCAGACACGTCCCAGCACCGCGCGAAACGGCAGCGGCTTGCCTTTGTTCGCTTTTACCGACGGGCGCGGAAGGGCCAGCAGCACCGCCAACAGCGCCACACCCATCACCGTTAGCGCCAGCCCCTGTAGCCCGCCCCAGGCATAACACAGCACGCCCAGCGGCGCCCCCATCGCCATAGCGCCATAGGTGACAATACCGTTCCATGAGATGACGCGTCCGATATGCAACGACCCCACGACGCCGACGCCCCACAGGGTCGACCCCGTGCCGGCAAAACTTTGTCCAATACCCAAAATAACGCGCCCAAGTCCCAGTAATAACAAGCTGATAATGGGCCAGGCGTTGGCGACATCCGCCAGCAGATAGCCGAAGCCGCTGAAAAAACAGCCGCATAAGCCAAAGATGACGATTTTTTTCGGCCCGAATACATCCGCATACCGCCCGGCATGAGGACGGCTTAGCAGAGTGGCGAAATATTGCAGGCTGATGATTAGCCCCGCCCAAAAAGTGCTAAACCCCATTGCGTCATGCACATAGCCAGGCAAGACGGCGAGCGGCAGGCCGATCGTCAGGTAGCTGGCAAAGTTAAACATGACAATGGAGACAATACGCAGATTGAGGCGCAATCCATTCAGCGCCGGTTCAGCGACGGGTTCGGGCATGAGAGTCACCGCAGTATTACCACTTATTTTTATTTCTATCATGGCGCGCGGTGAAAATCAGTAGAGAGTTTCAGATTATCGGTATCAAGTCTGCCGCTACACTTAGAAAAAACACAACAAGGAAAACGTCATGGTCACCGCTCAGCCCGACAAAACGGGTATGCATATTCTGTTGAAACTGGCATCACTGGTCGTCATTCTCGCCGGGATTCATGCCGCGGCGGATATTATTGTCCAACTGTTACTGGCGCTCTTTTTCGCTATTGTGCTTAACCCCTTAGTGACCTGGTTTATTCGCCGGGGCGTGAAGCGGCCGCTGGCTATTACTATTGTGGTCGTGGTCATGCTGATCGTCCTTACCGCGCTGGTAGGCGTACTTGCCGCATCGCTTAATGAATTTATCGCCATGCTGCCTAAATACAGCAAAGAGCTGACGCGTAAGGTTTTATATCTGCAAGGCCTGATGCCGTTTCTCAATTTGCATCTGTCGCCGGAAAGCATGTTACGCGGCATGGATTCCGAGAAAATTATGCTCTTCACCACCACACTCATGACCGGCGTGTCGGGCGCGATGGCAAGTATTGTGCTACTGGTAATGACCGTGGTTTTTATGCTGTTTGAGGTGCGCCATGTGCCTTATAAATTACGCTTTGCGCTTAATAATCCACAAATCCATATTGCAGGCCTGCATCGCGCCCTGAAAGGCGTTTCGCATTATCTGGCTCTGAAAACGCTGCTTAGTCTGTGGACAGGCGTGATTATCTGGCTGGGGCTGGCGTTAATGGGAATTCAGTTTGCGCTAATGTGGGGGGTACTGGCCTTTTTACTTAACTACGTTCCTAATATCGGTTCGGTGATATCCGCCGTTCCGCCAATGATCCAGGCGTTGTTATTTAATGGGTTTTACGAATGCGTCCTGGTCGGCACGCTATTTTTGATTGTCCATATGGTGATAGGCAACATTATGGAACCACGTATGATGGGCCATCGTCTGGGAATGTCCACACTGGTCGTATTCCTCTCATTACTGGTCTGGGGATGGCTGTTAGGCCCGGTCGGTATGCTGCTGTCTGTTCCCTTGACCAGCGTCTGTAAAATATGGATGGAAACCACGAAAGGCGGCAGCAAGCTGGCGATCTTGCTGGGGCCGGGCCGGCCGAAAAGCCGTTTACCGGGATGAGACGACAAATGCTACAATCTCCTCTTCTTAACTGATAACGTTGGTCCTGATATGTACCGGATCGTTCTGGGAAAAGTGTCCACATTAAGCACGGGCCAGTTGCCTGACGCATTAATCGCTCAGGCGCCGCAGGGCGCTCGCCGGGCAAGCTGGCTGGCCGGGCGCGTGCTGCTCTCCCATATGCTTTCGCCGTTACCGGATATGGTTTATGGCGAACAGGGCAAACCGGCTTTCTCTGCCGGAACGCCGCTGTGGTTCAATCTCAGCCATAGCGGCGACGATATTGCCCTATTGCTCAGCGATGAAGGCGAAGTGGGCTGCGATATTCAGACGATTCGTCCGCATGATAACTGGCGGGCACTGGCAAACGCGGTATTCAGCCTCGGCGAACACGCTGAAATGGAAGCTGAGCATCCCAGGCAACAACTGGCCGCATTCTGGCGCATCTGGACACGTAAAGAAGCCATAGTAAAACAACGCGGCGGCAGCGCCTGGCAAATCGTCAGTGTGGACAGCACGCTGCCCTCTTCGTTATCGGTCAGCCAGTGCCAACTTGATACGCTCAGCCTGGCGGTCTGTACCCCCACACCGTTTACGCTGACTTCGCAGACGATAACAAAAGTGCAATGACACATTAATTTTCCCTCTGGCGACGAACGTGTGTTACAAAATGCGGAGCTTTCCACGCGCCAACGCGCCACACCATAAGGTTTAAGTCAGATGCAACGTGTCACCATCACCCTTGATGACGATTTACTGGAAACACTGGACAGCCTGAGCCAGCGCCGTGGCTACAATAACCGTTCGGAAGCGATTCGCGATATTTTGCGCGGCGCGCTGGCGCAGGAAACCACGCAAGAACACGGAACACAGGGTTTTGCCGTGCTCTCATATGTTTATGAACATGAGAAACGCGACTTAGCCAGCCGCATCGTCTCTACCCAGCATCATCATCATGACTTATCGGTCGCCACGCTGCATGTGCACATCAACCATGACGATTGCCTGGAGATTGCGGTGCTGAAAGGTGATATGGGCGATGTGCAGCATTTTGCCGATGACGTAATCTCCCAGCGCGGAGTGCGTCACGGCCATTTGCAGTGTTTACCCAAAGAGTAAGCACCCGTTCCCGCAGGCCGGATAAAGCGCAGCGCGCCGCCATCCGGCATAAGATTCAAGCCATCGTACTGATGGTTTTTCGAAAACGCAGCAAAGCAATGGTAAAAAATACGCCGCCAATCGCCAGCATCGTCAGAAACTGCGGCCAGACGATACTCAAACCTGCGCCGCGATAAAGAATAGCCTGGGCAAGGCTGACAAAATGCGTCGTCGGCATGGTCAGCATAATATCCTGCACCGCCTGCGGCATACTTTCACGCGGCGTGGAACCGCCGGAAAGCATTTGTAGCGGCAACAGCACCAGAATCATTAATAACCCCATCTGCGGCATCGAACGGGCGATGGTGCCCATAAAAATCCCAATTGAAGTGGTGGCGAACAGGCTCAGCGCCACGCCCAACATAAACAATGGGATCGATCCTTCAATCGGTACGCCAAGTACGCCTTTCACCATCAGCATCAAAGACAAACCGGAAACCACCAGCACGACCAGCCCCATCGACCACACTTTCGCCATCATGATCTCAAAGGGTGTGACCGGCATCACCAACAGGTGCTCTACCGTGCCATGTTCTCGCTCGCGGATCAGCGCCGAGCCGGTCAGCACTATCGCCAGCATGGTAATGTTGTTGATAATCGCCATCACGCCGCCAAACCACGCCGGGTCCAGATTTGGGTTAAAGCGCATCCGAATCTCCAGCGACACCGGCTGAACGCTATCTCCCCGCGCGCGCGCCACAAAGCTGTTGACCTCGCCGCTAATAATATTCTGGATATAACTGTTGCCGGTAAACGCCTGGCTCATGCGCGTCGCATCGACGTTAACCTGAATATCAGGCTGACGTCCGGCCAGCACATCACGCTGGAAATTCGGCGGAATAGTGACCGCAAAGGTATAGCGTCCGGCATCCAGCCCGGCATCCATTTCCGTTGCCGTAATCATCTCCGGCGGCAGAAACCACGGGCGGTAAAAACTATTCACAATACGGTTCGACAACTGCGACTGATCCATATCGGCGATGGCGATAGGGGCAAGATGCAATGAACCGGGCAGGACGGTAGCGGAGGAGTAAACCGAAATCGTAAAGGCGAAGACGATCAGCGCCAGCATCGCTTTATCCCCCAGCAGGCTGCGTAGCTCTTTAATGCCGAGATTATAAATATTGCGTAATCCGCGCATCACCCCTCCTGTTTTTTCAGCAGCAACACGCTCAGGCCAATCACCACCGGAATGGCAATCATCAACGGCACAAACAACGCCCAGAGGTCCATCAGATCCAACGCTTTGGAGAACGTCCCGCGCGCAATCGTCAGAAAATGACTGGTCGGGTAGATCTCACCGATCCACCGCCCCGGCCCTTCCAGCGAAGCCACCGGATCGATCATCCCGGAGAACTGCGTTGCCGGAATAAGCGTAATGATTGCCGTACCAAAAATGGCGGCAATCTGGCTTTTCATAAATGTTGAGATCAGCAATCCCATACCGGTAGCGATGGTGATATACAGCAGCGCTGCCAGCGTCAGGGTCAAAAAGCTGCCCTTATGCGGTACGCCAAAGACAAAGACCGATAAGGCGCAGAGCAGGAAAAAGTTAAGCATCCCCAACACGATATACGGCAACTGCTTGCCGAGCAGAAATTCGCTGCGGGTTGTGGGGGTGACGTACAGATTGATAATCGACCCCAGCTCTTTTTCACGCACCACGCTTAATGCGCTTAACATTGAGGGGATCATCATCAGCAGCAGTGGGATCACCGCCGGGACGATCGCAGGCAGGCTTTTGACATCCGGATTGTAGCGGTAGCGTGTCTCAATATTTAACAGCCCCGTTTGCCCTGTGCTCCCTGGCTGAAGGCTCATCGCCTGTTGCAGCCAGTTCTGGTGCATCGCCTGAACATAACCGCGCACCGTCTCGGCGCGGCTCGGCATCGCGCCATCGACCCAGACGCCAATCTGTACCGGCGTGCCACGGGCGATATCACGGCCAAAGTCAGGGGGAATTTCGATCGCTACCGCCACTTCGCCAGCGCGCATTCGACGGTCAAGATCGTCGTAGCTGGTCAGCGGCGGCTGTTCAACAAAATAGCGCGAACCCGCCAGATTGAGTGACCACTGTTGGCTGCTCACGGTTTGATCGCGATCGAGCACGGCAAAGCGTAGATTTTCTACGTCCATACTGATGCCGTAGCCCATAATCAGCATCAGGATCACCGTCCCCAACAGCGCCAGCGTTGAGCGCACCGGATCGCGACGCAGTTCCAACGCTTCACGGCGGCTATAGCTAAACAGGCGACGTAAGCTGAAGCCCTGACGCGGGGGTTTAACTGCCTCATGCGTTGTGCTTTTCACCGGCGGGGCCGCAGGCTCGGCGGGCGTTCCCGCCGCCTCCTGCAGCCAGGCAATAAACGCTTCTTCCAGATTGCGAGCGCCACGCTGTGCAATCAGCGCCTGCGGCGTCCCGCTGGCGAGCACTTTACCGGCGTGCATTAGCGACATACGGTCGCAGCGCTCCGCTTCGTTCATAAAGTGGGTGGAGATAAAGATGGTGACTTTATCCTGGCGGGAGAGATCGACCATAAGCTGCCAGAACATATCTCTGGCGACCGGATCAACGCCAGAGGTCGGCTCATCGAGAATCAGCATTTCCGGGCGATGGATCACCGCCACCGCCAGCGACAGACGCTGACGAATGCCCAGTGGTAGTGAGGCGGGCAACGCATCCTCAACCTCCTGCAGCTTAAAACGTTCGCACATCTGCGCCACGCGCTGCGGAATTTCTGCGGGCGGAAGATGAAACAGACGCGCATGCAGCTCAAGGTTTTGCCGTACGGTCAGCTCATTGTAGAGGGAGAAGGCCTGCGACATATAGCCGACCCGTCGACGGGTATCAATATCTTTCGGATCGACCGGTTGACCAAATAGCCACGCCTCCCCTTCGCTGGCGGGCAGCAGCCCGGTCAGCATTTTCATGGTGGTGGATTTACCGCAGCCGTTTGAGCCAAGAAAACCAAAAATTTCGCCGCGCGGAATGCGGAAGTTAACGCGATCGACCGCGACAAAGGTGCCAAAACGCATGGTCAAATCCCGCGCCTCAATAGCAATATCGGCCTCTTCAGACTGATAAGGCGGAATAACGACCGGTTTATGCGCCTGACGTTGCGCTGGCGGCAACAGGGCAATAAACGCCTGTTCCAGCGTGGCGCTGCCGGTTTGCTCACGCAGTTGCTGCGCGCTGCCGGTCGCCAGCACCTCGCCCGCATTCATCGCCACCAGCCAGTCAAAGCGCTCGGCCTCTTCCATATAGGCCGTCGCGACAAGCACGCTCATATTGCTTTGCCGCTGGCGAATACTGTCAATCAACTCCCAGAACTGAGCGCGCGACAACGGATCAACGCCGGTGGTAGGTTCGTCGAGTATCAATAATTCCGGATCGTGAATCAGAGCGCAGCACAGCCCCAGCTTTTGCTTCATCCCTCCGGAGAGTTTCCCGGCTGGGCGATCTCGAAACGGCGCCAGTCCGGTACTGTTCAGCAACGCCGTAATGCGCGCCTCGCGTTCCGCCTTGTCATGTCCAAACAGACGGGCAAAAAAGTCCACGTTTTCATAGACCGACAGCGTGTGATACAGGTTTTTCCCCAATCCCTGCGGCATCCAGGCGATGCGTGGGCACACGTTACGGCGGTGTCGGGCATCGTGCATATCGCCGCCCAGGACGATAACGTTCCCTTGCTCAATCACCCGCGCGCCAGAAATCAGCGACAGCAGGCTCGACTTACCCACCCCGTCCGGACCAATCAGCCCGACCATACTACGGGCGGGAATGTCCAGCGTGATATTGTTCAGCGCGACCGTTTTTCCGTAATGCTGGCTCACCCCCTCAAGTTGCGCCACGGGAGGAACAGGCACCAGCGTCAGCGACGTCATTGCGACAACCTCACCGTCAGCGAATCAGGCCAGGGAAGCTGTTCATTCAAGCGCACCCATGCCATTCCCGGCAGGCCGGTTTTGACGTATTCCAGATGCTGTCGCAGCAGCTCTGGCGGAATACGCGCCTTCACCCGGAACATCAGCTTCAACCGTTCATCGTGGGTTTCCACGGTTTTGGGTGTGAACTGCGCGACGCTGGCGACAAAGCTGATAGTGGCTGGAATACGCAGATTCGGCGCGGCGTCGAGTACCAGGCGTGCTTCACCGCCAATTTTCAGTTGCCCTGCCTGTTCAGTCGGCAGAAAGAAGGTCATGTAGACATCGCTAAGGTCAACCATGTTCAGGACCCGACCACCGGCGGAAAGCACCTCTCCCGGCTCGGCCACCCGGTACTGTACCCGGCCATCGCGCGGCGCTTTTAATTCACTGTCGTCAATGTCGGCGACAATACGCCGCTCGGTCGCCTGAGCCGCTTCCACCCGCGTTTGCGCCTGGATAATACTGGTACGCGCCGCCTCAATCGCCGCTTTCGCCGCAGAAACCTGCGCTCTGGCAGATTCCAGCGCGGCACGCGCGCTTTCGGCAGCAGCCCGGTCATCGTCCAGTTGCTGTGCGGATACCGCACCGCGTTTTGCCAGCGAGTGCGAACGGACGTGGCGTTTTGATACCGACTCCAGTTCAGCTTCACGCTGTTTCACTACGGCCTGGGCGGCGCGCATTTCACTTTGTCGCTGCTCCTGCAACGCACGCGCAGCGGCTACCGCGCTTTCCGACTCTTTGATTTGAGCAATGGCCTCCAGCCGTTGCTCCTGCAACACTCGGGTATCCATCTTCGCCAGCACTTCTCCCTGGCGAACAAACTGCCCTTCTGACACCAGAATGGTATCAATCCGCCCGGCAATTTTGGTGGCTATATCCACTTCGGTAGCTTCGATTCGACCATTGCTGGCGGCGAACCCTTCCGGCACATCCGCAGGGCGTAGCATCCACCATACTGCAACGGCTATCACCGCCAGAATGCCCGCAATCCACCATGCCAAATGACGCTTCATGTTATCCATAATCGACCCGCCGTAATCCCTGTTGTCTAACCATGCGTGTCACAAAGCCCGCCGGGCGCGCGCTCAGCGGAGGTTTCCATCCGGGATAAGAGGGAAAGGAATAAACAGGCCGCGCGGCAAACCGACGATAAACGTCCGCTCGCTGCTAAAGAAAGTGAATGATGAAGATGTCGTGAAATCGGGTAGTAATGTTGTCATCATCAGCGTTCCTGGCCGTAAATGAAACACGCATACTCATAAGTCCTGTTGATTAGATACTAACACTTGTATTTGTTATGTCTATTCGCTTGTCCCGACAATCTCGCCGCCAACGTAATGGCGAAAACCGACGGCGACCGTACACGGGCCGCCGTGATGTTGGGGATCAGCGCAACAACGCTGTGGCATAAACGAAAAGAATATCCTCTCAACGGTTAGTCTATGCTTTTGGCGCCAGATCCTGCGCACACGCCCAGGCGCTTGACCACGCCCACTGGAAGTTATAGCCGCCCAACCAGCCGGTCACGTCCATTACTTCACCAATAAAATAGAGGCCGGGCACTTTACGCGCTTCCATAGTGCGCGAGGACAATTCATTCGTATCCACGCCGCCAAGCGTCACTTCCGCTGTGCGGTAACCTTCGGTGCCGTTTGGCTGAACACGCCATTCGGTCAACGTGTTCACCAGCGTTTGCTGTTCACGAAGGTTTAGCTGCCTGAGCGACACATCCGGAATCTGCCCAAGCTGCTGCAGGCACTCTACCAGCCGTTTTGGCAACTGCATCGCCAACGTGTTTTTTAAACTTTGGTTCGGATGCGCCGCGCGCTGCTCGTTGAGGAACCCTTCCACATCGACATCCGGGAGCAGGTTGATAGTGACGTATTCCCCGGGTTGCCAGAAACTGGAAATCTGCAATACCGCAGGGCCGGAAAGACCGCGATGGGTAAAGAGCAGGTTTTCCCGAAAAACCGTACCGTCCTGCGCGGTAATAACCGAAGGCACCGAGACGCCGGAAAGCACCTGGAGGTGTTCGAGTAGCGGTTTGTGCAACGTAAAAGGCACTAACCCCGCGCGTGTAGGTAGCACGTTCAGGCCAAACTGTTCGGCAATTTTATAACCGAACGGTGACGCGCCGAGCCCCGGCATCGACAGGCCGCCGCTGGCAATCACCAGCTTTTGCGTAGTGACCGTCTCGCCGTTCAACGCCAGTATGAAACCCGACTCATCACGCGCGACGCTCAATACCTCGCTACGCAGGCGCATCGTTACGCCGCCTTTGTCGCACTCGGCAACCAACATATCGACAATGCGTTGCGCGGAATCATCGCAGAACAGCTGTCCCAGCGTTTTCTCATGCCAGGCTATCCCATACCTGCCGACCAGATCAATAAAGTCCCACTGTGTATAACGGGCTAGCGCTGATTTGCAAAAATGGGGGTTCTGGCTCAAATACGCGGCAGGCTCAACATAAAGATTAGTAAAGTTGCAGCGCCCACCGCCGGACATGAGGATTTTACGTCCTGGCTTCTTACCATTATCGATGAGCAGCACGCGGCTACCCGCCTGTCCTGCCTGCGCAGCGCAAAACATGCCCGCTGCGCCAGCGCCTATAATAACGGTATCAAACCTTTCCACATGACTATCCTCTCTGAAAACAGGGGCAGAATTGTAAAGTTTCCTCAGTGGTCGCACCAGCACGAAAAGCGGCTGAAAATGGTATTTATCTGAAATATATAAGATAATTCTTTAGTGGCATAAAACAGAGCACGAAGTACATCAAAAAAAGTCTATATTTCACTTTGCCCGCGCCGCCAAAGTCCCTGATAATGCGCCGCGTTCATGTCCTCAAAATGGCGTAACGTCCTATGCTACATTTGTTTGCTGGCCTGGATTTACATACCGGGCTTTTATTATTGCTTGCTCTGGCTTTTGTGCTGTTCTACGAAGCAATCAACGGCTTCCATGATACAGCCAACGCAGTGGCAACCGTAATCTACACCCGCGCGATGCGTTCGCAGCTTGCGGTAGTTATGGCTGCGCTGTTCAACTTCTTTGGTGTTTTGCTGGGCGGTCTCAGCGTAGCCTATGCCATCGTGCATATGCTGCCGACAGACCTGCTGCTTAACATGGGGTCTTCACACGGTCTTGCCATGGTCTTTTCCATGCTGCTGGCCGCCATCATCTGGAACCTGGGCACCTGGTACTTTGGTTTACCCGCGTCCAGCTCGCACACGCTGATCGGTGCGATCATCGGGATTGGCTTAACCAATGCGCTGATGACCGGCACCTCGGTGGTTGATGCGCTTAACATTCCAAAAGTGATGGGCATTTTCGCCTCGCTTATCGTCTCGCCGATTGTCGGCCTGGTGGTTGCAGGCGGGCTGATTTTCTTGCTGCGTCGCTACTGGAGCGGCACCAAGAAACGCGCCCGTATTCACCTGACGCCAGCGGAACGTGAAAAGAAAGACGGCAAGAAAAAGCCGCCGTTCTGGACGCGTATCGCGCTGATCCTTTCGGCTATCGGTGTCGCGTTTTCGCATGGCGCGAACGATGGTCAGAAAGGCATTGGCCTGGTCATGCTGGTGCTGATTGGCGTCGCGCCGGCAGGCTTCGTGGTCAATATGAATGCCTCCAGCTACGAAATCACCCGTACGCGCGACGCTATCAATAATGTCGAAACGTACTTTGAGCAGCGTCCTGATCTGCTGAAAGCTGTTACCGGCGTTGATCAACTGATTCCATCTCCGGAACCGGGTGCAACTGAACCGGCTGAATTCCACTGCCATCCGGCCAATACCATTAACGCGCTCAACCGTGCGAAAGGGATGCTGGCAAACGTGGAAAGCTACGACAAGCTAAGCGTTGAGCAGCGTAGCCAGTTGCGTCGTATTATGCTGTGCATCTCCGACACCACCGATAAAGTCGTGAAATTACCTGGCGTCAGTAGCGATGATCAGCGTCTGCTGAAAAAGCTGAAGACCGATATGTTGAGCACCATTGAGTATGCTCCGGTATGGATCATTATGGCGGTCGCGCTGGCGCTGGGTATTGGTACAATGATCGGCTGGCGCCGCGTGGCAACCACCATCGGCGAGAAAATTGGTAAAAAAGGCATGACCTATGCGCAGGGAATGTCGGCGCAGATGACAGCGGCGGTCTCTATCGGTCTTGCCAGTTATACCGGTATGCCGGTTTCCACTACCCACGTCCTTTCCTCTTCAGTAGCGGGAACGATGGTGGTTGATGGCGGCGGGCTGCAGCGCAAAACCGTGACCAGCATTCTGATGGCCTGGGTATTTACATTACCGGCAGCGATTATTCTTTCCGGCGTGCTGTACTGGCTTTCGCTGAAAATTATTTAAGCCAACGTGCCGGATAGCGCTGTCGCCTATCCGGCCTGTCTGGATGAAATAATGTAGGCCGGCCATCCGGGATGGCTTATCTAACACGGGCGGGTCAGAGAACTGGCCCGCTTTTTTTATTCAGTGCCAAATCATTAGCGCAATCAGGCTCACCACCACCAAACCGCATAACGCGCTGGTCAACAGGAACTGTCGGCGCACACGCTCACAACGGCGAATAAATTCCTCATCATGATGATCGCGATAGCGCTGAGCATAGATATACCAGACCAGGCGCACCTGTTTATTAGGCTGGCCATGCGTGGTAAAGAAGCCGCCGCCATCGACATATTGATAGAGCAAAGGATCGCAACCACGAAGTACCACTAATAATGCGCGTAGCGATGAGAAATAGCGCGCCATATTAACAATGCAAACGACACATAAAGCCCAGAATAGTGAGACGGTGCTTATCATATCTCCTCCCCGGCGACCCGCCCACGGAGTTCCTCTCCGGGGCTACCGCTCCCCGATACCCTGCCAGACAATCAGTGAAAGCGTACTGCGAAAGCCGCCCGTGTTAGCGCTCCGCATTCGAACGGCTCTTATACTCATTGTAGGAGATCAGTTAATTTTTTTGCCAGAAGGTTAATCACTATCAATGCAATTGACTGAAAATTTTGTTTAACTACCTGGTAAGCAAGGCAGATTGACGGATTATCCTGGCCGCTATAATGTAGGGATAGTCTCTATATGGTAAACGGCTGAGCTGGCCCCGCGCATAGAGTTCGCAGGACGCGGGTGACGCGGCGGCATGAGAAACGCCAGTAGCTCAATGGTCATCGACAACTTATGGAAGGAGTAACACTATGGCTTATAAACACATTCTTATCGCAGTAGATCTTTCCCCGGAAAGTAAAGTTCTGGTTGAAAAAGCGGTCTCTATGGCGCGCCCCTACAATGCGAAGATCTCCCTCATTCACGTAGATGTGAATTACTCTGACCTGTACACCGGCCTGATTGACGTCAACCTGGGCGATATGCAGAAACGCATCTCCGAAGAAACTCATCATGCACTGACCGAACTGTCTACCAATGCGGGTTATCCGATCACGGAAACCCTGAGTGGTAGCGGCGATCTGGGCCAGGTGCTGGTTGACGCCATCAAGAAATACGATATGGATCTGGTTGTTTGCGGCCATCACCAGGACTTCTGGAGCAAACTGATGTCTTCTGCGCGTCAGCTGATCAACACCGTTCACGTTGACATGCTGATTGTTCCGTTGCGCGACGAAGAAGAGTAATACGCCGAGCCTTCCGGCACATTCTGGTTTCAACCACAACGCCCGCTTATGTGGGCGTTTTGTTTATCTTCCTTCCCAACGCTTTTAGTACATCATTCCATCACACTAAACATAATTAGTGTGATCCACTAATTAGTTTGTATATCATTTGTATAATAACCTATTAATCCGGTTAATAACCGCAGCCTATATCAGGGTAAGGCTTTTCGACGCGTTTTGATATACGCGTTCATACGTTTCGGGATGGCATTAAAAGGCGAAGGAATATGAATACAACTGCACCTACGGGCTTGCTGCAGCAACCTCGTCCGTTCTTCATGATCTTTTTTGTAGAATTATGGGAGCGATTTGGCTATTACGGCGTCCAGGGCATCCTGGCGGTTTTTTTCGTTAAGCAGCTGGGCTTCTCTCAGGAACAAGCCTTCATTACATTTGGCGCTTTTGCGGCGTTGGTTTATGGTTTAATCTCCATCGGTGGCTATGTTGGCGACCATCTGTTAGGGACTAAACGCACGCTGGTGCTGGGTGCGATTGTGCTGGCGATTGGCTATTTTATGACCGGGATGTCACTATTAAAGCCCGATCTGATTTTTATCGCTCTGGGTACCATTGCTGTAGGTAACGGCCTGTTTAAAGCCAACCCCGCCAGTCTGCTCTCTAAATGCTATCCCCCCAAAGATCCTCGTCTGGATGGCGCCTTCACCCTGTTTTATATGTCGATTAATATCGGTTCTTTGCTATCGCTATCACTGGCGCCGGTGATTGCCGATAAATTTGGTTATGCCGTGACTTATAACCTGTGCGGCGCGGGGCTGATTGTGGCATTGCTGGTCTACTTCGCCTGTCGTGGTATGGTGAAAAATATTGGTTCTGAACCGGATCATAAACCGCTACGTTTTCGTCATCTGCTGCTGGTATTACTCGGCACTGTTATTATGGTTTTCCTTTGCGCCTGGCTGATGCACAACGTTAAGGTTGCCAATCTGGTGCTCATCGTTCTTTCTATCGTCGTGACCATTTTCTTCTTCCGTGAAGCATTTCGTCTGGATAAAACCGGGCGCAATAAGATGTTTGTGGCGTTTATTCTGATGATTGAAGCGGTGCTGTTTTACATCCTGTATGCGCAGATGCCGACCTCGCTGAACTTCTTTGCCATTAATAACGTACATCATGAAATTCTTGGATTCGCCATTAATCCGGTGAGCTTTCAGGCGCTGAATCCGTTCTGGGTGGTCGTTGCCAGTCCGGTACTGGCAGCCATTTACACTCGCCTGGGCAGCAAAGGCAAAGACCTGACCATGCCAATGAAGTTTACGCTCGGGATGTTCCTCTGCTCGCTGGGTTTTCTGACCGCCGCTGCTGCCGGAATGTGGTTCGCTGATGCGCAAGGTCTGACGTCGCCGTGGTTTATCGTCCTGGTATATCTGTTCCAAAGTCTGGGCGAGTTGCTGATTAGCGCGCTGGGACTGGCCATGGTCGCGGCACTGGTACCGCAACATCTGATGGGCTTTATTCTGGGGATGTGGTTTTTAACTCAGGCCGCCGCGTTCCTGCTGGGCGGCTATGTCGCAACGTTCACGGCGGTGCCGGAAAATATCACCGATCCGCTGCAAACATTGCCTATCTATACCGGCGTCTTTAGCAAAATTGGCCTGGTAACACTGGCGGTCACCATTGTGATGGCGATGATGGTGCCCTGGTTAAATAGAATGATTAATACGCCGAGTACCGAGCAATAATCTTCAGTGCCGGATGGCGGCTATTGCCTTATCCGGCCTGCCTTCAGCATGCCCGATCGTTTTGCGCTATCGGGCATTTTTAATCATTACCCTTTGCGGGCATTAATCCATTCCTGAACTTCAACCACAAACGTATCCGGCGCCTTACGATACATTTTGCGTGCCAGGTCGAGAATAGTATGTTGCCCGAGCGCTTCTTCCATCCGTTGTTGCGCCATATCCATCACTGAGCGCACGCCGCAAATCCCTTCGCAGGCCCACGCAGGCGGTTGTTCATCAAATACCGCCAACCGCTGGCGAATCTCGCGACACTCAAAGATTCGTTTATCTCCGTCAATAGCGTTAACCACATCGAGCACCGTAATATGCTCGGCAGGTTTGGCGAGCTGAAAACCACCTCCCTTTCCTTCAATGCTGCGTACTAACCCAGCTTTCGACAGACGGGTAAAGATTTTAGCGAGATAATCGTAGGGTACGCTTTGCAGATCGGCAATTTCGCGCACACTCATCTCGCGGGCATCTCCCTTGCTGTCCACCATGCACATCAGACTATGGATGCCGTACTCAACCCCGGAACTGTAGAACGCCATACTCTTATCTCAGCCAAATTAATTCTGAGTTATTGTAGCTTTTTCATCATACTCATTCCAGACGGGAAGAAATACCGCATAGAATAAAATAATTTTATTCATTATTTTTCATATATATAAATGCATTTCCCGACCAGATATTCAAAATAGAAGCTAAATGACATTGCCTCTTTTAACTAGGACAAATACAATCCGAGTAAATACCTTATATTCAACCAGGTGAAAGCCAAATGCATAAACATATTCTGATCGTAGGGGCTGGATTTTCCGGGATGTGGGCGGCGCTCAGCGCGGCTCGTCTGGTAAATAACCATCAAAACAAGAACATTCAGATCACCGTTATCGCACCTCAACCAGAGCTACGCGTGCGTCCTCGTTTTTATGAAAACGCAGTAGAAACGTTAGTTGCACCGCTTCAGCCGCTGTTTGATAGCACAGGTATTCACTTTCTGAGCGGAACGGTGCAGCACATCCTTCCGGACACAAAAGAGGTGAGCTGGACAGATGCCTGCGGCGAAACGCATATAAGTCGCTACGATCGGCTGGTGCTTGCCAGCGGTAGTCACGTAGATCGCTCACAGGTGACTGGCGCCCGGACACATGCCTTCGATCTGGATCAGCTGGAAAGCGCAGTGGTTCTGGAAAACCATCTGAAAGACCTGGCTTATCAGGCCGACAGTGAAGCGCGTAATACCGTGGTCGTATGCGGCGGCGGTTTTACGGGTATCGAAATGGCGTTAGAATTGCCGGGCCGCCTGCGCGATATTCTCGGTGCCGATGCTAAGACCAGAGTAGTCGTAGTTGAGCGCGGCCCGATACCCGGCGCACGCTATAGCGAAGCATTGCGTAACATCATCATTGAAGCCTCTGCGGAACTGGGCGTAGAGTGGCTCGTTAACACAGAAGTAGAAAGCGTTCATGCCTCGGGCGTGACGCTGAAAAACGGGCAAACTCTTGCTTCGCAGACGGTAATCTGGACAGTGGGCGTACAGGCCAGTGCCCTGACGGCGCAGATTGATGCACCGCGCGATCGTCAGGGGCGTCTACAGGTAAACACCGAACTTCAGGTGCCAGGTTACGAAGATATCTACGCCACCGGCGACATTGCCTGTGCCGCGACAGACGATAAAGGCCACTATGCGCTGATGACCTGCCAGCACGCGATTCTGTTAGGTAAATTTGCCGGTAACAACGCCGCTGCCAGCCTGCTACACGTTGCTCCCCTGCCTTATCGTCAGGAAAAGTATGTTACCTGTCTGGATCTGGGAGCCTGGGGCGCAGTCTATACCGAAGGGTGGGATCAGCAGGTGAAACTGACGCGTGAAGAGGCGAAGAAGCTGAAAAAATCGATTGTCAGCGAACTGATTTATCCGCCGAAAGCCGATAAAGCCGTGGCATTTGCGCTTGCGGATCCACTGGCGCCGTTTGTTTAACCGATATTGCCGGATGGCAGAATGGCAGCGTAGGCCCGGTAAGCGTTAGCGCCACCGGGCAACGAATTACGCGACCGACGGCGTACCGGGGTAAATATCGAACCGGTGCCCCCTGGTCACTACCGCGTTCGGTGTGGTGACATCGCCGAGCGGCGGCGCATAATCCGGGCGTTTCACCACTACGCGTTTGGTCGCTAACTGACGTGCCGGCTCTAACAGCCCGTCGGCGTCTAAATCCGGCCCGACCAGTGACTGAAACACCCGCATCTCTTTCTTCACCAGCGCGCTCTTTTGTTTATGCGGAAACATCGGATCGAGATACACCACCTGTGGACGCGGCGTGATGTCGGTTAACGCCGTCAGGCTGGAGGCATGGATTAACTGTAAACGTTGCCGTAGCCACGGCCCGATTTCCGTATCGGCATAGCCGCGCGCCAGACCATCGTCCAGTAAGGCCGCCACCACCGGGTTACGCTCCAGCATACGCACACGGCAACCGACGGAAGCCAGTACAAACGCATCACGCCCCAGCCCCGCCGTCGCATCCACCACATCCGGCAGATAATCGCCCTTAATCCCTACCGCCTTTGCTACCGCTTCACCGCGTCCGCCGCCGAACTTACGCCGGTGCGCCATCGCGCCGCCGACAAAATCAACAAAAATGCCGCCGAGCTTCGGTTCGTCACGCTTGCGCAATTCCAGATGTTTCGCCGTCAGTACCAGCGCCATCAGATTGTCTTCGTCATGCTCCAGCCCCCAGCGGGCAGCCAGAACAGATAAGGCGCCGTCTGTGGCGCCCGTTTCATCCATTAAGCAGATTTTCACCACAGGATTAACTCTTAATACCGTAGTGTTCCAGCATCGCATCCAGTTGCGGTTCGCGGCCACGAAAACGTTTAAAGAGTTCCATTGGCTCTTCAGACCCCCCGCGAGTCAGAATGTTATCCAGGAATGACTGACCGGTATCACGGTTGAAAATGCCTTCTTCCTCGAAGCGGGAAAAAGCGTCTGCCGCCAGCACGTCGGCCCACAGATAGCTGTAGTAACCCGCTGCGTAGCCACCAGCAAAAATGTGGCTGAACGCGTGCGGGAAGCGCCCCCATGTTGGTGACGGCACCACAGCAACCTGTTTTTTGATTTCAAAGAGCGTTTCAAGAATTTTCGCTCCTTGCTGCGGGTTAAACTCCGCGTGCAGACGGAAATCGAACAGACCGAACTCCAGCTGACGCAGAATAAACAACGCTGCCTGATAGTTCTTCGCTGCCAACATCTTATCCAGCAGTTCCTTCGGCAGCGGCTCGCCGGTTTCATAATGACCGGAGATAAACGCCAGCGCGTCCGGCTCCCAACACCAGTTTTCCATAAACTGACTTGGCAGTTCGACCGCATCCCACGGTACGCCGCTGATACCGGACACCCCAGCAGTTTCAATGCGGGTCAACATATGATGCAGGCCATGACCAAACTCATGGAACAGGGTAATCACTTCATCATGGGTAAAAAGCGCGGGTTTACCGTTCACCGGCCGGTTAAAGTTACAGGTCAGATAAGCGACCGGTTTTTGTAGGGTGCCGTCGGCTTTGCGCATCTGGCCGACACAGTCGTCCATCCACGCCCCGCCGCGTTTGTTCTCGCGGGCGTACAGGTCGAGGTAGAAGCTACCGCGGAGTTCATTATGCTCGTCATATAACTCAAAGAAACGCACATCAGAATGCCACACATCCACATCAGTACGTTCTTTCGCGGTGATGCCGTAAATGCGCTTCACCACTTCAAACAGGCCATTCACTGCTTTGTTTTCCGGGAAGTACGGGCGTAACTGCTCATCGCTAATGCTGTAAAGATGCTGTTTCTGCTTTTCGCTGTAGTACGCGATATCCCACGGTTGCAGCTCGTCGACGCCGAATTCTGCTTTAGCGAAGGCGCGCAGTTGCGCCAGTTCTTTTTCTCCCTGTGGACGGGCGCGTTTCGCCAAGTCGGTTAAGAAATCGAGCACCTGCTGCGGATTTTCCGCCATTTTGGTAGCCAGCGATTTATGGGCATAGTTTTCGAAACCCAACAGTTGCGCCAGTTCATGGCGCAACGCAAGAATTTCTTCCATCACCGGACTGTTATCCCATTTACCCGCGTTCGGCCCCTGATCGGACGCACGGGTGGAATAGGCGCGATACATCTCTTCGCGCAACGCCTGGTTGTCGCAGTAGGTCATGACCGGCAGATAGCTCGGGATATCCAGGGTCAGCAGGTAACCTTCCTGCTCTTTGGCTTCCGCCTGGGCTTTAGCGGCGGCGAGCGCGCTTTCCGGCATTCCCGCCAGCTCAGCGTCATCGGTGATGAGCTTTGTCCAGCCCATCGTTGCGTCAAGCACGTTATTACTGTACAGGTTACCCAGTTCCGACAAGCGCGTGGCGATTTCACCATAACGCTGTTGTTTCTCTTTTGGCAGACCGATGCCGGACAGTTCAAAATCACGTAACGCGTTATCGACCGCCTTCTTCTGTGCGGTATTCAGAGTGGCATAATGATCGCCGTCACGCAGGTTGCGGTACGCGTTGTACAGGCCTTCATGTTGCCCAACCCAGGTGCTGTATTCAGACAGCAGCGGCAGCGTCTGCTCATATGCTTCACGCAGTTCAGGACTATTTTTTACGGAGTTAAGGTGACTCACGGGGGAGAAAATTCGTCCCAGTACGTCATCCGCCTCTGCCAATGGCTGGCAAAGATTTTCCCAGGTATACGGCGCGCCCTGCGCCACTACCCCTTCTACCGCCGTCCGGCAATCGGCCAACGCTTTGGTGACTGCAGGCACCACATGCTCAGGTTTAATGGCAGAAAAAGGCGGCAGTGAAAAAGGTGTCAGTAATGGATTGGTCATATGCGCAGTCCTGTAGAAAAGGTGAAAGGAGCGCGCTTTCGGCGCTCTCGCGATGAGATCTAGAATGGGGGATAGTAGGCGGAATTTCAATGATAGACCGTGCGCAGTGGCGGGTATCACTGCAATAAGCCGCCCCTTAAAATATCATCCCGGCTTACGCACGATAAGCCGGACGATAACATTAGCGCATTTTTCTCGCCATTTCATAAGCCGCCGACAAATCCAGACGCTGCCAGAACTGTTGGTCATCCGTCTCGCCGGATAACGGATATCCTGCCGGTATCGCCGTCTCTTTCATCAGCGTCTCGCGCTGCGCCGAAGACAGATTCGGCAGAGCAGCATGGAGCAAAACCTCAGCGCCTTTTGGTACTTTCAACGGCTGATACGCGTCTTTCTGCTGCGGCAGATTATAGGTCATGGTGAAGCGATAAAAGGTATGCATGGCCGGGTCGCGGTACGGATCATCTTTTCCGGTCGAGGCCGCACATTCGACAATCGTCATACCGCATTCTTTCACCAGCGCCTCGCGCAGTTGGGCGCGAGCTTCATTGAATAACGTACGATAATGCGGATCATTAAGATAATGCGCGACATTACGCTGTGCGATCATGCGTCCGCCCATCACATCCAGCGGATAGTGTACGCCGAGAACCAGACGGGAATAGCCATAGCGCGCGCCGCGAATAACCAGCGCATCAAAGCGTTCCGGAATCATTTCCGCCATCAGTAGCGCATCCGTGTAACCGTCATTAGTATGGCCACTGGGGAAAGCGCCGCCATCCGCGGTATAAGGATGATCATCTTTTACCACCACATCATCTGGCGTCAGACGAATAGCATTGCCCGGAACCTGGAAAGGGCGTGGATAGTGAAAATACGTTTTCGCAGCGCTGGTGCTGACTTCCGACGCTTTAATCAATGCCGCGGCTTTGCCTAACTCACCTTTATCATAGGCGGCGAGAAATGCTCTCCCCAGCCGTGGCCCCATCGCATCGCTAAGATAGTAGAGATAACCCACGCTTTCCGCATCCGCCAGCGCCTGGTGACGAGTGTTGAGATCGGCATCGTGGTTAATCGCCGTCACCGTCGCCAGATTGTCTTTCAATACCGCCTCCGGCAACGTCCTGAAAGCGGAAAGCAGCGTAATTCCTGCCTGTTGATTCTCCCTGGTCTGAAAGTCGTAACCGCTGGCCTGTAGCCAGGCGGTATCCGCCTGAGGGGGATTCTGTTGTGCCTGAGCCAGCGCGTCGCGGGTCAACTCTGCGGCATGGCCTTGTAATGCTTTACGCAATTGAGTCAACCATTGAGACTGAAGATGATTAAAGGCGGCGCTCGTCGAGTCTGGGGTTACACTTTTCGCTACCGACTCCGCCTGAGAAAGAGGAATATCCTGGGCCAGTGTCGGTATCGCCAGCGTCAGCGACAACGCCAGTGCAGTAATTTGTAGTTTCATTATGGTTCCTTACATTAAAAATAACGTCAGGTCAAAGCCACTACCTTGCCTGCAGGCGATGCTGGCCTGCTTATTTGACGGTTTGATGATACGAACACGCTTTGCAATACTTTCACAACAGGCGAAACAACATAGCGGTACTGGGGTAATCTGCGCGGAACTGCGGTAAACTATCGGTTAACTTGTTTACTTCCCGGAATATCTGCATCCATGCTCAGTTATCGCCACAGCTTTCACGCAGGCAACCATGCCGACGTCCTAAAACACACCGTTCAGAGTCTGATAATCGAATCGCTCAAAGAAAAAGAAAAACCGTTTCTCTATCTGGACACGCACGCTGGCGCGGGGCGCTATCTGTTGGGCAGCGAACATGCTGAACGTACCGGAGAGTATCTGGAAGGCATCGCCCGAATCTGGCAGCAGGACGACCTCCCCGCTGAACTGGAGGCGTATATTGGCGTGGTAAAACACTTCAATCGCAGTGGGCAATTACGCTACTATCCGGGTTCGCCGTTAATTGCCCGCCAGTTGCTGCGCGAGCAGGACAGTCTGCAACTCACGGAATTGCATCCCAGCGATTTCCCTCTGTTGCGTGCAGAGTTTCAAAAAGACAACCGTGCCCGCGTGGAGCGCGCCGACGGCTATCAGCAGTTAAAAGCCAAATTACCGCCGGTTTCCCGCCGCGGCCTGATCCTCATTGACCCGCCTTATGAAATCAAAACCGACTACCAGGCCGTGGTCAACGGTATTAGTGAAGGATATAAACGTTTCGCCACCGGCACGTACGCGCTATGGTATCCGGTGGTGTTACGCCAGCAGATTAAGCGCATGATTCATGATCTGGAGGCCACCGGCATCCGCAAAATTCTGCAAATTGAGCTGGCGATCCGCCCGGATAGCGATCAGCGCGGTATGACGGCATCCGGCATGATTGTGATTAACCCGCCGTGGAAACTGGAGCAGCAGATGAACAACGTGTTACCGTGGCTGCACAGCAAGCTGGCGCCGAACGGTCACGGACATACCTCGGTAAGCTGGATCGTGCCGGAGTAATCGCAGCCATCGGTGGAACCTTTTAACTTCAGGTATACAATCGCGAATATTTTGGCGGGTAGCGCAGAACCTATCCGTCCGACAACGAACATAAAGGAGCGGTCATGACCAAACACTATGATTACATCGCTATCGGCGGCGGCAGCGGCGGTATCGCCTCGATTAACCGCGCTGCCATGTACGGCCAGAAATGCGCGCTCATCGAAGCCAAAGAACTGGGCGGCACCTGTGTTAACGTGGGCTGTGTGCCGAAGAAAGTAATGTGGCATGCCGCGCAAATTCGTGAAGCGATTCATTTGTATGGCCCGGACTACGGTTTTGACGCCACGATTAATCAGTTCGACTGGAGCAAGCTGATAGCCAGCCGTACCGCGTATATTGACCGCATCCATACTTCATACGACAACGTGCTGGGCAAAAATAACGTGGATGTGATCAAAGGCTTTGCCCGCTTTGTCGATACCAAAACCATTGAAGTGAACGGCGAAACCATCACCGCCGACCATATCTTGATCGCTACCGGCGGTCGTCCGAGCCATCCGAACATTCCGGGCGCGGAGTACGGCATTGATTCCGACGGCTTCTTTGCACTGCCTGCCTTGCCGGAGCGCGTCGCAGTGGTTGGCGCAGGTTATATTGCCGTTGAACTGGCTGGCGTGATCAACGCACTGGGTGCCAAAACGCATCTGTTTGTCCGTAAACATGCGCCACTGCGCAGTTTTGACCCGATGATTAGCGACACTCTGGTTGAAGTGATGAACGCCGAAGGCCCGCAATTGCACACCCATTCTGTACCGAAAGCCGTGGTAAAAAACGCCGACGGCAGTCTGACTCTGGAGCTGGAAGATGGCCGCAGCGAAACCGTTGATTGCCTGATCTGGGCGATTGGTCGCGAACCGGCGACTGATAATCTTAACCTGGCGGCAGCGGGCGTGAAAACCAATGAAAAAGGTCACATCATTGTCGATAAATTCCAGAATACCAACGTTGAAGGAATTTACGCCGTTGGCGACAATACTGGCGCGGTAGAACTAACGCCCGTCGCGGTTGCTGCCGGTCGCCGCCTCTCCGAACGCCTGTTTAACAACAAGCCGGACGAGCATCTGGACTACAGCAATATCCCGACCGTGGTCTTTAGCCATCCGCCTATCGGTACCGTCGGGTTAAGCGAGCCACAGGCGCGTGAGCAGTACGGCGATGAGCAAGTGAAGGTTTATAAATCGTCGTTTACCGCCATGTATACCGCTGTCACAACGCACCGCCAACCGTGCCGTATGAAGCTGGTCTGCGTCGGGCCGGAAGAGAAAATTGTGGGCATCCACGGCATCGGCTTCGGTATGGATGAAATGTTGCAGGGCTTCGCGGTAGCGCTGAAGATGGGTGCAACCAAGAAAGACTTCGATAATACCGTCGCCATCCACCCGACCGCATCGGAAGAGTTTGTGACCATGCGTTAATTTCCTGTGCGCCCATCCTGTAACATGGGCGCACAGAACAAACTGATTAATACGTACTGAAATAACGTTGAATCAGTTCCGGATTACGCGTCCGGGTTAACGCCGTCATCAGCAATATCCGCGCCTTCGCCGGGTTGAGCGAATCGGACACCAGTCCCGGCTGTCCTTTATCCAGAGGAACCACGCCATTTCCGGTGCGGGAAGCACGTACTACAATAATCCCGGCTTTCTCCGCTTTTTTAATCCCCGCGTCGCTGCGTACGGACACTGAACCTGCGCCGGTTCCGGCATAAATAATGCCGTCGACATGATGGGCGATCGCCGCATCATACATATATTCCGGGTCATCCTGATAGCCGTAAATAATGACCACATTGGGTAATTTTTTGATATTACGTACGTCAAAAACAGATCGCAGGGTATGGATTTTTTCCACCCGCGTTTCGAACTGCGGGTTACCATTAACAATGACCCCCAGATAGCCCTCTTCCGGCGCTTTAAAGGTATCCAGCGTCGTGGCATTGGTTTTCGTCACAAAGCGCGCAGAACCGATACGATCGTTTAAAATCACCATCACGCCGCGTCCTTTTGCGTTCGGATCGGCAGCCACCGTGACCGCTTCCAGCAGGTTCATTGCGCCATCGGCGCTGATTGCCGACGCGGGCCGCATTGCAGCGGTAAACACCACCGGTTTGTCACTTTTCACGGTCAAATTAAGAAAGTAGGCGGTTTCATCGAGCGTGTCAGTGCCGTGAGTAATAACCACACCGTCAACATCGTCCCGCGCCAATAACGCATTCACCTTTTGCGAAAGTTTCAGGATAATATCGCTGGTCATATTTTCGCTACCAATATTCGCCACCTGCTCGCCGTCAACGCGAGCGATATTACTCATTTCCGGTACGGCATTTATTAATGTTTGCACGCCAAGTTCACCGGATTTATAGCCGGCGGTTTGCGTATTATTGGCTGCCGTCCCGGCGATAGTACCGCCTGTCGCGAGAATAACAATATGCGGTAGTGACGTTGCGCTAAATACACAATGACTGATGAGCAGCAACACGGTGGCCATGAAAACTCTAATTTTCATTTTCTTCCTCTGAATTAAAAATAATAGGTGACGTGGGCAGTAAGAACATTAATGGCAATCAGGCCAGCACCATTTTCCCTATCAGCAGCCCAACAATAACCGAGACAATCACGTTAACTAATCCCGGACGCATAAAACTATGGTTAAGCACATATTTCCCGATGCGCGTCGTACCGGTATCGTCAAAAGCCAGCGCCGCCAGACACTGACCTGCCACCGGAATAAAGAAATAGCCGTTAACCGCAGGCCAGGAGCCGATTAAAGCATACGCAGGCAAGCCTAATGCCAGCCCCAACGGCAGCAGTATTAAGGTGGTTGCCGCCTGGCTGCTGACCATGGCGGACACGAAAAACATCATAATGGCGATAAGCCAGGTATGCTGCTGTAGCAACGTTTGTACTTCGGCTTTAATCAGCACGATATGCCCATTCACGAAGGTTTCGCTCATCCAGGCCAGACCGAAGGCGCAGACAATCGCCAGCGCACCGGCCCGAAATACCGTACCGCTAATAATTTGATCGACCTGCGGGCGGCATAACAGCACAATCAGGCAGGCAAACGAAAGCATCGTAATCTGGATAGCAGCAGACATCGACAGCGGCTGAAGCCCTTTCGCTGTGTCCACCATTGGCCGTAACGCCGGAATCAATCCTAACAGAACGATAACGATCGCACTGGTCAGAAATAACGCCACCGATAATTTGGCGCGCCAGCCAACCACGATATTTTCGCTTTCCTTCTGCGCGGATTTAATTAATCCTTCAGCAAGTCGACGCTGATATTCCGGATCATCTTTTAATTCTTTTCCTTTATTAAAGGTCGCTATTGCCCCCATCGCTACGCCGATTAACGTGGCGGGTACGCAAATCATCATAATGGTTGAAATAGAGATGCCCAGCGGCGCCATTAACCCCATCATCGCCGCCATAGCGGCAGAGATAGGACTGGCGGTTATCGCCTGTTGCGAGGCGATAACGGAAATAGATAATGGCCGCTCCGGTCGAATGCCCGAATCTCTCGCAACTTCGGAAATAACTGGCAATAAGCTATAAACGACATGTCCCGTTCCTGACATAAACGTGAAGATATAACAGATAAACGGCGCTAATAATGTAATATAGCGAGGGTGACGTCGCAGAATTTTTTCCGCCAGTTTAACCAGTAAATCCAGCCCGCCGGAAGCCTGTAACGACGCGGCCGCCAGGACAACAGAAAGGATAATCAGAATAACATCAATTGGCGGTGTAGAGGGTGTCAGGCCGAAAACAAAAACCATTACGCCGACGCCTAATCCACCGACCATCCCCAGGAATACGCCGCCAATCCTGGCGCCTATCATCAGGGCCACAAGGATAAAACCTAACTCCGTCCAAAACATACTTCCTCCTGGATTATCTGGAGTGAATGTCGCTTTACATTGAGGGACGTAACCTACTGCGCAAACGGCTTACCAAACCCAAATGCGCCATAATGAGATAAAACCTGAGCTGCCGATTTTCCCCCCTGCTGCATGGCGTGTAATACGCTTGCTTTATCCGGTTGCGCCATACCAGACTGCACAATAGAAAGCAGAAAACCGGTTAAGAAGGCGTCGCCTGCGCCAAGGGTATCGACAGGTTCGATATAATCAGGTTGCCACTCCAGATACTCTTTGCCGGAAAAATAATAAACCTTATCATGCCCACAAGTAGCAATAATATGCCGACAGCCATAGTGATAAAGTTGACTTGTTTTGGCTTTGATTTCATCTGTTGATAAACCGCTACAGGAGATAAAGCCATAATCTACCCACGGGCACACCTTTTCAAAATATTCATCTGTACCGCGCCAGGAAAAATCAAAAGATAATAAGACGTTTTGTTGTTTAATTTTCTCCAGCTCCGATTCCAGGTGGCCGTTAATGCTGGAATGGACTAAGGTAAATTGTGATATATACCGAAGATCGCTGTCGGTCAGTCTAAAAGGATGTTCCCGCAATACACCATTTTTATTGCTGGTGACAAATTCCCGGTCACCGTTATTGAGACGGATACAGGCATAACCGTTTTCGCCGGCATAATAGCGGCAATGAGAGATGTCTATCTGTAATTGATGTAATACATCTTGTACATGCTGCGCCGCATCGTCATTGCCAAACGCCCCCATAAACGCGCTGGGGATGTCTACTAATTTCGCATAGACAGAAAAATTTAATGCATTACCGCCGGGGTACATGATACCGGAATGCAGGTATTTATCGACAACGTTGTCGCCAATACCCAATACACTGATGCTCATAAGTATTCCTTGCCTGATATTTAAATTAAAAAGCGTCCCTGCTTTTTTATCAATCCTGAGTTAATTAATATTCCACTTTCCACATATAGCGACGCGTGGTCAATGGATGCTGACGCGCCTCGGCTAACGCCCGATTATAAACGGGATACACATTATTAAAGAGTGAGTGGTTAAAATAATCAATAACCGTAGTTTTAATGGTAGATAGCCCCAGTTCTTTCGCATCGACAACTTCAATCCGGCGGCCATATTTTTTCAGGAAGGTTAACGCGCGTTCATCCACCGCCCGCGTATTGCCCTCGGAAAACTGGAAGAAGAAAGGCGTATTCGCATCGGTAATTTCAAACGGTCCATGAAAAAACTCACCACTATGAATACAGGCCGAATGTATCCACTGCATTTCCATAAAGATACAGATGCTCTGCAGGTAGGCTGCGCCATAGCCTGCGCCGCTGGCGACGGTGTAAATGACTTTATCGTCTTTATATTCCTGCGCGAACGCCTGCGCGCGCTCCGCAACCTGCTCGCAAGCGCGCCAGACAATACGATTGATTTTGCTGACGCCATCCTGAAAATCGTCGTAGTGCGCATACCCTTCCGTCTGCTGGAGCAGCTCGACCGCACTCAGCAGGCCTTTCATCGTTTTCTCTCCGGCAATATCTTTACCGTCGCCAAACGTGTACGTTTCCACATAGTCGCAATGCGCCACCAACGGTGAATCCATTATCCAGGTTAAACCAATGACCGGCGCGCCGTGCTGACGGGCGATTTCAGCCGCTTTGATTGTCTCTGGCGTATTACCTTTGTGAGAGGCGACAACCACAACGGCATTTTCTCCCAGCGCTACCGGCGGATTGTTGATAAATTCACCGCTGTTATACAGACCGACAGTTAACGCTTTCGCCTCTTTTTCTAAAAACGCTTTCGCCGGATAGAACGCCGCATAAGAGCCGCCGCACGCCACATAATAAACGTATTTAACGCCCCCTTTCTCCGCCCGACTGGTCACAATGTTGCTAACTGTCTCTTTCATACCCATCATGCTTTCCTCTGGTTCCATCAATGATACAGGCGAGAATTCGCCGCAAATGACTCATAATGTATTGTTATTTTTATATGACATTTAAATACATTCGATCAAGATGAAAACCAAAAAAAATCGGGATCCGCGATCTGGATCCCGATTCAGCCTGCTAACCATTGGCGTAACATTCACGTCATACGGTAAAACGTATTTTATCGCCAACAATCAACTGCTGCGAAACGCAGGAGAGTTCTCCTTTGTTATCAACCATTTCACTTTTTATCAAAATCAACGGATAACGCTCATTGACCCCGAGATAGTGGGCAACCTCAAAGCTGGCATAAACCAGCTCAATCACCTTACGGGAATGGGTAAACCATAAATGGTGTTTCTCACGTAAACATTCATACAAAGAGTGATTGTTGAGATCTTCTTCCAGTAAAAAGGCAAAACGCGGAGGAAGCTGGACCGTTTCCAGCGACACTGCAACATCATCGGCATAGCGAATACGTTCAATAACCACGGCTTTTTCACCATCGTTCATATTCAGTAACGCTTTTGTCTCATCATCTACCGATTCAAAAACAGATTTAATCGTTTTTGATCCTGGCCGACGCCCCTGGGACTGGCATAACTCACTGAAACTCATGATACCGGTCATACTGCGCTGAAATTTTTCACTGGAGACAAAAGTGCCTTTACCGGAAACGCGGGTCAGCAAATTTTCACGCGCCAGCGCATCCAGCGCCTTACGGACTGTGACTCTGCTCACCTGCCAGCGCGCGCTAAGTTCATTTTCCGTCGGAATTTGCTGTCCTGGTTTATACTCTCCACGCACAATGGCCTCTTTTAATGCAGTCTCGAGCTGCTTATAAAGCGGCCTGGCGCTATTGGTGTCGGGTTGCTCCATTATTTGTATCCATTTGTATTATCATGATGCCATGCCCTGTATTATAACTATTTACATTACCTTTGCTTGTCAATCCACGCTATGCGGCTACGTAGGTAGATCGCTGCAAAACGAATGTTCTGATTTTAGGTCGAAGGGAGACGTCATGAAAAAAGGCTTTTGTTTATAAAATTCAATGAGTTAGACAACTATTTTTTTACAGGCAAACTACAAAATGTGATCCACAGCACACTTTGCAACCCATGTATCGAAGCGAATGTCTACGCTTAATAGACAGCCGGGCAACACCCGTATCTTTTACGACGCAAGCCGGAGGTCCTTGTCATTATGCTCAACCAGAAAGTAAACCCCACGCCTTCTGAAGATCTGACGATCGATGTCGATCTGCTGTATGAAACAGATCCGTGCGAGTTAAAGCTGGATGAAATGATCGAGGCGGAACCGGAGCCGGAGATGATCGAGGGGCTTCCCGCCTCTGACGCCCTGACGCCTGCCGATCGTTATCTCGAACTGTTCGAGCATGTACAGTCAACAAAACTGTTTCCAGACAGTAAAACATTCCCGGACTGCGCGCCAAAAATGGACCCGCTCGATATCCTTATCCGCTACCGTAAGGTCAGACGCCACCGTGATTTTGACTTACGCCGCTTCGTCGAAAACCATTTCTGGCTACCGGAAACCTTATCCAGCGAGTATGTCTCTAACCCCGAAAACTCGCTCAAAGAACATATTGACCAGCTTTGGCCGATACTGACGCGCGAACCGCAAGATCATATTCCGTGGTCTTCGCTGCTGGCGCTGCCGCAATCTTATATCGTCCCGGGCGGCCGGTTTAGCGAAACCTATTATTGGGACTCTTATTTTACCATGCTGGGTCTGGCGGAAAGCGGGCGCGAAGACTTACTTAAATGTATGGCGGATAATTTTGCCTGGATGATTGAAAATTACGGGCATATTCCCAACGGCAACCGTACCTACTACCTGAGCCGCTCTCAGCCGCCGGTTTTCGCTCTGATGGTTGAACTGTTCGAAGAAGATGGCGTGCGCGGTGCGCGGCGTTATCTTGACCATCTTAAAATGGAATACGCTTTCTGGATGGACGGCGCCGAATCGCTGGCGCTCAACCAGGCCTACCGCCATGTCGTGCGGATGCCGAACGGTTCCCTGCTGAACCGCTACTGGGACGATCGCGACACGCCGCGCGACGAGTCCTGGCTGGAAGATGTCGAAACCGCCAAACATTCTGGCCGTCCAGCCAATGAAGTCTACCGGGATTTGCGCGCCGGAGCGGCATCCGGCTGGGACTATTCGTCACGCTGGTTACGTGACGCAGGTCGGCTTGCCAGTATACGCACGACTCAGTTTATTCCCATCGATTTGAACGCTTTTCTGTACAAACTGGAGAGTGCCATCGCCAATATTTCCGCGCTGAAAGGCGAACGTGAAACTGAAGCATTATTTCGCCAGAAAGCCAGCGATCGCCGCGCCGCGGTGAACCATTACCTGTGGGATGACGAAAACGGCTGTTATCGCGACTATGACTGGCGGCGCGAAGAAATGGCACTCTTTTCTGCTGCCAGCATCGTGCCGCTGTATGTCGGTATGGCGAGCCATGAACAGGCCGACCGCCTGGCGAATGTGGTACGCAGCCGCCTGTTAACGCCCGGCGGAATTATGGCCACGGAATACGAAACCGGTGAACAGTGGGATAAGCCGAACGGCTGGGCCCCGCTACAATGGATGGCAATCCAGGGTTTCAAACTCTATGGCGACGATATGCTGGGCGATGAGATCGCCCATAACTGGTTAAAAACGGTGAACCATTTTTATCAGCAGCATCATAAACTGATTGAGAAATACCATATTTCCGGCGGTACGCCCCGCGAAGGCGGCGGGGGCGAGTATCCGCTCCAGGATGGATTCGGCTGGACCAACGGCGTGGTGCGCCGTTTGATTGGCCTTTACGGAGAACCTTAACCCGTTGCCGCGGTAACGCCTGTCCGCCGCTAGTGAATCGCATTATAAATGGCTGTCTGAATTTTCAGCCATTTTTTATTTTCTGCGCTGGGCCGGGCGTGAGCGCGTAACCGGGCTTGTTCCATATCGTGCTGTTGGCGCGTCACAACAGCCGGTACCGTGCAAAACGTTTGCAGATAGGTTTTATGCATCGCGGTCAGGGGAGCGCCTCCCGACATCGCATGGCTTAACGTCGTGATAAATCGTCGGCAGGGTTTTACCTCATCCATCAGCGCGGGATAACGCAACAACAGTTGCAACACTTCGGTATGACCCGTCGCAAACGCCTGCTCCGTCCACGCGAGCTGCCAGTTCATTCCTCCCTGCAGAAACAACGCTGTCACCCGCGTATCATTGCGATCTATCGCCGCCCGCATAGTAAACGCATCCCAGGTAATCCCCATATGATTGAGCGTTTCCCGCGCGGAAGGCGCCTCGCGCGGCGGTTCATCCTGCGCAATGGCGGGAGCTTGCCCGTTCCCGGTGCCTGGCGACGGCGAACTAAATAGCCAGAACGCGCCCGCCAGTATCGTCAGCGTCATGACGCCAACCCCACCCCACAAAGCGCCGGAAATGAGTTGCTCACGTTCTTCAGGCGTACGCGGAGGCCGCTTACGCGGTGGTTCAATACTCTCACTGATTTCATGTTTGTCTGTCCCGGTCTGCCGATCTTTACGCCGCGCAGTCTCCCAAAACTGGCGCAGTTCCCGGTCATCCACCATCAGAAACGAAGCCGGATTCACGCGGGTACGCTTTTCGGCATAGGCCCGCTGAATGGGCCGAACGATTTGCTGATACTGAACGTTGAGCAGCATAAGTTGCGCTGAGGTAAGCGGCTGTCTGGCGATAACCTCATTTCGCGCGAGGCGGCAATTATCCAGAAACAGACGCAGTGTTGTACGGGGTTCGGCGAACAATGTCAGCGCTGAGGCATCATTAAAAATTCTGACGTAGTGGCGGGCAAACAATTTCTTATCGACCACCATGAGCGCCAGCTCGCTAAACAACATACCTTCCAGCGCATGTTGATCTTCTCCCTGCTTCAGCCACTGTCGCAACCGGTCCGGGCCGAAATTTTGCTTGAGGAAGTGATTCAAAGACGCCCGGTCCGGCCAGGCGCGTGCAATAAGCGCTTTTAATGTCAGCTCTAGTGCGCGCAGTTGACGCTGCGCTTCAAGATGCGTCTCCTGGCTGAGTTCTTCCAGGTCAGTTTGATATGTCAGCAATGGTTGCTGCTGGCGGAGGTGTTCCAGCGTGGTGACAAAACGCAAAGCGGCAATCAGCTGATTTTCGCTCACCTCTTGCCCATTGTCATACTGCGGGACCTGCTGTTGAAGGTGGCGCAGTTGCAGCATAAACTGACTTAACTGCGCGTCATTTATCCGCAATTTTTTCGCTACCGCGCCCCACCCGCCCAGGTTGAGACGCGCCTGCTCCAGTTGTTCCATGAACCACCGGGGATCTTTTCCCTCTGCGGTATGAATGCCCAGCAGCAGCAAGATTTCCATTGATGCCTGGCGGATAATTCCCAGACTATGTTCAAAAGGCGCGCGTATCGCCTGCGAAGCGCTATTCGTCATTATCTTCCCTAAAAAGACGATCCCGCGACGAGATCTGAGTTCTCTTTTAATTATGTTTTTTCATAGATATACCAGATTTAGCCACATTTCAGTGACTTAATCTTAATCATTGCAAATTTATAAGAAGATCGGTTGCTAACCTAAAACATTAGCTTTTCATTCTGTCAACATAGCGTAACGGCAAGCGGCCTAGACCTTTTCCCTGCCAGCGCCAGGTCATCTGACCGCTAGTCATGCTGGCAGTACACTTTATAATCGCGCTTTTTATGAGAAAAGCGCCATGCCGCACATTTCAACGCGTTTTAGCCCTGCCTGTGTTGCGTTTATTAAACAGTGGCAAGGTCTGTCGCTGGAAAAGTATCGCGATCGGCAGGGAAATCAGGTGATTGGTTATGGGCATATGCTGACGCCGGATGAGACGACAACGTTCATTACGCCCAAACAGGCAGAAGCATTCTTGCTGGATGACCTCAATAACTGCGATAAGCTGCTACAAACTTATCTACCGGAACTTAATGATCAGTTTCAACGTGAAACGCTTATTGCGCTGATGTTCAGCATCGGACACCAGCGTTTTTTATCGTTAATCAATACGGGGGATATTTCACCGACAGGACCCGGTGGGCTGTCGTTTAATCTTATTAATTCGCTTCGTTTAACATCATAGCGGCCTGAGTACGATTTTTTACATCCAGTCGTCGGTAGAGCGACTCAAGATGCGCTTTAACAGTTCCGGTACTAATATTTAACGCTCGTCCAATTTGCTTATTCGACTCGCCTGCGGCAAGCATCTTTAAAATTTCCCGTTGACGGGCGCTTAATGATTTTATATCGCGGGATTCCGGCGCGGTTGAATTTAACCAGTCCCCCGGCAAAAACAACATATCGCGAGCGACAGTATTGAGCGCAAGGGCAAAGGTCTCCGCGTCGGAATCACGCGGTACAATGGCCTGAATGTTAAATTGCATCATTTCATGCAACCACTTCTGGCTGTTTTCCGTTGCCGTAATGATAATCTTTACCTCGGGAAATTGCTGCACCGTCCTTTGCAGCAGCCAGCGGCAAAATTCAGCCTCCAGGCCGCCATCGAGCATGACCAGCGCTTCTGGCAGGCTCTCTACTTTTTGCCATAGCTCTTCAGCCTGACCGACACTCTGGATACTTATTCCCGGAATACGTTGTTGCAAACTGATTTTCATTCCGTGAATAAATATTGACTGCCTGTCAAACATGATTACCTGCATTACTTTTCTCCGCCAGGGTAAGATAATAGCCTCAAGGTGAGGAAGGGTATTACCCACAGGGTAAAATAAGAATTCGCCATTTGGCCTGGGCCATTTTACCGATAGCCATCGTATAAGGAAGCGGGAGATTATGATTATTTACAGCTTCAGGTTCGGGATTACAGAAGTGGATAAAATTAACGGTTTAATTTAAGGAATATCTTATTAAAGCAGACAAATAATGTCATCTTGAATATTAATTTACCGAAAGAGTACCCCTGGTGCACCGCAAAGGAAACGCCTGTTTTTCGCTTGATATGTTACAAAGTATAAATTAGCACACGGCGTTAAAAAAGTGATAAAGCCTCTCACTGTCGCGGCGGCAAACCCGGTTAAAATAGCATCGACACACGCACTCTCCATCCCATCATCTCCGCTTTTATCGTCACTATTTTACTATCCTCGCCTCGTTTCACGGTTTTTTAACGCAGCAGTCACCGTATTCAAGGAGGAAATCCGATGTGCAACGCTATCAAACGTAATCCTTCACGCAGACAACGTTTGCGAAAGCCCTTATTAGATGCTAGAAAATCAATAAAAAGGCGTTTTTAGTATTATTGTTACACTCAAGACAACAATAGAGCCTGATGATGGATAAAATATATGCAATGAAATTATTTATCCGTGTGGCGGAACGGGAAAGCTTTTCCCGGGCGGCAGAAGAGGCCGGTCTACCCACAGGCAGTATTTCCCGGCAGATACAAGCGCTGGAAAACCAGCTGGGTATACGCCTGCTCCACCGCACCACCCGGCGGGTACAGCTTACTCAGGATGGAATGATCTACTATGAGCGAGCAAAAGATCTGTTGAGCAACCTGGATGAACTGGAAAGTTTTTTCCAGCCTGACCCCGCCAGTATCAGCGGAAAAATACGGGTAGATATACCGTCTGGTCTCGCAAACAGTCTGATCATGCCGCGTCTGCCCACTTTTTTACATCATTATCCCGGCATTGCGCTGGAGCTCTGCAGTGGCGATCGCCAGATCGATGTATTACGCGAGGATTTCGACTGTGTGGTACGTACAGGGCCGTTACACGCGCCAGGGATACTGACACGCCCACTTGGCAATCTGACGATGGTGAACTGCGCCAGCCCACAATACCTGGAACGATTTGGTTATCCGGAAAGTCTTAATGACCTGACCTCACATGCAATGGTGCATTATTCATTGACGCCAGGCGTCTCTTCACCGGGTTTTGCCCTCGACACCGTCCACGGTATGCAATGGGTAAAAACTGGCGGAATGTTAACCGTAAACAGTACGGAAACCTGGCATAGTGCCTGTCTGGCAGGACTGGGCATCATTCAGACGCCGCGCGTGACGGTGCGTGAAGCTTTACGCGCTGGAATGCTCGTTGAGATTTTGCCGCAATATCGCGCCAGCCCGCTACCGGTCACTCTGCTTTATCCCCATCGCCGTAATCTTTCCCGCCGGGTACATCTGTTTATGACATGGCTGACGGAGGCAATCAAAGATGCCACAGAATAGCTACTTTTCGGCATCAGCCGGGGAGAAGCTATACTGAAATACTCGATTGATGATGAAGGACGACCGACCTGATGACGCAGGAAAATGACGTAAAACGCCCCATTCAGGAACTGGAACTCGACCCGGTACAAAAAATTGAAACCCAGCCGCATCACGCGCCGGAAAAAAGTGAGAAAGCAAATCAGGCGTTGCATTCCCTCACCGCCCTGATGCAAAAAATCCAGCGCCAGCCGATGGTGGCTCACCTCATTCGCGCGACCGAACGTTTTAATGACCGGCTGGGCAATCAGTTTGGCGCGGCTATCACCTACTTCTCGTTTCTGTCGATGATCCCGATAATGATGGTGTCCTTTGCCGCAGCCGGTTTTATTCTCGCTTCGCATCCTAATCTGCTGGAAGATATCTTCAGCAAGATATTGATGAATGTGAGCGATCCTACGCTGGCGTCCACGCTGAAAAATACGATTAACACGGCGGTTCAACAACGTACCACGGTAGGGCTGGTCGGACTGGGTATCGCGCTCTACTCCGGCGTTAACTGGATGGGGAATCTGCGGGAAGCGATTCGTGCCCAGTCGCGGGATGTCTGGGAGCGAACACCGCAGGATCAGGAAAAAATCTGGCTCAAATATCTGCGTGATTTTATCTCACTGATTGGGTTATTGGTCGCTTTAATCATTACGTTGTCTATTACTTCCATCGCGGGCTCCGCCCAGCAGATGATTATTTCAGCATTGTATCTTGACAGTATTGAGTGGTTAAAACCCGCCTGGCATTTGATTGGCCTGACGATCTCTATTTTTGCCAACTATTTGCTTTTCTTCTGGATTTTTTGGCGCCTGCCTCGTCACCGTCCACGTAAAAAAGCATTGATTCGCGGTACGTTTATCGCCGCTATCGGTTTTGAAGTAATTAAAATCATTATGACCTATACGCTGCCATCACTGGTGAAATCGCCTTCCGGCGCGGCGTTTGGCTCTGTACTCGGTCTGATGGCGTTCTTTTACTTTTTTGCCCGTCTGACGTTATTCTGCGCAGCCTGGATAGCGACCGCCGAATACAAGGATGACCCACGAATGCCAGGAAAAACCCAACACTAACTTGCGGGTTGATGCCGGATGGCGACGGGCGACGTCCTATCCGGCCTATCATCAGGCACGACCTTCCGCCCTCGGCCTTTGTTTCAGCATATAAATCCATACATTAACTTTTATTTAACCTTAAACCAGTTTTATCCACCAGATTTAAAATTATGTGAAGCATTTCATAGAAGCGAAATTGCGGGCCTAAACATTATCCCCTTTTTGCGTCTTTTTTGACCATTTTTCATTTTTGTTACAGATTGAAATATATCATTTGCTGTGCGTAATATGGCCATTCGTTCGCCAAAAATAAGAAAATTATATGCAAACAACCGCCACAACACTCGACCATGAGCAGGAACATGTTCCGGTAAACTCACGCAATAAAGTTGTCGTCGCCTCGCTTATCGGCACCGCGATTGAGTTCTTCGACTTCTATATTTATGCCACCGCTGCGGTGATCGTATTCCCTCATATTTTCTTTCCGCAAGGCGATCCCACCGCGGCAACGCTACAATCGCTCGCCACCTTCGCTATCGCGTTTGTGGCGCGTCCAATTGGCTCTGCGCTATTCGGTCATTTCGGCGACCGGGTAGGCCGCAAAGTCACCCTCGTGGCCTCGCTGCTGACCATGGGGATTTCGACGGTCATTATCGGCCTGTTACCGGGCTACGCGACGATAGGCATTTTCGCACCGTTGCTGCTGGCGCTGGCGCGTTTCGGCCAGGGGCTGGGCCTGGGCGGCGAGTGGGGCGGCGCGGCGCTGCTGGCGACAGAAAATGCGCCGCCGCGTAAACGCGCGTTGTATGGATCTTTTCCGCAGCTGGGCGCGCCTATCGGCTTCTTTTTCGCTAATGGCACCTTTCTGCTGCTCTCATGGTTGCTGACGGACGAACAGTTTATGAGCTGGGGCTGGCGCGTCCCGTTTATTTTCTCAGCGGTACTGGTCATTATCGGCCTGTATGTGCGCGTGTCACTGCATGAAACACCGGTATTTGCGAAAGTGGCTGCAGCGAAAAAACAGGTGAAAATTCCGCTGGGCACATTGTTAACGAAACATGTCCGCGTAACCATTCTCGGCACGTTCATTATGCTGGCAACCTATACACTGTTCTATATCATGACCGTCTATTCCATGACTTACAGTACCGCCGCTGCACCTGTGGGGCTTGGCCTGCCGCGTAATGAAATACTGTGGATGCTGATGATGGCAGTGATTGGTTTCGGCGTGATGGTGCCTGTCGCCGGCCTACTGGCGGATGCATTTGGCCGTCGGAAAAGCATGGTTATCATTACCACGCTCATCATCCTCTTCGCGTTGTTCGCCTTTACTCCGTTACTGGGTTCCGGCAATCCAGCGCTGGTATTCGCGTTCCTGTTATTAGGTTTGAGTCTGATGGGGTTAACCTTCGGCCCGATGGGGGCACTACTGCCGGAGCTGTTCCCAACGGAAGTACGTTATACCGGTGCGTCGTTTTCCTACAATGTGTCATCGATTCTGGGCGCTTCCGTCGCTCCGTATATTGCCGCATGGTTGCAGAGTCACTATGGACTGGCCGCCGTTGGGGTTTACCTGGCGTCCATGGCCGCGCTGACGCTGATTGCGCTGCTGCTAACCCATGAGACGCGTCATCAGTCGTTATAATAGGGGCGCAGCCGGATGACGCTGCGCTTATGCGGCCTACGAGGTGAGCATTACGTAGGCCGGTTAAGACGCTTTGCCTCGCCCTCCGGTACTCTGTTTTACGTTACTGCTTCATCTGCGTTAAAATTGTCCGGCACTGATTGGCTTCGCCTTCAGAAGGCGAGATGAGTGCCAGCAGAGCAGCGGCGGGGGTCACCAACGTCGCCAGCGCCGCCGCAACCGCGCCGCGCGCAATCAGTGGGCCGGGCTTCACACCCGCCTGCGGATTTTTAAAACTCCCACGTACGTAAAGCGGCGATCGCAGCGTGATAATGCGAATCCCCTTACTTTCCGGATCGATGGTTAAATCCAGCTGTTCAGAGGCAAAACTCGCTGTGCCGGTCACGTTAACCAACGCATTTTCCGTATCAAAAGCAAAAATCTGCGGCCGCGCTACGCCGTTCGTAATATTGAGGTTCGCCGCCGCACAGTTAACCCGGACTTCGTCATCGCCAAAAATCTGCCCGACAATATAGTTGCCGACGTTCAGTCCCACGATTTCCATCAGGTTGCGGCTAATCAACCCATCATTCATCAACAATTTAAGGTTGCCGTTGCTGTTGCCAAGCAGAGCGGCGACTGAATTGCCTGTACCGCGAATATCCGCATCGCCGTTCAGCTCGCCCAGCGTTTTCTGCATCAGCTCCACATCCGGCATCAGTTCTTTAAGCTTCAGTCGACGCGCCTGTATATCCGCCCGTCCCTGCATCGGCTTTTTATCCCCTTCCAGATGGATGTTGGATACAATGCTGCCGCCTGCCAGACCAAACTTCAACGGCTGGAGACGTAAGTCGGCGTTTTTCAAAATGATATGGGTCGACAGATCGCTGATCGGCAGATTACTGCCATGTTCAATACGTCGGCCTTTAAAACGGACATCGGCGTCCATAACGTCCCATTTGTCCGTTTCAAAGCGATCGTAAGGCAATACTTTATCCGCCGGCTGAACATTCTTCTCGCCTTTGCGCTGTTCAGACCGTTTCGACTGCTCAGCGCCTTTCCCGGAATCCACACCAATCAGCGGCCCGAGATCGGCCAGCCGTAGCTGGCGCGATTCAACGTCGCCTTCCAGTTTTGGGCGCGGTTTACCAGTGGTATAAGTAAGGGAACCGTGGATATCACTGTCGCCAATGCGCCCGTTAAAACCGCGATAATCAAATACCGATGACTTTTCAGCGTCGATTTTCGCCACCAGCCGACCATCAGTTTCAAACGGCGGCGTATCCGGCAGCAATACGCCAGTTAAATCATATAAATCGCCCAGTGAATCGCCGGAAAATTTAAGCCGTAGGTCGACGCCGCCCATGTTCATCGGATCATTGACCACGCCGCTGAAGGCCACCCGCGTATTGCCAGAGCGAAAATCGGCCTGCACCGGAAAAGGCGTATCTTCGCTACGCAATGCCAGCATACCGCCTATTTTCCCCGTACCGGTCAACGGTTCACCGTTATAACGCCCCTGCGCCTTCAGGCCGAAGACATAATCGCCCACTCTGGCTTTATCGTCTTTGCCTTTCGTTCCCGTCACTTCGCTGAACGGCAACGGTTTGCCTAACGGATCGATCAGAATAGTGATATCCGCTTTGCTGACCTTATCATCGATCGCGATTCGCCCCTGGTCGAAGAGAATATTATCCAGCCGGAAGGACCAGGCAGAAGGCTTAGCATTCGGGTCCGGATTCTCGTCTTGTGCGAGATGAAAGGTCCAGTTATTGTTTTTCTCGGACAGACGAATAAGACGCGCATCGGGTTTCACCAGTTTGATCCACGGCAGCCAGACAGTTTTGGTCAGTAACGCCAGCGGGGCGAGCGTCGCTTCAACGCGGGGCAGATGCACCATCGTCACTTCTGGAATATCGGGCGGATTGCCGAGAATGACGTCTTCGGCGTGGACATGCGGCCACGGCACCCAGCTTCGCCAGCCGGTCTCCTGCTTTTGACGTTCCCACACCACGCCTAAATCGCCGCGAATCGCGAAAGGCCGGTTCAGCTCGGTAGAGACTTTCTGGTTGATGGTCGGTTTAAGGCGGTTCCAGTCAAATGTTGCGATCAAAATAATAACTATGACGATCAACAACAAGAAAGTCCCTGTAATGGCGGCGGTTATTTTGCCTGCTTTAGTCATGTGTTATTTCCTCACTTCTTCCCTTGCCTGTCCTAAAGATAGTTCAGCCAGACGAAAAAGGAGGACGACCGCGCCCCGTGATACCACAGATTATGGGAGCAGTCTGCGTTACAGGGTCTGTATGACCTCTTCAAGCGATACCAGCGGCACAGGGCGGGAAAGGAAATAGCCCTGAGCCGCAAATGCGGGTGAGCGCTGAACATCACGCCACTCTTCCAGCGTCTCCACGCCTTCGACAATCACGCCGCGGCAGTAGCGGTTCATCAGTTGCAGCAGCAAGATGAAAAGGTTACGCCCTTCGGGGGTCTGACGCAGCATGACAAACAGATCCCGCGCGACTTTTATGTAGTCATAGCGCACTTCACTCAGCGCTGAAAAGTTAGCCATACCGGTACCGAAATCATCCAGCCATAGCGGGCCGAACTCACACATTGAGGCGAAAGAGGAGTCTTTGGGCAAACGAATATGTTCGACGAGTTCGAAACGCAGCCAGGGCAAGCGCTCCATCGTTGCCAGAATATCCGGCTGCCGACGCATCGCAATCAGCGTAGGGCCGTCCACATTGACCGATGCCAACAAGTGGTGGCGGGTGAAAAAATCGGCTTTTTGTTCAAGCTGATGAAGTTGCTCTTTCACCACCTCAATACGGTGTCGAACCGCTAATTCCGCAAAATAACGATCCGGGGCAATACGTCTGGAAGGGTTATCAGGATGGGTGACGACCGTCAGAAGTTCAACCGCCATCAGACGGCCATTCGTCTGATATATCGGCTGGTAAGTATAGGCACGCTCGCATTGCAGCCAATAGCGCCGTTCCTGCAAGTTCTCGATACCTGCATCAGGGACGCTTAGCTGCTGGATAACCTGCTTTATCATCTCAGTTGTCCTGTTAATGGGAGTGTGACTGTCCGGACTTGTCAAAGGTTATCGGCGTTCAGGCAGAGAACTTTACCCTCGCACTCCGGCAAAATAAAAAGAGGTCACCAAAACCTGTCAAAAATACGTTCTGGCTCAAAAAATAATGGAACGATGTTTTAATATGATTGACCACAAAACCTCCACAGCGCACACTAACGCTAATTTTTACAGATCAGGTTCACGACTATGTCTAAAAAGATTGCCGTGATTGGCGAATGCATGATTGAACTGTCACAGAAAGGCGCAGATGTTCAGCGCGGCTTCGGTGGCGATACGTTGAATACCGCCGTTTATATCGCCCGCCAGGTCGATTCCGCAGACCTGACCGTTCACTATGTGACGGCGCTGGGGACCGACAGTTTTAGCCAACACATGCTGAACGCCTGGCAGCATGAAAACGTGGATACCTCACTGACGCAACGAATGGAAAATCGTCTGCCTGGGCTCTACTACATCGAAACTGACGATACCGGTGAACGGACCTTCTACTACTGGCGTAACGAAGCAGCGGCGAAATTCTGGCTGGAAAGCGAGCAGTCAGCGGCGATCTGCGAGACGCTGGCGACTTTCGATTATCTCTATCTGAGCGGCATTAGCCTTGCGATTTTAAGCCCGGACAGCCGTGATAAATTACTTTCTTTACTACGAGAATGCCGCGCCAATGGCGGGAAAGTGATTTTTGACAATAATTATCGCCCGCGTTTATGGGCAAGCCGGGAAGAGACGCAGCAGGTCTATCAAAAGATGCTGGAATGCACCGATATCGCCTTCCTGACACTGGACGATGAAGACGCGCTATGGGGTAAGAAACCGGTGGAGGAGGTCATTGCCCGCACCCACGCGGCAGGTGTACACGAAGTGGTCGTAAAACGTGGCGCGGAGTCTTGCCTGGTCTCGATTCAGAGTGAATCGATCGTTGACGTTCCGGCGATAAAACTCCCGAAAGAAAAAGTCATAGATACCACCGCCGCAGGCGATTCCTTCAGCGCCGGTTATCTGTCTGTCCGTTTGACAGGCGGCCACGCGACGGATGCCGCGAAACGGGGGCACCTGACGGCCAGTACGGTGATCCAGCATCGTGGGGCAATTATCCCGCGCGACGCCATGCCGCAGTAAGGGATTCACTTTTACCCGGTGGCGCTGCGCTTACCGGGCCTGTGTTGACGCGCTGCCTGTAGGCCAGATAAGGCCGTCACGCCGCCACCGGGCAAAATGCCCGGTGACACTGCACTTACCGGACCTACGGGCGGCAGGTTACTGTGCCGCCGGAATATCCGTCACTTCCGGATGTGCCTCATCCGTTTCAACAGCGGTGGCAGGCGCCGGAGCCATGATGTCATCCCACGTCGCCTTTAGCGCCTTCATATTGAACTCCGGCTCGCCCTGCGGCTGTAGCAAAATTAACGCCATATCCTGCGATAGCTGCTGGCGCAGATTCTGATTGAGCATATCGACGGTCAGGTTATTGAGAAAGCTCTGGCGCAGCTTTTGATATTGTTCTGGCGCGATATCCACCACCTGATTCTGTAGCGAACGCATACGCTGCCCAATCAAAATGTCGGTATCGGTACGGGCATAGGTCGCAAACAGCTTTTGTAGTTCGAGATTCTTCTGCGCTATCAGCGCAGTAAACTCCTCTTCCGGCAGCCCCTTGTCGCGTACCTTTGCCAGCTCATTCGCCACCAGGCTCAAATTAGTATTGAGCTTATCATTAGGCGATTCAATATTGATGGCACACTGCGCGCGTAGAAACAGCACCCGGCAGTCAAACCCCAGGCCAATATCTTTCGCGTTATTTTTGGTTAATGCCTGCTGGATATGCCAGAAGAGCGCTTCGCGCGCCAGATCCGCCTGCCAGTAGCGTAACAGCGCAGCCGATTCGCGAATCGGCTGCCACGGCGTATCCCACATAATGGAGAGACGGTCCTGGCGTACTGCATCGGTCATAATACTTACCGATTCCGCCCGCAGCGGCGACAGCGTTGGCACCGGGGCGGGTATTTCACGTTTACCTTTTAGCGCACCAAACGTTTTATTAATCTGCTCGGCAACGGAACGCGCATCAATGTTGCCGACAACAATCAGCGTCATCGCGTCCGGGGTGTACCATTTTTCATAGAAAGCGTGAATTTTGGCCGCGTCTACTGGCTGCTTTAACGGTTCCGCGGGATCGTGCCCTAATAATGCCGACCCTTTCAGGCGGTAACGCCACCAGCCCTCTTTAGTATCTGCTGGCCACGTCGCGACCATATCTTCGCTGCTTAACGCATGATTCACCGTCTCTGGCGTAATGGTTAATTTACCAGAAACATTCGCCAGATAGGTCAGCGCTTCTTTTAACAAATCATTGCGGTTATTGGGTAGGCTGAGGTTATAGAGTGTGGAATCATAAGAAACGATAACAGGCGGCATGGGACGTTTAGGGTCCATTCCCTGCTGCCATAAAGAACGTGCCTGCGCAGCGTCCAGACCGCCGCTTTGCGTCAGCGCGATACGGGGAATCGCATGGCTGAAACCGCTCTGTTGCGTACTTTCGGTGAGCGAACCGGTATTAACTTGCAGACGAATTTCAATACGATCGCTGGGTCGCTGCGGCGTGGCCAATACTTGCCACTGTAGACCATTGGCCAGCGTCCCCTGTTGCCATGCCGGATCGGGCTGGAGCGCATCTGCCTGCACATAGCCGGCAGTGGCCAACATCAACAGACTGCCTGCTAAGAGTCGAATTTTTGTGCCCTGCATGTAAACCCCTGATCAACAATCCTGGTAATAAAAAGACAGCCCCGGCAGGGATGCCTGAATATGACGTAAAAACACTTCGTGTTAGACCGCAAGAACCTAAAAATGTCACGGAAGAAGTGAAATAATCCCTAAGCATCATGCTGTATGCTTTGGGCGCAGGGGTCAATTATGCGCAAACACCCGCAGTCCTGGAAGGGACTACGGGCATAAGTGGCGAGATTAGGAGGAAATTTCGTGCGTTTTGCCATCCGGCGCACGATTATTAAGCACATCATCCAGCTTTTGGTGATCCAACTCTTTCACCCATTTGGCGACAACTACCGTCGCTACACCATTACCCACCAGGTTAGTCAGCGCACGCGCTTCAGACATAAAGCGGTCGATACCGAGGATTAACGCCAGCCCCGCCACCGGCAAATGACCTACGGCGGAAATCGTAGCCGCCAGCACGATAAAGCCGCTGCCTGTCACGCCCGCAGCACCTTTCGAGGAGAGCAGCAGGACGACCAGCAAGGTTATCTGGTGGAAGATATCCATATGGCTGTTCGTCGCCTGGGCGATAAATACTGCCGCCATTGTCAGGTAGATAGAGGTTCCATCAAGGTTGAACGAATACCCGGTCGGGATCACCAGTCCCACCACCGACTTACGGCACCCCAGTTTTTCCATCTTATCGAGCATACGTGGCAGTGCTGATTCGGAAGAGGAGGTGCCGAGTACAATCAGTAATTCTTCCCGGATATAGCGAATAAATTTAAAAATGCTAAAGCCCGTTATCCGTGCAATCGTCCCCAACACGACCACGACGAAGAGAATACAGGTGATATAGAAGCAGATGATGAGCTGCCCCAGTTGCACCAGTGAACCGACGCCATATTTACCGATAGTAAAGGCCATCGCGCCAAACGCGCCAATCGGGGCCAGACGCATGATCATATTGATAATACCGAAAATGACCTGCGAAAAACTCTCGATGACATTGAAAATCAACTGGCCTTTACTGCCCAAACGATGCAGCGCAAAACCAAATAGCACAGCAAACAGTAAGACCTGCAGGATGTTACCGCTGGCGAACGCGCCAATCACACTGCCCGGAATGACATCCATCAAAAAGGCGATGATGCCCTGCTCCTTGGCCTGTGCAGCATAAACGGCCACGGCCTGGGCATCCAGCGTGGCCGGATCAACGTTCATCCCGGCGCCGGGTTGTACGAGGTTGACGATGATAAGACCGATAATCAGTGCAATCGTACTGACAATCTCAAAGTAAAGCAGCGCAACCGCGCCGGTACGGCCCACCGCTTTCATGCTTTCCATGCCTGCAATGCCCGTCACAACAGTACAGAAGATGACAGGAGCGATGATCATTTTAATGAGCTTAACGAACGCGTCGCCAAGCGGTTTCATTTGTGCGCCCAGTTCAGGATAGTAATGGCCAAGGAGAATACCAATGGCGATTGCTGTCAGGACCTGAAAATAGAGACTTTTGAATAGAGAGGTTTTCATAGGGTGTCCTTGAAGTAAAAACCACAGGTCTTGTAAGGTTATGAGTAACCTGCGGCCTTAAAATAACACCCACACAACATGACAGAAATGCACCAAGATCATAATTGAAACAAAAATGTTAAAAAGTTTGAACTGGCTCGCACAAGCGCGACCTTTTTTAACTTTTGTAATCAGGATTTACGTGCGGCAAATACCGTTCTTCAAAGATATCCGCCGGGACGGGGCGAGCAAACAGGAAGCCTTGCGCCACGTTGACGCCAGCTTGCTCCAGCCACTCACGTTGTGCATCGTTCTCCACGCCTTCCGCAACCAATTGCAAATTCAGGCTGCGGGCCATCAGAATAATTGCCGTCACCATACTGTTATCTTCTGGTAACGCATCGACAAACATTTTATCAATTTTAAGGATATCGATCGGTAACGACTTCATGTGCTGTAGCTGGCGCAGTCCCGCGTAGCCCATGCCAAAATCATCCAGTGCGATACGCACACCTGCGTTTCGTAACGGACGCAGTATGGCGACAGCAGCGTGCGGATCGTCGATACGGCGACTTTCAGTGACTTCAAGAATCAGCGTACCTGGCTGAATACGATAACGGTTTAACAATTCCAGCAGCTCTGACACCATGCCAGGGTGCATCAGTTGTAACGCGGAAAGATTGACGGAGAGCGGCAGCGTTACGCCGCGCTCCTGCCAGGCGGCAAGCTGACGGCAGGACTCTTCCAGCACCCAATGGCCTACCGTGACCATCAGACCACAGGACTCAATGCGCTCAATTAGCCCTTCCGGCAATTCCCAGCTACCGTCCGGCTGCTGCATACGTAATAAGGCTTCGGCGCTTAACACTTTGCCGCTACTCATCTCAACCTGTGGCTGTAGCCACACTGCGAATTGATGATTATCCAGCGCGGTAAGAATATCGCTCTCTTCGGTAAGACGCTGTTGAGCAGCCTCCATCTGCGCCGGATCAAAGAACTGGATCTGATTTTTACCTTTTCGGCGCGCGGTAAATGCAGCGGAAACCGCGCGGCCATAAAGCAGCTCAGCCGTCAGATCGCCATAATACATCGCGATGCCAATACTGCAGCTTGGGCGCAACTGAATACTTTGGATGGGAAGCCGTTCATTAATGATAGTGAGTATTTGCTGACCTAATGTGATGGCGTGCCACGGCTCTTTAACGCCGTGGGCGATAATAGCAAAGTCATAACCGCTGATCTGGGTAAGCACCATGCGCGGCGACAGCACCGATTTCAGTTTTTCCACCAGCGTAAGCAAGAGAATCTCCCGCTGCGTCTCTTTCAGCACACCCGCCGTATCACGCAAAGTTTCACAGGTGACAACGATCAGCGCCGTTGTCTGTTGGCGGGTGACCACCTGCTCAAGTAGCCCCATTAAAAAGGCTTTATTAGGCAGATCGGAAACCGGAAAACGCATCGCGTTATCTGTTTGCTCTTCGCTTTGACGCTGCATCAGTTGCTGGTTGAGGTTATAGCTGCGCACCAGCATCCCGATCTCATCATCCTGGTGCAGGCGCGGCAACGCCAGCTGATGCCCGATAAGTTCCTGCTGCGGTATGTCGTTCAGCTCCCGAGCGATTTTGCGCAACGGATGCACGATCAGGCGATTTACACACCAGGCGATCGCCACCGTCAGCATCAGCGATAAAAGTAAGTAAATGGTCACTAACGTAGACAGCGCGTTCATAACGAACTTGTACATGCGGTACGAATCCGCCTGCAATACAAGGTAGGCCAGAGGCTGCGGGTTAGCCGGTCGCTCCAGCGAATAGACCGGCAGAGAAATTTGTACCGGCAATTCGAAGAGCCGCGTCACCATAACCGGCACGGGACGTTCAGGAATAAAGCGCTTACGTAGCGCCTGGAACTGATTCGGTAACACCACATCGGCGCGACTCACCACCCCCGCCGGTTTTATGCTTTCCAGAATGGTCTCCGCGCCAGGAAGATCCGCTTTTAAAATAGCGGAAGAAAGGGGTTCCCGGACAGATCGCGCGATGCTTTCCAGTTGCGTAGCCGTGTTGTAGCGGTTCTGCTGTACCAAATGGAACAGCAGAACGGTGCAAAAGACAAAAACAAACACCATGACAACGGCCGCAACCATTGCCATCTGTTTAATTGTTAACGAGCGGCTGACGCGCAAATTGACTCTCCCTGGATATCCCGGACTGCCGCCTGAGTATACCCGATTGCAGCGGCATTAAGAGAGGCTGTATCTGAAAAGGACTTTTCTGAATAATAGTTAATTATAGCGCCTGATGGCGCTGCGCTTATCAGGCCTACGGCGCCTGTCAATACACAGGCGGAACTCCATAATTACCAGTCGGCGTAAGGCACTAATGGCTGCGGCGGTAAATCCATATCACCCTGCCAGCCTGCCGCGGAATAACGCACATACAGCAGCAGATGGCTTGGGGTATAGTCTTTCGCCTGCTGAATATCTACCGCTGTACCAATAAACCAGTTGGAAGTCACCCGGCGTTCAACCAGCGCCCGCGCGGTATAACCAAACCCCTGGCTGCTGCCGCCGCCATTGGTCTGGTCACGCGCCTCCTCCTGATAATCCGCCGGAATTAAATTCATCAGTGGATAACGCGGCATGGTCCTGTTACGGGAGTGCGACCAGGATACCGAGCCACCTAACTCCCACGACCAGTTTTCCGTACGCTGCCGCCACATCACCGGCACCGCAAACGACAGATATTCCTGTGGGCTATAATAACCGCCCTGACCCAGCGAATAACCGCTCAAGTCCTTGTCGTAGTGCCAAATCATGTTATTCAGTCCAACGGTAACACGGCGGTTATTCTCATTAATAATCTTATAGTAATAACCCGTCATCCAGCGTACACGCCAGTTATCTTCCACATTTTTACCGCTCAACTGGTCGCCACTAAGCGAGGCCCAGACACCGTTTGCTTCGCCTTTATCATAGCTGAGACTGACGCCACCGCCGTTGGCCCGAACACCGCCCCATTTGGTGCCGGTATTACTGGTGGCATCCTTTTGGCCGCCAAATGCCAGCAGCGAGCTGGAGATCGGACGACGATGCGCGTTCAGGGTATAACCCAACGGCCCAATATCGTCGCTATAGCTGATGCCGCCAACCACATCAACGACATTAAAGCCCATCGGCGTCGTGCCAATATCCCAGCGCCAGGTCTCATTCTGCCAACCGACCGCCACGCTCGCGCCCGTATCAGCCTGGCTGCGGTGTCCGCTACATTTTTCCAGCGTACAGGTGCCCCAGTTGTTATCGTATTTCCCGTCAGCATCCGTTGAGAAGCGGCCAACATCCATATTGACAACATCGGTACGAAAGAACGCCCGGCCGTCCAGCCAGGGCGCATCCACCTGAAACATGGTGGTATGCGCTTTCAGATCGGAGTAACCACCAGTACCGCTCGATCCCCAATAATCATGTTCCAGAGTAACATTCAGATCCTGCTGACGGTACAAATCTGCCGCATCGCTACGTACACCGCGTTTCAGCCAGTCGTCTTTTTCATCGTTACGCGTCAGACGGGTAAAGGTATCGTTATCCTGTGGACGAACCGGCGTAATCGCCGCGGCGACCATCGCCTCTTTGTAGGTTTCCAGCGCCTGCTGCGGCTCGCCCGTTTGCGCCTGAAAACCGGCGGCGTCACGCAATACCATCGCGCTTTCCATTGATGGCGGCTGTGCTTTTGCTTGCGGAACAATGCGGTTAAACATCCGCGCCGCCGCCGCGATATCGCCAAGCTGCAACTGCGCCAGCGCGACACGGCGTTGCATATTAATGGAAGTGATGTGCGCCGCAGGCAAAGCCGCCAGTTGAGTGCGCGCCGCGGCGTTATCGCCCTGCGCGATATCAATTTCTACCCGCCCCAATACGGCATCAACATTACCCGGCTCGCGCGCCAGAACGGCGTCATAGGCGGCGCGAGCCGCCGCATAATCGCCGCGCTGCTGCGCCCAGTCTGCCAGCGTTAATGTAATGCGCGTAGAAGGCGGCTGCTGACGTAACAAGGCTTCCGCTTCGCGTTCTTTACCGCTATCGCGCAGACGGTTGGCACTGTCCAATACTTGATTATTTTGCAGTCGGTCCGCCAGTTCCTGAATATTGCTATTCCACTGGCTGTGCGGCAGAGCATTAAGATGCGCCAGCGCCGCCCGTTCCCGATCGCTGCCGGAAAGATAAAGTCCATAAGCATAGACCTGTTCCGGGTCGTGTGGCTTCTGCTGCGCCAAAGCGCGCATGTACGTGTCAGCCAGGGCGTGCTGTCCGGCCTGCCACAAATCGCGTGATAGCCGGTACGTCACCCACACGCTGCCCGGATCTAATGCCAGACGACGACGGTGCAGTTCTGCAGCCTGGGTCCATTTCCCCTCGCTTTCCAGCGTTTCAGCCTGCTGCGCCAGACGGTCATTTTCCAGACTACGTTCGATATCATCAATACTGCGCCGCTGGCTGGCAGAAAGAGACGCTATAAACGTAGCGGCTTTTTCCGGTGACTGCTGGCGATAGAGGTTCGCCAGCCCGCGCACAGCATTGGTATTGCCGCTATCCATACGCAGCGTCTGCTGGTAATAACGTTCTGCGGCGGCGCTATCTTTACGCGCCATCGCGACATCCCCCAGCCCCAGCACCGCATAGCTGTCGGTGTTGTCCACCGCGCGCGCCTGCTGATAGAAGCGCTCCGCCTGAGCCAGATTATTGGCCTTTAAGGCAGCGTCGCCCTGCTGAATTAACAGCCAGTAGCGATTGACCTTCAGTAGGCTCTCCCACTTATCGCGGCTGCTACTGTGCGGCGCCATGGCCAACGCTTTTTCAAACTGTGCCACGGCGCGGGCGCGATCGCCACGCTGTGAATATGCCTGCCCCAGCGCGCCGACCGCTTCGCTGTCGTCCTGCCTGGCGTTTACCGCCTGCTGTAATTGCGCAATGGCTTTGCCGCCTTCTCCGGCATTCACCGCTGCGATGCCCTGCGATCTGGCGCGAAACGCCGGATCGGCCAACTGTTTTTGCTGTTCGCTAAGCTGGTCGCGGGCGGCAGACACGCTATCGCCTTCGCTAAACTGCGTCAGATAGTCTTGTAACGCGTTTACGCTGGCGTCGCTAACCGGGAGATCTTTTATCTGCTGATACCAGATAGCGGAGGCCGCGCCGCGTCCCGAACTGGATTTCGCCATCTGTTTTAGCACCGCGAATCCCTCATCACGTCGTCCGCTGGCGAACAACAGTTGCGCCAGCGCATTTTGTAGGGTGTTATTACCCGGGCTAACAGCATTGAGCTTCTGTAGCTGATTAATCGCTTCATCACGGCGAGCGGGCAATTTCGCCACGGTCGTCCAGTATTCGACCGCCGGCTCGCCTTCCGGCGGATGGCCTTTAAATAGCTTATCGTAACTGGCGATCGCTTGTTCAGTATGCCCGGTTGTCGCCAGTAAACGCGCCTCCTGCAAAGCCTGGCGTCCTTGCGGCGTGGAGAGCAGCATTGCGGTGCGGGAAGATTGATACGCCGTTGAATCCGGCGCCAGCTGCGCCAGCCGATCAAGCAGCTTCTGCGCCCCGTCGCTATCTCCCTGTCGCAGCAGATAACGAAAACGAGCGGCAATCACCTGCGGATCATTCGGGTCGATCAGCTCCAGCCGATAAAGTGACTGACGGACCAGGTCCTCACGGTGCGTGGCCTCTCCCAACCGAACCTGCTCCAGCAGTTGTTGCTGCGCGGAGGTCGCCGCATCGGCAAGCGGAGTTAGCGCAATACCCAGCGATAATCCTAATAACGCCCGATGAGCCCCCCTTCTGCCGGGTAAAGCCTTTCGACCGCTATCCGGCAAAAAAGAGTGTATGAGACTTAACGTGAACTTACGCATTCCTGGCCCCAGTCAGGTAATAATTCACCTTTGACGGTGAAGCGAAAACGGTGCTGATCCCAGCCTTGTCCAAAGAGAGTCAGTACATAGTTGTAATAGGCGTCGTTGCCAGGAAAATGGTCTGCGACCCGTTGCCGTTGTACGGCCTGGGCATCACGGTTTTGCAGGAAGGGCAGTAAAGCAGCGGAAAACCCGACCGGCCCCGTCCCTTGTGCGTTACCGTTGGCGACATCCACTTTCTCCGGCGGAACGCCGTTTTTCATCGTTAACGTTGCCATCGGTTTAAATCGCGCCAGTAAACGCGCTTTTTGCGGATCACCGTCATGCATCATTCCCGCCCATAAATAGACGCGAATCGCATCGTAGCTACTGATAAGCGTTTTTTCCGGTTTCAACTGCCAGCCTTGCTTTTTTTCATAACGCACCCAGTCCGGCGAGAAACCTTTCGGTGCAGTTTCCAGCAAAAGCCGCAAATTGGTTTCCCGTAGCGTCGACCACGGCGCGCCAAAACGACTGAAGTATTGCGCTAACTGTGGCGGCAGATAACTTGGGTTAAAGCGCCAGCTATTCGCCTCGGCAAAGCCGATTTTGCCAGGCAGCAGCATCGAACCCAACCCCGGTACATTCACAACCTCTTCACGGGCGATGCGTTTTAACAGCGCCGTACCTGCCTCGGTGTAACGTGTCTCTTTCCACAGACGACCGGCTTCCAACAACGACCATGCCATCCAGATATCGCCGTCGGACGCAGAGTTGCTGTCCAGTACCTCCCAGGTGTCGGGATCTTTTTGTCCCCACAGCCAGGCGGGCAGATGTTCATGCAGCGCTCCCTGCGCCAGATTGTTTTGCGTCCAGTTAAACAGTTGCGCAAACGCCGGTCGATCGTTTGCCGCCAGGGCAAAGAACATCGCGTAGCTTTGCCCTTCGGACGTGGTGATTTTTCGCGCGTCGCCCGGATCGATAACACGTCCCTGTTGACTCATGTAATCTTTTTTGAACTGTTCCCAGGCAGGCCATGTACAGGCCGCCTGTGCATTCATTGCCGTCAGCATGACGACAATCGTTATCCATCCGCGCAGCATAGTCATCATGTATCACTCATGGTCAGGGTCGAGACGACGGCGGCTGAGAATACGTAGCAGGCGCCACAATACCCAGGCCAGTAATACCACGCTGATGGCCGCCAGCACCGCTAACAACACCGGATGATTCGCCAGCGCATACCATAGCCGCTCAAACCACGGCAGATGCCCAACGTAATAAACCTCACCTACCCGCAGGCTGTGAACGCCGGATTCGCGGATCACCGAAACGGAACCAAACATCGCAGCGCGTTTACCGCTGTCGTTCATGGCATCGTTCAATAACTGGTAGCCGCGCGGACTGTCAGCCAGCAGAGCAATTACGCTGCGCTGGTCATTAAACGGTGACTGAAAACCTACCACCGCCGCCATCGGCCCACTGGCGGTGACCGTAGCTTGCGCATCTGCCGCGCGATCGGTGTTATCAGGGATAACTGGCGGGAAAGCCGTCTGGCGCGTCGGGGTTTTCACCCAGCTTTGGGTCGCCTGCACCAGCAGATCAATACGCTTATCGTCTTTTAACGTGTCCGGAATAACGCCAATCATCAGCAGATCAGCGTCTTTATCCGCAATCTGAGCGCCATCATCGGTCATTGTCAGATTAATCGCCGGAAAACCGGTCTGCCCGCCGATAGCGCCAGCCGTATTTAGCAATGTTTCTATTTGCGCTTCGGTCGGGTTTTTCGGCATCACCGCCAGTGTGTCAGACAGATCGGCCATCCGGCTGAACGGGAAGCCGGCATTGGCGAACGCGCGTAAATCCGGCATTGCAATAAAGTGATAGTATTTTGAAAAATCGATCGTGGAGTCATCCCCTATCACCACATGATTCGGTACCGGCTGGAAGGTAATACAGTTGTCCACCGAACCGCCCGGCATCGGGTTCATGTACTGGAAGTCAAACCGCAATTGGTTCATCGCCCCCAGTTTTAGCGCCGGAATCGAGACATCCGTTTTACCATCCAACAACCCCTGAAGGACCGGTAAGCGCAGCAAGAGCCGATTGGTTTCCTGCGTACTGCTAAGGCTAAAAGCTTGCAGGAACTGGTTGTTCAGACTGATATCCAGCCGCGAGCTGTCTTTGGTTGGCGGCGAGGTATAACGATAGTTGAGATCCATATCAATACCGTTGCTGCGCAATAAATAGAGATCCGGCGGCAGATTCAACGACACGTTGATTGGCGCGGGCTCCAGCCCGCTCGACTGAAGCTGTTCTTCGTAGGTTTTCAGTTCGCCAAAGGTGACAGGGCGATCGGTACGAACCCAGTTCGGCGCATCGTACGGTTTGCGCGCCAGCAATGGTTTTACATCGTTAACCACGACTCTGGAACCGCGAAAGAGAATATTCCCTTGCGCAATGCCTTTTGCCGCCTGCACCAGATCTTTATCATCGCGGCCTAATACCACCAACAACTTCACATACGGGTTATCCGGATGGTTTATCATCTCGATAACCGGCGCGTTGACCGCAGGATGATTGCGCAGGAAATCAGGGCGTTGATCGTTGGTGGCGAAGACGATCGCATTGCGATCCGGCAAGTGGTTATACAACACCGGGAAGCGCTGGCCGCGCCAGCCCGCCCGTGACCCAAACCAGGACGCGACGATAGAGGCCGCCTGCTGCTGCGCCAGATCCGGCGTGCCGGCAAATACCACTGGCAACGTCACCGGACGGTTATCTCGCGGATCGAAGAACGGTACCGGGAAGTGTGACAGATCGTTGTTTACCGCCAGCGTGTTATAAGTCAGATCCAGGGTACTATTTCGCCCGATGTCCAGCCACAGGGTGCTGCTGGCCGGGTTTTCGCACACATCACGATAATGGCCGACAAACTCCAGACGCACCCGGTTAAAGTCGGTGATAAACAGCGGATTGATAGGCACTTGCGCCAGAGTCTTTTTCCCCAATTGCTCTTTCGTGACTGGCAGTACGCCCATCAGTTCATCATTGAGATAGACCTTAAGCTGCGACTGAACCGGCAGGAGTGACGGCGATGGCGTATATTCCAGATTCAACATCGCTTTTGCCGCCACTTCATCGCTGCGCATACCAAATTCAAAGCCACCGTTAGGGTTAACGCCGCGCAACACCATACTGCCCGGCGGCGGCGCAATTTGCGCAAAAGTCAGTTTTACCTCGCGGGAAGGCATAGCTTGCGCGACGATTGGCGTATCGACGCCAGAGTTCGCCTGTCCTGGCAGCGGAGTTACTGGCGGCTGCGCAGGCTCAGTGGGTTCAGCATTTATCAATGGCGGCGTAGCTGGCGCCGCCACCGTCATGAAAGCAGGAAACGCGCTTAATCCTATTACCGCTGCACAAATCCAGGACAATTTTCTGTTCATCGCATTATCATCATTGTTGAGCCTGAGCCATAACCCGATCCGACGGTAGTATCGCCGCTTGCCGCTCCGGGCGACGCGGAATAAACGATACAATCCAGGCAATTAACGCCGTCAACGACCGGAAAATTACTTTTACTGAAGGCGGTGCGAACTCCGCGAGGTGACGATAGCCACGAAAACCCAGCTTCAGAATATCCAGCAAGCTTTCCAGCGGTTTATCTTCCGGGAAGCTATCTTGCCAAAGCGCCCACGTATCGGCGCGGGCGAAGGTACACTGCACAAAATCAATATGTTGTTTGGTGGTGAGCGGCATCAGTTGCAGCCCAACCTCATTGCCCGTTACGCGCACCACCTGCGTCGGAAAGACGTATTCCTGCTGTCCGCGCTTAAGCAACAGGTTCACTTTCTGCCCTTCCAGCACCTGCGCCTGGCCGTTGATCTTGATTCCCAGCCCGCCGTCGGAAAAGTCATGTACGGTACAGGAGAACAGATGACCATCTTCGCGGGCGATGGCCCCCGGCATGGCAATCTCTACCCGGTGCGCACGCCTGACCTGTTTACTTTCTACCGAAACCGCAACCGCGCCGCCGAGAATCACCAGGTTGTAAAAGACCCATACCAGGCTAACAATGACGGTCAGCATTTCATTCTCCGGACCGTAATAGTACCGCCATATACCTACCACCACGCCGAGTAGGTTAAGCAAGACAAGAAAGATATATGGACGCGAAATCACCCAGTCGACGTACTTCTCTTCCACCAGCCCGCCTTTCGCCGTGACGTTAAATTTCCCTTTGTGCGGATTGATCAAGGCGACCAGAGTCGGCGGCGCGATATACCATGCCAGCACCGTTTCATAAATTTCGCTCCAGAAAGAGTGGCGATATTTGCCCTGAATCTTCGAGTTAGTCAGGCTGGCGTGGATCATGTGCGGTAAGACGAATAGCGCAATCATTAGCGCTGGCGCATAAATGATATAGGCATGGAGCAGCAGAAAGGCCAGCGGCGCGGTCAAAAAGATTAGCCGTGGTATGCCTGACAAGAAATGAAACATCGCATTGAGATAGCACAGCCGCTGCGCCAGTTTTAAGCCTTTACCGAACAGCGGGTTATCGAGGCGGAAAATTTGCACCATGCCTCGCGCCCAACGGATACGCTGCCCGATATGCGCCGACAGGCTTTCCGTCGCCAGCCCCGCCGCCTGCGGAATACGCATATAGGCAGAGGTATAACCGCGTCGGTGGAGCCGTAGCGAAGTATGCGCATCTTCTGTTACCGTTTCGACAGCGATACCGCCAATCTCATCCAGCGGCTTGCGGCGGATAACCGCACACGATCCGCAAAAGAAAGTGGCGTCCCACATATCGTTACCGTCCTGCACCAGTCCGTAAAACAGAGTGCCTTCGTTAGGCGTTTTACGAAAACGTCCCAGGTTGCGCTCAAACGGGTCCGGAGAGAAGAAGTGGTGCGGCGTCTGCATCATTGCCAGCTGTTTCTCTTTCAGGAACCAGCCCATCGTCATTTGTAGAAACGAACGTGTGGGGACATGGTCGCAGTCGAAGATTGCCACAAATTCGCCTTTCGCATGTTTTAGCGCATTGTTGATGTTGCCGGCTTTGGCGTGTTCATGCGTGGTGCGGGCAATGTAATGCACGCCAACGTGCCGGGCAAAATGACGAAATGATTCGCGTCCGCCGTCATCAAGAAGCCAGATATTCAGTTTGTCCTTTGGCCAGTCAATGCCAAGCGAGGCATAAATGGTATTTTTGACAACATTAAGATCTTCATTATAAGTCGGAACAAAAATATCCACCGTCGGCCACTGCGACATCTCCTTCGGCAACGGCACAGGTTGACGATTCAACGGCCACACCACCTGGAAGTATCCCAGTACCAGCACAATCCAGGCGTAAGTTTCCGCAAACAGCAAAATCAACCCGCACACCAGACTAACCGGGTCATCCCAGTTGAGCGTCGAGGTATAGCGCCACCAGATATAACGGCAGGAGACCGTCAGCGACAACACGATGAGCATCAGCGCGGAAAACCGTCCCGGCATACGTCGTACCAGCAGCGCGACACCCCACAGCAATAGCAAAAAGATAAATTGTGACAGCGGGTTAAACGGCTGCGTAATACAGATCAACGCCAGTACCAGCGAAAAAGTCACGATCACGCCCAGAATAATACGTCGGGCGCCTTGACTAACATGTCCCAGCTCTTTTTCGTTTTCCAGGTGCGTTGTCTTTTGACGCACCCGCTCCGGTAAGGTATCCATCCATTGATGATAACGTCCACGAACGCCCTGCAAGCGCGCAAATGACCGCCATCGCGGTTTATGCTGTTCTTTTCCCGACGTTATCATCACCAGCCAAAGGGTCTGAATAAGGTAGCGGGCAGGGTCAAGCGGGCGCGGTCGGGCGGCATTAATATGCGGATAAAGGGCTTTATGCGCGACGCGAATACGCTGCCAGCGCGGGTGCTCAAGCGGGATCATTATCCACGCCAGAATCACCCACAGGCAGCCGAGCGCAGCGCTAAATGGCGACGCGCCGTGACGGCGATACCCTTGATAACGCTCGCTCAAACGCGCACTGACCGGCGGGATAAGCAACCACCGGGAGAGGACGCTCATAGAGCGCTCCCGGCGAACGTTTTGTCGCCCGCATCATGCAGTAAACACCAGTTCGCCAGCGTTAACACTTCTTCGGCGGCCAATGAATCGCTGCGATACTCGCCTAACGGTTGTTTCGACGCCATGCACTCCGCCATCGCTTCATCACGATGGATCGCCATCGGCAACAAACGGCGCTGGCTTTGCAGCCACACCTGATAGAGATCGTCCTGTAACTGGCTGCCGATGCGTAAGTCGTTAATCAGGATATGCGCGCCAGCAGGCAGCGCCTGTTGATGCAGGCGGATATGGCAATTGGCGTCAACGTTAGCGATGACCAGCATATGGTCGCACAATGTGACTAACCGCCGCGTCAGCGTCGACGCGCCATAGGGCAAATCCAGTAAAATCCAGGTGTAACGTCCGCTCGCTTTCAGCGCCTGGATACCAGAGCCGATCCCGTTCAACCTCTCCTGCCAGGTCTGCGGATTTTCCTGCTCTTCCACAGTGAGTTGTCCAAACGGCAGCAGATCGAGCTGTGAGGTATAACGTAACCCGGCATCGCGCCAGTCCTGACCATCCAGCAACGAACGCGCCCATCCCCCCTGATGGACGAAGTCGACGTTAAACGACATGCGCAGCAGGTTATCGGGGCTGGCGTCAATCACCAGCACATTTTCCCCTAAGATTTGTAACGCCCAGGCAAGTGCTGAGGTGATAGATGTGGTTCCCACCCCACCGCGCACGCCCTGCAATCCCAGAATCGCCATTTATGGCTTCCTTAATGTTGTTGCGCAAATTCAGCCAGGAGCGGCCATCTTTTAATCGCCGCCGCCAACTGTTCGCGTTGGGAAATATCGGTATAATCTATTTCGGGTAGTGAAAACGCCTGGCTTAACGCCAGAAAATCATTTTGAAAAGTGTAGCCCAACGTTGGATCGGACTGAGCGCCAGGTTCATCGTTATACATTCTGGTTGCTCCCTTTTAAATATTTCTAACTGGCAGCATTGCGCCCCGTCGTCAATACGGGAGAACGCTCATTTTTCGTCTTTCCGTGGCATCATTTATAATGTGTAAAAATGCAAAGCGCAGAGTTACAGGGCATCCTGCCGGCCAAATTGATTCACATGCTAAATCTGATGCGTTTTAATTTCAATGTTAGGTTTATTTCTGTGCTTTCGCTAGTAAACTGATAAACAGTTAAAATAGTGACATGAGGGACACTGTGGACCCCGTATTTTCTCTCGGCATCTCATCATTATGGGATGAACTGCGCCATATGCCAGCCGGCGGTGTCTGGTGGATTAACACCGATCGCCAGCAAGATGCTATCAGCCTGGTGAATCAAACGATTGCGTCGCAAACAGAAAAGGCAAACGTCGCCGTCATCAGCATGGAGGGCGTTCCTGGCAACGCCATCAAATTAGATGAATCTCACGGACCGGAGAAAATCCGCTTATTTACCATGCCGGATTCAGAAAAAGGGCTATACTTTTTGCCTCACGATTTGCTTTGTTCTGTTAACCCCACTTATTACTTTTTCATTCTTATTTGCGCAAATAACACATGGCGGAATATAACGTCAGAAAGCCTACATAAATGGCTAGAAAAAATGAATAAATGGACGCGCTTTCATCATTGCACGGTGTTGGTTATTAACCCTTGTAATAATAGTGATAAGCAGTCCTCGCTGTTGATGGGTCAGTATCGCTCGCTGTCCGGCCTCGCCAGTTTACGTTTTCAGGGCGACCAACATTTGTTCGATATTGCCTTCTGGTGTAGTGAAAAAGGCGTCAGCGCCCGGCAACAGCTCTTGCTGTGTCAACAGAACGAGCGCTGGACGTTATCCCATCAGGAGGAGACGGCCATTCAGCCGCGTAGCGACGAAAAACGTATTCTCAGCCACGTTGCTGTCCTTGAAGGCGCACCGCCGCTTTCGGAACACTGGGCGCTTTTCGACAATAACGAAGCGCTCTTCAACGACGCGCGCACGGCACAGGCCGCAACGATTATTTTTTCTCTGACGCAAAATAACCAGATAGAACCGCTTGCCCGCCGTATTCATACTTTGCGGCGCCAGCGGGGAAGCGCGCTAAAAATTGTCGTGCGCGAAAATATCGCCAGTTTGCGCGCCACCGATGAACGCCTGCTACTGGGGTGCGGCGCCAATATGGTTATTCCCTGGAACGCCCCGCTTTCACGTTGCCTGACGCTGATTGAAAGCGTGCAGGGACAGCAGTTCAACCGTTACGTTCCGGAAGATATCACCACATTGCTGTCAATGACGCAGCCCTTAAAGCTGCGCGGTTTTCAGCCATGGGATACCTTCTGTGATGCCGTGCATACAATGATGGGCAACACACTACTGCCCGCCGATGGTAAAGGCGTTCTGGTCGCGCTACGTCCGGTGCCGGGTATTCGAATCGAGCAGGCGCTGACGTTGTGTCGTCCAAACCGAACCGGCGATATTATGACCATTGGCGGCAACCGCCTGGTGCTGTTTTTATCCTTCTGCCGGGTAAACGATCTGGATACCGCGTTAAACCATATTTTCCCTTTACCCACGGGCGATATTTTCTCTAATCGCATGGTCTGGTTTGAAGATAAACAAATCAGCGCGGAGCTGGTGCAGATGCGTTTATTATCACCGGAACTGTGGGGAACGCCGCTACCGCTGGCGAAACGCGCCGACCCGGTCATTAATGCCGAACACGATGGCCGCATCTGGCGTCGTATTCCAGAACCGCTACGATTGCTGGATGACACTGCGGAGCGTATATCATGATAACTATCAGCGATATCGTGCAAATTATTCTTTTTTGCGCGTTGATTTTCTTTCCACTGGGTTACCTGGCGCGTCATTCTTTACGCCGTATCAGTGACACGACCCGGCTGTTATTTGCCAAACCTCGCTATGTAAAACCCGCCGGAACTCTGCGCCGCGCAACGAAAGTCAAGGCCGACAAAAAATGACTCAGCATACTCAAACTCCCTCTATGCCTTCTCCGCTCTGGCAATACTGGCGCGGTCTTTCCGGCTGGAACTTCTATTTTCTGGTGAAGTTTGGCCTGCTGTGGGCGGGCTACCTGAATTTTCATCCTTTGTTGAATCTGGTGTTTATGGCATTCCTGCTGATGCCAATACCGAATTATCGCCTCCATCGACTGCGCCACTGGGTAGCCATTCCGATTGGCTTCGCGCTGTTCTGGCATGATACCTGGCTGCCCGGTCCGCAAAGTATTATGAGTCAGGGTACGCAGGTGGCGGAATTCAGCTCCGGCTATATGCTTGATCTGATTACCCGTTTTATTAACTGGCAAATGATCGGCGCTGTCTTCGTACTGCTGGTCGCCTGGCTATTTTTATCACAGTGGATTCGGGTCACGGTGTTTGTGGTCGCCATCATGGTGTGGCTGAACGTTCTGACGTTAACAGGCCCGGTTTTTACGCTGTGGCCTGCCGGTCAGCCAACCAATACGGTAACGACGACCGGCGGTAATGCGGCTGCTACCGTCGCGACCGCGGGCGATAAACCCGTCATCGGCGATATGCCTGCGCAAACCGCGCCGCCGACGACCGCGAATCTGAACGCCTGGCTGAACACGTTCTATACTGCAGAAGAAAAGCGGAAAACGACCTTCCCGGCACAGCTTCCGCCTGACGCACAGCCGTTTGACCTATTGGTGATCAATATTTGCTCACTCTCCTGGTCAGATGTCGAAGCGGCAGGCTTAATGTCGCATCCGCTATGGTCGCATTTTGACATTTTGTTTAAGCACTTTAATTCCGGTACGTCATACAGCGGCCCGGCGGCCATTCGTCTGCTGCGTGCCAGCTGTGGCCAGCCGTCGCATACCCGGCTTTACCAGCCAGCCGATAACGAATGTTATCTGTTTGATAATCTGGCGAAACTGGGCTTTACGCAACATCTGATGATGGATCATAACGGTGAATTTGGCGGCTTCCTGAAAGAAGTTCGTGAAAACGGTGGTATGCAGAGCGAACTGATGAATCAGTCTGGCCTGCCCACCGCTCTGCTGTCATTCGACGGCTCGCCGGTCTATGACGATCTGGCGGTCCTGAATCGCTGGTTGGCAGGGGAAGAACGTGAAACTAATCCCCGTTCCGCCACCTTCTTTAACCTGCTGCCATTACACGACGGCAACCACTTCCCCGGCGTCAGCAAAACGGCAGATTATAAAATCCGCGCACAAAAATTGTTTGATGAACTGGACGCCTTCTTTACCGAACTGGAGAAATCCGGGCGTAAGGTGATGGTGGTCGTCGTACCGGAGCACGGCGGCGCGCTGAAGGGCGACAGAATGCAGATCTCAGGCCTGCGCGATATTCCCAGTCCCTCCATCACCAATGTCCCGGCGGGCGTGAAATTTTTTGGCATGAAAGCCCCGCATGAGGGCGCGCCGATTGATATTAACCAGCCGAGCAGCTACCTGGCGATTTCCGAACTGGTCGTACGCGCCGTGGACGGTAAGCTCTTTACCGAAGACAGTGTGAACTGGAACAAGCTGACCAGCAATCTGCCGCAAACCGCGCCGGTTTCAGAAAACGCTAATGCGGTGGTGATTCAGTATCAGGGTAAGCCCTACGTTCGTCTGAATGGCGGCGACTGGGTGCCCTACCCGCAGTAAACCGAGAAAAGGCCGCAGGTTTCCCCTGCGGCCTGTTTCGGACGCAGGTTGCTATTACGGCGGGCAGACGCTTAACGCGCAGTGCTTCGCAAACGAATATTTTTATTTGTAATAATAAGATTCCGCCTTCCTGAGGCTGGCAGTCAGCCGGGCAATTCTGTAAATTATGCCTCCTCGCGATCGGTCCCGGTGATACCGTAACTCTCATTGAATGTGCCAGAGGAATGGCGATAAGCAGGTATTACCGACGACCTCATCCGTCTTTCAGCGGGACTTGAAGATCCCGACGATATTATTCATGACCTTGAGCGCGCCATCAGAAAAGCAGCATTCTGATGATGTCGTGGTGAACTGCTGTCATCAGTTTCCCGCACCGGGTATCAAGGCACTATAGCCTGGTGATATGCCGCCTTCTTGATGAGAAGTTGTGCATATTTTGGGCAGGGGGCTCTATGCAGGAAGAAACATTACCATTAAATAACAGTAAGGCAACAACCACACCGTTCCCAACGAAATTACCGTTTACAAAATATGACTTTGGTTGGGTACTTTTGTGTATCGGTATGGCGATCGGCGCTGGCACCGTATTAATGCCGGTACAAATTGGCCTGAAAGGTATTTGGGTATTTATTACCGCTTTTATTATCGCTTATCCGGCAACTTATATCGTTCAGGATATTTATCTAAAAACGTTATCAGAAAGCGAAACCTGTGATGATTATACGGATATTATCAGTCATTATCTTGGCAAAAACTGGGGGATTTTTCTCGGCGTAATCTATTTTCTGATGATTATCCATGGGGTATTTATTTATTCCCTGTCAGTGGTGTTTGATAGCGCCTCCTATATAAAGACTTTCGGTCTGACTGAGGCCGATCTGTCACAGTCTATTGTCTATAAAGTCGCGATTTTCGCCGTCCTGGTCGCAATTGCCTCCGGAGGGGAAAAGCTGCTATTTAAAATTTCCGGCCCAATGGTGGTGGTGAAAGTCGGGATCATTCTGGTGTTTGGTTTTGCGATGATCCCACACTGGAATTTTGGCAATATTTCCGCCTTTCCCGCCGCATCGGTTTTCTTTCGCGACGTATTTCTTACTATCCCATTCTGCTTCTTTTCCGCGGTATTTATTCAGGTATTAAACCCAATGAACATCGCTTATCGTAAGCGCGAGGCAGACCGTGTGTTAGCAACCCGCATGGCAATTCGTACCCACCGGATTAGTTATATCACCCTGATTGCGGTGATTCTGTTTTTCTCCTTCTCGTTCACCTTTTCCATCAGCCATGAAGAAGCGGTATCCGCCTTTGAACAGAACATTTCAGCGCTGGCGCTGGCCGCTCAGGTGATTCCTGGCGAAATTATACATATCACCTCAACAGTGTTAAATATTTTTGCCGTTCTCACCGCTTTTTTTGGTATTTATTTAGGTTTTCACGAAGCGCTTAAAGGTATTGTTCTGAATTTATTGGGTCGCGTTATGGATATCAAAAACGTCAACCCACTATTACTGACGTCAGGAATCTGTATCTTTATTGTTGTTACCCTCGTCATTTGGGTCTCGTTCCGCGTCTCAGTATTGGTCTTTTTCCAGTTGGGCAGTCCGCTTTATGGTATTGTCGCGTGTATCATTCCCTTTTTCCTGATTTATAAAGTAACGAAACTGGAAAAATTACGTGGTCTGAAAACCTGGTTGATTTTGTTATATGGGATATTGTTGTGCCTGTCGCCACTATTAAAATTGATTGAATAAGCCGTGCCGCAGATCATTGCCCTGCGTAATACCCGATGGCGCTACGCTTACCGGACCTACATCGTACTTGTAGGCCGATAAGGCGCAGCCGCCATCCGGCATAAATGCCATTAACTTACCGACGTCTGCGGATTCTCGTCCTGGTCGACGGCAAAGCAGGCCACCCGTTGACCGCCGTACTCTTTCAGTTGCGGCTGTAACTGCGTACAGGGTCCGAAACGACGTCGACAACGGGCGTTAAAGGCGCAGCCCGGCGGCGGATTGAGCGGGCTTGGCAGTTCGCCGGTCAGCTTGATACGCTCACGACGATCGTCCGGATTCAGGCGCGGCGTCGCAGAGAGCAGCGCCTGGGTATACGGATGGCGCGGATGACTAAAAATCTGCTCCTTCGTCCCTTTCTCTACACAGCGACCTAAGTACATCACCATTACCTCATCGGCGATATGCTCGACCACAGACAGATCGTGAGAGATAAAGACGTAGGACAGCCCCAGTTCCTGCTGCAGATCCATCATCAGGTTCAGTACCTGCGCGCGTACCGAGACATCCAGCGCGGAGACCGGTTCGTCAGCAATGACCACATCCGGGTCAAGCATCAGCCCACGGGCGATGGCGATACGCTGGCGCTGACCACCGGAGAACATATGTGGATAGCGGTCGTAATGCTCGGTTTTCAGCCCCACCTTCGCCATCATTGCCAGAGCTTTTTCCCGACGCTGCGCTTTACTGAGCGAGGTGTTAATCAGCAGCGGCTCTTCCAGGATCTGCCCTACTTTTTTACGCGGATTGAGTGACCCATACGGGTTCTGAAACACAATCTGGATTTTCTGCCGCCGCAACTTCTGCGCCTGCGGATCATGCTTGAGCAAATCCTGTCCCTGATAATAGAGCTCACCGCCGGTAGGTGTTTCAATCATCGTCAGCAGGCGGCCCAGTGTGGATTTACCGCAGCCGGATTCCCCCACCACAGCCAGAGTTTTACCGCGCTCCAGGGTAAAAGAGACACCGTCGAGCGCCTTTACCAGACGTTCCGGCGAAAAAATCCCCTTTTTCACCGGATAATGTTTTTTCAGATCAATGGCCTGCAACAGCGGCTGTTGCAAGGTGGCCTCATGCGTACTCATCGTGTCGGCCTCCCGGCATCATCAAGGGGGTAATGGCATTTTGATTGACGTCCGCCTGCCAACAGATTCAGGTCAGGCTCTTCAACGCGACATTTGTCCGTCGCATAGGGGCAGCGCGGATTAAGCAGACAACCGTTCGGACGGTCATATTTCCCTGGCACCACACCCGATAACGAGGCCAGGCGTGCTTTGTCCTGGGCAAATTCCGGCAGCGCGCGCAGCAGCGCCTGCGTATAGGGATGGCGCGGCGCACGGAAAATATCGTGTGCATCGCCGGTTTCGACGACCTGACCGGCATACATGACGATAATTTTGTGCGCCGCTTCCGCCACCAGCGCCAGGTCATGGGTGATCAACACCAGCGCCATGTTCTCTTTCTGCTGCAACTCCAGCAGCAGCTCGATAATTTGCGCCTGAATAGTGACGTCCAGCGCGGTGGTCGGTTCATCGGCAATCAACAGCTTTGGTCGACAGGCTATTGCCATCGCAATCATCACGCGCTGACTCATACCGCCGGAAAGCTGGTGCGGATAGACATCCAGACGCGAGGCAGGATCGGGAATGCCCACCTGATTCAACAGGTCAATCGCTCGCTGACGACGGGTTTTCTTGTTCCCGCCCTGATGCACCTTGATGGCTTCCATAATCTGAAAGCCAACGGTATAGCAAGGATTGAGGCTGGTCATCGGGTCCTGGAAAATCATCGCCACTTCAGCGCCCACCAGATTGCGACGTTCCTTCTCGGAAATACGTTTCAGATCCTGTCCGTTAAAGAGCAGGTTTTCCGCCATCACACGGCCTGGGTAATCAATCAATCCCATAATCGCCAGCGAACTGACCGATTTGCCCGAGCCAGACTCGCCGACAATGCCGACCACTTCGCCCTGCTTCACGCTGTAGCTGATGCGGTCGACGGCTTTAAACGGCATACCTTCGTCGCCGAAGTGTACTGATAATTGATCTACATTTAATAACGCCATCTCGAACCTCTTACTGCTTCAGTTTGGGATCGAGCGCGTCACGCAGACCGTCACCCATCAGGTTAAATGCCAGCACCGTCAGCAGGATCGCCAGCCCCGGGAAGGTCACGACCCACCAGGCGCTTTGCGCGAACTGCAGCACGTCAGAGAGCATGGTGCCCCACTCTGGCGTCGGCGGTTGCGCGCCCATGCCAAGAAAGCCCAGGGCGGCCATATCGAGAATGGCGTTAGAGAAACCGAGCGACGCCTGAACAATCAGCGGCGCAAGGCAGTTGGGAAAAATATTGACGAACATCTGACGCATCGCGCCAGCGCCCGCCACACGGGAAGCGGTGACGTAATCGCGGTTTACCTCTACCAGCACGGCGGCGCGGGTCAAACGTACGTAGTGCGGCAGTGCCACAAACGTTAACGCCAGCGCGGCGTTACCAATGGAGGGGCCAAAAATAGCCACCAGTACCAGCGCCAGCAACAGGCTTGGCAGGGCCAGCATGATATCGACAATACGCATGATGATGTTATCGACCAGACCGCCGAAGTAGCCGGCGATAAGACCAAGGACAATCCCCATCACCAGCGACAGGACAACCACCAGACAGCCAACCAGCAGCGACAGACGCGCGCCGTACATCAGGCGCGAGAGAACATCACGGCCAACATCATCGGTGCCCAGAATGTGCGCCCAACTGCCGCCTTCCTGCCAGACAGGCGGCGCCAGCAGCGCATCGCGGAACTGTTCCGCCGGGTTATGCGGCGCAATAAAGTTGGCAAACACTGCAATCAGGATCACAATGACGACATACGCCAGTCCGACAACCGCACCTTTATTGCGTTTGAAATAGTGCCAGAACTCTCGCAACGGCGTCATTGGCACCGGCGCGGCAGTAACGTTATTTTCACTAACCTGTGACATGATGGCCCCTTACTTCTTATGCCGAATACGCGGGTTCACCACGCCGTACAGCAGGTCTACCAGCAGATTGACGAGAATGATCATCGTCGCTACCAGTAACACTCCACCCTGCACCACCGGATAGTCACGGCGTTGCAGCGCATCGATCAGCCAGCGCCCCAGCCCCGGCCATGAGAAGATGGTTTCCGTCAAAATCGCCCCGGCCAGTAGCGTCCCCACCTGTAAACCAATGACGGTAACCACCGGCAGCATGGCATTACGCAACGCGTGCACGATGATGACGCGCATGCGGGTTAGCCCTTTCGCGCGGGCGGTACGGATATAATCTTCGCCCAGCACTTCCAGCATCGACGAGCGGGTCATACGTACAATTACCGCCAGGGGAATGGTGCCGAGAACCATCGCAGGTAGGATCATATGCGCCAGCGCATCGATAAAGTTACCCTCTTCGCCCCAAATAGCGGTATCAATCAGCATGAAACCGGTCAACGGATTGGTATCGTCAAGGAACACCATATCGCTAACACGCCCGGAAACCGGCGTCAGATTCCAGTGTACGGAAACCAGCATAATCAACATCATGCCCCACCAGAAAATCGGCATAGAGTAACCCGTCAGCGCCAGGCCAACGGCAGTATGATCGAAAATAGAACCGCGTTTTACGGCAGCGAGTACGCCAACCGGGATCCCTACGGCGGTGGCGAAAATCATCGCGCAGACACCAAGTTCCAGTGTCGCTTTAAAGCGCGGCACAAACTCGTCCCATACAGGAATACGGCTTTTCAGCGAGATGCCTAAATCGCCATGCATCACTCCCCAGATATAATGGAGATACTGCTGCCACATCGGTTTATCAAGACCGAGTTCAGCCAGCAGTTGCGCATGGCGCTCAGGGGAAATGCCTCGCTCACCCGCCATGATCATCACCGGATCGCCGGGGATCATATGGACAAACGCAAAGGTGAGAAGGGTAATACCGATAAACGTCGGGATGACGAGTCCCAAACGTCGGAGAATGAACTGCAACATAACCCGGATTCTCTCTCAGGACGCACGGCCTGGAACCGTGAGTCGCTATTGCTCACAAATATTATCCCGCTCAAAATGCGTTGCGGAATAAAGCATTACGCCGGGTGGCGCTACGCTTATCCGGCCTACAGAAGGCCGGGGCGTAGCGCTTCCTGCGATGCTTTTAATTATTCGATAGAGACGTTGTCGAAGTGGTGTTTGCCTAATGGATCAACTACATAACCTTTGACTTCTTTACGCACTGGCTCATACACGGTGGAGTGCGCGATGATCAGCGCTGGCGCCTGCTCATTCATCACAACCTGGGCCTGTTTATAAAGTTCAATACGCTTGTTGTGGTCATCGGTCGCACGCGCAGGCTGGATTAAGTCTTCAAACGGCTTGTAGCACCATTTAGAATAGTTGGAGCCTTGTTGCGCAGCATCGCAGCTAAACAGAGTGGCAAAGAAGTTATCCGGGTCGCCGTTGTCGCCGGTCCACCCCATCATCACCGTCTGGTGCTCGCCATCTTTAGCACGTTTGAGGTACTCACCCCATTCGTAGGTGACGATTTTGGCCTGTACGCCAATTTTCGCCCAGTCTGCCTGGATCATTTCCGCCATACGGCGCGCGTTCGGGTTATATGGACGCTGTACTGGCATCGCCCACAGATCGATGGTGAAGCCTTTTTCCAGCCCCGCTTCTTTCAACAGCGCTTTGGCTTTTTCCGGATCGTAGGTGTAATCCTTGATGTCGTCGTTATAGCCCCACATTGTCGGCGGGATCAGGTTTTTCGCGGCAACGCCTGCCCCCTGATAAACCGCTTTGATAATCGCTTCTTTATTCACCGCATAGGTCAACGCCTGGCGAACTTTTACGTTATCCAACGGTTTTTTCTGCACGTTATACGAGAGATAGCCGACGTTCAGCCCAGGTTGCTCCATCAACGTAATATTTTTATCTTCCTTCATTCGGGCGATATCAGCTGGGTTCGGGTACGGCATCACCTGACACTCATTTTTCTGCAATTTGGCGTAACGCACGGAGGCGTCAGGCGTAATGGAGAAAACCAGGCGATCGATTTTCGGCTTCTGGCCCCAGTAGCCGTCAAACGCTTTGTAGAGAATGCGGGAGTCTTTCTGATATTGCATCAGCTGGAATGGCCCAGTACCAACCGGGTTCAGATCCACTTTTTCTGGCGTACCCGCTTTCAGCATGTTGTCGGCGTATTCTTTGGAAAGAATAGAGGCAAAGTCCATGGCTAAATCAGCCAGGAAAGGCGCTTCCGGACGCGTCAGTACAAACTGTACGGTGTGGTCGTCTACCTTCTTCACTTCGCTAATCAGATCCGGCAGGCCCATCCCCTCAAAGTATTCATAGCTGCCGCCAGACACTTTATGGTACGGATTCTGTTCATTTTTCTGTCTGTCGAAAGAGAACACGACATCATCAGCGTTCAGCTCGCGTGTGGGTTTGAATTCTTTACTGGATTGCCATTTCACCCCTTTACGCAGGTGGAACGTATAGATTTTGCCATCCTCACTGATATCCCATTTCTCAGCCAGACCCGGAATGACTTCTGTGGTACCGGTTTTAAATTCAACCAGACGGTTATAAATAGGTACAGAGCTGGCGTCATAGGTAGTACCAGACGTAAAAAGCTGTGGGTTAAAACCTTCCGGCGAGCCTTCTGAACAATAAACCAGGGTTTTGGCCTGTACGCTTGCTGCAACCGTCATTGCCACCAGGCTCAGACCAAGCTTCAGCATCCCTGACTTCTTCAAGGAAATACTCATTCTTCTGCTCCAATTGTGATGTATGTTGTTTTGCCCTTTGCAGTGGCTTTACCGCCCAGCCTTTTTTGTTTTTTACCTGGTCAGGTCAGTAGTGAGAGGGGGATTCCGTTCGCATAAACGACTGAGTTGCAGTGCGGATTCTCCATAAAATGCCCCTCATTCCCTACAATCTGTCAATAGAATGTCAAAACGTCAATACAGGTAACCAGCTTTTACAACAACGGTGAGAATTAACAAACAAAGATTAAAAAAAGTTCAGAAGGGTATTTTCAGCAGAGAAATTTGTGCTACGGGCAGGAAGGCAGAGTTATTCACTTAATACTTTGCAACAATTAGTGATTAACAATTAGTCTTTATTTGCAAAATTTCTTTCGATATGTTGATTATCTGAGCGATTAATGCCACGAACGTTAAAACGCACAGGCGAAAATGCTGAGGTTCTCTGTAAGCAGGGCGAAAAAAAGACGCATCCGGAGAGATAAAAGACAATGGAATATGTCACAGAACGATGAATGAGCAGGCCGTCATGCGGCCTGCTGCGATCACAAAAACGTGTTTTTCACCCTGTTCCGGGTACGTTTTTCACTCCAGTTGAATAATGAGTTCACCAGAATAGCCGTCAACGTCCCTGCCGCCATGCCGTTACCAAAGACCATCTGTACGCCCGCCGGGAAATTCTGATACAGGCCAGGAACCAGAATCGGCAACATGCCCATTGCCAGCCCCATCGCCAGAGCATAGGTTTTACCCGGTGTATGCAACGACTCACGTGCGATCATGTCAATGCCGATCACCCCAATAATACTGAAGACAATGACCGCCGTACCGCACACAACCGAACCTGGCAGACAGGTCGCCAGCCGTACTAACGGCGCAAATACCGCAATCAGAATAAGCATTCCGCCGGCAGCCGCCGTCACGAAGCGTGACTTCACGTTGGTGGTGCGCACTACCCCAATATTTTCACCAGAGGTAATAATCAATGACGTACCAAAAATACCGCCCAGCAGCGACATCACTGCATCACCGCGAATGGTACGTGGAATCGCCTGCTGAACATTCTGCGTGGAATTGACAATTTCTGCCGTCGCAATCGTTTGCCCGGTAGCTTCAGCCATAGAGATCACCGCGTAAATAAGTAACGGCAATGAAGCTGAAAAGTCAAAAATCGGCCACCCGAACGGAAAAAGCTGCGGGAAGCTAAATAACGGGCCGTGATGAATACCGCTAAAATTGGCCTCGCCTAACCCCATCGCCAGCAGGGTTCCTGCCAGGAGGCCGAACATCACCGCCAACTGACGCAAGATACCGCTAAACGCCAACGCGAAGATCAGCGTTATCAGAATAGTCCCCAGCGATAAAATGATACTGGTTGGATGTGCAAATTCAGAGCTACCCGGCTGACCAATAATCAACCCACCGTACAGGCGAATAAGGTTAATTGACACCATCAGCAGCATAATGCCGATAATAAAAGGCGGGAAGTGGTGCAGGCAGCGACGAAAAATCGGCAGAGCCAGAAAATAGAAGAGTGACGTTAAAATCACCGCGCCAATTGCCGTCTGGATATTGGTCTGTAAAGCGATCGCGACAAAAATCGCAATCGGCGCGCCCCCCGGTACCATGATGAACGGCAGGCGTGCGCCCACACCTTTTACACCAAGGCTTTGCAGGATAGCGCCCAACCCGCACATCAGAAAGGTCGCGCTAAGTACCGAGGCGGTCACCGTATCGGTAAAGTGCAGTGCTTTCGCTACCAGAAACACGGAAGTAATAGGGGTGGCGGCCACGACCAGCACATGCTGGAGCGCCAGAAGAAGTGTCGTTTGCCAGGGTAAAGCATCGTTATCCGGCTCAACAAGACCATGTTGCGGCATGATTAGCTCCCATTAAACATCAAAAAATGACCGCCAGCATGTGCTGGCGATCTGCATTATTTCAACCAGCTTATGGCTTCAGCGGCATAGCGATGCGCGCGGAAAGCGCTATTCTGTTTTCCGGGAATAATGCCTTTACTCAAATGCTCCGGATATTCATTAAAGAACGGAATGATATATTCCCACACCGTTTCGCCTTCCGGCGTCACTTCAAACAGACGCCCAAAAGCCGATTCACAGATAAACGTGTTGCCGTTCGCCAGCCGCTGCGCGCTACCCATATAGGGGGAGAAGAAGGCCGGGGGGAAGATATCGCGATATTGCCAGGTGATGGCTTTGGTCTGCGGATCAAACTCCAGCACCGTCGAATGCGGCGAGGTGACGCCAGGGCGCAGATTGCCATTATCAAAGACCAGAATGGCACCATTTTCCATCTCAACCGGCGTATGCTGCTGCGCGACAACGTCCGGTCCCACGTGCCAGACAACCTTTCCACTCTCTTTGTCCACAGCGATAACACCAGAAGTGGTACGCAGGCTCATCAGTACCAGGCCATTACGCGTCACAGATAAGCCGTTGATCATCGGCCAATGACGGCGGTCAAAAATAGCATGTATTGGGAACACTTCCGGGTTCAGGTGTTCCCAGGCATGCCATTCCCATACGACTTCCCCGTTGCGATTGACCTCTTTAACCACATCGCTCTGAATGACGCCATCCGGCGCATCGCGACGCGGATCACCACCAGTAACACGGGCTGCAATATCAGCAGGCAGCGGTGACGCGGCGGTATACAGCAGGTTGCCATTTGTCAGCCATTGCGCATCATGGTGATGGAAGATGTCTTCATAGCGCCACACCACTTCATTATCCGGCGTCACTTCATAAAAATCACCGCCATGCCAAAGATCCCATGCCGGATAGAGATTTGCCGAGGTGCGGTGGCTACCGTTATACCCCAGATTACCGTTCGGCAGCAGTACCGCATCACGCCCGGCGCGAACCGGGAGCTGCCACTGATGCGCCACTTCGCCTTGTTCATCCACCAGGTAGACCCGCCCTTCTGCGGTTTGTGGCGCAAAAAGCGTATAACCGCCGAAGCTCTTTGCTTTATCAGCATACGTAAGGCCAGCCAGACGGCGTCCAAGGGTGAAAGTTGGGTCCTGAGTTAAATGTGCCACATCGCCTCCTGAGGAATAAATTTGCGTCAAAATACTCTATTAAAACGTTTTAATGAAGGTTTTTTTGCAATCTTCAGACAGAAAAGGCAAACGTTATCGTTTGGTAAATATGTTACCCTGTGCAAAAATCCCCGAAGGCCAGGAAACCGATGACTGCTCAAAATAAAAAACGTGCAAAGTTGATTGATGTTGCCCGTTATGCAGGCGTGTCGCCAGGTACGGTATCCAATGCGCTACATAACACCCGCTTTGTCGAGCCGCAGACACGACGACGTATTGAAGAGGCTATTGCTGCGCTCAACTACACGCCGAATATTCGCGCCCGCCAGCTACGAACCGGAAAAACCAATACCATTGCCCTGCTCTCTTCGGTGCCGCTGACGATTGCCTCCGGCGCATCACGGCTGGGATTTATGATGGAGGTTGCGTTAACGTCTGCGATGATGGCACTGGAAAAACAACATGCGCTGATTCTGGTGCCGCCGGGCGCAAATCCGCTGGATGCGGTCAGCTTCGACGCCGCGATCCTGATTGAACCGGCAGAAAACGATCCGCAACTCCAGACGCTGGCGCAAGCGGGCATTCCCTGTGTCACGATTGGCCGCACACCAGGTGCCGGCGTACCTGTACCGTGGGTTGAACTACACTCCGCGGCAACAGCACAGCTTCTGCTCACCCATCTGGAGACATCCGGCGCCAACAAATGTGCGCTATTTGTTAGCAATACGCGACGAACCTCGGTTCTGGAGAGCGAAGCGACTTATCAGCACTGGTGTGAAGGGCGCCAGCAACCCGTCATCTATTACCTTAATGAAAGCGATGGTGAAAATGCTGGCTACCAGGCAGCGCATCAGTTACGGCAGGCACATCCCGACATCGACGGCGTGCTGGTACTGATCGATACCTTTGCCAGCGGCGCGGTGCGTGCTTTTCAGGAGCAGGCCGTGGCCATACCCGGGCAGATGCGCGTGGTCACACGCTACGATGGCATCCGGGCACGCGAATCCCTGCCGCCACTGACGGCGGTGAATATGCATCTTGATGAGGTGGCGCGGCAGGCAATCACACTATTATTTGATGTACTGGCGGGTAAGAAAGTCAGCCACAGCGACGGGATCATGCCGGAACTGGTCGTGCGGGCATCAACCTCCCGGTGACAGGCTCGCCCTGCGGGCCGTTGCTGCCGCAACGTTCTCTCGCTTCGCTCGGGTCGAACCTCTTGCCCCCGGAGGTTCTCATCCTCTTCAGGCTTCAAATGCAAAAAACCCTGCTCGTTGAGCAGGGTTTTGAATTTGGTCGGTGATAGAGGATGACTCGCCACTCCGTGGCTCGCCCTGCGGGCCGTTGCTGCCGCAACGTTCTCTCGCTGCGCTCGGGTCGAACCTCTTGCCCCCGGAGGTTCTCATCCTCTTCAGGCTTCAAATGCAAAAAACCCTGCTCGTTGAGCAGGGTTTTGAATTTGGTCGGTGATAGAGGATTCGAACCTCCGACCCCTTCGTCCCGAACGAAGTGCGCTACCAGGCTGCGCCAATCACCGAATGCGGGCGCATCTTACTGCTCAGCCGAACGCCCGTCAATCCCTTAGTAAAAAAATGACGATCAATCGGCGAGAAAGTCGGCATCCCCCTTACTTCCCGGCGATTTTCTGCCCATCGGGAATATGGCACCAGTTATTGTTCTCGTTAATCCCGCCGTCTGGCGAGGTATACCCCAGACACCCCATTATCGTATCGTACAGTTCCACATGACGACGCGGCACTTTGATCTCCGCCTGCTGTTTCAGGTGAGCAAACATCTGCGCATGTTGCGGATTGGCAAGATATTTATCCGACATCCAGACCAACATCGGAACGCGGAACTGCTCCGGCGGCGCCATGTTGCGCGGCGTACCGTGTAAATGCTCGCGTTCGTTAATCGATTCACCGTGGTCAGCCGCGTAGAACACAATCGCTTTTTTATCCCGTAGTTGATCAAACACGTTGGTAATAAAGTGATCAACATAGGTCACGGAGTTGTCATAGGAGTTGATCATCTGTGCTTTCGTGCAGTTGCTATCTACCCCAATACACTCAGGTTTCCACTGGGCGTAGCTACGTGGATAACGCTGGGTATAGTTAAAATGCGACCCTTTGGTATGCAGGATAATCAGGTGCTTACCTTCCGGATTTTGGGTTAGAGAATTCTGCATCTCATTAATCAACAGCATGTCGTCAACCGTTTTACCGCGATTACGCGGCTCCGCGCCAATCTGCTCGCGGTAAGCGATATTGTCAGCCATAGTGTTGCTGTAGAACCACATCTCGCTCTGCATCGCATACAGATCGGAACTAAAGCCCAGTTGTTTTAATACCGCAAAGACATTCTGTTCTTTTAGCGTGCGCTGTGGATTATCTTCCGCGCCGTCTTCCCGCACAAACATACAGCGTAATGAAAGTTTGGTTGCGGTATCGCACGAATAGCCGCGAAACGCCGCCAGATTTTTTTCCTGCGCCAGCTTCGGCGTGGTGTTACGTTCGTAACCAAAAATACCCATATGGTCCCAGCGCGTCGTCTCGCCAATAATGAACACCACATAGGTATCATCGATATCCTTCGGCGCTACGTAGGTAAACTTCTTCGCCGGGTCGATCAATGAATGATAGTCAGACGACTCATCCACCTGCGCCCAGGCATACAGTCCTAACGCAGATAACCAGTTTGAAGGCAGATAAGAGTTCGCTACCACGCCGCCATAGCTGGGTAAATCAATTCCCGTCGCCCGTTCAACCTTTTTCTGCTGTACATCCAGCAGACGGATAGGCGCCCACACCATTACGCCCGCGAGTACCACCACAGCAGCGCTGCGAAAACGCTGCCCCGGCGTACGTAACTGGCGCAATAATGTATAGCGACAGCGATTACTCCAGATAAAGAGTAGCGGAAGCACGCTCACGGCAATCAGCCATAATACAAAGTGCAGTCCCACCACCTCTTTCGAAAGATCGATATCAGTGGTCATGACGGAGGCAATAATGCCGTAGCCAATCACCACATTGAGAAAAGTCATATAATAACTGGCGCCAGCGGAAAATAGCACCACCAGCGTGGCCAGCACACGCCAGACTCGCCGGCCAAACAGCGAGAGAAGACGAAGTAAAAAGAAGGTCGCCAGTACCGTGGCGCCCAGCTCAACAACCGCAGAGATTCCTTTCCAAACGGTAAATTCTTGCGCATAGCTGCCGAAACGGCGATAAAACACGGCGCAATTCATAAACAGCCCGATATAGAGCGCAAGCAAGAAACTTAATTTCTGCTGCGTCATCGATTTAATGTATCTCATGCAAACAAACCCTGGAAATCGGGAAAAAAACGACCTGTACAACGATTGTTTAATCAAACAGGTAAATATGCAGCTAACGCAGATGTGAGAAAGTCTACAAGCGCGGCTAAGTAGACCACAGGATGAGCGAAAAGTGTCTATAGAGAATGTGATCGGCGATGATTTTTACAAAAAATCAGTAAAAATGGAAAAGGGCCAGCGAACTGGCCCTCAGTGATTACTCGTATACGACGCTAAAATTCACCGTCGCATTTGCCGTACCAACGGTGGCATCCGGTTTAACAGGCACATAGCTGGCGATATAGTTCAGCTTGTTCGTACCATCAAACCAGACGGTGTGTTCTACGGGCGTAGAGTCAGTACTGGAGGGGTATTGCTGCACCCCGCCAGACGTTTTAATTTTTAACGCTACGCCCGTCGCGCCGCCGCTATCCAGGGCAAAAAGCGATGGGTTGGTGGCATCTGCCGTACCGTCCATCGTGACGTAGGCCTTTGTGGCATACTCGCAATCTTTTAAGCCAATGCTAAAGCTTTTCTGGTTCAGCTCTTTACCCACTCTTGCCGGGCGCTGAAGCACCACGGTATCCATATTGACGTCGATACTGTCGCTTTCCAGTTCACAGGTAGCCGCATTAATAGTAATGGTGAAGTGGATATCACCAGCAGAACCGATATTCGACGGTGCCGCCATCACGGAGGCGGTAAGCAGTAAGCACGCTGGCATCAAGGCATGAAGGGTTTTCATCCTGCTTACTCCACATCAATACTCATGGTGGCTATTCCCTCGAACTTCCCGGCGGTCGGCAATTTGCCGGTGGTACTGATGGGGTAAGCCGAAATGGTCGTTGAGGCGGTTCGGTGCGTGCCGTCAACAAGACCCGATACATCCAACTCCTGATTAACGCTGGTGTCATTTGGCACTAAAATATTACCGTTATCGCCCTCAATGACAGCCCCGATATCCGGGTTGCCCATATCGATAGCATTCGAGTCATTGGCGTTTGGCATTCCCTCAATACGCAGGAAGATCTTTACGCCATCGGAAATATTGGTGCACTTAAACTGTAGCTCTTTGGTGAATTTCGTGGCGTTCTTAGCAATTTGCCCCTTGCGATCTTTAAAGTCACTGGCCTTAAAGTCACCAAAGGGTATTTCAATCGTGCTGCCGTTGGAGAGTTCGCAGCCCTGAGGAACAACCACTCGTCCACTGATATAAACCGACGCTAAGGCAGTAGTACCATAGACACCTGGCTTTTTAGTACCGAAAAGGTCCAGAAGTTTTGTGGACGGGATAACCTGCTCACCGACAAACGGGTGAGTTATTTGCAAATTTATTGTTCCAGTACTTCCAGTAATATAATTCCCTGGCTCACAGTCAGTGGTTCCATTTGCTGATTTATTGGACAGATCGGTAAACGGAATAGGGACAAGACCGTTATGATAGATCGTTATCGCACCCGAAAATGCCAAATGACTGTTAATCTGAAAGTACTGATAACCACCAACAACATTCGCTAAAGGCAGATCGCTTGTTGCCTTATAATATTCTGGAGGATAGGGCTCCTTGCGATCGGCTACTGCAGGGCATTCACAGGTTCCCTTATATGACCCCCCCACATCCCATGAATAGAAATTTTCGATAATTGATCCACTCTCGTTCTTTGAGGGGTCAGAAATCGTTTGATCAAATGAGGGGGAATAAACTTTCGTTCCGCCAACCGCTTCGCAAGGCCCCCAATCCGCTGCCGCCGCCTGGCCAGAAAACAGCACCGACCCGCCCATCAGGCCCGCAAACGTCATCAATTTTTTCAACATACTTGTCTCCTCCCTGTTACTGGCAAACGGCATTCGCCATCACTACGCCGGTATTATCCTGTTGTTCCGGCAGCGTAAACGCCACGCGGCATTGCTGTGCCTGGTCTTTACCCCAGTTCACCTGAAGGGCGCCTTTCTCCGGCATCCCGCTGATATAAAGTTGCCCGTCTTCACCCACGATACTGCTGGACTCTTTTTTGGTATCCAGCAACGTGGCGGTCGCACCAAACGGCACCGCTTTGCCATTCGCCTGCGTCAGGTTCATTAGCACGCGATAGCCCACGCGGGTATCGAAGCGGGCACGAACAATTGCGCCGCGCGTCGGCACCACGTTGACGGAGGCGGTATCCAGGTCAACCCGGTTGTTCAGACTGTCGCTTCGCAGTGAGACTTCCGTTTCACGGTACGGAGTGAGGTAAGGCACAACCGCATTACCCATCCAGTCCACTTCCACACCGCCGTTGTTGATCACATGCGCGCCGCGCGCGCCCGGTGCGGAGATAATGGCCATGGATTCACCCAGCGGCTGAGAAAGGGTGATGCCTTCACTATGGGCTATCACACCGCCGCGCAGACCGTAGTTCACCTGCTGGCCGTCACGGTTGTAGTTGTAGCCCAGGCTGGCGCTACCCATGCCACCCTGGTAATCCAGGTTCACGCTGCCGCTGTTACCCTCGCCGTTGCTGCCGTAGCCTTCCTGCACGCTATAGTTCAGGTTGCGGTCTTCCAGCACGGCACCGCTGACGCCCAATTGCTGGTTGGTTCGCCCATGCTGATCGGTCGTGAGGCGGTAGTTACTCCATGCACGTCCCAGGGGAATCGACATGGAGAATGACAGCAGACGATCGCTCTCATCCCACTCCGGGCTTTTCGTCCAGGTGTAAGCAACGCTGTAGCTCACGCGGCCAATACGGCCGTTGTAACCGGCATTCAGCGAACGTTGCTTACCTTCATCGTTCCAGTAATCCTGCTGGGTGACGTTGAAATAGACCGACCCCCAGGTGCCTAGCTGCTGCGTTACGTTGCCCTGAATCTGACTACGTTTGTGGTACTGGCTATACGAGCTGTCCGCATCGCTACGGACATCCGTCGCTTCCTGGAAGGTGTAATAGCCGCTGGTCGAATACTTGTAACCCAGCAGACGGAAATCGGTACCGCTGTTAAAGCTCTTAGAGTAGAGGAAACGATAAGACTGACCTTCCGAATTCTCTTCATTTGCCAGCTTACTTTTTGCCTGGGTTACATCGATGGAGACCGCACCGATATAGCCGAAGTTTTTACCTAATCCTCCCGCCAGCGAATAATAGTCGTCAGAGAAGATTGAACCACCGTAAACGGTAAAGCCATACGGCAGGCCGTACATGGCATCAAGCTGCCCGAATTTCGGCTCGGCGCTGTTATAGTTCCCGGCGCGGTATTCCCCGACGGAAAGGCTGTACTTGAGATGGCCTTCACGCTGGAGGATCGCCACCGCGGAGAACGGCTGAACGAACTTCTGCTCGCTGCCGTCCGCTTCTTTAATGGTGACCGTCAGGTCGCCGCTGTTTGAAGTTGGGTACAGGTCGTTAATTTCAAACGCACCCGGCTGAACAAACGTACGGTAAATAACGTAGTTGTTCTGTTCAACGGTGACTTCGGCGTTACTTTTGGCAATACCCCGGATGACGGGTGCAAACCCGCGCTGGCTGTCAGGCAGCATCTCTTCGTCGGAAGTTAACTGCGCACCGCGCATCTGAACACTGTCAAAAATATCACCGGCGGTGGAGGTATCCCCCAACGTCAGTTGTGATTTCAGCGGTACAATGGCACGACTTAAGGATGTACCAATGTTATCCCATTTGTTGTTACCGTCGTTTCGCGTCCAGGTACTGTAGTTACGTAACCGCCATGCCCCCAGGTTCATACCGCTGCGCAGGTTTAGATAGTAGCTGTCGCTGTTGTAGCTGGTATCACTGTCGTGCGCGTCATAGCTGGCGTTGCTGCCGGAGAAGTTATAATCCACCAGCAAGGCATTCACCCCTTCATCCCACTGCGATTCTGGCACCGTACCGCGCGCTGTCTGCTTCATCGCAGCCTGCGGGAAGCTCATGATCAGGGTCTGGTCTGCAAAATCGAAATGGCTGGCGGCCTGGGGAATAATGTCGTCAAAAGCAACACAGGCTTCAGGCGGCGCCATTTTCAGCGCCGGGAAGCTATCAATACGCACGCCCATATCTTCAAGCTGCACGCGGCTTAAGCACGGCACCAGGGATTCACCCATTTTTGCGCGCTGCGCCTCTGTCGCTGCCTTAAACTCCAGGGTGCGAGACTCCATTTTTTTGTCGTTGACCACCACCGAGACGCGGTATTTACCTGGAAGCTGTTCAGCTTTATTAGATTCATACATTGAAAGGTCGACGTGCTGATCAATTCCCGGCACATCCTCCAGAAAGCGCGGGTTAAATGTTCCCGCATACGCGGGGAGCGTCCCCGCTACCATCAGCGCAAGCGCAGACTGCGTGAAACGCGAGGTCTTATTGCCCAGAGGAAGATGCGTCCATGTCATAATAATAATCCTTTAAAACGTGTTAATTAACGCGCTGTGTCAACATGTCGCCAGCCGTGCCAAAGTCATTAATAATGTTGTATTTAACTTCGCTTACCTTGCCGGTGCCGGCTGGCAGTTCAATATTCAATGAGCCTTTTGCCGGAACCATTCCCGTTTTTTCAATATCACGACCGTTGGCATAAAATTTATTAAACGTCAGGTTAAAGGCAGAGGGGTTTTCCACTTTGATCTGGTTAGCCCCGGCGCTGGTGAACTGCAGTTTGTTCCAGCCGTCCATGCTATTGCCTTTCAGGCCCGCCGGGCGATAGAACAGTTTTAAGCGGGTACGTACGGCGATCTGCAGTACGTTTTTAGCTTCCGCGTCTTCACTTTTAGCAGGAATAGCTTTTACGTTAACCCAATAAACGGACTCGCGATCCTGCGGTAACGTGTTCGTCGTATTAACAATACGTAAAACGTTATTTTTAGTCGGACTTAATTTAAATAACGGCGGAGTGATGATAAAGGGCGTTTTTTTATTACCATTAGCATCATCAATCCATGACTGAATGAGAAATTCATCCGTGGTACTTTTATTATTTACCGTAAGAGAAGCTTCCTTTCTACTACCGTCATAAATAACACGCGTGCTGCTTAATGCCACGCCACCGGCAAAACTGTTTTGAGCAATCAGCGCCACCACCAGTGCTGCGCAAGATATCAAACGTGAGCGGTTCATGATTCTCTTCCTGAGCCTCCGCTGGAAAAATGGCAACGGGGTTTCCGTTGCCATTGTGATTATCTGTATTAACGAAAATTCGATTATTCGTAGGACAGGTTGAAGTCCACTTCTGCGTTACCGTAACCGGTAGTTACATCTGCTTTAGTTGCAACGTAGTTAGCGGTGTAATACAGCACGGTCTGACCAGCAGCCAGCGTAGTGGTGGATTTACCGGTGTTCATTTCAACAAGCTTGTTAGCGTTGTCGTAGATACCGATGCCCACGCCAGTTGCCGCACCTGCTTCAGTGTTAACAGAAACCAGTGTCGCATCGTCTGTATCACCAACGCCATTGAAGCTTACGTTAACTTTGGTGTTAGAGGTGATGTCACAGTCTTCCAGTTTGATCTGGAAAGGCTTAGAAGAAGACTTGTCGCCAATGTTTTTGAAGATATTTTTCTTCACCTGACCCAGCACAACTTCCTGGTTCTGAGAGTCAGTAGAAACAACGCATGGCGCGTCAACAATTTCGCCGGTGAATTTAATGGTGCCGTCACCAGATTCAGCAGCGAAAGCAGAAGTGGAAACAACAGCAAGAGCAGACAGTGCAAAAATAACCTTTTTCATTAAAAACTCCATTTATGATGGTAGATAACAGAACGCATCCTTAGAGTTATCTGCATTCTGTGAGGAAATGGAGTGTATAGAGATGGGTATTGGATTTTATAATTAGTATATATAAAAATAATTTTCAGTTAAGCTTAAAAAGAATAAAAATCAAGGCATTAAAAATGCATCGCGCATAAATATAAACTTTTATTGAGAATAAATTAATATAATTAATATATTATTTCTTCCGATCCATAAAAAAGTTAAATACCTAGCCTTATTTATTAGACGTTTTTTTGGCTACAATTAATTATGTATTTGTGCTAAATAAAAAAGAGCGCCTGATAGCGAATGCCGAGATCAACGCTTTACGTTCCGGGAACCCTTTTACACAGTTAGAAAGCCTTAACAGATAGCCTGCGCCGTCCGCTAGTCCAGCCAGCACACCGGCGCTCAGCCACAGCATCATCAGATTGTTGGAATGCGTCGTTAAAAAGAAGCCAACACCGAACAAAATCCCGGACGCCATGGTGACGCGTTTTACGCCAAAACGTTCCTGCAATTTGGCTGCTACAGAGCAGGCCGGAACTCAACAGGCCAAAGGAAAACGCCCCCTGGCTAATCGGTTCATCCTGCCTGGCGGAAAGCGCGCCATTGAACACGCTCCAGGCATAGACAGAGCCTAATGCAAATTGGGTAATGATGGCGCCGACCAGGGCCAGCCAATGAGTACGCTGATAATCAGAACTTTTCATGGCCGTCTTCCTGCATAAACAAAAGGGAAATTCTCTGCCCACAACCATAACGAAATGCATTTCGGACAAGAGGGAAAACGGCATGAAGTGCCATCAGCACGGAATGAATTGCATTGATTGCGGAATGAATGACGATGCAAACATTCATAAAATTGATTTTTAAACGCTGGTTAGCGCCCACTTCCGCCACAAGCGCTGTTATCACTACGTTTAAATTGTAATTCTGAAGTTAAAATTTGGCGCTTACCCCCATGGTATACAAATAATCGCTATCCGTAGCGCTATTTTCCGCCTGGGAAAACGCCGCATATGCCGCCAGATGTGGGTTAAGCAACATGTCCGCACCCACGGTAACATCCAGCCAATTCCCCTCCTGGCTCGCTGCGGTCATACGGCTCAGCCCGGACTGCGCTTTCCAGATATTCTCCCCGAACTGCTGGTTGTAACTGATCTGTGCCCAGGGACGCACATCGCCAAACTGCGAGTTTACCCGCCAGCCTAGCGTACTGACGCTGGCATGCCATAACGGATCGGTGAAGGCTAATACCGTCGCGCTGTCGCCATATTCGTTATACATTGATGACGTTGAACCATCGTAATGCAGAGCCGCGACCGGACCGGTGGTCACATAGCTGGAAACCGGAAAGTTCCAGCCCATACTGATCCCGCTGGTCGCATCAAGAGGGGTTTCAACCGCCAGGTTCAATACCGGACCCGCCGCATTTTGCGTAGACTGAATGCGTTCGGCCAGGATGTCGTTGTAATTTGGTTGGTGATCGCTGTCCCAGGTATAACGTTCCGTCGTATGCCCGGGAGCGGCTTCAGCGATATATTCTTGTTGCCATGCATACGCTGCATTGATAAAAAACGAACAAGCCATAAGGCACGCCAGACAACGCAATGCCCGGCGACCACGGCGTTTTTTTACAATCATCAACGCGACTCCAGAGTAGAGCCGAATTCGGCGATATTATTGTCATTGAATGAAGGATGTCGGGCATCAGCCCTGTATTAACTATTATCCTTTTAGCGGGTCCGTCAAGGCGGGTGGAAGGAAATTTTCGCGATAACAACAACGAGGAAGTCTATGCAGCGTTGCGGCTGGGTTAGCCAGGAGCCCCTTTATATTGACTATCATGACAACGAGTGGGGTGTGCCTGAAACTGATGGCAGAAAGTTGTTTGAAATGATCTGTCTTGAAGGCCAACAGGCCGGTTTATCCTGGATCACCGTGCTTAAGAAACGGGAAAACTATCGCGCCTGTTTTCATCAATTTGACCCGGTACGCATTGCGACCATGCAGGAAGAGGATATCGAACGTCTGCTGCAGAATGCGGGCATTATTCGACATCGCGGGAAAATTCAGGCCATTATCAGCAATGCCCGCGCCTGGCTTGCGATGGAGCAAAACGGCGAATCTTTCGCCGATTTTGTCTGGTCATTTGTTGATGGCCAGCCGCAAATCACCCGGGCAGCCAGTCTGGACGAGATCCCCACGTCAACCCCCGCGTCCGATGCGCTTGCTAAAGCATTGAAAAAACGTGGTTTCAAGTTTGTCGGTACGACCATCTGTTACGCCTTTATGCAGGCGTGCGGACTGGTCAACGACCACATTACCGGCTGTTTTTGCCATCCGGGAGAAAAACATGATTCGCAAATCCCAGAGTGAAGACATGGCGTCTATTCTGGCGCTGTGGATGAAAAGCACCATTTATGCCCACCCCTTTATTGAAGAACGCTACTGGCATGAGAGCGAAGCGGTCGTGCGCGACGTCTATTTACCCGCCGCGCAAACCTGGGTATGGGAGGAAAATGAACAACTAAAAGGTTTCATCAGCGTGCTGGAAGCCCGTTTTGTCGGGGCGCTGTTTGTTGCCCCCGACGCGTTAAGACAGGGTATTGGTAAAACGCTTCTGGAATTCGTACAGCAGCGTTTTCCACTGCTGAGTCTGGAGGTTTACCAGAAAAATCAATCAGCCGTAAACTTCTACCATGCACTTGGTTTTCGCATTGAAGATAGTGCCTGGCAGGAAGATACCTCCCACCCTACCTGGATTATGAGTTGGCAGGCGGATCAAATGCCGTAAGGGGTAACACCGGGCCGGTATATTTCTCAAACCAGACCAGCGCGGTATTGCCCGCACAGCCGTTCCCCAGCCGCGAACTGGGAAGGTCTTTCGTCAGGATGTTTACCGCGCCATTTTTACATATACCACCCGCGCCAGGTTCAGGGTCCGGCCATGCGCCTTCGTGAATACAGATAACGCCAGGCCGAATCCCTTCGGTAACGACTGCGCCTGCCAGGATCTGCCCACGCTGATTCCAGACACGCACCGTATCGCCATTAACGATTCCGCGCGCCGTCGCATCCTGCGGATGTATCGTTACCGGTTCGCGCCCGGCGACCGCATATCGCTCCCGTAACGAACTGTAATTAAGCTGACTATGCAGGCGGTGTGCCGGATGGGCAGAAAGTAGCTGAACTTGCCCCACTTCCGCGTTTCCATGCCACTCGTCCGGCGAAAGCCACATCGGATGGCCGGGGCAATCTGCGTAACCATAGCTGGCGATGCGCGCCGAATAGATTTCGATTTTGCCGCTGGCTGTTTTTAGCGGATAGCTGACAGGATCGCGCCGAAAATCCGCGAAGCGCACAAACTGCGCGTTGGCCGGGTTTTCCGGCATCTCAAATAAACGGTTAGCCTGCCAGAATGCGGTAAACGGCGGCAGCGTCACCCCCTGGCTGGCACCACGCTGGGCGGCAATATTGTAGAAGGTCTCCAGCCACGCCAGCTCGCTTTTTCCTTCGGTGAACCGCGCGTAACCGCCGGTTTCCCATCGTTCGCTCAGTTCAGCAAAAACGTCAAAATCATTCCGCGCCTCCCATCGGGGCGACACTACCTGCTTCATCGGCGCCAAATGCTGATTGCTATAGTCGCCGGTCATGGTTAAATCGTTACGCTCATAGCTGGTGGTCGCGGGCAGAACAATATCCGCGTGTTTCGCGGCGGCCGTCCAGAAACATTCAGAGATAACGACCAATTCCGGTTTTTGCCACGCACGAACCAGACGGTTAGTATCCTGATGATGGGTAAAGTTCGCGCCGCCCGCCCACCAGATAAAACGAATATCCGGGAAGCGGCGATCCATACCATTGTGTTGGTAAAACCCACCGGGGTTTTCCAGCGCCTCAACAATACGCGCTACCGGTATTTTATCTACCGCATCGACGCCGCCCGGAATGCTGCCCTGCATTGACGCCAACACGGCGGCGCGTCGCGTCGGATTGCCGCCATTAGCAAAATGATAAGAAAAACCAAACCCGCCGCCTGGCGTACCGATTTGCCCAAGCATCGCGGCCAGCGTGACGATCATCCAGTGCTTTTGCTCGCCAAACTGTTGGCGCTGCATTCCCCAGCCAGCCATCAACATGGTGGTGTTATGATGAAATATTTCCGCCAGTTCGCGGATTTTCACCGCAGAAACGCCGCAAATTCCCGCCGCCCATTCTGCTGTTTTGGCCGTACCGTCGGTCACGCCCATAAGATAATCGGCGAAGATGTCATAACCTGTTGTGCATCGGGCAAGGAACGCCTCATCCTGCCAGTCATTTTCCACCAGCGTATGGGCGATCCCCAGCATTAATGCCACATCGGTGCCCATATGCGGGGCGATCCACTCCATCTTATCGCCAAAAAAATCCGCACTCTCCGATCGCATCGGATCGATGCAGATCAGGCGTTTCCCCCTTTTTCGCAGCGCTGCAACATAACCGAGTCCCTGTTCATCCGAAGCGTTCCAGGCAATTTTCAAAGTGTTAAGCGGATTGGCGCTCCAAAGCACCACCACGTCGCTATGTTCCAGCACGACAGGCCAACTGGTCTGCTGTTGGTATACCTCGTTGCCACCCACGACATAAGGCATGATGGCCTGCGCCGCACCGGTGGAATAATCACCAAGATGACCGGTATAACCTCCCGCCAGTGCCATATAACGTTGTAATAGCGTGGCCGCTTTATGCAATACACCGTTTGAACGCCAGCCGTAGGAGCCGGCAAAAATAGACGATGGTCCATAACTTTCGCGAATACGTTTGTGCTGAGCGTGGATCAAGTCCAGCGCCTCATCCCAGCTTACGCGAACAAACTCATCTTGCCCGCGTACGCCTTGCGGGTTATCGGGAGAAGCCAGAAAACCTTTACGCACCATCGGAAAGCGAATCCGTGTTTTGCTGTGTACCTGGTCATGTACAACAGTTTGCAGAGAATTTTCATGTGCCGTCGGGAGTTCGCCATAAGAGGCAAAAATCCGTTCTCCGTCGGTTTCAACACGGACAGGCCCCCAGTGTGCAGCGGTCAATACCGAATAGCGCGATGGTGCGTTGGTCAAAGTTCGCTCCTGAATCATTGGGCTTATTTATTATGCCGATCAATGTTACTTACAAATTTCAGAGTTTTCCCTGGAATTTTCTTCATGCGCAGACGTCATAATCAACCGCCACGGTCGCTGTGGTAAAAAATAAAAAAGTGATAAGGATTTAAGATGAAAAAACGTGTACTTGTGATTGCTGCCATCGTGAGCGGCGCCCTGGCGGTATCTGGCTGCACAACAAACCCTTACACCGGCGAACGCGAAGCAGGTAAATCCGGCATTGGCGCGGGTATCGGTTCGCTGGTCGGCGCTGGCATCGGTGCGCTCTCTTCCTCCAAAAAAGATCGCGGTAAAGGCGCGCTGATTGGCGCGGCGGCTGGCGCGGCGCTGGGCGGCGGCGTTGGCTACTACATGGATGTCCAGGAAGCGAAACTGCGTGACAAAATGCGGGGGACGGGCGTTAGCGTGACGCGAAGCGGCGATAATATCATTCTGAATATGCCAAATAACGTCACCTTCGACAGCAGCAGCGCGACGCTAAAACCGGCAGGCGCCAACACACTGACCGGCGTGGCGATGGTGCTAAAAGAGTATCCTAAGACCGCTGTCAACGTGGTGGGTTATACCGACAGTACTGGCAGCCACGACCTGAATATGCGTCTGTCGCAACAGCGTGCTGACGCCGTGGCCAGTTCGCTGATCACCCAGGGCGTTGAGGCCAGTCGCATCCGTACCACCGGTATGGGCCCCGCAAACCCGATCGCCAGCAACAGTACGGCAGAAGGTAAAGCGCAAAACCGCCGTGTCGAAATTACGTTAAGTCCATTGCAGTAAACTACCGTACCGGGTAACGCGGTATGCGTTACCCGGCCTGCATGATTTCCCTTCAGATCGGATAAATGTCGCAATCCATGCCTCCACCTCCACGACATGGCTACCAGTGGAGTGGAAATCGGCTGGCTGATTATTGCTAAGCAGGTTAATAATAAGTCTGTTCCGGTTAGCGCATTCCGCGCTTTCATTCTGATTTACGGGGAGCCGCATGAAGCCGTCCATCATTCTCTACAAAAGTCTGCCTGATGATTTGCTGCATCGTCTGGAGGCGCATTTTACCATCACGCAGGTACCAAACCTGTATCCGGAAACAGTAACGCGCCACGCGCAGGCATTTGCCCGCGCGCAGGGCCTGCTGGGCGCCAGCGAAACCGTTAACCACGCGCTGCTGGAAAAAATGCCGGCGCTACGCGCAGCGTCAACCATCTCGGTAGGATACGATAATGTTGATGTGGACGCCCTTACTGCCCGCAAAATAGTCCTGATGCACACGCCTGGCGTGTTGACGGAAACCGTTGCCGATACGATGATGGCGCTGATACTGGCCACTGCCCGCCGCGTGGTAGACGTCGCGGAACGGGTTAAAGCAGGTGAATGGACTGACAGCATCGGCCCGGCGTGGTTTGGCATCGATGTGCACCATAAAACGCTGGGTATCGTTGGCATGGGACGTATCGGAATGGCACTGGCGCAGCGTGCGCACTGTGGGTTTACCATGCCGGTTCTCTATAATGCCCGTCGGCGGCATCAGGAAGCGGAAGATCAGTTTAATGCCCGCTATTGTGATCTGGATACCCTGTTGCAGGAGGCCGATTTTGTCTGTGTGATCCTGCCGCTAACGGATGAAACACGACATCGGTTTGGCGCAAAACAGTTTGCCATGATGAAATCATCCGCTATTTTCATTAATGCCGGGCGCGGGCCGGTAGTTGATGAAAACGCCCTGATTGCCGCGCTGCAAAACGGCGAAATTCATGCGGCAGGCCTGGATGTTTTTGAGCATGAACCGCTCCCTGTGGACTCGCCCCTGCTAACCATGCCAAACGTCGTGGCGGTACCGCATATCGGATCGGCAACGCATGAGACACGCTACAACATGATGGCCTGTGCGGTGGATAATTTGATTGATGCGCTGCATGGAAGCATAGAGAAGAACTGCGTGAATCCGCAGGCGGCAGGTTAAGGCGACAGGCCCGATGAGCACATGCCAGCGCTCATCGGGCAGACTGTTATTACTGGGTCGCGTTTACCGCCGCCGTCCAGGCTTGATTAAATGCCTGATGCTGCGAAGCCAACGGACCAATCAGCGCATTATATTGGCTGGCCTGTTGTGACGTCGGGAACTGAATGCCGTTCGCGACAAAACTCACCTGCTCGCCCTGCTGCGCAATATAATCGCCCACTTGTACCAACTGCTGCGTAAAGATCTGTGCCGCCGGGATCAGCGGCTGCAGAGCATCCGCCGGAACGGTGACCACTTTTTTGTAGACCTGATCGAACACCGGTTTCAGGTCATCGGCCTGCTTTAACGCGCCATGTGCGGCATCAGCCTGCAGTTTTGCGTTCTGCAACTGTTGCGCCAGTACGCCTAAGGAACCATTTGCCTGCCGTAGCGGCTCGCGTTGTGTCATATAATCCTGCGGAACGCGGATGGCGTTAACGCTATCGACCACCGGGCGCAAACCGGAATCCATCGCCTGGTTTACCTGCTGCGAGTAGCCGTACAGAATGGCGTAATCAGACACGAACGGACCAAACTGTTTTTTCTGATCGGCCGTCAGCGTTGGTAAACGCTCCCCGCTACGCATTGCTGTATTCTGCAGGAAATCGACAAACGCTTTGCGCTGATCGCCTTCTTTATCAAAACACCCGCTCAGGCTAAACACCATTAATAACGCCATAACAGGCGCAAACCAGCGAGAGCAGGACTTACCTGTCGCCATTGTTAATACTCCTTTCACCCAAAAATGCGCACAACGACACCTGCGTGCCTGACGGCTTACAAGGATAGTCCAGGTCAGGCTTGCAGGATACCCTTTCCACGCGATCTTATAGCGGAAAATTGTGTTTATCTGCCTTAGCGCTCATTTTGTTATTTTTTTGTTAAATTTCCATCTATCACCGCAGTAAAAAGCGCGGCAAGAAAGCTTTCCATCAGGTAATGTAATATTTTTTAATCTTTACAAATGTTTCCTGATATACCGATATATCTTCCTGAATCAAATCGTTAGCGCCCTAAAAGTCGCTTAGCGTAAGTCATCGAAACGACTCGCCGACGCCCCCTCATGGCGAGCCGCCTACCGCCCGGGATTTTCCCGACTATTCTTAATAGGCTTCGATGCATTTCACGATCCCGCTGTGTGATTTACAGGAGTTCTCAATGGAATATAAAGATCCGATGTTTGAGCTGCTGAGCAGCCTGGAACAAATTGTTTTTAAAGATGAAACGCGAAAGATCACCCTGACGCAAAAACCCAATCCTTTTACCGAATTTGAACAGTTACGGAGAGGAACAGGGCTAAAAACAGATGAATTCGCCAGAGCGTTGGGCGTAACGGTTGCCATGGTTCAGGAATGGGAATCGAAACGCGAAAAACCCACGCCAGCAGAACTCAAATTGATGCGCCTGATACAGGCGAACCCACGAATAAGTAAGCAGTTGATGGAGTAATTTTTACGACTTTCTGTTTTAACGGTCCTGCGTAAGGGCCGTTTCCCCCGCTCACTCCCCGCTAAGAGAAATAAAGTAAAATAAAAGTTGCATCGCCCGGCATTACATGAGTTAATAAGCTCAACGGTTTGACGTACAGACCATTAAAGCAGTTTAGTAAGGCAGTCCCCTTCAAGAGTTATCCATTAGATACCCCTCGTAGTGCGCATTTCCTTAACGCTTAAAAAATCTGTAAAGCACGCCATCACGCCGAAAGGCACACTTATTTTTTAAAAGGTAATACACTATGTCCGGTAAAATGACTGGTATCGTAAAATGGTTCAACGCTGATAAAGGCTTCGGCTTTATTACTCCTGATGACGGTTCTAAAGATGTGTTCGTACACTTCTCCGCCATTCAGAACGATGGTTACAAATCTCTGGATGAAGGTCAGAAAGTTTCCTTCACCATCGAAAGCGGCGCCAAAGGCCCGGCAGCTGGCAACGTAACCAGCCTGTAAGCTTTACTTTAAAAGCTCAGAATTCAGGATCCCTGCCAACTGGCGGGGATTTTTTTATTGCACATTTCCACTTCACCTCTCCCTTATAACTTTGCATTACTTTACCCAGTGTCCCTTTGACCTTTCCCTTAGGGGAACCCCTATAGTAGACAAGGATATTGTTCACAAGGAATTGAAGTTATGTCGAAATCATCATGGTTATTACTTTTGGGGTTATTCACCAGCGGCTCCGCGCTTGCGGCGTCTACCGAATCCGCTTTTCTGGCACAACACGGTCTGGCAGGAAAAACGGTTGAGCAGATCGTGGATACCATTGATCAAACGCCGCAGAATCGGCCTTTGCCTTACTCTGCATCCATTACCAGTACCGAGCTAAAATTATCTGACGGCGAGCAGATTTATACCCTGCCGCTAGGCGATAAATTCTATCTCTCTTTTGCGCCCTATGAATGGCGGACACATCCCTGCTTTAACCACAGTCTTTCCGGCTGTCAGGGAGAAATGGCAGATAAAACCTTTAAGGTGAAAATCACGGATAACAAAGGTGACGTCATCCTTGATAAGCCCATGAAAAGCTATCAAAACGGCTTTATCGGCGTATGGCTACCGCGCAATATGGAAGGTACGGTTGAAGTAAGCTATAACGGCAAAACGGCGTCACATGCCATTTCTACCAAAGATGAGAGCCAGACCTGCCTGACGGAATTGCAGTTACAGTAATTGCGCCCACGTTGATGCCCGGTAGCGCTTTGCTTATCAGGCCAGGAGCTGATGCAAACAGTAAACAGGGTGCATTGAGACTGCATCACGCCAAAAGAAAGGTGGGGAATGACTCCCCACCCCAATACTCTTACCGTGTAATATCACAGACTAAACAACCCGCCCACAGGCAAGTGTTTAGTTATTAGCATAACGCTTACTGCAACAGCGAAATATCCGCAACCTGCAGGAACAGCTCACGCAGTTTCGACAACAGCGTCAGACGGTTGATACGTACGTCTTTATCGTCCGCATTTACCATCACATTCTCAAAGAACGCGTCTACCGGCTTGCGCAGGGAGGCCAGTTCAATCAGCGCATCCTGATAGCGACCTTCAGCAAAGTATGGCTGCAGCTTATCACGCAGCACCACCAGGTGTCGGGCCAGCTCCATTTCCGCTGCCTCTTTCAGGACGGAAGCGTGAACGATGTCATTCAGCGTTTCGTCAGACTTCGCCAGGATGTTAGAGACGCGCTTGTTCGCCGCCGCCAGCGCGGACGCCGCTTCCAGGGTACGGAAGTGCGAAACCGCCTTCATACGGGCGTCAAAGTCCGCCGGACGAGTCGGACGACGCGCCAGCACCGCCTGAATGGTGTCAACGCTGTAGCCTTCGTCCTGATACCAGGCGCGGAAACGGCCCAGCATAAAGTCGATGACATCATCCACTACGTTGGCATTGGTCAGCTTATCGCCGTACAGACGCACGGCTTCTTCGGTCAGCGTTTGCAGATCCAGGTTCAGGTTCTTCTCAACGATGATACGCAATACGCCCAGCGCAGCGCGACGCAGCGCAAACGGGTCTTTGTCGCCTTTCGGATGCTGTCCGATACCGAAAATACCCGCCAGGGTGTCCATCTTATCAGCAATCGCGACCGCACAGGCCACCGGGTTAGACGGCAGGTCATCGCCAGCAAAACGCGGCTGATACTGCTCGTTCAGCGCCACGGCAACATCTTCCGCTTCACCATCATGACGTGCGTAGTGCATCCCCATCACGCCCTGAGTGTCGGTGAACTCGAAGACCATGTTGGTCATCAGGTCGCACTTGGACAGCAGACCCGCACGCGTAGCATGATTCACATCCGCGCCAATCTGCCCGGCAATCCAGCCCGCCAGCGCCTGAATACGATCGGTCTTATCGCGCAGGGTACCCAGTTGCTGTTGGAACAGCACGGTTTGCAGACGCGGCAGATGATCTTCCAGACGTTTTTTACGATCGGTATTGAAGAAGAACTCGGCATCCGCCAGGCGCGGGCGCACCACTTTTTCATTACCAGAGATAACTTGCGTCGGATCTTTGGATTCGATGTTAGCGACAAAAATAAAGTTCGGCAGCAGCTTGCCGTCATCGGCATACACCGGGAAGTATTTCTGGTCGCCTTTCATGGTGTGAACCAGCGCTTCAGCCGGCACCGCGAGGAATTTTTCTTCGAATTTCGCGGTCAGCACCACCGGCCATTCGACCAGCGAGGTGACTTCTTCCAGCAGGCTTTCGCTCAGATCGGCCTTACCGCCGATCTTACGCGCCGCGTCTTCAGCATCCGCTTTAATTTTCGCTTTACGCGCTTCATAGTCAGCAACGACTTTGCCGCGCTCCAGCAGGATTTGCGGATACTGATCGGCATTGTCGATGGTGAACTCCGGCTCGCCCATAAAGCGGTGACCGCGAATGACGCGATCGGACTGAATGCCCAGAATGGTTGCCGGGATCACCTGATCGCCCAACAGCAGCGTTACGGTATGCACCGGACGCACGAAATGCACGTCAGACGCGCCCCAGCGCATCAGTTTTGGAATCGGCAGTTTAGCCAACGAGGTAGCGACCATGTTCGGCAGCAAGGCTTGCGCGCTTTCGCCTTTTACATGGGCGCGATACAACAGCCACTCACCTTTTTCGGTTTTCAGGCGCTCGGCCTGGTCAACGGTGATCCCGCAGCCGCGCGCCCAGCCTTCAGCCGCTTTGCTGGGTTTGCCTTCAGCGTCAAACGCCTGAGCAATCGCCGGGCCGCGTTTTTCGACTTCGCGATCGGGCTGGGATTCAGCGAGATGAGCTACCTTCACCGCCAGACGGCGCGGGGCAGCAAACCATTCAACGTTACCGTGCGCGAGGCCAGCGTTATCCAGCTCCGCAGTGAAGTTCGCAGCAAAGGACTCCGCCAGGCTGCGCAGGGCTTTTGGTGGCAGCTCTTCGGTGCCAATTTCCACCAGGAAAGTTTTCTCAGACATGGCCGCCTCTTATTTCTCTTTGTTGCACATCGGGAAGCCAAGAGCTTCACGGGAAGCATAGTAAGCTTCTGCCACTGCTTTGGTCAGGGTGCGAATGCGCAGGATATAGCGCTGACGTTCGGTCACCGAGATGGCTTTACGCGCATCCAACAGGTTGAAGCTATGGGCGGCCTTCAGAATACGCTCGTAGGCCGGCAGCGGTAGTGGGTTTTCCAGCGCCAGCAGTTGCTGCGCTTCTTTTTCATACTGCTCGAAGCAGGTGAACAGGAAATCCACATCAGCGTATTCAAAGTTGTAGGTGGATTGTTCCACTTCGTTCTGATGGAACACGTCACCGTAAGTCGTTTTACCCAGCGGGCCATCGCTCCAGACCAGATCATACACGCTGTCTACGCCCTGAATGTACATCGCCAGACGCTCCAGACCGTAGGTGATCTCACCGGTAACCGGTTTACACTCCAGACCGCCCACCTGCTGGAAGTAAGTGAACTGCGTCACTTCCATGCCATTCAGCCACACTTCCCAACCCAGCCCCCAGGCACCCAGCGTCGGGTTTTCCCAGTTATCTTCTACGAAGCGGATATCGTGAATCGTCGGGTCCATACCCAGCGCTTTCAGCGAACCGAGGTACAGTTCCTGAATGTTTTCCGGAGACGGTTTAATCACTACCTGGAACTGATAGTAATGCTGTAAACGGTTCGGGTTTTCGCCATAACGGCCATCGGTTGGACGACGCGAAGGCTGTACATACGCCGTCGCCATCGGCTCTGGCCCCAGCGCACGCAGGCAGGTCATTGGATGAGAGGTTCCCGCGCCAACTTCCATGTCCAATGGTTGAACAATGGTGCAGCCCTGGCGAGCCCAGTAATCCTGTAAGGTCAGGATCAAGCCCTGGAAGGTCCTGGTATCAAACTTTTGCATATTATTTCGTGCTGGATACGTGTGGATTTAAAGGAAGGAGCCAGTATACCCGCTGGATGCGAGATATACAGTATGAAACCGGTTTGTTTAGCGAAAATTGACGGATTTCACCGCATCACACGTCAAGAGATGCGGCTTTTAGCGCATTGAAAGATGTAAAAACTGCCCATCCGCATCAAAAGAGCAGACAAAACTCTCTTTACGGAAGGTATTACCACGCATCTCATAGCTGCCCTGATACTGTTCAAAGCCGGTAACGTCTATTTTCTGTGCGCCAGTGTTGTAGCGCTGCGCCGCCTGCTCTTTACACAAGGCTTCCATATCCAGCGTACGCGTCGGGCTAATTTTACTTTTCTGGGCCTTCTGTGGCGGCGGTTGCGTCGCGGTGCATCCCACCAGTCCGAGGACTATCATCACAGAAAGGAAATACTTCATTGCCATTTTTTTTACCGTCTGGTTTGCGGGTCAGTCTTATTATTATTAAGGTTTGTGGGTAACAGACGCATTGTGCGAATCTCCTTACGCCATCACAAGATGTAGCGTAGAAAGTCAGATTTTTCCAGTGAACTACCGCACTGGCCCCCTATTGAAACGGAAGCTGAGGAACTGATGCAGCCCAAAATTTACTGGATTGATAATCTGCGAGGGATCGCCTGTTTAATGGTGGTGATGATCCATACCACCACGTGGTACATCACCAATGCCCACAGCATCAGCCTGTTAAACTGGGATATTGCAAACGCTCTTAATTCTGCGTCGCGTGTTAGCGTTCCCCTATTTTTTATGATTTCAGGCTATCTTTTTTTTGGCGAGCGCAGCGCGCAATCGCGGCATTTTTTACGTATCGCCCTCTGCCTTGTCTTTTATAGCGCCGTCGCCCTGGCTTACATTTCACTTTTTACCTCGATTAACGCCGAACTCTCATTAAAAAATTTGCTGCAAAAACCCGTGTTCTATCACCTGTGGTTTTTCTTTGCGATTGCGGTGATCTACCTGTTATCACCGTTAATACAGGTAAAAAACGTGAGTAGAAAAATGCTTCTGACGCTGATGGTGGTTATTGGCATTATTGCTAATCCGAATACTGTGCCGCAAAAAATCGCCGGCATTGAATGGTTGCCCATCAATCTGTATATCAGCGGCGATACGTTCTATTACATTCTGTACGGCATGTTGGGGCGCGCCATTGGAATGATGGAGACGCAAAAGCAATCACTGACGCTTATCTGCGCCGTTTTGTTCGCCATCGCGGTATTTATTATTTCTCGCGGCACATTGCATGAGTTGCGCTGGCGAGGAAACTTTGCCGATACCTGGTATCTGTATTGTGGACCAATGGTATTTATTTGCGCCGTCTCACTGTTTACTGTGGTTAAAAATACGCTGAATGCACGGACACTGCCCGGGCTGGGCCTTATCTCCAGACACTCGTTGGGGATTTATGGTTTCCACGCGCTGATTATCCACGCGTTACGCACCAACGGACTGGAATTAAAACGCTGGCCGCCATTGGATATGGCATGGATTTTTACCGTGACAGTGATGGGAAGCCTATTGCTTTCCATGTTGTTACAGCACATTGATAAGCGGAAATGGGTTAGCTAAATGATAAGGATAGCGCCAGCCATCATTTATCATCACTATAGGAAGCGTAAAGGTCGGTACCGTACATACTGAATCCCAACGCCACCAGACACAGTATTTTCAGCTCACCTGCCAGCGCCAGGTTAAATATGCCTACCGCAACCATACCGGCGCCCAGCAATAGCAAGTATTTACAGCGAGAAAGCAGGCGATCGTTACCGGTATATTCCTGGCGAATTAAAATGGGAAAACCGCACATTACCATAGCCGCAAAAAAATAGCCCTTTTCGCTTAATGTATGGCAAGCAGGCCATAGCCCAATCAAATAGACCACCGCACCGACGACTAATATCCCTAAACCAAACACTCTTTTTCTACACGCTGCGTTATCGTCCATATCACTCTCCTTGTGGTTGAGTGAGACACATTAAGCGAAGAAATAGCGATGAAAAAGACGTCTGTGCGGCAATACTATAAAAATCAGAAAACACATATACTTAATAGAATATGATTCAATAAAATCAATATACATGATGAATGCCTTTCAGCCAGTGCCGAAAGGCATCCTGACTTACGACATCAACGGTAACAACTGTTGATAGAGTTGACGGAAGGTTTCACGGCGCTGTTGATACATCGCATGACGTTGCGTATCAGGGAAGTGCGCCTGCTCCAACGGTAGCTGCGGCAGTATCTCCGCCAGCGATTTCTCAGGATTGATCGCGATTTGCGCCAGACGCGCCGCGCCCAGCGCCGGCCCCACGTCGCCGCCAGTACGATAGTCAAGCTGCAACCCACTAATATCGGACAGCATCTGACGCCAGTATTCACTACGCGCCCCGCCGCCGATAAGCGTCACGCTGGCGGGTTTGTCGCCGCAGGCGTGAACCACATCCATGCCATCCGCCAGAGCATACCCCACACCTTCCAACACCGCCCGCGCCAGTTCCGCCGGGCCATGCTGATGCGTCAGGCCAAAGAAAACACCTTTGGCCTGCGGATTATTGTGTGGCGTGCGTTCACCGGAAAGGTACGGTAAAAACCAGATCGGATCGGCGCAATCGTCTGCCTGCTGCGCAGCGGCAATCAGCGCAGGGACGTTTACCTGCCCGGTGAGTTTAGCCGCCCAGTCCAGACAAGAGGCAGCGCTCAACATCACGGACATTAAATGCCAGCGTTCCGGCAGCGCATGGCAAAAACTGTGTACTGCGCTTTCTGGCTTGCTAAGGAAGCCTTCACTCACGGCAAAATAGACGCCTGACGTGCCGAGCGAGAGCATTGCCTGGCCGGCATTGATCATTCCCACACCGACCGCGCCTGCCGCATTGTCGCCGCCGCCTGCCACTACAGGCACGGATGCCATTCCCCATGCGTCGGCTACTTTCGGTAGTAGCGTTCCGGTGATATCACTCCCTTCAAATAATACTGGCATCTGCTGTCGGTTTAAATGGCAGGCGTCGAGCATGACGTCGCTCCAGTCACGACGTGCGACGTCCAGCCACATCGTCCCCGCCGCATCGGACATATCGCTGGCGAAATCGCCCGTCATCCGTAAACGTAAATAATCTTTTGGCAGCAGTACCTTATCAATCTGGCGGAAAATATCCGGTTCATGCCGTTGCACCCACAGTAATTTCGGCGCAGTAAAGCCCGGCATCATCAGATTGCCGGTAATTTTACGCGATTGCGGCACCCGTTGCTCCAGCAGGGCGCACTCTTCGCCGCAGCGTCCGTCGTTCCACAAAATCGCCGGGCGCAGCACCTGTTGCCGCTTATCCAGTAGCGTCGCGCCATGCATCTGTCCGGCAATGCCTAACGCTCTTACCTCGCGCAGTGAATGCTGCTGTCCTAACGCTTTCATGGCGCGATCTGTTGCCTGCCACCACTGTTCAGGCTCCTGTTCAGACCATAAAGGATGAGGACGAGAAACCGTCAGTTTCTCCGTCTGCGAGGCCACCACTTCGCCTTGCTCATTGAGCAAAATGACCTTTACGCCCGAGGTACCCAGATCGATCCCGATATACATTGCGGTGACTCCTTTAACAAAAACGCCCGGTGGCGTTACGCTTACCGGGCTTACCAACGTCTTCAGCAATCCATTACTTATCGAACAGGTAATGGTTGACCAGATTTTCCAGTTGTTCCTGATGGCCGCTTTTGTGTACCGGCGCCAGGTTATGCTGCTCTGCATACTGCGCAATGTCGGTCAGGGACATCTGCCCTTTCAGGATCTGCTGGCCCAGCTCGCCGTTCCAGCCAGCGTAGCGTTTAGCCACGCGCTGATCGAGTTGACCATCTTCAATCATACGCGCCGCAACCTTCAGCGCCAGCGCCATGGTATCCATCGCGCCAATATGGCCGTAGAACAGATCGTATTTATCGGTACTCTGACGGCGAACCTTGGCATCAAAGTTCAGACCCCCGGTGGTGAAGCCGCCCGCTTTGAGGATTTCATACATCACCAGCGCATTTTCTTCGACGCTGTTCGGGAACTGGTCAGTATCCCAACCCAATTGCGCGTCGCCACGGTTGGCATCCACGGAACCAAACAGACCCAGCGCGATGGCCGTCGCAATTTCATGGTGGAAAGAATGACCTGCCAGCGTCGCGTGGTTCGCTTCAATGTTCAGTTTGATCTCTTTTTCCAGACCAAACTGTTTCAGGAAGCCGTACACGGTTGCCGCATCGTAATCATACTGGTGCTTGGTCGGTTCCTGCGGTTTCGGTTCAATCAGCAGTGTGCCCTGGAAGCCGATTTTGTGCTTATGCTCAACAACCAGCTGCATAAAGCGGCCAATCTGCTCGCGCTCCTGACGCAGGTCGGTATTCAGCAACGTTTCATAACCTTCGCGTCCGCCCCACAGCACGTAGTTTTCGCCGCCCAGCTTGTGCGTCGCGTTCATGGCGGTAACCACCTGCGTCGCCGCCCAGCTAAAGACTTCCGGGTCCGGGTTAGTGGCGGCGCCTGCGCCGTAACGCGGATTAGTAAAACAGTTCGCCGTGCCCCACAGCAGTTTCACGCCGCTTTGTTCTTGTTTCGCCGCCAGTACATCCACCATCTGTGCGAAGTTGTTTTTATACTCTTTCAATGACGCGCCTTCCGGCGACACATCCACATCATGGAAGCAGTAGAAAGGCACGTTCAATTTGTGGAAAAATTCAAACGCCACGTCCGCTTTGCGCTTCGCCAGTTCCAGCGCTTCACCCGGCTGCTGCCAGGGGCGGTTAAACGCTCCCACGCCAAACATGTCCGCACCGTTCCAGCAGAAGGTATGCCAGTAACAGGCCGCAAAACGCAGGTGATCTTCCATACGTTTGCCTAAAACCAGCTCATCGGGATTGTAATGACGGAATGCCAGCGGGTGAGTCGATTGAGGGCCTTCGTAGCGAACGCGATCGAGTTGGTCAAAATAAGCCTGCATAGTGAGCTCCATAATCAGATAATACGGTAAGTAAACGACATAGCGTCATACTGGAATTTCCTGATTTATTGCTCAATTACGTTATTTCACACCGCCATTAAGAGAATACCCAAATGTGCTCTGGCTCTCAAAAAAGCGTTGAAAATTGCAGAAGAAAAAAGCGATCGCGATCGAATCCTGGGAAATAAACAAAAAACCGTAATACACAGATAAGAAATGAGAATTGTCATCCACCGTTGGCTATGATGAATTTCGCATAACGCTTCAAGCGCGAAATAATTTACCATCATTCGCCAGGCCGTTATGTCAGCCGTTTTGGTAGTATCCACGAGTTCAGATTCACTTTTGCAGGATATATCCTCATGTTTGATAAACGTCACCGCATCACTCTGTTATTTAACGCCAATAAAGCCTACGACCGTCAGGTAGTAGAGGGGGTAGGTGAATATTTACAAGCCTCACAATCCGAATGGGATATATTTATTGAAGAAGATTTCCGTGCGCGTATTGACAACATTAAAGAGTGGTTAGGCGACGGCGTTATTGCCGATTACGATGATGACGATATCGCGCAATTATTAGCCGATGTCGAGGTTCCGATTGTCGGGGTCGGCGGTTCTTATCATCTTGCTGAAAACTATCCTGCCGTTCATTACATCGCCACTGATAACTATGCGCTCGTTGAAAGCGCTTTCCTGCATTTAAAAGAAAAAGGCGTCAATCGCTTTGCGTTTTATGGTCTGCCCGCTTCCAGCCGCAAACATTGGGCGGCGGAGCGGGAATACGCTTTTCGCCAGCTCGTCGCCGAGGAAAAATACCGCGGCGTCGTCTATCAAGGGCTTGAAACCGCGCCGGAAAACTGGCAGCACGCACAAAATCGCCTCGCCGACTGGCTTCAGACGCTACCGCCGCAAACCGGTATTATTGCCGTGACGGATGCCCGCGCCCGTCACGTATTACAGGTCTGCGAACACCTGCATATCCCGGTGCCGGAAAAACTTTGCGTCATCGGTATTGATAACGAAGAGTTAACCCGTTATCTGTCGCGCGTCGCGCTTTCTTCCGTTGCCCAGGGCGCGCGGCAAATGGGCTATCAGGCAGCGAAACTGCTTCACCGTTTACTGGCACATGAAGAGATGCCGTTACAGCGCATCCTGGTGCCGCCGATGCGTGTCATTGCACGCCGTTCAACCGATTATCGCTCCCTAACCGATCCCGCGGTTATCCAGGCGATGCATTTTATCCGTAACCATGCCTGTAAAGGCATTAAAGTTGAGCAGGTGCTGGACGCGGTTGGAATTTCACGTTCAAATCTGGAAAAACGTTTTAAGGAAGAAGTGGGCGAAACGATACATGCGGTGATCCATGCCGAAAAGCTGGAAAAAGCGCGTAGTTTATTGATTTCCACCACGCTGGCGATAAACGAAATTTCGCAAATGTGCGGCTATCCGTCGCTACAATATTTCTATTCAGTATTTAAAAAGGAATACGATACCACGCCGAAAGAGTATCGCGACCAGCACAGTGAAGTGTTGTTGTAATTGCCGGGCAGCGCTTACGGATCGCCTGGTATGCCGGATAAGCGTAGCGCCATCCGGCACATAAATTACATATGCGCGGCGATCAGACGCTGGTTGTCCTGATACATCGCGAACAGGTAATTGTTATAGCGTGTCCCCTGGGTGGAGTACCCCTTCAGTTTATGAATCATCGCCGTGGCGGTGACTTCCTGATCCGTCTTACGCAATTGAGCACGCGATTTGCGGAAAGAGGAATAAGCCGGATGCGTGTTCAGATTATTAACATACGCGTTCACCGACTCCTTAACCGAAGCAAATTGCGAATAGCCTTTTACCTTACCCGGCGTATTGGTACAGCGCCCTTTCATGCATTTCATACCGAACAGGTTATTGTTGCTCCGCGCCAGCTTAGAGGTTCCCCAGCCGCTTTCCGCTGCCGCCATCGTCGCCACCATACTGGTTGGGATAATGTCGACGCGTTCCAGCAAGGTATTCCATGGGATACGACGCGTGTTGCCAGACCAGCTAACCTTATAGCGCTTCGTGATATCTTTCATACGCGCGCGTTCAGACGGCGACCAGCGATTCTGGTACTGTTTTGAGATCAGCCAGTTACGGTCCGCGGTAATTGCGGCATTTTGGCTGGTAATGTAAGGCATAACGGTCCGGAGAAACGCTTTTTTTCTGGGGGTTCCGGAAGGGTATTGTCGCAAATCAGGAAGTGAACTGCTCTTTGCACTATTGCGAGAATACTCTTGTTTACTGCTAACCTTCTTATAACTTGTCTCGATTACGTGGGACTTTTGACTCGTTTGCGTTGTGTGCGTCTTTGCCAGCACCTCACCCGAAAATACGATGGTGAGTAACATAAGAATCATTGCCCCATATCGTCGTATGGGAGTCAATATCATTAGGTCTCCTGGTCGGATTGATACATTCCAACACCTTTTATTTTTCACGAAGTTAAGATACGAACCTCAAATTCTAGCAAAAATAGGCTCAAAAAGCACCTCAGGGAATAATCTTAATCCGAAACTATGACGCACATTAACGATAACTAAAGGAAGTAATGCCAATTAAATGTGGTACTTATCACAAACAGACACATTTTTTGCGCCTCGTCGCTCACCCTCGCATCTCCTCCTGCACGCCACCCGGTTTGGGAGGAGTTTATTCCCCTGAAAAGCAGGCAAACTGCTGAATCTTGCCCACCAAGGATAGCGTGATGAAACTAGCTGCCTTCGCTCTGACGCTGATACCCGGTATCACAATCGCCTCATCATGGACCTCGCCAGGCTTTCCTGCGTTCTCGGCGCAGGAAGCAGGCCGCTTTACCAGTCAGGCCACGTTAACCAAAGGTACACGTGCTTTAACGCTGCATATTAACCAACAGTGCTGGCAGCCCGCCGACGCCATCAAACTCAACCAGATGTTGTCGTTAAAGCCTTGTGAAGGCACGCCGCCGCAATGGCGTCTGTTTAAAGACGGCGACTATACGCTAACGGTAGATACCCGCTCCGGCACGCCAACCCTGTTACTATCGATAAAAACGGCACCAGAACGCACAACGCAGCTTGCCCGCCAGTGCCCCGCCTGGGACGGTTTGCCGCTCACGCTGGACGTTAGCCAAACTTTTGCGGAAGGGACCGTAGTACGTGATTATTACAGCGGTCAAACCGATACCGTACAAAACGGGCAAATCACGCTGCAGCCTGCCGACAGCCATGGGCTCTTATTGCTTGAACGTGCGGAAACCCACGTGTCAGCGCCTTTTAACTGGCATAACGCCACCGTCTACTTTGTGCTTACGGATCGCTTTCGCAACGGTGATCCGACCAACGATCACAGCTATGGCCGCCACAAAGATGGTATGCAGGAGATTGGCACTTTCCACGGAGGTGATTTACGCGGACTCACAGGTAAACTGGACTATTTACAGCAATTAGGCGTGAATGCCTTATGGATAAGCGCGCCATTTGAACAGATCCACGGCTGGGTCGGCGGCGGGACAAAAGGCGATTTTCCGCATTACGCCTATCACGGTTATTACACTCAGGACTGGACGACGCTGGATGCTAATATGGGTAGCGAAGCCGATCTCCGCGCTCTGGTCGACGGCGCGCACCAGCGCGGCATTCGCATTCTGTTTGATGTAGTAATGAATCACACCGGTTATGCCACGCTGGCAGATATGCAAGAGTACCAATTTGGCGCGCTCTATCTCTCGGATACGGAACGGCAAAAAATCCTCGGCAATCGCTGGACGAACTGGCGCCCTGCTGCCGGGCAAAGCTGGCACAGTTTTAATGATTACATCAATTTCAGCGATAATGCTGCCTGGGAAAAATGGTGGGGTAAAAAGTGGATCCGTACCGATATTGGCGATTACGACAATTCGGGATTTGACGATCTGACCATGTCACTGGCGTTTTTGCCCGATCTGAAAACAGAATCTACCGTGCCCTCTGGCCTGCCAGTGTTTTATCAAAACAAGCCAGATACTCGCGCCAAAGCCATCGCAAATTATACGCCACGCGATTATCTGACCCACTGGCTCAGCCAGTGGGTGCGTGACTACGGCATCGACGGCTTTCGGGTCGATACGGCGAAACACGTTGAGTTACCCGCCTGGCAACAGCTTAAAACCCAGGCCAGCGCCGCGCTGGCCGACTGGAAAAAAGCCAACCCGGTGAAAGCACTCGACGATGCCCCCTTCTGGATGACCGGCGAAGCATGGGGCCACGGCGTCATGAAAAGCGATTATTATCGCTATGGTTTCGACGCCATGATCAATTTTGATTATCAGGAGCAGGCGGCGAAAGCCGTCGATTGCCTGGCGGAGATGGGACCGGTCTGGCAGCAAATGGCGGATAAGCTCCAGGATTTCAACGTATTAAGTTACCTATCTTCACATGATACGCGGCTTTTCCGCGAGGGCGGTGATAACACGGCGGAACTGCTACTGCTGTCGCCGGGCGCGGTACAGATTTTTTACGGTGATGAATCCGCTCGCCCCCTCGGTCCTACCGGCTCCGACCCGCTGCAAGGCACCCGTTCAGATATGAACTGGCAGGACGTGAGCGGAAAATCGGCCATGACTGTCGCTCACTGGCAGCGTATTAGCCAGTTCCGCGCCAGACATCCCGCCGTCGGCGCAGGTCAGCAAACTACGCTCACGCTAAAACAGGGGTACGGCTTTGTACGCCAGTATGGCGATGATACCGTGATGGTCGTCTGGGCGGGCCGCCGGTAACGTTGTAGTAACCGGCACCGTCGCGTGCCGGTTATCCCATCAAAATAAAAAACCACCTTTAGAGAAATAGGTAGCATAAAACATCAACACCACCGCCCTCCTCCTATTTGCGCCCCGCCATTTGTAGCGTTATGGTTATCCACTTTGACAGACGCTTCGATAGATCACCCGCTATGACATTTTCACTTTTCGGCGACAAATTTACCCGCCATTCGGGCATTACCCGCCTGATGGAGGATCTCAACGACGGTTTACGCACGCCAGGCGCCATCATGCTAGGCGGCGGCAACCCGGCGCATATCCCTGCCATGCAGGATTATTTCCAGACGCTACTGACAGAGATGGTAGAAAGCGGCAAAGCCGCTGATGCGCTTTGCAATTATGACGGTCCACAGGGAAAAACGGCGCTACTGACAGCACTGGCTGCGCTACTGCGTGAAACGCTGGGATGGGAGATCGAACCACAGAATATTGCGCTGACAAATGGCAGTCAGAGCGCGTTTTTCTACTTGTTTAATCTCTTCGCCGGACGCCGCGCCGACGGCAGTACGAAAAAGGTACTCTTCCCGCTCGCGCCGGAATACATCGGCTATGCGGACTCCGGTCTGGAAGACGATCTTTTCGTCTCGGCGCGCCCCAATATTGAGCTGCTGCCAGAAGGTCAGTTTAAGTATCATGTTGATTTTGAGCATCTGCACATCGGCGAAGAGACGGGGATGATTTGCGTCTCGCGCCCGACCAACCCGACCGGTAACGTCATCACCGACGAAGAGCTGATGAAGCTGGACAGGCTGGCGAATCAGCACAACATTCCACTGGTGATTGATAATGCGTATGGCGTGCCATTTCCGGGAATTATCTTTAGCGAGGCTCGCCCGCTGTGGAACCCGAATATCATCCTGTGCATGAGCCTCTCGAAGCTGGGGCTGCCCGGCTCCCGCTGCGGCATTATTATCGCCAATGTTAAAACGATTACCGCCATTGCCAACATGAACGGTATTATCAGCCTGGCACCCGGGGGAATAGGCCCGGCCATGATGTGTGAGATGATTAAACGCAACGACCTGCTGCGCCTGTCAGAAACGGTGATCAAACCTTTCTACTATCAGCGCGTTCAACAAACGATCGCGATCATTCGCCGCTACTTGTCTGAAGAACGCTGCCTGATTCATAAACCAGAGGGCGCAATATTTTTGTGGCTGTGGTTTAAAGACCTGCCGATTACGACCGAGCTGCTCTATCAGCGCTTAAAAGCACGCGGCGTGTTGATGGTGCCGGGTCATTACTTCTTTCCCGGGCTGGATAAACCCTGGCCGCACACCCACCAGTGTATGCGAATGAACTACGTACCTGAACCGGACAAAATTGAAGCGGGCGTAAAAATTCTGGCAGAAGAGATAGAACGCGCCTGGCGTGAAGGCTAAGAGCCGTATTCAGATCGGTTGAGCATGGAGACGTTGACGCTGCACGTATGGGGCATCAACGCACTGCAACGCCCGGGTTGGGCAGGCTTGTACACATGCCGGCCCCGCTTCCCGATGCCAGCAAAGATCGCACTTAATCGCCTGCACGCCTGACGCGGACGCCACCACCGTCATCGCGCCAAACGGACAAACCAGCATACAGCTTTTACACCCGATACAGCGCGCCTGTTCCACAAAGATATGTCCCCGGTCACGGTGAATAGCCTGCACCGGGCACACATTCGCGCATGGCGCGTCTTCACACTGATGACAAGCCGTCGCCGTGGTGAAGCGATTTTCTTTTATCACCCGGATACGTGGAATAAAGCCCGCCGCCGTCACCGCCGCGCTATTCTGCTGTTCCTGATGCGACACTACGCAAGCGACCTCGCAGGTACGACACCCAATACACACCGACGCATCCGCCATAATAAACCGGTTCATTGTTCTCCCCCTGCGTTAAAACGTCAGAATGCCAGAGAGCAATTCCCCGACGCTTTGATCCCACTACGGAAACGGACAAATTTTGTCAGATGCCTGATAAAACCTGGCGCTTCCAGGTGGTGGGCGTCTGTACGACAATACGCCACTTCCCGCCTGTCGCTGACGTTTATCCCGTGGTTTAACTGGGCAGTCTGGGTTAACGAGTGGTAACGACCTGCCGGAGAGTGTTCAGCGGAAATCACCCAACAGCATTTCTCTAAAGGTAAAAATAGGGGTAATGTACCTCCTGATTAATGATCTTTCATGAAAGAGGCGACAATGAACAACACGGACGATAAACCGCAGGTCGAGGTTAAGCGAGTAAAAGCATGTATCATCTACCGGTTAATGTTGATTGGCTTTGGGATCCCTATGGTGGGCTTTAGTTTCATTTGCGGTGTAATGGGCATTTTTGGCTATGACATGGTGAAATGGAACAATCAAACGATTCACGGTTTACTCGCCTTGCCCACCGCGCTATTCAGCGGCTTGTTCGTTAGCGTACTGATGACCGTGTTTCTGGGGTCAATCGCCTGCTTAGGTTTATGGATCTACAGCCGTTTTCGCCCCTTGCAGGTTAAAGTGTTAGATTAAGTTCCTCCTGTCGGGCGCTTCTGCCCGGCAGGAGCATTCTTCTTTAAAACAGCCCCAGCGGCTTATCGGAATAGCTGACTAACAGACATTTGGTCTGCTGATAATGCTCCAGCATCATTTTATGGGTTTCACGACCGATACCGGACTGTTTATATCCACCGAACGCCGCATGTGCCGGATAGGCGTGATAACAGTTGGTCCACACACGGCCAGCCTGAATTCCCCGGCCCATTTTGTAGGCCAGGCTGCCGTTACGACTCCAGACGCCCGCACCGAGGCCATACTGCGTATCGTTGGCGATTTCCAGCGCCTCTTCCATGGTTTTAAAAGTGGTTACCGCCAGTACCGGGCCAAAAATCTCCTCCTGGAAAACGCGCATATTGTTCTTACCAGACAGGATGGTGGGTTCGAGGTAATAGCCCTCTTTAAGCTCACCCTCCAGTTCCTTGCGTCGTCCGCCGGTCAGAATATCAGCCCCCTCTTTTTTACCGATATCGATATAATTAAGGATAGTTTCAAGCTGCCCGTGGGAGACCTGAGCGCCCATTTGCGTCCCACTATCTAGCGGGTTCCCACTGCGGATGCTCTCTACCCGGCGAATAGCCCGTTCCATAAAGCGTTCATAGATGGATTCCTGTACCAGCGCGCGGCTTGGGCAGGTACATACTTCACCCTGGTTAAAGGCAAACAGGGCAAATCCCTCCAGCGCTTTATCAAAGAACGCATCTTCTTCATCCATAACGTCAGCAAAGAAGATATTTGGCGATTTGCCTCCTAACTCCAGCGTGACCGGAATAATATTCTGGGTGGCGTACTGCATGATCTGTTGGCCAACTTCTGTCGAACCGGTAAACGCCACTTTTGCGATACGCTTCGAGGTCGCCAGATATTCGCCAATCTCACCGCCCGCGCCGTTCACCACGTTAACGACGCCCGGCGGTAGCAAATCGCCAATGACTTCCATTAACAGCAGAACGGAAAGCGGCGTCAGGCGTGCTGGCTTAAGCACCACGCAGTTGCCAGCAGCCAGCGCCGGCGCCATTTTCCAACTGGCCATTAACAGCGGAAAGTTCCATGGGATTATCTGTCCTACGACACCAAGTGGTTCATGAAAATGGTAGGCCACGGTTTCACTATCAACCTCGCTGATCCCACCCTCCTGGGCACGTATACAGGAGGCAAAATAGCGGAAATGATCGATCGCCAGCGGCACGTCGGCGGCGCTGGTTTCACGAATCGGTTTACCGTTATCCCAGGTTTCCGCAGTTGCCAACAATTCGAGGTTTTGCTCCATTCGATCAGCAATCTTAAACAAGATAGCGGCGCGATCCTGCACCGACGTATGCGCCCATTTATCTTTCGCCTTATGCGCGGCGTCGAGCGCCAAATCGATATCTTTTTTACTGGAAGAGGCGACTTCACACAGCGGCTGGCCGGTCACTGGCGTCAGGTTTTGATAATATTCGCCCCCGGCGGGCGCAACCCAGTCACCGCCGATAAAGTTGTCATAGCGGGCTTTTAACTTCAGTGGGTACCCATATTCACCTGGATGAATACGTGTTGAAGGGGGATTGTTCGTCATGACCAACTCCTTATTGTAAAGGTACTCCACAAGGGTAGACGGTACTGGTGAATTTTTCGCCAATGGTTTCCCGCTTTACGACAGCAATCACGAATTACTTTCCTTTACGTTTCTCCGTCTGGTTTTAGCCATACTAAACAGGTGCCTGTTTAACGTACGGAGAACACTATGCAGCAATATATCGGTATTGATGTGGGAGGAACTCACGTCAAGTATGGCGTGATTAACAGTGACGGCGAAGAATTAACCCATCATCAATTCGATACGCCAGAGGATGCCTCGACATTTACCCGCAAATGGCAAGAGGTGGTGGCGCGTTGCCAACAGGACTATGACATTGCGGCGATCGGCGTCAGCTTTCCGGGCCATATTAATCCCCATAATGGTCATGCGGCGAAAGCGGGCGCGCTGGCATATCTGGATAACGTCAACCTGATGGAATTATTCAGCGGCCTGACCGATCTGCCGCTGGTTGTGGAGAACGACGCCAACTGCGCGGCGCTGGGCGAAATGTGGCGAGGTGCCGGGCAACATTATGAAAATCTGGTCTGTATTACCATCGGAACGGGCATTGGCGGCGGTATTATCGTCGGGCGGGAACTGTATCGTGGCGCACATTTCCACGCTGGTGAATTCGGCGTCATGCCAGTGGGGAATAACGGCGAGAGTATGCATAAAATTGCGTCAACCAGCGGATTAATGGAATCTTGCCGCCAGGCGCTGGCGCTGCCTGCCGAAGAAATGCCGCCTGCGGATGTGATCTTCGAACGAATGGCCACCGATGTTCATCTACGCGAAGCGGTTAATGACTGGGCGCGTTATCTTTCACGCGGTGTCTACAGCGTGATCTCAATGTTTGATCCTGGCGTGGTGCTGATTGGCGGAGGAATAAGCGAGCAGGAAAAACTCTATCCATTACTGGCGCGGCATCTTGAGACGTTTGAAATGTGGGAGGCGTTACAGGTGCCGATTCAACCCTGCCAACTGGGCAATCAGGCAGGCAGACTGGGCGCCGTCTGGCTGGCGCAACAGAAGCTCGACCGAAGCTAACGTTATTATGCCAGATGGCGGCCTACGCCTTATCTGGCCTACAGCGTATATACAGGCCCGGTAAGCGGCAGCGTCACCGGGCAATCGCATTACATTGCTGCGCGATAAATTTCCATAATCTCGTCGTGAGTCGCCTGAATCGGATTCGTCAGACCACAGGCATCTTTCAGGGCATTCGTCGCCAGAACCGGGATATCCTCTTCTTTCACGTTTAGCTCGCGCAGTCCTGCCGGAATGTTGACTTTCTGCGATAGTTGGCGAATGGCTGCGACGCACGCCTGCGCGCCCTCCGCCTCGCTCATGCCTGACACATCGACCCCCATCGCCGCTGCGCAATCACGCAAACGAGCCGCCGCCACCTGGCTGTTGAACACCTGCACGTGCGGCAGCAGAACCGCGTTACATACGCCATGCGGTAGATTGTAGAAACCGCCGAGCTGGTGTGCCATCGCATGAACGTAGCCCAGCGAGGCATTGTTAAACGCCATTCCCGCCAGGAACTGAGCATAAGCCATCGCTTCACGCGCCTGGACATTACTCCCCTCTTCAACCGCCACGATCAGGTTTTCCGCAATCATCGTTACCGCTTTTAGCGCACAGGCATCAGTAATTGGCGTTGCCGCAACGGAAACATAGGCTTCGATCGCGTGGGTTAACGCATCCATACCCGTTGCCGCCGTTAGCGACTTCGGCATTCCTACCATTAACGAGGAGTCGTTGACAGAGAGCAACGGCGTAACGTGTTTATCGACAATAGCCATTTTAATATGGCGCTCTTCGTCAGTGATAATACAAAAACGGGTCATTTCAGACGCGGTACCCGCAGTCGTGTTTATCGCAATCATCGGTAACTGCGGTTTAGCGGAGCGGTCAACCCCTTCATAGTCGCGAATATCGCCGCCGTTCGCCGCGACCAACGCGATACCTTTTGCACAATCATGTGGGGAACCGCCGCCCAGCGAAATAACGCTGTCGCAACCATTTTCTTTCAGGAGCTTCAATCCAGCCGCCACGTTACCGGTAGTGGGATTAGGCTGCGTACCATCATAAATCACGCTAAAAATATCACGTTCCTGTAGCGCTTTCTGAATATCACCTGCCATCCCTAATTTTGTCAGCACGGCATCCGTGACAATTAATGTACGGCGAAAACCATATTCCGCCATCATATTCATTGCGTCTTTTAATGAATCAGCACCAATTACATTCACGGAAGGAATAAAAAATGTGGAAGCTGCCATCGTATTGTCCTTAATTACCAGAAATAAGGCGCAAAGAATACGAGCGAAATTATCTTCAAAATATGATCGCGATTGCTATTTTAAGATCCCAGAAAAGTAAAAAGCACATTAGGTTCATTTCCTGATGTGCTTTTTATAAATCAACTCAATAATTGTATTGATTCATTTCTTATTTAAATTAAAGATGTCATTCCTTTTCGGGAAATAATAACGCATCGCGTAAGAGATGGTCATTTCCCCGGCGGCGCGTAAATCCAATCCGGTCGAAATATTCAAGGATTTGAATAGCCAATTTCCGTCCTACATTAAGTCTGTCGCGAAAATCCGCCGCGCAGGTCGATCCTCTCTCTTGATCCAGTTCGCGGATCATATTGGCGAAAGCAACAATCCGATCGTTACGGTAATACCGATCTTTTACGATCGCGGTGATGATGCCTTGCTGTGCCGCCTGCCGCAGCACCAGTCGCATCAATTGTTCCTCCGTCCCGGTCTCTTTCGCCAGATCGCGTACCCACCAGGGCTCATCGCCAAACAGTGGCTCGACATTTTGCCAGACAGCCTGCTGCTCAACACTAAATCCCGCTTTATGATCCGGCAGGTGCAACCAGCCATGATGGCTGTGAATCAGGCCATCGTCACGCATCTGCTCAATTAACATCAGCACCAGCGCTTCATCTTCCATCGGCAAGGCCATACGACGTAAACGCTCGCGTCCCGGCCCTGGTTCATCGCGGTGCTGTTCATGATAGGTCGCCAGCGTGTCGAGAATTTTACGCTGCCAGCGTGCAGCGACTGGCGCACTTAACAGACTGTCTCCGGCCTGGATAAAACCATGTTGTTCAATAAACTGATGCATTCCGAGGGCATTGAGCTGGCGCGCCCAGCCGAAATCCGCCAGACTGACCGCGCCACGCTCAAGATGGATGGCCAGCGCCGCGCCATCATCCTGCGCGGCGGCAAGCGTTGAAAGCCACCGCAAATAGTCTGGCTTACGTTTACCGCGACGCGGCGCGTTGAGCGTCACCACGCGCGCGCCGGCAAGGGTGGCGCGCGCAGAAATATCACGCAGCACCAGCCTGTCGTTATCCGTAACCCATAGTGGACTATCAAACACCAGTTCCGCCAGCGAGCCTTCCAGTAACGAGACGCGTCCGGTGACGTGACGGGCGGCATGGTGAATATGCAGCGGCTGCCACTGGCTGAGTGGAGTGTGCTCCTCCAGCGAGACAATAACGCGCGTTGCGGCCTCCGGTGGCGCATCAGAAAGCAGCCAGTCGCCGCGGTTAAGCTGCTCTTTTTCAGCATCACCAGCAATATTGAGCGCAATACGTTGCCCGGCGTGCGCATGGTCGGTGGGCTGATTTTGTGCGTGTAGGCTACGCACCCGCATCGGTTTATTTACTCCGGTTAACCACAGCGTATCACCTACCTTCACCTCACCGCTCAGCGCCGTACCGGTCACCACCAGCCCCGCCCCTTTTACCGTAAATGCACGGTCGATAGCCAGACGAAAGCGATGCTGCTCAGCATGCAAACGTGCAGGAAGTTGCTGTAAATGAGCGCGAAGTGCTTCAATACCGCGTCCTTCATTGGCAGCAGTGACAACGACAACAGCATTGGCAAAACCATAGTTATCGAGCGTTGCCAGTACCTCTTCACGTACCGTATTGATACGCGCCTCGTCCACCCGATCGGCTTTGGTCAATGCGACAGTGAGCTGCGGATTACCCGTGAGTTGCAGGATCTGTAAATGCTCGCGCGTTTGCGCCATCACGCCATCATCGCAGGCCACCACCAGCAGCGCATGGTCAATCCCGCCGACGCCCGCCAGCATGTTGGAGAGAAATTTTTCGTGTCCCGGTACGTCAATGAACCCCAGCACGCGTCCATCCGGCTGCGGCCAGTAGGCATAGCCAAGATCGATGGTCATGCCACGTTTTTTTTCTTCCGGCAAGCGGTCGGCATTGACGCCAGTAATTGCCTGTAGCAACGTCGTTTTACCGTGGTCTACGTGTCCGGCAGTTGCAATAATCATTTCAGCATCATCTCCATAAACCGGCTCTCGTCTTCAAGACAGCGCATATCCAGCCATAAACGGCCATCATAAATTCGGCCAATGACCGGTACAGGCAGCGCACGCCAGTGGGCCGCCAGCGCCTCAAGGCGGCTACCGCGCCCGTCATGCGGGGTAAAGGTTATCGCGGCGCTGGGGAGGCGATCTACCGGTAACGAACCACTGCCAATTTGTGACAGACAAGGCTTCACTTCCAGCGAAAATTCAGCGCCATAACGTTCCGTCAGTCGCGCCTGTAACCGCTGCGCCTGCGTCTGAATTGACGCTTCGCGACGGGTTAACTGGCGTAGCGTCGGCAGTTTTTCCGTCAACACTTCTGGATGCAGATACAAACGTAGCGTCGCCTCCAGTGCCGCCAGCGTCATTTTATCCGCGCGCAGCGCGCGTTTCAGCGGATGGTTTTGCAGGTGGGCAATCATCTCTTTTTTACCGACAATGATCCCGGCCTGTGGCCCGCCTAATAACTTGTCACCAGAAAAACTCACCAGGCTGACGCCTGCGGCAATTAATTGTTGCGGCATGGGCTCTTTGGGTAAACCATACTGACTTAAATCCACCAGCGAACCGCTGCCCAGATCCGCGACTACCGGGATATCCAGTTCCCGCCCGATTTCCGCTAACTCCGCTTCCTCAACCGTTTTGGTAAAGCCTTCAATACTGTAATTACTGGTATGCACTTTCATCAACAGAGCGGTATTTTCATTTACCGCCTGACGATAATCCTTCGCGTGCGTCCGGTTGGTGGTGCCCACTTCATGCAGCGTGCAGCCAGCCTGACGCATCACATCAGGAATACGAAACGCGCCGCCGATCTCCACCAGTTCACCGCGGGAAACCACCACCTCTTTGCCGCTGGCGGTTGCCGCCAGCATCAGCAATACCGCTGCCGCATTATTATTGACGATGCAGGCATCTTCTGCCCCAGTGATACGGCATAGTAATTCTGCCAGCGCGCGATCCCGATGACCACGCCCGGCACCGTCAAGATCATATTCCAGCGTCACCGGCGAGCGCATCGCCTGCGTCACGGCATCGATCGCCTCTTCCGCCTGCAATGCACGCCCAAGATTGGTGTGCAGTATCGTACCCGTCAGGTTAATGACCGGACGCAGAGCGCTTTGCGTTGTTTTCTCCAGCCGCAAGGTCGCCTCTCGCGCCCAGTCTGTGCACCAGCCGGGAAGGGTCTGCGTATTCCGTATGACGTCGCGCGCGTCGTTGAGCATCCCTCGAAGCAGCTCAACCACCTGGGTATGGCCATACTGATCGCGCAGAGAAAGGAAGGCGCTATCGTGCAATAAGCGATCGATAGCAGGAAGCTGGCTATAGAGTGTACGCGTTTCGGTTGTCATGAAAATGCCTGGCTGTTGGTGACCCTCTCCGCTCTGGAGAGGGATATTGACATGGGGGATTGTAACGTGAGTTTGCTCAGGCGGACATAATTCGCGTCAAGCCTTCGGCGCTTCAGTGCGGGCAAAGCTTTCGCGTTGAAAAAGTGTTTCGACCAGTTTGACCAGGTGGGGGCGACCAACGCACCAGCCCGGCGCGACCCGCCGGAAGTTGAGATAGCCTACCGCACAGGCAATCGCGATAGTCGCCAGGTTCACCGTATCCGTTTTTAGCGTCCCGTCGGTCAGATAACCTTCGAGCGTATCCAGGCTGCGGTTGATTTTTTCCCGCTGGCGCAGCAGTTCCGTTTCCGATTGCTGCGCCGCCGGACGCGCCTGTTCGCGTACAGAGACCAACGCGGCATCCATAATGCCGTCTGCCAGCGCTTCAAGCTGGCGAACTTTAAGCGCGGCCAGCGGATCACGCGGGAGCATGGCCGGCGCGATATCCAGCAGTTCAATATATTCCGCGATGATCGGCGAATCGAACCAGCACTCCCCTTTCTCGGTCACCAGCGCAGGCACTTTACCCAGCGGATTGTATTGCGCAACGCCGTTATCCGCCTCGTAGGGAAGTTCGTTAACAAATTCGAAGGTGATACCCTTTTCCAGCAACATAACCGAGATTTTGCGCACAAAAGGGCTGGTGTAGCTACCAATGAGTTTCATGCCGTTTCCTTTTTGCCAACCAAAAATTAAGCGAATCCCTCCCAGCGGGTGGGTAAGGGTCTTCAGCAAGTATGGCTCAGCCGACAATAAAAAGGCGGAAAATGAAGAGCAATCCCAACGCCAGACTGCTGCCAACGACAGAGAATGAGACGTATAGCTGATTTTTACAGCGTTGATCTACCAGGATAAGGAGTGCGCAACTGAGCAATAAGAGCCCCGCTGCTGCATAAGGCCATTCCCCGTAATAAAACCAGCCGCGCAGAGCCAATAAAGCGGGAACCAGCATCGAAAACGCAGTACGTCGCCAGGACAGTTCGGTACGTTCAGGTTGTAAACCGGGATCGCGGATGTTGTGCGCTTCTAACCCCACAGCATGACCCCAAGTAATAGCGCAATGAAGATAAGAAACAGAGATAAAGCGCAGATAAAAAGACTGTAATATAACTGCCGCTCAAGTCGCATTGCATACTCGTTATGTCGCCAGCGACGCCACGCCAGACCACCAAGTACCGCCCCGGCAGCGACAAGACATAACGCCAGAGAGTGCCTTAAAAAAGGAGAAGAAAGCTGTGGAGAAAATTGATCAACACCGACCGCGCCTGCCATCAATGCCAGCGCCGTGCGAATCCATGCTAAAAAAGTACGTTCGTTGGCAAGGGTGAACCGATAATCGGGTTTTTTACCTACCAGCCACCATTTACCCGCAGGTTTAGGAGCAAAGTCATTATCCTGAAGACTCACGTTTAATCCTTTCTTTCATCAATATTTCTTTAATCGATAATCCGGTCATACCGCTATCGCGTAAATTGTGGCGCGTAATCTCGGTACATAAGAACTCAATAATAAAAAGCTGTGAAATACGCGTAGAGATAGAATCGCCCTGCATGGGGCCTGCTTCGCCGCTGGTCAGCCAGAATGAGCTGGCAAGCTCGGTAAGCAGTGAATGGGGGCTGTGCGTAATCGCCAGCGTATAGGCCCCCTTTTTTTTCGCGAGACGAAACGCATTGACCACTTCCGGCGTCTCACCAGAGTGTGAAAATGCCACCACCAGGTCATCGCTCTTCAGGTTGGCGAGTTTCAATGTCATGGTGAAGCGGTCGGTGAACGCTTCTGAATCAATGCCCAGGCGATTCATTTTGTCACGGGCCTCAAGCGCAGCCAGCCCTGACGCGCCAAATCCCACAAACATCACCCGCCGGGCAGAAAGAAACCGTTCCACCACCGGCTTGACGATTTTCATATCCAGCATTCCGAGGGTTTCTTTAGCCGATGTTTCAATCGTCAAAACAATCTTCTGCGCCACATCATTACGCGAATCATCAAGGAAAATGTCCGGAGAAGAGGGTAACGATAAATCATTTTCCGCCAGCAACTCCCGCTTCAGATCCGCCTTCAGATTAAGCAATCCACCGTAGCCAACCTTTTTGCAAAAACGCACGATAGTCGCCTCGCTGACGCCAATTTCCTGCGCCAATTTTTTAACCGGGAACTGCACCACAAGTCCCGGCTGTTGCAGGATATAACCGGCAATTTTTGCATCGGTCTCCCCCAGGCTACCGAGAATATTGGCAAGATATACGCGCACGTTTTCTTTGTTTACACTCATTACGGGCTCTCCTGACCGCGAGATAAGTCAGGTAGTTTATCCCGCTTATTGCCCGGTGTCTGCCGGGAACCTGACAGAGACCCAATGGCGATGTTGTGCCCCAGAATGCAACCACTGGAAACCGCGTTTCTGCGCAACCTGCCCATCAAACTGCGGATCGTCGGTCGTACCGGCTAACGCCTCAACGCAGAGTAAATCTACGCCGGGGACACTCCACAATGCCAGCCACGGTGAGCTGGCAGCAAACACTATCTGCGCATTTCCCTTAGGTGAAACCACCACACATTGACTCCCCTCACCCGGCGCAAAATAGATAGCCCCTTCAGCAAATGTGTGAGGCTGGAGGTTGTATACCGTCGTTACCACTGGCTTTTCCGGGAGTGCCAGCGTTCGATTCACGGCAGGAAACGGCCCCCGACAAGGCGTGTTGAACCGCACCTGCCAGCCTGGTTCGCTGGCAACCGACAGCGCAAACCCCGGATGCCAGCCCAACGAGTACCCCCACGACTGGTTGTCCTCGTTGCTCACCGTCCAGACCACATTCAGCCCCTCTTCATCCAGGGTCCAGTCAATCTGAATACGCCACTTGAAAGGCCATACCTCTCGCGTGACATGATTATCACTGGCCTCAAGGCGCAGGTGCGTAGCATCATGCCCCAGACAATGAAACCGTTGTTGGCGAAGAAAACCATGTGCGGAAAGCGGAAAAAAGTGTGCACCCTGCCATAACCCGCCGTGAATCAACTGTCCCACCACCGGAAATAACTGCGTCGCCGAGTTATTCCATATACCGGGTTGAGGTTGCCACATCCAGTGGCGCTGGTGATGTTTGTCCCAGACCAGAGTCAGCTCCGCGCCGATGTCTTTGACTCTCATCTGTAAGCGGGCATTTTCTAAACACCATTCCATATCGGTGCCTCAGGCAATACGTAATAACAAACGTGTCTGATAAATCATCGCGCGATGCTTATCACCACTGAATAAGGTATCGATAAGGCAATAAATATCTGCCTCCTCAACCGGTTTATCATGGCTTAGCGGGAGTTCATCCGTCGCGCTATTGCGTATCAGAAAAGACAAAGCTTCAGCCACGCCGGGATGCGTACATTCATAGCCGTTACATTTTTGCTTCTGGCGACAGGCGAAAGCCGCATCACGCTCTGGAGAAAGCGGATCCAGTTCAAAACGCGTATACAGCTCCGGCGGCGCATCATGCTGCTGCATCAGCGGGATAATGGCGCTGGCATAGCGATGAGATAACGCTTCATCATTCAGCGGATGATCTTGTTTGGGATCGTTCTTAAGGTTGAACAATTTATCGCCAAACCGCCACGGATTGAGATAGCCAAAGGTCGCGGCTATTTGCATCACCTGTGCCCCCTGGGTGAAATCAAAGCCGGGGTGAATACGAATATCCTTCAGCTCATCAATTTTGAACGGACTATCAATGCGCGTTGGCATCAGCGTGTATTCATACAGATTCGCTTTATTCTGTTCACGCGGGCATCGCATATAAACGTACTCGCCGTCGGTAATGTTGATATGCCCACCGAAATAACCAAACAACGCATAATCCCGTATCGGCTCATCATTTTCGATGGTGGGACGAAGCGGTCGTCCGGTCATGGTTGCCGGTCTGGGTACCTCAAAATATTCCAGCAATGTGGCGGGGATATCCACGGTTTGTGCCAGCGCCTGGCGTCGGACACCGCCTGTATTGCTTCGCGGATCACGGATGAAAAATGGCGTATTGGCAATCTCGTTATACACCGGCATGATGTTTTTACCCCACCATTGATGCTCCCCCAGTAAAAAACCGTGGTCGGTGCAGACAATGAATAGCGTGTCATCCCACAAATTGAGCGCTTTAAGCTTATCCATCACCTGGCCAAGATAATCATCACACATGGTGATCAAGGCTTGATAGAATTTGCGGGCCTTTTCATCCTCCTTTCCGCCTGGCGCACCGCAGTAATAGGGAACCCAACCGTCAAAGTCCTCCGGCTTACAGCCATATTGCGTGAGGTATTTTTCCGGCACAAAAAAGGGCTCGTGGGGATCAAAACATTCCATCTGCAAAAACCAGTTATCCTGCTCACAGTTGGTTTCAAGAAACGCCATCCCGGCGCTTATCGTACGATGGGTAAAATGTTCCTGTTGAGTTGGCATGGCCGCGCGATTGATCAGATCCTGGGTCATGCGCCCGGCGCGGCGGCGGAGCGTCTCTTCATCTTCATTGCCCTGCCAGCGAATCACCGGTTTCTCTACCTGGCCTTTCCAGCAGTCGCCTTCCTGACCACGAATAAATTCAAAAGTGGAATAGCGCGTGTGGTAAGTTGCTCCGCCATCTCGCCAGTAGTGCTTATGGTCAGTCACCATGTGGGTATGCACGCCATGCTGACGCAGCGCCTGCATCGCGGAAAAGTCAAACGGCTCCAGCGGCCCCCAACTACGATGCAGAAAGTTGTAACGTCCCGTATGCAGTTCACGGCGGGCTGGCATGCAGGGCATACTACCAACATAAAAATTGTCGAACTGCGCAGACTCCTGAGCCAGGCGCGTAAAGTTAGGGGTGATCGCATCGCCGCCATAGGGGGCCAGATGATTACGCGTCAGGGTATCGAACATCAACATTACTGCTTTCATAAGACATCTCTCTTTATGAACCGATAAACTCTTCAACTTCGTTTTTAATCAGCGTGACATGTGGTCCATACACGACCTGTACCCCCTGGCCGCGAATAAAGGCACCTTTACTGCCCAACTGCTTGAAGCGTTCCAGATTAACTTTCTCCGGCATATTCACCGTGATACGTAAGCGAGTTGCACAACAGTCAACGTCCGCAATATTGTCGCGACCGCCTAACGCTTCAACGATACCTGCAGCGCGCGAGTTAGCATCCATCTCAGCGGCGACAATCTCTTCAGGCTCATCTTCCCGACCCGGCGTTTTTAATTGTCGCCACTGGATCAGAAAACGGAACGTAAAGTAGTAAACGCAGAACATGACTACGCCCAGAGGGATCAGCATGATCCAGTTTGTTTTGGCGTTGCCTTGCAGTACGCCGAAGAGCAGGAAATCAACCAGCCCGCCAGAGAAGGTCTGTCCAACGGTAATTTCGAGCATATGCGAGAACATAAACGCGAAGCCGGTCAAAACGATATGTACTCCATACAGCAACGGTGCGCAGAACATAAACGCGAACTCCAGCGGCTCGGTAATACCGGTGACGAATGCGGTTAATGCGGCAGAAAGCATCAGGCTGGCAACTTTTCTTTTATTCTCTGGTTTTGCGCAATGATAGATGGCTAATGCTGCCCCCGGCAGACCAAACATAAAGTCGGCAAAGCGCCCGGCCATAAAGCGCGAAACACCGATGTAATACTGCGTAACCGAAGGGTCGGCCAGTTGGGCGAAGAAGATTTTTTGCGTCCCTTCCACCATGTGACCATTAACCATCAATTCGCCCCCGACGCTGGTTAGCCAAAAAGGCATATAGAAGAGATGATGAAGACCTAGTGGAATCAGGCACTTAAGTATCATGCCGTAGATCAGCGTACCGAGATAACCGGTACTTTCGACCAGAATGCCGAGGTGAGAAATGCCAGCCTGAATATGCGGCCATACCCAAAACAAGACAATGCCAAGAAAAATGGCGAAAAATGAGGTCATGATAGGCACAAAACGTGAGCCGCTAAAAAAGGCCAGCATATTCGGCAACTGAGTTTTACCATACCGTCCATGTACCCATGAGGTGAGTAAACCACACATCACCCCACCCAGAACGCCGGTTTGAAGGGTAGTGATGCCCAACACGCTGGCTTGTCCCGCTGCGGTCAAATTCTCGCTGGCCAGTGTGCCGGTCAAAAGCAATAACGCATTAATTGCCTTATTCATCACCAGAAAACTCAGAACGGCAGCCAGCCCGGCGGTGCCTTTATCACTACGCGCCAAACCAACGGCGATACCTACCGAGAACAATAGCGACAAATTGTCAAAAACTACGCTGCCACACAGGCGCATAATGGTAAAAATCGCCTGGATTATCTCGTTGTTTAAAAAGGGGTAGGTCGAAACCGTAATAGGGTTGGTAAACACACCGCCAAATCCCAGTAACAGCCCTGCAGCGGGGAGGATGGCGATCGGCAACATAAACGACTTACCCAGATTCTGTGCTCCAGAAAATAACCTGCTCATACGAATCCCTGATAGTGGCAAATGAAGTTTTAATTTCATTGTTATCGTGATTTAATGAAATTATTGTTCCGATCATTTGCTCGTTTTGTCAACGAGAGACGCCCAAATAGTGATATGCGTCACCAAATATTTTCTGGCACCGTAACGGAGAGTTGTATGCAACGCCCTTTTCACCTGATGGCAAAACCCGTTAGTTATCAGTGCAATATCGCCTGTGATTACTGCTTTTATCTTGGTAAGGAACATGGCACGCTCAAGCCGCCACGACCACAACGGCATATGGATGCAAAAACGCTGGAGCAATACATCCGACAGTACATTGCGGCGCATCCGGGTAATGACATTGAATTTACCTGGCAAGGCGGCGAACCGACTCTGGCAGGACTGGACTTCTTCAGGCAGGTCATTGATCTACAGCAACGGTTTGCTGCAGGAAAAACGATCCGTAACAGTATCCAAACCAATGGCGTATTGATTGATGAAGCCTGGGCGGCCTTCCTGGCAGACCATCATTTTCTGGTCGGCGTCTCTATTGATGGACCGGCTTTTCTGCATGACAGATACCGCAAAACACGCAGCCAGCAATCAGTCTTTGAGAAGGTGGTTAATGCGATAAAGATACTGAATAAACACCGTGTTGAAGTGAACATGCTGTGTGTGGTGAATAATGTTACCGCTGAACATCCCATTGATATTTATAAATTTCTCACTGAAGAGCTTGCCGCCACGTTCATTCAATTTATCCCGGCGGTTGAGCAGTTACCTCTGACTGAAAAGTACGGAGAGCTGTTATACCCACAATCTTTAGCGCAACGCGCGGTGACGCCATGGTCCGTTTCCGGCGTACAGTGGGGCCAGTTTATCATTGGCGTATTCAATGAATGGGTACGCAAAGATGTAGGTCGCGTGTATGTGCAGCTTTTTGACAGCGCGCTGGCTGCCTGGCTGGGAGAAAAACCGTCGCTCTGCGTCATGCAGTCAACCTGCGGCTTTGGCCTGGTCGTTGAACAAAATGGCGATGTCTACAGTTGCGATCACTACGTTTACCCTGAGCATCGTCTGGGAAACCTACGCCGTGATGATTTAGCAAAGATGGTCAACAGCAAGCAGCAGCGCAAATTTGGTCTGGCGAAAGCGCTGGTTGCCGCCGAGTGTGATCGCTGCGAATGGCGCTTCACCTGCCATGGCGGTTGCCCAAAACATCGTATCCACCCTGCGGGAGATCGCTGGCATAACCATTTATGTGAAGGTTATAAAGCAATATTCAGCCATATGGCTCCTTATATGCAATTCATGGCGGCGCAAATCCAACGTCAACAACCGCCTGCCGCCATCATGGATATTGCAGCTGATTATTTAAAATAGCCACGCCGGGAGGAGATCTCCCGGTACAATTATGCATAATAATCAATGATATAAATAGAAGTAGTGCATCCAACCAGTCATACGTAGCAGGACTTTGCGCATCACGGAAACATGCGCAAAATGGTCTGAATAGACGGCAATCTGGGCATAAATACCGTCCGGTAGCGCATCCACATCGGCGTGAGGATCAAGCGCAATCGTGACCAGCACGCCGTCGGTACCGGGAAGCACCGTCAGCGACTGTAATACGCTCTGCGCCTGGTAAGATTCTCCAGGCACCACAGGCAAGATGCTGGCCAGCTTGCCACGAAATATCTACCCTCGTAGGGCGTTAACTACCACTGACGCCTCATCGCCGGATTGCAATCTTAACAGCGAATTTTGCCGGAACTGGGCGACGATTTGCCGTTCACGCTACTAAAAGTTTGCTATGCAGGCAGCCACCGACTGGATGGGCTGAGATGTTGAACATAGGCGGCAATGTGCATTTTCGCCATAACACCCCATAATTATTTTTAGCCAAAAAAAGCACACTATCACGCTTCAGAAAATCCTGAGGGAAGAGCCTGCCCTGGATCTCATTCACTGGTCACGCCCGGAAAATATCTTGTGATTAACATCACAAAAACTCAACAAAGCCTTAAAAATAAAACGTGATGTAATTCACAAAAAATCGTCATTTAACACCGGTTTTCGCCATGTGGCGGTATTTTGTACAACATTATTGTGATGGTGGTCACATCAATTACCTCTCTACCCCCTATATTTGTGCGATCTAAATCACACAAATTATCCCTGTCTGGACAGTTGAACGATTCAGTGACAGATTGCGCAGTATCTACACTACAGGGTCCGGCTAACCTCTGCCGCTACATTAACAAAACCTCGGGCTTTTTCAGCCTGCGCGACAGCAACATAAGAAGGGGTGTTTTTATGTCATCCGATATTAAGATCAAAGTGCAAAGCTTTGGTCGATTCCTCAGCAATATGGTGATGCCAAATATCGGCGCGTTTATCGCGTGGGGTATTATCACCGCATTATTTATTCCAACAGGGTGGTTGCCTAACGAAACGCTGGCGAAGCTGGTCGGCCCGATGATCACCTATCTACTGCCGCTGCTGATCGGTTATACCGGCGGCCGCCTGGTAGGCGGCGAGCGCGGCGGCGTGGTGGGTGCAATCACCACCATGGGCGTTATCGTCGGCGCAGACATGCCAATGTTCCTCGGCTCGATGATCGCCGGCCCGTTGGGCGGCTACTGCATTAAGAAATTCGACAGTTGGGTAGACGGTAAGATCAAGTCCGGTTTTGAGATGCTGGTGAACAACTTCTCCGCTGGCATTATCGGTATGATCCTCGCCATGCTGGCGTTCCTCGGCATTGGCCCGGCGGTTGAAGTTCTTTCCAAACTTCTGGCCGCAGGCGTTAACTTCATGGTGGCGCACGATATGCTGCCGCTGGCGTCCATTTTTGTTGAACCGGCGAAAATCCTGTTCCTCAATAACGCCATTAACCACGGTATTTTCTCGCCACTGGGTATCCAGCAATCCCATGAAATGGGTAAATCCATCTTCTTTCTGATTGAAGCGAACCCGGGGCCAGGGATGGGTGTTCTGCTGGCGTACATGTTCTTCGGTCGCGGCAGCGCCAAACAATCTGCAGGCGGCGCGGCAATTATCCACTTCCTGGGCGGTATCCACGAAATTTACTTCCCATATGTGTTGATGAATCCGCGTCTGATTCTGGCGGTGATTCTCGGCGGTATGACTGGCGTATTTACTCTGACCATCCTGAACGGCGGTCTGGTCTCTCCGGCTTCTCCTGGCTCTATCCTGGCCGTACTGGCGATGACGCCGAAAGGCGCTTACTTCGCGAATATCGCGGCAATTGTCGCGGCAATGGCGGTTTCCTTTGTGGTCTCTTCCATCCTGCTGAAAACCAGCAAAGTGAAAGAAGAAGACGATATTGAAGCGGCTACCCGTCGTATGCAGGACATGAAAGCGGAATCCAAAGGCGCTTCTGCGCTGGCGACTGGCGATGTCACCAACGACCTCAGCCATGTACGTAAAATCATTGTCGCCTGTGATGCCGGTATGGGTTCCAGCGCCATGGGCGCAGGGGTGCTACGTAAGAAAGTACAGGATGCGGGTCTGAGCCAAATCTCGGTCACCAACAGCGCTATTAACAACCTGCCGCCGGATGTGGATCTGGTCATCACCCACCGTGACCTGACTGAACGCGCGATGCGCCAGGTACCGCAAGCGCAGCATATTTCGCTGACCAACTTCCTGGATAGCGGCCTGTACACCAGCCTGACTGAACGTCTGGTTGCTGCACAGCGCCACACCGATAACGAAGTAAAAGTACGTGATAGCCTGAAAGATAGCTTCGACGAAAGCGATAACAACCTGTTCAAACTGGGCGCGGAAAACATCTTCCTGGGACGTAAAGCCGCCACCAAAGAAGAAGCCATTCGCTTTGCCGGTGAGCAACTGGTGAAAGGCGGCTACGTTGAGCCAGAATATGTTGAAGCGATGCTGGACCGTGAAAAACTGACCCCGACCTATCTGGGTGAATCCATCGCGGTGCCGCACGGTACGGTAGAAGCAAAAGATCGCGTACTGAAGACCGGCGTGGTGTTCTGTCAGTATCCGGAAGGTGTACGTTTCGGTGAAGAAGAGGATGATATTGCGCGTCTGGTGATTGGTATCGCCGCTCGTAATAATGAGCACATTCAGGTCATTACCAGCCTGACCAACGCACTGGATGACGAATCCGTTATCGAACGTCTGGCGCACACCACCAGCGTTGATGAAGTGCTGGAACTGCTGGCAGGTCGTAAGTAAGTCCCCCAGGCCGGATAAGGCGTTTACGCCGCTATCCGGCAATGTCCCGGGGGCGCTATGCTTACCGGGTCTATGGTGTAAGGTTTCCTCTCCCGCAAGGGAGAGGGTTAGGTTGAGGGAAAGGCCTCACCCCAGCCCTCTCGGGTAAAAACATTAATGAAGGTTAATACTATGAAAGCATTACATTTTGGCGCAGGTAATATCGGTCGTGGCTTCATCGGCAAATTGCTGGCTGACGCGGGGATACAACTGACGTTTGCGGATGTCAATCAAGTGGTACTTGACGCCCTGAATGCCCGTCATAGCTACCAGGTTCATGTTGTGGGTGAAAATGAGCAGGTAGATACCGTCTCCGGCGTTGACGCGGTCAGCAGCATCAGTGATGCGGTTGTCGATCTGGTTGCCCGGGTTGATTTAGTGACCACCGCCGTCGGCCCCGTGGTACTGGAGCGCATCGCCCCGGCCATCGCCAAAGGGCTGGCGAAGCGTAAAGCGCAGGGCGTGAATGCCCCGCTGAATATCATTGCCTGTGAAAACATGGTGCGCGGCACCAGCCAACTGAAAGGCCACGTAATGAACGCTCTGGCAGATGGTGATAAAGCCTGGGTTGAAGAACACGTCGGCTTCGTTGACTCTGCCGTTGATCGTATCGTGCCGCCTTCCGCTTCAGCCACGCACGATCCGCTGGAAGTGACGGTAGAAACGTTCAGCGAGTGGATCGTCGACCAAACCCAGTTCAAAGGCGCGCTGCCAGCCATCCCGGGAATGGAATTAACCGATAACCTGATGGCATTTGTCGAACGTAAACTCTTCACGCTGAACACAGGTCATGCTATAACCGCGTACCTCGGAAAATTGGCCGGTCATCAAACGATTCGTGATGCGATTCTCGATGAGAATATCCGGGCAGTGGTCAAAGGCGCGATGGAAGAAAGCGGCGCGGTGCTGATCAAACGCTACGGTTTTGATGCCGATAAACATGCGGCATATATTCAGAAAATCCTCGGTCGTTTTGAAAACCCGTATCTGAAAGATGACGTCGAACGCGTGGGTCGCCAGCCGCTGCGTAAACTCAGCGCGGGCGACCGATTGATCAAACCGTTGCTCGGTACTCTGGAATATGGCCTGCCGCATGTGAATCTGGTGAAAGGTATTGCGGCGGCGATGCATTTCCGTAGCGATGAAGATCCGCAGGCGCAAGAGTTGGCGGCGCTGATTACGGAAAAAGGTCCGCAGGCCGCACTGGCGCAAATTTCCGGACTGGATGCCAATAGCGATGTGGTGGCGGAGGCGGTTAACGCATATAACGCAACCAAATGATGCAAACCCCGGCGCAGGTTAGCCTGCGCCCGAATAACAGATTGTCAGATATGCAGGCAATAATGGAACAAACCCAGGCCTTTGAAAATCGTGTGCTTGAGCGTCTGAATGCTGGCAAAACCGTACGGAGTTTCCTGATTACTGCCGTCGAGTTATTGACCGAGGCGGTGAATATCCTGGTGCTTCAGGTATTTCGCAAAGACGATTATGCCGTAAAATACGCTGTGGAACCCTTGCTGGATGGCGACGGGCCGCTGGGCGATCTTTCGGTACGTCTGAAACTTATCTATGGTCTGGGCGTGCTGAGTCGCACCGAGTATGAAGATGCGGAGCTGTTGATGGCGCTGCGTGAAGAGCTAAACCATGACGGCAATGAATACGCCTTTACCGACGATGAGATCCTCGGACCGTTTGGCGAGCTGCATTGCGTCCTGGCGCTGCCGCCGCCGCCGCATTTTGATACATCCGATGCAGCGTTATACGCCATGCAAATTCAGCGCTACCAGCAGGCGGTGCGTTCAACGATGGTCCTCTCCCTGACTGAGCTGATTTCTAAAATCAGCTTAAAAAAGGCCTTTCAAAAGTAAGCCCTGTCACTATCCCCTTTCTTCTTCTTTTGGTCGGTACAGCCGCCGGTAATATTCCAGGCGCTGCAAATAAACAGGCGCACTCTCTAACGGAACTTCAGAAGGCACAGTATTACGCGGCGGCGTCTTATTCAAATATTCACGAAACGCCTGGCTGGACGCCATAAAATCGACGGCTTTATCAATAAGACGTGGAACGTTCTCACCTATTTTTGTCATGATAAATCCTCCATGTATGACCCGCGTCTGTTTCCCGCGGCCGCTTATTTGAGTTTAGGATCGATTTGACATTGTCATTGAGGAAAATGTGCTTAAGCGCTTTTCTTGCCAACAAAAAGGCACTTCGTCTTTTCTTTCAAGAAAATATTTTTTCTTATCAATGAGATAATCAAATAATTAGCGATATAATACTTCCTGTAATTGATTATCTTTACGCCATGAGTTGTGAAGAATAACCCACTGCGCGCATACTATAGGGTATTCATCCCATTTCTATCAGAAGCTATCCTATGAAAGAAGTCGAAAAAAACGAAATTAAACGCCTGAGCGATCGTCTTGACGCTATTCGCCACCAGCAAGCTGGTCTGTCGCTGGTTGAATCCGCTGATAAATACGCTGAACTGGAAAAAGAAAAAGAGACGCTGGAAGCAGAGATTACCCGACTGCGTGAAGTACACAGCCATAAACTCAGTAAAGAAGCGCAGAAGCTAATGAAGCTGCCGTTTCGCCGCGCTATCACCAAAAAAGAGCAGGCCGATATGGGCAAACTGAAAAAAAGTGTCCGTGGCCTGATCGTGGTACATCCGATGACCGCGCTGGGCCGCGAAATGGGGCTCCAGGAGATGACCGGGTTTAGTAAAACAGAATTCTAAACGTTGACCGGGCAGCGTTTCGCTTACCCGGTTCCTTCCCTTTTATTGGCCCTACCACTTCTCCCTAAATCCGGTCTTTGGTTCACATTTCATTAAATTAACACCACACTAGCGTTGCCAATAAATAACATTTGGTTAACCATTCGTTGTCATTATCCATACACAACAATATTGGCAGGACCACTTTTACACATAATGTGACGTCAACGAGATGAGCAAAGATTCATCCCATTATGCACGTGGTTCTCAGGAGACCTGCAATGAATCTCTGGCAACAAAATTATGACCCGGCGGGTAATATCTGGCTTTCCAGCCTGATCGCATCGCTCCCGATCCTGTTCTTCTTTTTCGCCCTGATTAAGCTCAAGCTAAAAGGCTATGTTGCCGCCTCATGGACGGTGGTTATCGCACTCGCCGTAGCATTACTGTTCTATAAAATGCCGGTAGATCACGCTCTGGCATCGGTCGTGTATGGCTTCTTCTACGGACTATGGCCAATCGCCTGGATCATTATCGCCGCGGTCTTCGTGTATAAAATTTCGGTGAAGACCGGCCAGTTTGACATCATCCGCTCGTCAATTCTCTCGATTACGCCCGATCAACGCCTGCAAATGCTGATTGTCGGTTTCTGCTTCGGCGCATTTCTTGAAGGCGCGGCAGGTTTCGGCGCGCCGGTAGCGATTACCGCCGCGCTGCTGGTCGGTCTTGGCTTTAATCCTCTGTACGCCGCGGGTCTGTGCCTGATCGTCAACACCGCGCCAGTGGCATTTGGCGCGATGGGCATCCCGATTCTGGTTGCCGGCCAGGTCACGGGCTTGGACAGCTTTGAAATCGGTCAGATGGTCGGTCGCCAACTGCCGTTCCTGACCATTATCGTGTTGTTCTGGATTATGGCGATCATGGACGGCTGGCGCGGAGTAAAAGAAACCTGGCCTGCGGTCATGGTCTCTGGCGGTTCATTTGCTATCGCTCAGTATCTCAGCTCCAATTTCATTGGCCCGGAGCTGCCGGACATTATCTCTTCACTGGTGTCGCTGGTGTGCCTGACGCTGTTCCTGAAACGCTGGCAGCCGGTGCGCATCTTCCGCTTCGGTGATATGGGCGCGTCACAGGTCGATCAGACTTTGGCCCGTACCCGCTATACGACAGGGCAAATCGTTCGCGCCTGGTCGCCGTTCCTGTTCCTGACCGCAACGGTGACTCTCTGGAGCGTGCCGCCGTTCAAAGCCCTTTTTGCCCCGGGCGGCGCACTGTATGACTGGGTAATTAATGTTCCGGTGCCGTATCTCGATAAACTGGTTGCCCGTATGCCGCCGGTCGTACACGAAGCGACCGCCTACGCCGCGGTGTACAAATTTGACTGGTTCTCTGCCACCGGCACCGCGATTCTGTTCGCCGCGCTGTTGTCTATCGTCTGGCTGAAGATGAAACCCACCGCCGCCATCCAGACCTTTGGCAGCACTCTGAAAGAACTGGCGTTACCGATTTACTCCATCGGCATGGTACTGGCATTCGCGTTTATCTCGAACTATTCCGGACTCTCCTCTACGCTGGCGTTAGCGCTGGCGCATACGGGCGGTGCCTTCACGTTCTTCTCGCCGTTTCTCGGCTGGTTGGGCGTCTTCCTGACTGGCTCGGATACCTCATCAAACGCGCTGTTTGCCTCCCTACAGGCGACTGCCGCACAGCAAATCGGCGTTTCTGATGTGCTGATGGTAGCGGCGAATACAACCGGCGGCGTAACCGGGAAGATGATTTCGCCACAGTCTATCGCCATTGCCTGCGCGGCGGTAGGACTGGTGGGGAAAGAGTCCGATCTGTTCCGATTTACTGTCAAACACAGCCTGATCTTCACCTGTATGGTGGGCGTGATCACTACGCTTCAGGCCTATGTCTTAACCTGGATGATTCCGTGATTGTGATGCCAAAACGCCTGTCAGACGAGATTGCTTCTCGCGTGAGGGCGCTGATTGAAGAACAAAACCTGGAGGCGGGCATGAAATTGCCCGCCGAGCGCCAACTGGCGATACAGCTTGGCGTGTCACGCAACTCTTTGCGCGAAGCATTGGCGAAGCTGGTCAGCGAAGGCGTGCTGGTTAGCCGTCGCGGCGGTGGGACCTTTGTCCGCTGGCAGCATGAAGCCTGGTCTGAACAAAATATTGTGCAGCCGCTGAAAACGCTAATGGCAAATGATCCAGACTACAGTTTTGACATTCTGGAAGCCCGCCACGCCATTGAGACCAGTACAGCCTGGCATGCCGCCATGCGCGCCACTGCCGCCGACAAAGAGAAAATCAGACTCTGCTTTGAAGCGACGCTCAGTGAAGACCCGGATATCGCCTCCCAGGCTGACGTACGCTTTCATCTGGCGATCACAGAGGCCTCGCACAATGTCGTATTGCTGCAAACCATGCGCGGTTTCTTCGACGTACTGCAATCCTCCGTCAAACAAAGTCGCCAACGTATGTATCTCGTTCCGCCCGTATTCTCAAAACTGACGGAACAGCATCAGGCGGTGATGGACGCTATTCTGGACGGTGATGCCGACGGCGCGCGCAAGGCAATGATGGCGCACCTCAGTTTTGTCCACGCCACGATGAAACGATTTGATGAAGACCAGGCCCGGCAGGCGCGCATTACCCGCCTGCCCGGTGACCATAATGAGATGACCAGGGAGAACAAATCATGATTATTTCAGCAGCCAGCGATTATCGCGCCGCAGCTCAGCGCACGCTGCCTCCTTTCCTCTTTCACTATATTGACGGCGGCGCCTACGCGGAATACACCTTGCGCCGGAATGTGGAAGATCTGTCGCAAGTCGCTCTGCGCCAGCGCGTGCTGAAAAATATGTCTGACCTGAGCCTGGAAACGACTTTATTTAACGAAACATTGTCGATGCCGGTCGCATTAGCACCGGTGGGGCTGTGTGGTATGTATGCCCGTCGTGGTGAAGTACAGGCCGCCGCCGCCGCTGATGCAAAGGGCATTCCATTCACCCTTTCTACCGTCTCCGTCTGCCCGATTGAAGAAGTCGCGCCAACCCTCAAGCGCCCAATGTGGTTCCAGTTATACGTACTGCGCGATCGCGGTTTTATGCGCAATGCGCTTGAACGTGCCAAAGCCGCGGGATGCTCCACGCTAGTCTTTACTGTGGATATGCCGACGCCAGGCGCGCGCTACCGCGATGCCCATTCCGGTATGAGCGGGCCAAACGCGGCGATGCGCCGTTACTGGCAAGCGGTTACCCACCCGAAATGGGCGTGGGATGTCGGTCTGAATGGCCGTCCGCATGATTTAGGCAATATTTCTACCTATCTTGGCAAACCGACCGGCCTTGAGGACTATATTGGCTGGCTGGCGAATAACTTCGATCCCTCTATCTCATGGAAAGACCTGGAGTGGATCCGCGAATTCTGGGACGGCCCGATGGTGATCAAAGGGATCCTCGATCCGGAAGATGCCCGCGATGCAGTTCGCTTTGGCGCTGACGGTATCGTGGTGTCCAACCACGGCGGCCGCCAGCTCGACGGCGTGCTCTCTTCCGCCCGCGCCCTGCCCGCCATCGCTGACGCGGTGAAAGGCGATATTGCGATTCTGGCGGATAGCGGAATTCGCAACGGTCTGGACGTTGTACGTATGATTGCGCTGGGAGCCGATACGGTTCTGCTGGGTCGGGCGTATCTCTACGCGCTGGCAACGGCGGGGAAAGCTGGTGTCGCCAACCTGCTGGAGCTGATCGAGAAAGAGATGAAAGTCGCCATGACCCTGACTGGCGCGAAATCCATTAGCGAAATCAGCCAGGATTCGCTGGTGCAGGAACTGGGGAAAAACCTGCCCGCCGCGCTGGCACCGATGAGCAAAGGCAATGCCGCCTGAACGTCTGGCGCGTGAGAGCCCGGTAAATTTCTGCTATTCTGCCCCCGCATTTAAGGGGGCATCATGCTTAACATCGTACTCTTCGAACCAGAAATCCCGCCGAATACCGGCAATATCATTCGTCTTTGCGCCAATACTGGCTTTCGTCTGCACATCATCGAACCGATGGGATTCACCTGGGATGATAAGCGGTTACGCCGCGCAGGGCTGGATTATCATGAATTTGCCGCCGTGCAACGCCACCACGACTATGCCGCTTTTATCGCTGCTGAAAACCCGCAGCGCCTGTTTGCCCTGACCACTAAAGGCACACCAGCTCACAGTGCGGTGAGCTATCAGGATGGCGATTATTTAATGTTTGGCCCGGAAACGCGTGGACTGCCTGCGAGCATTCTGGACGCTCTACCCGCTGAACAAAAAATTCGCATTCCGATGATGCCAGACAGCCGCAGTATGAATTTATCAAACGCGGTGTCGGTGGTGGTGTACGAAGCCTGGCGCCAGTTGGAGTATTCCGGCGCGGTATTGCGCAGCTAATATTTGCCGGATGCGGCTACGCCTTATCCGGCCTACGGTTTGCCAGGCCCGGTAAGCGCAACGCCACCGGGCAAAAAATCAGATGCCGTCACCGTATTCGAAGGTATGGTGTATCCCGTTGAAATGCTGGTCCATATCCATCGACGGCTTATCACTGCCCGGTTTACCGACAATACGCGCCGGAACGCCAGCCGCGGTGGTGTGCGGCGGGACAGGCTGTAAAACGACAGAGCCTGCACCAATTTTCGCGCCGCGCCCCACCTCGATATTGCCGAGAATTTTCGCACCCGCGCCAATCATCACGCCTTCGCGGATTTTAGGATGGCGATCGCCGCTGGTTTTTCCGGTACCGCCCAGGGTGACGGATTGCAGAATCGACACATCATCCTCAATAACCGCCGTCTCCCCCACCACAATACCGGTAGCGTGGTCGAGCATAATTCCGCGGCCAATTTTTGCCGCCGGGTGAATATCCACCTGAAAGGAGACCGAAACCTGGTTTTGCAGGAAGATAGCCAGCGCGCGGCGGCCTTTATTCCACAACCAGTGACCAATGCGGTAGGCCTGCAATGCATGAAAGCCTTTCAGATATAACAGCGGCGTAGAATATTTATCCACCGCCGGATCGCGAGTGCGCACTGCCTGAATATCGCAGGCAGCCGACGCGATCATTTCCGGGTCGGCGGCATAGGCTTCTTCAACCACTTCCCGAATAGCGATAGCGGGCATGATGGGCGAAGCCAGTTTATTTGCCAGCATATAGCTCAGCGCACTGCCCAGATTTTCGTGTTTAAGTAGCGTGGCGTGATAAAAACTGGCCAACATAGGCTCGCAGTCAGCCAAAGCGCGGGCTTCAGCTTTAATATTGTTCCAGACGATTTCCAGTTCTTCACACGGCATGGCTTACTCCAGGCGGACAGAAAACGACCAACCCGTTCTGTGCGGGTTGGGTCGTTTTATTCAAACAGTTCCTTACGGCTAGTGGCGACTCAGCTCTTCCTTGCGGGCGCGACCTAATAGCGTTAATGCTGCCTCGCGCGCGTTTTTTCCGCAATACAATACTTGATAAATTTCCTCGGTTATTGGCATTTCAACACCAAACCGGTGGGCCAATTCACGAACTTCTTTGGTATTGCGATAGCCTTCGACCACCTGGCCAATCTTATCCTGCGCGCCTTTAACGTCCATACCCTGGCCAAGCATCATGCCAAAACGACGGTTGCGCGACTGGTTGTCGGTACAGGTCAGCACCAGATCGCCTAAACCCGCCATCCCCATAAAGGTGGCAGGATCGGCGCCAAGCGCTGCGCCAAGCCGCGACATTTCGGTTAACCCACGCGTGATAAGCGCTGTACGGGCGTTTGCGCCAAAGCCAATGCCGTCGGATATACCCGCGCCAATCGCAATCACGTTTTTTACCGCGCCGCCTAGCTGCACGCCGATAAAATCAGAATTGATATAGACGCGAAAACTTTTTCCGCAGTGCAACAGTTGCTGGAGATCGTCGGCAAAGATCTCATCGGTTGAAGCCAATGAAATTGCCGTCGGCAAACCTGCCGCCAGTTCTTTAGCGAACGTCGGGCCGGAGATCACCGCCAGCGGAATTTGATCGCCTAACGCCTCGCGAGCGACATCCTGCAACAGGCGTCCCGTTTCCGCTTCCAGGCCTTTGGTCGCCCATACCAGACGCGCATCCGGACGCATTAGCGGTTTAATCTGCCGCAGTACATCGCTAAAAACATGGCTTGGCACAACCACCAGAATATTACGACTGGCCGCCAGCGCGGTCGCTAAATCGCTTTCCAGACGCAAGGTATCGGGGAAAGGCACATCGGGAAGGAACGCGACGTTACAGCGATCGCGCTCAAGGGTTGCGATGTGTTGAGGGTCATGGCCCCACAGAACCACCTCATGGCCGTTTCTTGCCAGGGTGATAGCAAGTGCGGTGCCGTACGAGCCGGCACCGATGACTGTCATTGACGCATTACTTTCGTTCATCAGGCATCCTGATGTTGTTCAGTACCTTCGCCAGCCTGCTGCTGCAAATAGTTCATGAACAGCGCATCGAAGTTGACCGGCGCAAGGTTCAGTTGCGGGAACGTACCACGTGAAACCAGGCTAGTGATGCATTCGCGGGCATACGGGAACAGAATGTTCGGGCAGTATGCGCCCAGGCAATGCGCCATCTGGGTACCTTCAATACCACTGATAGAGAAAATACCGCCTTGCTGAACTTCGCACAGGAACGCAGTTTCTTCACCCAGGGAGGCCGTCACAGTAACACGCAGCACAACTTCATAAACGTCATCCGCCAGTTGGGAAGACGCCGTATCAAGATCAAGTTTAACCTCTGGCTGCCAATCTTTCTGGAAAACATGCGGTGCGTTTGGCGCTTCGAAAGAAACATCCTTGGTATAGATACGTTGGATCTGGAAAGCCATTTCAGTGTTATTTTGTTCTGACATGTGTAAAACCCTTTAGTGTTGTCCTTAAATACTTGAGTACGCCTTAACGCAACAGCGGATCCAGTCCACCACGCGCATCCAGCGCATACAAGTCGTCACAACCGCCAATGTGCTGTGCATCAATAAAAATTTGCGGAACCGTCGTACGGCCACTACGTTTGATCATCTCTTCACGCTTCACGGCGTCGCCGTCAATCGCAATTTCCTGGAAACTCACGCCCTTACTGTTTAACAGCGCTTTTGCACGATGGCAAAATGGGCAGGTTGCTTTGGTGTAGATTTCAATGTTGGCCATGACTTCGCTCCTGTTTTTTTACCCGATAGATATCATGTCGAAGCAAGGGCAAGTCATTCCCCTTACGCCATGAGAACGTCGGGTACTTACTTACCGCGCACCAGAGGCAGATTCTCGCCGCTCCAGCCTGCTACGCCTTCTTTCAATACAAACACCTTCTCAAAACCTGCTTTCGTCAGCGCATTAGCGGACTCCTGGCATTGCATACCGGAACCGTCGACCACGATAATTGGCTTGTCTTTGTGCTTGTCCAGTTCGCCAACATTGTTGGCTTTAATGTCGCTCGGCAGCAAGTTGGTTGCGCCAGCGATATGGCCTTTACGGAAATCGTCACGCTGACGTAAATCCACCACCACGGCGTCCTCCTTATTGATAAGGCGCGTGGCTTCGCCACGTGTAATCACCTTAACTTTCGAAGTCAGACCTTTGAACGTGGTAAATAAAACCGCCACCAGTAACGCAATCCAGGCGATACTCAGTATGGGATGGCGGCCAACAAATTGCATAATTTCTTGCATGGGGGGTAACAACTCCCGACGTAGTGATTAAAAAAACCAGGAAAGGAGTATACCTGCGCAGTGGCGCAAATACAGCCAGAGCGTGCACTGGAATGCATTTTTGCGGGGCGCTACGAAAAAAAAATCGCTCCGTTACTCGCCTTCTCACGCCTGCGTTCTCCCTTTCTTTGATCTTCTGAGGCTATTTTATCGATTCAGCTGTAGTAAAATTACGCAATTATTTTGTCTATTGAGTATGAGGTTGTCGCAATGTCGGTTTCTAAAAAACCTATGGTACTGGTGATTCTGGATGGCTACGGCTACCGTGAAGAACAGCAGGATAACGCCATCTTAAACGCCAAAACCCCGGTGATGGATGCTCTGTGGGCAAAACGTCCACATACCCTGATTGATGCATCCGGTCTGGAAGTGGGTCTGCCTGACCGCCAGATGGGCAACTCCGAAGTGGGCCACGTTAACCTGGGCGCGGGCCGTATTGTTTATCAGGATCTGACGCGTCTGGATGTTGAAATTAAAGAACGGACCTTTTTCGCAAATCCGGTGCTGACTCAGGCGGTAGACCAGGCGAAAAATACGGGTAAAGCGGTTCATATCATGGGCCTGCTGTCTGCAGGCGGCGTTCACAGCCATGAAGATCACATCATGGCGATGGTAGAACTGGCCGCTGAACGTGGCGCAGAAAAAATTTATCTGCACGCCTTCCTCGATGGACGCGACACGCCGCCGCGTAGCGCTGAAACGTCGCTGAAAAAATTCGAAGACAAATTTGCCGCGCTGGGCAAAGGTCGCGTGGCCTCTATCATCGGTCGTTACTACGCTATGGACCGCGACAACCGTTGGGATCGCGTTGAACAGGCGTACAATCTGTTAACCCTGGCTCAGGGCGAGTTCCAGGCGGACACTGCCGTGGCTGGCCTGCAGGCCGCTTACGCTCGCGATGAAAACGACGAGTTCGTTAAAGCGACCGTTATTCGCGCCGAAGGCCAGGCTGATGCGGCAATGGAAGACGGCGACACGCTGATTTTTATGAACTTCCGCGCTGACCGCGCTCGCGAAATTACCCGCGCTTTCGTTAATACAGACTTCGACGGTTTCGCACGTAAGAAAGTGGTTAACCTGAACGTCGTGATGCTGACCGAATACGCTGCTGATATCAAAACCGCGGTTGCTTACCCGCCAGCCTCTCTGGCAAACACATTCGGCGAGTGGATGGCGAAAAACGATAAAACCCAACTGCGTATTTCCGAAACGGAAAAATATGCGCACGTGACCTTCTTCTTTAATGGCGGCGTGGAAGAGCCGTTTGCCGGTGAAGAGCGCATCCTGATCAACTCGCCGAAAGTGGCCACTTACGACCTGCAACCAGAAATGAGCTCTGCAGAATTGACTGAAAAATTGGTTGCGGCGATCGAAAGCGGCAAATACGACACCATCATTTGTAACTATCCAAACGGCGACATGGTTGGTCATACCGGCGTGATGGAAGCGGCAATCAAAGCGGTGGAAGCGCTGGATCACTGCATTGCGCAGGTGACAAAAGCGGTTGAGTCCGTAGGTGGACAACTGTTGATTACCGCTGACCACGGTAACGCGGAACAGATGCGCGATCCGGCGACAGGCCAGGCGCATACAGCCCACACTAACCTGCCGGTGCCACTGATTTATATTGGCGAGAAAAGCGTGAAGGCAGTCGAAGGCGGTAAACTTTCAGACATTGCGCCGACCATGTTGTCGCTGATGGGGATGGAAATCCCGCAAGAGATGACTGGTAAGCCGCTGTTCATCGTGGAATAATCCCTCCCCATGAGGGGAAAGGCGATTAACACCATTCAACAGGCCGTGAAACCAAGAAAGTTTTCAGTCAGGCCTTTGTTCTACGCCAGCGTACTTAGCGCTGGCGTATTGTTGTGCGTCTTTTCCGCCCACGCGGATGACCGCGATCAGCTCAAATCCATTCAGGCCGATATCGCTGCAAAAGAACGCGCCGTACGCCAACAGCAACAGCAGCGCGCCAGCCTTTTGGCGCAGTTGAAAGCCCAGGAAGAAGCTATTTCAGCCGCGGCGCGTAAGCTGCGCGAAACCCAAAGCACACTGGATCAGTTAAACACGCAAATTGAGGAGATGAACGCCTCAATTGCCAAACTGGAGCAGCAAAAGGCCAGCCAGGAACGCAATCTCGCCGCGCAGCTGGATGCCGCTTTCCGCCAGGGTGAACACACCGGTATCCAGCTTATTCTTAGCGGTGAAGAGAGCCAGCGCGGGCAACGCTTACAGGCCTATTTCGGCTATCTGAACCAGGCGCGCCAGGAGACTATCGCCGAACTGAAACAGACGCGCGAGCAGGTCGCCTCGCAAAAAGCCGAGCTGGAAGAGAAGCAGAGCCAACAACAGACGTTGCTGTATGAACAACGCGCTCAACAGGCGAAACTGGAGCAAGCGCGTAATGAGCGTAAGAAAACGCTTGCCGGGCTGGAATCGTCAATTCAGCAGGGTCAGCAGCAGTTAAGTGAACTACGCGCCAACGAATCACGCCTGCGCAACAGTATCGCGCGGGCGGAAGCGGCGGCCAAAGCGCGAGCGGAGCGTGAAGCACGCGAAGCGCAGGCGGTACGCGACAAGCAGCAAGAGGCCTCGCGCAAAGGCACCACCTATAAACCAACCGAAAGCGAACGTTCGCTCATGTCCCGTACAGGCGGCCTGGGCGCGCCTCGTGGCCAGGCATACTGGCCGGTACGCGGTCCGATATTGCATCGCTATGGCGAACGGCTTCAGGGTGAGCTACGTTGGAAGGGGATGGTTATCGGCGCGTCGGAAGGCACCGAGGTTAAAGCCATTGCTGACGGCAGGGTGATTCTGGCGGACTGGCTGCAAGGCTATGGCCTGGTAGTGGTCGTAGAGCATGGTAAAGGCGATATGAGCCTTTACGGCTATAATCAGAGCGCACTGGTCAGCGTAGGCGCGCAGGTGCGCGCCGGACAACCTATCGCCCTTGTGGGCAGTAGCGGCGGTCAGGGTAGGCCATCGCTCTATTTCGAAATTCGTCGCCAGGGTCAGGCGGTCAATCCACAGCCGTGGTTGGGAAGATAAGTTTTGCCTCAGTTTCGTCGCACCATTCTCACGCTGGCCACGTTGCTGGCGTTTACACATCCCGCTTTTGCCGGCAAGCTCGCCATCGTAATTGATGATTTTGGCTATCGCCCGCATACGGAAAACCAGGTTCTGGCGCTGCCGCCGAACATCTCCGTTGCCGTATTGCCTAACGCCCCGCACGCGCGTGAAATGGCGACCAAAGCACACAATAGCGGACATGAAGTACTGATCCATCTGCCGATGGCGCCGCTAAGCAAACAGCCGCTGGAGAAGGACACGCTGCGCCCGGAGATGAGCAGTGATGAGATCGAACGCATCATCCGCGAGGCGGTCAACAAAGTACCGTATGCCGTCGGTCTTAATAACCACATGGGCAGCGCAATGACGTCCAGCCTGTTCGGTATGCAAAAAGTGATGCAGGCGCTGGAACATTACAATCTCTATTTTCTCGACAGTATGACCATTGGCAACAGCCAGGCGATGCGCGCAGCATCCGGTACGGGTGTGAAGGTCATTAAGCGTAAAGTGTTCCTCGACGATACTCAAAACGAGGCGGATATCCGCCGTCAGTTCAATCGCGCTATCGAACTGGCCCGTCGTAACGGCTCCGCTATCGCGATAGGTCACCCGCATCCCGCCACGGTTCGCGTGCTACAGCAGATGGTTTATCATCTGCCGTCAGATATCACCCTGGTACGCCCGGGCAGCCTGCTCAACGAACCGCAGGTGGATACGTCCCGGCCCAATCTGACGCCGCAGAAAATTGACGCGCCGCGTAATCCCTTTCGCGGCGTGAAAGTGTGTAAGCCGAAGAAACCACTGGAACCCGTTTACGCCACGCGCTTCTTCAGTGTCATCGGCGAGAGCATTACACAAAGTTCAGTGGTCGCCTGGTTTCAGCATCAGTGGCAAGGCTGGGGAAAAATCGCAACGCCTAAAAACGTGAGCGCTAAGACAGATTGAGCGCCTTACGGGCAATACGACGGTGTGACAAGGTTTTGTCACGCCATCGCCAAAGCCGGAAAGACCAGAGCAGCGTCTGATACGCCGCTTTCGCGCTGCGAACGTTAATCATCATCCGTTTATACATGCCAGAAGTAAAAATCTCGGCAATCATACGCTGGCGGGTCAAAATATCGGCCTCTTTACGTACTGCATGACAAACGCGTAACGCTTCCCAGGTAATTTGCTGGCGAAATTCAGGGTAAATTGGAATACGACTGGCATAATTACGGTTTAGTTTTTCTAATAAGCGCGTAATTTTAATATAATGTCGCTGATAATTAAGATTTTTACTGCCTTGCCTTTGCAAACGGCTGACTGAATTATCATGCAGGAAATATTTATATAACGATTGCTCAGTATAACGTACACGCGTGGCATTAAACATGACTTCCGTCGACCATACTATGTCCTGATGATGCAGACCGGGAACGAAAGTAATATTGTTATCGGCAATCAGCGCACGCCGATAAACCCCCATCCAGACTACATGCGTCCAGCGCCGCGAGGCCAGCGCCATACGCAACCAATCCGGCCCACTTAAGACGTCGGTTGAACGCAGACGATTGGTTGGAATAGATTGCCAGACGTGTCCGGTTTTCCGTACACACCAGTCGGCATTGCACTGTGCAACATCCAGATTATCTTTAAGCGCCATGGCCATCAGCGTTTTGTACATTTCCGGATAAACAAGGTCATCTGCATCGACAAAAGCAACGTAATCGCCGGTCGCTGCTTGCAGCCCAAGATTACGGGCGACAGACGCGCCAGCATTGGCCTGATGAAGCAACCGAACATGCGGGTACTGTTCTGCATAATATTTTGCAATTTCAACGGAATGATCGGTTGCCCCATCATTTACAATGATAATTTCCAGCGCCGTCCACGTTTGTGCGATTAACGACGCCATGCAAGCATTAAAATCAGCTCCCGCATTATATAACGGAATAATAACACTCAGTTTGGTTTTACTATTTTTCATAACGATTACCAGAAAAACCTGAATTTACCCTGCCTTTATACGGAGGCTCTATTAAGAAACTATTAAGCCGCCAACATTTATTTTTGTAGCAAAAAGGCAAGAACAGGATTCAGGGTAGAGCGTTACATTAATGAGAAAAATAAGAATAAAGCGCAATTACGAATGATTGATGATTATGACAATTCTTTACGACTTTCCAGATTCTCCTTAATAAAAAAGGCCAGTGGATGACCACCAACCTTTTACGGTAATACGTATACCTGACCCAATAAACATTATCAGGCCTCTAAGCGTATTAATCCCAGCTCAGGATGACTTTTCCTGACTGGCCTGAGCGCATGGCATCAAAGCCTTTCTGGAACTCATCAATTGAGAAACGATGGGTGATAATTGGAGACAGATCCAGACCGGACTGGATTAGCGCCGCCATCTTATACCAGGTTTCGAACATCTCACGACCATAAATGCCTTTAATGAACAACCCCTTAAAAATGACTTTTGTCCAGTCGATAGACATATCTGACGGCGGTATACCCAGCATCGCAATGCGGCCACCATGGTTCATGGTATCCAGCATGGTACGAAATGCCGGCGGCGCGCCGGACATCTCCAGACCGACGTCAAACCCTTCGGTCATGCCCAACTCCGCCATCACATCGGTCAGGCTCTCTTTCGCCACGTTAACCGCGCGGGTGACGCCCATTTTACGCGCCAGCTCCAGACGGTATTCGTTGACGTCGGTAATGACAACATGCCGAGCGCCAACATGTTTCGCTACTGCGGCGGCCATCACACCGATCGGCCCCGCGCCCGATACCAGCACATCTTCACCAACCAGATCAAAAGATAGCGCCGTATGCACCGCGTTACCGAACGGGTCGAAAATAGAGGCTAAATCATCAGAAATGTTATCCGGGATTTTAAAGGCGTTAAACGCAGGAATGACCAGATATTCTGCGAAGCAACCGGGACGGTTCACACCTACGCCCGTAGTATTGCGGCACAGGTGGGTGCGACCACCGCGACAGTTGCGACAATGACCACAGGTAATATGGCCTTCTCCGGAAACGCGATCGCCGATTTTAAATCCTTTCACTTCCTGGCCAATGCCGACCACTTCACCGACATATTCGTGCCCCACGACCATCGGAACCGGGATGGTTTTTTGCGACCATTCATCCCAGTTATAGATGTGAACGTCAGTACCACAGATGGCTGTTTTACGGATTTTAATCAGCAGATCGTTATGACCGACTTCCGGCTCCGGAACGTCCGTCATCCAGATGCCTTCTTCCGCTTTCAGTTTGGATAACGCTTTCATCTCACATCCTCAGGCAATCACGCCCAGTTGTTTACCAATACGCGTGAACGCGTCTACCGCACGCGTAATTTGCTCAGGCGTATGCGCCGCAGACATCTGGGTACGAATACGCGCCTGACCTTTTGGTACGACCGGATAGAAGAAACCGGTTACGTAAATGCCTTCTTTTTGCAATTCGCGGGCAAATTTCTGTGCAACCACCGCATCTCCCAGCATCACCGGGATAATCGCGTGATCCGCCCCTGCCAGCGTAAAACCTGCGGCAGACATCTGTTCGCGGAACTGACGGGCATTTGCCCACAGGCGATCGCGCAGTTCGCCGCCGTTTTCTACCATCTCCAGCACTTTAATCGACGCCGCGACAATCGCCGGGGCCAGGGAGTTGGAGAACAGATAAGGACGCGAACGTTGACGCAGCCACTCCACCACCTCTTTACGCGCCGCGGTATAGCCACCGGACGCGCCGCCCAGCGCTTTACCCAGTGTACCGGTGATGATATCGACACGCCCCATCACGTCGCAGTATTCATGAGAACCGCGGCCATTTTCCCCCACAAACCCTACCGCGTGAGAGTCATCGACCATCACCAGCGCATCATATTTGTCCGCCAGATCGCACACGCCTTTCAGGTTAGCGATAACGCCATCCATTGAAAACACGCCGTCGGTGGCGATCAGTACATGACGCGCGCCAGCTTCACGCGCTTCTTGCAGACGCGCTTCCAGCTCCTGCATATCATTGTTTGCATAGCGGTAGCGCTTCGCTTTACACAGGCGAACGCCGTCAATAATAGACGCATGGTTCAGCGCATCGGAGATAATGGCGTCTTCTGCCCCCAACAACGTTTCAAACAGACCACCGTTAGCGTCAAAACAGGAAGAGTACAGAATCGCATCTTCCATACCGAGGAAAGTGGCCAACTTTTGCTCCAGCTGTTTATGACTGTCCTGGGTACCGCAGATAAAGCGTACCGAGGCCATGCCAAACCCATGGGAATCCATTCCTGCTTTCGCCGCCGCAATCAGTTCCGGGTGGTTTGCCAACCCCAGATAGTTATTGGCGCAAAAGTTAATGACGCGGCTTCCATCCGCCACGGTGATATCCGCCTGCTGTGCAGACGTGATAATGCGCTCTTCTTTAAACAACCCTTCCGCCCGGGCGGTTTCCAGATCGTTGGTTAACTGTTTGTAAAAATCCCCACGCATTGCGATTCTCCAGACTGGGCAAATTTCAGCACATATTACCCAAAGCTATACGTTGATACGAGATGACGCATCATCACTTCTTTAAAATGCAGCATAAATCACGCGTATCCTCACGGGTTATCAGTGAATGGAGGAATAGTGATATGATGAGAGCATTCATGTCTGAGGCAGTCTCGGACACCTTAATTCAAAGGTTACAGTTATGATCATCGTTACAGGCGGCGCGGGCTTTATCGGCAGCAATATCGTTAAGGCTCTGAATGATAAAGGTATCACCGATATTCTGGTGGTAGATAACCTGAAAGACGGCACCAAGTTTGTGAACCTGGTGGATCTCAATATTGCTGACTATATGGATAAGGAAGATTTCCTGATCCAGATTATGTCCGGCGAGGAACTTGGCGATATTGAGGCTATTTTCCATGAAGGCGCCTGCTCTTCCACTACCGAGTGGGATGGCAAATACATGATGGATAATAACTATCAATACTCCAAAGAGCTGCTGCACTATTGCCTTGAGCGCGAAATTCCGTTCCTGTATGCCTCTTCTGCCGCCACCTATGGCGGTCGCACCTCCGATTTCATCGAATCGCGCGAATATGAAAAACCGCTTAACGTATACGGGTACTCCAAATTCCTGTTTGATGAATACGTGCGCCAGATCCTGCCAGAAGCAAACTCCCAGATTGTCGGTTTTCGCTATTTCAACGTCTATGGACCGCGTGAAGGCCATAAAGGCAGCATGGCAAGCGTTGCATTTCATCTGAATACGCAATTAAACAACGGCGAAAGCCCAAAACTGTTTGAAGGTAGCGAAAACTTCAAGCGTGATTTCGTCTATGTGGGCGATGTCGCTGACGTTAACCTGTGGTTCCTGGAGAGCGGTGTTTCGGGCATCTTTAACCTGGGCACAGGCCGTGCGGAATCCTTCCAGGCCGTCGCCGACGCGACGCTGGCGTATCATAAAAAAGGTAGCATTGAGTACATTCCATTCCCGGATAAGCTGAAAGGGCGCTATCAGGCGTTTACGCAGGCGGATTTGACGAATCTGCGTAATGCAGGTTACGACAAACCCTTCAAGACCGTCGCCGAAGGGGTAACGGAATATATGGCCTGGCTGAACCGCGACGCGTAAGTATGAAAATTTTGGTCATAGGCCCATCCTGGGTAGGCGACATGATGATGTCGCAAAGCCTCTACCGTACGCTCAAGGCGCGCTATCCTCAGGCAATAATCGACGTGATGGCACCCGCGTGGTGTCGTCCATTGTTATCGCGTATGCCAGAAGTCAATGAGGCTATCCCCATGCCTCTGGGCCACGGCGCGCTGGAAATTGGCGAACGCCGCAAATTGGGTTATCGCCTGCGAGAAAAACACTATGATCGCGCGTATGTGCTGCCTAATTCGTTTAAATCCGCGCTGATTCCTTTCTTTGCCAACATTCCACATCGAACTGGCTGGCGTGGCGAAATGCGCTATGGACTGCTCAATGATGTGCGCGTGCTGGAGAAAGAAGCCTGGCCACTGATGGTGGAACGCTACGTAGCGCTGGCTTATGACAAGGGCGTGATGCGTACAGCAAAAGATCTGCCACAGCCACTCCTTTGGCCGCAGTTACAGGTCAGTGAAGGTGAGAAATCGCTGATATGCAGCGAGTTTTCGCTATCGACGGAGCGTCCACTGGTAGGTTTCTGTCCCGGCGCGGAGTTTGGCCCGGCGAAACGTTGGCCACACTATCACTACGCTGACCTGGCAAAACAGCTTATCAATGAAGGCTATCAGGTTGTACTGTTTGGCTCGGCAAAAGACCATGAAGCCGGGAATGAAATCCTGGCAGCGCTGAATAGTGAACAGCAGGGATGGTGCCGTAATCTGGCGGGGGAAACCCAACTGGAGCAGGCCGTCATTCTGATAGCCGCCTGTAAAGCCATTGTCACTAACGATTCCGGACTGATGCACGTCGCGGCAGCGCTCAACCGTCCACTGGTCGCGTTGTATGGCCCCAGTAGTCCGGACTTCACGCCGCCTCTATCGCATAAAGCTCGCGTAATTCGTCTGATTACGGGTTATCACAGAGTGCGTAAAGGCGATGCGGCGCAAGGCTATCACCAGAGTCTGGTCGATATCACACCGCAGCGAGTTCTGGAAGAACTTCATTCCTTGTTGTCGGAAGAGGACGTTTAATGCGCGTTTTGATTGTTAAAACGTCATCGATGGGCGACGTGTTGCATACCCTGCCTGCGCTAACCGACGCACAACACGCGATTCCAGGAATTCAATTTGACTGGGTTGTCGAAGAAGGGTTCGCGCAAATACCATCCTGGCACGGCGCCGTCGATCGCGTCATTCCCGTCGCTATTCGCCGCTGGCGCAAGGCCTGGTTTTCCGCGTCGGTCAAAGCGGAACGCAACGCCTTTCGTCATGCGCTACGTGCATATCACTATGATGCGGTTATTGACGCCCAGGGGCTGGTAAAAAGCGCCGCGCTGGTGACACGTCTGTCGCAGGGGATAAAGCACGGTATGGACTGGAGTACAGTCCGCGAGCCACTGGCCAGCCTGTTTTATAACCGTAAACACCATATCGCGAAGCAACAACATGCTGTTGAACGGACGCGCGAGTTGTTCGCCAAAAGCCTGGGATATGATAAGCCACAGACGCAGGGCGATTACGCCATCGCAAAACATTTTCTGCTTGACCAGCAAACGGTCGGCGCTCCATATGCGGTATTTTTACATGCCACGACCCGCGATGATAAGCACTGGCCGGAAGCCAACTGGCGTGAGCTGATTAGCTTGTTGGGCAATGCCGGGCTCCGGATAAAACTTCCCTGGGGAGCACCTCATGAAGAAGCCCGCGCTAAAAGACTGGCCGAAGGCTTTGACTATGTGGATGTATTACCGCGCATGAGCCTGGAGGAAGTCGCCAGAGTGCTGGCTGGCGCAAAGTTTGTTGTATCGGTTGATACCGGCCTGAGCCATCTCACCGCAGCACTCGACAGACCGAATATTACGCTATATGGCCCAACGGATCCTGGGTTGATTGGCGGTTATGGGAAGAACCAAATGGCATGTTGCTCGCCAGAAAAAAACCTGGCGAATTTAGATGCTACAAGCGTATTTGGAAAGATTACTTAAAGAGACGCTGTCTCACCCCAAACCTATTGTGGAGAAAAGATGCTAACCACATCATTAACGTTAAACAATAAAGAGAAATGGAAGCCTACCTGGAATAAAGCGCTGGTTTTTCTTTTTGTTGCCACGTATTTTTTGGATGGTATTACGCGTTATAAGCATTTAATAACAATACTTATGATTATAACCGCGATATATCAGGTTTCACGCTCACCGAAAAGTTTTTCACATCTCTTCAAAAGTAGCGTATTTTATAGCATAGTGCTATTATCGTTAGCCCTTGTCTATTCTGTGTTCATTTCACCGGATATGAAGGCCAGCTTCAAAGAATTTAAGAATACGGTGCTGGAAGGATTTTTATTATATACTTTATTGATTCCTGTCTTATTAAAAGATGAAAACAAAGAAACGATTGCAAAAATCGTACTTTTCTCTTTTCTTACAAGCTTAGGGTTACGTTCACTGGTAGAAATTGTTCTTTATATTCAGGACTATTCCAGGGGAGTGATGCCATTTACAAACTATGATCACCGGCATATATCTGACTCAATGGTATTTCTCTTTCCGGCTCTGTTGAATATCTGGCTATTCAGAAAAACGTCGCTCAAATTGGCTTTTTTCGCGCTAAGCGCCGTCTATCTGTTCTTGATGTTAGGTACATTGTCGCGTGGAGCATGGCTGGCAGTTTTAGTGGTGGGTGTTTTATGGGCGATATTGAATCGCCAGTGGAAGCTAATGGGAGTTGGCGCGGTTTTACTGGTTATTGCAGGTGCGCTGGTGATCACTCAGCAAAGCCATAAACCGGATCAGGAGCGGTTACTTTATAAATTGCAACAGACGGATAGTTCATATCGTTATACGAACGGAACCCAGGGCACCGCGTGGATACTGATTCAGGAAAATCCTGTAAAAGGCTACGGCTATAGCAATGATGTTTATGATAGTGTCTATAACAAACGCGTGGTCGATTATCCAACGTGGACGTTTAAAGAATCTATCGGCCCGCATAATACTATTCTTTATATCTGGTTTAGCGCCGGCATATTGGGTCTGGCGAGCCTGGCCTATTTATATGGTGCTATTATCAAGGAAACAGCCAGTTCCACCTTTAAAAAAGTAGAGATAAGCCCCTACAATGCTCATCTTTTATTATTCCTATCTTTCGTCGGTTTTTATATCATTCGTGGAAACTTTGAACAAGTCGATATAGATCAATTAGGGATAATTACTGGTTTCCTGCTGGCGCTAAGAAATAAATAAATGAATAAAATGCGCTGATACTTATCAAGGTATTAGCGCGTTTTCCACAGTAAGTATTAAATTATTTATCAAACCAACTGGTCATTTGCTCTTCAAAACGCTGCGCTACGTTTTCCCAACTGTATTTTGAAAATACCAGTTCTTTTGCATTTTTTGCAATCTGATGGCGTTCCTTATCAGCAAGCGCACGGTTAATATCATTAATAACACTGTGGCTCGACATCGGTTCCGCGAGGTGATAACCCGTTATACCATCTAACACGAATTCGCAAATCCCCCCTTTTTTACTGGCAAGGACTGCTTTTCCAGCCGCCATCGCTTCTACAGCCACCATGCAAAACGCCTCTTCAACCTGAGAGGGAACAATAACCAGATCGGCGATATGGTAGAAATTATGCATGTGCTCAGGCGATTGCCCGCCCACCATAATACAATCAGTGCCAATATCCTTTGCAGCATCCAGAACTTGCTTTTGATACTCTGCTTTTTCCCCTTTGCGGCTTGCATACGGGTCGCCAACGACCACAAGTTTAAGATCGCTTCTCAGGGTACGTAATTGTTTAAACGCTTGCAAAAGCAATAAGATGCCTTTATCGGGCGAAATTCTCCCGGCATATAAGAGAACAGTGGCATCTTCCGGAATATTTAGCTGCTGACGAAGATTATCTTTCGGATTTCTGGTATAGGTTTCAGCGCAAAAACCGTTAGGGACGATACAAACATCAGCAGCGGGCAACCTTTCTTCATAAAACGCTTTAAGGAACTGGCTGGGCACAACAATTTTCGCATCATTATCAGGAAGTTCTGGTTCAAAGGCGTTATGCATGTGCATAACCAGTTTTGCATTCGGATTGCGCTCTCTAATCTGTCGGTAAAGTTTCATACTATTATGCACAACAATAACACTATCTTCCTGGGTAGTGACTTTGTCTCTAACATTAAGAACACGCTGGGAATAAGGTAAAGGATCGAGGCGAGTCCATTTCTGGAAAAGGCGCTTATAAATTTTACTAAATCCAATATAATGAATATCACAGTTGTCGTTTACTCTGTAATATTCAGGGTAACCAGAATTCTTTATGCAAGCAATAGCGTTAGGTATTGATAGTCGCTTAGCAACCTGGTATATCCAGGTCTCTACCGCAGCCGCACTACGTGGAGGAATTGAAAATATAGGAGTAACAGTAAATATGATTTTTTTAATCATAATAGCTTTAATCCGGAACAGTTAAGCCTTATGGAAAAAGAAAGCGTGCTAAAAGCAACGCAAAATGGCAATTTTTTAGTATTTAGACGATCTTATCGTAATATATCTCATCCTCAAGATCTGAGGCTTTAATATACGGGATAATATCATAATGAATCGCAGTATCATCTGATAAATTAAAGATATTTAAATCACTGACATTTTTTCTCATAAAAGTAAAAAATGGTAGTATTTTAAACAAATCTTTACTCAATTCAGACGGCATAGGATTAGAGGCTTCATCATAGAAACGTGGGCAACTGCCCGTTAAGTCAAGCCCGGAACATATAATACGTTTGTATTTTAGGGAATACGCAACCTGAATAGCTGTATACGCAATAGTATGACAAGAACAATAACCAATACTAATGTCTTTACAAAACCCGGTCAATCTGCCTCTTTTTGAGAAAGGAACCGAAATAAGTAATGACTTATGAATGCGCCTGAGAAAATTAAATTTAATTTTCTTTAAAAAGCCCCCTTTCTCGCGACGGTAAAAAGAGCGAATAATTAAACAGTTTTCTTCAATATATTTTTTATCTTCTGCTGTAGCCTGTTCGTAAACATCAAGGTTGACAATAGTAAACTGACTATGGCTACTAAATTTATAAAAATCCTCGCGTCGGTTATGAAGAAACCGAACGTCCGTCAGAAGATACAAAAAGGGTTTGACGTTATTGCTGAGCAAATAGTTGACAGAGCCATTTACTGCAATGACATCTTTCACTCGTAACAAGGACAGCGGCGTCTTTCTGGAGGTTGGGCCAGAAAGAAAAATAATACAATCTTCAGCCGTTCTTTTCGCAATAAGTTGCAGAACATCGGCGTGAGTTATAAAGTTAACGCTGCCCATAAAAAACTCGTATGCTTATCATGCAACCTATAAATAAAAGTTATGCTTAATTAGTAAAATTACATCTTAAATTCTCTTCAGTATGTCACAACGTTACAGCAAATTAAAGCCAGCTGATCCCTTAAATTAAACTAAACGTGCTACATTGCTCAGCGCTTTTCCTTACCTTTAATACGGCGAAGGAGATTTCTGATTTTTTTCTTATAAATCAATAGGTAAAATCCGATATCTTTTACGTTATTTTTGATATCATAATGTCTTTCTAAATCAATACGATCCTTTGCTTGTCGTTGTCGTGAAGGTCTTTTTCCGGACAAATCGATAATTCTGATTTCACCACCTTGAAGAATAAAGTTGCCTTTATGGGGATCGCCTGAAACCATACCATGCTTATGCAAGGAAACTATTGATTGCTTAATCTTATTTTTCACCTCATCAGAAATTTCCGGCATATCAACAAGTTCAATCCCTTCGATATATTCAATCAGCATCACGTATGTTTTTACATAGCGTAATGTTTTAATTTCCGCCAGAAGATAAAAATCATTAAGTGCTTTAAACCCTTCACGCCGGACACGATCGGTCTGGCGAAATAATTTCTCGTAGTAATCTCCTTTTACCAGCGATTTGAAAAAGCGTTCAGTATTTTTTACTTTTGGACTAAATACTTTAAGGATATATTTGCCATACGCTGTATCAATCAATACAACTTTTGTATCTTCTATATTACGAAAAACTTTGAGCACCTGAAGATTATAAGATAAAAAGTCTTTAAATATATCAATGTATTTTTCACCATCTTTTTTGACAAAAACGGTATAGTTTTTAATCTTTTTTTCAATAATCATAATAAGATTTAGGGAGGGAATTATTTGTGGAAAAGTTTACGGTAGAGATAAGCGCTTCCTGCCAGAAAGCCTTTGAAATAATGCCCCTGCACGAAAAGATGTTTGTATCGTTTTTTAAATTCAATTATTGTATGAGCATCTTTTGCAGGATGATCCTTCCATGGTGAATGAAGACGTGCATTTTTATAATACATAACTGAAGGATAGTTTGCCCAGGCATGCCACGGCTTTGTGGCTCCTGTATAATGAATTAAAATAGTACTATCATTAATTATGTTGCTGTATTTATTATGTGTTCTGTCATTTAACTCACTTTTGATAGTATAGATAGTATTATACTGTCGCGGCAGGAAAATAACCTTATTATGCAGCAAAATATTTAAAACATCCTGATCGGGGTATTTAAAGGAATCTGCCTCTTTACCCGCCAGCAGTAAAAATGCTTTTTCTGTTAAATCATTCTCTTTCCATAACGTCAGGTTAACGAAGACGACACCAGAATTAAAATAATCGCCTTGCAAATTAAATGCTCTTAACCTCTCATTTACCTTATTCTGGATTGAATCAACATCTTTAACAACCGCAGCAATTTTTTCTGTCAGATCAAGTCTTAACAATTCTTGCAAAGAGCCTTTACATACAACATCAGCATCTAAATAGAGTAATGTATTTACCTTTTTACTGAGATAATCGAAAGCGAATAAACGGAAATACATTGCTCTCGACCATACCTTTGTTTGAGGTAACACCTCAAGACTGTCAACTTTAATAAGATAAAGAGCTATCTTGATATGATACTGTACAGCTAAACGCTCTATATCCTTAACAAAGCTTTGCGAGTAAGAGTCACAAATAATATGAAAAGCAACAGGAATATCATTATTTAATAATACCGAAGCAATTGATACCCCTACACCATCAAGATAGTTTTCGTCAACACCATAAGAAACATTTAATATGTGGTCATCACTATTATTGCTTTCATCAAAAACTTTATACTCAGTTATTTCTATCTCAGGGAATGAATCCATTACATCACCTATAGTTTTTATTCAAGGATTTTACGTTTAAAGTAGGCTATATAATAACCTATACCCGAAGTATACCGTTTTTGGTTAAACATATGCTTCGCCGCATAACGTAATTGATGACTAGTGACTGGATTTAAAAGTGCAGAGTTAGACCATGGTGAGTTGCTCTTCGCCTGTAAAAAGTATTGTGAAACAGAATAAGCCCCCCAACTATGCCATGGTTTTGTTGGCCCTATATAATGAACAAAAACAGTATCAGCATTAACTGGGTTAATAACTGAATCTTTTAATTCATAATTCAGGCTAAATTGCGTATTAAATTTTTTATCAACAAAACGTGCTTTGTTTACTAATAATATATTTAACACATCCTGATCAAGATGCGTTATGCGCTGTACCATCTCAGGATCTTTCAACATTTCTATCGCTTTCTGCGAAATATTTTCAGCTGCCCAGGCAGGTATATTAATGAGTATAAACCCAGCATTAAAATAACCAGAAACCAGTCCTGGTGTAGCCAGACTAACCGAGCGCTTAGTCCACCATTCCAGTTCGCCTTCAGCTACGACCGCCGCAATCTCATGCTCTGCGAAGCTAAGATCAATAAGTTCCTGAATGCTTCCCTTACATGCAATATCAGCATCCAGATAAAGCACTCTATCTGTTTTGTCTGAAAAATAGTCGGCGATAATGAACCTAAAATAGGTTGCGTAAGTCCAGTTTTTTGTGCTGGGTAATGATTTCAATCGTTCACAATCGATTAAATAGACAATGATTTGCGTAGCGTACTGTTTTGCCAATGCGTCAAATCGCAGCCTATCTTCGGCACCAAAGGAATCGGTAAAAACATGGAAAGCTAACGCCTTCGCTGGGTTAGCAAGGAGAATCGATGCAATAGATACACCACAGCCAAAAAGAAAGTTTTTATCAATCCCGTAAGCTATATTGAATTTATCCGCATCACTATGTTGTGCGTAATTATAATCTAAAGTCTGTTGAATGACTTCTTCTTCAAAGTATTTTTTGCTCATAGTGATCACTTTTATATTTTCGAGAATATCGCATTTTTGAAATTTTTAAAATATGAAGTATCGTAAAACTTCTCAATTGTGTCTGGGATAATATCATGCTGATATTTTATTTCGCCGGAAATAACTTGATTCAAATATCCTACAAAATCATCTATAGCGCCCGGAGCGTAAAGCTCACCATTCAAACCTGGTTTAATCATATCGCGCGGACCGGACATACAATCGGAACTTATGCATGGAATTCCGTATGACATCGCCTCCAGCAACGTCATCGGAAATCCCTCAAAGGCAGAGGTGAGTAATAACGCAGTGGCATTTTTTACTTTTAGCTGTACGACTTCCCATGGCGCGCTTTGCCAGCCATACCAGATAATACGCTGATCAATACCAAGCTCTCGGCTATAGGCTTGACACTTTTCGAAATCAGAACCATCACCAATAATATGTAATTGCCATTCACCTGCTGTACGGGATAAACCATCAAACAAATCTTTAATTCTTTTCTGACCTTCGAATTTAAGACGCCCGACATAGAGAAATACAGCGGGATTATCGTGTTCAGGTGGCGGAACAATGATAGTTTTGATAGAAACAGGATTATACACAACGCTAATTTTTTGCGTTGAAATGCCACGTGTTATCATCTGCTCTTTAATACCATTACTAATGGCCAAATGATAATCCGCATACGTTATACATTCTGCATGTTTTTTATGGTCAAGCGAGAAATGCGGCCATGAGAATAGGGTAAAACGCTTACCACTTTTTTTTCGCGCTTTATGAGCATAAAGGCATGAGATGACATCAATACATATCACAATATCCGGTGATGTTTCTTTCAACCATTGACTAAAGTTATAAATATGCTTAGCCCGGCGAACAAAGCTTAATTTTATATTTGAAAATGATGATGCATATTTAATATCTTTTAACCAAGTTTTATCCATTTTGTCATTACGACAAAAGAAAAACATTTCACAGTTAATTTTCGGCGTGCTACCCTCAAACGTATGGATAACGTTACTAATAACGGTTTCCATTCCCCCAAAACCAGATACTGCTTCGCCAATAAACGCTATTTTCAATGAACCCACCATTTTTTGTCACTGATGTCATCTGGTCATCTTTATTTTTATATTTTGTAAGAATAAAACCATCAACACTATATTTATACTGAGATATGGTTAAAATCAAGCTCCAGTCCATGATTAAAAGCATCTGTTAATAAAGGGCTGATTAGTTTATAATTTTTAACAGCCGAAATATTATTTAAATTATACTGAACTGTACTATTAAAGCCATATAACTTTAATTCCAGCCCTTGCTCAAGATATTCTAAAATAATATCCTCAGCTATCATTTCAGATTTAACATTTAATACGTCATCAAATTCATGAGAATCATATCGAGGGTGAGGTATATATATATCGATGTCTTCTCTCTTAATAAATACCTGAAGATGTTGAAGAAAAAGGTTCTCATCTTCTTTATTTTTTAATGCGTCAATATATACGGTCCCTAATAATATTTTTTTCAAACCCCTATTTTTATCGGGAGTAGCTGTATGATGCACCAATATAATTTCTTCTGTGTTTTTAATGATATTTTTTTTATCAGGGAATAATGTATAATGTTTTTTATCTAACTGTAACACCTCCTCTTTATGATATTTTCGCCCCATCGTTTTTCTTATAAATTTTGATGCTGTGCTTATATGCTTATCTTTGTACATTATACTTTTTCGATTAATATTATTTGTACCATCATCAAACGTTTTTATTTCAGAGAAAGAAATACACGATAAAATATGATGTACAAGAGGAACATGAAAGTTAGCAAAGAAAACTGTATGATATTCTCTGGCATACTTTTCCATGATTTTTTTAGCATACCGAGTTCTTTTAAGCGTTTTAAATGTCGAAAATTTTGCTACCTGCGGGACGATATCTGAGTGCCGACATAACGGCTGAATTATTTTTAAATAGTACTGGTTTTTTACGTTATCTATATCGCCAATAAATAAAAAATCAACTTTTTCCAACTGCTCTTTTTCTATTATTGACCGTGCAATCAGCAATTGCAAATTAGTCATGCATATGAATAGAAACATATAGCCTCTAAGCTATTTAAAAATCTACTTTTTATATTAAAGATTTTTTCTTATTGTTCTTTCTTTAATTCTGGACGCTTTAATATCCGCCTGATGAATCAACTCCGATTCTTTCCGTAGAATCTCACGTAAGGGTAGCAAGAAATACTCCCGCATAAAACGAAAAATATCTCGTTGAGTCAGGCCAATATTCATGGAAGAAAAATAAAGGCCAATTAAATCTTTGTCACGCCAACGCAGCGGAACGTGCTCACGTATTTGCGCTCGATGCAGGTCGATGACGGAAATATTTAAATCCTCTTCGTGCCCGGAGAAAGGCAAATGTAGAAGAAAATGACAAATATAACAGTCGCGATGGTTAATTCCCCCGGCGTGCATTTTACGCACCATTGTCGCCACGCGTTTAATTATCATCCGCTTCACTTGTACATCCGGTGGATCAACATCCCAGTCAGCACAATAATCTTCGAGGCTAATAGTAGGCGTCAAATCTTCGGTAATAATAAATGATGTTCTGGTTAGCGGATTTAAACCTTTTTCACCAAAACCAACGCCGTGCATCGTATCTACACCTAACTCACGCAGACGGTGAATCGCATGCCATTCTCTGTCCGCTCCCAGAACAGGCATACGCAACGAAATCAGATTCTTCACAATTTCTTTCAGTGACGTGCCTTTATGCCATTTCAGGAAATAGCTTTTACCAGCCAGCTCAAATCGCAAGGTTCGCCGCGTCTCGAGTTCTCTGAACACCTCACCCTGCAATTTTTTCACTTCCTCAAAAGCATCTTTGCCACGCCATAGTGTGGTTAACGGCGCTTTCAGCTCAACCATCTCAATCACCTGTAATAATATCCGCGGCCTTCTCCGGCAAGCTATATAAATCCTGAGTATCGGCATAATGCCGCGCATTTTCTGCCCAGGCGCTACATAAGGAAGGCTGTGTAAGCGCTTTGAGTAAAATCTCATTTAGCGCTTCCTGGCGGAAAGGTTCTGCAATCGCTTCGCCACAATTTGCATCAACAATATAGTGCGCATAACCACATACCGCAGTGGTTAATACGGGCAAACCAGCAGTAATGGCTTCCAACAAAACAATACCCGCTGCTTCCTGATAGGCTGGATGGAGTAAAAGGTCAGCCGCCGCCATTAATTCTGCGATATCATTACGGCCAGAGAAAAAATGCACATTAGCGCCGACGCCACTTTTTTCAGCCAGTGCCGCAAATTTTTTCGGCTTATCCTGTCCGACAACATAAAGCACTGTATTATTCCGTAAAGATTCAGGCAACGATGCGAGCGCTTCAATAGTGCGATCCACTCCCTTACGAGTAAAATCAGACCCTACCTGTAACAGCAGTTTTTGCTGTTCTGAGATACCATTTTTCTGCCGATAAATTTGACGGCTGTTAGGGATCTGTTGATTATATTTTCTGTCGGGGTAAATTCCAGGAGGAAGAATATGAAAACGCTCCGCTTCAGTCTGATAATGTTTTTGAAAGTCAGCAATCTGCTTATTCGTCAGCATCAATAACTGCGTACGCTTGCCATGCTCAAACGTGGCGCGTTCAAAAGCAGCATAATGTCGATAACGTGATGTCAGACGATAGAAAAAGCCTTTTTCCTGCGCGACCTTTTCGGCATAACATACGTCCGCGGCATAATATACATCAAGGCCTGGCATTTTATTGAAGCCAACAACCCTATCGACTGGATGGTCGCACAAATGGTGTTGCACCCAGGCGTAATATTCTGCGTTACGGCCGTGGTTCGTCCGGGATTTAACAGGCACGCGGATCAATTCAAACTTATCCGGACATTCCCCTTCCCATGTCTGGGTATAAACACGCACCTGATGACCACGCGCCGCAACAGTTTGGGCAATGCGCATAAAATCACGTTGCAGACCGCCGAAAGGGAAATATTTATATAAGCAAAAGGCAACTATCATACCTGGCTATCCAAATCTATGGGGTGTGCCTCACGCGGCAGCATTTTTTCCGTCGCGGCAATAACATCTTCAGCCGGAATAACAGAAAGGTATTTTTTATTACGATCAAGTTCATGCCGTTCAGGCATAGGGTGATAGTTACCTGCCCAAAACTGAATAATGTCGTCGGTCCAGGGACGCCAGAATACATGATCCGTCGCGCCAAAAAGGCAAATAACCGGGGTTTTGACTGCGGCGGCGATATGGCCTGGAGCCGAATCAACCCCGATGAACAGAGCTGCATGATCAATCAATGCGCCCAGTTCCGGAAACCGAGTTTTACCCGCCAGACCTGTAACCGGTTTTGTTTCGCACCCGCGGGCAATATCATCTACACAGGCCATCTCGTCTGCGGCCGGGCCTGACGTCAATACAACCTGGTAACCACGGCGCTGTACGGCATCAATAACGCGGGAGAATTTATCGTTATCCCAGCACTTAAAACGCTGCCGTGCTGTAGGTTGAATAACAATATATTGCCGGGTCACACCAAGCTTTTTGAGCTGCTGTCGCATATTTTCCCAATGCTCCGGACGATAGCTCATGGTGGTTTCCGTGACATAGTGCTTTAGCCCTAACGGTTTTAGGGCAGACAACGTGCGCTCCACAGCGTGTTCCCCCGCGTACGGTACTAAATGCGTAAAGCTTTTTTTCCATAAAGCAGACTGACGATTGCCAAAATCCTGTGAGATCTTTATTCTGGCGTCTAAAAAACGCACAATAAGCGCCACACTCCATTGATCGGTGAGATTGATGACCAGGTCATAGTGATTAGCACGCAGTTTTTTGACCAGTGATAGCGCGTTTTTAATCTTCTCTTTTGTTCCCGTGCCTTTGTTACTGATGCCGTAGAGTGCATTAATCTCCGGATTTTCCGACAATATCGGTATGGTGTTCTGGTAAAGAAGCACATCGATTTTTGCATCGGGATAATTCTGCTTCAGCGTACTGATGACAGGAGTAGTCAGTAACATATCTCCATGAAAACGCATTTTTATAATCAGAATTCTTCGAAACGGCTTTTCCACAAGCGACTCTTTGGTTGAGATTGTCCGGATAAATAAGCAGAAAAAAGCACGCTACCGCCCCAGGCTTCACAGCAACCCGATGGCTAATACCGCACTCATCTTAGATGCGCTAGTGTAACACTTCTTTCGCAGCAATCCGATATGAATAAATTTTAGACACAATCATTTTTTTAATTATAAATTCAAAGAGATATTAATTTACCCCCCTCATTTGAAAGGCCATTCCAAATCCCCGGGAGCGATGAGAGCAGCAAATTTCAATGAATTGCGTAAAAATGCAAAAATAATGAAGTTATGCTCTACGCCTCCTCGCTTCCAGGCCAATTTGGTGCAAAAACGGGAAAAGTAATGGTAAAGCCCCGGCTAAATACATAGAATCCCCAGCACATCCATAAGTCAGCTATTTACTATGCTCGAATTGCTTTACACCGCCCTTCTCTACCTTATTCAGCCTCTGATCTGGATACGGCTTTGGGTGCGCGGGCGTAAAGCGCCGGCCTATCGTAAACGCTGGGGTGAACGCTACGGATTCTACCGCCGTCCGTTGAAGCCGGGCGGAATCATGCTGCATTCCGTCTCTGTGGGCGAAACTCTGGCAGCCATTCCATTGGTCCGCGCTTTGCGTCATCGCTATCCCGACCTGCCTATTACCGTAACAACGATGACGCCGACCGGTTCGGAGCGCGTCCAGTCCGCCTTTGGCAACGATGTTCAGCATGTTTACTTGCCTTATGATTTGCCCGATGCGCTCAATCGCTTCCTCAATAAGATCGACCCTAAGCTGGTATTGATCATGGAAACGGAGCTATGGCCGAATCTGATTGCCGCTCTGCACAAACGCCATATCCCACTGGTTATCGCTAATGCGCGGCTTTCCGCCCGCTCCGCCGCGGGTTATACGAAACTTGGCAAGTTTGTCCGTACGCTTTTGCGCCGTATCACTCTGATTGCCGCGCAAAACGAAGAAGACGGCGAACGCTTTGTGGCGCTAGGTGCGAAAAACAATCAGGTCACTGTCACTGGCAGCCTGAAGTTCGATATTTCGGTCACCCCACAGCTGGCGGCCAAAGCCGTTACGCTACGTCGCCAGTGGGCACCGCACCGTCCGGTCTGGATTGCCACCAGTACCCATGATGGCGAAGAGAGTATCGTACTCGCCGCTCACCAGGCGTTATTACATCAATTCCCGAATTTATTACTGATTCTGGTGCCTCGCCATCCGGAGCGTTTCCCGGATGCTATCAACCTTGTGCGTCAGGCAGGGCTAAGCTATATCACTCGTTCATCGGGGGAAGTCCCGTCCGCCAGTACTCAGGTCGTGGTTGGCGATACTATGGGCGAATTGATGTTACTCTATGGGATTGCCGATCTCGCCTTTGTCGGCGGTTCACTGGTTGAACGTGGCGGCCATAACCCGCTGGAAGCCGCCGCGCATGCGATTCCGGTACTGATGGGCCCACATACCTTTAACTTTAAAGATATTTGCGCCCGTCTGGAGCAGGCGAGCGGACTCATCACCATTACTGATGCGGCTACGCTGGCAAAAGAAGTTTCCTCTTTACTGACCGACGCTGATTATCGTAATTTCTACGGACGTCACGCAGTTGAAGTACTGTATCAAAATCAGGGCGCGCTCCAGCGTCTGCTGCAACTGCTGGAACCTTATCTGCCACCGAAAACGCATTGAGGGCTGTCATGCAAAAACGGGCAATTTATCCGGGTACGTTTGATCCGATTACCAACGGTCATATCGACATCGTGACGCGCGCGACGCAGATGTTTGACCATGTCATTCTGGCTATCGCCGCCAGCCCTGGTAAAAAACCTATGTTCACCCTGGATGAACGTGTGGCGCTGGCGCAAAAAGCGACTGCACACCTTAGCCATGTAGAGGTGGTCGGCTTTAGCGATCTGATGGCCAATTTCGCCCGCGACAGACAAGCCACTATCCTGATTCGCGGTCTGCGCGCTGTGGCGGATTTTGAATATGAAATGCAGTTAGCGCACATGAATCGCCACCTGATGCCCCAACTGGAAAGCGTTTTCCTGATGCCCTCAAAAGAGTGGTCGTTTATCTCGTCGTCGTTGGTTAAAGAAGTAGCGCGTCATCAGGGCGATGTGACCCACTTTCTGCCAGATAATGTGCATCAGGCGCTGATGGATAAGTTGAAATAAGTGTTGCCCGGTGATGCAACGGCTTGCCGGGCCTGGCATTTTACTTCTGACAGTGACGGCAATAGAAGGTCGCACGCTGTGCATGTTTCGTTGCGGCTATCGGCGTACCGCATACCCGACACGGCTCGCCTTTGCGACCGTACACCTGTAACTCCTGTGCAAAATAGCCCGGTTTTCCATCGCTTTGCAGAAAATCCTTCAGCGTTGTCCCGCCTTGTTCAATAGAGCGCAGCAAAACGGCTTTAATCACCCGTGCCAGCAGGTCGCACTCCTCTGTCGAGAGTGACGACGCCAGGCGGTCAGGGTGAATACCAGCGGCAAACAGCGACTCGCTGGCGTAGATATTCCCCACGCCGACCACCAGCTTGTTATCCATCAGCCAGGGTTTAATCGCCGTCTTCTTCTTCGCGCATTTCTGCTGCAAATATTCGCCATTAAACGCATCGCTTAGCGGCTCTGGCCCCAGGTGCGCCAGCACGTTATGCCCTTCCAGTTCTTTGGTCCAAAGCCAGGCGCCAAAGCGGCGAGGATCGGTATAGCGCAGGATTTTGCCGTTGCTCATCACCAGATCGACATGGTCATGTTTTTCCGCCGGCAACGATTCCGACAGTATTCGCAAGCTTCCCGACATTCCCAGATGAATGATTATCCAGCCGTCAGGCAACTCCAGCAGCAGGTATTTAGCACGGCGCTGAACGCTAAGGACAGGCGTATCGCTCAGACGATAAATTTCGTCTGAAACCGGCCAGCGCAGGCGCCCGTTGCGGATATGGGCGTGCAGTATAGTGGCGCCAACCAGATGGGGCTCAATACCCCGACGGCTGGTTTCTACTTCTGGTAATTCAGGCATAGCATCTCCGGCGGTGTGGCAGGTCTCATTAATATGGGGACGGCCAGAAAACAAAAAACCCCGCCGAAGCGAGGTTTTTGTTACATCAAAGCGAGAATTATTTGATTTTCGCTTCTTTGTAGATAACGTGCTGACGAACAACTGGATCGAATTTTTTCAGTTCCAGTTTTTCTGGTTTAGTACGTTTGTTCTTCGTAGTGGTATAGAAGTGACCAGTACCAGCAGAAGAAACCAGCTTGATCTTCTCACGAATACCTTTAGCCATGATTTATTTCCTCTTAGTACTTAGTACTTTTCGCCACGGGCACGCAGTTCAGACAGAACTGTTTCGATGCCTTTTTTATCGATGACACGCATACCTTTAGCAGATACACGCAGGGTGACAAAACGCTTTTCGCTCTCAACCCAGAAACGGTGAGAGTGCAGGTTAGGCAGGAAACGGCGTTTAGTCGCGTTCAGTGCGTGGGAACGGTTGTTACCGGTCACCGGACGCTTGCCAGTAACTTGGCAGACTCGGGACATGTCTATTCTCCAAAAATCAAATTAGCTCGAGCTTCGTATGGGGTATTGGCGCCTCGTCAGGCTGTAAAGCCCGGTCACGACGGTTCTAAGTGAACCCCCGATTGCCAGGCCCAAATGCCAAACCCGAGATTCTCAAAGGTGGCGTAGTATACGCTGACCCGGCGATATGCTCAAGTCCCGAACAGACAAAGATCCCGATGGATCGCGCAAACTACGCTAAATCCATCCACGTTCAGCGAAAGAAACATATTCTCCGCGCCCAATCACCAGGTGATCAAGTACACGGATGTCCATGAACTGACAGCATTTTACTACGCGCTCGGTGATAAGTTTATCCGCTTTGCTCGGCTCCGCGCAGCCTGAAGGGTGATTATGCGCCAGAATAACCGCCGAGGCATTGAGTTTAATCGCTTCCCGAACAATCTCGCGCGGATGCACCTCAACGTGGTTAAGCGTTCCGGAAAAAAGACGGCTATGCTGAAGCACCCGATGCTGAGCGTCGAGGAAGATCACCAAAAAGATCTCACGCTCCTCACCCGTTAGCTGGCTTTGCAAAAATTCCCGGGTCATTTCTGGACTGAGCAACGCATTTTCTTCATGCATACGCACGCTGTAATAACGCCTGGCGAGTTCTGCAATTCCTTTCAGCTGCGCGAACTTCGCTATACCAATGCCATTCACGCCGCGAAACTGCGCAAAGTCCGCTGAGAGCAGACCATACAGTGACCCAAAGCGCTGCAATATCTCTGCCGCCAACGTCATGACATCTTTTCCCGGTGTGCCGGTACGTAAAAAAAGCGCCAACAGCTCCACGTCGTTAAGGGAGCCAATGCCGGATTTGAGCATTTTTTCACGCGGTAATAGTTCGTCAAACGTCTCCATCCGCGCACCTCCTTTTTAAGCAGGCGGCATAGTGGCACAGCCTTTGGAGGAGATCGACGCCGCCGTTTTGTTCTTGCGTAGCGCCTCGCAAAGTGGATCACAGGCAGAGGCACGACGCCGTCGAGATTGTGATAAAATGGCCGCCCTCCGAAGCCACCTAACAGGAAAGATCATAATGAGCCTGGTCGGTAAGAAAATTGTTCTCGGCGTCAGCGGCGGTATTGCTGCGTACAAAACACCGGAACTGGTGCGCCGTTTACGTGAGCGCGGCGCTGACGTACGCGTGGCAATGACCGAGGCGGCAAAAGCCTTTATTACCCCCCTGAGCTTACAGGCCGTCTCGGGCTATCCCGTGTCAGACAGCCTACTGGACCCTGCCGCTGAAGCCGCAATGGGGCATATTGAGTTGGGAAAATGGGCCGACCTGGTTATTCTCGCGCCCGCAACAGCGGATCTAATCGCCCGCGTAGCAGCTGGTATGGCCAATGATTTAGTCTCTACCATCTGCCTGGCGACGCCAGCTCCGGTTGCCGTTCTTCCGGCCATGAATCAACAAATGTATCGCGCCTCTGCCACACAGCATAACCTGGACGTACTTGCCTCTCGCGGCCTGTTAATTTGGGGACCGGATAGCGGCAGCCAGGCGTGCGGCGATGTAGGTCCGGGCCGTATGCTGGACCCACTGGTTATCGTCGATCAGGTCGCTACACATTTCGCTGCCGCCAACGATTTGCAACATCTTAATATCATGATTACAGCAGGCCCGACACGCGAACCGCTCGACCCGGTGCGTTATATTTCCAACCACAGCTCCGGTAAAATGGGCTTTGCTATTGCGGCGGCGGCGGCGCGGCGTGGCGCAAACGTCACGCTGGTCTCCGGTCCGGTTTCGTTATCAACACCGCCTTTTGTACAACGCATTGATGTCATGACCGCGCTGGACATGGAAGCTGCGGTTCAATCTGCTGTTCAGCAACAGCATATTTTCATTGGTTGCGCCGCCGTAGCTGACTATCGCGCAGAAACTATCGCCAGTGAAAAAATCAAAAAGCAGGCGACGCAGGGTGATGAATTAACAGTAAAAATGGTTAAAAATCCGGACATCATCGCCGGGGTGGCCGCACTCAGCGACCATCGACCCTATGTTGTTGGGTTTGCCGCGGAAACAAATAATGTGGAAGAATACGCCCGGCAAAAACGTATCCGCAAGAACCTTGACTTGATCTGTGCAAATGACGTTTCACTTTCAAATCAAGGGTTTAACAGCGATAACAACGCATTACATCTTTTCTGGCAGGATGGAGATAAAGTCTTACCGCTTGAGCGAAAAGAACTCCTGGGCCAATTATTACTCGACGAGATCGTGACCCGTTATGATGAAAAAAATCGACGTTAAGATTCTGGACCCGCGTGTCGGTCAACAGTTTCCGCTGCCGACTTATGCTACTTCTGGTTCTGCCGGACTTGACCTGCGCGCCTGCCTCGACGCTGCCGTAGAACTGGCGCCTGGCGCAACAACGTTGGTGCCCACCGGTCTGGCTATTCATATCGCCGATCCGTCACTGGCGGCGGTCATGTTGCCGCGCTCGGGTCTGGGTCATAAACATGGTATCGTGCTGGGCAACCTGGTCGGACTGATTGATTCCGATTACCAGGGGCAGCTGATGGTGTCGATCTGGAACCGTGGTCAGGACAGTTTTACCATTGAGCCGGGCGAACGTATCGCGCAAATGGTGTTTGTTCCGGTCGTTCAGGCCGAATTTAATCTGGTGGAAGCGTTTGACGCTACCGAACGTGGCGAGGGCGGCTTCGGCCATTCCGGCCGTAAGTAACTATTTGCGCATCCCAATAATGTCATAAACTCGCCGCAAACGCTGTGTTTGCGGTTATAGCGTGGATGCTCGCCTGGCAAGTGCTTATTTTCAGGGGTATTTTGTAACATGGCAGAAAAACAAACTGCGAAAAGGAATCGTCGCGAAGAAATACTTCAGTCACTGGCGTTGATGCTTGAATCCAGCGATGGGAGTCAACGCATCACGACGGCAAAACTGGCAGCTTCAGTCGGCGTTTCCGAAGCGGCGCTATACCGCCATTTTCCCAGCAAGACCCGCATGTTCGATAGCCTGATTGAGTTTATCGAAGATAGCCTCATTACCCGTATCAACCTGATTTTAAAAGATGAAAAAGATACCAGCGCGCGGTTGCGGCTGATTGTGTTGCTCATTCTGGGTTTCGGCGAGCGCAATCCTGGCCTGACGCGCATTCTTACCGGCCACGCACTGATGTTTGAGCAGGATCGCCTGCAGGGGCGCATTAACCAGCTTTTTGAGCGCATCGAAGCACAGCTCCGTCAGGTGCTGCGAGAAAAAAGAATGCGTGAAGGCGAAGGTTACGCCACGGATGAGACTTTGCTGGCAAGCCAGCTGTTAGCCTTCTGTGAAGGGATGCTTTCGCGGTTCGTGCGTAGCGAATTTAAATACCGCCCAACGGACGATTTTGACGCACGTTGGCCACTGATGGCCGCCCAGTTGCAGTAACCGGTAATGTGTCCGGTGGCGCTACGCTTATCTGGCCTACAAAATTACCGTAGGCTGAATAAGCGCAGCGCCATCCGGCGTTCTCGCTCTCTTACACACCAAACGCTTCGCGGTAGGCCCGTACCGCAGCCAGATGCTCCGCCATCTCTGGCTTCTCTTCCAGATAAGCAATCAGGTCTTGCAGGGTGATAATTGAGATCACTTTACAGCCATAGTCGCGCTCTACTTCCTGAATTGCGGAAATCTCGCCGCGGCCACGCTCCTGACGATCCAACGAAATCAGCACGCCAGCAAGCGTTGCCCCGTGAGCGTGAATAATCTCCATCGACTCGCGAATCGCCGTCCCGGCGGTAATCACGTCATCCACCAGCATCACGCGGCCCTGTAACGCGCTACCCACCAAATTTCCGCCTTCACCGTGGTCTTTCGCCTCTTTACGGTTAAAGCAGTACGGCAGATCTTTATCGTGGTGTTCCGCCAGCGCAACCGCCGTCGTTGTCGCAATCGGAATACCTTTGTACGCAGGCCCAAACAGCAAATCGAATTCAATACCGGAATCTACCAGCGCTTCAGCATAAAAACGGCCTAACAACGCCAGATCACGCCCGGTATTAAACAGCCCGGCGTTGAAGAAATAAGGGCTTTTGCGCCCGGATTTCAGCGTAAATTCGCCAAACTTGAGTACCTGTTTGTTAAGCGCAAACTCAATAAACTGGCGTTGATACGGCTTCATGGATTCGCTCCTTTTCTTACTTTCATCATTAACAAATTTACAGACAAAAAAAAGGCGACTCATTCGTCGCCTTTAATATCAATTTTCTAGCGCCGCCTTCTGCGTCGCGACAATGGATTCGATGCCCCCCCGGGCCAACGCCAACAAAGTGAGAAGTTCTTCATGGCTAAACGGCTCGCCTTCCGCGGTACCCTGTACCTCTATAATGCGGCCATCTTCGGTCATCACAACGTTCATATCGGTTTCAGCGGCAGAATCTTCGATATATTCCAGATCGCACAGCGCTTCGCCATTAACGATACCAACGGAAACCGCCGCCACCATGCCTTTCATCGGATTGGTTTTCAGCTTACCGTTTGCAACCAGCGTGTTCAGCGCATCCGCCAGCGCAACACAGGCACCGGTAATAGACGCCGTACGCGTACCGCCATCAGCCTGAATGACATCGCAGTCCAGCGTGATGGTAAATTCGCCAAGCGCTTTCAGATCAACCGCCGCACGCAGCGCACGCGCGATCAGACGCTGAATTTCCATAGTACGGCCACCTTGCTTACCCTTTGCCGCTTCACGCGCGTTACGGGTATGTGTCGCACGGGGCAACATGCCATACTCAGCAGTGATCCAGCCCTGGCCCTGGCCTTTCAGAAAGCGCGGGACGCCTTCTTCAATGGAAGCGGTACACAACACTTTGGTATCTCCAAATTCGACCAGCACCGAGCCTTCAGCGTGTTTTGTATAGTTACGGGTCAGGGTTACGGGACGCACCTGATTAGCGCTACGGCCTGCTGGACGCATATTGAGATCTCCGGCTTAAAACGAATGTGGCTGCGCATTATACGGACTTCCGATGGTTATTCCTATCCTGACAAGGTCTGGATAGCTATAATCCTTCCATCTCTCCTTTAAAAACGGGAACGTCTATGATCCGCAGTATGACCGCCTACGCCCGGCGTGAAATCAAGGGTGAATGGGGTAGCGCGACCTGGGAAATGCGCTCGGTAAACCAGCGTTATCTGGAAACTTACTTTCGTCTGCCGGAACAGTTCCGTAGTCTTGAACCCGTCGTGCGCGAACGTATTCGGACACGTCTGACGCGCGGCAAAGTCGAATGTATGTTGCGTTTTGAACCCGATGTGAGCGCACAGGCGGAACTTATCCTCAATGAAAAGCTCGCGAAACAATTAGTTAGCGCCGCAAACTGGGTCAAAATGCAGAGCGACGAAGGGGAAATCAATCCGGTTGATATTTTGCGCTGGCCTGGCGTGATGGCCGCCCAGGAGCAGGATCTGGATGCGATTGCCGCAGAAATTTTAGCCGCGCTGGACAGTACGCTGGATGACTTTATTGTGGCGCGTGAAACGGAAGGTCAGGCGCTAAAAGCGCTGATTGAACAACGGCTGGAAGGCGTCAGCGCCGAAGTAGCGAAAGTCCGTGCGCATATGCCGGAAATTTTGCAGTGGCAGCGTGAACGGCTGGTCGCCAAACTAGAAGACGCACAAGTACAGTTGGAAAACAACCGTCTGGAGCAAGAACTGGTCCTGATGGCGCAGCGCATTGACGTGGCGGAAGAGTTGGATCGTTTGGAAGCGCACGTCAAAGAGACGTACAACATTCTGAAGAAAAAAGAGGCGGTAGGCCGCCGTCTGGACTTCATGATGCAGGAATTTAACCGTGAGTCGAACACCCTGGCATCCAAATCCATCAACGCTGAGGTAACCAACTCCGCCATTGAATTAAAAGTATTGATCGAGCAAATGCGCGAGCAGATTCAGAACATTGAGTAAGACTGGCATTCAATATGCCATAGAGCCCGCTTTATGCGATGCAGTCCATATTGCGGGCTTTCACGTTTATTGATAGTACATTTTTAATTTCCGGCGAATAGCCTCGATAAAACGTCGTTTCCATTCCACCGTTGAAACCCGGTATTGCATAAAAATCGCGCCTTCTGCCTGCTCTCCGGCGAGCGGCAGGACAAAAAGTCCACGCTTATCAGATAAATTTTCATACCAGGGACACGGTACAATAGCCATCAGCGGCGCAGACTGGACAGCAGGCACAAGCTGGCTGTAATCATGACAAACAAACGCCAGCGGCCGTTCAAACCCGGCGCGAGCCTGCTGCCTGTCCAGTTCGTTACTCTCTTTTGTCCACGGCAGACAGTATATGTGCTGATAATGCTGTAGCTCATTAAAATGCAACGTGTTGGCATTCTCCAGACGTGAACGTAGCGGAGTTCCATAAAGCGCAATCAGACGCGTAGCTCCTATCCGTTCGTAATGCAGGGCGCTGACCTGCCTTTGATGGTCGCCAACCGCCAGCACCAGATCGACCGTACTATCCAACAGTTCATCACGCCAGGGGCGGCGGGCAAAAGGAATGCACTCAATCACTGCCTGATGAAAGTGACCTTTTTCTGCCAGTACAGGCGTAAGCAACGCGTTCAGAGCAGGTGGCAGAACCACCCGAAAGCAACGGGAGCCGTTCTCTTTTTCGCCAAATAACTCCTCATTAAGCGAAACAAATACAGGTGTTAGCTTATCACGTAGCGCCAGCGCATAAGGCGTAGGGACCTGGCGATTCCCTTCCCGTCGAAACAACGGATCGTCTAGCGCATCGCGTAATCTCATCAGAGCATGACTCACCGCAGAAGGCGACAAGGCCAGCTTTTGCGCTGTTTTACCCGTAGAACCCGTTTCCAGCAGCACATACAGTACTTTTAACAGGTTCATATCTATTTGCAGCAAATTCATTAAACGTCTCTCTTATTGAACCTGGCTAAATTACTGCCAGGTATACTGCGGGCGCTTCAATCAGGAGAACATTATGAATCGCTATGCATTATTCTTTGTATGTATATTTTCAGCATCCGCACTTCCCGCAATGGCAGCATTAGATCCTTCACAAGCCTTATCTCCCGCGCCTCCCTTGTCACTGTTTAAGGCGTGGGCTAACCCTATGGAGCCGTTTCAAATCACGGAAGGCGTGTGGTATGTCGGCACAGAAAATCTCTCTTCTATTCTGCTCACCACCCCAGCTGGGCATATCCTTATTGATGCGGGGATGGATGAAAGCGCACCGCAAATTAAAGCTAATATTGAAACGGCAGGATTTCGCCTCACTGACGTGCGCTATCTGCTGAACAGCCATGCGCGGTTGGATCAGGCGGGGGGCATGGCACGTTTGAAAGCGTGGAGCGGCGCACAGTTGGTCGCCAGTCAACCCAATGCCGATCAGATGGCGAGGGGCGGGCGGCAGGATTTTGCACTTGGCGATGCACTACCCTTTCCCCCTGTCACGACCGATAAAATTATCCGCGACCGGGAAAGGATCAGCCTCGGGGGAATAACCGTAACAGCGTTATTCACACCAGGCCATCTTCCCGGCTCAACCTCATGGCGCGTGACGCTACGCAATGGCAAGACGCTGATTTACGCCGATAGTCTCGCCACGCCTGATTATCTCCTGATTAACAACAAAAATTACCCAAACCTGGTGACTGATATCCAGCGTAGTTTTAAAACACTGGCCGCCCAGCATGTTGATATTTTTATTGCCAACAAAGGCGATCGCTTTGGGCTGCAGGAGAAACGACAGAAACTTCACAACGGCGATACACAAGCCTTTTTTGATCCCACTGGCTTGCAGCAGTATGTGAAACGCTCGCGTCAGCGCTTCACCATGCAACTGACTACACAGCAACCACAATGAAATAATGAACCGGTGGCACATTTCGTGCCACCGTTTACATAATTTATCTAAGCCAAAAAAGAAAAACACCTCATAAACCAGCCTCTAAAAATAACGCCCAATTCATTGATATTTTTAATGAATAATTATTTACTATAAAAATGAAAGCATTAGTTAAACTTATTAATTACATAATACCTTAGAAAATCTCAATCGTGATACAGCGCACAAATCGTTAATCTTCGCTCCCATGAAATCAGGGGGGAAATCATGCTGTTGCACGTTCTTTATTTAATTGGCATCACCGCCGAAGCCATGACGGGCGCACTCGCTGCGGGCCGTCGCCGCATGGATACATTCGGCGTAATTATTATTGCTACCGCCACCGCGATCGGCGGAGGCTCGGTTCGCGATATTTTGCTCGGCCATTACCCGCTTGGTTGGGTGAAGCATCCTGAGTATGTCATTATTGTGGCGACAGCCGCCGTATTAACCACTATTGTTGCTCCTGTGATGCCCTACTTACGCAAGCTTTTTCTGGTACTTGACGCGCTGGGGTTGGTGGTATTTTCCATTATTGGCGCTCAGATAGCCCTTGATATGGGCGAAGGGCCAATTATTGCCGTGGTGGCCGCTGTCACTACTGGCGTCTTTGGCGGCGTACTTCGCGATATGTTTTGTAAGCGCATCCCGTTGGTGTTTCAAAAAGAGCTATATGCTGGCATCTCGTTCGCTTCAGCGGTTCTCTACATCGCGTTACAACATTACGTCACTAATCCGGATGTCGTCGTTATCTCTACGCTACTGTTTGGTTTTACTGCAAGATTATTAGCGCTACGTCTGAAACTTGGTCTGCCGGTATTTTATTACCGCCATGAGGGACACTAAGGCCCGAACCCTGGAATACGCTGAGTAGCCAGCCATCTGCTCAGCGCGTTAATCTGAGGATTATCCTGCCAGGCGATAATTTTCCCGACACGACGCTCGCCTGTCGCAGGCAACTGCCGCCAGTGCTGCTTTGTTTGCGTCAATAACTGTTCCCATGAACGAACGCCGCTGGCCTGCAAGGCGGCCTGCGTTAAAGGGATATCCATCGCCATTATCCAGCGGGAAAAGGGTTGTCGGCGCGCCAGATTAAATTGCCGCCATATCTGTTCACTTTTTTCCTTAGCAAAACCGGGAGTGCTTGCTATTTGTGCAGGCGTCAGGGCAAGCCAGGAGAAGATATGTTCAAAGCGATGCGTCTGATGCAAAGCCCGCCAACGCGCTTCTCCCATGCCATCCAGCCCCAGGACTGATCTTGAGCCCAGCCATACCAGCCTGGAGATAAACTGTTCCTGACACGCTGCCGAAGCATAAAAGCAGGTCAGTGAATTGAAATCATGACCAGGAGGCACAGGCTTACTCCGCTCACGACTCCGCCAGACGACCTCATCAAGCCGGGGAATACCTTGCCCGGCCAGACTCACCAGGATCTGATCGCCTGGCGCGATATCCCATGCCTGCCAACGTTTGACAGAACCAATATTGACCCGCTGAACCCGCTTATCATCCAGCATAACGGGGACAAGCGACGCTACCACAGCAATTTTACCGCTTTTCCCTACCGAGAACTGAATAGCACTCACTTGCGCAACCTGTGCTACCGGCGGATATTTCCATGCTGCCAGCCAGTCGCCCTGTCCGGGCTGCCAGTGATGTGACGCGGGTTCTTTAGCCATGCGTATCACTACGCCATCCGTAACAAAAGGTAGAGCTGATGTCAGCCATAACTGACGCGCCTGTTCGACGTCGTCGGCGCTTTTCACCGCCCTGGAATATTTCTGCGTCAGGCTGAATCCGGCCTTAGTGAGCTGATTTAATCTTTCAGACATGGTTGTCGGACCGTCCGGCCACGCCCAAATAAAAATACCTAACGAATTAAGCGCCGGGGCGTTATCCTGGCGCATTAACATTCCTGCGACTTTCGAGCGAGCATTCATGCCCCCCATTCGTTGCTGGATATGCCCCTCACGCTGTAGAAAAATCTCCCCTTGCAAAACCGCGTTGGCAAGCGCGCCTCGTGTTGTCTGCGGTATTGCAGGAATGTGATAAATTTTTTGCGTCCAGTCTTCGCCTTGTAGCCCATTGCCCCGGCTGATAGCTCGCGTTAGTTTACCGTTCTGATAAACCAACGTTACCGCTACGCCATCTACTTTTGGTTGAACCCAAAGCCCACTGCGCCCACGCATCCACTGCGCTAGCGCCTGTCGGTCCGCGAGTTTGCGCACGCCCGTATGCGCAACAGGATGCGCTGTTGCGCCGCTTATTGGCGGCAAGCCTTGTTCTGGCGAAACATCATCGCCAACACAGCGTTGCCACTGAACCAGTCTTGCGCTGAGCTGGTCGTACACACTATCGTCAACCGCGCTAACACCTTGTTTCCAGTAGATATCATTCCAGTCAGTAAGCTGTTGCTGCAAACGAGAGATTTCTTCAGTCGCTCTTGCTGACGGCCAGTCCGGGCAAACCGCTCCGCTTTGGGCGTGCCACAATAACATCCCCCACGCCATGCTTTTCCATAATTTCATCACGACCTCCCTTGTAGATTGCCGGCAGGTATAACGCGTCATTGCATAAAAACCGAGAGGTAAAAACGTATCATACAAGTCGCTTTCCAGATTTTTGGGCGGGTTGCAGCAACAACGCGATAAAAGCGGAAAAAAGTACGCAAAATGCAATAATCTGGCGCAAAAAGTGTGACAAAGACTACGTCACATAACGGCGATGTGTATAATAAGCCCGTATCAAGACTCTATTTCGATAATCACATACGTAAGATACTCATGGCTCAAGGTACGCTTTATATTGTTTCAGCCCCTAGTGGCGCGGGTAAATCCAGCCTGATTCAGGCTTTATTAAAAACCCAACCGTTGTATGACACTCAGGTTTCCGTTTCACATACCACGCGCGCGCCGCGTCCGGGTGAAGTACACGGTGAACACTATTTCTTTGTGAATCATGATGAGTTTAAAACTATGATTGGCAGAGAGGCGTTTCTGGAGCACGCGGAAGTGTTTGGCAATTACTACGGCACCTCTCGTGAAACCATTGAGCAAGTGTTAGCAACTGGGGTCGATGTTTTTCTGGATATCGACTGGCAGGGCGCTCAGCAAATTCGTGAAAAGATGCCGCAAGCACGCAGTATTTTCATTTTACCGCCGTCAAAGATCGAACTGGATCGCCGTTTACGCGGTCGTGGGCAAGATAGCGAAGACGTCATTGCAAAACGAATGGCGCAAGCAGTTGCAGAAATGAGCCATTACGCCGAATATGATTATCTTATTGTGAATGACGACTTCGATACCGCGCTAAGCGACTTGAAAACTATCATTCGCGCTGAACGTTTGCGCATGAGCCGCCAAAAGCAGCGTCATGACGCTTTAATCAGCAAATTGTTGGCAGACTGAACCCACTTTCAGTATCATGCCCAGTCATTTCTTCACCTGTGGAGCATTTTAAGTATGGCACGCGTAACTGTTCAGGACGCTGTAGAGAAAATTGGTAACCGTTTTGACCTGGTACTGGTCGCCGCGCGTCGCGCTCGTCAGATGCAGGTAGGCGGAAAGGATCCGCTGGTACCGGAAGAAAACGATAAAACTACTGTTATCGCGCTACGCGAAATCGAAGAAGGTCTGATTAACAACCAGATTCTCGATGTCCGCGAACGCCAGGAGCAGCAAGAGCAGGAAGCCGCTGAATTACAAGCCGTTACCGCTATTGCTGAAGGTCGTCGTTAATCATAAAGCGGGTCGCCCTTGTATCTGTTTGAAAGCCTGGATCAACTGATTCAAACCTACCTGCCGGAAGACCAGATTAAGCGTCTTCGGCAGGCGTATCTCGTTGCACGTGACGCTCACGAGGGCCAGACACGTTCAAGCGGTGAACCCTATATCACGCACCCGGTAGCGGTGGCCTGTATTCTGGCCGAGATGAAACTCGACTACGAAACGCTGATGGCCGCGCTCCTGCATGACGTGATCGAAGATACCCCCGCCACCTATCAGGACATGGAACAGCTTTTCGGTAAAAGCGTTGCCGAACTGGTAGAGGGGGTGTCGAAACTTGATAAGCTCAAGTTCCGCGATAAGAAAGAGGCCCAGGCCGAAAACTTTCGCAAAATGATTATGGCGATGGTGCAGGATATCCGCGTCATCCTCATTAAGCTTGCTGACCGTACCCATAACATGCGCACGCTGGGCTCACTTCGTCCGGATAAACGTCGTCGCATTGCCCGTGAAACCCTCGAAATCTACAGCCCGCTGGCGCACCGTTTAGGTATTCATCACATTAAAACCGAGCTGGAAGAGCTGGGTTTTGAAGCGCTGTATCCCAATCGTTACCGCGTCATCAAAGAAGTGGTGAAAGCGGCGCGCGGCAACCGTAAAGAGATGATCCAAAAAATCCTCTCTGAAATCGAAGGGCGTTTGCAGGAAGCGGGAATTCCGTGTCGCGTTAGCGGTCGCGAGAAACATCTCTATTCCATCTACTGCAAGATGGTGCTCAAAGAGCAACGGTTTCACTCGATCATGGATATCTATGCGTTTCGCGTTATCGTCCATGACTCCGACACCTGCTATCGTGTGCTCGGCCAGATGCACAGCCTTTATAAACCACGTCCGGGGCGTGTGAAGGACTACATCGCCATTCCGAAAGCGAATGGCTACCAGTCTTTACACACCTCGATGATTGGCCCCCACGGCGTTCCTGTTGAAGTCCAGATTCGTACCGAAGATATGGATCAGATGGCAGAGATGGGGGTCGCGGCGCACTGGGCCTATAAAGAGCACGGTGAAACCAGCACCACGGCGCAGATCCGCGCCCAGCGCTGGATGCAAAGCCTACTTGAGCTGCAACAGAGCGCCGGTAGTTCGTTTGAATTTATCGAAAGCGTAAAATCCGATCTCTTTCCGGATGAAATTTACGTTTTCACCCCGGAAGGACGCATTGTTGAACTGCCCGCCGGCGCCACGCCGGTGGATTTCGCCTATGCTGTGCATACCGACATCGGTCACGCCTGCGTTGGCGCGCGTGTCGACCGCCAGCCTTATCCGCTATCGCAGCCACTTAGCAGCGGTCAGACCGTCGAAATTATTACCGCGCCGGGCGCCCGACCAAACGCCGCATGGCTCAATTTTGTCGTCAGTTCCAAAGCGCGCGCTAAGATTCGCCAGTTGTTGAAAAACCTCAAACGTGATGATTCCGTAAGCCTGGGGCGCCGTCTGCTTAACCATGCTTTAGGCGGCAGCCGTAAGCTGGCGGAAATTCCGCAGGAAAATATCCAGCGCGAGCTGGATCGTATGAAGCTGGCAACACTTGACGATCTGCTGGCGGAAATCGGTCTCGGCAACGCGATGAGCGTAGTGGTCGCGAAAAATCTGCAGCAAGGCGAAGCCGTGGTGCCGACCGTTGCGCAATCGAATCATGGCCACCTGCCGATTAAAGGCGCGGATGGCGTACTGATCACCTTTGCCAAGTGTTGTCGTCCAATACCTGGAGACCCGATCATCGCTCACGTCAGTCCAGGTAAAGGGCTGGTGATCCACCATGAATCCTGCCGTAATATCCGTGGCTACCAGAAAGAGCCAGAGAAATTTATGGCGGTCGAGTGGGACAAAGAGACGGAGCAGGAATTCATTACCGAAATCAAGGTGGAAATGTTTAACCATCAGGGCGCTCTGGCTAACCTGACAGCGGCGATTAATACTACCACCTCCAATATTCAGAGCCTGAATACTGAAGAGAAAGATGGTCGCGTCTATAGCACCTTTATTCGCCTTACCGCGCGCGATCGCGTACACCTGGCGAATATCATGCGCAAAATCCGCGTGATGCCAGACGTCATTAAAGTCACCCGAAACCGAAACTAATTTTTTATACAAAATCATTCGCCTTGTTCAAGGCGGCAAGCGAATGACAAATCTGCCGGGAGCAGATTTGAACGCTGCTTGTAGCGGCCCTGTAAGGGGCGAGGTCCAGGGAGGGCCGAGTAATCCGCAGCGACTACAGAGGCAATTTGAAGGATGAAGTGTAAATGAATGCACAACGTTATGCGCGGATATGTGAAATGCTCGCCAGGCGTCAGCCCGATCTGACGGTCTGCATGGAGCAAGTCCACAAACCTCATAACGTTTCTGCCATCATTCGTACCGCAGATGCCGTTGGTGTCCATGAAGTCCATGCTGTCTGGCCAGGTAGCCGTATGCGTACCATGGCCTCGGCGGCGGCGGGCAGTAACAGCTGGGTCCAGGTAAAAACGCACCGCACCATTAGCGATGCAGTAGCACATTTGAAAGGACGGGAAATGCAGGTTCTGGCGACCCATCTTTCTGACAAGGCCGTGGATTTTCGCGAAATAGATTATACGCGCCCGACCTGTATTCTGATGGGGCAGGAAAAAACCGGTATTACTCAGGAAGCATTAAACCTGGCGGATCAGGATATCATTATCCCCATGATCGGTATGGTGCAGTCGCTGAATGTTTCCGTCGCCTCCGCGCTCATTCTTTATGAAGCCCAGCGCCAGCGGCAAAACGCAGGCATGTACCTGCGTGAAAACAGCATGTTGCCGGAAGCTGAACAGCAGCGTTTGCTGTTTGAAGGCGGCTATCCGGTGCTGGCGAAAGTCGCTAAACGTAAAGGTCTGCCCTATCCCCTGGTGAACCAGCGAGGCGAAATCGAAGCCGATGCTGACTGGTGGGCGACGATGCAGGCGGCAGGATAAGCGCCATGTCGGGCCGCTTGTTAGACGCTGTCCCGCTCAGTACGCTAACGGGTGTTGGCGCGGCGCAGAGCGGCAAACTGGCGAAAATCGGCCTGCATACCGTTCAGGATCTCCTGTTACACCTTCCCCTGCGTTACGAAGACCGAACGCATCTCTACCCCATTGGCGAGCTACTGCCGGGCATCTACGCCACCGTTGAAGGTGAAGTACTGAACTGTAACGTCACTTTCGGCGGTCGTCGGATGATGACCTGCCAAATCAGCGACGGCTCCGGTATTCTCACCATGCGCTTTTTCAACTTTAGCGCGGCCATGAAAAACAGTCTGGCGACGGGGCGACGCGTGCTGGCCTACGGCGAAGCGAAGCGTGGCAAATACGGCGCAGAGATGATCCACCCGGAATACCGCGTACAGGGCGATCTCAGCACGCCGGTACTTCAGGAAACGCTCACCCCCGTCTATCCAACCACCGAGGGTGTGAAACAAGCGACACTACGTAAGCTCACCGATCAGGCGCTGGAACTGCTCGGCACGTGCGCCATTGCCGAACTACTGCCACCGGAACTGGCGCAAGGCATGATGAGCCTGCCGGAGGCGTTACGTACGCTGCATCGCCCGCCGCCAACGCTCCAGCTCGCCGATTTAGAAACCGGCAAACATCCGGCGCAGCGGCGCCTGATTCTTGAAGAGCTGCTGGCGCACAATCTCAGTATGCTGGCGCTTCGCGCAGGCGCGCAGCGTTATCATGCTCAGCCGCTGAGTACCAATGACACCTTAAAACATCAACTGTTAGCGTCATTACCCTTTAAACCCACCAGCGCACAGGCACGGGTCGTAGCAGAGATCGAACGCGATATGGCGCTTGACGTCCCCATGATGCGTCTGGTTCAGGGCGACGTGGGGTCTGGTAAAACGTTGGTTGCCGCACTTGCCGCCTTACGCGCTATTGCCCACGGTAAACAGGTCGCGTTGATGGCGCCGACCGAACTGCTGGCAGAACAACATGCGAATAACTTCCGTAACTGGTTTGCTCCGCTCGGGATTGAAGTCGGCTGGCTGGCCGGTAAGCAAAAAGGTAAAGCGCGAGTGGCACAGCAAGAAGCTATCGTCAACGGACAGGTGCAAATGGTCGTGGGCACGCACGCTATTTTCCAGGAACAGGTACAGTTTAACGGCCTGGCGCTGGTTATTATCGACGAACAACACCGCTTCGGCGTTCATCAGCGTCTGGCATTATGGGAAAAAGGCCAGCAGCAGGGCTTTCATCCACACCAGTTGATCATGACCGCAACGCCCATTCCGCGTACCCTGGCAATGACGGCTTATGCCGACCTGGATACCTCGGTGATTGATGAACTGCCGCCGGGCCGTACACCGGTCACCACCGTTGCCATTCCGGACACTCGCCGCCATGAAATTATTGACCGCGTGCGCAACGCCTGTACAACCGAAGGCAGACAGGCCTACTGGGTATGTACGCTGATTGAAGAATCCGACCTGCTGGAAGCACAGGCGGCGGAAGCGACCCGGGAAGAGCTCAAGCTGGCGCTGCCGGAGTTAAATATCGGTCTGGTACATGGGCGCATGAAACCGGCAGAGAAACAGGCGGTGATGGCCGCCTTTAAGCAGGGTGAATTGCATTTACTGGTCGCGACGACCGTGATTGAGGTCGGCGTTGACGTACCGAACGCCAGCCTGATGATCATTGAAAACCCGGAACGTCTGGGGTTGGCTCAACTTCACCAGCTCAGAGGCCGCGTCGGGCGCGGCGCGGTTGCCTCTCACTGCGTACTGCTTTACAAATCCCCGCTGTCAAAAACCGCACAAAAACGGCTTCAGGTTCTGCGTGACAGCAATGACGGCTTTGTGATTGCGCAAAAGGATCTGGAGATTCGCGGCCCGGGGGAACTACTGGGTACTCGCCAGACGGGAAATGCTGAATTTAAAGTTGCTGACTTACTGCGTGATCAGGCCATTATTCCGGAAGTTCAGCGCATCGCGCGCCACATTCATGAACGTTACCCACGACAGGCAGCGGCGCTGATTGAACGCTGGATGCCAGAAACAGAACGCTATTCTAACGCCTGATAAGCGCGGCGGTTTTGAAGCCGCCGCACAGATGATTATTGCGCAAAAATCGGTAACAGCAGATACAGCTTAATCACCAGCGCATTGACGATATCAATAAAGAACGCACCGACCATCGGTACCACCAGAAACGCCATATGCGAGGGTCCAAAGCGGTCGGTAATCGCCTGCATATTGGCAATTGCGGTTGGTGTTGCACCCAGACCAAAGCCACAATGACCGGCCGCCAGCACTGCCGCATCGTAGTTTTTCCCCATCATACGCCAGGTGACGAAGATGGCGTACAGCGCCATGAATACTGTCTGTACCACCAGAATCGCCAGCATTGGCAGCGCCAGAGAGGCCAGCTCCCAGAGTTTCAGGCTCATCAGTGCCATGGCCAGGAATAGTGACAGGCTGACGTTACCCAATACCGAAACGGCACGTTCAAACACGCGATAAAAGCCCGCCAGCGCCAGACCATTACTGAGGATCACCCCAACAAACAGCACACAAACGAAGACAGGAAGTTCAAGCACCGTACCGGCCAGTAGCTGCGCTACGATTTTGCCAACGGTCAGGCAGATAGCAATCAGGGCAATGGTTTCAATCAGCACCAGAGAGGTGATCATACGACCTACATCCGGCTTTTCAAAGGCCGTCGGCACAGCCTGATCATCAGGCATTCCATCCGGTGTTGTAGAATGTTTTACCAGATAACGGGCGACCGGGCCGCCAATCAACCCGCCCAGTACCAGACCAAAGGTCGCACATGCCATCGCAACTTCAGTGGCATTGGTAAAGCCGTAACGCTCAATAAACAGCTTACTCCACGCCGCACCGGTACCATGACCACCGGAAAGCGTAATTGACCCGGCAATCAGTCCCATTAACGGGTCCAGCCCCAGCAAGCTTGCCATGCCAATACCAATGGCGTTCTGCATCAACAGTAAGCCGACCACGACGATCAGAAAGACCCCAACGACGCGCCCCCCTTTCCGTAGGCTGGCAAGGTTGGCGTTAAGGCCAATCGTTGCGAAAAACGCCAGCATTAGCGGGTCGCGCAGCGTCATATCGAAATTCACTTCCCAGCCGACACTTTTTTTCAGCACCAGCAGAGCAATCGCCACCAGTAGCCCACCAGCCACCGGTTCCGGAATCGTATATTTCTTCAGTAAGGAGACCGACTGGACCAGCTTGCGCCCCAGTAGCAGCACCAGCGTTGCGGCGACAAGGGTCGATAAGGTATCGAGTTCAAACATTTAACGCTCCTGTAGTACGCTTTGACATGTGCGCACAAATCATTTCCTGAGTCAGTTTTTTAGCTCTTTGTGAGTTGTCGGCATGGATTTTAAGCAGAAAAAGGCAAAAAGTTATATAAAAAGGTGCATTTATCTTTTTTAAATATTAAGAATATTCGCTAGCAATCGTTTGCTTTTGCTATCCGGTCAGATAAAATCACCGCTTTTCCACCATGAGAATGCCCTGATGTCCGTGAACGCCATCGAGCCGACAGATGCGCAACCGGTTGCGCAGACGCAAAACAGCGAGTTGATTTATCGTCTTGAAGATCGCCCGCCGCTCCCTCAAACTCTTTTTGCCGCCTGTCAGCATCTACTGGCGATGTTTGTCGCCGTCATCACGCCTGCGCTGTTAATCTGCCAGGCGTTGGGTTTACCAGCGCAGGATACACAGCACATCATTAGCATGTCGCTATTCGCCTCCGGCGTAGCCTCTATGATTCAAATTAAAGCGTGGGGGCCGGTAGGTTCGGGGCTGTTATCCATCCAGGGGACCAGTTTTAACTTTGTCGCCCCACTGATTATGGGCGGTACCGCGCTGAAAACCGGCGGCGCGGACGTACCGACAATGATGGCGGCGCTGTTCGGCACGCTGATGCTGGCAAGCTGCACCGAGATGGTACTCTCCCGGATTTTACATCTGGCGCGCCGGATTATCACGCCATTAGTTTCCGGCGTAGTCGTGATGATTATTGGCTTGTCGCTGATCCAGGTGGGGTTAACATCCATCGGCGGCGGCTATGCCGCTATGAGCGATAACACCTTTGGCGCACCGAAAAACCTGCTGCTGGCCGGCGTCGTCCTGGCCATTATTATCCTGCTGAATCGGCAGCGTAATCCCTACCTGCGGGTGGCTTCTTTGGTTATTGCCATGGCGGCAGGCTATCTTCTGGCCTGGTTTATGGGCATGTTGCCTGAGAATAACGCGCCAGTCTCACAGGACATCCTGATGGTGCCGACCCCGCTGTATTATGGTCTGGGCATTGACTGGAACCTGTTACTGCCGTTGATGCTGGTCTTTATGATTACCTCGCTGGAGACTATCGGCGATATCACCGCCACCTCTGATGTCTCCGAGCAGCCGGTATCCGGCCCCTTGTACATGAAACGGCTAAAGGGCGGCGTGCTGGCTAACGGTCTTAACTCGTTTGTGTCTGCGGTCTTTAATACGTTCCCGAACTCCTGCTTCGGGCAGAATAACGGCGTGATTCAGTTGACCGGCGTCGCCAGTCGCTATGTCGGTTTTGTTGTCGCGCTGATGCTGATTGTGCTCGGCCTGTTCCCGGCGGTAAGCGGTTTTGTACAGCATATTCCGGAACCGGTGCTGGGTGGCGCTACGCTGGTGATGTTTGGCACTATTGCCGCCTCCGGGGTACGTATTGTCTCTCGCGAGCCATTGAACCGCCGTGCAATTCTGATTATCGCTCTGTCGCTGGCCGTAGGGCTTGGCGTCTCTCAACAGCCGCAAATTCTGCAGTTCGCGCCGGAATGGGTGAAAAATTTACTCTCATCCGGGATTGCCGCTGGCGGTATCACGGCCATTGTTCTGAATCTGGTACTCCCGCCAGAAAAACCGTAAACACTATACAGCGGCGACCCGCTTTGCCGCCGCTGTAACGCTCTTTCACCATTCCTGTCTTGAGGATTGCACGTAAATCGTGCATAAAACCCCTATGTGCATTTCACGGGATGGAAGACCATGAAATTGATCGGGAAGGTACTTCTCTACGTGCTGGTCACCTGCTTAGTGGTGATTTTCGGCTTTTATTTTCTGTTGCAAACGCGCTGGGGCGCGGATCAGGTTAGCAACTGGGTATCAGAGAACAGCAGTTATCACTTGACGTTCGACGTGATGGATCACCATTTTTCCGCCCCATCTCATCTTTTGCTTGAGAATGTGACCTTTGGCCGGGATGGCCAGCCTGCCACTTTGGTCGCCAAAACCGTGGATATTGGCCTGAGCATTCGCCAGTTAACTGCACCTCTGCATGTCGACACAATTCTATTGCAGGACGGCACGCTGAATATTTCAGTGCAAACCGCGCCCTTCCCGTTTGAGGCCGACCGTCTGCAACTTCGTAATATGGCTCTGAATAGTCCCGGCAGTGAATGGCGATTAAGCGCCCAGCGCGTTAACGGCGGCATTATGCCCTGGCGACCAGAAGCCGGACAGGTATTAGGTAATCAAGCACAGGTTCAACTAAGCGCGGGGTCGCTGACCTTAAACGATGTTCCCGCCACCAATGTGCTTATTGAGGGCAGTATCGACCATAATCAGGTGATGTTAAACACAGTTGGCGCTGATATGGCGCGTGGAGCGCTAACCGGCGTTGCCCGGCGTAATGCTGACGGGAGTTGGGTTGTTGAAAACCTGCGGCTGAATGATATTCGGCTACAAAGCGATAAATCCCTGAGCGAGTTCTTTGCGCCGCTGACCACGATTCCCTCCTTACAGATTGGCCGTCTTGAAGTGACGGACGCCAGCCTGCAAGGACCAGACTGGGCCGTCACCGATCTTGATCTGAGTTTGCGCAATCTGACTCTGCACAAAGAAGACTGGCAAAGTCAGGAAGGTAAATTATCGATGAACGCCAGCGAGTTTATTTATGGCTCGCTGCACTTTCTCGATCCCATTCTGAACGCTGAGTTTTCTCCACAGGGCGTGGCATTGCGTCAGTTCACCACCCGCTGGGAAGGCGGTATGGTCAGAACCTCCGGCGCCTGGTTACGTGAGGGTAAAGCACTCATCCTTGACGATACCGCTATCGCTGGTTTGGAGTATACGCTGCCGGAAAACTGGAAGCAGTTATGGATGAAACCGTTGCCCGGTTGGTTGAACAGCCTGACGCTGAAAAAATTCAGCGCCAGCCGTAATCTGATAATTGATATCGATCCGGCCTTTCCGTGGCAAATTACCGCCCTGGACGGATACGGTGCGAACCTGGGCCTGGTGCAGAATCATCAGTGGGGTGTATGGAGTGGAAACGCGACGCTTAATGCCGCAGCGGCGACCTTTAACCGTGTAGACGTGCGCCGACCGTCGCTGTCGTTGACGGCCAATGCCAGTACGGTCAACATCAGCGATCTGAGTGCGTTTACCGGGAAAGGAATACTGGAAGCCACCGCCAGCATATCGCAACTTCCGCAGCGTCAGACGCAGATCAGCCTGAACGCACGCGGCGTACCGATGGACGTATTGCAACAATGGGGATGGCCGGCCCTGCCGATGAGCGGTGATGGCAATATTCAACTCACCGCCAGCGGCAATATTCAGGCCGATGCGCCGTTAAAGCCTACGGTAAACGGACAATTACACGCGGTGAACGCGCAGAAACAGCAGGTGACGCAAACGATGCTGGCGGGCGTAGTGTCCAGTGGGGACGTTACTGCGCCGCCTGCACAATAACAACAGATGGCCCGGAGGCGCTAACGCTTACCGGGCCATCTGTAAACCGGATAAGCGCAACACCATCCGGCAATGCCGACTTAAAGCGTAATCACCAGCGTATTCCCTTGCGGCGTGACTACCACGCCCTGTTCGCTCCCCGCATATGAACCGCATTTGATACCACTAATCTGAGCCACATTACGCAAACACAACGTCCAGTTGCGCGCTTCACCTTCGCCGCTCACCGTAATAGTGTTGCCGCTACGTTTCGCCTTCAGCGTAAAGATCGTTGAGCCATCCGCCGCTGGCACTTCACACACCGCTTCGCGTCCGTCTTCCAGATGGAAGAGCTGGAACGCAGTGCCCTCATGCCAGGCATAATCGGGCTTCTGGCTATTATTCCCCAACGCCAGCAGCGTGTTGTCACGCACGTATACCGGCAGGCTCAGGAAGTCATGCTGCTGTTTATGCCAGCGGCTACCCTGCACTTCATCATTGCGCCACAGGTGCGTCCAGCACCCCTGTGGCAGATAAAACTGCACGTCGCCCGCTTCAGAGAACACCGGCGCAACCATCACCGCATCACCCAGCATGTACTGGCGGTCAAGATAATCGCACGCCGGATCGTCCGGGAACTCCAGCATCATTGCACGCATCATCGGCGTTCCCTGCACGTTAGCGAGTGCCGCCTGCCGATACAGATACGGCATCATCCGGCATTTCTGCTCAGTAAAGTAGCGCACTACATCGCAGGACTCGTCATCATAGGCCCACGGCACCCGGTAGGATTTGCTGCCATGCAGACGACTGTGGCTGGAGAGCAGCCCGAACGCGCACCAACGTTTGTAAACGTGCGCTGGCGCGGTGTTCTCAAATCCACCGATATCATGGCTCCAGAAGCCAAAACCAGACAGCCCAATGGATAGCCCGCCGCGCAGGCTTTCCGCCATCGACTCATAGTTGGCGTAGCAGTCACCGCCCCAGTGCACCGGGAACTGTTGCGCACCCACCGAGGCGGAACGGGCAAATAACACCGCCTCTTCAACGCCTACGGCCTCTTTCAGCACGTTCCATACCAGTTCGTTGTAGATGTAGGCATAATGGTTGTGCATTTTCTGCGGATCGGAGCCATCGAACCACTTCACATCCGTCGGGATTCGCTCGCCAAAGTCGGTTTTAAAGCAGTCGACGCCGATATCCACCAGCCCTTTCAGCTTGTTGGCATACCACCGGCAGGCTTCCGGGTTAGTAAAGTCATAAATCGCCAGTCCGGGCTGCCATTTATCCCATTGCCAGAGGGAACCATCCGGGCGCTTAAGCAAATACCCCTTCTCTTTCAATTCATTAAAAACAGGCGATTTTTGCCCAATATACGGGTTAATCCATACGCAGACTTTAAGCCCTTTTTTCTTCAGCCGGCGGATCATGCCTTCTGGATCGGGGAAGGTCACCGGGTCCCATTCAAAATCACACCACTGGAAGGCCTTCATCCAAAAACAGTCGAAGTGGAAGACATGCAACGGCAAATTGCGCTCGGCCATGCCGTCAATAAAGCGGTTGACCGTCGCTTCGTCATAGTTGGTGGTAAACGAGGTGGTCAGCCACAGACCAAACGACCAGGCAGGCGGCAGCGCCGGGCGACCAGTGAAGCGGGTGTAGCGGTTAAGCACCTCTTTTGGTGTCGGGCCGTCGATGACGAAGTATTCCAGATATTCGCCCTCAACGCTGAACTGCACTTTGGAGACTTTCTCAGAGCCAATTTCAAACGACACGCACTGCGGATGATTCACCAGCACGCCGTAGCCGCGATTAGTCAGATAAAACGGAATATTCTTGTACGATTGTTCAGTACTGGTGCCGCCATCGCGGTTCCAGGTTTCGACGGTCTGACCGTTACGCACCAGCGCGGTAAAGCGCTCGCCCAGCCCGTAGACGGTTTCTCCTACCCCCAGATCCAGACGTTCGAACATATAGTTGCGACCGCTGTTGGCATCCTGTACGTAACCGTTATTTTTCAACTGGCTGCCGGTAATACGCTCACCGTTGCGCAGAAAATCCAGTGACCAGAGTTCGCCTTTGGTCACACGAACGCTCAGGTTGCCGCTTTTCAGCTCGGCAAACCCGGCGTTGTTCTGTATCTCGACCTGCACGTCCTGTAATACGTTCAGCGGATAATGCGGGCCGTTATCCAGCGCGCCCTGAAAATGTTCCATTCGTACGCCAATCACCCCTTCCTGCGGGGAGAAAAAGCGCAGCGTAAACAGCGGAGTATCTAACTGCCAGGTCCGTTCACGCACGTCGCGCGGCGCGGCATAGACCACCATCTCATTACCCTGCTGTTCCACGTCGAACACCTGAATAGGATGAATGAGAGTAAGGCCAGGCTGGATCAGCCAGTTTCCGTCGCTAATTTTCATGGTCTGTTCCTTTAGTTCTGAATTTCTTTACGCATAAATTGTTGCTCGTTGCGATGGGCGCCCTGCGCCAGCTGTTCCATGATGTTTTTCAGGAATGGCGTTTTCAGGGTGTAGTAGCGTTTGGCGATCACGGCGCTTAGCAGATAGCAGATCGCCGGAACGAGGGTAAACAGCGCGATAATAATGCTGATGGTGGCGCTGTTTTGTGTTTTTGCCGCCGCGTCGTAGCCACCGCCGGCCAGCATCCAGCCAATCAGCGCGCCGCCCAGTGCCAGGCCCAGCTTCAGCACAAACAGCGTGCCGGCAAAGCTGATCCCCGTCAGGCGTTTGCCGTTGCACCATTCACCGTAGTCAACGGTGTCAGACATCATCACCCATTGGATAGGTGTGACTAACTGGTGCAACACGCCAATCACGAAGATAAAGACAAACATAGCGATCGTGGCGTGCATCGGTACGAAGAACATCGCCACACTGATTACTGCGAGTAAGGCGTTGGTCCACCAAAAAACGCTCACTTTACATTTCCAGTCGGTTAGCGGTTTCGCCAGCGCCGAGCCGATCAGGTTGCCGACGCAATAGGTGGTGAGGAACGCGACAAACACCTCCGGTTTTCCCAGAATCCAGGTGACGTAATACATCATCGCCCCGCCGCGCACGCAAACCGCCAGAATATTCAGGATGGTGAGCAGGCCAACGATACGCCATTGATCGTTGTGCCAGATATCGTGCAGATCTTCGCGCATGGAGGTCTGCGTCGCAGGTGCTTCTACACGCTCTTTAGTGGTGAAGAAACAGAACGCCAGCATCAGGAATGCCACCACTGAGAGCACTGCAATGCCCCCCTGGAAACCCAGCGCCTTATTCTCACCGCCGATCAGCTTCACCAGCGGCATCATCAGCACGGTAGAAAGCATGCCACCCGCCGTGGCAAGTACAAAGCGCCAGGATTGCAGCGAAATGCGCTGCGTCGGGTCGTTAGTGATAACGCCGCCCAACGCGCAGTAAGGGATATTCACCACGGTATACAGCAGGGTCAACAGCGTGTAGGTAATAGCGGCATAAATCATTTTGCCATTCAGGCTGAGATCCGGCGTACTGTAGGCCAGAACACAGACGATACCAAACGGTAACGCGCCAAACAGTACCCATGGGCGGAACTTGCCCCAGCGCGAGCGGGTACGGTCGGCCAGCAGTCCCATGCAAGGGTCGGAAATGGCATCCAGTGCACGTGCCAGTAAGAACATGGTGCCAACAAAACCGGCGGGAATACCAAAAATATCGGTATAAAAAAACATCATGTATAACATGACATTATCAAAAATAATGTGGCTGGCGGCATCGCCCATGCCGTAGCCAATCTTCTCCTTTGCGGAGAGAATTTCACTTTTCATTACGCATCCTTAACGCTCACAACGCTCGCTGATACCGGTTACAGTTCTTGTAAACCATCCCTGCAAGCGAGAATATTCCGATATTTGATTATCAGATTACGATTCTTGTTTTCTGTGATCAGAGTAGCGCCAAAAAATGTGATGAAATGTAACTAATGGATTTTGTGGAGATTTATATGAAACCGATCATGGCAAAACGAAAGGGAAGTTAAAAAAGCGTGCGGGGGGATGTGGAAAGCGCAGGAAGTAGCTATAATGCGCCCGCCTCCATGTAGCAATCGAGGCGCGGAAGATCGTCGTCTCCGGTGAGGCGGCTGGACTTCAAATCCAGTTGGGGCCGCCAGCGGTCCCGGGCAGGTTCGACTCCTGTGATCTTCCGCCAAAATATTTCTCTTGTACCCGCCATTGGCCCTTTATGCCTGAACAAACTTTTTTGTTATTAAGGCTATAGATAATAAGAAGAAAGGCGAAGAGAGAAAGTGAAGTGTTACTTTATTAATTACCGCTTATCCAGTATTGCTCTGATTGCATGATGATACCGTACGAGTAATATCTCTTTCTTAGCGCTATTATCAATAAAAGGTAGCTTATTTATCTTGTGGCTCAATACCTAATCTTTCTAACTCCTTCCTGCCCAAAGTTTTGAGCCAGTTCCCCAGACTTATCCCTGTATCTTTTGCCGCTGCCTCAAACTGCGCCTTTAATTCTGGCGTAATACGTGCTTAAAAATCCTTAATTTTCATTAGCTTGACTTGTTTTGATCGCGTTTAGTCGTTAACATATACATGCCCGCAAGAACAAGATATCTCCATTCAGGAACGTCCCTTAACACAATAACCTGAGTTTGAAACGTCCTTATCAGGTACTCGTAATACCGGGCGAGAGCTAACCTCACCAACTATCAAGGAGTTGATGATGGCTAACTCGCATTCTACTTCAGACTTACCGATTGCTAAAACCGAGCGTTCGTTCCTTATGGGATATCGACCGCAAAGAAGGGATAACAGCACGCCAAGCCTGACGCTGTCGGGAAAGAGGCTGCACGAAGCCGGGTTTGAAAGGTTAGCGTAAAAGTGATGGACGGGGGCATTGTCCTGATGGCCTGGGACGACCAGAAGCAGAAGCTGCTTAGCGGACAGCAAGAAACGCAGCAGAAACTGAAAAGGATTGAAAAGGCGCTGCCATTCGCGGTTTGATATCACCTGTCGTTTTGCTTCATCTCCATCAGAGCGTAAGCCATTCCGGAAACGAACCACATATACCGGAAGATTGAGTGGATTACAGCGTTGTAAGTCAGAGGCAAACGGAGGCAACATGACAGATAAATACTTAACCCCCCGGCAGGCGAATTTCTTATGTTTGCCAGTGGTGACGGGAAAGTGCGTGTTGAATGTCGTTTTGAAAGCAATACGCTGTGGCTCTCTCAGGGAATGCTCTGCGAACTGTACGGTAAAGTTAAAGCTGCCATCAGCGGGCATATAAAGAACGTACAAGGCGATATTTTTTCTACAATATTGTTCAGCCGACATCACCCTAATCAGTAGCCATACTTAATATAAACACGCTTATCATTTAATATTTAATCTACACTTTATATTCTTTAAATAACACTAAGCTAATACTTAATTAAACTATTTCAAATTTATACCAAATAATTTTAAAGCTATCTATCAGAAATAATTGGTAATAATATAGCTTGTTTTTTCAATCAATAATCCTCATTTAAATGTAAAACAGAAACATTTATTCATAATATGAATATTGTTGTGAAAGCAATTTAGCGTGAAAGTAAAACGACTGAAGGTGATGCCGATGAATAATCCTTCAGAAAGAGCTCAACACGGTAATCCAGTATCGGCAACGGATTATTGTCATCAGCATAAAAACGGAAATCGCTCCGGCGATTAATGACTTTAACACTGGTAATGATTATCAGTGAAAAGCAACAACAAGGAATGAATTATGTCTACACCCGCCAATTTTAACGGCCAACGTCCTGCCATTGATGCCAACGACGCAGTAATGTTGCTGATTGACCACCAAAGTGGACTGTTTCAAACCATCGGCGACATGCCGATGCCGGAATTACGCGCGCGCGCCACGGCACTGGCTAAAATCGCCACATTGTGCAATATGCCGGTAATTACCACCGCGTCCGTACCGCAGGGACCGAATGGCCCGCTAATTCCGGAAATTCATGCGAATGCGCCCCACGCACAATATATCGCCCGTAAAGGGGAAATTAACGCGTGGGATAACGCCGATTTTGTGCAGGCGGTAAAAGCGACAGGGCGTAAAACGCTGATCATCGCGGGTACAATTACCAGTGTCTGCATGGCTTTCCCGGCCATCAGCGCCGTCGCGGAAGGGTATAAGGTATTTGCTGTGATTGATGCATCCGGTACGTACAGCAAAATGGCACAGGAAATCACCATGGCCCGAGTGGTGCAGGCTGGCGTAGTACCAATGGATACCGCTGCGGTAGCATCTGAACTGCAACGCACCTGGAATCGGGAAGATGCCGCAGAATGGGCGGATGTGTATACCAAAATATTCCCGGCCTATCAGCTACTGATTGAAAGTTATACCAAAGCGCAGGATGTCATAAAAAATAATGAACTGCTGGATTCTCAACGCGCATAAATAGCGACATGAAAACACCAGATAGCCCCATTTAATGGGGCTATTTCCTATATCCTGTTTATTCTGCCTACAACCAGGTCGTCGGACACCGAATTATCGGACTACGACACATTTAATCAAACACACCATTAATAATCGCCGTGACTACCGCAGTACTGAGCGCGATCAGCACCAGGTTATCCCCAACAATTTTCCACTCATAGCCCGGATAATAAGGTAATTGTCCCAGCATAGACGCCGGTACCGTTTTTTTAGCGATTCCCGGCGGCAACGGCTTTCCTCTCGCCAGATTTTTCGCAATCCCCGGCGGTAAAGATGGATAACCCGTCAGCCCTAAATTCACTGCCAGTTGCCTGGCGACAGCGTAGCTAATGTCCGAGTCGACGTGATCCGGTTTACTACCATTTTTACGGTGTTCCGTTTTTTGCCCGGCGTTTCCTTTATGTCCGTTACCGTTATTACCCTGATTAGCCACGTTATTACCATGTCCGCCGCCATTGCCATTTCCCGGATTCGCCAGCACAGGCGTAGCGCTCAGGGAAAACGTCATCAACGTTGCCAGGACGACGGTTAAACTACGACGATTGTTCATGATATTGCCCTTCTGATGGGGATATCATGAAAATAGCGCCCCGCCATAAAAAGAACAACCACGTCGATGCTTATTTTAAGCGGGGTTCACCAGCAGTCGCTTATCGTATCCAGATAGTCAGTAAAATCAGGATGATTGCTATCAGGACAACCTGAAAAAAGATTTTGTCTAACCCTCTTTTTTGCATGGCATCACCTCGTTATAAAACGATTTGCCAGAGGGCTAAAAACAACACCAACAGGCTAATCAGTAAAAATATCAGCGCGATGATTTTATCGGGTAAGCGATTCATCTGTGCGCTCCTCATACATCCCTAAAACCATTGGCCAAAACGTTTGATATAAAAACGCTTCATGCCTTGCGCCACCAGGCAATAGCTCAATAATGTCACCACCAGCCACGGGAAGTAGCTCATCGGCAGCGGTTCCAGTCCAACCATCGCGCCTAAAGGTGAAAACGGAATATAAATCCCTGTCGCCATGATCAGGCCGGTTGTCAACAACACCGGCAGCGTCGCCCGGCTTTGTATAAAAGGTATTTTTTGCGTCCTGAGCATATGCACCACCAGCGTTTGTGAGAGCAAGCCCTCAATAAACCAGCCGGACTGAAAGAGCGCCTGCGCCTCTACGTTATTCGCGGCAAATACGTACCACATTAGCGCAAAGGTTGTGATATCGAAAATAGAGGACGTTGGGCCAATCCATAGCATAAAGCGACCAATATTTTTCGCATCCCATTTACGTGGCTTACGCAGGAACTCTTTATCCATTTTGTCCCATGGCAGCGATAGCTGTGAAATGTCGTACATCAAATTCTGGATCAATAGATGAATTGCCAGCATCGGTAGAAACGGAATAAACGCGCTGGCTACCAGCACCGAAAAAACATTGCCGAAATTAGAGCTGGCGGTCATATTCAGGTACTTAATGATATTGCCAAAGGTTTCGCGCCCTTTGATAACGCCTTCCTCAAGTACCATGAGATCTTTTTCCAGCAGAATAATATCTGATGATTCTTTGGCAATATCGGCAGCGCTGTCGACCGAAATACCTACATCCGCATCACGAAGCGCTGGCGCGTCATTAATCCCGTCGCCAAGAAAACCAACGGTATGACCATTTTTCTGGAGCGCTTTTAAAATACGCGTCTTTTGCAACGGCGTTAGCCGGGCGAATACTGCACGTTTCTCCACTTCAGACGCCAGTTCAGCATCTGACATCGCCTCAACCTGGGTTCCGGTCAGAATATCATGCGTATCAATTCCCACTTCCAGACAGATACGCGCCGTCACGACAGGATTATCACCAGTGAGAACTTTGACCGCCACGCCGTTATCCCGTAACGCAGAAATGGCTTTTCCGGCGCTCTCCTTTGGTGGGTCGAGAAAAGTAAGCATCCCCTCAATCGTAAGTGCGGTCTCATCCTCCGTACTTAATGTCGGGTTGATATCACATCCTTCCAGCTTACGTGTCGCTATCAGCAATACGCGAAATCCCTGCGCATTGTAATCTTCGGTTTTCGCCAACAGTAACTCGCGGCGTGTTTCTGTTAGCGCCACCACACGATCGCCTTCGCGAAGATGGGTGGCCACCGTCAGCATCTCTTCGACTGCGCCTTTGCAGATTAAACACTTATCACCATGTTGCACATCTTCTACCAGTACGGATACCCGACGACGTACAAAGTCGAATGGCAGTTCATCGCGTTTAACGAAGCGCGCTTTTGTCGATGGTGCGATGCGACCCTCGCCAAAACGCAGTATCGCGCGATCCATCACATTTCGGGCGCCGCTCTGGCTGCTACTATTCAGCCAGGCCAGCATCAATACCCGGCTGCTTTTTACACCGCTCACATCCAGATGATGCTCCAGAAAAATATTGTCCTGGGTTAAGGTGCCGGTTTTATCCGTACACAACACATCCATCGCGCCGAAGTTTTGGATAGCATTCAGACGCTTGACGATCACTTTGCGCCGCGACATCGCAATCGCACCTTTTGCCAGGTTGGAACTGACAATCATGGGCAACATTTCCGGCGTTAGCCCTACCGCTACCGCCAGCGCAAACAGTGAAGCTTCTACCCAGTCCCCCTTACTCAACCCATTGATAAGCAGAACAATTGGAACCATGATCAGCATAAAGCGTATCAACAACCAGCTCACGCTGTTGACCCCTCGATCAAAAGCCGTCTGGGTACGTGTACCGACAATGGATTTCGCCAACGAGCCGAACCAGGTACGGCTTCCCGTTGCCACAACGACCGCCTGCGCTCTGCCGCTGGTCACATTGGTTCCCATCAGACAGATGTTACCCATGTCCAGTAAACTTTTATTTTTATCAGCCAGTTGCTCGCTGTCTTTGCCTGCCACATCAGCCATGACGTCATATTTTTCCACGGGTAATGATTCACCGCTAAGAATTGACTGACTGATAAAGAGATCGCGCGACGCCAGCAACCGGACATCCGCAGGCACCAGATCGCCCGCCGCCAGGAAAACCACATCACCTGGGACCAGCTCTTCAATGGGAATCTCTTCCTGCACCGCGCCTATATTGCCCGGCCCACGACGCAACACCGTAGCGGTGGTGCGAACCATCTTTTTCAGCGCCTGCGCTGCTTTGTTAGTGCGAAACTCCTGCCAGAAACGCAATAACCCGCTCAAACTGACCATCGTCAGAATAATCAATACGCCAGTGAGATCGGTCTCTTCGCCACGGCGTAACGGGAGCCAGTAATCCGTGATGAAACTGACCCCTGCCAGTGCCATCAGAACGTAAATAAACGGGTTATTGAATGCCTGCAGAAGCTGAACCAGCGCAGGAGGAACTTGCTCATGCGCCACTTCATTGCGCCCATACACTTTCAACCGTTCGCCGGCCTCTTCTGTCGTGAGGCCCTGACGATGGCTGTTCAGCCGCGCCAGTGTCTGCTCCGGGCTATGAAAAGCTTCCGCTTCGATCGGAAATACTTTTTTATGCTGCTTATCATTTTCTGACGCCGGGCGATTGAGTTTCCGGTTTTCAATGTTCATGTCAGTCATGATGAATCCCCAAAATTAAGGTGTAGTGTTTCCTGCATATCACGCCCAGGGAATAGTAAACTCACAATTTGAAGGTGAATGCCCTGGGAGAATTATCTATGCATAAAAAAGGCTATTGCTTACTCACTATTTTGAGTGGGTTTTATTTTATAGAATCGGGAATATCCATCATTCCCCCCTTATACGCCTGGCGTAATGTTGAAATTGAATAAAAAAACCATTATTGACTATCAATACTCCAGTGAATTGCGGTGATATTATCGTTATCACCTATTCTGGATATAATCAGTTCTCGCGTTTTACGATAATCAGCATGACCAACGAGCTCGGCACGGATTTCTTTATAGCCCTGTTCCTGAGCGGGGACCGAACCTAACCCTTGTAAGCAGATCGCGGCCTCTTTTACGATATTCAGTAACCACTGACGAACCGCGCTCTCATCTTCTTTATTACAGGTTACTTTCAGGATATAACGTTTTTCTTCCTCTGCGGATATCGGGAGTTGATTTATACGCTGCGCCGCTTCACGCAATAAAATATTGGCGCAAAGAATAATGATCGTCGCCGCCAGCGCATTTTTGAACTGCCCTAAGCCGCATAACACGCCGATGCCTGCCGAACACCATAGCGTTGCCGCAGTGTTCAGTCCGCGCACATTCATCCCTTCGCGCATGATGACGCCCGCCCCCAGAAAGCCGATACCTGAGACAATCTGCGCTGCAATTCGCCCTGGGCTGTCTGGCGATGTCGTCATGGAGCTCAGAATAAAAACAGCGGCGCCTGTCGCCACCAGCGCATTAGTGCGTAATCCCGCCATACGTTGACGCCATTGTCTTTCTGCGCCAATCAGCGCGCCCAACAGCATAGCGGCCAGTAAATTTAAAATATAAGGAAACATTAACATACGTTCCTCCATTTTTTCTGGAAGAATAAGTACGTGCTATATTTAGCACACGACAAATTTCTGCCCTGAGGCAATTAGCGTCGTGTTGACGGTGGAGGAAATAAAGCGTGTTTAAACATGAACATGACGATGACCCTCGCGACAATGCGCGTGTTGTAACATTATTGGGATGACAATCGTCACAAGGGGAGATTGCTGCCCACCGGTTCGGCAAGCAGCGCAGGAATAGCGTGCGTTAACTTGCCAGATGATTTACGTAAAAGTGACTGTCCAACGTATTACTCCTGCATGAATTTGCGCTTATTATAGTCAGCCAATATGTTCCGTAAAGTGCAAAGGCGAGTTTAGTGACGTTCTGTTTAAGTTTGTTTGATATTTTTTCTTATGACAAAAAAATGACAATATTATGTCGATAACAAGCTCGTCTGAAATCATTAAACAATAAATTCCTGCTTAATACCGGTGATAGCTCTGTTATGATGCCTGCACGTAAAAAAAATAAAACAACATGACGAGGAAAAAATGGGTTCCACCAGAAAAGGGATGCTAAACGTCCTGATTGCCGCCGTATTGTGGGGGAGTTCAGGGGTTTGCGCGCAGTACATCATGGAGCAAAGCCGTATGTCGTCACAGTTCCTGACGATGATACGTTTGTTATTCGCCGGGCTGATACTGGTGACATTCTCCTTTATGCACGGCGATAAGATATTTTCAATTCTTAAAAACCGCAAAGATGCTCTGAGTCTGCTGATTTTCTCCGTGGTGGGCGCGCTCACCGTTCAGCTAACCTTCCTGCTCACGATTGAAAAATCCAATGCCGCCACCGCGACAGTACTGCAATTTTTATCGCCGACCATTATTGTAGCGTGGTTTGCATTAGCGCGAAGAACACGGCCAGGCATTCTGGTTTTAACCGCCATTCTTACATCGCTTATCGGCACCTTTTTACTGGTGACTCACGGCAACCCCACGTCGCTGTCGATCTCTTCCGCCGCTCTGTTCTGGGGTATTGCCTCTGCGTTTGCCGCCGCCTTTTATACGACCTGGCCATCCAGACTGATTGCCCAATACGGCACGCTGCCAGTGGTCGGCTGGAGTATGTCCTTTGGCGGCCTTATTCTGCTGCCCTTCTACGCTAAAGAAGGAACGCACTTTGCGGTGAGCGGCAGCCTGATTCTGGCCTTTTTCTACCTGGTGGTGATCGGTACGTCGCTGACGTTCAGCCTGTATTTGAAAGGCGCGCAACTGATTGGCGGTCCTAAAGCCAGCATTTTAAGCTGTGCGGAACCGTTAAGCAGCGCCCTGCTATCGCTACTGCTGTTGGGCATTAGTTTTACCTTGCCGGACTGGCTGGGCACGCTGCTCATTCTCTCGTCAGTGGTCCTAATCTCCATGGATTCCCGCCGCCGTGCGCGAACCGCTTTACGCCGTTGATAATCACGATGACCGGGCGGAAGAGAAAAGTTTAATGGCGCTTTGCCTTAATCTCTTCGTCAGAAAGCCCGGTAATCATCAGCACCCTCTCCCGATCGATCCCCTGTTCCAGCATCGTATGCGCAATACGCAAGGCCTCCTCCTGCTTACCTTGATGTATGCCTTGTTGCACGCCTTCACGCTTACCTTTTCTGCGCCCCGATTCTCGTATTCTGTCTACGATCGTCATTAATCTCTCCTTGTGTTGGGGAACACGACGCGCCACCTCGCGGATAAACTTGCCAAAACGAGGCGTGCTGCCATGTTGTATTAGCAAATAATTAAACAGCGCTTTTAGCTGACTGTCATTAGCGTCTCCCGTAATCAGAAGTACCGCTAAGCGCTCGACCAATCCCATCAGGTCGCGCTGACGTATATGCTTTTGTACCAGCTCCAGCATCGCGATACGTCGGTGCTGCATAATCTCGTTATCCGGCACCACCGTAATGTCTACCAGTGGAAATGCCGTCGCATAAAGCTGACGCGCCAGTGCAGGATCGTCAAACTCATCCAGCCAGCACAGCGAAAAGGGATACGGGCTTTTCGCGCCATGGTAAAACAGCATGGGAATCACCAGCGGTAACGTTTTATGGCCAGCATCCAGATGGCGCTGCATCTCGGCAGTGGCGTAACGCATTAACCGAAACGCCATATGCGCGTCCGGCGTACTCTGATGCTCTATTACGACATATACACTTCCTCCTTCAAGCTGCCTCTTTGTTGGCTGCGCTCAGAAATCCTGGTCACATAGTTATCTATGCTCCCGGGGATTTCTTCCCTTGCCGCCGCGATGCATCTTGAATGATTTTGTGTATAGATATAACCGTCGCCTTCACACGTTTTTAGCGACCAAAGGACATCGGAATAAAACGCGCGTGAATTTTTCTCGATAAAACTGTCCGGCGCCAGTTTCAACGTCGTCAGATCGCAACGTATTCTTAGCGAATGGGGAAGATGGATATTGAGAAAATCCCGCGCGGTATCCGGATGGCGTAAAAACGTTTTGAATACCGCATCATGAGGCGTGGACGTGGGACTTTTTTTCATGGCGATCCGTCACCTGAGGAATAAGATGACGCCACTGTACTCGCCAAAAATACAGACAGCATTCAGGAAAATTTAACCCTGCGAGGAGGCTCGAAAGGGAATAACTGACGGTTGCAATACGTACATTTTTGCCCAGCCTGCTACGCATTATCGCCCGGTAGCGTAACGCTGACCGGGCCTACAAATACACGTCATCTGTAGACCTGGTAAACGCCACGCTCTTCGGCGATAAACCTCACACCAGCGCTTTGACTATCTCCATCAACCGAATGACGTCTTCAGGCCGCGTATTGCCGGTTTGCGGGTCGATAATCGAACTGTAAACGTGCGGCATCACGCGCGGCACGCCGGCTTCCAGGCAGGTTTGCAGGATAATACCGAAATTATCCAGTGAGATACCGCCGGTCGGCTCGATGAGCGTCATGCCGTGGCGGGCGGCGGTTGTCGCCAGCGCATATAATTCCGGTAACGACTTTTCGCCGCCCATCGGGAAAAACTTCGCCGCATGTGCGCCCATATCCAGCATCATGCGTACCGCCGCATCACACGAAACACGAGCGGGCGTTCCCTGGCTGCTACTGACGCCGGTGGAAATCAACACCTCGCCCGGCGTTCCCGTCGGGCTGACCAGGGCGTTAATATGTGTTTGCTCGCCGCCTGTCGCCGCCAGCGCGCCTGCCGCAAAACCGCAACCGGTAAAGGTCTGGTTGACATGGGCCGGATGGGTATGGGCGGCAATCATCGCCGCTTTGTAGTACTGCGCCGGGTCGCCTGCGCCCAGACCCACTGAGATAGACGGCACCTCCGCCATCCAGCGTTTCACCTCCGGCACGCCCTCTTCTACCGTAGCGAACTGCGCGGAAAGTACGCCAATGACCGCATGGCCTTCGGCGGCTTCATAGATAGCCTTCGCGTTGGCGATATCCTTTGCCAGCACGTTAATAGCCACCCGCTGACGATAAAAATTAATCTGCTGCATGTTCTGCAATCTCCCTGAGTCGCGCCACAATCAATGCCATTTCCCCTTCGGCTACCGTGCGTGGATCGAGGCTAAAAACCCCTTGATGAAGCTGATATTTGCGGGCGTAAATCGCTATCTCGCCGCCGCGCAACTGCGCTTCGACGTCCTGCGCGTTCAGCCCCAATTCAGATGCGTTCACCCGCACACGAATACGCCAGATTGCACGCCCGGCCTCATCCTGTTCGATATCGGCATAAAGCCCATGGATGGCGGAAATCGCTTCCGCGACCGGCTGTAACTGTGCTGCGGTCACGGTCGTCTGGCCCTGGTGGTAATTCTCCAGCGCATACACCAGCCCAACCATGTTTTCCTTGCCGATTTTCATCGCCCTGGCAATCCCCTGGTGCTGCGCTTTGCAGGCGGCAATCCACGTTTTCTTACCAGTGATAAAGCCGGAGGTTGGCGCATTAAAGGCTTTCGCGCCGCTATAGATAACCATATCCGCGCCGCTCGCCACCCAGCCGCGCAAATCTTCTTCGGCAGCGGCATCAACAATCAACGGCAGGTGGTTGGCCTGCGCCACCTGCACAAAGTCATCAATGCTCAGCATCCCTTTTTGCACGCAATGGTGTGATTTCACATACAGGAGCGCGGCGGTATTTTTAGTCATGGCGCTTTCCAGTTGCCAGCGGGCCGCCAGATTGCTCGACCCCACTTCCACTATGCGCCCGCCGCCAAGACGAATGGCGCTGGTGACTGGCGCGCCGTAGTCCACATTCTGCCCGCGCAGCATCACTACCTCATTGGCCATACCGGTACTGTCCGGCATCAGAGCCACGCGCGCCCGATCGCCGTGGGTGATGGCGGCAGCGACGGCAATGGCAATACCCGCCGAGGCGCAGGAAGTGATATAGCTGTCCTCGGCCCCCGTGTAGCGGGACACCAGTGCGCCGGTTTTCTCCACCAGCGCATCAATCTCGACAAAGGCGGAAGCCGCGCGCGCGGTGGCCTGCATAACCTCCGGCGCGACACTTGAGACGCCCAGGATCGTCATTTTGCCGCAGGCATTAATGACCCTTTTCAGCCCCATCTGTTGATAAATATTCTGCGTCATGGTTTACAATACCCCCAACAGCGAACAGACCACGCTCAGCGCGACAATTGAGAGCAGGATGGTGGTGTAGCGTGGCCCTTTTTTCACCAGATAGAAGTAGATGGCAAAGACCGCCGCCAATGGCAGTAAGCCCGGCGCAATAGAGTCCAGAATTTGCTGAACCACCACTTCAGACCCTTTCAGGGCGCTGATTTTTAACGGCGTGGTGATTTTGACGTAGCTGGCGGACAGCGCCCCCATCATGATCAGCCCCAGCACGTTCGCACCGTAGATCAGTTCCTTGATTCTTCCTCCTTGCAGCAACCCGATAATCGAATCGCGCCCCAGAGTGTAGCCTTTGTGTACCATGCCATAGCTGATCGCCAGCGTGATCGCCGGATAAAGAATCAGCGGGATAATACCGCCCATCGCGCTGCCATTTGCCGCGAACGGAATAAAGATCGCTATCAATAGCGGCATTACCGCTGCCCAAATAATGGAATCGCCCATGCCGGCCAGCGGCCCCATCAGGCCGGTTTTAATGCCAGTGATAGACGAATCGTTAATCGGCTCGCCGCGCGTTTTTTGTTCTTCCATTGCAATGGAGATGCCCTGGATCACCGCGCCGAAAGTTTGCTCGGAGTTAAAGAAGTTAAGGTGGCGTTTTAACGCCTCTACCTGCTCCTCTTTTTGTGGATAGAGTTTTTTGATGATCGGCGTCATCGAGGCGCAAAAAATCAGGCTTTGTAAGCGCTCATACGAGCTGGAGACTTCAGCGCCCAGCCAGTAGATAAACCAGGCTTTGGTAATATCTGCTTTGGTCAGCGCCCCGCTTTCCCGCGCGCGCTCGACCAGTTCATGTTGCATTACGTCGCTACTCATTATGCTGCTCCTTCATTTTTCGCCAGACCTTTAATCAGGAAGGCGACACAGGTGCCAAAAATTGCCATCGCCATGATGTCCACCTTGAGGTAAAGCACCGCGAAGAATCCACCGATAAACCACGGCAGCAGGCTTTTTTTACCGATCACCATAATGGTGATGGCAAAACCCAGCGCTGGCAGAATTCCGCCCATGATTTCAAAGGAGTGGGTTAACCAGTGCGGCATCAGTTTGAGGAAGCTTTCCACCACATCCTGGCCAAAGTAGTTGGCGGCAAAAACCACGGGAAAACGCAGAACCAGTCCCAGTAATGCCGGATAGAGGAAAGCGCAGCGCATGATCCCGGCCATATTGGCGGTTTCCGCGTGCTTATCCGCCATATGCACCCAGGCAGCGTTCAGCGTGCGCCTGAGCTGATCGAGAAATACGCCGATCACCCCAAACGGTATTGCCAGCGCGATTGCCAGATTTGGGTCCATGCCGGCCTTCACGGCGATAGGAATGGAGATACAGGCCGCCAGCGCCGGGTCCGACGGTACGTTGCCGCCCGGCGTTGAGGTCACGCCCAAATAAACGAGCTGCATCCCGGCGCCAATAATCATCGCCGTCTGCATATTGCCCAGCAGCAGGCCGACAAACACGGCAATCACCACCGGTTGTAGCAGCATGGCGGAGAAGGTGTAGCCAAGACGTAATCGGGCAAACCAGTAATACAACCCCATCAGGCTTGCAAAGAGTAAGGTATCCATAGTGTTATCCTATACACTTCATCCTTCAGGCTGCCTCTTTGTTGGCTGCCTTCGCTCACCCCAGTCACTTACTTTAGTAAGCTCCAGGGGATTCACTCAGTTGCCGCCTCGATGCATCCAGAATGATTTTGTGTCTATTAAAGGGTTAGAATTTTTTCAGGATATCGTCCAGCGACTGCGGCTTATCTTCCGGGATGGTCTGGAAGAACACCTGAATGCCACGATTTTTCAGGTCGTTAAGAATGCCAACGTCTTTTTCATCAAGGGTGATATTCTGGAATACGGCCTTACGGTTTGGCCCCCCGCCCAGACCGCCAACCTGAATAGTGGTAACGTCAAATCCCTGTTCAACGGCATCCTGAATCGCAGCAAGAGAGGGGAAGAGCACCAGCACTTTGCCGTCGCCAAGCTGATTTTCTTTCCACGATGCGGCAAAGCTCTGGTTGCTATAGCAATCCACTTTGATGCTCGGCGGCGCCGCCATCAGATAGATATTTTTCATAAACGGATCGGCATCCAGTTCATCACTCACAACGGCTATCCGGTTCGCCTGAGATTGTCCGACCCATTTCGTGACAACCTGCCCATGAATGAGACGGCTGTCGATACGGCATAACACGATATTTGCCATGATATTTTCCTTATAGTGATTGTTGTAGCTGGCGCACATGGGCGACCACATCCAGGCAGCTGCTGCGCCCGGCCTCAACTAACTCGTCTACACAGGCGGTTAGTCTCCCTTGTTCACGCCTGTCCAGCGCCTCCAACAGCAGCGACGCATTCAATCCGGCAATCACCGCGACCGGATAATCGGCGCTCAGCCGCGCCGCGACATTGGACGTCGTGCCGCCGACAAAGTCCGTCAGGATCAGCGAGCCTTCCGGCAGGGTTTTCACCACGGCCTCGACACGTTGATAAAACTCGCCCAGCGTATCGACAGGCATCAGCGCAATTTCCGTCACGCCTTTGATATCGCCCGTGACCATACGCAGGCTGTTGCAAAGCGATTGTCCCCAGCCGCCATGCGTCAGCAATAGAATGTGGGGCAACGGTTGTGTGGTAGTCAAAATGGCCTCCTGGCGCGATTACATGAGAACACCGGCATATATTGCCCGGTGGCACTGCGCTTACCGGGCCTACAGGACGCTCCCGGTAGGCCGGATAAGGCATTTACGCCGCTATACGGCATAACGCATCATCAGAAGAGCAAAGGCTGTGCCAGAATTTGTGTCACGCGAGGAAGAAGAAAGGTCTGGCGAGGCGCGAAGCCCCGCCAGTAAAAGGATTAGCTATAGAGCAGTTCGTAGATATAAAAATATTCCGCATCCGATAAGCGGATGGCATAAGCCTCTTCTATCGGCTGAAAGGCCGATTTAATGACACTAAACGCATTAATATCGAGATCCGGCTTGTTTTCCAGCGCCATCTGTAACGGTTTTCGGTTAATCACAATACGCTCTACCATACAGCAGCAGTGGATCAGGAAGCGCAGTGTCACCTGACGGCCTGGTTTCAGTGAAAGTGCAGAGGTCAAATGGTTAAAAACGCCTTCCATTTCTTTCAGAATACGCTGCGGGTTGAGCACCGAAATATGGTTAATAATACTCTCCATCGTCAGCGCGCTGATAAAGCGCATCGCGCTACGCTCCATCTCCAGCCGGCGTTCAGCACTGGAGAGATCGGGCGTTAACAAACTTAATACCAGCTCCGGCCCCTGCTCGGAGAACAACTCTTCCAGTGAGATAAACGGAATATCCGGCAGTCCCGGCTGGAAGGTGCCGACAATCCCCGCCAGCCGCTCGCTGGCGTTCAACGCCTGTTGAACGCGCTCCAGACTGCGCACCTCGTTATAATCAAGGATCACCATTCTGGTGTCCTGCGACATCAATTCGCCAAAACTTTCTTCCAGTACTTTCTTGATTTTTTCCGCCGTCCCCATGCCGGTAATACAGGAGATCACCAGCACTTTACCGCCACTCTCCTGTTGCGGCGTACAAAGCTGGCAGGGGACATTTTTACTCTCCAGGAGGGCCGCCAGCTGCGGTAAGTCGCTGGTTTCATAGCTTAAATCCAGCCCTACCTCCAATAGAGTGGTGAGCGTGATATTCGGCATAAGCAGAACATCTATCTGGAATAACTTACTGATCGTGCTACCGAAATGGATCAATGAGCCGATGTCCACCAGCAGAATAAGCCGCCGATATTGTCGGATCTGAATGAGCCGGGTCAGCGTTTCCAGCGTGTCATGTACCGACTGCTCAAAGGGCATATCTATAGCGCTGAATAACTCGCGCTCCAGCACGCGATTGACATACTGCGCCTGACTCGTGGCGGTGGTTGCGCCGTGAGCGATCAAAATGACCCCGCAATCCGGGCTGGCGTCAATGCGTTGGCGATAGTGGCGACACTCTTTCAGGAACAGGCATAGCCAGACCACTTCCGTCGCCGGACACTGAATATGCAGCAATTCATTGATTTTCCGGCACAGCAACACGGCATTGTCATATTCGTCTTTGCAACGATCCAGAATCAAACTGGAAGAGTAAAGTTGCGGGATCAGGCCACGCTGCACATAGCCTATCAGCGCCAGGAAGTGTTTACGTAGCGGGTTAACCAGATTCTCCGGTAGCGTAAAGCCCAGCACCTGCTCCACACTGCCAATCAGCAACGTCACGCGCTCTTCAATTTGATCACCATAGCGCGGTGGATGCGCCACGCTGTCGCGGCTGTAGAGACCATATTCAAAAATCGAACTGAGTTTATTTTTCAGGATAGCCAGCGTCTGGGCTGGTGGAACATTACTGTTGCGCAGGTTGACATATTCACGCGTCAGGAAGCTGTAAAAGAGATCGCTCTCTTCAATTTCGGCCCCGGTCGCCAGCGAGGTTTTTAACGCCGGCAGCGTACGCGCATCTACGCTCAGCCGCGCTTTGCCGTCAAACAGGGTATCCACCAGGAGCCGTTGTTCCGGCGTCGGGTTAACCGGCATATCCGCCAGCCGTTTATCCAGCTGTAGCGTGTCGCTATGTTCGGTCATTCCCGATGCCCACGCCTGGGCGCACAGAAACTGGATATCGCTTTTAAGCTGACCGATGTTGCCTTCCAGAGGTTTATTCAGTAACCAGAGCAGTAATGTTTTATCAATGCTAATTGTGCGTTCTATTTTGCGGCTTTCCCGCTGCAAGAAACCCACAATCAATTCGATTTGTTCTTCTACAGAGCGCTGGCGAATACCCGGTAAATCAATACTCACCTGAATACGCCGCTGGAAGGTACGTAACAGCGCCGAACCGACCGGCTCCGTCGTGGCGCAAATCAGGCGTACTGAAATTGATCGTGGCTGGCTACTCACGCCAAGCGGACGATACTCGCCTTTATCCAGAATCGAGAACAGTTTCTCCTGGCCTTCATACGACAGGCGATGTACTTCATCAAGCAACAGATAACCGCCGTCAGCCTGTTCCACCAGACCCGTTTTATTTTCATTCGCCCCGGTAAACGCCCCCTGCCGATGTCCAAACAGATGCGAGGAGAGAAGTTCCGGGTTATGGGCGTATTCCGCGCAGTTAAAGTAGACCAGCGGCGGGATAGCGCCGCTCGACTGCTCACAGGCGAAGCGGTGCATCAGTTCCGCAAAAAAGGTTTTACCGACGCCGGACGGCCCGGTGAGCAGAACATGTAAACCGTGTGGATAGAGTACCGCCGCGCGGCCTTTTTCCACCGCATCGCGCAGGCTGCGATCGTAACCAATCAGACTGGAAAACGGATCGTCTGGCGCGTAATGCGCTTCATGCGGCAGCACATCCGCAACCGTCCGCACTTCGCGTTCAGACTCCTCCAGTTGGCGTCCCAGCAACGTTTCCAGCGCCTGGCGATGCAAAAAATAGACCGGGCGGCCACGGCTTTTGATCGCCAGACCGTCATTCCATAACTGATTGAGATCTTTACTGACGGAATTACGCGCCAGCCCAAGATTAAAACCTATCGCCTCCGCCGTAAACGCTGTCTCCTGCGCCAGATCGGCAAGACATAGCCCGCGCGTAAGGCGTTCCAGCTCTCCCAGTACGATCTCAATACGTCTCATTACACTACCGCTTGCGAAATAAAAGAATGTTCAGAACATACACTATTCTGTTACGCAAGACAGTGAGGGGCAGAGAGAAACTACTTTCCCCCCTTTTGTCTGAGTTCAGCGCTGGCTGATAACACGCCTCAATGAGTGAACTCCGCACGGTCTACACTTACTCTTGAAAAAGTGCAAACCGACAGGACTCCTCTCATGAAACGTAAAATACTTCTGCTTATTGCCTCGCTTGTCACACTACCGGGCGTCACGTATGCCGACTCTCCGTTTAGCTCGCTTCAGACGGCGCATGAAAAAAACACGATATTAAAAGACCTACGTAAAATGTGTACGCCAAAAGGCACGCTAACCGATGAAGCCTGGGAGAAAAAAATCATGGCAGGCGAGGGGAACCAGCAACATATTCGGGAGGCGATGATCGCGATAGAGCGTAACAATCAGCATAACTACTGGCAGGCTCTCGGTAAGGTGGAATGCCCGGAGATGTAGCACACCTTTTCCGTTTTTTGGTCGCGAAAATGCGTACTGTAACCGGTTTCTGTTCGACGAAACCGCGTATTCTGGAGCGAATTTACGCGTTCAAGGAGTACGACAATGCGATACCGTTTTCCCGATAACTTCTGGTGGGGCAGCGCCTGTTCAGCGTTGCAAACCGAAGGGGATAGCTACAATGGCGGTAAAAGCCAGACCACGTGGGATGTGTGGTTCGAACGCCAGCCTGGTCGTTTTCACCAGGGCGTCGGCCCGGCGGAGACCTCAACCTTTTATCGTCACTGGAAGCAAGATATCGCTCTGCTGAAACAGTTGAAACACAATAGTTTCCGCACCTCGCTAAGCTGGGCGCGTCTCATTCCAGACGGTGTGGGCGAGGTGAATCCGCAAGCGGTAGAATTCTATAACAACGTTATCGATGAGCTGTTGATGCAAGGCATCACGCCATTTATTACGCTATTCCATTTTGATATGCCAATGGTTATGCAGGAGAAAGGCGGCTGGGAAAATCGCGACGTCGTAGAGGCATTTGGCCATTATGCGCAAACGTGTTTTACGTTGTTTGGCGATCGCGTGAAGCACTGGTTTACGTTTAACGAGCCGATTGTGCCGGTGGAAGGCGGCTACTTGTACGACTTCCACTATCCCAATGTGGTGGATTTTAAACGCGCAGCCACAGTGGCATACCATACCGTACTGGCGCATTCGGCCGCCGTTCGCGCGTATCGCGCCGGGCGCTACGACGGTGAAATCGGCGTGGTGCTAAACCTGACGCCGTCCTACCCACGATCGCAACATCCCGCCGATGTGCAAGCCGCGCATCATGCGGACCTGCTATTCAACCGCAGCTTCCTCGACCCGGTATTAAAAGGCGAGTACCCGGCGGATCTGGTGGCGCTGCTGAAAACCTACGACCAACTGCCCACCTGTCAGCCAGGCGACCGTCAGCTTATTGCCGACGGCAAAATCGATTTACTGGGAATTAACTACTATCAGCCGCGCCGCGTGAAGTGCCGTGATACGGCAATAAATCCGCAAGCGCCGTTCATGCCGGAGTGGTTATTTGATTACTATGACATGCCGGGGCGCAAGATGAATCCTTATCGCGGTTGGGAAATTTACGCCCCGGGAATTTACGATATCATCACCAATCTGCGGGATAATTACGGTAATCCGCGCTGTTTTATCTCTGAAAACGGCATGGGTGTTGAGAACGAACAACGCTTTGTGCAAGCGGGACAAATTCACGATGATTACCGAATTGAATTTGTCTCTGAGCATCTTAAATGGCTACATAAAGGCATTAGCGAGGGCTGTCGCTGTCTTGGCTACCATATGTGGACATTTATCGATAACTGGTCATGGCTGAACGGCTATAAAAATCGCTATGGTTTTGTACAACTGGATTTGACCACCCAAACGCGCACGGTGAAAAAAAGCGGAGAATGGTTTGCCGCCACCGCAGAGCATAACGGTTTTGATTAATCTTTTGTGAGCGCCGGATGATGACTGACATCTTATCCGGCCCACAAATGGCAATAATATCAACTCATTGACGTAATACGCACTTTCGCCGCCACGACTAACGCCGTCAACAGCATTAGGCCACCGGAAAGCGCCAGCGGCGAAAGCAATCCAAAGTTATCGAGCGCATAGCCGCCCAGCGCCGCACCACAGGTATTCGCCAGTTGAATCACCGCCACCTGAACAGAGCCCGCTTTTTCCGCCTGATCGGCAAGGGAGCGGGTGATCCACGTTGACCAGCCCACTGGTATCAGCGCAAACGCCAGTCCCCAGATAATCGCTATGACCGCCGCCACGGTTTTGTCACTTCCCCACACGATGAGCGTCAGCGCGCTCAGCGCCAGTATCAGCGGCGCACCGGCCAGCGCCAGTTTTACCGAACGTTTCAGTACGTAAGATGAGAAAGAGGTACCAACGAAGCTGGCAATGCCAAAACTTAGTAACACCAACGTCAGCCCATCAACGTCAAAGCCCGCCAGATTCATATAGACCGGGCGAATATAGGTAAAGAAAGCGAACTGTCCGGCAAAAGACATAAAGATGGCGATCATCCCGGCCATCACACCAGGGCGTTGCAACAGACTGAACATATTCTGTTTTTGGTGAGAAGGTTCGCCCGGCAGCGACGGCAAAGATTTTACCACCCAGATGACGCACAGTATGCCCATCACCGCAGCGGCGTTAAAGACATTACGCCAGCCGATAATGCCGCCCAAAAAACTGCCCAGCGGCGCGGCGATCACTAACGCGATGGAGACCGCGCCAAAAATTACCGACAGCGCTTTCGGTACGGTACGCGTGGGAACCAGCCGCATAGTTAGTGAGGCTGACATCGCCCAGAATCCGCCCAGCGCCAGCCCCAGACAAGCGCGACCCAGCAATAGCAACGTAAAGCTGTTAGCAAAGGAGACCATCAGACAAGAAGCCGTCAGCAAAACGGCAAACAAAATAACGACATAGCGCCTGTCCGTCGCCTGAATAATCTGGGTAATAAACAGACTGGAAAACATCGCCACAAACGCCGTGACAGTAACCGACTGACCGGCGATACCCTCGGAAATGCCCAAATCCTGCGCCATCGGCGTCAACAGGCTAACAGGCAAAAACTCAACGGTAATCAGGCAGGCGACACAAAACGCCACGGCAAAGACGGCTGACCAGTTAGGTCTGGCAACCTCATCTGCGCGGGGTTTTTCTGTGAGATTTTCATTCATTGTTATTACCTGCGTGTTTTATTGGAAAAAGCCACGCAGTGTAGCATTACAAAATGTGATCTGATTAACGTTTTAGCAACTATTTACCGATGACGGCTTTCGCCTTATCCGTATCACCCATCATGATATCAATGCAGCCAGTGGACGCCCTCTTCCGGCTGAAAAAAGGCGTTATAGCGCAATTGAAACGCGTTGATCTCCTGCATATCGGGTTCCATTTCGCGCAAAAAGCCCAGCGCCAGGCGCACCTGCGTATCGGTGATCGGCGCGGCTAAACGCGCTTTTTGCAGCAACCGATGCCATCGCTGCAAATTTTGATCGCCACTCTCGACAATCACGATTTGCCAGATCAACAACACCTGAGCGGCATTTTGCAAATGCGACTCATCAGGGCGATGCAGATACTGTAAAAATTCACCGCCTGCCGTTTTACCCATCTGATCAACCATCGATTCTATCGGCACGACATCAATATTCAGGCGTTCGCTCAGGCGGCGAATCGCACGGCGGGTATCCGATGTCAGCACCCGGAACCCCACAATAAACACCACGACAAACGTGGCAAGAATCAACCAAATCATGCGTATATCCGTCACCAAACAGGATACCCATCATAACGACAAATTTATGGCTGTCGACATTCTGGCCTGTCAGAATGTGATTTATAAAACCAAAGCATACATATCATGAAATCTGATATCAGGACGCTCGACCTGAATTTGCTCAGAGCGCTGGATGCCCTCACCGACGAGCGAAAAGTTACCCGCATAAATTTTGAAATAAAATAGTGTCATTTTTTATAGTAAACGCTAAATGAATAATTTAACCAGATGTTGAATCACTTTTCTGTGAATGAAATGGGTGGTAAAGTAGCAATGCAGCCTAAATTGATAATATAAATATATCAGAGATAAAAATTCTCACCAGAAAACGGCTCATCGTTTTACACCTTCAATTTTTTCGTACTCACCCAGAACCTTACTTACAAAGTCTTGACGATTATTTACTATAAAACCATAGTTATCATTTCCATATTGTTTACTTCCTTTCGGAAATAATAAGTTATCTGGTTTATTTTTGACTATATCGACTGCTTTTTTCGTTATTTCATCGTTATATTTTTCTTTATTACAGGTATAATCATTAGTTTTAGGTTCACTAAATAACCCACTATCACCACCATAGCCGATATTAGTGCCATCATCAAAGAATATGTGTGCATGGAAAATACCAAGATCGAGACCTGTCATGCCATTTGTCCTGAAACCTCGCGAACCTTTAAGGGATCTTGTACAAATTTGAGCTAAGCCTGGTGGATCTATAAATCGAATTGGATTAAAAGGATACGGATATAAATGCCATCCCCCTTTCAGCCCTATCGGATCCTGAGTGATATACCGTCCCTGTCCCGGGTTGTAATAACGGTGCCGATCGTAATACAGCCCCGATTCTTCATCCTCAATTTGTCCCGGCAGACGAATGAGCTGCTCCAGTCCCTGCAGATTAACCTCATTCAGCGGTTTTCCCCATTCGTCATAGTCTTCCCGTCATACAGTTTCACCGCCTGTACCTATCAGCGCCAGCGGCAGTCCGCGATGGTCTCAGTGATACAGATGGATTTTTCACTTCGGGATATATTCCGGCTCCATCAGGTTTGCCATCCACTCTACCGTCAGCCCACACTGCGCCAGCCACGCACGGCTGGCTTCGCTGAGTTCCCCGCGCTGTAGCTCCGCTTCCAGACTATCCACCAGAACCACCAGTTCCGGCGGGAAGGTTACGTTTGCCTCCTGCTGAAACTTCTCCGCCAGCGTGCGGCGGGCTGCTTTTAACAGCTCTGAGGTTTCTGTTTCAATTCTGACCAGCGGTGTGAAGGTGCCCGGCAGGTAAATGGTCTGTATGCGCTGTGTGTCAGTTTCGGTGGTGGTCAGCTTGTCGCGCCCGTTGTACTGCCAGCACTCAGCAGCTTCACCGTTCATCATGCACGTTTTTTATTAGAAAGAGGATTCCAGACCGCAATCATAATTTTTTGCCTGCCGTATGTAATTTCGAACATCATTCGCCATGAGTTGGTCTGGGTCTAAATATGTTAATTTAATCAATAGTGCTAACTCATTTCTATTCGGAACGCGTTTTAACCACCAATGAAAAGCTCCATTGCGATCGTGTTCTGAGCCTTGCTCATCCCCATCTTGATAGTATTTTACTTGCATGAAATAAAGTTCATCAGGGTACATGTTATAGATTTTCCACTCAATTGGAAAATTCATTTTTTTTAAAAACTCATCTTTATTCATTTCTTGTTCCTTATATGGCTGGCGGGGTCAAATCTCCCCCCATGTCTTCATAAATTTGACATGATACTAATTCTCCACGCTGACACATTTCACCTACTACGTCTCGAACCGACATGTAATCACCAAGCACTCCCAGTAATTTACCATATTTAAATATCTGCTTTTGTCTTTCGGATAATATTTTTTTAGCCTCATCGGTTAGTTTCTTACAAAAATATTTCTGTTCTTTAGACATCTTTTCCGCATCCGCTTGTGATAGAGGTTTCCAATTATCGGTACTCAACCGCGGCCCATCATTTTTACCTAGATGAATATGGTCTGGTGAGTGGTCTGGGCGAAAACTTGTGGCCTCAGGACCTGGATTCGCATGAACAGATGTATCTCCAGAAGCTCCTTCTATTCCTTTACTTATATTTATTAATCCTAGAGGATCCATGCCTGTTACCGGATTTAGTGAATATGAATAAGGATTCCATCCCCCTTCCAGCCCAATGGGGTCCTGAGTAATATATCTTCCCTGCGACGGATCATAGTAACGATGACGGTTATAGTACAGCCCCGTCTCCTCATCATACTGCTGCCCCGGCAGACGGATGAGCTGTTTCATGTTATGTGGATTATTCTCACGCAGCACATTCCCCCATGCATCATATTCCGCAGACCACTCCACTTTCCCCTCATGACTGACCAGCGCCAGCGGCAGGCCCCGGTGGTCGCAGTGGTACAGATGGATTTTTCTCTGCGGTATGTATTCCGGCTCCATCTGGTTTTGTATCTGCTCCGGCGTCAGTCCGCACTGTGCCAGCCACGCCCGGCTGGCTTCGCTGAGTTCTCCGCGCTGTAGCTCCGCTTCCAGACTATCCACCAGAACCACCAGTTCCGGCGGGAAGGTTACGTTCGCTTCCTGCTGAAATTTCTCCGCCAGCGTGCGACGAGTTGCTTTTGACAGCTCTGAGGTTTCTGTTTCAATTCTGACCAGCGGCGTGAAGCTGCCCGGCAGGTAAATGGTCTGGATACGCTGTGTGTCAGTTTCGGTAGTGGTCAGCCTGTCGCCGTCCCAGCCGTACCATGTCACTTCCGGGGTTTTATTCAGGTAAATATATTCCTCTCCGCTGAGGCTTCCGCGCTCACGTCGGCTTTTCCACACCCGTTTTCCGATGCGGCGGCCCAGCGGGTCATACAGGTAGCGGCTTTCCAGAAGCGTGACACCCTGTTGTTCGCAGCGATAGTGGCACAGACGGTGCTGGTTATCGTAGTGATAATGGTGGCTGTGGCTGCCGCCATCGCGGATTCGGCGTTCATCCTTTTCCGCCAGCCTTCCGTGCGCGTCGTGGTGGTAAAAATACTGCACGTCTTCGCCGATGCGGTTATCCCTCCACATCGAGGGAAGCGCCGGGTACTGTTCCCGGTCTGTAATACGGTTGCCCGCCGGGTCGGTGGCGTAGCGCCGCAGCAGGTCGTTGTGGCGTGCGCTGATGAGCCGCCCCGCGCCGTCATAGCGGTAGTCTTCCTCCTGATGCACGCCACGGATGCGCACAAGCTGACCGTTGTCGTTATAACCGTATCCCGGTTCAGCACCGGGTCACTGAACGTGTGGCTCAGTAGCTGCCCGGTGGCACCGTAGAGCGTGTTCTGCTCATAAGCGCCGGAGGTTCGCTGTGTCTCCCGGTGCAGGCGGTCGCGGGTGAAATCGACCAGCGGCGTGTTGCCGGGCTTCACCCCGGCGATATAGCCGGAGCCGTAAGTGAGCCATTCCACCGACGGCAGATGGTCGGGGGTGGTGCGGGTCGCCAGCCCCTTCAGATAATCGTGTCTGGTGACGTGCTGCCACAGCAGTTCCCCCGTTTCGGGATGCTGTACCGTCTGGCGCTCAAGGTTCATCCGCCCCTGTTTATCGTATTCATACTGCACGGCGACGCGGTGGCCGTCACTGAGATGGCTGATTTCGGTCAGCCAGCCGCGCCCGTTGTACTGCCAGCGCTCCGCCTCTTCATCATTCACCGTTCTGTATGCCAGCCGGCCTGACGCATCGTAGTGCCACAGGGTGATGAGGTTTTCATCCTCGCTGCGGACAAGCTGTCCGGTGATGCTGTACTGGTAACGCTGCGTCCTGCCGTCGAAGCCTGTTTCCTGCGCCAGCCTGTCCGGCAGGTCGTAAGTAAAGGTGGTGTCAGCCCCGTTCTCATTAACAAGCCGGGTGACGCGCCCGGCAGCGTCGTATTCCATCTTCCGCGTCAGGCCGCCTTCTGTGGTGCTCACCGGATGTCCTGCGGCGTCATAGCTTATGGTTTGTCTGCTGCCGTCCGGGTAGACCACGGTGGTCAGGTCGCCCGCCATACTGTACTCATAGCGGGTTTTGTGGCCTGCGGCATCTTTCTGGCTGACAAGTCTGCCCCGTTCATCATAAGCGCGGTACTGGCTGAGGCCTTCTTCCTGATGAAGGGCCGTGGCCTGCCCGAAGCGGTTGTATTCATAGCGGGTCCGGTAGCCGGAGCAGTCGGTCAGGGTCAGCAACTGCCCGTAGCGGCTCCACGTCATCTGTTTCCGGCTGCCGGTGGCGTCTTCAATGGCAGAGGGCAGTTCGTTGTCCGGGTCATCATAAAAATAACGGGTAATATCGCCGTGACGGGATTTCTCCTGCGTCAGGCGACCCAGAGCATCAAACGCCTGCTGGCTGCGCAGGCCGTCAGTGCCGGTGGTGGAGATGAGCTGGCGCTGGTCGTTATAACTGAACCGTACACTCCTTCCGTCAGGCGTGACAATTTCCGTCACATTCCCGGAGCCGATATTCAGCCGGAACTCGGTTTTACGCCCGGCAGCGTCGGTCTGTGCGACAAGCCTGCCCGCGTTATCAAATTCCCGCGTAATCGTACTGCCGCCGGCTTTTTCTTCCTTAATCACCCGTTTCAGTCCACCTTCACCTTCGGTATGCAGTACCTCGCGGCGGTTCAGACTGTCGGTAACTGTGATGACGTTTTTTTCATATTCGTACCGGTAGCTCAGGCCCGCCGGATTATGCTGCTCCGTCACCCGCCCGCTGGCATCATAGCGGTAGGCGGTCTGCGGGCGTCCGGCGTACTGGTGTGCGGTCATCCTTCCCGGATGTTTATCATCGTAAGTGAAACTGCGCACCGGTGTATCGCTGCGGTCGTACACTGCCGACAGCTCACCGCGCGGGGTGTACGTATAGCGGGCCAGCGGTAACGCCGGGAGGTTATCCGGGTATGCCGGGTCGTGCGTCAGCCACACCGCCTCAAGGCGAATACCGCTGTCTGCGCCGTAACCGGAGACCGGCATCGTCTGCGGGTATTCCGGCGCGCTGATACCGGAAACGGTCGCCTGTTTACGCGCTGCCTCCGCCCGCTGCGCCTGCGTGGTCAGCCTCAGCCGGAAGCGGCGGCCTGCGCCGTCGGTGACCGCCGTGATGTTTCCGGCAGATTCGCCGTCCGCGTCCCGGTGAAAGATTTGCGTGCGCCCGAAGCGGTCAGCCAGCCCGGTCAGTACCCGGTACGGCGGCAGCGGAGCGGGTAAGGGTTCCTCTGCTCCCGGTACGCGCGCAGACCAGCCCAGAATCCACCACGGCCCCTGTGCGCTGCTGGTCGCCAGATAAAGATGCGGACTTAACCGCAAATCTTCCGGCAGGGCCTGCCACAGCACATGCAGCACATTGCTCTCATGCAGTTTAGCCACGCCGCCACGGGCCAGCCACAGGGACTCGCTGCGGCTGAAGGCGGTTTCACCGGGCAGCAGCGGCTCAAAGTGAATGCTGCGCCCGCCGTCATCGTTAATAATCAGCTCATCATCGCGAAGCTGTAAGCGGATATCGAAGGGGGCTTTCCAGCCGGGGCCGAAAATACCCACTGGCGCAGGGGTTCTGGTCTGCCAGCTGTTGTATGAGCGCGAGAGCATAAACGGTAACGGCCCCGGCAGGGCGAAATCGGTTTCACCGGGCAGGACCTTGGCCCCCAGCAGCGGGTTCACCGGATTGCCGGAGGTTCTGCCGCCGGGACACACCGAGCAGGCCACGCCCGTTGGCGCGCCAATCATCACCCCCGCCGCCCCCTGGACTACCGGGCCTCCATACTGCGTCATGTCGCCCTGACGCGCCGCCGGTTTTCCGCTCATTGCCATATCCTAATGTAAATCATCAGGTTACATACCTTACGCCTGACAACCGGAAGGAACAGGGAGGCGGGCGGGATATAACGTAGATTCGGAAAATATTTAGGGTTTGAACACAAAAAAGCCCAGCGTTAAGCCGGGCAAAACGTTACCAAATGCACACATTTAAGCGATATTGACTTGCTGAATTTTTTTCTCCCGGCGGATTTTGCGCTCTTCCATCACGGCGACCATCGCCATCAGACAGATACAGCCGATCGCGGCAGCGTCCAGCGCGGCGAAGGTGCCCGCCCAGCCGGTCAGACCAAAAACCGGCGTGCCGTCGGCAATCATGCCCAGCCCCAGCTTGGCAAAGCTATCGCCAATAAGATAAGCGAAGGTTCCCTTGATACCGTCCGCAGCACCGATGGCTTTTTTCGGTACAAAGCCGACTGCTGCCACGCCGATTAATAGCTGCGGCCCAAACACCAGAAAACCGAGCGCGAACAGCGAGGCCAGATAGATGTACTGGTTGCTGGCGTGCTGATAGACGCCCAGGGTGGCGATGATCAATGCCAGAGCCACGCAGGCCACCAGCGCGCGACGACCGTTCGCCAGGTCAGAGAGCCAGCCCCATAGCAACGTGCCGACCAGTGCGCCTACTTCAAACAGGGTAAACCCCTGAATCGCCACCTCTTTAGAAAGCTTCAGCTCCTGGAAAGCGTAGACGGTGGACCACTGGTCGATACCAATACGCACCACATACAGGAAGATATTGGAGAAGCACAGCAGCCAAATCACTTTGTTTTTCAACACATATTCAACAAAGATCTGCCACTTGGTCATCTCGTTTTCTTCGGTCTCTTTGTCCTCTTCGCTGATCTCTTCACCAAACAGTTCTTCAGCTTTACCCAGCCCGTAAGACTCCGGGGAGTCGCTGCCAAAACGCAGGCCGATAAAACCGACAATCAGCGCGATAATCGACGGGAAGATAAACATGCCGATGACGTGACCGTCGAACAGATAATTAGCGCCAAACAACGCCACACCTGCCGCGCCCGCGCCGCCGAGGTTGTGGGAGATATTCCAGAAGCCGAGGAAGGTGCCGCGTTTACGACGCGGAGTCCATTTGGTGATGGTCGAGTAGCTGCACGACCCGCCGGTACTCTGGAAGAAACCGCTCAGGGCATAGAAAGCGATCATCAGAAACAGACTGGTTGATCCCGCGCCCATGCTGGCGCTGAAACCGAGCATACAGATAGCGGAGAGGATCAACATAAACGGTAGAAACTGCTTGGTATTTTTACCGTCAGCGTAGTAGGAAACCAGCGTTTTCCCCACGCCGTAGGTGATTGAAAAGCCCAGACCAATCATCCCCAGCTCGGTCATGCTCAACCCGTAGGTAGAGATCATGTCGTTCTGCGCGATGTTAAAGTTTTTGCGGATCAGGTACATGGTCAGGTAGCCGATAAAAACCACCAGGTAGGACTGCATGAACGGCTTGAACCACATTTTACGCCGCACATCGAGCGGCAGATCCAGGGTCGGCTTGCGCACCTGGTTTAAGAAGGCCAGCATGGATTACTCCTGAGCTAATTTTTATACCTGCGAATGGCAGGCATTGTAAAAATCCACAGGAAAAGTGGCCTGCGACAGCGTCCAGGCAAAACCGGGAAAATTTCTTAGTTTTTCCCCATTCAACACAAAAAGGTGAGGTACATCACGCTTCATTGGCCTCGCGTGGGGCCTGGGCATTCAGAAACGGCAGCAGCAATAGCGCGGAGATACCCGCTGCAATGGCGATGACCGCGAAAAAGCCGCTCCAGTGCCACACTTCCAGCACTTTCGCCAACGGCCAGCCAGAGAGCGACGCCCCAAGATAGGCGAACAATCCAACAAAACCTGTCGCTGCGCCCGCCGCTTCTTTATGCGAACACTCCGCCGCCGCCATGCCGATGAGCATCTGCGGACCAAAGACAAAAAAGCCGGTGGTGAAGAAACAAGCCGCCTGCATCACATAGCTGGCGAACGGCATCAGCCACAGCGACCCAACAGAAAGCAAAATCCCGGCGGCAAAAATGAGGTTCATCGGCCCACGGTTGCCATTAAACAGCTTATCCGAACCCCAACCGGCCACCAGCGCGCCGATAAATCCCCCCAACTCAAACATCGATACTGCCGTGTTGGCCGTCACTAAATCCACGCCCAGCGTCTCGGACATATACAGATTGCCCCAGTCATTGATCGCCGCACGCACTACATACACCAGCACATAGCACAGTGAAAGCAACCAGATATAGGGATTCAACAGCACATATTTAGTAAGAATCTCCTTGCGGCTTAGCCCCGCGCCTTCTTGCTGCTGGGCTATCTCCAGCGCGTCGTGCCGCCAGTCGCCTACTGGCGGTAAACCCATCGCCTGCGGGCGGTCGCGCAGCCGCCAGCAGATCACCATGCCCACCGCGATGGCAAGCAGCCCGGCCACCACCATTCCGGCTCGCCAGCCATAATGCAAAGCGACAGCGGCCATAACGACAGGAATCAACGCCCCGCCAACGTTATGTGCAGTGTTCCATAACGCCCACCAGCCGCCGCGTTCGGTACGTGAGTACCAGGCGGTGAGCAAACGGGCGCAGACCGGCGATCCAAATCCCTGGAAAAAGGCGTTCAATGCCCATAGCAGGGCAAAGGCCCACAGCGAGGTCGAGAAGCCGAACAGAATATTCACCACGCCGGTCGCGATAAGCCCGATCCCCATAAAATAACGGGCGTTAGAGTGGTCGCTGATGATGCCAGAAACAAATTTCGATATCCCGTAGGTGATATAAAACAGCGTCGCCAGCAGGCCGATATCACTGCGCGTCAGAATGCCGCTGGCCAGAATTTCCGGCGCGGCGGCATTAAAACTTTTCCGGGTGAAATAGAACAGCGCGTAACCCAACCAAATGGTCATCAGAATGTGCCGCCGCCAGTAGCGATAGCGAGCGTCGATCTCGTGTTTATCGGTGATGAGCGGCGCGTTGGCCGGAGCTTTTAAAAATGAAAGCATGGTCTTTCCTTAAACGTAACGCTGTGGCAACGAGACGCTCACCCGCGTACCATGGGTACAAGAGATGGTTAGCGTCCCGCCGAGCGCCGACACGCGTTCGCGCATTCCGGTCAGGCCGAAGCCCTGCTGGTGAGAGCCCGGCGGCAGGCCGCTGCCGTCATCCTCAATTACCAGCATTAGCCGCTCATCCTGCTGCCAGCCCTGGAGCGTCACCGCGCTGGCATTGGCATGTTTTACGATGTTATTCAGCCCTTCCTGACAGACGCGAAACAGCGTCACGCGCTGACTTTCACTCAGCGCCGTTTCGTCAATTCGCCAGTCGAGGTGACTGACAATACCGCGGCGTTCCAGCTCCATTTCGCGCAGTAGCGAACGGATGGCCTGCGCCAGCGTTAAGTCGTCTAACTGGCGCGGGCGCAAGCGCCCCAACAGCCGACGCACGGCGTCATAAACGCCCAGCGAAAGCTGCTCGATAAGCTGCCCGCTCTGCTTCACGCCGCGGTTATCCGCCGCCAGCCGTTGCACGATGCCCGCCTGAGTACGAATCGCGGTAATGGTCTGCCCGATGTCATCATGGAGTTCACGCGCCACCTCGCGGCGCACGCTCTCTTCTGTCTCCAGCAATCGCTCCGCCAGCCGATGGTTGCGCGCCAGCTCCTTTTGCAGCGACTGATTTAACTCACGTAAGCGCTGAATACCTGCGCCAAGCAGTATCCCGGTCAAACTTTGCGCCAACAGAGAAAGTAATAAATCGACGGGATGATCATGCCAGGTCTGGCTGGCGAGCAGCGCGATAGCGTTCATCAGTGTGGCAATGAGCGCGCCCTGCCAGCCATAATGCCAGGCGAGCGCGATAATCGGCAACGCCAGGCAGAACGGCGTAAAGCGCGAAAGTTCAGCGGGTAAACCCAGTTGCAGCCACAGACTGACGATAAACAGCAGCAGATACCCGATCAGATGCCGCCCGCGCCAGTTGACTGGCTGTGATACCAGCGACGGCCCCAGCGGTAACCAGGTGGTGCTGGTGAGATAGTGCCAGAAGACCAGGCAGATGGGGGCCAGCGTCAGGCCGCCTGTGAGGGTCAACAGCAGCGCGTTCCATGCCGCTTCCCCCTGCCCCAGCCAGGGTAAAGATTGCAGGAGCGCCGCGGCAGTGAGCGCCACGCCCTGAAGTAATAGCGTGCGCCAGTCGCGCTGATAGCGGTAACGCGAGATCAGGGCCACGGGCAGCAGTGTCAACAAGCTACCGATCATCAAAAGTGGCAGATGGGCCAGCGCCACCTCCTGCGCCAGCCAATAAATCAGCAGCCACTCCGCGCCCAGCAATACTGGCCAGTAGCCGCGCGGACATTGCAACATGAGTCCCAGTCGTAAACCAAACGGAAAGAGTAGCACCGCCAGTTCCGGACGTTCCACCAGGTGCAGGCTGATGCTCCACAGGCAAAACCACGCGGCGGAGAAGATAAAAAAACAGGCAACAACAGTAATTAAGCGAGAAAAAAAGGTATTCATCACCAACCGTCAAACATGCGGTGCGCCAGTTCTACGTCATTGTTGACGCCTAATTTTTCCAGCAGATTCGCCCGGTGAACATGTACCGTTTTTGGCGACAGACCCAGCTCAGCGGCTATCTCTTTTACCGCCATGCCCTGCGCGAGTTTTTCCGCCACCTGACGCTCGCGTTTCGTCAGCGGATCTTGCCGCCCTGCCGCCAGTTTCACAGCAATATCAGGGGTTAAATAGCAGCCGCCGGTCGCCACCGTATGCACGGCGGCGATCAGCTCATCCGGGCTACAGCGTTTAGAAAGAAAACCCCGCGCGCCGGCGTTCAACGCCTGTTCCACCAGCGCCGGACTGTCGTGCACCGAGAGCATAATAGTCGCCATCCCTTTTGGCAGCTGACTTAACAACGCCAGTCCGGAAATATCTGGCATTGAGATATCGCAAATGCACACCTGCACGCCACGCCCCGGTAACCCAGCTAACGCCTCACGTCCGGAACCAAATTCAGCGACAACCTGCAGGTCAGGTTCCAGCCCCAGTAGCTGTGCAAAGCCGGAGCGGACGATAAGGTGATCGTCAATAAGGGCAACGGTAATCATGGGTGTGGTCCTGATGCTTGAAATTGCCTGAGGCAGGCCTACAGGCAGAAGCCGTTGTAGATTGGTAGGCCGCCATCCGGTCAAAGCGCCTACCTTAACGATATACATTTCATCCTTCAAGCGGCCTCTACGTTGGCTACATCTGTTCTCCCCGGTCACTGACTTGAGGTAAGCGGCCAGGGATACTCAGACTTTCCTCGCCGAGTTACTCAAAAAAGACGGCAATTTTATTGAACATGGTGGGATCAGACTGATTTCGCACTACCTTCGCGACATCTTCCAGTTTATCTATCTGGCTTATCATCTGCTCAAGCCGCTGGTCGTCGTTGACCAAAAGCCAAATACGGCTCTGGTTACTGCCCTGAATCGGCAAACAGAGAATACCCTCAACGTTGAAAGCGCGCCGGGCGAACAGTCCGCAGACGTGGGTCATCACGCCAGGATGATTGCGAACGGTCAGTTCCAGAATAACGTTCTCATGTGATTGTTTCTGCATGGCTTATTCCCCCACCATCTCGGTATTGGCCGCGCCCGGCGGCACCATCGGATACACCTTTTCTTCTGCATCAATACGCACGTGGATCAGCGCTGGTCCTGGACGACTAATGATGGCCTGAAGCGCCGCCTGTGGATCGGCTTCATTATTCAAATCGCAGGTTTCCAGACCAAACCCGGCGGCAATCTGCATAAAGTTAATACGTCCCGGATAGGTCGCCGCAAAGACCCCCTGTTTATAGAACAGACTCTGTTGCTGATGCACCAGTCCCAGCGCGTCGTTATTCATCAGGATAATTTTCACATCCAACTGGTTTTCGCTGGCAGTAGCCATCTCCTGAATATTCATCATCAAACTGCCGTCGCCGGAAAAACACAGTACCTTTTTGTCTGGATTCGCCAGCGCCGCGCCAATTGCCGCGGGCAGACCGAACCCCATGGTGCCCAACCCGCCAGACGTCAGCCACTGACGCGGACGGTTGAGCGGATAAGCCTGCGCGGTCCACATCTGATGCTGACCTACGTCAGTGGTAATAATCGCGTTGTCGTCCACACAGGCGGCGACGGCGTTAATCAGTCCATAGTGGTTAAGGGGGTTGTTTTCCTGGGGAATACTACAGGGGAATTCTTGCTGCAAGTCCGCAACCAACTGATGCCATGCTTCCCGCGACTGCGCCTCAATATGGGGCATCAACTGCGCCAGCACCTCATCAACATCGGCCTGAATCGCCACATGCGGCTGCTTAATCTTGCCTAACTCCGCGCGATCGATATCCACGTGGATGATTTTGGCGTTCGGACAAAACTGTTCCGTTTTGCCAATCGCCCGGTCATCAAAACGTGCGCCCAGAACAATCAGTAAATCGGCCTCTTGCAGAATAAAATTGGTACTGCGCGCGCCATGCATCCCCAGCATTCCTAACGACAGCGGATGCGCCTTAGGCAACATTCCCAGCGCCATTAAGGTCATCGTCGTCGGCAGTTGCGCTTTTTCCGCCAGTTCGCGCACGCGCGCCGGCGCATTAATCACGCCGCCCCCCAGATACAGCACCGGGCGCTTCGCCGCGTTAATCATCGCGGCGGCCTCGCGGATACTCTCCGCGCTAAACTCTGGCGGGGGGGATTTTTCCGCCGGCGACGGCAACGCATCCAGCTCAATTGTCGCCGTCTGCACATCTTTAGGAACGTCTATCCACACCGGGCCGGGACGCCCCGACTGCGCCAGACGAAAAGCATCGCTCATCACCTGAGGCAACTCATTGATATTTCTGACCAGATAGTTGTGCTTGGTGATGGGAATAGAGATACCGTAGGTATCCACTTCCTGAAACGCGTCAGTACCGATCATGGACGCCGGGACCTGTCCGGTAATGCAGATTAACGGGATAGAGTCCAGACGCGCATCGGCAATGGCCGTGACCAAATTGGTCGCGCCGGGTCCGCTACAGGCCATGCAAACGGCGGGTTTTCCCTCTGTTCGCGCCATACCCTGCGCAATAAACCCCGCGCCTTGTTCGTGGCGCGCCAGAATATGACGGATTTGCGTGCTTTGGCTTAACGCGTCGTAAACGGGGAGGATCGAGCCGCCGGGAATGCCGGTAACGATACGGATCCCCTGGCGCTCCAGAAAATGAACAATAAATTCCGCGCCCGTAAAGCGCTTAGTTGTAGATGTTGTGCCCGAACTTGCCATGCTCCATTCCTTTTATTCTGGGCCGACATTCCGGGAGGGCGTCTTAAACGAAAAACCCCGCCCGGTTTACGCCGGCGGGGTTTTGGAATCGTGTGTTGTTCCGGACCCTACGGCGCATTGCCGACGACCACCACCACACGCACGACGACCGCTGCGCGAGATGGCGCAGTTTTTAGTAGGGTCGCATTCAGCATGGAAGGGTTCATTAGGGGCCTTGTCTGTTTGTCATTAACAAGTTTTATACAAGCACAGCGCTTTCAACAAGACAACGAAAAATTTTTCATCTGCGAAAAAATGCGCCAGCGATCACATTTTCCGACCAGGGTACACACTTTGAGCGCAGGACTGATAAGCGTAACGCCATCAGGCAATAAACGGGATTAATGATCCCACTTTCCTACAGGCCTGAAAACAAAAAACCCCGCCGAAGCGAGGTTTTTACGGTGTGATGCGGGTGGTAGCCGCGAAACACACTGTGTTATGTCAACAGCAGAAGTATACGCGTTCTGTACAGAACGCGCAATTTCGGCGCGAATTTTGATGAATTTGAGTATGGATCAGAAGCGCTATTCTGTCCATAAATTACTGTTCATTTATACAGTATTTAACTATAATCTCTTTGTCACAATGTGTTATGCGGGGGCCGCATCGAAAACCGGCGCAACGAAGTCCTGGCTGAAACGGGTGGTGCCGTCAGCGCCTTAACCCCGCGTGAGCACACTGTGTTATGTCAACACGCACAATATTCCCCGCAAAAGGGATGGCGTGCGCAACAGCTGACAACAGGCAGCGGAAAGGTACGTTAGCTGGCAGTGCTCCTTAACCACAGGAGACGCGTATGAGCGTAGTGGATATCACCATTCTTATCCTGAAACTCATTGTTGCAGCACTGCAACTGCTTGATGCCGTTCTGAAATACCTCAAGTAATTCAGATTCAAGTCGCACCAAAGGGGAGCGGGCAACCGCTCCCCTTTCACGTTATCTACTGGTCTTCCGCTTCCCGAATATGTTACGTTTTTATGACACCCTCAACGACACCTGACACCATGACCCTTTCCGTTTTTTGCATTTTGCTGTTCGCCGCATTACTACATGCCAGCTGGAACGCCATTGTCAAAGCGGGAAACGATAAGCTCTACGCCGCGATCGGCGTCAGCGGTTCTGCGGCAGTCATGGCATTAATCCTTTTGCCTTTCTCGCCGCAGCCCGCCCATGCCAGCATCCCTTTTTTAGCGGCCTCCACCGCGCTCCAGGTGGTGTATACCGTCCTGGTGGCGAAAACGTATCAGGTTTCGGATATGAGCCAGACCTATCCCCTTATGCGCGGCACTGCGCCGCTGCTGGTAGCGCTCATTAGTGTTCTGTTTCTTGGCGACAGCCTTTCGTCAATGGCCTGGATCGGTATCGCAGTAATCTGCATGGCCATACTCGGGATGGCCTGTAATGGCCGCGCCAGCTCTCAGCGCGGTATCGTGCTGGCGTTAATGAATGCCTGTTTTATTGCCGGATATACTCTGGTAGACGGTACTGGCGTACGGCTCTCGGGGACGGCGCTGGGCTATACGCTATGGTCGTTTTTTCTCAATGGTGCCTGCCTGTTAACCTGGGCGATGATTGCGCGGCGACGGGAGGCGTCTCGTTATCTGGCGCAACAGTGGAAAAAAGGCATTTTTGGCGGAATTGGCACCATGGGATCTTATGGACTGGCGCTATGGGCCATGACCCAGGCGCCACTGGCGGTGGTCGCCGCCCTGCGTGAAACCTCAATACTGTTCGGCGCGTTGATCGCCTGGTTGTTGCTTAAAGAGAAAGTAGCCGGGCTACGTCTGGTGGCGGCAGGCGGAATTGCCGTCGGGGCGATTTTACTTCGTCTGGCATGATTGTCGAATCAGGATCGCGGCATAATAAATTCTCGGCAACATTTGTTGCCGCTTTTGTTTACATATCCTGCCGTTCCCTCGCTTTCCATTACAGGCCGCTATCTGGCCTTCTTTTTCTGGTGTGGTAGATTCCTCTCGCATTTATGGGAATGCGCAGCAAGTTATTCTTATTTTTTCTTTTTTTTGAAAAGTAATCAGCAAAATGAAAAGGCAGAGAAACGTCAATTTGTTGTTGATGTTGGTGTTACTGGTGGCTGTAGGGCAGATGGCGCAAACCATTTATATTCCCGCCATTGCCGATATGGCGCGAGAATTGAACGTCCGGGAAGGGGCCGTCCAAAGCGTGATGGCCGCTTATCTCCTGACCTACGGCGTTTCGCAACTGTTTTACGGCCCGCTTTCCGACAGGGTTGGGCGCCGCCCGGTCATCCTTGTCGGCATGTCTGTTTTTATGGTCGCAACCCTGATAGCCATTACCACGCATAGTCTGACGGTGTTGATTGTCGCCAGCGCCATGCAAGGAATGGGAACTGGCGTTGGCGGAGTAATGGCGAGAACGCTCCCGCGCGACTTGTATGAAGGGACGCAGCTTCGTCACGCCAATAGCCTGTTAAATATGGGCATTTTGGTCAGTCCGTTGTTAGCGCCGCTGATTGGCGGTCTGCTGGACACCATGTGGAACTGGCGCGCCTGTTACGCTTTCTTACTGGTGCTTTGCGCTGGCGTCACCTTCAGTATGGCGCGCTGGATGCCGGAAACCCGCCCTACCGGCGCGCCGCGTACCCGGCTAATCACCAGTTATAAAACGCTGTTTGGCAACGGCGCCTTTAACTGTTATCTGCTGATGCTAATCGGCGGACTGGCTGGCATTGCGGTCTTTGAAGCCTGTTCCGGTGTGCTGATGGGGGCAGTATTAGGACTCAGCAGCATGGTGGTAAGCATTCTGTTTATTCTGCCGATTCCGGCGGCGTTCTTCGGCGCCTGGTTTGCCGGACGCCCGAATAAACGCTTCTCAACCCTGATGTGGCAGTCGGTCATTTGTTGTCTTCTGGCAGGCCTGATGATGTGGGTTCCCGGCTGGTTTGGCGTGATGAACGTCTGGACGCTACTCGTTCCCGCCGCACTGTTCTTCTTTGGCGCCGGGATGTTATTTCCACTGGCCACCAGCGGCGCGATGGAGCCTTTTCCATTCCTTGCAGGCACCGCAGGCGCGTTAGTCGGCGGGTTGCAAAATATTGGTTCCGGCGTACTGGCGTGGCTCTCGGCGATGCTGCCGCAAACCGGTCAGGGCAGCCTGGGGCTGTTGATGACCCTAATGGGATTACTGATCATGGCGTGCTGGTTACCGCTGGCATCGCGGATATCGCATCAGGGCCAGACGGTTTAATCGTCTCCTTGCCCGGCTTTTTGCCGGGCGTTTCACATTCCGGCGCGATCATCGCGTTAAGCAACGGCTCCGGCGCCGGACGCCATGCTCCTTCTTCGCCATCGTAAAACTGCGTATCCGCGTTTATTGCATACGGAATTTGCGCTTTCTTCAGTTCACAGGCCATAAACCGGGCAAACGCAAACTGCGAAGCGTCAGGCGTGGTTTTTATCGATTCTCCCGGCGCCCATCCGCCCACCCAGCTTGCATGGCCAGTCTTATGCTGCCAGCGAACCGCGGCGTTAATCCGCGCCCGAATCGCCGCTTTTTCCGCCGCAGTGCCTGATGTCCATGGATATTTGCCGCCGCTTTTCAACGGTCCCCACGGGAAGATGTGCCATTCCGCCAGGACATAGTTTTGGCTTTGCGCCGGTAGTTTGAGCGCGGGCAAATCCTCTGGCGCGGCACGCATTCGTGGGGCAACGAAAATCATACGCTGCGGGTCGATAGCGTGAACCAGACGAATCGTTTTGTCATATACCCGATTCAGCGACGCCATATTATGGTTGAGTTTGTCGGCAGGCTCATAAATAAGGTCGAATCCCAGAAGCGGGGATGTCCGGCCAAAATAGCGCGCAACCACGCTCCACCAGTTGATCACCGCTTTTTCATTACTGGCGCTGGGATCGGTTTTATACTCATCCGCCTGATAGGCAATAATGGGAATGACGCCATAGTACTCACAGGCTTCCACCAGCTTACGCAGATGAATGAGCCGCGCTTCCGTGGGCTCACCCGCTACGCGGATACGAACATGGGTTAATCCCTTCGCCTTAAAATCCCGCACTACCAGCGGATCAAATTCGCGAATACCCTGTTCCGTACGCGCCCAGTCAACATCCATCCCAACGCCGAGCTGCTGCACATAGTGTGAAGCTGTCAACGGCATCGGTTTTGCGCAGGCAACCGCGCTGGTCAGCATAAGTGAGGCAACAAGCGGCTTAAACACGACGCTCCCTAAAATTTTTACGACGGTGATAGCACGTATTTAGCATATTCCCTCCTGGCAGGTGTAGAGACAAAGCGTAATAAATCTTCACACCTGTTCCTGCAACCCGCGAATAATCGCCTCGATTTTCGGCCACTGTCAACCTGGCAAAACAATAAGCGTAATCCGGGCTGCAGTCGGGCAAAATCGCCTCATCCATAAAAAATGGGGCGTAAGCTGCGCCGACGGTGCGGTTGAACAAGGCCGTAAAGCAACGCAGTCCAATCCCAACGGTTCCTTTATTGATGATGAAAATTCCCGCACGTTACTTCTGGGCTATGCAGCGTCTGGCGGTGGGCCGTGTTTCGGGCTTTGGTGGTCGGGCAACGAGGGCATGGTACCGGAGACTGAAATGGGACTGTAGCTGATAAAAGGTACGCTAATACTTTACTCAGCCCGAATAAGACGCTACGCGCCGCCACCCGGCAGATACTGCCTGAGGGCGCTGCGCTTATCAGGCCTACGGCTTTACCGCAGCATCGCCATCAACTCTTCCGGTGAGCGATGTTGTTTCAGCAAATCTCGCATCACCCGCATATGTGGCGAGGTGTAGTTAAAAAAAGCCTGATAGCCCTCGCAAAGCCGATTCCTTCCCCGACTATCCCGATGCTCCGGGCATCCGCCGCGACAAAAGCGCAAAAAAGAACACATCTGACATTCAGCACTTAACAACGTCGTGTCCGGCGTTTCAGCATACTTCCGGCGTTCGCACCAGTGCTGTAGCGTTTCATCAAAAATGCGAACCGAGATACGCTGAATATCTTCACGTACCCAGATATCAAATACGCTATTTAAAAACCGCCCCCAGTCTGCTGAACACAGGGAATCCGCGGTCAAAACACCGTTCCCGTCGGATTCCAGCAGCGGGATAAAATGGACATAGCGAAGGCCGAGCCGTTGTAAATTCCGGTACAGTTGCTGAGGCTGCTGGCTATTCTGGTGATTTACGATGATCTGAATTTGGTCATTAGTCACGACAATGTCCTGACGTCCTGTCATATAAAATCCCCGATAAAGGCGATAAGTTGGCGAATATGGGTAACAGCAAACAGGATAGCGAGCGACAACACCGCGAGAGAGATCAAAAATTTATCACGTACGTTATGAGTTTCGGAAAAATCGCTATGCGCGACATCCATTAGGTTACGACTAAGGGTATAACGCCAAAGGATCACCGCCACTATTGCCAGAACGCCGATTGACACCCAGAACAGCACGCCCGCCTGATGCCAGTGATGCTTGACGGCTAACGCCATTAACGCCCCGTATCCCAGCAACGTACGAAACCAGGCCAGCGATGTACGCTCCGGCTGGAGCCCGGGGTCGTTCTGCCGACGAGCTTTACGACTAGCCGGCATAGAGTACCAGCCCCATCACAATCACCGCGACCACCATCAAAATAATGCTGATGATCAACAGACTGTGGGTATAAGGTAAATCCTCTTTCAGACGCATGGCTTTTTCATTACGTAGCCAGCGCAAATAACCATAAATCGCCAGACCGCCTGCTAACAGACATAGCAGCAGCGCCAGCAATTCACGAATCACCGGCGTGGCAAAATCCGGGGCAAGCTGGTCGAGGCCAACACCAGCCGCCAGAAATCCCAGCGAGGTGCGAATCCAGGCCAGAAAGGTACGCTCATTTGCCAATGAAAAGCGGTAATCCGGCGCTTCGCCAAGGTGGGAAATCTTCATTACGGCTCCTTTTGATGTAACACTCGTCTCAAACCACTTTCAGAATTTCGCACATTTTATTGCTGATATGCTTTACATCCTCCGGGACAGGGAAGAACAAATGGAAATCATATCGCAAAATAAATGTAGTTCGCTGGGAATGTTTTTCGGCGCAATAGCACTCATTCTCGGCATTTTTCATTTCAATTACGGCCCTTTTTCTGCACCGCCGCTGATGCTGGAAAGCACGGTTGCCGAAAAGGTGTCCGCCATTAAAAATGGCATTATTGCCGGAATGAAAGATGAAAAACCACCTGCCGCAGCGAAAAAAAATGCAATAAATATAGATAACCTACTGAAAACAGGAGGTATTACGCTTGCGGTGATTGCGCTGGGTTGCGCTTTTATCGGCGGAATGCGTAAGGAAAATAGCTGGGGTATTACTGGCGCGATACTCTTTGGCGGTGGTACGCTTGCGTTTCACGCTCTGCTGTTTGGGTTCGGCGTAATATGCAGCTTGTTATTGTTAATTCTTGTTTTTTACTGTTTGACGAACGGCCATTTGCTGTAGCCTTGTGAAACGTTGTCCGGCCTGAATCTGATGCAGTACGCAGGCCGGATAAGCAACGCGCCATCAGGCGCCTATCCTATTCCCCAGAAAATCACCGCCAGCAGTTGCGGCGTAATAATGCGCAGAAACATGACTAACGGATAGACGGTCGCGTAAGAGAGCGCCGCCGCGCCGCTGGTGGCGTGCAGATTGTTAGCAAATGCCAGAGCAGGCGGATCGGTCATGGAGCCAGCCAACATCCCGCACAGTGTGAGGTAATTCATTTTGGCAAAAATTCGCGCCAGCAAACCGACGGTAATAAGCGGAATCGCGGTAATAAAAATACCATAGCCAATCCAGCTTAACCCTTCGCCCTGCGTCAACGTATCGACAAAGTCACCGCCGGATTTAAGCCCGACAACCGACAGAAATAAAACAATGCCTAACTCACGCAGCGCGAGGTTGGCGCTCGGCGGCATAAACCAGTACAGCTTACCGATACTGCCAATACGCCCCAAAATCAGCGCCATGATCAGCGGCCCACCGGCCAGCCCCAGTTTTAACGCGACCGGGAAGCCCGGCACAAATAACGGAATCGACCCAAGCAGAACCCCTAATCCGATGCCGATAAATACTGGCAGCATCTGCACCTGCTGGAGTTTTTGCTGGGCGTTGCCGACCATATCGGCTACCGCATCAATCGAGGCGGGTCGTCCCACCAGATTGAGAATGTCGCCAAACTGTAGGCTGGCGTCGCTGCTGGCGACCAGTTCAACGCCCGCGCGATTAAGGCGAGAGATAACGACGTCATAACGCTCTTTAAAGCGCAGATCGCGAATACGTTTGCCCAGCACTTTTTCGTTGGTAACCACCACACGTTCGACGCGTAAATCCGTTCCTCGCGTCGACAGCGAGGTATCCACCTCCTTGCCGATCACCAGTTGCGCGTTATGCAAGTCAGCGGCCTGGCCGACGAGGTGCAGCAGATCGCCCAACTGGATAATCGTCCCCGGCGACGGCACCATCAGTGTTTCGTCGCGTTTCAGGCGCGAGCAAATGATTTTATCGCTGTTCAGGATCGGCACATCCTGAATCGCCATATTATTGAGATTCGGGTTCTCGACACGGATATTTATGGTTTGAATCAATGAATGGCCGTTAGCGAGAGACGATTCATGCTGCTGCGCTTCTGCCTCGACGTTAACGCGAAAAATTAACCGCATCAGCCACATGGTGAGCAATATACCGCAGATGCCAAACGGGTAGGCCATGGCATAACTCATCCCCATCTGATCCACAAAATCTATTGGCGTTCCCAGATCGCGCAGAATTTGCTGACCCGCCCCTAATGCGGGGGTATTAGTGACTGCGCCGGAGAAAATCCCCAGCACCACGGGCAGCGGAATAGAAAAAATTTTATGCAGAATGGCGGTGACCAACCCGCCGATAATCACGATCAGAACGGCAAACAAATTCAGACGCAGCCCTGAAACGCGCAGCGAGGCGAAAAACCCGGGCCCCACCTGTATTCCGATGGTATAAACAAAAAGAATCAGGCCGAACTCCTGAATAAAGTGCAGCATATCGCTGCTTAACGTCACCCCTGCCTGATCGACAAAGTGGCCGACGATAATGCCGCCAAACAGCACGCCGCCAATACCCAGACCGACACCGCGCACTTTGATGTTGCCGATCCATAACCCGACAACCGCCACCAACGCCAGAACGCTGACCGTTAATGCGATATCACTCATCTTCTCTTCCCTGTGAGTAACATTTCAATTTATAGGGATTATGACTGAAGCGTTAAAGCATATATATAGCATGACGCACATTCTCATGTTACAAAACCGCCCTGGCGCCTTTACTTATCGCCTCTGGTACTCATGATGTTGAACGCTGGCAAAATCGAAAGCGGTGTCGGCGAGATATTTATTACGCTCTTTCATGCGTACATTCCCCAAGGCTTCCCCTTAAGTGGAGTGTTTAAGCGCACAAAAAAGCCCCGTCATCTCTGACGGGGCAAGGCAAGGAGCTAATTAGCTATTTAATGCGGAGCGTTCGTTAATAGCGATACGCTGCGGAGGAATGGTTTCCGGTTCATTGCGGGTTAAGTCAATATGGAGCAGGCCGTTGGTAAACGTTGCGCCGGAAACTTCCATATTTTCAGCCAGCGTAAAGCTCAGGCTGAAAGGCTGCATGACCAGCCCCTGATGTAACCATTTCGGTTCTTTTTCCGGCTGTTCTGGCGTGCCTTTTACCGTCAGACGCGTGCCTTCCAGTTGAATATCCAGATCTTCCTGACGGAAACCGGCTAGCGCGAGGGTGATACGATAGTGGTTATCGTCGCTTTTTTCGATGTTATAGGGCGGGAAGCTCTGGCTTTCACCGCTGTTTTGCAACGCATTGGCCAGCTTGTCAAAACCGATCCATTGACGCAGAAGTGGGGATAAATCGTAGTTACGCATAATCATTTCTCCTTCTAAGAAGCGAGTTTTACTTTCACACTTCACGTGTGAATATGCTCCCTGACGGCGAGCATGGGATAACAGACCGCACAATGCGGTCTGACGGAATTAGTTAATTTCGATACGGCGCGGTTTGTTCGCTTCCGGAATCACGCGCTCGAGTTCGATATATAACAACCCGTTGACCAGGTTTGCGCCGCGAACGTGGATGTTCTCCGCTAACTGGAACTTACGTTCAAAATTACGCTCGGCAATGCCCTGATACAGGTAAGAACGTTCTTTCTGGTCGTCCGCATGAGCGCCTTTTACTACCAGCAGATTATCCTGAGCAGTAATTTCCAGTTCGCTTTCAGCAAAGCCCGCAACGGCAATGGCGATGCGGTAATGGTTTTCATCTACCAGCTCAACGTTATACGGAGGGTAGCCACCATTACTCTGGCTCTGGTTATTTTCGAGCAGGTTGAACAGGCGATCAAAACCAATAGCAGAACGGTACAGTGGGGATAAGTCGAAGTTACGCATAATCATTAGCTCCTGAAATCAGCGAGAATGTCAGACCTTCCATCATGGACAGGCCAATATTGCCAGAACACCCATCAGGCGTGCTCTTCTCTTTACTACGTCTTAAAAATGGGTCTGATTACGTACTTTTCAAGTGTTTTAATCCGACTTTTTTTTGCAGTTTATTGGCTATTGCATAGACTGGTTTGGACAGCACTGTTTGTTAAAGTGCGATGACTACCACAGTGCCACGTGCTGGTGATGTTATTTTTAGCAACGGATCGCTATAACTCATCATGCAAACACCGACAATCAATAGATGAATGGGTCATGATAAAAAACGTGTTGTTAACGCTGATGATATGGAATGGGATGCTTTTATTAGGCGGTTGTTCAAGCGTCATGTCGCACACTGGCGGTAAAGAAGGCACTTACCCTGGTACGCGCGCCAGCGCTACGATGATCGGTAATGATGAGACAAACTGGGGCACAAAATCATTGGCGATGCTGGATATGCCATTTACCGCCGTACTGGATACGATTCTTCTGCCGTGGGATCTTTTCCGCAAAGACAGCTCGGTAAGATCGCGCGTTGAGAAAAGCGAGGAGGAGACGAAAATGACCAATGCCGTCATCCCCCCGGCCAGAATGCCCACTCCCTGATTTATCGCCCGGTTTCCGTCACCCATAGTTGGCGGAACCCTTTGACCTCTTCCATCCACGCGATGTGTCGCCCATCCGGTGAAAAAACAACTGCATCCGCGGAAGGCGGATTGCCGTGTCTGTCGGTTAAAAAATCGATCTTCCCACTTTGTGCATCGCAGCAGGCAATCCGGTTTTCCAGCACCATCCCCAGCCATTTCCCCGACGGGTGCCAGTTAAACGCTGATCGTACGCCGGACGTATGATGCGTTAACTGCCGGGGCGCGCCTCCCTGTGGCGACATCAGCCACAATTGCGCCACGCCGTTATCGTCCCGCATCAAAAAGGCAATCGCCGTCGCCTGCGGATTACCGCGGACCCAATGACGCGGTACGTTAGTAAGCCCCGGATAAGCACGATGATGCGTAAACGTCAGACGCCTCTGTACCACGCCCAGCGGCGGCGACGGCAGGGTTGATTCGGTTCCCGCCAGCGGTGTGTCGCCGACCTGTTTCCAGCCGTATTCATCACGCGGTAAATCAACAATAAATAATTCAGGCACTTTTTCGCCCGTCAGCGACAGCGTATCGCCAATAAAAGCAATTTGCCGATTGCCCACCCAACCTTCTTCATAGGCGCGGTTAATGTCATCGCTGCCAGGTCTCGGCGCAGGCGTCGTGCGGCTCACCAGCACGCACCAGTGGCTACCGCTGTATTCGCGCGGATGTTGAACCGGCACCGTTACCGGCCCATACGGCGCGGCAACGCCGACATTGCGCAGATCCAACGCCGGATCGCGCTCATGCAGAACGTGGTCATTATAGGTAAAACTCACTAGCTCGCCGTTCGGGCTAAACACATGGACATGGCTGCCGCCGCGCAGCGCGCCGGGAGTATATGGCGCAGTAATATCCATCGCATCGAGGTTAGTCACGCCCCCCGGCGTTGCAATAACGCCCCGGCGGTGGTGAAAATCATAATGCCACGTCTCATCAGGGTTTTCAGGGCCATGAATAAACACATAGTGATTGTCGGCAGGATGCACCGTCACCACGCCGACATGCGCGCCCTGCACGGCGCGATAAATCACCTCCACTTCACCGGTATGCACATTGACACGCTCAATGGTCTTGCCCGTAAATGACGCGCCTGAAGGCCGTACATCAAAGACCAGCCACTGGCTGTCAGGCGTCCAGGTATTGGTATTAGTAAGCTGGTGATGACGTGGCGTAAAGGTGATTTGCTTCATGGGAGGTCCTGATACGAAACGATGACATCATCATACTTCACACGGGCTTCACTTTCAGGCTTTAGCGTATCGTTATTTCAATCACGGCGAATGGAACGATGGAACATTTTGATGTAGCGATTATCGGCCTGGGCCCGGCCGGTTCCGCACTGGCGCGGCGGTTAAGCGGAAAGATGCGTATCGTGGCTCTGGATAAAAAACGTCAGTCCGGCACCGGGGGCTTTACAAAGCCCTGCGGCGGTTTGTTGGCGCCAGATGCTCAGCGTTCTTTTATTCGTGACGGCATCACCCTGCCGGTAGACGTTATTGCTAACCCACAAATTTTTAGCGTTAAAACGGTGGATGTGGAAGCGGCGCTGACCCGTCACTACCAGCGCAGCTATATCAACATTAACCGCCACGCTTTTGATTTATGGATGAAGTCGCTTATCCCTGATGCGGTGCAGCTCTACCACGACAGTCTGTGTCGAAAAATCTGGCGTGAGGACGATAAATGGCACGTTATTTTTCGCGCCGACGGGTGGGAACAGCAAATTACCGCCCGTTACCTGGTTGGCGCTGACGGCGCGAATTCACTGGTGCGCCGTCATCTGTATCCGGGACATCAAATTCGTAAGTATGTTGCTATTCAGCAATGGTTTACAGAGCAGCATCCGGTACCGTTTTATTCCTGCATCTTTGATAATAATGCCACCGATTGTTATTCCTGGAGCATCAGTAAAGACGGTTATTTTATCTTCGGCGGGGCTTACCCAATGAAAGACGGGCAGCAGCGTTTTGACGCGCTGAAGAAAAAGATGGCGGACTTCCATTTTCGCTTCGGCGCTCCGGTAAAAAGTGAAAAATGTACCGTCCTGTTTCCATCACGCTGGGCAGATTTTGTCTGCGGTAAAGAAAATGCATTTTTGATCGGCGAAGCGGCAGGGTTTATCAGCGCCAGCTCGCTGGAAGGCATTAGCTATGCGCTGGATAGCGCAGAAATCCTTAATAATGTCCTGAAGCAGCCTACAACCGACCCCAACGCGGCCTGGTGGCGGGCAACCCGGAAGCTTCGTCTCAAGCTGTATAGCAAAATCATCAAGAGCCGCTGTTTAACCTCGCCAGGGTTACGAAAATTGATCATGCAAAGCAATATCGCGCACATTCCGCTCAATGATACGTCGACGTAAGCTTTACCCGATAAGCACTCGGGTATAGGCAGGCCGGATAAGAGGCTTTACGCCTCCCTCCGGCGCCTTCCACGCTTACCTGCCCTGCTGCGCCATCGCCTGCCGGATACTGCGCTCAATCACCGCGCGCCGGGTATCGTCTGCCGGCAGCAGTTTCAGCATCATCTTCCAGGCCGCCACCGCCTCGCCAAAGCGCTGCTGCTCAAAGGCGTTAAACGCATACAGGCTTAACACCCGCACGCTGGCGTGGTCACTTCTCACCAGCTGGCGCAGCAACTCCCCGCCGCGCCGGTTATCCTCCGGGTCGGACGACCGCGTCAGGGCTTCAGCATAGCCTGACGCCGCATCGCTGTTTTTCGGATCCAGGCGGTAGGCGTTCGCATAAGCCTCTGTGGCGGTACTGGCATTACCCAGTACCATACCGGTGCGCCCCAGCATGAGCCAGCCCTCAACGTTGCCGGCATCCTTTTGCAGGCGGGTCCGCAGCCCCAGCGCCAGCCGCGCCATCTCCTCTTCATCCAGCGGCTGCGCCTGCGGGTCCAGCGCCCGCGCCAGCAGCCCCGGCGTCTGCGCCGTTGCCTGCTGCCAGTTCCTGACCTGCTGATAGCTGCCGGTCAGGGAGTAACTGGTGGCGGCCACCCCCAGCGCGATAACCACGCCCGGAAGATACATCCCCACGCCTGCGCGTGGTCCCGCCGCAGGAATGCCGCCGGCAAAGACGTCCTGCCGGATACGTACCCGGCGTCGCGTCCGGGCGAAAATCACCCAGCCGCCAGCGCCCGTCGCCACCAGTGGCAATACCCATAACAGAACAGTCAGCGGAGTTAATGGCGGATCATAAGTAATGAAGTTGCCGTAGCGGGCCACCATATAATCGACAATTTCCTGCCTGCTCCTGCCTTCCTGCATCAGTTCATAGACTTTTTGCCGCAGGTCGGTCGCAATCATGGAATCAGAGTCCGCAATGCTGTTGTTCTGGCATTTCGGGCAGCGCAGCTGCTCCGTGAGCTGGCGGAACTGCTGCTCCTGCGCCTCGTCTTTAAACGGCATCACGTCGATGGTTGCCAGCGCTGACCCGGAGATAACCAGCATCAGCACGCCCAGTAAAAACCTCATTGCGCGGCCTCCCGGCTGTATTTATCCCACAGCGGTTTCAGTTCACTTTCCCATACCCGGGCGTTCAAATCGCCGGCATGGCGATAGCGGATAATCCCGTTGCCGTCGATGAGGAAGGTTTCCGGCGCGCCGTACACGCCCAGGTCCAGCCCCAGCATCCCGTCGCTGTCAGACAGGCTCAGCGCATACGGGTTACCTAACTCCTTTAACCAGACGATGGCCTTTTGCCGGTCATCCTTATAGTTAAGCCCGACCACCCGCACGCCCTGCGCTGCAAGCTGGTTAAGGTACTGGTGTTCAGCGCGGCAGGTGGGGCACCAGGTCGCCCAGACGTTAAGCAGCACCGGTTTCCCCTGCGTCAGCACCTCCGCCTGATAGTACCGGCCTGGTGTCTCCAGCGACTCCAGGCGGAACGCCGGCACCGGCCTGCCAACCAGCGCCGATTCGAGATGCGCCGGATCATCCCCCTCAGCGTTGCGCGCTAACTGCCACAGCAGCGCCGCGGCAATCAGCAGAAAAATCAGTAACGGCAATAACAGTACGTTGCGTTTCATACGGCCTCCGGCGACGGTTTACGGCGGCGGTAGCGCGGGTCCGCCAGGCACAGCAGCCCGCCCAGCGCCATCAGTATGCCACCAGCCCAAATCCAGCGAATAAACGGTTTGTAATACAGGCGTACGGCCCATGCGCCGTTATCCAGCTCCTCGCCGAGCGCGGCGTACAGGTCGCGGGTCAGCCCGCCGTCAATCGCCGCCTCGGTCATCACCATCCGGCTGGTGTTGTAGAGGCGTTTCTCCGCATGGAGCACCGCCTCCGGCTCCCCGTCGCGCGTCACCCCGATAATGGCCACCCCGCCGCGGTAGTTGGGCCCGGTGATGTCCCGCACCTCCCGGAAGGTGAACCGGTAGTGGTGGATATCCACGCTGTCGCCCGCCCGCATCCGCACGTCCCGCTCCACGCTGTAATTCTGGCTGAAGGCGATGCCGGTAATCGTCACCGCCAGCCCGAGGTGCGCCGCCACCATCCCCCAGTAGCTGAGGGGCGTTTTCGTGCCGCGGGACAGGCGCTGTACGGCTTCGGCCACCGCCAGCACAACAATCCAGCAGGCCATCGCCATCCCCACCGCCGTCATGGCGATGATGTTATCTTCCAGTAGCCATGGCAAAAGTACCGACAGCGCCAGGGTAGTGACAACGGCAGCCAGCAGCAGCGTTCTGATTTTACGTGGCCTGTCACGGCCCCAGCGCACCAGAGGCCCAATCCCCAGCAGCAGGGCAAACGGCGCCATCAGCCAGGTGAACATGGTATTGAAAAACGGTTCGCCAATCGAAATGCTGCCCAGCCCCAGCTGTTTGTGTACCAGCGGCAGCAGCGTGCCCAGCAGCACCACCAGCATGGCGGCCATCAGCAGCACGTTATTAGCCAGCAGCAGCGACTCCCGCGACCACAGGGCATTGTTTACCCGGGAACGCACCTTATGTCCGCGCGCGGCGAACAGCAGCAGCGAACCGCCTGTCACCAGCACCATAAAGGCGAGGATGAACATGCCGCGCGACGGGTCGGAGGCGAAGGCGTGGACCGACACCAGCACGCCCGAGCGCACCAGGAAGGTGCCCAGCAGACAGAGCGAGAAGGCGCAGATGGCCAGCAGCAGCGTCCACGCCTTAAAGCTGGCGCGCTGTTCGGTGACCGCCAGCGAGTGTATCAGCGCGGTGCCTGCCAGCCACGGCATAAAGGAGGCGTTTTCAACCGGGTCCCAGAACCACCAGCCGCCCCAGCCGAGCTCGTAATAGGCCCATGCGGAGCCGAGCACGATACCCAGCGTCAGGAAAATCCACGCCGCCAGCGTCCAGGGACGCGAGAAACGGGCAAAGGTGCTGTCCAGCCGCCCGCTCAGCAACGCGGCAATGGCAAAGGCAAAGGCCACCGAGAAGCCGACATAGCCCATATACAGCAGCGGCGGGTGGAAAATCAGCCCCGGATCCTGCAGCAGAGGATTCAGATCGCGCCCTTCCACCGGAAAGTCCGGCAACGTGCGGGCGAACGGGCTGGAGGTAAAGAGGATGAACAGCAGAAACCCGGCGCTCACCATCCCCATCACCGCCAGTACGCGGGCCACAATATCCGGCGGCATGGACTTGCTGAACAACGCCACCGCAAACGTCCAGCCGCTCATCAGCAAGACCCATAACAGCAGCGAACCTTCGTGCGCCCCCCAGGTGGCGGCCACCCGGTACCAGACAGGAAGCTGCGTGTTCGAGTTGCTGGCGACGTAGAGCACCGTGAAGTCGTTAACCACAAAGGCGTGTACCAGCACGGCAAACGCGCCCGCCACACAAAGAAACAGCAGCCAGGAAAACAGCCTGGCTGACGCCATCATGCGCGCATCGCCGCGCGCCACGCCCCATAACGGATACACGGACAGCAGTAACGCCACCCCGAGCGCCAGGCACAGCAGCCCGTTGCCGGCTTCAGGCATCATGATGATTTATCCTTATAAACGCCCTGCGGACGGCGGTGGTTTTCCTGCATCGCTTTTTCCACCTCGGGCGGGGTGTAGTTCTCGTCGTGTTTGGCGAGCACCTCCTGCGCCTGTATGTGGTTACCCTTCTCCAGTGTGCCCTGCACCACCACGCCCTGCCCTTCGCGGAACAGGTCCGGCAGAATGCCTTCATAGCTCACCGTCACCGCCCCTTCGGCGTCATAGATACTGAAATTCACCTTCAGCGAGTCCGGGTCGCGCCGGACGCTGCCGGGCATCACCATACCGCCGACGCGCAGGCGCTGGCCGGTTTCCGGCATCTGCTGCGTTTCGCGCTTACCGTAAAGGATTTCGCCCGGGGTATAAAACAGGTCGATGTTCGAACGCAGCGCGTACAGGATAAGCGCCAGGGTCAGAGCCAGGCCTGCCAGGATACCGCAGGCTATCCATAACCGGTTTTTACGTCGGATATTCACGCGGCCTCCCGTTGCGCCTGCGCCGCACGCATCCGGGCTTCCCGGGCGCGCTGCTGCGCCACGCCGCGTAAAATGGCGCGGTGCTGAAAAAAGGTATGCAGGACCAGCGCCGCCAGCGGGACCACGGTCATTGCCACGGCCAGCCAGACAAAAAAGGCGTACCCGCCCATGGCGAAAAACTCGCTCCACGATGAAAATGCCGGACTCACTGGCGCCCCCTTTTCAGTATCAGTTCGCTCACCCACGGGCGGCGTTTTTCCATCATTAAAATCAGGTTGCGCATACGCATCAGCGCAAGCGTCATGAACAGCAGCAGGCAGCCGGCTATCGCCCAGCGCAGCGGCGAGCGCATCGCCGGGTCGATGCTCTGCTGCATCCGCGTCGACCCCTGATGCAGCGTGTTCCACCACTCAACGGAGTAATGAATGACAGGCAGGTTCACCACGCCAATCAGCACCAGGATCCCCGCCGCACGCCCCGCCAGTTTGCGGTCATCAAAGGCCTGCCACAGGGCAATAACGCCGGCGTAGAGGAACAACAGCACCAGCTCCGAGGTCAGCCGCGCATCCCACACCCACCAGGTGCCCCACATTGGTTTTCCCCATGCGGAACCGGTAACCAGCGCGATAAAGGTAAACACGGCGCCAGCCGGCGCCATCGCCGCAACGGCAAGGCTGGCCATTTTCATCTGCCAGACCAGCCCGGTAAACGCGGCGACAGCCATCGAGGCGTAAATGCCCATCGACAGGATGGCCGCCGGAACGTGCAGGTAGATGATGCGGTAGCTTTGCCCCTGCTGATAATCCGCCGGCGCAAAGCCAAAGCCCCAGACCCAGCCGATGCCCAGCGCAACCGCGCCGGCCACCGCCAGCCAGGGGATGAGCCAGCCACAGATCTGATAGAGCCGGGGAGGCATCGCCAGTTGATGAAGTGTTTTCCACATAGTTCAGTCACCAGACTCCATTAATGAACATTCATTTTGCCGGAGGGGCGGCTTCGCCCTGCGGCCTGTAAATCCTGTGCACATTACTGCACGCTGACCCGTAACGCCGCCGCCGTGGCAAAGGGGCTTAACGTGGCGCTGCCTGCCAGCAGCGCCCCCAAAACCGCCAGGTAGCCGTCAGCGGGTAAATGCATCGACGCCGCCTCCATCGCCGCGGTGGCAAAAATCAGCACCGGGATGGCCAGCGGCAGGACCAGGACGCTCAGCAGCACACCGCCGCGTTTCAGCCCCACCGTCAGCCCGGCGCCCGGCGCGCCGAGGAAACTCAGCGTCGGGGTGCCGAGCAGCAGCGTCAGCGCCATCATTTTCCAGCCGCCGGTATCCATCCCCAGCAGCAGCGCCACCAGCGGGGAGAGCAGTATCAGCGGCAGGCCGGCCACCACCCAGTGCGCCAGCACCTTTGCCAGCACCACCGCCGGCAGCGGCAACGGCAGCAGCATCAGCTGCTCCAGGCTGCCGTCCTGCAGGTCGTCACGGAACAGGCGCTCCAGCGCCAGCAGGGAAGCCAGCAGCGCCGCCACCTGGATAATTCCCGGCGCAATCCGCGCCAGAAGCTGCGGCTCCGGGCCAACGCTCAGCGGAAACAGGGTGATGACAATCAGAAAGAACCACAGCGGATTGGCGATTTCGGCGCGGTGGCGAAACGCCACACGCAGTTCGAGGCGGAAGATGCGCCACATCATTGCCCGGCCCCCTCAGTGGCCAGCGCAATACGGCGGATTTTATCCGCGGCAGCGTTTAACGGCTGGTGGGTGGTCAGCATGACGCTCCCGCCCTGCCCGACGTGCTGCGCCATCCGCCGGGTGAGCCGTTCCACGCCGTTAACATCGATGGCGGTGAACGGTTCATCAAGGATCCAAAGCGTGGCACGGGTCAGCCAGAGACGGGCCAGCGCCACCCGGCGCTGCTGGCCGGCAGAAAGCTGATTCACGGGAATATCTTCGTATCCGGCGAGCCCGGCCTGCGCCAGCGCCTCCAGACACTGCGCCGTGTTGCCGTCGTGATGATAAAAGCGCAGGTTTTCCAGCGCGGAAAGCCGGGTTTTTATCCCCGGCTGGTGGCCAATCCACAGCAGGTTCTGGTGATAGCTGTCGCGCACGCGGTGCAGGGGTTCGCCCTGCCAGTACACCCCGCCGCTGTCGGGGCGCGCCAGCCCGGCAAGCAGGCGCAGGAGGGTGGTTTTCCCGGCGCCGTTGCCGCCGGTAATTTGCACCCACTCCCCGGCGCCCACGGTGAACGACAGCCCGCAAAACAGCGTCCTCTCGTCCCGCTCGCAGTGCAGTTCTCTGGCTTCAAGCATCATCGTCATTGCGCATATTCAGGCTGATAGGGCGTATAAACACCAGTCAGGCTTTCCAGGAAGGCGACGATATCGTCAATATCGTTTTGTGGCAGATCGGTGCCAACCTGATAGCGCAGCATCAGTTTTACCGCGCCATCCAGCGTCGGTACATCACCCCGATGGAAATAAGGTGCCGTTAACGCCACATTGCGTAAACCCGGAACTTTTTGTCGTAATTTATCGCGTACCTCTTTAGTGACGTTCATACGACCAATATCCGCCGCTGTAATTTCACCAAAATTAAAGTCACGTTTTAATCCTAACGGTTCAAAGGAACGCCCCCCCAAAATGATACCGCCGTGACAGGTCGCACATTTATTCTCTTTAAATAATTGATAACCGTGTTTCTGTTGCGCGGTCAGCGCACTTTCATCTCCACGTAACCATTTATCAAAAGCAGAGTCCGGTGTTATCAATGTTTTTTCAAATTCAGCAATCGCATCGGTAATATTTTCCCCGGTAAATCCTTGCGGATAAACTGCCTGGAAATCTTTTTTCAATACCGGATCTTTATCAAGCTTGCTAATAATTTCATCCCAGGATTTAGAGGCCATTTCGATGGGGTTTAACGGCGGTCCGCCGGCTTGTTCTTGCAGGGTCGCAGCGCGACCATCCCAGAATTGCTCAATATTAAAGACCGAGTTGAAGACCGTCGGCGCATTTATTGGTCCTACCGCACCGCCAACGCCAATTGAGGTTTTTCTGCCATCTACACCACCAGCATTTAACGCGTGACAATGCGCACAGGATATTGTGCTGTCCCCGGATAAACGTTCATCATGATAAAGACGGAAGCCTAAATCGACTTTTTTAGCATCGACAGGGATATTGCGCGGAATAGGCTGAACGGGCTCATTCCGGTGCGCTGCATCGGTATCGGCGCTGGCATAATGACGTTCACGCTGATCGGCTATCCAGGTCAGAATGTCAGTACGCTCTTTATCGCTAACGCCCCCGGCCCAGTGCAGCGCGACATAGCGGGTTGGCGGCATAGTCTGATGTTGCATAACCCATTCAATTTTATTTAGTTCGCTTTGCGGCACCGGCGTATCTGCAATCAGGGCGGCACGGACTGCCTCAAGGTTAAACGATTTATAGCCGAGCTGGATATCGTAATCCATTAGCTGCTTTGCCACCGGAAAAGAGGAATAAAAAGGTAATTCAGCGGAAGGCGTATGACAATAATCACATCCTTTCTCCCTGAAATAGCCAAGAATTTTATTATTTTCTCCCACCACAGATGCCTGCACATCGCTTTTTTTACTGCGTTGTTTGTCGTAATACCATACATACCCGGACAAACCTAAATAACATAACAGCCCAACGGTGATAACCGTTGTCGCATAGAGGGTAATTTTTTTCATATCATTATCCTTATGGGGTATTGCGGCATGATTAATTAAATTTTATTTTTTTACTCATGAGGCCCGTCAATACTAAATGCAAACCCATTGTGGATATTGATTGGTATCAATAATTACAATTGACCAAACCTATAGATATGATAACCCCCGGCTATCGTAAGCGTTTTTTTGCGATACGTATCACTTATTTCATTTTGTAGCCACAACGCGCAAATCCTCTTTTCCATCATCAAAACGAACGATAGCCAACAATAATTGACTTAACGCAGCATAAAAACCATAGGGATCATGCTTAACGCAATTATTTGTAAATTCCGGAAGCCACTCCAGTAATGACGATAATGTTTTCTGACGTAATTTATTCATTCTGCGTTGTTGGAACGATTCACCTAACGAAAAATGTAAATGGCTCAGTAATTCCAGATAAATGGCCAGATGATCGGCCGGTTCTTTAAAGTCGTCGTTGACGTCCATCCCGGCGTCAAGCAATAAATGTTTAATCATGCCGGGGTCCTGCTGCGGGTAGTGCGAGGCATAAGGCAATGCCGCTTTTTTATCCGTCAGCAGAAATAACCCGCAAAAATCTGCCGCCAGTTCCAGTTGCGCATCCTGGCGTAGACTAAGCGCGGCAATTTTTTGTTCGACCAACGCCACCGACGCCGCCAGATCTGGCTGGCGCTTTAATAACGCCAGCCAGTCCGCGATCTCCGCGGACTGTAATTGCCTTAACCCTTCCTCATCGACTTCCCGGAAAAAGAGCAACGCCAGCCATGCATATACACAGGCATACTGTTCCTGGGCAAGCGTTATTTGCTTAACCATGTAGATCCCCCTGCGATGCGGGGACATATTCACACTGCGCGACCATCTCCACAGGGCCGTTAAACGCCGTGACGTTATCAACAGGGCCGGTATATTTTTCAATTTCTACCAGCGTAGTATGTGCGCTGGTCGCCTGTGCGAGTTGCGACGTACCGATATCCAGTGTTAATACGTTAGGGTTGCCATACTTACACAACGCATTAATTTTCCCCCCTTTATCAGGATCGTACCATGCGCCTTCATGAATTCTCGCCACGCCCGGCGCGTACCGATCGGAAACTACCGCTCCCGCCAGTACCTGCCCACGCGCATTGAATACCCGCACGATGTCGCCGTTACGGATCCCGCGTGCGCTGGCATCCTGTGGATTAATAAAGACCGGCTCCTTGCCACCAACAGCGTAGTGTTGGCGCAATGTTTCCGACTCACACAATTGGGAATGCAGGCGGTAATCAGGGTGGACGGACTGTAAATGCAGCGGCCAGCGCTGCGATCCCGGCCCACCATGCGAACGTTCGATTTTTTCAAACCACATCGGATGGCCCTGACAATCGTCATATTTCATGTCGGCGATCGTTTTGGAGTAAATCTCGATCAAGCCGCTTGGCGTTCCCAGCGGTTCCAGGTCCGGATCTTCGCGGAAGGCCTGATGGCGCACAAACATTTGCGGATGCTCAAACTCAATGTACTCCTGCTGATTCCAGAACACCTCAAAAGTCGGTAAGTGGATACCGCGGCCTTTCCCCTGCTGACTCCCTTCCTGCCAGATGCGCTTCAGCCACCCCATTTCATCCAGACCTTCCGTGAACGCTGCTTCACGGTTAAAGCGGCGGCAGAGATCGCGGAAAATGTCAAAGTCGTTACGCGCTTCAAACTGTGGCGGAACAACCTGTTTCATGGCAATAATGCCGCGGTTGGAGTGGTTGCCGAACTGATCGAGGTCGTTACGCTCAAATTGAGTGGTAGCCGGCAAGACGATATCCGCAAAGCGGCAAGTCGATGTCCACTGGTTATCAATAGCGATAACCGTTTCCAGCTTGCGCCATCCCTCAATCATGCGGTTAATTTGTTGGTGCCGATGGAACGGGTTGGTCCCGGCGAATACGCACATTTTCAGCGATGGTAATTTAACCGATTTCCCGTTCCAGTTAATCACTTTCCCTGGCTCGAGGATGGCATCCATAAAACGCGCAATAGGAATGGTGCTGCTGTAACCTTTGTAATCGGTGCTGTCGTGTACTGGCGGAACGGTCGTCGAACCGGAGAAGCCGCTTAAAATGATCCCCTTACGGCTCGGCGTACCGGCGCCGTTATAGTGCCAGCCAAAGCCAAAGCCGCCGCCCGGTAAACCAATCTGCCCCAGCATTGCCGCCAGCACGACCACCATCCATGACCATTGTTCGCCATGCTGCATACGCTGTACGCACCAACCTGCGATGATCTGCGTTCTGTCGCCCGCCATCTGCCGTGCCAGCGCGCGGATGGTGTCGGCGTCAATACCGCACAGTTTTTCCGCCCAGGCGGCATCTTTAGGTTGCCCATCTTTCTCACCGAGCAAATAGGGGAGAAACTGTTCAAAACCGACGCAATAGTTAGCGAGGAAGTTTTTATCGTACAGTTTCTCACTGTACAGAGTATGCGCCAGCGCCAGCTGCAACGGAACGTCCGTCTGCGGGTTAATGGCAATGTGTTTAACCTTATCGCGCCCCAGATAATCATGCGTGGAAGTGACGACCGGGTCGATGCTGATAACCGAGATATCGCCGCTGGCGACCTTCTCTTTTAATTGTTCATAGTACTGATAGACATCGTGATCCGGGCACCACCAGTTCGCCTGCTGGTTTTTCACCATATCCGATCCCCACAGCACAATCGTTTTACTGTTCTGTAAAACAAGAGGCCATGACGTTTGCTGTTCGTACACTTCCATTGAGCCGACCACGCGCGGCAGAATCACCTGCGCCGCGCCGGTGGAATAGTCCCCTCCTGTGCTAACGCTATTGCCATGCAGCGCAATGGCGCGCGCCAGCATCCCGGAGGCGTTATGGAACATACCGGTAGATTGCCAGCCGCTCGCCGTCAGTAACGCACTCGGCCCATAGGTTTTCTGCACCCGCTCCAGCTCCTGATAGAACAGATCCAGCGCCTCATCCCAGGAGACCCGCACAAAACGATTATCCCCACGCTGCGAGGTGTCGCTTTGATGACCTTTGCGCATCCAGTCGACACGCACCATCGGGTAGCGGATACGCGCCGCATTGTGAACATGATCGGGCAGGCCGGCGATCATTTTGGACGGATATTTATCCTGTTCAAATGGTTTTGCCGCCACAAAGCGACCTTCGGCTACCGTGGCGCGAATCGCCCCCCAGTGGGAACCCGTCAGGATACCTTCTTTCGTCGCGGCGCCAGGCGTCACGGCATCCGCCGCATGAGCGCTGCGAGGCGTCAACAGTGACGGCCCCAGCATTCCTGCCACCGTCAGGCCGCCGAGTTGCGCCAGAAAACGACGACGTGAGACGTATAACGTGTCCTTATTTTTCATTGTTTTCTCCCTTATCGCTGTGCGGCGTAGTGGTGGTATCAGACGCATTCATCTGGAGATATTTCAACAAGGTACGTTCTTCACGCTTATCCAGACTGGTAAAACCGATCATGCCATTGAGCGTGCCGATCCAGCCGTTAGCGTCGAAGTGCGCTTTATCCGGCGCGCCATGACACTGGTTACAGGTTCCGTTATAGAGCGAATCCGCGTAGGCCCAGATGGGTTTAATATCATTCACCATATCGCCTTTTTGCATCCATGCGGTCGCCTGTAACTTGCTCCACTCGGTATTGGTTGCGGCAACGGTCGTTTTTTCCAGCGTTTTCACATGCTGTTGCACATCACCACGAATCGAAGCGACAAAAATACGTTTACCGGGCAACTGCGTCAGTACGCGCTGGCGACCGTCCGTCTCCGTCCAGCCTTCGACTTGCACCTGCAGCCAGTCCCCGTCCCGTTTAAGGACTTTCACTTCAGAAGCGGGTAGCAGCGAACCAGCCGGTTCTTTATCACCTTTAGCGGCGTAAATCGGCTTGATATCCAGCGAATAAAGCGTATCGCCGTCATTATGCGTACTGGCACTGGCGCGCAGTTCTTCAAATTGTTTGCGGAAACCGCTGCTCATATCCGGTAGCTGATGGGCAATCCCTTTATGGCAGTCGATGCAGGATTGATTTTCTTTCGCGGCGATTTTCATTTGCCGCGCTGCTTCCGGGTTCTGTTTCGCGTGATCCATTGCGTCGTAGTTATGGCAGGAGCGACAGGTCGCGGAGTTATTCTCTTTCATACGCGCCCATTCACGCTCGGCAAGCTCGGCACGTTTGGCTTCAAATTTTTCCGGGGTATCAATCGAGTGGGCGATAAACGTCTGGTAAAGATCGTTACTGGCTTCCAGCTTACGTTTCACCATGCCGGGGATATCTGGGGGGATATGGCAATCGTGACATTCCGCGCGTACGCCAGAGGCATTCTGGAAATGGACGGACTGTTTATATTCCTGATACACCGGCTGCATACTATGGCAGCTGACGCAAAACTCTGTCGAACTGGTCAGTTTGATACCGACGTGAGGTAACACAATCAGCGCGACACCGATCACAATCCCGACAATGACCAGCGCCAGTATCGACCAACGGGCGCTTGGCCTGAGTAGCGCTCTCCAGAGTTTTCGCATAATAGCCCCTGTAATTATATGGTTTAATGCGCAGATCTTATTCCGCAAATATGAACAGCGTCACTGGTCAGGATGAACGGGATACGGCAATATATGAACAGATATGAACAGAAAGAGATCGCGCGCAGGATGTCACATCACATTGTTATTGTTGAGGATGAACCTGTTACTCAGGCCAGATTACAGGCCTATTTTGAGCAGGAGGGGTATCGCGTTTCGGTGACCGACAGCGGCGCGGGCCTGCGCGACATCATGGAGCATGAGCACATTTCGCTGATTCTGCTGGATATCAATCTTCCCGATGAAAACGGGTTGATGCTGACCAGATCACTACGCGAACGCTCCACGGTGGGCATCATTCTGGTGACGGGGCGTTGCGACCAAATCGACCGCATCGTCGGGCTGGAGATGGGCGCGGACGACTACGTCACCAAGCCGCTGGAACTGCGCGAGCTGGTAGTGCGGGTGAAAAATCTTTTATGGCGCATCGATCTGGCTCACCCCACGCCGCAAAGCGTCAACGAAAACTGCTATGTTTTTTCCGGTTATTGCCTGAATGTCATGAACCACACGCTGGAATACAACGGTGAAACCATTAAGCTGACGCGTGCAGAATACGAACTGCTGCTGGCTTTTGTCACTAACCCAGGTAAAGTACTACATCGAGAACGCCTGCTGCGGATGCTTTCCGCCCGCCGCGTAGAAACGCCGGATCTCCGCACGATTGATGTATTGGTTCGCCGCTTACGCCACAAAATTACACCAGAGCTACTGGTTACCCAGCATGGCGAAGGTTACTTTTTAGCCTCAGATGTGTATTGATACAGATAGACAGGCCGGAAACCAGGCGGCGATAGCGAACGGCGAACGCGCGCGCTGTCAGCGTTTTTATGCGTCAAAATAAGTACCGGCGGACTAATGTTTCCAGGCACGGACTGACCCTGTAAGACCTTAATCGCCTGCGCTATTGCCAATTCTCCCTGCCAGGCCATCTGATCGCTGAGCGCCATCAGGATATGGCCGCGCTTTAAACCGCGATAAACCTGATGCGTCAGATAAAACGAAACGATGGTGAGCGGCGACGTCAGGTTCCGTCCTTCCCCCATTGCCGCCTCCGCCGCTATTGCCGACCCGGCGACCACATTGGCGTCCGGATGGCGCTCCAGCATTTCCTGTAACAAGTTACGCTGTACTTCAATATCATTATCGCCCCAGGCGATATCCACGATGTTAATGGCGCTGCCTTTAATCGCCTGCTGAAAACCCGCGACCATCTCCTGGCTTCCGCCGGCTTCATCCGGCCCAGGGAAGAGTAAAACGTTAAGCGTTTTTCCTTTGCTCCACTGCGCCAGGTAACGTCCTGGCAGGTAGCCCATCTGAAACCACGGCAAACCGACACGGGTCGCCACTCTGGCGTCATGAATCATATTCACCAGTTCAATAACCGGCAAATGACCGGCATACCGTTCCAGCTCCGGGAAACGGTCGGTACTGCTGCCAAGCAGAATCGCATCAGCACCCCATTCCCGGCATTGCATCATTTGTTGCTGCTGAGTCGCCAGTTGTCGATAGCCGTTCGCTTCCAGCACTTTTAAATCAACGCCATAGACGTTAGCTGCTTTCTGCATCCCATAATTGACGGACAGCCAGTAAGAATCTTTCAGGCTGGGGTATAATGCACACAATTTCCAGGGTTTAATGGCATTGACTGACGTTTGCCGCCACGGAATCGCCCGATCGGCACGCGTCCAGTGCAACAACCCGGTTCCGGCTAACGCCGTTTCTACATTCGAGACGATGATTATCAAAAAAAAGAACGAAATAAGCGTGCGCATGATAGCCCCATCATCAACAAGGTTTTATCCTAATGGTTTTCCTTACGGCAACTCAACCCATTTCACCTGCGGCGCATAAATGTCAACGCCTTCACTAACCCGCAGATTATGGCTGGCTTTTGCCCTGATGGCGGCGCTCAACCTGCTCAGTACCGTGATTGGCTGGATAGGCCTGCGCGTCATTAGTCAGGTGGAGCAAACCAATACGCAGGCACTAATCCCGACGATGAATATGGCCAGACAGTTAAGCGAAGCCAGCGCTTATGCGCTTTTTTCCGCACAAAATCTGACCAATGCCGATAGCAAGGGCGTCTGGCTTGCCCAGGGGAAGATGCTGAAAGCGCAAAGCCTTAAAATTAACCATCTTTTGCAGGCATTAAGCGAGCAGGGGTTTAATACCTCGGCCATCGCCCGGCAAGAAAAAGAGATTGCGCAAACGCTTGGACAACAGGGAACACTGGTCGGCGAAATTCTCACGTTGCGCACGCAGCAACAGCAGCTAAGCCGCCAGATTGCGGAGGCGGCGGAAAATATTGCCGCTCAGGCCCACGGCCAGGCTAATAATGCGGCGACATCCGCAGGCGCCACCCAGGCCGGTATTTACGATCTGATTGAAAGCAATAAAGGGGACCTGGCTGAGCGCGCGCTTGACCGGTTAATTGATATCGACCTTGAATATGTGAATCAGATGAATGAGTTGCGGGTTAATGCCCTGCGGTTTAAGCAGCTTATTGTGACCTTAAAAGATGCGCAAGGGTTGAGCGATGCCGATAAAACCGATGAAAAACTTAATCAGCTGGTTAAAATTTTATCCCGTCGCCAACAACGTATAGAAGATCCTACCGTTCGCGCTCAAATCGGCGACGCCCTGGCGCAAATAAGCCAGTACACCACACTGGTTTCTCTGTTCCGCAAGGAAAACGCGATCCGTGGCCAGCTTCAAACGCTAATGGAAAACAACCTCTTCCAGTTTACCCGCTTCAGTACGGAAGTATCGCAACTGGTCAATGCCATCGAAAAACGTAATGAGGCTGGGTTAGCGCGCCTTAAACATGCCAGCCAGAGGGGGCAAATAGGGTTAATAATTTTAGGCATTCTGGCGCTGTGCTCATTAAGTTTTATCCTTTGGCGAGTGGTTTACCGTTCCGTATCCCGCCCGCTGGCCCAACAAACGCAGGCCCTGCAGAAACTTCTGGAGGGCGATATCGACTCGTCGTTCCCGGAAGCGGCTGGCGTCAGCGAACTTGATACCATCAGTCGCCTGATGGAGGCATTTCGCGCTAATGTACGCAAACTGGACCATCATCGTGAAGATCTGGCGGAACAGGTACGGTCGCAAACGGCGGAGCTTCATGCGCTGGTGCTGGAACACCGGCAAGCACGTGCCGAAGCGGAAAAGGCCAACAAAGCGAAATCGACGTTCCTTGCCGCAATGAGCCATGAAATTCGCACGCCGCTTTACGGCATCCTTGGTACGGTGCAATTGCTGGCCGATAAGCCGCTTATGGCAAACTACCGTGACGATTTACAGGCCATTAATGATTCAGGTGAGTCGCTACTGGCGATCCTTAACGATATCCTTGATTACTCGGCGATTGAAGTGGGCGGGACCAATGTCTCCATCAGCGAGGAGCCGTTTGAACCGAGACAACTGTTGCATAGCGCCCTGCATTTAATGCACAGTCGCGTTCATCCTCAGACCGTGGAGTTAATCGCCGACGTTAGCGACCAGCTACCCTCAACGCTACAAGGCGATCCGCGCCGGATACGCCAGATTGTGATAAACCTTTTAAGTAACGCCGCGAAATTTACCGATCGCGGCAACATTGTGCTGCGCACGTTTTGCAATGCGCAGAACTGGTTCATTGAGGTTGAAGATACCGGATGCGGTATCCCTGAAGCGAAGCTGATGGATATTTTTAAACCGTTTGTTCAGGCGACAGGACGCCGGGGCGGGACGGGACTGGGACTGGCGATTAGCGCCAGCCTGGCGCAAGCGATGGGCGGGACGCTAACCGTCACCAGTACGCTTCATATTGGCAGTTGTTTTCGTTTACAACTGCCGATTCACCACCCCAGGCCCGCGAACAACAATGTGTTCAGGGAAGCGATAAATCTTAACGGGTTACGCCTGTTGCTGATTGAAGACAACGCTCTGACGCAGCGTATCACCACCGAAATGCTTACGGACAAAGGCGTAACCGTCGCGCTTGCTGAAAGCGCGACCAGCGCGCTACGCTGTTTAGCCGAAGGCAAGACCTTTGACGTTGCGTTGGTGGATTTCGATTTACCGGACTATGACGGCTTAACCCTGGCGCAGCAGTTGATGAGTCAGTATCCCGCCATGAAACGCATTGGTTTTAGCGCGCATGTGATAGACGATAATCTTCGTCAGCGTACCGCTGGTCTTTTCTGCGGGATCATTCAAAAGCCCGTTCCCCGCGAGGAGCTTTACCGCATGATAGCGCATTATTTACAGGGCAAATCTCACCACGCGCAGGCGATGCTGAACGAACATCAGCTTACCGGCGATATGGCGGCTGTCGGCCCGGAAAAACTCCGGCAATGGGTCGCGTTATTCAAAGAAAGCGCGCTGCCTTTAGTCGGGGAGATCGAGGCGGCGCGCGCCATAAATGACGACATTAACATTAAGCGGCTGGCGCATAAGTTAAAAAGTAGCTGCGCCAGTCTGGGGATGACGCAGGCAACCGAAGCCTGTCGGGAGCTGGAAATACAGCCATTTAGCGGTATTGATATCCGCACTGTCGTAATGCAGGGACTGACGGCGCTTGACGCATGGATAGCCGGTCATCCTTCGCCATAATGGCTTCCGGCTCGCCAAACGACGCGTTTCACATCGCCAGTTATCACGGTATAAAACAGTACGTCGAGGATGGAAGAGGGGAATAGCCTACGACTACCGCTACTGCCTGTTTAATGATTCTGTGTTTTTTCGTCCTGTAGCCGCGCCTGCTCCGCCAGGGCGGCAAAATCTTTTTCGCTGTAATAGTGCGCGGGAGGCGGTAGCTGCGCCATATCCTCGCTGGGCCACAATTGTAGTTGCGCCAGCGTGCTAAGCGGGATACCGCGCCAGCGATGGGGCAAGCTCAGCGGCAATAGCGGCGTTATCTCGCCAGGAACCGCGGTCGGCAGGCGGTTATCCCCCATCTGATAATTACGATGCAGCACCAGATATTTTTCTGGTACGCGCCGCTGGCTGTTCCACCAACGGCCATCAAGCATATCAAAGTGAAAACGGGTGATCTGCGCCGGCTGCGCTGCCAGCTGCGTCAGCGCTTGCCGCAGTGCCGTTTCCATCGCCGTGTTGTACATCTCTTGCGTTTTCGTCTGGCCGCCGACAATTAAAGATGCCGCCAGACGGGCTCCTGCGAGGTTAGAATAGAGATCTTCCGGCGAAAAGGCCGATACTCCCTCAGAAAATCCGCGAACGGACTCGAAACCGTACCATTGGGCGATTTCGTGCCACTCCGCCACCTGGAACGCCAGATGCGCCGACAGCCAGGCGGCCAGCGTGTAACGCTCGCGTGCATCGACCGGAGGGATAAAAGCAGTAAAGACCAGACGCCGTTCGGCCAGTTCCTCGCCCAGATTCAGGGTAAAAGCCTGCCCCAACTTTGGTAGTAGTTGGCTGAAAATATACACTGTCATATCAGCGGTATCCCGCACATGTGCGGTGTCGATGAATCCGCCACGCAAGGTATACACAATACCGTTATTCTCACCGCTAAGGCCGGTAAGGTTTGCCACGCCCGAATACAGATGGTCGTTGTACTGATGATGCCCCAGCGAATCCACCGTCACGACGTTATTTAACTCATAGAACGGAACCGGCAGTCCCAACAGCTCGGCATGCAGGTCGTAACCAAAAGCGCAACACGGACGCAACCCCTTTGGCAGCGGCTGCGGCGGCATCGTCGGCCAGGCCTCACTGGCAGCAGGCATTGGGGGAGTGGACAGATAGAGCGTCAGTGGTACGGCGGCGCGGGCGCTCTCCGTCAGAAACAGCAGCGCCAGAAAAATAACCCGAACGATGGTCCTCAAAATGCTTCTCCTACCTGAAAATAAAAACCGCTGCTGCCTTTGCCCACGCCGTAATCCAGCCGCACGTTGACGCGCGGCTTGAACTCAAAGCGATAGCCCCCGCCCGCAGAAGGCAGCCATCGCCCGTCATCCAGATGGTGCAAAGACGATCCCATGGTGCCCGCTCCCACCCAACCGACAACGCCATGCCGCCAGCTCAACTTATGGCGATATTCCAGTTGGCCGCTGATGGCGTTTTTATCGCGATAGCGCCCTTCATAATAGCCGCGCATACGATGGTTGCTGCCCAGCAGCGGCAGCATATTCCACGGCACGTCGCCCTGGGTAAAGGCGCCGTCAGCTTCCCAGGCCAGCACATCTTTATCATCAACGGCGTGGTATTGACTGTAGTGCAACTGGTATTCATCAAACCGCGTATCGCTACCGACGTCCGGCGCAAAGTGGGTATAGCGAAGGGTGGCATACTGTCCTTTACGTGGGTTAGGCATAAAATCACGGTCATCCCAACTCATTTCAACGCTACCGCCGTTACTCAGTGAAGAACTGCCCTGCGCTGTATGTTGAATTCTGGGCAAATCGTCCTCATCGATTTGCGCGGCGTGCTGTACATCCAGCGTCCAGCCAACACCAAGATAGATATTGTTGACCAGCCGAAGATACACCATGGGTTGCAGATCCAGCACCTGCGCGGTATAGGCCTGCTTATGACTGTCTTTATCACCAGCAGCAAAGCCTTGTCCCCAATAGTACGTGGGCGTGTCGCTCAATGCGCCAGTGAGGAAGAAACGCCAGCGATCTTGCGCGAAAAAGGCGTAATTTTGCAGGCTTACGCCGAAAGCCCCCGTAGAGCTAAAATAGCCGCTCAGCGACAGCGTGGATACCTGGCTAACATTATCGGCAGGATCGGGGCGATACATACCGACAATAGCGGTACCGATGCCCAGCCCCAGTTCAGGGGTATAAAATGGCCCGGGCATTACTCCCCAATTGACGCCTTTGGCGGCATCGTAAGTATCGCTATCCCCCATTTGCTGTAGCCAGCCGTCCACCTGACTGCGGCTGGGCAGCGCCGCCTGCGCCACGCCGGACAGCACACCGGCGACGCAAAGCAACAGCCGGCAATGGCAGCGGTTCAAAAGCGGTACTCACCGGCCACAAAGAAGCTATTGCGCTCAGCAAAGCCAAACTCAGTGGTGATATTGAAATGGCGGGTTATTTCATACTGGGCGCCCAGCAGCACGTTCCACGGTGATTGCAGATGTTGTTTGACGTCAAAGCGGCCATTATTGTTATAGTTAGCCATATGCACCAGCCTTTGTAGCGTCGCTGACGGCATGGTCAGGTCGTTGAGGCTGCCTTTAAATTCCTGCTGCACATCCTGATACATGCTACCGACCCAAACGTTTAGCTTGCCCGACGGCAGATGCATCTTATCTATACCCGGGGTGGTAAAACGGTATCCAACGCGAGGTGAGACGGTAAAGGCGTCAATGCTGCCATCAAGAATATCGAACTGGGTCTGGGTGTAGTTAGCATCAACAGCGGTAAACCAGTTACCTACGCCGCCAACCAGCGTGGTGCCGATACCATAGGTAGTGCCTTTAAAGTCGAGTTTAAACTTGAGGTTTTGCAGATCGGTGGGATGAAAAACGTGACCATTTTTCGCCATCAACCCAACACCAATTTGCGAAACAGAATGACCATCGGTATAACCCACCAGGCCGTACACATTCATAAACGGCAGCAGCCAGGCATCCAGCTTGACCGTTTCGGTCTTGCTCTTTTCACGGGTATGACCGACATTAATTTTAAAAGCGTTATCTAATGGAATACCCCCATTGGGGCCTAAAGCCAGACCATTAAAGTTGATGCTATCAACGTTAATATTCTGCCCAATATTCATGTAGTTGATATTGAGGCCAAACGGCTCGGGAAGCTCATAGCCACGCTTTCGGGCTTCATCCCCCAGAAAAGGCAACACGGAGGTACTGGCAGGCTTTGCAACCATCGTTGTCGCGACTGGCGGTATGGCAGCAGATGGGGCGTCATCCTGATAGCTATAAACAGGCCACAGGTTCGCCGGGGGGCTGGTGGCCGCCCAGGTAGAAAAAGCCATAGCGGGCAGCGCCAGCAGCAAAAGGGAGCGTTTTTTCATAATAATGAAGCGTTTATTCTGGCGAGAAGCGCCGCCGGATCGAAAGGAGGAGGGAGAATATAGCAACCGTCGCCTGGCGGGAGGGATTTCTGTGCGGATTAATCTTTTGAAATAAAAAACTATTTTCTACAACGTCTTTGTTGCAAGGCATTGAGTTCATTAGTGGAATAATCGGCCCGACGGCGATCGGGCCGGAGTGAATCAGGGCAGAACATATTGTTCAATCGCCCAGGCAACGCCATCTTCAAGGTTCGATTTAGTCACAAAGTTAGCCACCTCTTTCACCGATGGAATGGCGTTATCCATTGCCACGCCCATATCGGCGTATTCGATCATCGCAATGTCGTTTTCCTGATCGCCAATCGCCATCACCTCCTCTGGCTTAATACCCAGCGCCTCGGCCAGCGATTTTACGCCGGTGCCTTTATTGACCCGTTTATCGAGAATTTCGAGGAAGTACGGCGCACTTTTCAGCACGGTATACTTTTCCTTCACCTCTGCCGGTATACGCGCAATCGCCCGGTCGAGAACGGCAGGCTCATCGATCATCATAACTTTCAGGAACTGGGTGTTCGGATCCATCTTCTCCGCTTCACAAAATACCAGCGGAATAGTCGCCACATACGACTCATGCACCGTGTAGTAGCTGATATCGCGGTTAGCGGTATAAAGCGTATTTCGGTCTAATGCGTGGAAGTGAGAACCCACCTCACGGGACAGTTTTTCCAGGTAACGGTAGTCATCATAGCTGAGCGCCGTTTGCGCAACCGTACTGCCGTCCCCCGCTTTCTGCACCAGAGCCCCGTTATAGGTAATGCAGTAATCGCCGGGCTGTTCCATATGAAGTTCTTTCAGGTAACTGTGCACACCCGCATACGGACGCCCGGTGGTCAGCACTACATTTACCCCTTTTTCACGCGCGGCGGCAATCGCGTTTTTAACCGCCGGAGAAATGGTGTGATCGGGTAGCAGAAGGGTGCCATCCATATCGATAGCGATGAGTTTAATAGCCATGAAATCCCCGCATTAAATGAGTCCTGACTCATGCTAACGCGATTCGGCACAAAAAACAGTATGAAAAGAGGGATGGGAAGGGGAAACATGTTTCCCCTTTTGCTATGACATAACGGTAAATTGCCGGATGGCGGCTAACGCCTTATCTGGCCTATAAGCTGATTAAATATCAATGTTCGCCGCTTTCAGGGCGTTTTCTTCAATGAACGCACGACGTGGTTCGACAGCATCGCCCATCAGGGTGGTAAACAACTGGTCAGCGGCAATCGCATCTTTCACCGTCACGCGCAGCATACGGCGGCTTTCCGGGTCCATGGTAGTTTCCCACAGCTGATCCGGGTTCATTTCACCCAGACCTTTATAACGCTGGATAGCCAGGCCGCGACGCGACTCTTTCACCAGCCACTCCAGCGCCTGCTCAAAGCTGGTTACCGGCTGACGACGCTCGCCGCGTTCGATAAACGCGTCTTCTTCGATCAGACCGCGCAGTTTCTCACCCAGGGTGCAGATACGACGGTATTCTGCGCCAGTGACAAACTCATGATCCAGAGGATAATCGGTATCCACGCCGTGCGTACGCACGCGAACGATAGGCTCGAACAGATTCTGTTCCTCATTCACATGAACATCAAACTTCCACATGCTGCCGTGCTGCTCTTTCTCGTTCAGCTCGGTGATCAGCGCGTTCACCCAACGGGTTACCGTCTGCTCGTTGGAAAGATCGGCTTCGGTCAGCGTTGGCTGATATACCAGTTCTTTTAGCAGCGCTTTCGGGAAACGGCGCTCCATACGACCAATCATTTTCTGCGTCGCATTATACTCAGAGACCAGCTTCTCTAACGCTTCGCCCGCTAATGCTGGCGCACTGGCGTTGGTATGTAGCGTTGCCCCATCAAGCGCGATAGCGATCTGGTATTGATCCATGGCTTCATCGTCTTTGATGTACTGTTCCTGCTTGCCTTTCTTCACTTTGTACAGCGGCGGCTGAGCAATGTAGACATGACCACGTTCAACGATTTCTGGCATCTGACGGTAGAAGAAGGTCAACAGCAGGGTGCGAATGTGCGAGCCGTCGACGTCCGCATCGGTCATGATGATGATGCTGTGATAGCGCAGTTTATCCGGGTTGTACTCGTCACGGCCAATACCGCAGCCCAACGCGGTGATAAGTGTTGCCACTTCCTGTGAGGAGAGCATCTTATCGAAGCGCGCTTTCTCAACGTTGAGGATTTTCCCTTTCAACGGCAGAATTGCCTGGTTCTTGCGGTTACGTCCCTGCTTCGCAGATCCGCCCGCCGAGTCCCCTTCCACAAGGTACAGTTCGGACAGCGCCGGGTCACGTTCCTGACAGTCCGCCAGTTTGCCCGGCAGACCGGCTAAGTCCAGCGCGCCTTTACGACGGGTCATTTCACGGGCACGACGCGCCGCTTCACGGGCACGTGCCGCATCAATAATTTTACCGACCACGATTTTCGCGTCTGACGGGTTTTCCAGCAGGTATTCGCTCAGCAGTTCGTTCATCTGCTGTTCTACCGCCGATTTCACCTCAGAAGAGACCAGCTTGTCTTTGGTCTGCGAGGAGAATTTCGGGTCCGGCACCTTCACGGAGACCACGGCAATCAGGCCTTCACGGGCATCGTCGCCAGTGGCGCTGACTTTGGCTTTTTTGCTGTAGCCTTCTTTGTCCATGTAGGCGTTCAGAGTACGGGTCATCGCCGCACGGAAGCCAGCCAGGTGTGTACCACCGTCACGCTGCGGGATGTTGTTGGTAAAGCAGTAAATGTTTTCCTGGAAACCGTCGTTCCATTGCAGTGCGACTTCAACACCGATACCGTCTTTTTCGGTAGAAAAATAGAAGATATTCGGGTGGATCGGCGTTTTGTTCTTGTTGAGGTACTCAACAAACGCCTTGATGCCGCCTTCATAATGGAAATGGTCTTCTTTACCGTCGCGCTTGTCGCGCAGGCGGATAGAGACGCCGGAATTCAGGAACGACAGTTCCCGCAGGCGTTTTGCCAGGATCTCGTATTCAAACTCGGTGACATTTGTGAAAGTTTCCAGGCTCGGCCAGAAACGCACCATCGTCCCGGTTTTATCAGTATCGCCAGTCACAGCAAGCGGTGCTTGCGGAACACCGTGCTCGTAGATCTGACGATGAATTTTGCCATCCCGCTGGATAACCAGTTCCAGTTTTTGCGACAGGGCGTTGACTACCGAGACACCTACGCCGTGCAGACCTCCGGACACTTTATAGGAGTTATCGTCAAATTTACCGCCCGCATGCAGAACCGTCATGATGACTTCTGCCGCCGATACGCCCTCTTCCGGGTGGATCCCGGTCGGAATGCCACGGCCATCATCCGTTACGGACACGGAATTATCGGCATGAATGGTCACGACAATATCTTTACAGTGACCTGCGAGCGCTTCGTCGATAGCGTTATCTACCACCTCGAATACCATGTGGTGCAGACCGGTGCCGTCATCCGTGTCGCCGATATACATACCCGGGCGCTTACGCACCGCATCCAGTCCTTTCAGGACTTTGATACTGGAGGAGTCATAAGAATTCGACATCAACGTTTCTCGCTCATTTAATCTTGGGTTAATCTGTTATTTTACCTTTTTCTACGCTGAACATCTTCGAATTTTTGTCCGACATGTCCAGAACGTGTTCAGCGCTAATTGCGCTGACAAAGACCTGCGATTGCGTAGCTTTTAAGCGACTGGCCAGCAGTCCGCGACGCGCATCGTCAAGTTCAGAGGCAAAATCATCTATCAGGTAAAGGCAGCGCCGCCCGCTTTCGCGGGTAAGGAACTCGCCCTGCGCCAAACGTAAGGCGCACATTAACAACTTTAACTGCCCGCGCGACAGGGTATCCTCCACCGGTGCGCCGTCGGCGCGAATGCGGAAATCCGCTTTATGCGGCCCATGCGCGGTATAGGTCAACATACGATCACGCTCAAAACTGCGTTCGAGCACGTCCGCATAGTCCGTCTCTTTCTCCCAGCCGCGCTGAAAGGAGAAAGTCAGAGTGAACTCGGGTAAAAATTGCTGGCAGGTATCCGCCATGTCCTGGGCGATAGCGCTACTGTACTCCGCCCGCCAGGCGCTGATTTGTTCCGCCAGCGGGATGAGTTCTTTATCCCACGGACGCAGTTGTTCGTAACGGTTGACCTGACGCAGCGCGGCATTACGCTGCTTCAGTAGCCGTTTCAGGTTGCTCCAGGCGGTGAAAAACCCGGCTTCGTTATGAAAGCATCCCCAGTCAAGGAACGCTCTTCGGTATTTGGGGCCGCCATTGAGTAAAGTAAAGCCCTCCGGGGTAATCAGCTGCATCGGCATTAAATGCGCCAGCTCCGCCACTTTATGACCATCAGTGCCGTCGATACGCACTTTGCTATCGCCTTGCTTATCCTTGGTTAAGCCGATCGATGTCTCACGCTCCTCGCCCTGCAAGCGCCCATGAAGGACAAACGCGTCCTGCTCATGACGAATCACACGGCCAATTTGCAAGCTGCGAAACGCCCGGCCGTGACCGAGCGTATAGATGGCTTCCAGAACGCTGGTTTTGCCGCTGCCGTTAGCGCCAACCAGAAAATTAAAGCCGGGGGATAAAGTGAGATCCGCATTTTCTATGTTGCGGAAATCTTTAATTAAAAGGCGCGTCAGTGACATATCAGGGTTTCTTCGGGCCAGGGTGTAATCGGCGCAGCCAGTTTCAACGCGGACTGCGCGCAGACCCTGGAGCGTACACGAAGTACGTGGCAGGGGCGAGCACAGCCCAGGTTGAAAATGGCAAGTAAGATAGCCCGATATTTTTCACTACAGCCTCATGGGCATAACAACGTAGGCTGCGGATTGGGATGCCGCATCTTCAATCTGTACGCTCGAGACAGAGTCAGTCAGCATAATGCGTACGGTTTCGCACTTCAGCGCATTCAGCACATCCAGCACATAACTGACGTTGAAGCCTATCTCCATCTCCGTCCCGCCGTAGCTCACGTCCAGAATCTCTTCCGCCTCTTCCTGCTCCGGGTTATTGGCGGTGATTTTAAGCTGATTTTCACTCACATACAGTCGCACTCCGCGGAATTTCTCATTCGAGAGGATCGCCGCGCGGGCAAACGCCTGCTTGAGAATATCGCAGCCCGCTTCCAGATGCTTATCCGGGTTCTTCGGCAGAACGCGGCGGTAATCCGGGAATCGCCCATCTACCAGCTTGGAGGTAAAGATAAAATCCCCCACGTGCGCGCGGATATTGTTGCTACCAATCTGTACACGCAGTGGATTTTCACCGCCGTCAAGCATACGCATCAGTTCAATCACGCCTTTACGCGGTACGATCACTGAATGGCTCGGTAAAGAGGCCTCCAGCGGCATTGAACAGACCGCCAGACGGTGGCCGTCGGTCGCGACAGTGCGCAGTTCGCTTCCTTCCGTTTCAAACAACATACCGTTCAGGTAGTAGCGCACGTCCTGATGGGCCATCGAAAACTGGGTGGCCTCAATCAGGCGTTTCATCGTCGCCTGAGGCAGCGTGAATTCCACTTCGCTTTGCCAGTCATCCAGATTCGGGAAGTCTGCTGCCGGTAAGGTAGACAGCGAAAAGCGACTACGGCCAGAACGCACCAGCATCCGATCGCCCTCCAGCTGAACGGCGATTTCCGCCCCTTCCGGCAGGCCACGGCAGATATCAAAGAATTTCCGCGCCGGCACGGTCGTAGCGCCGGGTTCATGCGGCTGAGAAAGCGTAACGCGCGCGACCATCTCCATTTCAAGATCGGTGCCGGTCAGAGAAAGCGTACCGTCCGCTACCTGGAGAAGCAGGTTACCGAGAATCGGCAGCGTAGGACGTCCCCCCAGCGGGCCGCTGACCTGCTGAAGCGGTTTTAATAAATGTTCACGTTCAACGGTAAATTTCATAGGATCACGACGACAATGTTCTGATTAAATTAGAGAAATCTTCTTTGATATCGTGGCTTTCTTCACGCAGTTGCTCAATCTTGCGACAAGCATGAAGTACGGTAGTGTGATCGCGCCCGCCAAACGCATCGCCGATTTCCGGCAGACTGTGGTTGGTGAGCTCTTTTGCCAGCGCCATAGCCATCTGGCGCGGACGTGCTACCGAGCGAGATCGGCGCTTAGAAAGCAGATCCGCAATTTTAATTTTGTAATACTCCGCCACCGTCTTCTGAATATTGTCGATGGTGACCAGTTTTTCCTGCAACGCCAGTAAGTCGCGCAGCGCTTCGCGCACAAAGTCGATAGTTATCGCCCGGCCAGTAAAGTTGGCATTGGCAATAACGCGATTCAGCGCCCCTTCCAGCTCACGCACGTTAGAACGTAGACGTTTGGCAATAAAGAACGCTACCTCGCCTGGCAGACGAATATCGTTTTCGTCCGCTTTTTTCATCAGGATCGCCACACGAGTTTCCAGTTCAGGCGGCTCGATCGCCACCGTCAGTCCCCAGCCAAAGCGCGATTTCAGACGATCCTCAACGCCGTTGATCTCCTTAGGATAACGATCCGACGTCAAAATGATCTGCTGATTGCCTTCCAGCAAAGCGTTAAAGGTGTGGAAAAACTCTTCCTGCGATCGTTCTTTATTAGCGAAGAATTGGATATCGTCGATCAGTAACGCGTCAACGGAGCGGTAGTAGCGTTTAAACTCTTCAATAGCATTGTTTTGCAGGGCTTTTACCATATCCTGCACAAAGCGTTCAGAGTGCATATACACTACTTTGGCGTTGGGCTTGCGCGCCATAATGCCGTTGCCTACTGCATGCAACAGGTGGGTTTTACCCAGCCCGGTACCGCCATAGAGAAATAACGGGTTATAGGCGCCGCCAGGATTATCCGCCACCTGACGCGCCGCCGCGCGCGCCAGCTGGTTGGATTTACCCTCGACGAAATTATCAAACGTATGTTTAACGTTGACGTTGGAGCGGTAGGTTGGCTCAGCCGGCGCCGGCACGTTATCCCAGCCCGGACGGGCCGCAGGTGCTACACGCTGCGGCTGCGCCATTGCTGTCTGCGCGGGCGCGACAACATTATGCACAGGCGTTTTCAGGGTTTGCGTAACGGGCTTTGTTCCCACTTCAAAACGCAATTGTGGGGCATCCGCGCCGCAGAAGGAGTTAAGTAATCCATTAATATTATTAAGGTACTTATCCCTTACCCAATCGAGCACAAAACGGTTTGGCGCATACAAAGCCAGCGTGTTATCGCTCAGTTCCGCCTGCAACGGGCGTATCCACATACTGAATTCTGTGGCTGGTAACTCATCCTGCAATCGGGCAAGACACTGCTGCCAAAGCGAAAGTGACACGGCGGACTCCACTCGAACAAAAGTCGATAAATGACAAAGGCTGATACATTAATGATTGTTGGCGCGCGTCGATAAGACCCTGCATGAAGGGTGACGCACGAACCGCTGTCTGCGGTTTTCACGGGATCTTTCAAACGATCGCGACTTCACGTGCCCTGAAAGATTTCGTGTTCATGCCTGACCAGGATCGTTTGAAACGATCAGGACCGCGGATCATAGCCTAAACTGAGCAAGAGATCTTCTGTTTCTCACAGATTCTTCCCGATTTATCCACAGGATGATCCAAGAATGGATAAGTGTAATCGATCCTGGTGAACTCCTGTACGCTTTCGCGCGCATATTGAAAAAATTAATACGTAAAGGTGACCAGGCGCCTAAATGATCGCATAAAGATCCAGAGCGATCCTTGCGCTTTACCCGGCAGTCCGTATAATTCTCCACCCGTCGCGCAATGCCCGTCATATGGCGTCAACGCTGCTTATTTTCCGCACAAAAAGGCGTGGAAAATCGCGGGAAAATAAGGAAAGAGAATTGACTCCGGAGTGTACAATTATTACAATCCGGCCTCTTTAATCACCCACACTGTGGCGTAAGTCGTTCAAAGTTTGTTCGGGTATACGCAAAAGTCAGTGAATTTATTCAAGTTTAGGTAGAAATCGCCATGAAACGCACTTTTCAACCGTCTGTACTGAAGCGCAACCGTTCTCACGGCTTCCGTGCTCGTATGGCTACTAAAAATGGTCGTCAGGTTCTGGCACGTCGTCGTGCTAAAGGCCGCGCTCGTCTGACCGTTTCCAAGTAATAAAGCTAACCCCTGAGTGGTTAAGCTCGCATTTCCCAGGGAGTTACGTTTGTTAACTCCCGCTCATTTCACATTCGTCTTCCAGCAACCTCTACGGGCTGGCACGCCGCAAATCACCATCCTCGGCCGCCTGAATTCGCTGGGGCATCCCCGTATCGGTCTTACCGTCGCCAAGAAAAACGTTCGACGCGCCCATGAACGCAACCGGATTAAACGTCTGACGCGTGAAAGCTTCCGTCTGCGCCAGCATGAGCTTCCTGCAATGGATTTCGTGGTGGTGGCGAAAAAAGGGGTTGCCGACCTCGATAACCGTGCTCTCTCGGAAGCGTTGGAAAAATTATGGCGCCGCCACTGTCGCCTGGCTCGCGGGTCCTGATAGCCCTTATTCGGGTCTATCAACGCCTGATCAGTCCGCTGCTTGGGCCGCATTGTCGTTTCACGCCAACGTGTTCAAGCTACGGAATTGAGGCATTGCGCAGGTTTGGAGTGATAAAAGGCAGTTGGTTGACGGTGAAACGCGTATTAAAATGCCACCCTTTACACCCTGGTGGTGACGATCCCGTCCCGCCCGGACCATTTGATACCAGAGAACACTAACGATGGATTCGCAACGCAATCTTTTAGTCATCGCTTTGCTGTTCGTGTCTTTCATGATCTGGCAAGCCTGGGAGCAGGATAAAAATCCGCAACCTCAGACTCAACAGACCACGCAGACAACGACCACCGCAGCGGGTAGCGCCGCCGACCAGGGCGTACCAGCCAGTGGCCAGGGGAAACTGATTACGGTGAAAACCGATGTGCTTGATTTGACCATCAACACCCGTGGTGGTGATGTCGAACAAGCCTTGCTCCCGGCTTACCCGAAAGAACTGGGCTCCAGCGAACCGTTCCAGTTGCTGGAAACCACCCCGCAGTTTATCTATCAGGCCCAGAGCGGTTTAACCGGTCGCGACGGCCCGGATAACCCGGCGAACGGTCCGCGTCCACTGTACAACGTCGATAAAGATACGTTTGTACTGGCCGACGGTCAGAACGAACTGCAGGTTCCGATGACTTATACTGACGCTGCAGGCAACACGTTTACCAAAACGTTTGTCTTTAAGCGTGGCGATTATGCGGTTAACGTGAACTACAGCGTGCAGAACGCCAGCGAAAAACCGCTGGAAATCTCCACTTTTGGTCAGTTAAAGCAATCCGTCAATCTGCCGCCTCATCGCGACACTGGCAGCAGCAACTTTGCGCTGCATACCTTCCGCGGCGCGGCATACTCCACGCCGGATGAGAAGTATGAGAAATACAAATTCGACACCATTGCCGATAACGAAAACCTGAACGTCAGTTCTAAAGGCGGTTGGGTGGCAATGTTGCAGCAGTATTTCGCTACCGCATGGATTCCGCGTAACGACGGCACCAACAATTTCTACACCGCCAATCTGGGCAACGGCATTGTCGCTATCGGCTATAAAGCGCAGCCGGTACTGGTACAACCAGGCCAGACTGGCGCGATGACCAGCACCCTGTGGGTCGGCCCGGAAATTCAGGATAAAATGGCGGCAGTTGCACCGCACCTGGATTTGACCGTGGACTACGGCTGGTTGTGGTTCATCTCTCAGCCGCTGTTTAAACTGCTGAAGTGGATCCACAGTTTCGTAGGTAACTGGGGCTTCTCTATCATCATCATCACCTTTATCGTTCGCGGCATCATGTACCCGCTGACAAAAGCGCAGTACACCTCTATGGCGAAGATGCGTATGCTGCAGCCGAAGATTCAGGCAATGCGTGAGCGTTTGGGCGATGATAAACAGCGCCAAAGCCAGGAGATGATGGCCCTGTATAAAGCGGAGAAGGTTAACCCGCTGGGCGGCTGCTTCCCGCTGATCATCCAGATGCCTATCTTCCTGGCGTTGTACTACATGCTGATGGGCTCCATTGAACTGCGTCATGCGCCGTTCGCACTGTGGATTCATGACCTGTCCGCACAGGACCCGTACTACATCCTGCCGATCCTGATGGGCGTAACGATGTTCTTCATTCAGAAGATGTCGCCGACCACCGTGACCGACCCGATGCAGCAGAAGATCATGACCTTTATGCCGGTCATCTTTACGGTGTTCTTCCTGTGGTTCCCGTCAGGTCTGGTGCTGTACTATATCGTCAGTAACCTGGTAACCATCATTCAGCAGCAACTGATTTACCGTGGTCTGGAGAAGCGTGGCCTGCATAGCCGCGAGAAGAAAAACTCCTGATTCGGTGTAGGCCGGATAAGGCGAAGCCGCCATCCGGCAAGGCGCGCCGGTCAGCCTGATGGCGCTAACGCTTATCAGGCCTACAATCAAAAGGCGGTCATGTGACCGCCTTTTTTTATTGCAACAAAGTTGAGACTAACCATGAGCCATAACGACACTATCGTCGCCCAGGCAACCCCACCGGGACGCGGTGGCGTCGGTATCCTGCGTATTTCCGGTTTGAACGCTAAAGAAGTCGCTCAGGCAGTGTTGGGCAAGCTGCCTAAACCGCGTTATGCCGACTATCTGCCGTTTAACGATGCCGATGGCACCACGCTGGATCAGGGGATCGCACTGTGGTTTCCCGGTCCCCATTCCTTCACTGGCGAAGACGTACTGGAGTTGCAGGGGCACGGTGGCCCGGTCATTCTTGACCTGCTGTTAAAACGTATTCTGACGATCCCAGGCGTGCGGATTGCCCGACCGGGCGAGTTCTCTGAGCGAGCGTTCCTCAACGATAAACTCGATTTAGCCCAGGCAGAGGCGATTGCCGACCTGATCGACGCCAGCTCTGAACAAGCGGCGCGTTCGGCGTTAAACTCGCTGCAGGGCGCGTTTTCTTCACGGGTTAACCACCTTGTGGAAGCACTTACTCACCTGCGCATCTATGTGGAAGCAGCCATTGATTTTCCGGATGAGGAGATCGACTTTCTCTCTGACGGCAAAATCGAAGCACAGCTTAATAGCGTAATAGCCGATCTTGATGCCGTCCGCGCCGAAGCGCGTCAGGGCAGCCTGCTGCGTGAAGGGATGAAAGTGGTAATTGCCGGACGCCCGAATGCCGGGAAATCCAGCCTGCTCAACGCACTGGCGGGCCGTGAGGCGGCGATCGTCACCGATATAGCGGGTACGACCCGCGACGTTTTACGCGAGCATATTCATATCGACGGAATGCCGTTGCATATCATTGATACCGCCGGGCTGCGTGTCGCCAGCGATGAGGTGGAGCGCATCGGTATTGAGCGCGCCTGGCAGGAGATTGAGCAGGCCGATCGTGTACTGTTTATGGTAGATGGCACCACGACGGACGCCGTTGACCCTGCCGACATCTGGCCTGACTTTATTGCCCGTCTACCCGCTAAACTGCCGATCACTGTGGTGCGTAATAAGGCGGATATCACCGGTGAAACGTTGGGTATTAGTGAAGTAAATGGTCACTCACTGGTTCGTCTCTCCGCACGTACCGGCGAAGGCGTGGACGTACTGCGCAGTCACCTCAAGCAAAGCATGGGGTTTGAGACCAATATGGAAGGCGGCTTCCTGGCCCGCCGCCGTCACCTGCAGGCGCTGGCGGAAGCCGCAGAACATCTGCAGCAGGGCAAAGCGCAGCTACTGGGCGCCTGGGCTGGGGAACTTCTGGCGGAAGAGCTACGTTTAGCGCAACAAAGCTTAAGCGAAATCACCGGCGAGTTTACCTCCGATGACCTGTTGGGACGAATTTTCTCCAGCTTTTGTATCGGCAAATAACGTTGTGTTGCCCGGTGGCGCAATGCTTACCGGGCCTACAGAACCCGTAGGCCGGATAAGACGTTTACGCCGCCATCCGGCAACAATAATTTCCCATGCGGAAATCACTGTTGTCCAAATGGCAACTCGTCTCACATAACGTCGCCCCGTATTCTTAGCGCCACGCTGAAAGTGAGGACGCTATGATTCGTTTTTTAATTTGCAGTTTTGCCCTGGTTTTACTTTATCCTGCCGGTATTGATATGTATCTGGTCGGTTTACCCCGTATCGCCGCTGATCTAAACGCCAGCGAGGCGCAGCTGCATATCGCTTTCTCGGTCTACCTCGCTGGAATGGCGACGGCGATGCTGTTTGCCGGTAAAGTTGCCGACCGCTCAGGGCGTAAACCCATCGCCATTATCGGGGCGATAATTTATATCCTTGCATCATTGCTTTGCGCTTCGGCAGAAAGCGGTACACCTTTCCTGGTGGGGCGTTTTATTCAGGGTGTAGGCGCTGGCTGCTGCTACACGGTGGCATTCGCGATTCTGCGTGATACGCTGGATGATCGTCGACGGGCAAAGGTACTGTCGTTGCTGAACGGCATTACCTGCATCGTGCCGGTACTCGCCCCGGTGATAGGACATCTGATAATGCTCCAATACCCGTGGCAAAGCCTGTTCTATACCATGATCGGCATGGCTGTGGCGGTTTGTCTGCTGTCGGTGTTTGTCCTGCGGGAATCACGCCCGGCAGCACCGTCGCCCTCTGCGAACCCCGCTGAGAATACTGAATCCCTGCTAAATCGTTTCTTTCTCAGCCGCCTGGCCATTACCACTCTTAGCGTGTCGGTGATCCTTACCTTTGTGAACACTTCTCCAGTGTTGCTAATGGAAGTCATGGGGTTCAATCGAGGCGAGTACGCGACCATCATGGCAATGACCGCTGGCGTCAGTATGGCCGTTTCGTTTTCAACGCCGTTTGCTCTGAGCCTCTTTAAGCCTCGCACCTTAATGCTGGCCTCACAGGGCGTGTTCCTCGCCGCAGGGGGTGTATTAACCCTGGGCACGACTCATACCGTTACGCTGATTGGGATAACTCTGGTTTGCGCGGGTTTCTCGGTAGGATTTGGCGTGGCCATGAGCCAGGCGCTGGGGCCATTTGCGCTACGTGCCGGTGTGGCCAGCTCGGCGTTGGGCATTGCTCAGGTCTGTGGTTCATCGCTATGGATTTGGCTGGCAGCCATACTCGGTATCCATGCGCTGAATATGCTGATCGGGATTCTGATTGCCTGTAGCATAGTGAGCCTCTTGCTTATCCTCTACATTACCCCTGACAGGTCGGTCTCCGGGCATGAAGAAATCTATCACCAGTCTCGATCTTAATTTACTGTTATGTTTACAGTTACTGATGCAGGAGCGCAGCGTCACCAAAGCTGCAAAACGGATGAACGTCACGCCGTCAGCGACCAGTAAATCTCTGGCGAAACTTCGGGCCTGGTTTGACGATCCGCTGTTTGTAAATACACCGCTGGGCCTGACGCCGACACCGCTAATGGTCAGTATGGAGCAAAGTCTGGCGGAGTGGATGCAGATGAGTCATCAGTTGCTGGATAAACCGCATCACGAAACGCCTCGCGGATTAAAATTTGAGCTGGCGGCGGAGTCGCCGCTGATGATGATCATGTTTAATTCTTTGTCGAAACAGATTTATCAGCGCTATCCACAGGCCACCATTAAGTTTCGCAACTGGGATTATGATTCCCTTGATTCCATTACCCGTGGGGAAGTCGATATCGGGTTTACCGGTCGTGAAAGCCACCCCCGCTCACGCGAACTATTAAGCCTGCTGCCGTTGTCAATCGACTTCGAGGTGCTGTTTAGCGATCTCCCTTGCGTCTGGCTACGGGAGGATCATCCGGCGCTACGCGAAACGTGGGATCTGGATACGTTTTTACGCTACCCGCATATCAGTATTCGCTGGGAGCAAAGCGATACCTGGGCGCTGGATGATGTCCTGCAAGAGATGGGACGCAAACGCCATATCGCCCTGAGCCTGCCGGGGTTTGAGCAATCACTCTTTATGGCCGCCCAGCCGGATCACACCTTGCTGGCAACCGCACCGCGCTACTGTCAGCATTACAATCAGCTCCACCAGCTACCATTAATAGCGCGCCCCCTGCCTTTTGATGCACAACAGCGGGAAAAGCTGATGGTGCCGTTTACCCTGTTATGGCACAAACGTAACAGCCATAACCCCAAGATAGTATGGCTAAGGCAGGCTATTAGCGCGCTTGGTCGTCGCCTTATTTAACGACATAAGTTGCCCTCTCAGGCAAAAGCATCACCGTTTAATTAAAGAACCTTCTGAAATTGAATTTTTAGTGCGTAAAACCTATCCATAATTTACGTTAATGTTACTCTCGTCATTATCACGGCCCATTAATCACGGAGCGAAAAATGGCGACACACTTTGCCAGAGGGATACTTACGGAGGGACAACTGGTTTCCATTCGTCTCTCTTCGCCTTGCCATATTGAAGCCAGAAACCTGCCCGCTCACCGACGGACGCGCTTTCTCGCCTCCAGAGGTCTTCTCGCCGAACTCATGTTTATGCTGTACGGAATTCGCGAACTGCCGGAAATTATTATTCAGGCGAAGGGTAAACCCGCGTTTCGTGACAAAAATCTGCCAGGCTTTTCTATCTCCTACGCCGGAAATATGGTTGGTGTGGCGTTAACGACCGAAGGCGAGTGCGGTCTGGATATGGCGTTACAGCGTACCACCCGTGGCTTTCACCGCCCGAGCTCACTGGACCGATACCCTTTCTCCCGCAACGAAGTTTTATGGGTAGCCAACCAAAACGATCCCAACGAAGCGCGCGCGCAGCTCATTACGTTGCGCCAGAGCGTGTTAAAACTCACCGGCGATGTCATGAATAACGATCCGCAGGAACTGCAACTTTTCCCCGTTGCCGGACGTCTGAAGTGCGCGCATGTCACGCAGCTGGAAGCCGTGTGCGATGCGGAAGATGTGCTGGTGTGGTCCGTTGCCGTGACGCCAGCGATGGAAAAATTAAAGGTGTGGGAGTTCGATGTAAAGCAGGGCTGGAAAAGCCTGCCCGATATCCAGACGCGCGCCAATGAGCCAACGGGTCGCCTGATGCGGTTCGCTCAACTATCCGCCGTCAAATCGTATACGCTTAATCGTTCATAATGAAAAAAGGGGCACTTATGTCTGAAACGCTGAATGTGGTTACCTTGCTGGGCAGTTTGCGCAAAGGTTCCTTTAACGGGATGGTGGCGCGTACGCTACCGAAAATCGCGCCGGCAGGAATGAATGTATCGCCGTTACCTTCCATCGGGGATATTCCGCTGTATGATGCCGATGTCCAGCAAGAAGAAGGGTTTCCGGCAAGCGTAGAGGCGCTGGCCGGGCAGATTCGCAACGCCGATGGCGTGGTCATTGTGACACCGGAATATAACTATTCAGTACCGGGCGGTCTTAAAAATGCTATTGACTGGTTATCCCGTCTGCCTGAGCAGCCGTTAGCCGGAAAACCCGTTCTGATTCAGACCAGTTCCATGGGGGCGATCGGCGGCGCGCGCTGCCAGTATCACCTGCGTCAGATTCTGGTGTTCCTCGACGCAATGGTAATGAATAAGCCGGAATTTATGGGTGGGGTAATTCAGAACAAAGTGGACGCGCAAACAGGGGAAGTGATTGATCAAGGTACGCTCGATCATCTGACCGGTCAGCTTAGCGCATTTGCTGACTATATCCAGCGCGTTAAAGCCTAATCCCAAAATGCCCGGTGGAGACGCTTACGCGTCTTACCGGGCATACACCTGGCTAGATAGCCATTCGGCAATACAATGTTTAATGTGCGTCGATAAACACAATCTTTAGCACAAACAGCAGCGCAACAATCACCACGCACGGGCTGAGATCGCGCAGGCGCCCGGTACCGATTTTCATCACGCAGTAAGAGATAAAGCCCAGCGCGATACCTTCGGTAATTGAGAAGCTGAACGGCATCATCACCGCCGTGATAAAAGCAGGAACGGATTCCGTTAAATCTTGCCACTTCACACGCGCCAGGCTGGAGGTCATCAGCACCCCGACGTAAATCAGCGCACCTGCTGCCGCGTAGCCCGGCACCATCCCCGCCAGCGGCGACAGGAAGATCACCAGCAGAAATAACAACCCGACCACCACGGCAGTGAGGCCGGTACGTCCACCCACGGAGACGCCGGAAGAGGATTCAATATAGGCGGTAACAGAAGACGTACCGATAAATGACCCGGCAACAGAAGAGACGCTATCAACAAACAGCGCCTGCTTCATGCGGGGGAATTTACCCTTCTCATCCGCCAGTCCTGCTTTATCCGTTACGCCAATCAGCGTGCCTGAGGAGTCAAACAGGTTTACCAGCATAAAGGAGAAGATCACACCTGCCAGCCCCAGGTTCAGCGAACCGGCCAGATCAACATGGCCAATCACCGTTGATACGCTCGGCGGGGCGGAAACAAGGCCGTTGTAATGCACATCGCCCAGCATCCAGCCCAGCAGCGTGGTCACGATAATGGAGACCAGCACAGCAGCATGAATATTACGCGATGCCAGAATAGCGATGATAAAGAAGCCCAGCACGCCCAGCAGTACGCTGTGCGAAGTCAGGTTGCCGATGCTGACCAGCGTTTCCGGGTTAGCCACGATAACGCCCGCGTTTTTCAGCCCCATCATGCCGATAAATAAACCAATACCGCTGGTAATACCGACACGCAGGCTGACGGGAATGTTAGCGATCATCCAGTAACGCACGCGGAAAATGGTGAGCAGCAACAGCCCGATTGCGCCCCAGAAGATCGCCCCCATTCCCACTTGCCACGGCAGTCCCATCGCCTGAACAACGACAAAGGCGAAGAAAGCGTTCAGCCCCATCGCTGGCGCGAGCGCCACCGGCAGATTGGCGAACAGGCCCATCAGGATACTGCCAAAGGCGGCAATCAGACAGGTGGTCACAAAGACGGCGCTGGTGTCCATGCCAGCTACGCCCAGAATTTGCGGGTTAACAAAAACGATATAGACCATCGTCAGGAAAGTTGTGAAACCGGCGATCACTTCGGTCCGTGCCGTTGTGCCATGTTCGCGCAGTTTAAACACGCGTTCCAGCATACCCTGACCAGAAGCCTGGGTGGTGTGTTGTTGACTCATTATCAATTTCCGGAGAAAGGAGGGAAAATTCGCCGTTATCCTATACCAAAATGCGGCACCTGGCGCAGTTGTGTGGTAATTTTTTTCACTCAATTTGTTAGTACGGCAACGATTGCGTCCCCTTATTCAGCATTACGTAAACGTTAAACTTGTTAAAATGGAAATGACATGTCCCATATCGAAGCGGTATTTTTTGACTGCGATGGTACGCTGGTCGACAGTGAAGTGATTTGTTCGCGCGCCTACGTCGCCATGTTCCGGGAGTTCGACATTACGCTCGATCTCACAGAAGTATTCAGACGCTTTAAAGGCGTAAAGCTCTATGAAATTATCGATATCATCAGCAAAGAGCATGGCGTTGCGCTGGCAAAGGCGGCACTGGAACCTGTGTATCGCGCTGAAGTCGCTCGCCTGTTCGATTCAGAACTGGAAAGCATTGTGGGCGCGAATACACTACTGGAAAGTATTAAGATGCCAATGTGCGTGGTATCTAACGGGCCGGTCAGTAAAATGCAGCATTCGCTGGGCAAACTGGGCATGTTGCATCATTTTCCCGATTTGCTGTTTAGCGGTTACGATATTCAACGCTGGAAGCCCGATCCAGCGCTAATGTTCCATGCGGCGAAAGCCATGAACGTAAACGTCGAAAACTGTATTTTGGTCGATGACTCTTCGGCAGGCGCGCAGTCGGGAATTGCGGCGGGCATGGAGGTATTTTATTTCTGCGCCGATCCGCATAACAAGCCGATCGATCATCCTAAAGTAACGACTTTTACCGATCTGGCGCAGCTACCGGCTCTGTGGAAAGCGCGTGGGTGGGATATTACGCGTTAATACTTTGCCTTGTGCCGGATGGTGCTAACGCTTATCCGGTCTACATCCTCTGTAGGCCCGGTAAGCGTCGCGCCACCGGGCAAAAGAATGAGGTTTATTCTTTCGGATCCTTTCCGGCCAGCAGCTTATCCAGCTCATCGCCACCAACGTGACGGAAATCCTGCCCTTTCACGAAGTAGAAGATGTATTCGCAGATATTCTGGCAGCGATCGCCGATACGTTCGATAGAACGAGCGCAGAATAACGCGGTGAGTACGCTTGGAATGGTACGTGAATCTTCCATCATGTAGGTCATGAGTTGACGGACAATCCCTTCGTATTCCTGGTCAACTTTTTTGTCCTCACGGTAGATGCGTACTGCTTCATCCAGATCCATGCGCGCGAACGCATCCAACACGTCGTGCAGCATTTGGACCGTATGGCGGCCCAGCGACTCAAGGCTCACCAGCAGCGGCTGGTGCTGCTGGGAGAATTTTTCCAGCGCGGTACGGCAGATCTTATCCGCCACGTCGCCAATACGCTCCAGCTCAGCGATAGTTTTGATGATCGCCATCACTAGCCGCAGATCGCTCGCTGTTGGCTGACGCTTAGCAATAATACGCACACAGGCTTCATCAATAGCGACCTCCATCATATTGACCTGATGGTCACCTTCTACCACGCGCTTCGCCAGCTCCCTGTCCTGGTTGTGCATCGCGGTGATAGCGTCAGAAAGTTGCTGCTCTACCATACCGCCCATGGTCATTACCTGAGTACGGATGCTTTCCAGTTCGGCGTTGAACTGGCCGGAAATATGTTTATTAAGGTTCAGACTGTCCATGACGCACTCCTGAATTAACCGTAACGACCAGTGATATAGTCTTCTGTTTGCTTCTTCGCGGGCTTGGTGAACAGATCGTCCGTATTACTGAACTCAATCAGTTCGCCCAGATACATAAACGCCGTGTGATCGGAGCAACGCGCCGCCTGCTGCATATTGTGGGTGACGATCACCACGGTGTAGTCCTGCTTCAGCTCGGTGATCAGCTCTTCAATACGCCCGGTGGAGATCGGGTCCAGCGCCGAGCACGGTTCATCAAGCAGCAGTACTTCCGGACGAATGGCGATACCGCGCGCAATGCACAGACGCTGCTGCTGACCACCGGAGAGAGAGTACCCGCTCTGGTGTAATTTATCTTTGGTTTCGTTCCACAATGCGGCCTTGGTCAACGCCCACTGCACGCGTTCGTCCATATCGGCACGAGACAGCTTCTCAAACAGACGCACGCCAAACGCGATATTGTCGTAGATGGACATTGGGAACGGGGTCGGCTTCTGGAATACCATGCCCACTTTGGCGCGCAGCAGCGCAATATCCTGGGTATTGGTAAGAATATTGTCGCCATCTAACAAAATTTCGCCTTCCGCACGCTGCTCCGGGTAGAGCGAGTACATCTTGTTGAAGGTGCGCAACAACGTCGATTTCCCGCAGCCAGAAGGCCCGATGAATGCCGTCACCTGGTTCTTTGCGATATCCAGGTTGATGTTTTTCAGGGCATGGAATTTGCCGTAGTAGAAGTTCAAATCACGAACCTGAATCTTACTCGGGGCAGTTTCAACCATACTCATTGACTCATTTCCTCATTCGGCGCCGCATCCGCCACGCCGTAAAATAATGCCTGATGGCGCTACGCTTATCAGGCCTACAATGTCTTTAACCGTGTTTTTTCTTCGCGAAAACCACACGCGCCAGAATGTTCAGCAGCAATACACACAGGGTGATTATCAGTACCCCCGCCCAGGCCAGCTGTTGCCACTCGGCAAACGGACTCATCGCAAATTTAAAGATGGTCACTGGCAGGTTAGCGATCGGCTGCATCATATCGGTGCTCCAGAACTGGTTGGAGAGCGCGGTAAACAGCAGTGGCGCGGTTTCCCCGGCGATACGGGCCACGGCCAGCAACACACCGGTAATAATCCCGGACACTGACGCTTTCAGCGTAATCGCGGAGATCATTTTCCATTTCGGCGTCCCCAACGCGTAAGCCGCTTCGCGCAGGTTATCCGGCACCAGTTTCAACATGTTCTCAGTGGTACGAATAACAATCGGTACCTGCAACAGCGCCAGCGCAATCACGCCAGCCCAACCGGAGAAGTGCTGCATCTGCGCTACCACAATGGTGTAAACAAACAGCCCCACGACGATAGACGGCGCAGACAGCAGGATATCGTTAATGAAGCGAATGATTTCCGCCAGCCAGGACTTACGCCCGTATTCCGCCAGATAGATCCCGGCCATAATCCCCAATGGCGTGCCCAATACGGTGGCCCACAGAATCAACAATCCACTCCCCGCCAGGGCGTTCGCCAGCCCGCCGCCCGCTGTGTTCGGCGGCGGCGTCATTTCGGTAAACAGCGCCAGCGACATGCCGTCGATACCGCGCGTAATGGTGGACATCAAAATCCAGATAAGCCAGAACAGACCGAACGCCATCGTCGCCATGGAAAGCGTCAGCGCGATACGGTTTTTCATGCGCCGACGTGCCTGCATTTTACGGCGGGACTCCGCCAGCTGTGCGGTATTCTGCATATCAAGCGTAGCCATTAGCGAGCTCCCTCGTTCTTCGCAAGACGCATAATCATGAACTTAGACGCCGCCAGCACGATAAAAGTGATCACAAACAGGATCAGACCCAATTCCATCAACGCCGCAACGTGCAGCCCGGATTCAGCTTCAGCGAACTCATTCGCCAGCGCAGAGGTAATACTGTTGCCCGGCATATACAGCGAAACGCTGTCGAGCTGGTAGGTATTACCGATAATAAAGGTGACCGCCATGGTTTCACCCAGCGCGCGACCAAGTCCCAGCATGATGCCGCCAATGACCCCATTTTTGGTGAACGGCAGCACGATGCGCCAGATCACTTCCCAGGTGGTACAGCCGATACCGTAAGCCGACTCTTTCATCATCACGGGCGTTTGTTCAAACACATCACGCATAACCGCCGCAATGTAAGGAATGATCATGATAGCGAGGATCACCCCGGCCGCCAGAATACCGATACCAAACGCCGGGCCGGCAAACAGGGCGCCGACAAACGGAATATTGGAAAGGATATTACCTACTGGCTCCTGAAAGTACGTCGCGAACAACGGCGCAAAAATAAACAGGCCCCACATGCCATAAACGATACTGGGGATCGCCGCCAGCAGTTCAATCGCGATACCTAGCGGACGCTTCAGCCAGCCTGGCGCCAGCTCGGTTAAGAACAGGGCAATGCCGAAGCTCACCGGAACGGCGATCAGCAGTGCGATAAACGAGGTGACCAGAGTGCCGTAAATCGGCACCAACGCACCGTAGATATCGTTCGGCGCATCCCATTCTTTGGTCCACAGGAAGGAGAAACCAAACTTCTGGATGCTTGGCCAGGAGGAGATGATCAGGGAGACAATAATGCCGCCCAACATCAATAGCACAATCAGCGCAGCCAGTTTTACCAGCGCACTGAAAATCATGTCACCCTTTTTACCCGGCGGGTTAAAAGCAGGCTTGGTTGCAGCCATAAATCACTCTTTCCATTAAACGCGTTTTACGACGTTGCCCCTGCCGGATGGCGCTACGCTTATCCGGCCTACAACGTGGGCCTGCGGTCGAAACCGTAGGGCGGATAAGCGTAGCGCCATCCGCCAATTCGTTAATTAATACAGCGCTTTACCGCTGCTGTCCTTTATACTGGTTTTCCATGCCGCACGGACCTGCTCAACCACGTTATCCGGCAGGCTGGCGTAGTCCAGATCATTCGCCTGTTTGCCACCGTTTTTGTAGGCCCAGTCGAAGAACTTCAGCACTTCCGCGCCCTGCTCCGGTTTCTTCTGCGCTTTATGCACCAGGATGAAGGTAGTGGAGGTGATTGGCCACACATCGTCACCTTTCTGGTTAGTCAGATCCTGCGCAAAAGTTTTGCTCCAGTCTGCGCCTTTCGCCGCATTTGAGAAGCTTTCTTCCGTCGGGCTCACCGCTTTGCCATCCGCTGAGATCAGTTTGGTGTAAGCCAGGTTGTTCTGCTTCGCATAAGCGTATTCAACGTAACCGATAGCGCCAGGCAGACGCTGTACAAACGCGGCAATACCGTCATTGCCTTTACCGCCCAGACCGGTCGGCCAGTTCACGGTAGAGCCTGCGCCCACTTTCGCTTTCCATTCTTCATTCACTTTCGCCAGGTAGCTGGTAAAAACGAAGGAAGTACCGGAACCATCAGCACGACGCACCACGGCGATATTCTGTGAGGGCAGTTTCAAACCCGGATTCAGTGTGGCGATCGCCGGATCATTCCATTTTTTTATTTTGCCGAGGTAAATATCCCCCAACGTTTTACCGTCCAGCACCAGTTCGCCAGACTTCAGGCCAGGAATATTTACCGCCAGCACCACCCCGCCAATAACGGTCGGGAACTGGAACAGGCCTTCCTGATTGAGTTTTTCGTCAGACAATGGAGCGTCGGAGGCGCCGAAATCAACGGTATTCGCAGTAATTTGTTTTACGCCGCCGGAGGAGCCTATCCCCTGGTAGTTAACTTTATTGCCTGTTTCTTTGTTATAAGTATCTGCCCATTTGGCATACACCGGCGCAGGGAAGGTAGCACCTGCGCCTGTCAGGCTTGCCGCCGCGTTAACAGCGAAAGCGCTCATCGATAAGGTCGCGGCGACAACAGTTGCGACAGTGGTACGCATAACTTTCATAATGTCTCCTGCACGGTTTTCGTAAATTGTTGTTTGAGTTGCTACTGCGAGCAAAATAGGACAATTTAATGACAGTTATATGTGAGGTTTGTGACAGTTTAATGACAATGAAAAGAATAGCCGGAGGGCAGGCCCGCCAGGCGTCGGGCCCACTGATATCGGGAAGAGGGATTAGTTTTTAATTTCCATCGTAATTGTCACACTGGCGTCAAACTGGCCTGGTTTTGGTCGCGTTCCGGTTGCACTGGCCGGCGCGGCAGAAAAAATAAATTCGCCATCTTCTTCGCCTAAACGACTGCGGCTTCCCATCTCCGTTTCCATACGGCCACCGTTCACATCCACTTCATTGTTAAGCTCGTCATACATCTTAATACCAACATCGGCATTCGACGTTTCTATCACCGTAGGTAACGACCCGGCCTGAGTAGCATGTAAAGCAACCTCGACACCCTGACCAGAAGACATTCCCGTGCATTTTACCGATGCAGTTATCGGTATTTTTTTGTCGGTTAATGCGCTTCCTGGCGTTGTAGAAAACTCTGATGCCAGAATTTTACCGAAATCTACTTCGATCGTCTGACCACCATTGATGACGCACTCCTGAGGAGCGGTAATATCGCCCTGGATATAAACATCCGATAGCTTATGAGTATTTTCAGGGTTTAAAGAAGAGGTGGTTGCATATAACGATGCCAGTAAGGTCGCAGGTATCTTTACTATGCCTATAAACGGTTCTTTTACATAGAAGTAAATAATCGCATCCGAGCCACTGGTAAAATTTGTTGTATTTTTATTATTCGTACAAGTATAAGAGCCATCTGGATCGTTAGGTTTATTATTAAAAGGAACGTTCAGGTAGCCGCGCCCGAGAACCTCAATAGATATTCCAACATCAAGATACTCATCCAAATAGTAATATTGAATACTACTTCGCATACTCATTTTTTGTAAGGCGGGATTATCTTCAGCGGTAAAATAGACATAACTATAATCCCTATTACAATGGCAAACGCCTTTATATTGTTCGCCGTTATCTACATGTTGATTGATAGTCTTACCGGCTTTATTTTGCGCTGCGCTAATTTTAGTCCCCGTGAACACCAATATGCTATGGTGAACGCCACCATCTGCCTCACAGTAAGTATCCGCAGCAAAAACAGTATGATAAAAACAGACCATTAGTAGTAGAAAGTATTTTATATTATTCAATTTAGCGTCCTGTCTCACTTACAAATGACGGGGATTTGTATGAGCTCATTATCTTTCTGTTCAGCAAGATGATAATCAACAATACATGTATTTTGTCCGGAAATGATAAATTGCCCCTTTTCCGGCATTCCGGATAAATAGAGTTCGCCATTATCACCAACAATTCCGGTGACGGTTCCAGAATCCAGCTCCGCCGTCGCCATCGCCCCAAAGGGGACTGGCTTACCGTTGCCTTGATTAACGTTAAACAGCACGCGATAGCCCACATGGGTAACAAACGCCGCTTTGACGACCGCGCCGCGTGTTGGCACCAGATTCACTACCGTGTTATCCAGTTCAATATTGGCTTTGGCAAAATAATTACTGTTTATTGCCACCCGGTTCTCATCATACGGGTTAAGCTGGGTTTTTACCGTGTATCCGCGCCAGTCGGTGGAAACCCCGGTGGCGTTCTCTACCGATAAACCGCCAGCGCCCGGCGCTTCGACTAACGCCACGGTTTCGCCCAGTTCCTGCGAGAAGGTAATGCCGCCGCTATGCACCAGGATGCCGCCGCGTGCGCCGTAGTTCAGGCGTTGCGAATCGCGGCTCCAGGCATAGCTGCCGTTCACCGCACCATAGGTGCCGTTGTATTCCATACTGGCGTTGCCGCTATAGACATCTTCTGGCGAGCTATCCCACGATTCCTGGACGTTATAAGAAAGATTGTGTCCTTCCAGCAACGTACCGCCGATTCCCGCCTGCATTGAGCTTTCATTATGGTTATTTTGCGTCATCGAATAGTTGACGTAGCTATTATCCAGCCAGCCGGAAAGCGGTATAGAGACCGAAAGCATGAAGATATGTTCGTGGTTGTTATCATCGTCATTATCATCGTTATAGTACTTATTACCGGAATAACGATTGATGGAATCGGTGTAGTTCCACGATACGTTCCATGATACTTGCCGCCAGGTATTGCTATAACCCAGCTGTACCAGGCGTTCCACTTCATCTGTCTGCCAGTATTGCTGACGGCTGATGGTCAGATAAATATTCCCCCAGTCGCGGCCAAATGACTGCGTCCAGGTGCCTTCAACGCGGCTACGCCGGTTGCCCTTCACCCAGAAGTCAGAACCATTATCCTGGCGCGATGCCCACTCACTGAGAGAGTAGAACCCTTCAGTTGAATAACGGTATCCCACGAGGCGAAAATTGGTATCGGTATCATCAAAACGTTTGGAATAGAGAAAACGCCAGGACTGGCCGTTTTCATCATCGCCATCGTTAAAATGCGAACGCGCATGAGTCACATCCAGCGACATCGCCCCGAATGACCCCATATCTTTGCCCATACCGAAGGCGGCGGCGGCATAATCCTCCGCAATCTGCGTTCCGCCATACAGCGTTAATCCCCACGGCAAACCGTGTAATACCTGCGCCTGAACAACATTAGGGGTGAAGCTGTTTTCATCCCGCAGCTCGCCGACACTCATATCAAGGTCAGTCTGTCCCTCACGTTTCAGAATCGCCAGCGACGCATACGGCTGAGTAAAGTGCTGCTCGCTACCGTCTTCTTCTTTAATGGTGACATCGAGATCGCCACCACCGCTTACCGTATTCAGGTCGGTGATTTCAAACGCGCCCTGCGGCACAGCAGATTGATAAATCACGTATTTATTTTGCCGGATGATTACTGTTGCGTTACTCTTCGCCACCCCGCGCACTATCGGGGCAAAGCCATTCAGGCTTGACGGCAACATATCGTCGTCGGTATACAGCCTGACGCCACGGATCTGAGTACTATCGAACACATCGCTCGCCGTCCAGGTATCGCCAACCATGATCTGGCTACGTAATGCGGCAATGTCTCGCTGGATATAGCTACTGATAGAGTGATATTCCGTATCGCTGCCCGTCGCGTTCAGCGTACTGTAGTTACGCACTCGCCAGGCCCCCAGATTAATCCCGTTACGCAAGTTCAGATAATACGTATCATCTTCCCCGACATCGTGATTCGATTTAACCGTATGCGTCCCGGAAAAATCATAGTTGACCATCATCGCGTTAATGCCCTCATCCCAACGCGACGGGCTGATATAGCCATAGGCTGCCGTATCCAAATAAATCTGCGGAATCGAAATATTGAGCACAAATTTATTCGAATCAAATGTCCAGATTGAACCATCGATAAATGGCGCAGGATTCAGACAGGCCTGACTATCCACATTCTGTAATGCTTTTAAGGCATCAACCTTGACACCATACGAAGATAAAACCTCTTTAACCGCAACAAAGCAGGGGTGTAGTTCCGCATCCGGTTTATCCTGGACAAACTTAACGTCCCGCTTCTCAAAGAATTTGTCGTTAATAATAATATCGACTTTATAATCACCTGGCGGCAACATATTCGCACGGTTAAACTGATGAATATCCACATCGACAGGATGGTCAATTTCCAGAAGACTGGGGTTAAACAGGCTATCTCTGGCCATCGTTTGAGTCGCGAAACCCAACAGGGCCCCCGAAGCCAGCGCGAGATAAAAACGCAAGCGAATCATTAAAGTATCCTTACAGGAAGATTAGAGTGCCACTTTCACTGGTTCACTAATCGCGCCATAGTCATTAATAAAGCGCCAGACCAGCGAGTGGCCACCAACACCCTCAGGCATATTCAGCGTTAATGTCTCAAACGGACGAATCATATTGAGCGGAACATCTTTCCCATCCACCGAAACGCTCATCACGTTAATATGAATTGGATTCGGGTTTTCCATCACCAGTTGCTTACCCTGCCGACGCCACTTCACATTCGCGAAGGCTTTTTCTGGCGTCAGTTTTATTGATGCCGGACGCCAGAACAGTTTAATTCTTGTTTTAATTGCTATTTCCAGAGTGCTGGTATCTTTTTTGTTACTTGATGGCGGGATGTTCTTAATATTCAACCAGAAAACGGATTCGCGGTCTTTCGGTAACTCACCGGCGACTTTGACAATGCGTAGCGTTTTTTCCTGTCCTGGCTCAAGACGGGAGACGGGGGGAATAGCGGTAAAAGGCGGCTTGTTCTTATCCTCTTTATTAAAAGGATCGACCCAGACCTGAATAAGATAAGGTAATGTCGTTTCTTTATTAAATATAGAAATTGTGGCATCCGGCGCATCACCTGGGAAAATGACACGAGTACCACCGACCACTATCCCGGCATAAGATTGAGCGGCGAACAAAAACAACACCACAGTAAGAATAAATTGACTCATTCTTGTCATCATACAGACACTCATCCCAGTAAAAAAACGCCTGAAATTAAGACAATAACGTTCCGTCATGACAGGCGTCATTTAATTATTAAATAATAAATACGAAGCTTATATTATTTTTCGTAGACGATCGTGAACTGAGAATCTGCGTTAGCGGTACCCGGCGTAACTGCATTGTTTATTGCAATATAACGTGCGATGAACTTCATTGAAGCCGTACCTGCGGTGGCGTCAATGTCGGTAGGAGTGGAATCTTCGTACAGTTTGAGCTGGGAGTTATCGGCACGGTTATAAAGACGAATCGCAACGCCAGTTGCCGTTGTCGCATCGCCAGTACCCGTATAATCGCCTGGGGTAGACGCTTTTACCGGATCGCCAATAGCCAAATCACCATTGCCATCAGATGCCTCTACACCGTCAAAACGAACGGCTGCTTTAGTATAGGTTGCCGGACATTTAATCAAATCGATCTGAAATGCAGTCGGTGCTGCGACATCTCCAGCATTTATAAATGAGGAACGGTTAACTTTGCCCAGATCAACGTTCTGCTCGGCAGTATCAGCGGTGACTTCACAGGCGCTATCAATCACTTCACCACGGAAATGAACGGTACCATCCGATGCCATAGCCTGCCCCACCAGCATACTCGTAGACAGGACAAGCGCACTGACAATTAAATTCGGTTTCATAACAACTCCAGATAAATATATTATCTATTAATTTTTAAATAAAAGGTCATTAATAAAAACACCATCTTTACGGCGGCGAGATATTACACCGACGTAATAATATGGCAATAAATAAATTTAAAGAGTGTTTTAATAAAAAATGAATAAATAGAAAAATAAAATATAAGCTGTATGAAATATTACTTTTCAGGATAGGCAAAAATGGCTATTTATCAATAAAATCGCTGATTTTTAAGAAAATATTTATAGCATAATCGAAATAAAATATATATAGCTCAGTTTATGATCAAACATCGTATAGTAGGCTATCACCGCAACAAGTGTAATTAATTGTAAAACCAGGTGATAAAATAGATTTTTTGTACGTAAAAAAGAGTCAATTTGCCTCAACAGGTTACAGAACTGGAGAACAAACAAAATAAAAAGCTGCCATTTTCACAGCAGCTTTTCAGGGTAAACATTATTCTACGGTAACCGATTTTGCCAGGTTACGCGGCTGGTCAACGTCGGTACCTTTGATCAGCGCAACGTGGTAGGCCAGTAGCTGTAGCGGAACGGTGTAGAAGATAGGTGCGATAACGTCTTCTACATGCGGCATCTCAATAATGTGCATATTATCGCTGCTGGTGAAACCCGCATCCTGGTCAGCAAAGACATACAACTGACCGCCGCGAGCGCGCACTTCCTCAATGTTGGATTTCAATTTTTCCAGCAGTTCGTTGTTCGGCGCCACCACAATAACCGGCATATCCGCATCAATCAGCGCCAGCGGACCGTGTTTCAATTCACCCGCCGCATACGCTTCAGCATGAATATACGAAATCTCTTTCAGCTTCAGCGCGCCTTCCAGCGCGATCGGATACTGGTCGCCACGGCCAAGGAACAGCGCGTGATGCTTGTCAGAGAAATCTTCGGCCAGCGCTTCAATGCGTTTATCCTGAGACAACATCTGTTCAATACGGCTCGGCAGTGCCTGCAGACCGTGAACAATATCGTGCTCAATAGACGCATCCAGACCTTTCAGACGCGCCAGTTTTGCCACCAGCATCAGCAGAACAGTAAGTTGAGTGGTAAAGGCTTTGGTGGACGCCACGCCGATTTCAGTCCCCGCGTTGGTCATCATCGCCAGGTCTGACTCACGCACCAAAGAAGAGCCCGGAACGTTACAAATTGCCAGCGAACCCAGATAACCCAGCTCTTTGGACAGACGAAGACCCGCCAGGGTATCCGCCGTTTCACCGGACTGAGACAGGGTGATCATCAGGCTGTTACGGCGCACCGCCGATTTGCGGTAGCGGAATTCAGAAGCGATCTCAACGTCACACGGAATGCCCGCCAGCGATTCAAACCAATAACGAGAAACCATCCCGGAGTTATAGGACGTGCCACAGGCGATGATCTGAATATGTTCCACCTGAGACAGCAGCTCGTTGGCTTTCGGCCCCAGCTCGCTTAAATCCACCTCACCGTGGCTGATACGCCCGGTCAGGGTGTTTTTAATCGCGTTCGGCTGTTCGTAGATCTCTTTCTGCATGTAATGGCGGTAAATACCTTTATCGCCAGCATCATATTGCAGATTAGACTCGATATCCTGACGAACAACGTCCGCACCAGTCTTATCAAAAATAGAGACCGAACGACGGGTCACTTCCGCAATGTCGCCTTCTTCAAGGAAGATGAAGCGACGGGTCACCGGTAGCAGCGCCAGCTGATCGGAAGCGATAAAGTTTTCGCCCATACCCAGACCGATCACCAGCGGGCTACCCGAACGTGCAGCCAGCAGGGTATCCGGCTGGCGAGTATCCATGATCACCGTACCGTACGCGCCGCGCAATTGCGGAATAGCGCGCAGCACCGCGTCACGCAGTGTGCCGCCCTGTTCCAGCTCCCAATGCACTAAGTGAGCAATCACTTCGGTGTCGGTTTCAGAAACGAAGGTATAACCCCGCGCTTTCAACTCTTCGCGCAGCGGTTCATGGTTTTCAATGATGCCGTTATGCACCACGACAATGTGGTCAGAAACATGGGGATGCGCATTCGCTTCTGAAGGTTCGCCATGCGTCGCCCAACGAGTATGAGCAATACCTGTACCGCCATGCAGCGGATGCTCTTCCGCGGCCTGCGCCAGCATCTGCACTTTGCCGAGACGGCGCAAACGGGTCATATGACCTTGCGTATCTACCACGGCCAGCCCAGCAGAGTCATAACCACGATATTCCAGACGACGTAAACCTTCGAGAAGGATTTCAGCTACATCACGCTGCGCGATAGCGCCAACAATTCCACACATAGTTTTATTTCCAAATTTAGGCATTATGCCTGTCGTTGTCGCTGACCTGTTAATACCCGTCTTTTCGGGCGCCCCGAGCCTTGTAGAGAGTGGGGTTATTGTTATAAATACTGCTAATTGAGCGGAGGATTATTTTATCCTCTCATCTCTGGTCTGCCGGATGGTGCTGACGCTTATCCGGCCTACAAAAACATGCTGAAGATAGAGCAGGCAAGCCAGGCGCCCCTCCATGATCGTAAATTACTTTTTCTTCGCCGGACGCTGCCAGCCTTGCTTATGCACCTGCGGCACGCGGCTTAATACCAGTTCATTATCGGCAATATCACGAGTAACGGTTGTGCCTGCGGCAATGGTCGCCCCTTTACCGACGCTGACTGGCGCTACGAGTTGAGTATCGGAACCAACGAAAACATCATCGCCAATAATGGTCTTGAATTTGTTCGCCCCATCGTAGTTACAGGTAATAGTACCGGCACCGATATTGACGTTGTCGCCAATTTCCGCATCACCCAGATAGGTCAGATGCCCGGCTTTTGAGCCTTTCCCCAGGCGCGCTTTTTTCATCTCAACGAAGTTGCCAACGTGAGCGCCTGCTAACAATTCCGCACCAGGACGTAAGCGAGCGAACGGGCCGATGGTGCAAGCGGTGTCTAAGTGCGCATCTTCCACCACGCTGTAAGGACTGATTTCGCAGTCATCGCCAATCACGCTGTTTTTAATCACGCAGCCTGCACCAATCTTTACGCGATCACCAAGCGTGACATGGCCTTCGATGATCACGTTAGTATCAATTTCGACATCGCGCCCATGCGTCAGCGTTCCACGCAGATCAAAACGCGCCGGGTCACGCAGCATCACGCCGGCTAACAACAGTTTCTCGGCCTGTTCAGCCTGGTAAATACGCTCCAGACGGGAAAGCTGCAGACGGTTATTGACACCGTCCGTTTCACTGATGCGCGCCGGATGCACGGCAACGATTTCCCGTCCTTCCTGATACGCCAGCGCAATAATGTCGGTAATGTAATATTCACCCTGGGCATTGTTGTTGGTCAGCTTAGCTAACCAACGTTTCATATCTGCGCCATTTGCAATCAGTATCCCGGTGTTAATTTCCTGGATCAATCGCTGTTCATCAGTGGCGTCTTTATGTTCAACGATGCCGGTCACTTTACCGTTTTCACGCGTAATACGCCCATAGCCGCTCGGATCGTCCAGCTTCACGGTTAATAACCCAATACCGCCCTGGGGTTTCGCATCGCGCAGGCGCTGTAGAGTTTCAACAGAGATCAACGGCACATCGCCGTAAAGCATTAAAATGTCTTCATCATCGCTAAAGAAGGGAGCGGCCTGCTGCATAGCATGACCAGTACCCAATTGCTCAGCCTGTAAAACCCAGTTCAGGTTGTCTTCTTTGAGTGTGTTTTTAAGCAGATCGCCACCGTGACCATACACCAGATGAACCTGAGTTGCTCCTAATTCATTAGCAGCATCAATAACATGCTGTACCATTGCTTTGCCCGCAAGGGTATGCAGCACCTTAGGTAAATCGGAATACATGCGCGTGCCTTTGCCAGCGGCAAGGATCACGACACTCATTGCATTATTCAACATACGTGTCCTGACTGTGATTTGTGAACGAATTTATACCGTTTCATGTTGAAAATACTACATTTTTTTCATCGTGAAATGTAGGGAGGATAAAACGCTCGATCGCGGGGTTCCTCCAACGGCGATGGTGACATTTTCGACCATTGATGCGGTATTTGTCTTGCGAAAAGTCGCGTTATACTTTGATTAAAGCGTTAGGGTGATGTTTTTGCTATTTTTTTGAGCCATGAAGTAAGATTCAGCATTGGTCATCATTCACAGGCAAAAAAAAACCAGCCTGTTGCCAGACTGGTTTTATGCTTTCAAGCCGGTGTTACATCGCTTTTTTGGTCAGCTCGATAACGCGCAGTTTAGCGATCGCTTTGGCCAGTTCCGCAGACGCCTGAGCGTAATCCACGTCACCATGAGAGCTCTTAATGTGCTCTTCAGCCTTACGTTTCGCTTCCAGAGCTCGCGCTTCGTCGAGATCCTGGCCACGAATAGCCGTATCAGCCAGAACGGTCGTGCTACCCGGTTGCACTTCAAGAATGCCGCCGGACAGGTAGATAAACTCTTCATGACCGTGCTGCTTAACGATGCGAATCATACCAGGCTTAATGGCGGTGAGCAGCGGGGCGTGACCCGGGTAAATCCCCAGTTCACCTTCGCTACCCGTTACCTGGATTTTCTCGACCAGACCAGAGAACATTTGTTGCTCTGCGCTGACGACGTCCAGGTGGTAAGTCATTGCCATATCACCCTCCGATTAAGGCGTTAAAGTTTTTTGGCTTTTTCCACGGCTTCGTCGATGGAACCGACCATATAGAACGCCTGCTCCGGCAGGTGATCGTATTCGCCTTCCATGATGCCTTTGAAGCCACGGATGGTGTCTTTCAGGGAGACATATTTGCCCGGAGAACCGGTAAATACTTCTGCCACGAAGAAAGGCTGGGACAGGAAGCGCTGGATCTTACGAGCACGCGCTACCACCAGTTTATCTTCTTCAGACAGTTCATCCATACCCAGGATGGCGATGATGTCTTTCAGTTCCTGATAACGTTGCAGGATGGACTGTACGCCACGCGCGGTGTCGTAGTGTTCCTGACCTACCACCAGCGGATCCAACTGACGGCTGGTGGAGTCCAGCGGATCAACGGCCGGGTAGATACCCAGGGACGCGATCTGACGGCTCAGTACTACGGTAGCGTCAAGGTGCGCAAAGGTCGTTGCCGGAGACGGGTCAGTCAGGTCATCCGCAGGTACGTATACCGCCTGAACGGAAGTGATAGAACCGGTTTTGGTGGAGGTGATACGTTCTTGCAGAACCCCCATCTCTTCTGCCAGAGTCGGCTGATAACCTACCGCGGAAGGCATACGCCCCAACAGTGCGGATACTTCCGTACCGGCAAGGGTGTAACGATAGATGTTATCGACGAACAGCAGAACGTCACGACCTTCATCACGGAATTTCTCCGCCATGGTCAGGCCGGTCAGTGCTACGCGCAGACGGTTTCCCGGCGGCTCGTTCATCTGGCCGTACACCAGGGATACTTTATCGATAACGTTGGAGTCGGTCATTTCGTGGTAGAAGTCGTTACCCTCACGAGTACGTTCACCTACGCCCGCAAACACAGAGTAACCGGAGTGCTCGATCGCGATGTTACGAATAAGCTCCATCATGTTTACGGTTTTACCTACACCCGCACCACCGAACAGACCGACTTTACCGCCCTTCGCGAACGGACACATCAGGTCGATAACTTTGATACCGGTTTCCAGCAGTTCCTGAGAGTTTGACAACTCTTCGTAGGACGGCGCAGCACGGTGAATAGCCCAACGCTCTTCTTCACCAATCTCGCCTTTCATGTCGACCGGTTCGCCCAGTACGTTCATGATACGGCCCAGCGTTGCTTTACCTACCGGGACTTCGATCGGGTGTTCGAGATCTTTTACATCCAGACCACGACGCAGACCGTCGGAAGACCCCATTGCGATGGTACGCACGATACCGCCGCCAAGCTGCTGCTGAACTTCCAGCACCAGCTTCTCATTACCATTCTGCACCTCAAGGGCATCGTACACGCGTGGTACGGCATCCTGAGGGAACTCGACGTCGACCACGGCGCCGATTACCTGGACAATCTTTCCAGTAGCCATCTTAAATCCTCTACGAAATAACCTGGTTAAACCGCGGCGGCCCCCGAGACGATCTCGGTGAGTTCCTGAGTAATGCTGGCCTGACGAGCTTTGTTGTATACCAACTGCAGCTCTTTAATCAGGCTGCCGCCATTGTCGGTCGCGGCTTTCATCGCCACCATACGGGCGGCCTGCTCGCTGGCCAGGTTTTCTACCACGCCCTGATAAACCTGAGACTCTACGTAGCGACGCAGGAGGGTATCCAACAGCGCTTTCGGATCGGGCTCATACAGGTAATCCCAGGCTTTACGCTTCAGATCATCATCTTCTGATGCCGGCAGCGGCAGCAGTTGAGTGATCGTCGGTACCTGAGACATGGTGTTAATAAATTTGTTGCTGACAATGTAAAGCTTGTCCAGACGGCCTTCGTCATAGGCCTGCAACATCACTTTAACCGGACCGATCAATTCGGACAGCGAAGGGTTATCCCCCATGCCGGTCACCTGAGCGACAACATTGCCGCCTACGGAATTGAAGAATGACACGCCCTTAGAGCCGATCATTGCGAGTTCGCACTGAACGCCTTTATCAGACCATGCTTTCATATCCGCCAACAGCTTTTTGAACAGGTTAATGTTCAAGCCGCCGCACAAACCACGGTCGGTCGACACTACCAGGTAGCCCACGCGTTTAACGTCGCGCTCTTCCAGGTAGGGGTGCTTATATTCCAGATTACCGTTCGCAAGGTGACCAATCACTTTGCGCATGGTCTCTGCATAAGGACGGCTGGCCGCCATGCGATCCTGCGATTTACGCATTTTGGAAGCGGCGACCATCTCCATCGCTTTAGTGATCTTTTGCGTGTTCTGGACGCTTGCGATCTTACTACGTATCTCTTTTGCGCCGGCCATGAGCTTCTCCTCAATGCCTTGCGGCCTGCCCTAAGGCAAGCCGCCAGACGTTACCAGGACTGGGTTGCTTTGAAGGAATCGAGGATGCCTTTCAGCTTGCCTTCGATTTCGTCGTTATAGCCACCGGACTGGTTGATCTCTTGCATCAGCGGAGCGTGATCACGGTCGACGTAAGCCAGCAGTGCGGCTTCGAAGCTACCGATTTTCGCCAGTTCGACATCCGCCAGATAACCACGTTCTGCCGCGAACAGAACCAGAGACTGCTGCGCAACGGACATCGGCGCATACTGTTTCTGTTTCAGCAGTTCAGTTACTTTCTGACCGTGGTCCAGCTGCTTACGGGTCGCATCGTCAAGGTCGGAGGCAAACTGAGAAAACGCCGCCAGTTCACGATACTGCGCCAGCGCGGTACGAATACCACCGGACAGTTTTTTCATGATCTTGGTCTGAGCAGCACCACCTACACGGGATACGGAGATACCCGGGTTAACCGCAGGACGAATACCGGCGTTAAACAGGTTGGATTCCAGGAAGATCTGACCATCGGTAATGGAAATTACGTTGGTCGGAACGAACGCGGAAACGTCACCCGCCTGTGTTTCGATAATCGGCAGCGCGGTCAGAGAACCGGTTTTCCCTTTCACTTCACCTTTGGTGAAAGCTTCAACGTAGTCGGCGTTAACACGCGCGGCACGCTCCAGCAGACGAGAGTGGAGGTAGAATACGTCGCCCGGGAATGCTTCACGTCCAGGCGGACGACGGAGCAGCAAGGAGATCTGACGATAAGCAACAGCCTGTTTAGACAGGTCATCGTAAATGATCAGCGCATCTTCACCGCGGTCACGGAAGTATTCGCCCATTGCGCAACCCGCATACGGCGCCAGGTATTGCAGCGCTGCGGATTCAGACGCAGTTGCCACCACAACAATGGTGTTGGCCAACGCGCCATGTTCTTCCAGTTTACGTACCACGTTAGAGATGGTGGATGCTTTCTGGCCGATAGCGACATAAATACATTTGATGCCGGAGTCGCGCTGGTTGATGATGGCGTCGATAGCCAGCGCGGTTTTACCGGTCTGACGGTCACCGATGATCAGTTCACGCTGACCACGACCGATTGGGATCATGGAGTCAACGGCTTTATAACCGGTCTGCACCGGCTGATCAACGGACTGACGGTCGATTACGCCCGGCGCAATCGCTTCAACGGCAGAGAAGCCGTCGTTATCAACCGGACCTTTACCGTCGATTGGCGCACCCAGGGTGTTTACCACACGTCCCAGCAGGCCGCGGCCAACCGGAACTTCCAGGATACGACCCGTACATTTAACCTTCATACCTTCGGCAAGGTCAGCGTACGGGCCCATGACTACCGCACCCACAGAGTCGCGCTCCAGGTTCAGTGCGATAGCGTAACGGTTCCCCGGCAGGGAGATCATTTCACCCTGCATACAATCGGCCAGGCCGTGAATGCGGATAACACCGTCACTTACAGAAACAATAGTACCTTCGTTGTGAGCTTCACTCACAACATTGAACTGAGCAATGCGCTGCTTGATCAGTTCGCTGATTTCGGTGGAATTCAGTTGCATGCTCCAGTCCCCTTAAGACTGCAAGACGTCTGCAAGGCGCTCAAGACGGCCGCGTACGCTGCCATCAATGACCATATCACCCGCCCGGATGATAACGCCTGCCATTACAGACTTATCGATTTTGCAATTCAGCTTCACTTTGCGTGACAGACGTTTTTCCATCGCGGCGCTGATTTTCGAAAGCTGCTCTTCACTCAATGCGGTTGCAGACGTAACTTCTACCTCGGAGGTAGCTTCACTGGCTGCACGCAGGTGAATAAACTGCTCCAGAACATCCGGGAGCGCGATCAAACGATTATTTTCAGCCATTACCCGAATCAGGTTCTGGCCGTTTTCGTCTAACTGCTCACCGCAGACTGCGATAAACGACTCAGCGAGCGTTTCCGGCGCCAGCGCGCCAGAGAGAAGCTCTGCCATTTGTTCGTTCTTGGTTACCTCGGCGGCAAACGCCAGCATGTCCTGCCAGCGTTCAACGCTTTGGTGTTCGACGGCAAAGTCAAAAGCTGCTTTGGCGTAGGGGCGAGCTACCGTAACAAATTCAGACATCAGCCCCTCCCTCCTTACAGTTCAGCGACAAGTTTGTCCACGATGTCGCTGTTAGCAGCTTCATCCACGGAACGTTCGATGATCTTCTCGGCGCCAGCAACAGCCAGGATAGCAACTTGCTTACGCAGCTCTTCACGGGCACGTTTACGCTCGGCTTCAATTTCCGCCTGCGCCTGAGCCACGATTTTAGTACGTTCCTGCTCTGCTTCAGTTTTGGCTTCGTCCAGGATCTGAGCGCGACGTTTGTTCGCCTGCTCGATGATTACCTGAGCTTCCGCTTTCGCTTTTTTCAGCTGGTCGGTCGCGCTGGCCTTTGCAAGGTCAAGATCCTTATGTGCGCGTTCTGCAGAAGCCAGACCGTCAGCAATTTCTTTCTGACGTTTCTCGATGGCAGCCATTAACGGCGGCCATACATACTTCATGCAAAACCAGACAAAGAGAATAAACGCGATGGCCTGGCCGAGGATTGTTGCGTTAAGATTCACAGCACAATGCCTCTATCTAGTTAACCTTCTGATATTGCTCTTAATTCAAGCAACGCTTACTACGCGACAGCGAACATCACGTACAGACCCAGACCTACAGCGATCATCGGGATAGCATCCACCAGACCCATAACGATAAAGAACTGAGTACGCAGCAGAGGAATCAGATCAGGTTGACGCGCCGCGCCTTCCAGGAATTTACCCCCGAGGATGCCGATACCGATCGCAGCACCGATTGCCGCCAGACCCATCATCACAGCGGCAGCCATGTACAGCAGATCCATATTCAGGTTTTCCATGACAGTCTCCAGTTTGTTTCAGTTAAAACGTAGTAGTGTTGGTAAATTAATGCTCTTCGGACGCCATCGACAGATAGACAATCGTCAGAACCATGAAAATGAAGGCTTGCAGCGTAATAATCAGGATGTGGAAAATGGCCCACGGCACATTCAGAATCCACTGTGACCACCACGGCAACAGACCAGCAATCAGAATGAAAATCAGCTCACCGGCATACATGTTGCCGAACAGTCGCAGACCGAGAGAAACCGGTTTGGACAGCAGACTTACCCCTTCAAGGATTAAGTTGACAGGAATGAACGCCCAGTGATTGAACGGCTGCAGCGTCAACTCTTTTGCGAAGCCGCCGATGCCTTTCATTTTGATGCTGTAGTACAGAATAAGGATAAATACGCCCAGCGCCATCGACAGGGTGATGTTGACGTCAGCAGACGGCACCACGCGCGTTGCCGGCAGACCCAGCCAGTGTTCAGCGATATATGGCAGCAGGTCGATAGGCAGTAAGTCCATCAGGTTCATCAGGAATACCCAGACGAAAATTGTCAGGGCCAGCGGCGCAATTAGCTTACTTTTGCCATGGTACATATCTTTCACGCTACCATGCACAAAGCCGACTATCAGCTCTATCGCGGTCTGAAACTTGCCTGGCACGCCGCTGGTCGCTTTTTTAGCAACACTACGGAACATCACCAGAAACAACAGACCCAGCACCACCGAGAAGAACATGGAGTCAATATTGAGCGTCCAGAAGGTGGCTGGGGGGTTCTGCGGATCCACCAGCGAGAATGTACGCAGGTCCAGCTGAAGGTTATTCAGGTGGTGTCCTATGTAATCCTGCGGCGTCATATTTTCTGAAGCCATGATGCCTTTTACCCTTTGTTGTTAATTACAGCCGGCGCCAGTATCTGAACCACCAGCACCAAAACCCACGTAACGATCAGCGGCAAAAACACCGCCTTTAAAACCGCCAGCGCCACCACCAGTAAAACCAGCATCGCTAACACCTTGAAAGCTTCGCCGAAGGCGAAAGTCCAGGACACGCGGCCCTTAGCAGGTGTATGCGCCTGGTGACGCCAGGCAAATATCATAAACAACATATTAGGCAGTGCCACTGCCAATCCCCCGCATAACGCGGAGATGCCCCAGAAGGGGTCTTTGAGGCAAAACAGCAATCCACTTGCCATTACCGCCAGAAACTGAATGAGCAGAAGCTTACGAGCAACGTTTCGACTCACGAGCGACACAGACATCACGTATTTACTCCTGCTCCCTTCGGGGTATGCCGCGTGTCGTATAAAACGTTCTTTAAGACCTGGAGTCAAGCATCAAAAAGCGGTCAAATTATACGGTGCGCCCCCGTGATTTCAAACAATAAGTAGCCAAAAGGTGAATAAATGTTTAAATATTTTTCTCTGGCCCGCATTTTTAACTTTTAGCCAAAGTGTGAACGATCGTGCAAAACTGCAAATAGCGCGAAAACACTGACTATAAAGCGTGCACCAGATCACATATTAAACATATTCACGCTCGCGCCATTAATTTACGTGACAATTCATGCTTTTTCATCCTTTTGATATTTAAGCGTAAAAGCAGGCACTGTTTTAAAAATACCGGGTTACACGCTTAAAACGCCCCATTGACATTTATAATAAATATTTAACAAGCAAAACTGGTTTTTCGTTTCGATTTTTAGCAGGCTGATATTTACAATGTTGATTACTCTCTGTTTTAACAAAAACAGCGACGTTGTAATGTTGAAACGAAACCGTAAATTCAGAGTTAAATGTAACAGCGCTAAAATGCGTTACGCCTGTCGATTTTTAACACAAGCCGCGTCGTTTTTTTTCTATTTTTTTTGATAAAAATTAAACTTTGTTTGACTTAATAATCACCAGGTGCCGCTCCCCTTCTAACTGCGGAACGAGCAATTTTTCAACGGATTCGACGCTAAAATCGTCAGGTAGAGAGGCAATTTCATCCCCTGGCAATTGCCCTTTTAAGGCATAAAAACGCCCTTTCTCTCCCGGCAGATGGTGACACCAGCTCACCATATCATTCAACGATGCGAAAGCGCGGCTGATAACGCCATCAAACGGCGGTTCGGAGGGATACGCTTCAACGCGACTTTGAACCGGCGTGATGTTTTCCAGCTTAAGTTCGTGCTGAACCTGACGCAGAAAACGAACCCGCTTACCCAGACTGTCGAGTAAAGTGAAATGCGCACCAGGAAGAACGATAGCAAGCGGAATGCCTGGCAGACCCGGTCCTGTTCCCACATCGATAAAACGCAGCCCCTGAAGATACGGCGCAACGACAATACTGTCGAGGATATGACGAACCAGCATCTCGTCAGGGTCACGTACAGAGGTCAGGTTGTAGGCTTTGTTCCATTTATGCAGCATATCAACATAGGCCACCAGTTGGTTTTTCTGGTGATCGGTAAGCGAAATACTGGCTTCATTCAGCAGGCGAGAAAGTTTGTTGAGCACGTAGAATACCTGTTAGCAATAATTTGCCGGAGGGCGGTTTCGCCTTATCCGGCCTACATTCCAGGCCCGATAAGCGCAGCGCCACCGGGCATTCTTCGATGAATTAAGCGCTGCGACGCAGCATTCCCTGCTTTTTCAACCATACCAACAGAATTGAAATAGCCGCAGGAGTAACGCCAGATATACGCGACGCCTGCCCGATAGAAACCGGTTTGTGATCGTTCAGTTTGGCGATGACTTCGTTCGACAGACCAGAAACCTGACGATAATCCAGCGTGGCAGGCAACAGGGTGTTTTCATTACGCTGCTGTTTTTCAATCTCATCCTGCTGGCGAGCGATATACCCTTCGTATTTCACCTGGATTTCCACCTGCTCAGCGGCTTGCTCATCTTCAAGCGCAGGCGAGAATGCGGCAAGCGAAGTGAGCTGCGCGTAGGTCATTTCCGGACGACGCAGGAGATCTTCGCCGCTGGCTTCACGGGAGAGAGGCGTAGACAGATGCGCATTCACATCTTCGGCAGATTCCGCAGATGGCGTTACCCAGGTTGACTTCAGCCGCTGGCGCTCGCGTTCGATGTTTTCTAACTTCTCGTTAAAGCGCGCCCAGCGTTCATCGTCCACCAGACCCAGCTCGCGGCCCATTTCAGTCAGGCGCAGATCGGCGTTGTCTTCGCGCAACATCAGGCGGTATTCCGCACGGGAAGTGAACATACGATACGGTTCTTTGGTACCCAGCGTACACAGATCGTCTACCAGCACGCCCAGGTAGGCCTGAGAACGTGCAGGTGCCCAACCCTCTTTGTCAGCGGAAAGACGCGCCGCGTTCAGACCGGCGAGCAAGCCCTGGGCAGCCGCTTCTTCATAGCCAGTAGTACCGTTGATTTGACCAGCAAAGAATAGACCGTGGATAAATTTACTTTCCAAGGTTGGTTTCAGATCGCGCGGGTCGAAGAAATCATATTCGATGGCGTAGCCAGGGCGAACGATCTTCGCGTTTTCCATCCCCTGCATAGAGCGAACGATTTGCATTTGAACGTCAAACGGCAAACTGGTGGAGATACCATTCGGATAAATTTCGTTCGACGTCAGGCCTTCCGGCTCGAGGAAGATCTGATGCTGGTTGCGATCGGCAAAGCGCATGACTTTGTCTTCGATCGACGGACAATAGCGTGGACCGATCCCTTCGATCACCCCGGCATACATTGGACTACGATCGAGGTTGTTGCGGATCACGTCATGGGTTTTCTCGTTGGTATACGTGATATAACACGGAACCTGTTGCGGATGCTGCGCGGCATTGCCCATGAATGAGAACACCGGCATCGGGTTATCACCATGCTGCTGCGCCAGCACGCTGAAATCAATCGTGCGCGCATCGATACGCGGTGGAGTACCCGTTTTAAGACGACTGACGCGTAATGGCAGCTCACGCAGACGACGAGACAACGGGATAGACGGCGGATCGCCAGCACGGCCCCCGCTGTAGTTATCCAGACCAATGTGGATTTTACCGTCAAGGAACGTGCCCACGGTCAGTACCACCGCTTTAGCGCGGAATTTGAGCCCCATTTGGGTTACCGCGCCCACCACGCGATCATTTTCGACAATCAGATCTTCAACCGCCTGTTGGAAGATCATCAGGTTGGGCTGATTCTCCAGGGCAGTACGTACCGCCTGACGATACAGCACGCGATCTGCCTGAGCGCGGGTGGCGCGAACCGCCGGACCTTTACTTGCGTTTAGTATCCTAAACTGGATGCCTGCCCGATCGATTGCTTTGGCCATCAGACCACCGAGCGCATCCACTTCTTTTACCAGATGTCCCTTGCCAATACCGCCAATTGCCGGGTTGCAACTCATTTGCCCCAACGTATCGATATTGTGTGTCAAAAGCAGAGTCTGTTGACCCATACGCGCTGCGGCCATCGCGGCCTCAGTGCCTGCATGACCCCCGCCAATGATAATGACGTCAAAAGGATCCTGATAAAACATGGTAATTGCCTCGCATAACGCGGTGTGAAAATGGATTGAAGCCCGGGCGGTGGATTCTACTCAACTTTAGCCGATGGAGAAAGCCCCGGGATCCTGGCTATTAAAAAGAAGATCTTTTTATTTAGAGATCTGTTCTATTGTGATCTCTTATTAGGATCGCAGAGGGCTGTGGATAACCCGGATCCTGCAATTAAGATCAAGACGTTGGAAAGGATCACTAGCTGTGAATGATCGGTGATCGTGGCCCGTATAAGCTGGGATCAAAACAGGGAGTTATGCACAACTCAAAAAGTGATCTCGGGTTATTCTTTGGATAACTACCGGTTGATCCAAGCTTTCTACCAGATTTATCCACAACTGATTGCGCGATCTTTACACTTATTTGAGTAAATTAATCCAGTCGTCGAGCCAGATCTCCGCAGGATCTTCCGGAATTTCATGTTCAAGAATGTTGATCTTCAGGGTTTCCCCAAGCTGTTTTGCCCCGATGCCTTTCAGTTCGGTTTCTATTTTCTCAATAGCGCCGCAAAACGTGTCGTATTCGCGACTGCCAATACCAATAGCGCCAAAACGAACCTGTGAAAGGTCTGGTTTTTGCGTTTGAAGATCTTCACAAAAGGGGGCCAGGTTGTCCGGAATATCCCCCGCGCCATGCGTGGAGCTGATCACCAGCCAGATTCCGGAGGTAGACAGATCTTCTAACAGCGGTCCGTGCAGCGTTTCGGTTGAAAAACCGGCATTCTCCAGCTTTTCAGCCAGATGTTCTGCCACATATTCGGCTCCGCCGAGGGTGCTGCCGCTGATAAGAGTTATGTCCGCCATGTGAGCCCTTCCTGAAAAAGAAGGGCTATTGTACGCTGTGAACGGGCTGGGATCTACCTGTGGAAAAATGTGGGATTAAAAAAATTGATCATGGCTTAATCGTACGCATAATCGGGTTCTGCAGGACGATCAGGGTTTCAGTGGACTGAATTTCATCAATTGTTTGGATCTTGTTGATAAGTACATGCTGGAGCGCGTCGATCGACTTACACATAACCTTGATAAAGATGCTGTAATGGCCCGTGGTGTAATACGCTTCGGTTACTTCATCCAGGCTTTCCAGGCGGGCCAGCGCAGCGGGATAATCTTTCGCGCTTTTCAGAATAATGCCAATAAAGCAGCCGACGTCATAACCCAATTGCTTCGGGCTGACATCAATTCGCGCGCCGGTAATGATCCCCGCCTGCTTCATTTTTTCTACGCGCACGTGAATAGTGCCTGGACTGACGCCAAATTGTTTCGCCAGTTCAGCGTAAGCGGTGCGCGCATTTTCCATTAATGCGTCGAGAATGCCGCGGTCCAGATTGTCGATCTGATAATTTTCCATTGTTTTTTCTTATGCAGATTAATGATTCCTTTTATTTTAGCCTTATATTTTATTGAATCAAAACCGTAACCGGCTTTTTGTTTGTTGAATATTGAATAGTGCCCACGTTTTGTTGCTTAATCATAGGCAACAGGACGCAGGAGTATAAAAGATGAAAACCGCTTACATTGCCAAACAACGCCAAATTAGCTTCGTGAAATCTCACTTTTCTCGCCAACTGGAAGAGCGTCTGGGTCTGATTGAAGTCCAGGCGCCGATCTTAAGCCGCGTAGGAGATGGCACGCAGGATAACTTGTCTGGCTGTGAAAAAGCGGTACAGGTAAAAGTGAAAGCGTTGCCTGACGCCCAGTTCGAAGTGGTACATTCACTGGCGAAGTGGAAACGCCAAACCCTGGGGCAGCATGACTTCAGCGCCGGAGAAGGGCTGTACACGCACATGAAAGCCCTTCGCCCCGATGAAGACCGTCTCTCCCCGCTCCACTCGGTCTATGTGGATCAGTGGGACTGGGAGCGTGTGATGGGCGATGGCGAGCGCCAATTTTCCACCCTGAAAAGCACAGTAGAGGCTATATGGGCAGGAATTAAGGCGACGGAAGCGGAAGTGCATAAACAGTTTGGTCTGGCACCGTTCCTGCCGGATCAGATCCATTTCGTTCACAGTCAGGAACTGCTGGCGCGTTTCCCGGATCTGGATGCGAAAGGGCGCGAACGCGCGATCGCCAAAGAACTTGGTGCCGTTTTCCTGGTGGGGATAGGCGGTAAACTAAGCGATGGCCACCGCCATGATGTACGCGCGCCGGATTATGATGACTGGAGCTCCGCATCTGAGCTGGGCTACGCCGGTCTGAACGGCGATATCCTGGTGTGGAACCCGGTGCTGGAAGATGCGTTTGAGCTTTCCTCTATGGGTATCCGCGTAGATGCCGATACGCTGATGCGCCAGCTGGCGTTGACCGGTGATGAAGATCGCCTGCAACTGGAGTGGCATCAGGCGCTGCTGCGCGGCGAAATGCCGCAGACCATCGGCGGCGGGATTGGGCAGTCGCGTCTGACGATGTTGCTGCTGCAATTGCCGCACATTGGCCAGGTGCAGTGTGGCGTATGGCCTGCGCAGGTGCGTGAAAGCATTCCTGCTATTTTATAAGCGGTCAGCGCCGCCAGCGTCGCAGCAGGCGGCTTCGCATCCCGGTATCAAAGCGCCAGATATGATCGAAAATGCGCATGATGCCGGGTTTGCCGTGGGCTGACATCGCCACTGCATGGAATCGGTGCTGGTGAAGGCGCTGCAACTCTTCCACCTTACTTACGACATCGTCCGGCAAGCGCTGGGCGATAAAATCCGAAATGACCACCGTATCGGCATCAAACCATTCTCTTTCCTGCATACGCTCAATAATGGCGCGAAAACAGCTGGCAATATCGGTTCCGCCGCGAAAACGTTGGCTTAAAAAGCGGATGGCCTGTTCAATACCCTCCGGGCCGGATAGCTCGTAGCGCACCACTTCACTGGAAAACAGCATAATAAAACAGCGGCGGTTATCCGCCAGCGCAACGCGCATCAACGCCAGGCAGAACGCTTTTGCGCACTGCTCGTTAAATCCGCCCATTGAACCTGAGGTGTCCACGCAGACAATAAACGGCCCGCGTGGCTGCTCGTCGACGTCCTGGTGAACCACGGGGCGCTCGGTGACTTTTTCTCGCCAGGCCTCGCCGTGCAGACGATAGGTGAGAAGTTGTTTTTCCACCAGCCGGCGGTAGAACTCATATTCCAGTTCGGTGATACCGAGCGTTGCCAGTTCCGGCGGTAACAGGCGCAGGATATCGTTGCTTTGCTGAATACCGTCGACCTGCTCAGGCACTGTAGCGGGTTCGCGTACCAGAGTACGAAAGGTTTCCATCGGCGCGTCTTTTTTCGGCACCGATTTGGCCTCCCGGGAGCGCCCCAGTTGTTCCGCCAGCTGCTTTAATTCCGGCTGGTCAGCAAGAAATTCGCCGTATTTTACGATCAGTTGATAATCGCCGCGTTTAAGCTGGCCCGCACTCATATCCCACAGGCGGCCAGCGGCATTATCATTTTCCGCCAGTGCTGGTTCCAGTTGCCCGCTCAGCGTCATACGTTCCTGAACTTCACTGAGCAATTGCTCACGTTCTTCTTCCAGTAAGTGCTGGTTTAAGGTAGTGGCCTGCACGACCAGACTTAATCGCCAGCGTTGTAAAAAAAGCGTGTGCAGCGCGGGGGTAAAGGCACTGTTGCTTTCTACTAATTGCTGCGCCTGTACAGCGTAAGGTGACTGTAGACGATGGAGTAACGCCAGTATTTGCGGTAATTGCACGATGAGCTGTGGCGTGGAGAGGAGTTGGCTTTGTTGATAGCACATGACCTCTTTCGTCAGTTCCGGTGGAACGCGCGCACCTTTAAGTCGACTGCGTAGCGCTTCTCGCCAGCGTGGGATGTCGGCAGTAATGGCGTTTTTTAAGCGCGGGAACTTTTCAAAGAAAACGGCCAGTTGCGGGGAAGCCAATAGCGTAAGGATGACCTCTTCGACCATCCCCTCTTCGCTGACGGCCAGCATGACGTTTAACGTATCCAGCGTCAGCATTGTTGTGCCTGGCGGATCTGTTCTCCTACGTCCTGCAGGCTGGCCTCAATGCGCCCTAACCAGTCGCTGTGAATAAACAGACAATGCTGCTGTTCGCTGAAGCGGGTATGCTGCTGCCGCCAGTCGCTTTCTAACGCTTCCAGCTGCTGTTTAATTTCTGCAGGCATACTGTCTTCAGCTGATCCTGACAACGCCAGGCGAGTACCTTGTAAACTGATGTCGCGCACCATCAGATGTTGGGCGTTATCGACTTCCATGTTCAGCGTTTGGGCAAAGCCGATCCCATTCAGTTTGCCGCGGATCTCGCCCTCGCCGCCTTTGGTCAGCCAAATTTCCAGCGCGCTGCGTTCAAAAGTAATATGGATCACTTCCATATCGTGCAGTTTTAGCGGTTTTTGCAGCAGTAACGTCAACGTTGGCGCATTGGCTTCCGGTGGTAAAGCGTAATGCGGGCGACGACTGAACATTCCGCCTTGCTTAATGACGGTGAACGCGCTTTTATCGCTTTGCTGTTGTTGCAACTGGAGGCGACGCTGGACGATACCGCCGAGGCGAGTCAGCATGGCCTGCTGCTGCCAGGCGTGTCCGGTCATCAATATTTCCAGTTGCTGTTGCATGAGATTCAGACTCTGCGCGTCATACCACAGGCAATCTTTTAGCAGGATAAGGTCAATCGGCGCAACCGCGTCGCGTCCGCTAAAGAAGGCGCTGGCCTGTAACAGGCGGATGGCTTTCTTCCAGCGACGGTCGGAGACATAAGGCGCATTCGGCAAATTATCCAGCTGTTGGCGCAGAGTAAATATCAGCTCAAAGACCGGATCAGGGAGTGAAATCGCGCCGATATCCTTTTGCCACTGTTGATATTCTTCGTCGCTAACCTGTAACGAGGCGGGGACCGGGTTATCGCTCTCATCCTGTTGACTAACCAGCATGGAGCGGAAATTGGCTTTATCCTGAACTTTATCCAGCCACAGGCGAATCAGCATTCGGTCATATAATGCTTCCAGACTACTGTCTGCTTCCGGCAATTCGTTAGAGGCGGCTACCAGTAGACGCATCGGAATTTTTTCTTCATACGCGCCATTACGAAAATGGCGTTCATTGATGGCAGTCAGTAGGGTGTTCAAAATCGCCGGACCCGCTTTCCAGATCTCATCGAGAAAGACGATTTCGGCCTCCGGAAGATAGCCTGCGGTCAGGCGCTCGTAGCGGCCTTCATCTTTCAGCGCCTGGATAGAGAGCGGCCCAAAGACCTCTTCTGGCGTGGAAAAGCGCGTCATGAGATATTCAAAAGCACGGGCGCGCTGGAAAGCAAACTTCAGGCGGCGGGCTATCAGACTCTTGGCGATACCGGGCGGGCCCAGCAAAAAGACGCTTTCACCGCTTAGCGCCGCCAGCAGACAAAGGCGTATGGCGTGACTACGTTCATACAGCCCCTTTTCCAGGGCGCTGCTCAGGCGGGAAATTCTTTCCGCTAATAAATGTGGGTGAGCCATAATAAAGAGGCGTCCTTTCGTCAAATGGATCATGCTAATTGCGAGTATAGACGTTTCACCACCTGGGCTGTAATCGTCTGAAACGCTGTTTATTTTTCTTTGAGCCAGGTTAATCTGGCTTCATTTAGGGGTACGATTTTATGATTAATCGTGCATACTGTGCGCTTTTTTGTGGGCCAAGGGACTAAGCACACATTTCATATCTATACACTAACTCATTCAAACTACATCAAGGCGGCAAAGGAGTGAATCCCCTGGCACTGACATTAATAAGGTGACTGGGGTAAACGAATGCAGCCGACAAGGAGGTAGCGAGAAGGGTGAGTTGTATAAACGAAAGATGAGTCTATGAGCACTGATAATAAGCAATCGTTGCCTGCGATTACCCTCGCAGCTATTGGGGTTGTCTACGGTGATATTGGTACCAGCCCACTTTATACGCTTCGTGAATGTTTGTCCGGCCAGTTTGGTTTTGGCGTTGAACGGGATGCCGTGTTTGGTTTCCTGTCGCTAATCTTCTGGCTACTCATCTTTGTGGTTTCTATCAAATATCTCACCTTCGTTATGCGCGCCGATAACGCGGGAGAAGGCGGGATTTTAACGTTGATGTCGCTTGCCGGACGGAATACCTCGGCACGCACTACATCTATGTTAGTTATCATGGGATTGATAGGCGGCAGCTTCTTCTATGGCGAAGTGGTCATTACACCGGCGATTTCGGTGATGTCGGCTATTGAAGGTCTGGAGATTGTCGCGCCGCAGTTAGATACCTGGATTGTTCCACTCTCTATTATTGTGTTGACGCTGCTGTTTATGATTCAGAAACACGGTACGGGGATGGTGGGGAAACTCTTCGCGCCGATCATGCTGGCCTGGTTTTTAATCCTGGCGGTACTTGGTTTACGCAGTATTATCGCCAATCCTGAAGTGTTACATGCGCTTAATCCTGTCTGGGCGGTACATTTTTTCCTTGAATACAAGACCGTGTCGTTTATCGCCCTGGGGGCGGTTGTGCTGTCGATTACCGGCGTGGAGGCGCTATACGCCGATATGGGACACTTCGGTAAATTCCCGATCCGTCTGGCGTGGTTTACTGTGGTATTGCCGTCGTTAGTGCTTAATTACTTTGGTCAGGGCGCATTGCTATTAAAGCATCCGGAAGCGATTAAAAATCCTTTCTTTCTGCTGGCGCCGGACTGGGCATTAATTCCGTTGCTAATTCTGGCCGCGCTGGCGACCGTTATCGCCTCTCAGGCGGTCATTTCCGGCGTCTTTTCGCTGACGCGTCAGGCCGTACGCCTTGGTTATTTGTCGCCGATGCGCATTATTCATACCTCCGAGATGGAGTCTGGTCAGATCTATATTCCTTTCGTCAACTGGTTGCTTTATTTCGCGGTAGTGGTTGTCATTGTCAGCTTTGAACATTCCAGTAACCTGGCTGCCGCCTATGGTATTGCTGTGACGGGGACGATGGTGTTGACATCCATTCTCTCTACAACCGTGGCGCGTAAGAACTGGCACTGGAATAAATATTTTGTCGCGCTGATCCTGGTCGCATTCCTGTGTGTGGATATTCCGCTGTTTTCGGCTAACCTCGATAAATTGTTATCCGGTGGTTGGCTACCGCTGAGTCTGGGCCTGATCATGTTCACGATCATGACGACCTGGAAGAGCGAGCGTTTCCGTCTGTTGCGCCGTATGCATGAACATGGTAATTCGCTGGAAGCGATGATTGCCTCTCTGGAGAAATCACCACCGGTCCGGGTGCCGGGCACTGCTGTATACATGTCGCGCGCGCTCAATGTGATCCCCTTTGCTTTACTGCATAACCTGAAGCACAACAAAGTGTTGCATGAGCGCGTAATTTTACTGACGTTACGTACGGAAGATGCGCCTTATGTACATAATGTTCGCCGGGTACAGATTGAGCAACTGTCTCCAACCTTCTGGCGCGTGGTGGCCAGTTACGGCTGGCGTGAAACGCCAAATGTGGAGGAGGTGTTCCACCGCTGTGGTCTGGAAGGACTTAGCTGCCGGATGATGGAAACGTCATTCTTTATGTCGCACGAGTCGTTGATCGTCGGCAAACGGCCGTGGTATTTGCGTTTGCGCGGCAAGCTGTATTTGTTGTTGCAACGCAACGCCCTACGCGCGCCGGATCAGTTTGAGATCCCGCCTAACCGCGTGATTGAATTAGGAACGCAGGTCGAGATTTAATCCCTCATCACTATGCCGGGTAGCGCTTCGGCTCGCCCGGCTCATCCAATCGCCATCTGGCGATTACTTCACTTTATCTCACGTAGCGAAACGTTTCGACGCCGATCACAATTCTGTTACGCCATGATGGTTTTATGAACACGTTCGGGATTACACTGCGGCCAGCGAAACGTTTCGCTAGTGGAGCAAAAAAATGAAGAAAGGCACCGTACTCAACTCTGAAATTTCGTCGGTCATTTCCCGTCTGGGGCATACCGATACTCTGGTGATCTGTGATGCGGGTTTACCCATTCCGCATAGCACCACGCGTATCGATATGGCATTAACCCAGGGCGTACCTTCTTTTATGCAGGTGGTGGATGTTGTGACCCGGGAAATGCAGGTTGAGGCGGCGATTATCGCAGCGGAAATCAAACAACATAATCCGCAGCTCCATGAAACGTTGCTCACTCATATTGAGCAACTGCAGCAACACCAGGGAAATACCATTAAAATTAGTTATACGACACACGAACAATTTAAAAAATTGACCGCAGACAGTCAGGCGGTAATTCGCAGCGGGGAGTGTTCCCCGTTTGCGAATGTCATTCTTTGCGCAGGCGTCACCTTCTGAGGTCGTTATGGACGCATTATTGCAACTCAAAGGGATCGATAAAGCGTTCCCCGGTGTGAAAGCACTCTCCGGCGCCGCGTTAAACGTTTACCCTGGCCGCGTCATGGCGCTGGTGGGAGAAAACGGCGCGGGTAAATCCACCATGATGAAAGTGTTAACCGGCATCTATACGCGAGATGCGGGATCTTTGTTGTGGTTGGGGAAAGAGACTACCTTTAACGGGCCGAAATCATCTCAGGAAGCCGGAATCGGCATCATCCACCAGGAACTAAACCTAATCCCACAGTTGACCATTGCGGAAAATATCTTTCTCGGGCGCGAGTTTGTTAATCGTTTTGGCAAAATTGACTGGAAAATAATGTATGCCGAAGCGGACAAACTGCTGGCGAAGCTGAATCTGCGCTTTAAGAGTGATCGTCTGGTGGGCGAGTTATCGATTGGCGATCAGCAGATGGTGGAAATCGCCAAGGTGCTGAGCTTTGAATCCAAAGTCATCATTATGGACGAACCGACCGATGCACTGACCGATACCGAAACCGAGTCGCTGTTCCATGTGATCCGTGAGCTCAAGTCGCAGGGGCGCGGCATTGTCTATATCTCCCACCGTATGAAAGAGATTTTCGAAATCTGTGATGACGTGACAGTCTTTCGTGATGGGCAGTTTATCGCCGAGCGTGAAGTGGCCACGTTAACCGAAGATTCTCTTATCGAAATGATGGTGGGACGTAAGCTGGAAGATCAGTACCCGCATCTGGATAAAGCGCCTGGCGATATTCGCCTGAAGGTCGATAACCTGTGTGGGCCGGGCGTGAATGATGTTTCCTTTGTATTGCGCAAAGGTGAGATTCTGGGCGTTTCCGGTCTGATGGGGGCCGGGCGTACCGAGCTCATGAAAGTATTGTACGGTGCGATGCCTCGGACCAGTGGTTACGTGACGCTCGATGGACATGAGGTAGTGACGCGTTCTCCGCAGGACGGGTTGGCCAACGGCATCGTTTATATCTCTGAAGACCGTAAACGCGACGGACTGGTACTCGGCATGTCGGTCAAAGAGAATATGTCGTTGACTGCGCTGCGCTATTTCAGTCGCGCTGGCGGAAGCCTGAAACACAAAGATGAGCAGCAGGCGGTGGGGGATTTTATCCGTTTGTTCAACGTCAAAACGCCGTCAATGGAGCAGGCGATAGGCCTGCTTTCCGGCGGTAATCAGCAAAAAGTAGCGATTGCCCGCGGTTTGATGACGCGCCCGAAAGTGCTCATTCTCGACGAGCCGACCCGCGGCGTGGACGTAGGCGCCAAGAAAGAGATTTACCAGCTTATCAACCAGTTTAAGGCCGACGGCCTGAGCATCATTCTGGTCTCATCTGAGATGCCAGAAGTATTAGGCATGAGCGATCGCATCATCGTCATGCATGAAGGGCATCTCAGCGGTGAATTTACTCGCGAGCAGGCCACCCAGGAAGTGTTAATGGCTGCCGCTGTGGGCAAGCTTAATCGCGTGAATCAGGAGTAAAAAAGATGACAACTCAGGCTGTTTCTGGTCGCCGTTATTTCACTAAAGCATGGCTGATGGAGCAAAAATCGCTTATTGCCCTGCTGGTGCTGATCGCGATTGTTTCGACGTTGAGCCCCAACTTTTTTACCGTTAATAACTTATTTAACATTCTCCAGCAAACCTCCGTTAACGCCATTATGGCGGTCGGGATGACGTTGGTGATTCTGACCTCTGGGATCGATCTGTCCGTCGGTTCCCTGCTGGCGCTCACCGGCGCGGTTGCTGCTTCAATTGTTGGCATTGAGGTTAATGCGCTGGTGGCGGTTGCCGCCGCGCTGGCGCTGGGTGCCGCGATTGGCGCCGTCACTGGCGTTATCGTCGCGAAAGGCCGCGTGCAGGCGTTTATCGCTACGTTGGTGATGATGTTGTTACTGCGCGGCGTGACGATGGTCTATACCAACGGTAGCCCGGTGAATACCGGCTTTACCGATAACGCCGATCTGTTTGGCTGGTTCGGTATCGGTCGTCCGTTGGGCGTTCCTACGCCGGTCTGGATCATGGCTATCGTCTTTATTGCCGCCTGGTATATGCTGCATCACACCCGGCTGGGGCGCTACATCTATGCACTGGGCGGTAACGAAGCGGCAACGCGTCTGTCTGGAATTAGCGTGAGCAAAGTAAAAATTATCGTTTACGCGCTTAGTGGGTTGACGGCGTCTCTGGCAGGCATCATTGAAGTGGCGCGCCTTTCTTCTGCGCAACCGACAGCCGGCACCGGCTATGAGCTGGATGCTATTGCTGCCGTTGTGCTGGGTGGTACCAGCCTGGCGGGCGGCAAAGGACGCATTGTTGGGACATTGATCGGCGCATTGATTCTCGGTTTCCTTAATAATGGTTTGAATTTGTTAGGTGTTTCCTCCTATTACCAGATGATCGTTAAAGCGGTGGTGATTTTGCTGGCGGTACTGGTAGACAACAAAAAGCAGTAACAACGACTACAGGACATCTTAAATATGAACATGAAAAAACTGGCTACCCTGGTTTCTGCTGTTGCGCTGAGCGCCACCGTGAGCGCGAATGCAATGGCGAAAGATACCATTGCGCTGGTGATCTCTACCCTCAATAACCCCTTTTTCGTTTCGTTAAAAGACGGGGCGCAAAAAGAGGCGGATAAACTGGGTTATAACCTGGTGGTGCTGGACTCCCAGAATAACCCTGCCAAAGAGCTGGCGAACGTTCAGGATTTAACCGTGCGCGGTACCAAAATTCTGCTGATCAACCCGACCGACTCCGATGCGGTGGGTAACGCCGTGAAGATGGCGAACCAGGCGAAGATCCCGGTTATCACGCTTGACCGCCAGGCAACGAAAGGCGATGTCGTCAGCCATATCGCGTCTGATAACGTGCTTGGCGGTAAAATTGCCGGGGACTATATCGCGAAGAAAGCTGGTGAGGGCGCGAAGGTTATCGAGTTGCAAGGTATTGCAGGAACATCGGCGGCGCGTGAGCGTGGTGAAGGCTTCCAGCAGGCGGTGGCTGCACACAAATTTAACGTTCTGGCCAGCCAACCGGCTGATTTCGATCGCACTAAAGGTCTGAATGTCATGCAGAATCTGTTGACCGCGCATCCGGATGTTCAGGCCGTCTTTGCCCAGAACGATGAAATGGCGTTGGGCGCTTTGCGCGCACTGCAAACTGCCGGTAAAGCAGATGTGATGGTGGTTGGATTTGACGGCACGCCAGATGGCGAAAAAGCGGTAAATGATGGCAAACTGGCTGCGACTATCGCTCAGTTACCGGATCAAATCGGCGCTAAAGGCGTTGAAGTGGCGGATAAGGTGCTGAAAGGCGAAAAAGTTCAGGCCAAATACCCGGTTGACCTGAAATTGGTCATCAAGCAGTAATAAACGACATAGGCCAGCAATGGTCTGATGGCGACATAAATACGCGATCCTCCGCTGAGGTAAGCGTAAAAAAGAAAAGCAGGGCACGCGCCACCCTAACCCGGTGGCGCACTTTGACTTGGAACCCCGAATATGAAAACCGCAGGCAATCTCATTGTTCTTGGCAGCATTAATGCCGATCATATCCTTAATCTTGAATCCTTCCCTACACCGGGTGAAACGGTAACCGGTAGCCATTATCAGGTTGCATTTGGCGGGAAAGGTGCGAATCAGGCGGTTGCTGCGGGACGTAGCGGGGCAAATATTGCGTTTATCGCCTGCACAGGCGATGACGATATTGGCGACAGTATTCGTAAACAATTAGTCAGTGATCGTGTTGATATCGCGCCGATTAGCGTCATTAAAGGCGAGTCTACCGGAGTGGCACTGATTTTTGTTAACGGCGAAGGTGAGAACGTCATCGGTATTCATGCCGGGGCAAATGCCGCTTTATCGCCCGCACTGGTTGATGCGCAACATGAGCGAATCGCGCAGGCGGATGCGTTATTGATGCAACTGGAATCGCCGTTGGAAAGCGTACTGGCTGCGGCGAAAATTGCCCATCAACATCATACTATGGTGGCGCTTAACCCGGCGCCTGCCCGTGAGCTGTCGGACGAACTGTTGGCGTTGGTGGATATCATTACACCAAATGAAACAGAAGCGGAAAAACTGACGGGCGTGCGCGTGGAAAATGACGAAGATGCCGCTAAAGCTGCGCAGGTCTTGCATGATAAGGGCATTCAAACCGTATTAATTACGTTAGGAAGCCGCGGCGTCTGGGCTAGCGTAAATGGCGAGGGCCGCCGTGTCCCTGGATTTAGAGTCGAGGCTGTCGATACCATTGCCGCCGGGGATACGTTTAACGGCGCATTTATTACCGCGATGCTGGAGGACACGCCGTTGCCTGAGGCGATTCGTTTTGCCCACGCCGCCGCAGCGATTGCCGTGACGCGTAAAGGTGCGCAACCTTCCGTTCCGTGGCGCGAAGAGATAGAAGCATTTTTACGTCAGCAGGGGTAATGCTTGGCTACTATGAAGGATGTTGCCCGCCTGGCGGGAGTCTCTACATCGACGGTCTCTCATGTTATTAACAAAGATCGCTTTGTGAGTGAGACGATCACTGAAAAAGTTGAAGCGGCGATTAAATCACTTAACTATGCCCCTTCGGCGCTGGCGCGAAGTCTCAAGTTAAACCAGACCCGTACGATTGGTATGTTGATTACCGCCAGTACCAACCCTTTTTATTCTGAACTGGTGCGCGGGGTTGAGCGAAGCTGTTTTGAGCGCGGTTACAGTCTGGTGCTGTGCAATACCGAAGGCGATGAGCAACGAATGAACCGCAATCTGGAAACGCTGATGCAAAAAAGGGTGGATGGTTTATTACTGCTTTGCACCGAAACGCACCAGCCTTCCCGTGAAATTATGCAACGTTATCCCTCCATTCCTACCGTCATGATGGACTGGTCGCCGTTTGATGGCGAGGGCGATAGTGATCTCATTCAGGATAATTCGTTGTTGGGGGGGGACCTGGCGACGCAATACCTTATCGATAAAGGATTTACTCGTATTGCCTGTATTACCGGTCCGCTGGACAAAACGCCGGCGCGTCTGCGTCTGGAAGGATATCGGGCGGCGATGAAACGAGCAGGTCTGATTATCCCGCAAGGTTATGAGATCACCGGGGATTTTGAATTTGGCGGCGGTTTTGACGCCATGCAAGCGTTACTCGCCCATCAACAGCGACCGCAAGCGGTTTTTACCGGAAACGATGCGATGGCTGTTGGCGCCTATCAGGCGTTATATCAGGCGGGGCTACGCATTCCGCAAGATATGGCGGTCATTGGTTATGACGATATTGAACTGGCGCGCTATATGACGCCGCCGCTGACGACCATCCATCAACCGAAAGATGAACTGGGCGAGCTGGCTATTGATGTGTTGATCCATCGGATGGCGCAGCCCGCCTTGCAACAGCAACGACTTCAGCTTACTCCGGTTTTGACGGTGCGTGGGTCGGTTTAGATTTATGCCGTTCTTTAATCAGATTGTTGCCGTCTTTGGCTTTTAGCAGCATGAACATCAGCGCGGACACGATAGTGATACCCCCCATCGTGATAAAGGTATAGTGGAATTGTTCCACGGTACTGGTGCCTGAAAATCCTTCATAGATACGTAACACCGCCGCGCTGATCGCCACGCCTAAACTGATAGACAATTGTTGCGTGACGGCCAGCACGCTATTGCCGCTGCTGGCATTATCATCTGTCAGATCGGCAAGAGTAATGGTATTCATTGCCGTAAATTGGGTGGACATCGCCATTCCAAGAATGAACAGCGGCAGAATCAGCATCCAGACTGGCATAGCAGAAGATTGAAATGAAAACTGGGCGATCATCAGGCCGATAAATACCGTAATGCCGACCAGCGTCTTTCTATATCCCAGGCGTCGTAAGACTTGCGTTACGGTCGACTTCGCGATAATAGAACCCAACGCCGTTGGCGCCATCATACAGCCAGCAATCAGGGCCGGGTAACCAAAACCAACCTGTAGCATTAACGGCATCAGAAAAGGTACGCACCCTGTCCCCAGACGAGTGGCGAGGTTGCCGGCAATACCAACGGAAAAGGTGCGAGTCTTAAATAACGACAATGAAATTAACGGCGTCGGATGGCGACGGGCATGGCGGATATAGGCCCATAATAGAACAAGACTGCAAAAAATAATGGCGGATGCGATCCAGGTCGCCACAATCTTCTCGCCAAACAGTTCCATTCCACTGGAAAATAGCACCAGACTTAACCCAAAGAGAAAGAAGCCCACCATGTCAAACTTGCGACGCGGCGTGGTGAAGTTTGGCATATATTTTCGGGCGTACAGAATGCCGGCAACACCAATCGGGATATTAATCAGGAATATCCAGTGCCAGCTCGCCCATGTCACCAGAACGCCGCCCAGTACCGGGCCCAAAATCGGGCCGACCAGCCCTGGCATGGTGACAAAATTAAGAACGGGCAGTAATTCACTACGTGGATAGGCTCGCAGTAACGCCAGGCGGGCCACTGGCATCATCATCGCCCCGCCGACGCCTTGCACGACGCGAAAAATAACCAATTCAGATAGCGAACTGGAGAGCGCACAGGCTAGCGAGCCTAATGTAAACAGACTTACGGCCACCATGAAAACGCGACGCGTACCGAAGCGGTCGGCCAGCCAGCCGCTTACCGGAATTAACATGGCCACTGTCAGGGTGTAACTAATAATGGCAGACTGCATAGCAAGTGGCGAACGATTGAGGCTATGCGCAATAGCCGGTAAGGCGGTATTCAAAATGGTGGCGTCTAGCGCCTGCATAAAGAAAGCCATTGCCGCTATCCACGGCAGGCCAGCCATACTTCGCGCTTTTTTGCTGGTCATTCAATATCCTGTTAGTTATCGGGTCTCTCATTTGGCGCTATTAACAGCGCCTGGCAGGACTGGAAAGCGCGTTCGCCGTCGCTATCTGCGATTGCATCAACAATGGCCTGGTGCAAATCCAGCTTTACCACTTCGTTGTAGGTTATTGAGGTAAAGTAAGTGCGATAAACCGAATGAAATAGCGTAGCAAAAGAGATCAAAAAGGGATTGGCGCTCATTTCATAGATATGCTCATGCCACGCCATATCGACTTCAATCCAGCGTTCACGCTTAAAATGCTTTTTCAGCGCGACCATCTCTTCCATTAAGGTATTCAGTCTCGCTTTCTGCTCAGGTGTGCCGAGAGTCGCTGCCAGCAGGCAAGCCTGTGGCTCCAGACTAATACGCATCACCAGAAAATGATCCACCACCTGATGGAAGTTTTCTTCCGTCATCCACCAGGTCAGCAACTCTTGATCCAGGAAGTTCCAGTTTCCCTGGGGCATCACGCGTGTTCCAATGCGAGGGCGAGGTAGTACCATACCTTTAGCCGTCAAGGTTTTTACCGCTTCACGAACCGCCGTTCGACTTACGCCATACTGTTCACCCAGTTCTATTTCGCCGGGAAGAATCGTACCGGGGGCGTAATCACCCTTTAATATTCGCTGCGCCAGCTTCTCAGCCAGAACATAGGATAGATTTTTCTGTGCGGCTAATTGTTGTGCGCTTAACGGCATGAATGTCCTTCCTTTCTTTTTCGTTTGGTCATTAGTATGCCACCTGGAAATGTGATTGCGGTTGCAATAACCGCAATTTGCTTATTTTATGGCACGTTAAGCCCGTCTTTGGTGAAAAAAGAGACATTCGGAAAATTATTTTAAATTTCCTCTTGTCAGGCGGAAATAACTCCCTATAATGCGCCACCACTGACACGGAACAACGGCACACAGGCCGCCGGGCCAGCGGGGTTCAGACCAGAACCTCACGGAGAAAAGCGAAAACAAACGCTTGACTCTGAAGCGGGAAAGCGTAATATGCACACCCCGCGCCGCTGAGAAAAGCGCAGCGGCACTGCTCTTTAACAATTTATCAGACAATCTGTGTGGGCACTCGAAGATACGGATTCTTAACGTCGCAAGACGAAAAATGAATACCAAGTCTCTGAGTGAACACGTAATTCATTACGAAGTTTAATTCACGAGCATCAAACTTTTAAATTGAAGAGTTTGATCATGGCTCAGATTGAACGCTGGCGGCAGGCCTAACACATGCAAGTCGAACGGTAACAGGAAGCAGCTTGCTGCTTCGCTGACGAGTGGCGGACGGGTGAGTAATGTCTGGGAAACTGCCTGGTGGAGGGGGATAACTACTGGAAACGGTGGCTAATACCGCATAACGTCGCAAGACCAAAGAGGGGGACCTTCGGGCCTCTTGCCATCAGATGTGCCCAGATGGGATTAGCTTGTTGGTGGGGTAACGGCCCACCAAGGCGACGATCCCTAGCTGGTCTGAGAGGATGACCAGCCACACTGGAACTGAGACACGGTCCAGACTCCTACGGGAGGCAGCAGTGGGGAATATTGCACAATGGGCGCAAGCCTGATGCAGCCATGCCGCGTGTATGAAGAAGGCCTTCGGGTTGTAAAGTACTTTCAGCGGGGAGGAAGGCGACAAGGTTAATAACCTTGTTGATTGACGTTACCCGCAGAAGAAGCACCGGCTAACTCCGTGCCAGCAGCCGCGGTAATACGGAGGGTGCAAGCGTTAATCGGAATTACTGGGCGTAAAGCGCACGCAGGCGGTCTGTCAAGTCGGATGTGAAATCCCCGGGCTCAACCTGGGAACTGCATCCGAAACTGGCAGGCTTGAGTCTCGTAGAGGGGGGTAGAATTCCAGGTGTAGCGGTGAAATGCGTAGAGATCTGGAGGAATACCGGTGGCGAAGGCGGCCCCCTGGACGAAGACTGACGCTCAGGTGCGAAAGCGTGGGGAGCAAACAGGATTAGATACCCTGGTAGTCCACGCCGTAAACGATGTCGACTTGGAGGTTGTGCCCTTGAGGCGTGGCTTCCGGAGCTAACGCGTTAAGTCGACCGCCTGGGGAGTACGGCCGCAAGGTTAAAACTCAAATGAATTGACGGGGGCCCGCACAAGCGGTGGAGCATGTGGTTTAATTCGATGCAACGCGAAGAACCTTACCTGGTCTTGACATCCACAGAACCTTGTAGAGATACGAGGGTGCCTTCGGGAACTGTGAGACAGGTGCTGCATGGCTGTCGTCAGCTCGTGTTGTGAAATGTTGGGTTAAGTCCCGCAACGAGCGCAACCCTTATCCTTTGTTGCCAGCGATTAGGTCGGGAACTCAAAGGAGACTGCCAGTGATAAACTGGAGGAAGGTGGGGATGACGTCAAGTCATCATGGCCCTTACGACCAGGGCTACACACGTGCTACAATGGCGCATACAAAGAGAAGCGACCTCGCGAGAGCAAGCGGACCTCATAAAGTGCGTCGTAGTCCGGATTGGAGTCTGCAACTCGACTCCATGAAGTCGGAATCGCTAGTAATCGTGGATCAGAATGCCACGGTGAATACGTTCCCGGGCCTTGTACACACCGCCCGTCACACCATGGGAGTGGGTTGCAAAAGAAGTAGGTAGCTTAACCTCCGGGAGGGCGCTTACCACTTTGTGATTCATGACTGGGGTGAAGTCGTAACAAGGTAACCGTAGGGGAACCTGCGGTTGGATCACCTCCTTACCTGAAAGAAACGGTCTTTGCAGTGCTCACACAGATTGTCTGATGAAAAGTAAAAAGCAAGGCGTCTTGCGATTGAGACTTCAGTGTCCCCTTCGTCTAGAGGCCCAGGACACCGCCCTTTCACGGCGGTAACAGGGGTTCGAATCCCCTAGGGGACGCCACTTGCTGGTTTGTGAGTGAAAGTCACCGGCCTTAATATCTCAAAACTGACTTACGAGTCACGTTTGAGATATTTGCTCTTTAAAAATCTGGATCAAGCTGAAAATTGAAACACAGAACAACGAAAGTTGTTCGTGAGTCTCTCAATTATCGCAATCTGAAGAGAAACATCTTCGGGTTGTGAGGTTAAGCGACCAAGCGTACACGGTGGATGCCCTGGCAGTCAGAGGCGATGAAGGACGTGCTAATCTGCGAAAAGCGCCGGCGAGGTGATATGAACCCTTGACCCGGCGATGTCCGAATGGGGAAACCCAGTGTGACTCGTCACACTATCATTAACTGAATCCATAGGTTAATGAGGCGAACCGGGGGAACTGAAACATCTAAGTACCCCGAGGAAAAGAAATCAACCGAGATTCCCCCAGTAGCGGCGAGCGAACGGGGAGGAGCCCAGAGCCTGAATCAGCAGGTGTGTTAGTGGAAGCGTCTGGAAAGGCACGCGATACAGGGTGAGAGCCCCGTACACGAAAATGCACCTGCTGTGAGCTCGATGAGTAGGGCGGGACACGTGGTATCCTGTCTGAATATGGGGGGACCATCCTCCAAGGCTAAATACTCCTGACTGACCGATAGTGAACCAGTACCGTGAGGGAAAGGCGAAAAGAACCCCGGCGAGGGGAGTGAAAAAGAACCTGAAACCGTGTACGTACAAGCAGTGGGAGCACAGGTTTACCTGTGTGACTGCGTACCTTTTGTATAATGGGTCAGCGACTTATATTCTGTAGCAAGGTTAACCGAATAGGGGAGCCGGAGGGAAACCGAGTCTTAACCGGGCGTTAAGTTGCAGGGTATAGACCCGAAACCCGGTGATCTAGCCATGGGCAGGTTGAAGGTTGGGTAACACTAACTGGAGGACCGAACCGACTAATGTTGAAAAATTAGCGGATGACCTGTGGCTGGGGGTGAAAGGCCAATCAAACCGGGAGATAGCTGGTTCTCCCCGAAAGCTATTTAGGTAGCGCCTCGTGAACTCATCTCCGGGGGTAGAGCACTGTTTCGGCTAGGGGGCCATCCCGGCTTACCAACCCGATGCAAACTGCGAATACCGGAGAATGTTATCACGGGAGACACACGGCGGGTGCTAACGTCCGTCGTGAAGAGGGAAACAACCCAGACCGCCAGCTAAGGTCCCAAAGTCATGGTTAAGTGGGAAACGATGTGGGAAGGCCCAGACAGCCAGGATGTTGGCTTAGAAGCAGCCATCATTTAAAGAAAGCGTAATAGCTCACTGGTCGAGTCGGCCTGCGCGGAAGATGTAACGGGGCTAAACCATGCACCGAAGCTGCGGCAGCGGCACGCAAGTGTTGTTGGGTAGGGGAGCGTTCTGTAAGCCGTTGAAGGTGTGCTGTGAGGCATGCTGGAGGTATCAGAAGTGCGAATGCTGACATAAGTAACGATAAAGCGGGTGAAAAGCCCGCTCGCCGGAAGACCAAGGGTTCCTGTCCAACGTTAATCGGGGCAGGGTGAGTCGACCCCTAAGGCGAGGCCGAAAGGCGTAGTCGATGGGAAACGGGTTAATATTCCCGTACTTGGTGTTACTGCGAAGGGGGGACGGAGAAGGCTATGTTGGCCGGGCGACGGTTGTCCCGGTTTAAGCGTGTAGGCTGGTTTTCCAGGCAAATCCGGAAAATCAAGGCTGAGGCGTGACGACGAGGCACCACGGTGCTGAAGCAACAAATGCCCTGCTTCCAGGAAAAGCCTCTAAGCGTCAGGTAACATCAAATCGTACCCCAAACCGACACAGGTGGTCAGGTAGAGAATACCAAGGCGCTTGAGAGAACTCGGGTGAAGGAACTAGGCAAAATGGTGCCGTAACTTCGGGAGAAGGCACGCTGACATGTAGGTGAAGCGGTTTACCCGTGGAGCTGAAGTCAGTCGAAGATACCAGCTGGCTGCAACTGTTTATTAAAAACACAGCACTGTGCAAACACGAAAGTGGACGTATACGGTGTGACGCCTGCCCGGTGCCGGAAGGTTAATTGATGGGGTCAGCGCAAGCGAAGCTCCTGATCGAAGCCCCGGTAAACGGCGGCCGTAACTATAACGGTCCTAAGGTAGCGAAATTCCTTGTCGGGTAAGTTCCGACCTGCACGAATGGCGTAATGATGGCCAGGCTGTCTCCACCCGAGACTCAGTGAAATTGAACTCGCTGTGAAGATGCAGTGTACCCGCGGCAAGACGGAAAGACCCCGTGAACCTTTACTATAGCTTGACACTGAACACTGGTCCTTGATGTGCAGGATAGGTGGGAGGCTTTGAAGCGTGGACGCCAGTCTGCGTGGAGCCGTCCTTGAAATACCACCCTTTAATGGCTGGTGTTCTAACGTGGGCCCCTGACCGGGGTTGCGGACAGTGTCTGGTGGGTAGTTTGACTGGGGCGGTCTCCTCCCAAAGAGTAACGGAGGAGCACGAAGGTTGGCTAATCCTGGTCGGACATCAGGAGGTTAGTGCAATGGCATAAGCCAGCTTGACTGCGAGCGTGACGGCGCGAGCAGGTGCGAAAGCAGGTCATAGTGATCCGGTGGTTCTGAATGGAAGGGCCATCGCTCAACGGATAAAAGGTACTCCGGGGATAACAGGCTGATACCGCCCAAGAGTTCATATCGACGGCGGTGTTTGGCACCTCGATGTCGGCTCATCACATCCTGGGGCTGAAGTAGGTCCCAAGGGTATGGCTGTTCGCCATTTAAAGTGGTACGCGAGCTGGGTTTAGAACGTCGTGAGACAGTTCGGTCCCTATCTGCCGTGGGCGCTGGAAGATTGAGGGGGGCTGCTCCTAGTACGAGAGGACCGGAGTGGACGCATCACTGGTGTTCGGGTTGTCATGCCAATGGCACTGCCCGGTAGCTAAATGCGGAAGAGATAAGTGCTGAAAGCATCTAAGCACGAAACTTGCCCCGAGATGAATCTTCCCTGAGACTTTAAGTCTCCTGAAGGAACGTTGAAGACGACGACGTTGATAGGCCGGGTGTGTAAGCGCAGCGATGCGTTGAGCTAACCGGTACTAATGAACCGTGAGGCTTAACCTTACAACGCCGAAGATGTTTTGGCGGATTGAGAAGACGAACAATTTTCAGCTCAGATTCCGGATTGTAGTACGCAATAATTTGCGCAGCAGCAAGGCGGCAAGCGAAGGAAAGGAAGGAGCATACTGAAGTATGTGACTGGCTTTACGAGTGCAGCCAACGCCGCTGATGCGATAAAGTATTGCGTACCGAGCACAAGAATTTGCCTGGCGGCACTAGCGCGGTGGTCCCACCTGACCCCATGCCGAACTCAGAAGTGAAACGCCGTAGCGCCGATGGTAGTGTGGGGTCTCCCCATGCGAGAGTAGGGAACTGCCAGGCATCAAATTGCAGTAACCCGGGGTGACAACCGGCGGTAGTAAAGTAAAAGAATTCGGTGGAGCGGTAGTTCAGTTGGTTAGAATACCTGCCTGTCACGCAGGGGGTCGCGGGTTCGAGTCCCGTCCGTTCCGCCACCCTAATTAGGGGCGTAGTTCAATTGGTAGAGCACCGGTCTCCAAAACCGGGTGTTGGGAGTTCGAGTCTCTCCGCCCCTGCCAGAAATAATCCTTAGCAGATGCTAAGGATTTTTTTTTATCTAAAAAACTCCTCGTTACGCAATCATCACCTCCTCTCCTTTTGACATTTTCATTCCTTATCCAGAACCTCTGTTTTTAACAGATCGCGGATAAGTGAATATTTATCACTGTTTTGCAGCCAAATGGCGTACAGCGGCCGTGAAAGTGTTGCACTATCAGCGACGGTATGTAACCCACCCTTTTCGGTTGCCCAGTTTACCGGAAGCCAGCTACAGCCATTCAATGCGCTAAGCTGCTGCCGGGCGAGCTCGGCGGAACTGGTCGTTAGTATCGGCACTTCATCTGCTGCAATCAGGCCGGTTTCATGCTGTTGGAAGTCTGGTCCCCACTCCAGCCGTAGATAATTAAGCTCTGATTTCATACGGGCAGGGCTACTACAATATAGCGCCAGAGTGAACTGTCCTAATAGTTGGCTGCTGAACTCATCCATTTTGGGCGCTTCGGTGGTGATGAGAAGATCAAGCTGGCGTTCGTGGAGCTGCTTCACCAGCGACTGTCGTTGAGCAATTCTGGCCTCGAATTGCAGGCTGCTTTGCGGTTCCTGGCGTTGGTATAGCCGACCCAACCAGTCATTAAGCATACACTCCCATAAAGACGCGCTGGCACCGATGGAGAACTCATTATGTCGCGAGGTATGCGCCACCTCTTTACGTGCCGCCTGCCACGTATTCATCAGTGTTTCTGCATACGGTAACAGTTTTTCTCCAGCTGCGGTTAAACGGATATTGTTTCTGTGCCGCGTAAAGAGGTTTACGCCCAGCTGATTTTCCAACTGTCTGATACGAAAGCTCACCGCAGATTGCGTCAGATAAAGTGCTTCTGCGGCCCGACCGAAATGTCGTGTCCGGCTAACTTCCAGGAAAGTTTTTAACAATTCCGTATCCACTGTGCTCTCCACAAAATTATTTGTCGTTATGATTTAAATGTTTTGTTTTACACTCTGTCAAGCGTAACTAATACTCCGCGCCATAAATAGCTCAGACAAAGAATTAGGAGCGTGCAGGATGGCGGAAAGCTTTACGACGACTAATCGATATTTTGACAATAAACATTATCCACGTGGATTCTCTCGTCATGGTGATTTCACGATTAAAGAGGCACAACTGCTTGAGCTTCATGGTCATGCCTTTAATGATCTGGATCTTGGTAAGCGTGAGCCTGTTACCGAAGAAGAGAAGCTGTTTGTAGCGGTATGTCGCGGTGAACGCGAGCCAGTAACGGATGCAGAACGTGTCTGGTCTAAGTATATGACGCGTATCAAACGTCCAAAACGCTTCCATACCTTGTCCGGTGGCAAGCCGCAGGTTGAAGGCGCAGAAGATTACACTGAAGCTGATGATTAATAAAAAGGGCGTAATGCCCTTTTTTTACGCCAGCAATTTTTGTAGGTGAATTAATAGTCTGTCTATCGCTCGATAACTCACCGCTTCCTGTAAATGTTGACGTGTGATCTCGTCTGCCTGCTCTATATCGGCAATCGTTCTGGCTACCTTTAACAGGCGCTGCCAGGCTCGAATTGATAATCCAAGATGTATCAGCGTATCTTCAAGCCAGCGAGCATCATCGTGATGTAACGTGCAGTATTTGTGGATCTCTCCACTTTCCAGACGTGCGTTTAACTTATTCTGGCGTTGGTACTGTCGTTCACGAGCGGCAATGACCCGCGTTTTTACCGTAGCGCTGTTCTCACCTTTTATAGCGTGCTGGCTAAGAATGCCAGGTGGGGGAAGTGGTATTTCAAGAGACAAATCAAACCGATCAAGAAACGGACCTGACAGCTTGTTAAGGTAACGTAGCGTCTGTTCCGGCGAGCAACGATTATGATTTCCCTGATAATGCCCCGTTGGGCTGGGGTTCATTGCAGCGATTAACTGAAATCTGGCAGGGTACGTAATTTTCGCTCTGGTACGGGACAGGTGAATTTGGCCGGATTCAATCGGTTCACGTAGTGCATCCAGCGTGCGTCGCTCAAACTCAGGCAATTCATCAAGGAATAAAATTCCGTTGTGCGCCAGCGATATCTCTCCTGGTGCGGGAATTGCGCCGCCGCCAACCATTGCAGTGAGTGAGGCGCTATGATGGGGTGAGCGAAAAGGTCGCTGTTGCCACTGTTTTTGTAGTGTATTGCAATTAACCAGACTAAGGATCGCGGCGCTTTCTAACGCCTCTTCATTGCTTAATGGTGGAAGAATACCGCTTAGTCGGCTGGCTAGCATGGTTTTACCCGTGCCTGGAGGGCCTATCAATAACAAATTATGTTCGCCTGCCGCAGCGATTTCCAGACCGCGTTTACCCTGTTCCTGGCCTATCACATCACTAAGGTCGGCGATTGCCATAGGTGATGCCATATCCGGGGCTAATGGTCTATCCAGAGGACATTTTCCTTCAAGAAAGGCGCAGACGGTCTGGAGATGATCGGCAATAAAACATCCTTCTTTGCCGATGAGACCAACTTCTGCCGCGTTTTCTGTTGCGACAATAATATTTCTGCCGGCTCTGATAGCTTCAGTTGCGCTTGATATCGCGCCAGGAACGCCGCGTAACGCGCCTGTAAGCGCTAATTCACCTACTAACTCGTAATCCTCAAGATGTGACGCTGTAAGCTGCTCAGAGGCAGCCAGAAGCGCAATTGCAATAGGAAGATCGTACCTTCCGCCTTCTTTCGGCAGATCAGCCGGCGCAAGGTTAATGGTTATCTTTTTAGCCGGAAATTCATATCCGCTATTAATGATTGCGCTGCGTACCCGGTCCCGCGCCTCTTTTACCGTGGTTTCTGGTAGACCAACCATGGTTAACCCCGGTAGCCCATTGCTGATATGCACCTCTATAGTGATAGGCGGCGCATTGACACCAAGTGCGGCGCGGGTATGAACAATCGACAATGACATAATTCCTCCTGTTGCGTGAATTATGCAGAATGCAAGGAGAAATTGGGTTGCTTGTTTTGGTGTTTTAGATGCTGATTCCTGAATTTTGGCGGCATTTTCATGTAATAAACAGAAATCTGGAAAGGCGCTCGCAGAAGCGAAAAGTAAGAAAGCAGAGAGTAAAATGCGCCAAAAGGGGAGGCAAAACGTGAATTTTTTTCAGTTTCTGATTTTTCTTATAAAAAACAAAGCAGTTCAAGCAGTTTATCCGTAATGGCATTAATCATGGGTAAAAAATATCTTGTGCTATTAGTGAAATCTATGGTAACTCTTTAGGTATTCCTTCGAACAAGATGCAAGAATAGACAAAAATGACAGCCCTTCTACGAGTGATTAGCCTTGTTGTGATTAGCGTGGTGGTGATTATTATCCCACCGTGCGGGGCTGCACTTGGAAGAGGAAAGGCTTAGAGATCAAGCCTTAACGAACTAAGACCCCCGCACCGAAAGGTCCGGGGGTTTTTTTTGGCCTGAAAAACTTAAACAAGGAGCAGATCGTGAATAACAGCATAAAATTCTGTTTCTCCAGATTTAGGACGGGGATGTAACTATGAATGGGGCACAGTGGGTGGTACATGCTTTGCGAGCGCAGGGGGTTAAAACCGTGTTTGGTTATCCTGGCGGCGCAATTATGCCGGTTTACGATGCGTTGTATGACGGTGGCGTGGAGCATCTGTTGTGCCGGCATGAACAGGGCGCCGTGATAGCGGCGATCGGTTATGCCCGTTCCACCGGTAAAACTGGTGTTTGTATCGCAACCTCCGGCCCCGGCGCCACTAATCTCATCACCGGTCTGGCAGATGCGTTGTTAGATTCTGTGCCCGTTGTCGCGATCACCGGCCAGGTTTCCGCTCCGTTCATCGGCACCGATGCGTTTCAGGAAGTGGATGTGTTAGGACTGTCATTGGCATGTACTAAACACAGCTTTCTGGTGCAGTCGCTGGCAGATCTGCCCCGCATCATGGCTGAGGCTTTTGAAATCGCCAACTCTGGTCGTCCCGGACCGGTTCTGGTTGATATCCCTAAAGATATCCAGCTAGCCAGCGGCGATCTGGAGCCATATTTCACGATGGTAGCTAACGAAGCGACCTTTCCCTGTGCCGCAGTTGAGCAGGCGCGTAATCTGCTGGCGCAGGCGCAGAAACCGATGCTGTATGTCGGCGGTGGGGTCGGTATGGCGCAGGCGGTTCCGGCGTTGCGTGAATTTATCGCAGTAACGCAAATATCCGTCACCTGCACGCTAAAAGGACTGGGTGCTGTTGAAACTGCTTATCCGTATTATCTGGGAATGCTGGGAATGCACGGTACCAAAGCCGCAAATTACGCGGTACAGGAATGCGATTTACTGATCGCCGTTGGTGCGCGTTTTGATGATAGGGTGACCGGTAAGCTGAATACGTTTGCGCCGAACGCCAGTGTAATTCATATGGATATTGACCCAGCCGAGCTGAACAAATTGCGTCAGACGCATGTAGCCTTACAGGGCGATCTGAATACGCTGCTGCCCGCTTTGCAGCAACCCTTAGCTATCGATGAATGGCGGCAGCATAATGCTGCAATGCGTGCTGAACACGCCTGGCGCTATGATCATCCCGGCGAAGCTATCTATGCGCCTTTGCTATTAAAACAATTATCGGATCGTAAACCGGCGAATAGCGTGGTAACCACGGACGTCGGCCAGCATCAGATGTGGTCAGCCCAGCATATGACTTATACCCGTCCGGAGAATTTCATCACCTCCAGCGGATTAGGTACCATGGGCTTTGGTTTACCCGCGGCGGTAGGAGCGCAGGTGGCGCGACCGAATGATACCGTTATCTGTATCTCCGGTGACGGCTCCTTCATGATGAATGTTCAGGAGTTAGGTACCATAAAACGCAAGCAGTTACCGCTGAAAATAGTTTTACTTGATAACCAGCGTTTAGGCATGGTTCGACAATGGCAGCAACTGTTTTTCCAGCAACGTTATAGCGAAACCACCCTCACCGATAATCCCGATTTCCTCATGTTAGCCAGCGCCTTTGGCATTCCTGGCCAACACATTACCCGTAAAGACCAGGTTGAAACGGCACTCGACGCTCTGCTGAACAGTGAGGGCCCCTACCTGCTTCACGTCTCAATCGACGAACTTGAGAATGTCTGGCCGCTGGTGCCGCCTGGCGCCAGTAACTCTGAAATGCTGGAGAAATTATCATGATGCAACATCAGGTCAATGTATCGGCGCGCTTTAATCCAGAAACCTTAGAACGTGTTTTACGCGTGGTGCGCCATCGTGGTTTTCAGGTGTGCGCTATGAATATGGAAACTGCGACCGATGCTCAAAACATAAATATTGAATTGACCGTTGCCAGTCCCCGGTCGGTCGACTTACTGTTTAGTCAGTTAAGTAAACTGGTAGACGTTGCGCATGTCGCGATCTGCCAAAGCGCTGCCACATCACAACAAATCCGCGCCTGAGCGCAAAAGGAAGAAAAATGACGACGAAAAAAGCTGATTACATTTGGTTCAATGGCGAGATGGTGCGCTGGGAGGACGCGAAGGTTCACGTAATGTCTCATGCGCTGCACTACGGTACGTCAGTCTTTGAAGGGATTCGTTGTTACGACTCTCATAAAGGCCCGGTGGTGTTTCGCCATCGTGAGCATATGCAACGCCTGCACGACTCCGCCAAAATTTATCGTTTCCCGGTATCGCAGAGTATTGATGAGTTGATGGAAGCGTGTCGTGAGGTGATCCGTAAAAATAATCTGACCAGTGCCTACATCCGCCCGCTGGTGTTTGTGGGTGATGTCGGTATGGGGGTTAATCCGCCTCCGGGATATACCACTGACGTCATTATCGCCGCATTCCCATGGGGCGCTTACCTGGGCGCCGAAGCGCTGGAACAAGGGATTGATGCAATGGTTTCTTCCTGGAATCGTGCCGCGCCAAACACTATTCCAACCGCCGCCAAAGCGGGCGGTAACTATCTTTCTTCCCTGCTGGTGGGCAGCGAAGCGCGCCGTCACGGCTATCAGGAAGGTATCGCGCTGGATGTGAATGGTTATATCTCTGAAGGCGCAGGCGAAAACCTGTTTGAAGTAAAAGATGGTGTGCTGTTTACGCCGCCGTTTACCTCTTCCGCGCTGCCGGGAATTACTCGCGATGCGATCATCAAACTGGCGAAGGCGTTGGGAATCGAAGTACGCGAGCAGGTGCTGTCCCGTGAATCGCTGTATCTGGCTGATGAAGTGTTTATGTCCGGTACGGCGGCGGAAATCACCCCGGTACGTAGCGTTGATGGTATCCAGGTGGGTGAAGGCCGTTGTGGTCCTGTTACCAAGCGCATTCAACAAGCCTTCTTTGGTCTCTTCACTGGAGAAACCGAGGATAAATGGGGCTGGTTGGATCCGGTAAATTCATAATAAATAAAATTAATATTTTCCTAAAATAATTTGCGTCACAGCAAGGCGGCAACGCAGCGAATCCCCAGGAGCTTACTGTAGTAAGTGACTGGGGTGAGTGAGGCAGCCAACGCACCTGTGGCGTGAAGTATGAAGGGAAAAGATGGGGAGTAAATAAAGCATGCCTAAATACCGTTCCGCCACCACCACTCATGGCCGCAATATGGCGGGCGCCCGCGCGCTGTGGCGCGCCACAGGAATGACCGATGCTGATTTTGGCAAACCGATTATCGCCGTGGTGAACTCGTTCACGCAGTTTGTTCCGGGCCACGTTCACCTGCGCGATCTTGGCAAGCTGGTGGCTGAACAGATTGAAGCCGCAGGCGGGGTCGCCAAAGAGTTCAATACGATTGCGGTGGATGACGGCATCGCGATGGGGCATGGTGGGATGCTTTATTCACTGCCGTCTCGCGAACTGATTGCCGACTCGGTTGAGTACATGGTGAATGCCCACTGCGCCGACGCGATGGTGTGTATCTCCAACTGCGACAAAATCACCCCAGGAATGTTGATGGCTTCCCTGCGTCTGAATATTCCGGTGATTTTTGTCTCCGGCGGGCCGATGGAAGCCGGGAAAACCAAACTCTCCGACAAAATCATTAAACTGGATTTGGTTGATGCGATGATTCAGGGGGCGGATCCGACGGTTTCTGACGATCAAAGTCATCAGGTAGAACGTTCTGCCTGTCCGACCTGCGGCTCATGCTCGGGGATGTTTACTGCCAACTCAATGAACTGTTTAACCGAAGCGCTGGGTTTGTCACAGCCGGGCAACGGCTCGCTGCTGGCCACACACGCCGATCGCAAACAACTGTTCCTTAACGCTGGTAAGCGCATCGTTGAACTGACTAAACGCTACTACGAGCAGGACGATGAAAGCGCACTGCCGCGCAGTATTGCCAGTAAAGCCGCCTTTGAAAACGCCATGACGCTGGATATCGCCATGGGCGGTTCCACTAACACCGTTCTGCACCTGCTGGCAGCAGCGCAGGAAGCGGAGATCGATTTCACGATGAGTGATATCGACAGACTCTCCCGTAAAGTACCGCAGTTATGCAAAGTGGCACCGAGTACGCAGAAATACCATATGGAAGACGTCCACCGTGCGGGCGGCGTACTGGGCATTCTGGGGGAACTGGATCGTGCCGGGTTATTGAACCGCGACGTCAAAAATGTGCTGGGTTTGACGTTGCCGCAGACGCTGGAGCAATACGATATCACCGTTACACAGAATGAAGCGGTTAAGAACATGTTCCGCGCGGGCCCGGCAGGTATACGTACGACCCAGGCGTTCTCGCAGGACTGCCGCTGGGATTCGCTGGATGACGATCGCAGTGAAGGCTGCATTCGTTCGCTGGAACACGCTTACAGCAAAGATGGTGGACTGGCGGTACTGTATGGCAACTTCGCCGAAAACGGCTGTATTGTAAAAACCGCAGGGGTGGATGACAGCATCCTCATATTCACCGGTCCGGCAAAAGTGTATGAAAGCCAGGATGAGGCGGTAGAAGCCATTCTCGGCGGTAAAGTCGTGGCGGGCGATGTGGTTGTTATTCGCTACGAAGGGCCAAAAGGCGGACCAGGGATGCAGGAGATGCTCTATCCCACTACCTTCCTGAAATCTATGGGCCTTGGCAAAGCCTGCGCGCTGATAACAGACGGTCGATTCTCCGGCGGTACATCCGGCCTCTCCATTGGTCACGTTTCGCCGGAAGCCGCCAGCGGCGGCAATATCGCGATTATCGAGGATGGCGACATGATTGCAATCGACATTCCGAAGCGCAGTATTCAACTGAAGCTGAGTGATCAAGAAATTGCGGCGCGCCGCGAAGCGCAGGAGGCGCGTGGCGACAAAGCCTGGACGCCGAAAGATCGCCAGCGGCAGGTGTCGTTTGCCCTGCGCGCCTACGCCAGTCTGGCGACCAGTGCTGATAAAGGCGCGGTGCGCGATAAATCGAAACTGGGAGGCTGATGATGGCGGAATCTCAACCTCTATCCGCCGCGCCGGAGGGCGCGGAGTATCTGCGCGCGGTGTTACGCGCACCGGTCTATGAAGCAGCGCAGGTAACGCCGCTACAAAAAATGGAAAAACTCTCGTCGCGCCTCGACAACGTCATTCTCGTTAAACGCGAGGACAGGCAACCGGTTCACAGCTTTAAGCTCCGTGGCGCTTACGCCATGATGGCGGGCTTAACTGAAGAACAAAAAGCCCACGGCGTGATTACCGCCTCAGCGGGGAATCATGCGCAGGGCGTGGCGTTCTCGTCGGCAAGGCTGGGCGTTAAATCGCTGATTGTAATGCCAAAGGCAACGGCAGATATCAAAGTTGATGCAGTTCGCGGCTTTGGTGGTGAAGTGCTGTTACACGGCGCTAACTTTGATGAAGCGAAAGCGAAAGCCATTGAGCTGGCGCAACAGCAAGGCTTTACCTGGGTTCCGCCGTTTGATCACCCCATGGTAATTGCCGGACAAGGTACGCTCGCGCTGGAACTGCTTCAGCAGGATTCACATCTCGATCGTGTTTTTGTGCCAGTCGGCGGCGGTGGGCTGGCGGCGGGCGTGGCGGTGCTGATCAAACAATTAATGCCACAAATTAAAGTGATCGCCGTCGAAGCGGAAGATTCCGCCTGTCTGAAAGCCGCGCTGGTCGCTGGTCATCCGGTGGATCTGCCGCGTGTAGGACTGTTTGCTGAGGGCGTAGCGGTAAAACGCATTGGCGATGAAACGTTCCGGCTGTGTCAGGAATATCTTGACGATATTGTCACTGTTGATAGCGACGCTATCTGTGCGGCAATGAAAGATCTGTTCGAAGATGTGCGCGCTGTGGCGGAACCTTCCGGCGCGTTGGCGTTGGCGGGGATGAAAAAATACATCGCCCAGCACAACCTGCGTGGCGAACGGCTGGCGCATGTGCTTTCCGGAGCCAATGTTAACTTTCATGGTTTGCGCTATGTGTCTGAACGCTGTGAACTGGGGGAACAGCGTGAAGCTCTGCTGGCTGTAACCATTCCGGAAGAAAAGGGCAGCTTCCTGAAGTTCTGTCAGCTGCTCGGCGGGCGTATGGTCACGGAGTTTAACTACCGTTTTGCTGACGCGAAAAATGCCTGTATTTTTGTCGGCGTTCGCGTCAGTCAGGGGCTGGAGGAGCGAAAAGAGATCATTACCCAACTGCGCGACGGGGGATATAGTGTAGTGGATCTTTCTGATGACGAAATGGCGAAGTTACATGTGCGCTATATGGTTGGCGGGCGTCCCTCCAAGCCGCTTCAGGAACGTCTCTATAGCTTTGAGTTTCCGGAGTCTCCGGGCGCCTTGCTGAAATTTTTGCATACGCTTGGCACGCGCTGGAATATTTCTTTGTTCCACTATCGCAGCCACGGTACCGACTATGGCCGCGTGCTGGCAGCATTTGAGTTGGGCGATCATGAACCGGATTTCGAAACCCGACTGCATGAACTGGGTTATGAATGCCATAATGAAAGTAATAACCCGGCATTCCGGTTTTTCCTCGCGGGCTAAGGAAAGGTGCCAGATGGCGCTTCGCTTATCAGGCCTACTCGTCTCGTTGGCTGGATAAGGCATTCACGCCGCCATCCGGCGTTAGTGGCCGGGCAGTAAGTTCCAGAACGCATCGATCAGCGGCTCATGCAGCCGCTTTTTTTGTGCGCACACGCCCAGTTCAAACGGCGTTTTCTCATCACTACGCTCTAAAATCATCACGCGATTACGTACTGGCTCCGGACTGTTTTCCAGTACAACCTCCGGAATTAAAGCCACACCACAGCCCAATGCGACCATTGATACCATCGCCTCATGACCGCCCACCGTGGCGTAAATCGATGGATTACTGATTTTATGGCGGCGGAACCACAGCTCGATGCGGCGGCGCACTGGCCCCTGATCGGCCATGATAAACGGCACCGCTGACCAGTCAGGTTTCTCCTCCGACACCTGGCTACGCACCGGACAGGGCAGGGCCGGGGCGATCAGCACAACAGCCAGATTTTCCAGCATCGAAAACGCCACTGCGCCCGGCAGCGTTTCTGGTTTGCCGGCGATTGCCAGGTCCGCTTCTCCCGTCACCACCTTTTCCATCGCATCGGCAGCGTCTCCGGTCGTCAATTTGATCTCAACGGAAGGGTGTTCAGCGCGAAAGCGGTCGAGGATCGGCGGCAAATGGCTGTAAGCCGCCGTCACCGAACAAAAAATATGTAGTTCACCGGAGAGCGACGGTCCCTGCTGGTCGAGCGTATGGCGCAACTGTTGGTACTGCAATAACGTCTGCTGAGCAAACACCCGCAGTTCCTCTCCAGCCTCCGTTAACGTTACGGTACGGTTATCGCGCACAAACAGCGGCTGACCGAGATCTTCTTCCAGGCGCTGAATCTGCCGGGAGAGCGTAGAGGGACTGACATGCATCGCTCGCGCGCTGCGGCCAAAATGTCGGCTTTCCGCCAGATGCAGGAAGGTTTTCAGATCGCGTAAATCCACAGACAGGCCTCCGTTTTTTAATGTTGCATAAACCGCAACGTAACGTTGTGAATATATCAATTTCCGCAATAAATTTCCTGCTGTAATGTGGGTTCATTCTCGCTCAACAGCGAACCATACAATAAGCAACACAACATCACGGTTACGGAGTTCACTATGGCTAACTACTTCAACACACTGAACTTGCGCCAGCAGCTGGCACAGTTGGGGAAATGTCGCTTTATGGGGCGCGACGAATTCGCCGATGGTGCAAGCTACCTGCAGGGTAAAAAAGTCGTCATCGTTGGCTGTGGTGCGCAGGGGCTGAACCAGGGGCTGAATATGCGTGACTCCGGTCTGGATATCTCTTACGCCCTGCGTAAAGAGGCTATTGCCGAGAAGCGCGCCTCCTGGCGTAAAGCGACCGAAAACGGCTTTAAAGTAGGCGCTTATGAGGAGCTGATCCCGCAGGCGGACCTGGTGGTTAACCTGACGCCGGACAAACAACACTCTGACGTAGTGCGTGCTGTACAGCCACTGATGAAAGACGGCGCGGCGCTGGGCTACTCCCACGGCTTTAATATTGTGGAAGTGGGTGAGCAGATCCGTAAAGACATCACCGTGGTGATGGTAGCGCCGAAGTGCCCGGGTACCGAAGTGCGTGAAGAGTACAAGCGCGGTTTCGGCGTACCGACGCTGATCGCCGTTCACCCGGAAAACGATCCGAAAGGCGAAGGCATGGCCATTGCCAAAGCCTGGGCGGCGGCGACTGGCGGTCATCGTGCGGGCGTGCTGGAGTCCTCTTTCGTGGCGGAGGTAAAATCCGACCTGATGGGCGAGCAGACCATTCTGTGCGGCATGTTGCAGGCGGGTTCTCTGCTGTGCTTCGACAAGCTGGTAGAAGAAGGTACTGACCCGGCTTACGCGGAAAAACTGATTCAGTTCGGCTGGGAAACCATCACCGAAGCGCTGAAACAGGGCGGCATTACCCTGATGATGGACCGTTTGTCCAACCCGGCGAAACTGCGCGCTTACGCGTTGTCCGAGCAGTTGAAAGCGATCATGGCACCGTTGTTCCAGAAACATATGGACGACATCATCTCCGGCGAGTTCTCCTCCGGTATGATGGCGGACTGGGCGAACGATGATAAGAAACTGCTGACCTGGCGTGAAGAAACAGGTAAAACCGCGTTCGAAACCGCGCCGCAGTATGAAGGTAAAATCGGCGAGCAGGAGTATTTCGATAAAGGCGTGCTGATGATCGCGATGGTAAAAGCGGGCGTTGAGCTGGCGTTCGAAACGATGGTCGATTCCGGCATCATCGAAGAGTCTGCCTATTACGAATCATTGCACGAGCTGCCGCTGATCGCCAACACCATTGCCCGTAAGCGTTTGTACGAAATGAACGTGGTGATCTCCGATACCGCAGAATACGGTAACTATCTGTTCTCTTATGCCTGTGTTCCGCTGTTAAAACCGTTTATGGCGGAGCTTCAGCCTGGCGATCTGGGTAAAGCGATTCCGGAAGGCGCGGTCGACAACGCGCAGTTACGCGACGTGAACGATGCGATTCGCGGTCACGCGATTGAACAAGTAGGTAAGAAACTGCGCGGGTATATGACGGATATGAAGCGTATTGCCGTCGCTGGCTAATTCCCCGTCGTCTTTCAACTTGCAGATGCGTTGGCTACGTTCGTACACCCCAGTCACATCGTTATCTATGTTCCTGGGGCTGTACTCACTTGCCGCCTTCCTGCAAGCTGAAATCCTTAAGGGAAGGCTTGAGATAAAAAAACCAGTGCAATGAGACACCGTTTTTTTAATTTCGGTACAACACCTTAATAATGTGGTAACCGAACTGGGTATGCAGCGGGCCGGTTGGCTCCAGTACCGGGCAAGAGAAGACCACTTTATCGAATGCCGGAACCATCTGGCCCTGACGAAACTCACCTAAATGACCGCCTTTTTTACCGGACGGGCAGATAGAGTGCTTCTTCGCCAGCTTCTCAAAATCGCCGCCGTTCTTAATTTGTTCCAGAAGCTCTAAAGCCAGTTTCTCTTCTTTTACAAGGATATGCAGTGCTGCTGCCGTTTTTGCCATTATTTCGTTCTCACTTCGCAAAGATTGGCCGTCACTTTATCACTCCTTGAGCCGTCAGACATATACTCTTCGCCATTACAGGACAGATGTCTCGCCTGATTTAACGAACCGGGAGATAAGCAGCATATTTACCGGGCGTATTTCGGTTATGCGGGACGGCGGTCCTGTCCTTTCTGATAAGGGACGAGATACCATGAATATACTGAGAAACGCAGAATTTCCAGACGACTGGCTTTTAGGGCTACGCCAGGTAGTCCGGGACCCCGCGCTGTATGAATTACTTAAATACTGTCCGCTGGAAATCATGCAGTGCTGGCGATTTGACAATATTCCCCGCAGCACTCTTATCTGCCGGCAAGGGGAAATATGTCAGCAATTTTCGCTCATCGTGGCCGGTGAAGTAGATGTTTTTTACGAGGCTGAAGATGGGCGTCGTTATCGGCAGGCGCGTTATGGCAAAGGTGACATGCTGGGTGAACTGGAGATATTTGAGTCGCGGCATTACATCTGTTCTGTCGTCGCCGTCGACAATGTACAGCTGCTCAGCCTGTCGCAGGCACATTTTTGCCGTTGGCTGACGCTGGATAACCATTTTAATCAGCGGATGCTGCGGTTTTTCAGTCAACAGTATTACCAGTTGTCGAAAAAGGCCAGCAGCGACAATTTGTACTCGCTGCATCAACGTGTATGCCAGGCATTATGGCAGCGTTTTCAACAATATGAATCGACCTCTATTTTGCTTAATAAACAAAATCTTGGTCAGGAGTTTGCGGCGACGACGCGCAGTATCAACCGGATACTGCACGATCTGAAATCACTGAACATTATCGATACCGACGGTGAGCGAATCATTTTGCTGGCTCCTGAAAAACTACAACAGGAGGCGGAAATCTGAACCTCGCAAAACAGTAAGGAGACGGGAGATGCAGCCCCATATTCGACTTAACACAAACATGACCCGCGCGAAATATGCGCTTTTGCCCGGTGATCCTGGACGGGTGGACAGAATCGCCCGCTTTCTTGATAACGCTGAGATCATAGGGCAAAACCGTGAGTTTCGTGCGGCTCGCGGTTGGTATCAGGGGGTTGAAATCGTGGTGCTCTCCACGGGAATCGGCGGACCCTCTACCGCCATTGCCATTGAAGAGTTAAGCCAGATTGGCGTCAATACGTTAATCCGTATCGGCAGCTGCGGCGCATTGCAGGACTCGTTAGCATTGGGGGATGTGATAATCGCCCACGGCGCGGTGGCCGATGACGGCACCAGCAAAACCTATGCGCCCGCCAGCTATCCGGCCTGTGCAGACCCGTATCTTACCGCCACGCTGATACAGCAGGCGCAACAGATGAATATCTCTACCGTTTGCGGGTTGGTGCGCAGCCACGACAGTTTTTATACTGACCGTGAAGCTGAACTGGATGCCGAATGGTCGGCCCGGGGGATTCTCGGCGCGGATATGGAAACCGCTGCGTTAATGGTTGTGGGCGCACTACGCGGGCTCCGTACGGCGTCGTTGCTAAACGTGGTCGTCGCTCATGATGGCTGTCTGGAGAGCAGTATTAACCATTATGTTCAGCAGGAAACCTTGTGTCAGCAAGGCGAAGAACGCCAGATTGCTCTGGCGCTTCAGGCCATTTATTTCGATAGTTTGCAAGGAGAGCAGTAATGGACTTTTTCAGCATTAACAATGTGATGGTCAACATTCCTCTCGGCGAAGGCGGATATGCGCTGTCGTGGATTGAGGCTATCGGCACCCTTTTTGGCTTATTGTGCATCTGGTGCGCCAGTCGGGAAAAAATCATTAATTACCTGTTTGGCTTGATTAACGTCACTCTGTTTGCCGCTATCTTTTTTCAGATTCAACTGTACGCCAGTTTGCTGCTTCAGGTGTTTTTCTTTGTGGCGAATATTTACGGCTGGTATGCGTGGAGCCGACAGAATGATGCCCAGGAAGCCGCTCTGAAAGTCCGCTGGCTTTCTCGCCAACAAACTTTGGCGCTGGGGGGCATATGCATAATTGCCATTCTACTGATGACGCTGTTTATCGATCCGGTATTCGCTATGTTGACTCGCGTTATGCTCGCACTGTTGCAAATGGTAGGCGTTCAGGTGGCGATGCCTGAACTACAGCCGGACGCATTCCCGTTCTGGGATTCCACGATGCTGGTGCTGTCGATTGCGGCCATGGTCCTCATGACGCGTAAGTATGTGGAAAACTGGCTGCTGTGGGTACTCATTGATGTGATTAGCGTTGTGATCTATGCGGTTCAGGGGGTTTACGCGATGTCGCTGGAATACATCCTTCTGACGGCGATTGCAGTGATGGGCTCTTATCGTTGGATCAAGAGTGCGCGACGTAACGGTTATACGCCGCTTGCCGCCAGCACCTGCTAATTTGCCTTTTACAGGCTGCCTGAAAAGGCAGCCTGTTACTCCCCTGGCCTCGCTTTCTGCTACAATCCCTCCCCCGTTCGAAGATTGAGCACTATTCCCATGCGTTTAAATCCCGGCCAACAACACGCTGTCGAATTCGTCACCGGACCCTGCCTGGTGCTGGCAGGGGCGGGTTCCGGTAAGACCCGCGTGATCACCAATAAAATCGCGCACCTGATCCGCGGGTGTGGTTATCAGGCGCGGCATATCGCCGCAGTGACTTTTACCAATAAAGCGGCGCGTGAGATGAAAGAACGTGTCGGGCAAACGCTGGGGCGTAAAGAGGCGCGGGGATTGATGATCTCAACGTTCCATACGCTGGGGCTGGAGATTATTAAGCGCGAATACGCCGCGCTGGGGATGAAATCCAACTTCTCGCTGTTTGACGATACCGACCAGACCGCTCTGCTCAAAGAGTTGACTGAAGGTCTGATCGAAGATGACAAAATTCTGTTGCAACAGCTGATCTCGACGATCTCCAACTGGAAAAACGATCTTAAAACGCCTGCGCAGGCGGCGGCCAGCGCGATCGGCGAACGTGACCGCATATTTGCTCATTGCTATGGTTTGTACGATGCGCACATGAAAGCCTGCAATGTGCTCGACTTTGACGATCTGATCCTGCTGCCGACGCTGTTATTACAGCGAAATGAAGAAGTGCGTGAACGCTGGCAAAACAAAATCCGCTATCTGCTGGTGGATGAATACCAGGACACTAACACCAGCCAGTATGAGCTGGTTAAGCTGCTGGTCGGGCAACGCGCGCGATTTACGGTGGTGGGTGATGATGACCAGTCCATCTACTCCTGGCGGGGCGCTCGCCCGCAAAACCTGGTGTTACTGAGCCAGGATTTCCCGGCGTTGCAGGTGATCAAGCTGGAGCAAAACTACCGTTCTTCGGGCCGTATTCTGAAGGCGGCAAATATTCTTATCGCCAATAATCCACACGTCTTTGAAAAACGCCTCTTTTCCGAACTCGGTTACGGTGCGGAACTGAAAGTCTTAAGCGCCAATAATGAGGAGCATGAGGCGGAGCGGGTAACGGGAGAACTGATCGCGCATCACTTTGTGAATAAGACTCAGTACAAGGATTACGCCATTCTGTACCGTGGAAATCATCAATCGCGGGTATTTGAAAAATTTCTTATGCAGAACCGCATTCCGTATAAAATTTCCGGCGGCACATCATTTTTCTCCCGTCCAGAAATTAAAGATCTGTTGGCTTACCTGCGGGTGTTGACCAATCCGGATGATGACAGCGCTTTTCTGCGTATTGTGAATACGCCAAAGCGTGAGATTGGCCCGGCGACATTACAGAAGCTGGGGGAATGGGCAATGACCCGCAGTAAAAGCTTGTTTACCGCCAGCTTTGATATGGGATTAAGCCAGACGCTAACCGGGCGCGGCTACGATGCGTTAACCCGCTTCACCCACTGGCTGGCGGAGATTCAGCGCCTGGCCGAACGTGAGCCTGTTGCCGCCGTGCGCGATCTCATCCACGGTATTGATTACGAATCCTGGTTATATGAAACGTCGCCAAGCCCGAAGGCGGCGGAAATGCGCATGAAGAACGTTAACCAGCTCTTCGGCTGGATGACCGAAATGCTGGAAGGCAGCGATATTGATGAACCGATGACGCTGACCCAGGTGGTGACTCGCTTTACCCTGCGTGACATGATGGAGCGTGGTGAAAGTGAAGAAGAACTGGATCAGGTGCAGCTGATGACCCTTCATGCCTCTAAAGGTCTGGAATTCCCCTATGTCTTTATGGTGGGCATGGAAGAGGGATTTCTGCCGCATCAAAGCAGCATCGATGAAGACAATATCGACGAAGAGCGTCGCCTGGCCTACGTAGGTATTACCCGCGCGCAGAAAGAGCTTACTTTTACGTTATGTAAAGAGCGCCGTCAGTATGGCGAGCTGGTACGCCCGGAGCCGAGTCGTTTCCTGCTGGAGCTACCGCAGGATGATTTAATTTGGGAACAGGAGCGCAAAGTGGTCAGTGCCGAAGAGCGCATGCAAAAAGGACAAAGCCACCTGGCTAATCTGAAAGCTATGATGGCGGCAAAGCGAGCAAAATCGTAGCGTAAAAGCGCGGCATCTTACCCGTAGGCCGGATAAGCGTAGAGTAGCGCCATCCGGCAAAACAGCATTACCGTACGTCCAGTGGCCAGTGGACATAGCTTTGCCACTGGCTTTCCTGATTGATCAATTCTTTACCCAGCGGGTGGTGCGCCAGCCAGCCGTCAGGCAAGGTCAATGTCAGATTCTCATTTTGCGCCTGTAACATAATGTCTGGTACCAGATCGTCACGGCGACGGCCGGCAAAGAGAATTGCCAATCGCAGCAAACGGCATAATTGTTCCGCAACACGGGGCGGTACGGCATTTTGCTGATGAAGCGAAGAGAGATCAACCGGGTTAGTTTGATTCAGCAAGAGGGTAGCGAGCAACTTTTTCTGCGCTGGCGTATAGCCAGGGAGATCCAGATGGCGTACTAAATAAGCGGCATGGTATGGCGCCTGTTTAAAATCTATGCTCAGACCGATCTCATGCAATTGGCAAGCGCTAAGCAACAGTTCACGACTGATAGGCTCAATATGCCAGGCATTTTCTACCTGTTTGAGGAAGTTATCCGCCAGCTTCGCCACGCGATTTGCCTGATCGGTATCGACGATAAAGCGACGCTGAATGTTTCGCAGCGTGCGGCTGCGAATATCCTGATCCACGGCCAGGTGCAGCATCCCGTACACCAGCCCTTCGCGTAGCGCGCCGCCTGCCAGCGTCATGCACTGGATATTCAGCTCGGTGAATATTGCGATCAGAATAGCCAGCCCGCTTGGGAAAACCAGGGCACGCTCAAGCGTCAGCCCTTCGATTTCCAGCTCTTCCAGACGCCCGCACTGTATTGCACGTTGTTTTAGCTGCTGAAGTTTGGCGAGCGTAATGCGCTCATCCATTCCCTGCGCCATCATGATTTCCTGCAGTGCCTGCACGGTGCCGGAAGCGCCCACGCAGACTTTCCAGCCATGAAAACGCAGTTCATCAGCGACCGGACGCAGCACATCGCGCGCGGCCTTTTCCGCTTTATCAAAGTTTTCTTGCGCCAGATTACGATCGCTAAAATAGCGTTCAAGCCACGTTACACAGCCCATAGACAGACTAAACAACGACGTAGTTTGCGCGCCAGTGCCGGTCACCAGCTCAGTACTGGCACCGCCAATATCCACTACCAGACGCTGATCTGCGCCACCGGTGGTATGGGCGACGCCCTGATAAATGAGCCGCGCCTCTTCTTCGCCGCTAATAACTTGCACCGGGCAACCGAGGATAGTCTGCGCTTTCGCGATAAACTCACCGGCATTGACGGCGAGACGCAATGTGGCGGTGGCAACCACACGGATTTGCGGCTGCGGAATATCCTGCAAACGTTCAGCAAACAGGCGCAGGCATTGCCAGCCGCGTTCCATCGCTTCGGCTGAAAGGTGATTGTCGCTGTTCAGACCGGCAGCCAGACGCACCTTGCGTTTAATTCGGGTCAGCGTCTGGATGCTTCCCGCCACCTCGCGCACCACCAGCATATGAAAACTATTTGAGCCGAGATCAATGGCTGCATACAGCGAGGTGGAATTCATACACTTCATCCTGCAACCTGTATCCGTGTTGGCGGTGTACTCTTCCCCAAATCACTGACTAAAGTAAGCTCATCGGGATTCGTTTTCTTGCCGTTTCGATACAGGCTCAGTGATTTTGTGTATGGCATAACTTTTCTTAACCTGAACGACGACGATTACGCGGAGCGCCTGCGCGGCGCGGTCCATTGCCGGGGCGCGAGCGCGTCAGGCGCAGCGGTTTAGGCAAATCCGTCATGAGCGCCTCTGGATTATATTTGCTGACCGGAATCGAGTGGCCGATATAGCTCTCAATCGCGGGTAAATTCAGCGCATACTCTTCGCAGGCCAGGCTAATAGAGTGTCCGCTAGCGCCTGCGCGGCCAGTACGGCCGATACGGTGAACGTAGTCTTCACAATCGTCCGGCAAATCGTAGTTAAAGACATGTGTTACGGCGGGAATATGCAGCCCGCGCGCCGCGACATCAGTCGCCACAAGAATGTCTAAATAGCCGCGGGTGAATTCATCCAGAATCCGCAGGCGCTTTTTCTGCGCGACGTCGCCGGTTAGCAAACCAACACGATGGCCGTCTGCCGCCAGATGTCCCCAAATATCTTCGCAACGGTGCTTTGTGTTGGCGAAAATAATGGCGCGATCCGGCCATTCTTCTTCGATTAGCGTTTGCAGTAAACGCATTTTTTCTTCATTAGAAGGATAGAACAGCTCTTCTTTAATGCGGTGGCCCGTCTTTTGCTCCGGCTCCACTTCAACATATTCGGCGTTATTCATTTGTTCAAACGCCAGCTCGCGAACCCGGTAAGACAGCGTAGCGGAGAACAACATGTTCAGACGCTGATTCGCAGGCGGCATACGGCGGAATAGCCAACGAATGTCTTTAATAAAGCCCAGATCGTACATGCGATCGGCTTCATCAAGTACGACGACCTGAATGGCGCCGAGGTTAATGTGATTTTGTTTGGCGTAGTCGATCAGTCGGCCCGTTGTACCGATAAGAATATCGACGCCGCTTTCCAGGACTTTGAGCTGCTTGTCATAGCCATCGCCGCCGTAAGCCAGGCCTAATTTTAATCCTGTCGCTTGCGCCAATGGTTCCGCGTCGGCGTGAATTTGTACGGCTAACTCACGTGTCGGCGCCATGATCAGTGCGCGCGGTTGGTTCATCTTGCGATCATCGATCGCAGGATGAGAGAGTAAATAATGAAACGTGGACGTCAGAAACGCCATCGTTTTCCCGGTACCGGTTTGCGCCTGCCCTGCAACGTCACGACCCGCCAGCGTTAGCGGAAGGGCCAGTGCCTGAATGGGCGTACAATTATAAAACCCTTTCTTTTCAAGGGCTTCAATCACCTGAGGGTGCAGGGCGAAGTCGGAAAACTTCTGTTCTGTTAAATGTGTTTTGCTCATAGTGTGGTAGAATATCAGCTTACTATTGCTTTACGAAAGCGTATCCGGTGAAATAAAGTCAACCTTTTGTTGGCGAAGTTAACATCAGCACCTTGTTGGTTAATGCTACACCAACGCGCCAGGCTTATTCCTGTGGAGTTATATATGAGCGATAAAATTATTCACCTGACTGACGATAGTTTTGACACGGATGTACTCAAAGCGGACGGGGCTATCCTCGTTGATTTCTGGGCAGAGTGGTGCGGGCCGTGTAAAATGATCGCTCCGATTCTGGATGAAATCGCTGACGAATATCAGGGCAAATTGACCGTTGCCAAACTGAACATTGACCAGAACCCTGGTACGGCGCCTAAATACGGCATCCGCGGTATTCCGACTCTGCTGCTGTTTAAAAACGGCGAAGTGGCGGCAACCAAAGTGGGCGCATTGTCTAAAGGTCAGCTAAAAGAGTTTCTCGACGCCAATCTGGCGTAATACCCATTATATGTCGAATGACAGAGGCGCGGATGGTATGGCCGGGCGTTTGTCATTCGTATAATGAAAGGTATCAGGCCGTTTCGTGGCGTCCGTTGTCCTTACGTTATTCTTAAATTGTCAGGATCTCTGGACGCCCGGTCTGAGTCGTGCTAAGTTAGTATTGACTTCGAATTAAACATACCTTATTAAGTTTGAATCTGGTTTTATCCGTCACTTCCCGTTTTTTCTCGCACGAGAAGTGGAAAGATTCCTGGCTCTTCGCTCATTCCGTCTTGTCGTTTCAGTTCTGCGTACTTTCCTGTGACCAGACAGCGAACAGACATGAGTTGATAGCCGTAAACAGGCATGGATGACCCTGCCATACCATTCACAACATTAAGTTCGAGATTTACCCCAAGTTTAAGAACTCACACCATTATGAATCTTACCGAATTAAAGAATACGCCGGTTTCTGAGCTGATCACTCTCGGCGAAAGTATGGGGCTGGAAAACCTGGCCCGTATGCGTAAGCAGGACATTATTTTTGCCATCCTGAAGCAGCACGCAAAGAGTGGCGAAGATATCTTTGGCGACGGTGTGCTGGAGATATTGCAGGATGGATTTGGTTTCCTCCGTTCCGCAGACAGCTCCTACCTCGCCGGCCCTGACGACATCTACGTTTCCCCCAGCCAAATCCGCCGTTTCAACCTCCGCACTGGTGATACCATTTCTGGTAAGATTCGCCCGCCGAAAGAAGGTGAACGCTATTTTGCGCTGTTGAAAGTTAACGAAGTTAACTACGACAAACCAGAAAACGCCCGTAACAAAATCCTGTTTGAGAACTTAACCCCGCTGCACGCGAACTCTCGTCTGCGTATGGAGCGTGGTAACGGTTCTACAGAAGACTTAACGGCGCGGGTACTGGATCTGGCTTCACCGATTGGTCGCGGTCAGCGTGGTCTGATTGTTGCGCCGCCGAAAGCGGGTAAAACCATGCTGCTGCAGAATATCGCGCAGAGCATTGCGTACAACCATCCAGACTGCGTGCTGATGGTCTTGCTGATTGACGAACGTCCGGAAGAAGTGACCGAGATGCAGCGTCTGGTGAAAGGCGAAGTGGTTGCGTCTACCTTTGACGAACCGGCATCCCGCCACGTTCAGGTTGCGGAAATGGTTATTGAGAAGGCGAAACGCCTGGTTGAGCACAAAAAAGACGTTATCATCCTGCTCGACTCTATTACACGTCTGGCGCGTGCCTACAACACCGTGGTGCCAGCTTCTGGTAAGGTGCTGACTGGTGGTGTGGATGCCAACGCCCTGCATCGTCCGAAGCGTTTCTTCGGTGCCGCGCGTAACGTGGAAGAGGGCGGCAGCCTGACCATTATCGCGACGGCGTTGATCGACACCGGCTCCAAGATGGATGAAGTTATCTACGAAGAGTTTAAAGGTACAGGCAACATGGAACTGCACCTCTCTCGTAAGATCGCTGAAAAACGCGTCTTCCCGGCTATCGACTATAACCGTTCCGGTACGCGTAAAGAAGAGCTGCTTACCACTCAGGAAGAGCTGCAGAAAATGTGGATCCTACGTAAAATCATTCATCCAATGGGTGAAATCGACGCAATGGAATTCCTCATCAATAAATTGGCGATGACCAAAACCAATGATGACTTCTTTGAGATGATGAAGCGCTCATAACCGAGCCATTACCTGAAAACGCCACGTTTTTACGTGGCGTTTTTGTTTTATATCTGTAATCTTAACGACACATTTACAAAAAGACGATAAACCAGAGCGGAACTTTGCGATTCATTCGTTATCGGTATCGTGTGGTTGATATTTAAACAATTCTGACTGATTCAGAGCAGGGTTTCCCTTCTGAATAAAGGTCTTCATGGTTATACTTCTGGTATTAATTTTATCTGAGAGCACGCATTGTGAATTTACTGACCGTGAGTACTGATCTCATCAGTATTTTTTTATTCACGACACTGTTCCTGTTTTTTGCGCGTAAGGTCGCAAAAAAAATCGGTTTAGTGGATAAACCCAACTTCCGTAAACGCCACCAGGGGCTGATACCGTTGGTTGGAGGAATTTCGGTTTACGCAGGGATTTGCTTCACATTCGGAATCGTTGATCACTATATTCCTCATGCGTCGCTTTATCTTTCTTGTGCGGGTGTACTGGTGCTTATCGGTGCGCTGGATGACCGTTTTGATATCAGTGTAAAGATCCGTGCGACCATACAGGCCGCGATCGGCATCATTATGATGGTGTTCGGTAAACTCTACCTGAGCAGCCTCGGTTATATCTTTGGCTCCTGGGAGATGGTGCTCGGTCCCTTCGGTTATTTCCTCACTCTGTTTGCCGTATGGGCGGCGATCAACGCCTTCAATATGGTGGATGGTATTGATGGTCTGTTAGGTGGGCTATCCAGCGTCTCGTTTGCGGCGATGGGACTGATTTTATGGTTTGACGGTCAAACCAGCCTGGCAATATGGTGTTTCGCTATGATCGCTGCGATTCTGCCTTACATTATGCTTAACCTTGGCATTCTGGGGCGGCGTTACAAAGTTTTCATGGGCGATGCCGGTAGTACTCTGATTGGCTTTACCGTTATCTGGATCTTACTGGAAACGACGCAGGGTAAAACCCACCCTATCAGCCCGGTCACCGCACTATGGATTATTGCTATTCCGCTAATGGACATGGTGGCGATTATGTATCGCCGTCTGCGTAAAGGAATGAGCCCCTTCTCGCCTGACCGCCAGCATATCCATCATCTTATCATGCGCGCTGGTTTTACCTCCCGTCAGGCGTTTGTCCTGATCACGCTTGCCGCTGCGATTTTGGCAGCCGTTGGCGTAACGGCAGAATATTCTCATTTTGTTCCTGAGTGGGTTATGTTGGTGCTCTTTTTGCTAGCATTCTTCCTCTATGGCTACTGCATTAAACGGGCATGGAAGGTGGCGAGATTTATTAAGCGTGTGAAGCGCCGCCTGCGCAGGCACCGTGAGAACCGGCCAAACTTAACCAAGTAAATGAGGATACGATGACACAACCATTACCGGGGGCACGCGCGGTGAGCGCTGAAAATGAACTGGATATTCGCGGGTTGTTTCGTACTTTATGGGCCGGAAAATTCTGGATCATTGGCGTTGGCCTGTTGTTTGCCCTTATTGCGTTAGCGTATACCTTTTTTGCGCGCCAGGAGTGGAGTGCGACGGCGATTACCGATCGCCCAACCGTAAATATGTTGGGGGGGTATTACTCCCAGCAACAGTTTCTACGCAACCTGGATATTAAGTCTGACCCCGCTTCTTCCGATAAGCCCTCGGTGATGGACGAAGCGTATAAAGAGTTCATCATGCAACTTGCCTCCTGGGATACGCGTCGCGATTTCTGGTTGCAAACGGATTATTACAAGCAGCGAATGGTCGGGAATAGTAAAGCCGATGCGGCGATGCTTGATGAACTGATCAACAACATCCAGTTTACGCCTGGCGATTTTACACGCGCTATCAACGACAGCGTGAAGCTTATTGCCGAAACGGCACCGGACGCCAATAATCTGCTGCGCCAATATGTTGCGTTCGCCAGCCAGCGGGCGGCGAGTCATCTGAATGATGAATTAAAAGGTGCCTGGGCTGCGCGTACGGTACAAATGAAAGCGCAGGTAAAACGGCAGGAAGAGGTAGCGAAAGCCATCTATTCACGTCGTGTAAACAGCATTGAGCAGGCGCTCAAAATTGCAGAGCAACATAATATTTCTCGTAGCGCGACGGATGTTCCGGCGGATGAATTACCGGACTCTGAACTCTTTTTACTTGGCCGTCCTATGCTGCAGGCGCGTCTTGAAAACCTGCAAGCGGTTGGTCCAGCGTTCGATCTGGACTACTTTCAAAATCGGGCAATGTTGAATACGCTTAATGTGGGACCCACTCTGGACCCTCGTTTTCAGACCTATCGTTATTTGCGTACGCCGGAAGAACCGGTAAAACGTGATAGCCCACGCCGTGCCTTCCTGATGATCATGTGGGGTATCGTTGGGGCGCTAATCGGTGCGGGCATTGCCTTAACCCGTCGCCGCACGATTTAGCAACACCTCTGCAGCAGGGGGCTGGGCCCCTGCTGTCTATTCGAAGAGAATCGATGTGAAAGTACTGACTGTATTTGGTACACGACCGGAGGCCATTAAGATGGCGCCTCTGGTCCATGCGCTGGAAAAAGATCCTCATTTCGAGGCCAAAGTATGCGTTACTGCGCAGCATCGGGAGATGCTTGATCAGGTGTTAACTCTTTTTTCGATTGTGCCTGATTACGATCTCAACATTATGCAGCCGGGACAGGGGTTGACGGAAATTACCTGCCGAATTCTGGAGGGATTAAAGCCGATCCTGGCGGATTTTAAACCGGATGTAGTGCTGGTTCATGGTGATACTACCACCACGATTGCTACCAGCCTGGCGGCTTTCTATCAACGTATCCCGGTAGGACATGTAGAAGCCGGGTTGCGAACCGGTGATCTCAACTCTCCCTGGCCGGAAGAGGCAAACCGCACGCTGACCGGCCACCTGGCGATGTACCATTTTGCGCCGACAGAAAACTCACGACAGAATCTGCTGCGAGAGAACATTCCTGATGGGCGTATTTTCGTCACCGGTAATACTGTTATTGATGCGCTGATTTGGGTACGCGACCGTGTCCTGGCAAGCGAGACGTTACAGGCGGAACTGGCCGAGCAGTACCCTTTCCTCAGCGCAAATAAGAAAATGATTCTGGTGACCGGACATCGACGTGAAAGCTTTGGTCAGGGTTTTGAGCATATCTGTCATGCACTGGCGGAAATCGCCGCGGCGAATCAGGATGTGCAAATTGTCTATCCGGTACATCTCAATCCCAATGTCAGTGAACCTGTCAATCGTATCCTCGGTCATGTTGAAAACGTATTACTGATTGAGCCGCAGGATTACTTACCCTTTGTCTGGCTGATGAATCACGCCTGGCTAATTCTGACGGATTCCGGCGGTATTCAGGAAGAAGCGCCGTCATTAGGTAAACCGGTACTGGTCATGCGTGAAACCACCGAACGTCCGGAAGCGATTACCGCCGGTACGGTAAGGCTGGTCGGTACGGACTCCCGGCGCATTGTGGCGGAAGTCATGCGTCTGTTGCACGACGAAAATGAATATCAAACCATGAGCCGCGCCCATAATCCTTATGGCGATGGGCAGGCATGCGAGCGCATTTTACAGGCGTTAAAAAGTCATCGGGTATCGTTATGAGTTTTACGACCATTTCTGTTATTGGGCTGGGTTATATTGGATTACCGACTGCCGCTGCTTTTGCTTCTCGCCAGAAGCAGGTTATCGGCGTGGATATCAACCAACATGCGGTAGACACCATAAATCGCGGTGAAATTCACATCGTGGAGCCGGAATTAGGCAACGTGGTGAAGACGGCAGTGGAAGGTGGTTTTCTGCGTGCAACAACGGTGCCTGTCGAGGCTGATGCTTATCTGATTGCGGTGCCGACGCCATTCAAAGGCGACCACGACCCTGACATGGCCTATGTTGAAGCCGCGGCGAAATCTATTGCGCCAGTGTTAAAAAAAGGCGCGCTGGTTATTCTGGAATCGACATCGCCGGTCGGCGCAACGGAGCAAATGGCTGGCTGGCTGGCCGGGTTGCGTCCGGATCTGACCTTTCCCCAGCAAGCGGGCGAGCAGGCCGATATTAATATCGCCTATTGTCCGGAGCGCGTGTTGCCGGGTCAGGTGATGGTCGAACTCATTAAAAACGATCGTGTTATTGGCGGTATGACGCCCGTATGTTCAGCTCGCGCCAGCGCGCTGTACAAAATTTTCCTTGAGGGTGAATGCGTTGTCACCAACTCCCGCACTGCGGAGATGTGCAAGCTAACTGAAAATAGTTTCCGTGATGTGAATATCGCCTTTGCTAATGAATTGTCGCTGATTTGCGCCGATCAAGGCATAAATGTCTGGGAATTGATCCGTCTGGCGAACCGCCATCCACGTGTCAATATCTTGCAGCCGGGGCCGGGCGTCGGCGGGCATTGCATTGCGGTCGATCCGTGGTTTATTGTGGCGCAAAATCCGCAGCAGGCGAGGCTGATTCGCACCGCCCGTGAAGTCAACGATGGCAAACCGCACTGGGTGATCGGGCAGGTAAAAGCCGCCGTTGCAGATTGCCAGGCGGCCACAGATAAACGCGCCAGTGAAGTGAAGATCGCCTGTTTTGGGCTGGCTTTTAAGCCGAATATTGACGATCTGCGTGAAAGTCCTGCGATGGGGATTGCGCAAAGTATCGCCCGCTGGCACAGCGGCGAAACCGTTGTTGTCGAGCCGAACATCCATCAGTTGCCGAAAAAATTAGACGGTCTTTGCATACTGGTGAAACTGGACGTGGCGTTGGCCGACGCCGATGTGCTGGTGCTGCTGGTTGATCACGACGAATTTAAAGCCATTCGCGGCGATGCGGTTCATCAACGTTATGTGGTGGATACCAAAGGAGTCTGGCGCTGATGAAACGGATTTTGGTGACTGGCGGTGCAGGATTTATCGGATCTGCGGTAGTGCGGCATATCCTCCAGGAAACGGCAGATGCCGTGGTGGTGGTGGATAAACTGACCTATGCCGGAAATCTGATGTCTCTGGCGCCAGTGGCGCAAAGCGACCGCTTTGCCTTTGAAAAAGTGGATATCTGTGATCGGGCGTCACTGGACCGTATTTTCCAGCAGTATCAGCCTGATAGCGTGATGCACCTGGCGGCGGAAAGTCACGTAGATCGCTCCATTGACGGTCCGGCCGCGTTTATCGAAACCAATATTGTTGGTACCTATACCTTGCTGGAAGCCGCTCGCGCTTACTGGTCCGCGCTTGATGCGAATGCTAAAGCGGCGTTTCGTTTCCACCATATTTCTACCGATGAAGTGTACGGTGACCTGTCTGGCGCGGACGATTTTTTTACCGAAACCACGCCGTATGCGCCAAGTAGCCCTTACTCCGCCTCCAAAGCCAGCAGCGACCACCTGGTGCGCGCCTGGTTACGTACTTACGGTTTACCTACGCTGGTCACCAACTGCTCCAATAACTACGGACCATACCATTTCCCGGAAAAGCTGATCCCGCTGATGATTCTTAACGCGCTGGCAGGCAAACCGTTGCCTGTTTATGGCAACGGTCAGCAAATTCGCGACTGGTTGTATGTGGAGGATCACGCCCGTGCGTTATATCACGTGGTGACAAATGGCGCGGTGGGAGAAACGTATAATATCGGTGGTCATAACGAACGTAAGAACCTGGATGTCGTCGGGACAATTTGCTCTCTGCTGGAAGAACTGGCCCCGCAAAAACCACAGGGACTGGCGAATTATCGTGATCTGATTACCTTTGTCGACGATCGGCCCGGCCATGACCTACGTTATGCCATTGATGCAACGAAAATCGCCCGCGAGCTGGGATGGACGCCGCAGGAAACCTTTGAAAGCGGGATGCGAAAAACGGTTCAGTGGTATCTCGCCAATGAGGCCTGGTGGAAGCCCGTGCAGGATGGCAGTTATCAGGGCGAGCGCTTAGGTCTGAAACGCTAAAAAGCAGGCTCTTACTCCTGGAGGAGAAACGAATGAAAGGCATCATTCTGGCGGGAGGTTCCGGCACCCGGTTACATCCCATTACGCGGGGCGTATCAAAACAGCTTCTGCCTGTCTACGACAAGCCGATGATTTATTATCCCTTGTCGGTACTCATGCTGGCGGGCATACGGGAAATTCTGATTATCACCACGCCGGAGGATAAACGAGACTTTCAGCGTTTATTGGGGGACGGCGCGGCGTTTGGTATCGATTTACACTATGCTGAGCAGCCCAGCCCGGACGGGTTGGCCCAGGCTTTTATCATTGGCGAAGCGTTCCTCAAGGGTGAGCCATCCTGCCTGGTATTAGGCGATAACATCTTTTTTGGTCAGGGGTTTAGCCCTAAACTCCGTCAGGTCGCATCGCGGACTGCAGGCGCCACGGTATTTGGCTATCAGGTCATGGATCCGGAACGTTTTGGCGTCGTGGAATTTGACGATGATTTTCGGGCAATCTCGCTGGAAGAAAAGCCGAAGCAGCCCAAATCTAACTGGGCAGTCACCGGTCTCTATTTTTATGACAGCAACGTCGTCGAGTATGCGAAACGAGTAAAACCTTCCGGACGCGGCGAGCTGGAGATTACCTCCATCAACCAGATGTACCTTGAAGAGGGTAAGCTGACGGTAGAACTGCTGGGCCGCGGTTTCGCCTGGCTGGATACCGGTACACACGACAGCCTGATTGAAGCGAGTACCTTCGTGCAAACGGTGGAAAAGCGTCAGGGCTTCAAAATTGCCTGTCTGGAAGAGATCGCCTGGCGTAATGGCTGGCTGGATGATGACGGTCTGAAACGCGCCGCCAGCCAGCTTGAAAAAACGGGCTATGGCCAATATTTACTGGAGTTGCTTCGTGCCCGTCCGCGCCAGTATTGAACCTCTATGCTGGGAAAATACGTTCTTTGGCATAAATAGCGCCATTGTACGTATTGATGCGTGCGCGCCCGAATTAACGCCAGAGGCGTTACAGACGTGGGAACGCGTGCAGGCGAAAGTGCCGGCTGAAAATACCGTCTGGCTGGAGGCATTGCAATCGCTGGGGTTCTCTTTGGTGGAAGGCGAGGTGGATTTCGCGTTGTCAGTAGCAAAAGGACATGATGCTCGACATGGCGCGGAAATTGCACAACTTACGGACATTCCTGTTTTGCGTCAGCTGGCCGGAGAGGCATTTGCGCAAAGCCGTTTTCGCGCGCCCTGGTATGCGCCCGACGCCAGCGCCCGTTTCTACGCTCAGTGGATTGAGAATGCGGTACGTGGCACGTTTGATCACCAGTGCCTGGTGCTTCGCGCCGCGTCAGGCGCTATCCGCGGTTACGTTTCGTTGCGGGAATTGAATGATACCGAGGCGCGTATCGGTCTGTTGGCCGGACGTGGCGCGGGAGCGGAACTTATGCAGGCGGCGATCTGTTGGGCGCAGAGTCGCGGCAAAACAATATTGCGGGTGGCGACCCAGTTGGGCAATACCGCCGCGCTTAAACGTTACATACAGAGCGGTGCCACTATCGATAGCACGGCTTACTGGTTATACAGGTGACAACATGATTCCTTTTAATGCGCCGCCGGTGGTGGGAACCGAACTTGAGTACATGCAGTCTGCAATGAGCAGCGGCAAACTGTGTGGCGATGGCGGCTTTACGCGTCGTTGCCAGCAGTGGCTGGAGCAACATTTCGGCAGCGCGAAGGTGTTGCTGACGCCTTCCTGTACCGCATCGCTGGAGATGGCGGCGCTGTTGTTGGATATCCAGCCCGGTGATGAAGTGATCATGCCGAGCTTTACCTTTGTTTCTACCGCTAACGCCTTTGTCCTGCGCGGCGCGAAAATTGTGTTTGTCGATATTCGCCCGGATACGATGAATATTGACGAAACGCTGATTGAGGCGGCGATCACCGATAAGACCCGCGCTATCGTGCCGGTTCACTATGCTGGCGTCGCCTGTGAAATGGACGTCATCATGGCGCTGGCGGAGAAATATAATCTGTTTGTTGTTGAAGACGCCGCCCAGGGCGTGATGTCCACATACAAAGGCCGCGCGTTAGGAACGATTGGCCATATCGGCTGTTTTAGTTTCCATGAAACCAAAAATTATACCGCTGGCGGCGAAGGCGGCGCGACGCTGATTAACGATCGTACGCTGATTGAACGCGCGGAGATCATCCGCGAAAAAGGCACTAATCGCAGCCAGTTCTTCCGTGGTCAGGTGGATAAATACACCTGGCGGGATATCGGCTCCAGTTATCTGATGTCCGATCTGCAGGCCGCCTACCTGTGGGCGCAGCTGGAGGCCGCCGATCGTATCAATCAACAACGACTGTCGTTGTGGCAGACTTACCACGATGCGTTAACGCCGCTGGTGCGCGCCGGACGTATTGAGCTGCCTTGCATACCGGAAAACTGTGAACATAACGCCCACATGTTTTACATCAAACTGCAGGATATCGCCGATCGCAGCGCGCTGATTAACTTCCTGAAAGAAGCGGAGATTATGGCTGTATTCCACTATATTCCGCTGCATGATTGCCCGGCGGGCGATAAATTCGGCGAGTTTATCGGGGAAGATGTCTACACCACGACAGAGAGCGAACGTTTGCTGCGTCTGCCGCTGTTTTATAACCTTGCGCCCGTCGATCAACGAACGGTGATTGCTACCTTGCTAAATTATTTCTCCTGATATGTCGCTTGCTAAAGCCTCCCTGTGGACGGCGGTCAGTACGCTGGTAAAAATTGGCGCCGGACTGCTGGTGGTGAAACTACTGGCCGTCTCTTTTGGTCCTGCGGGCGTCGGTCAGGCGGGTAACTTCCGCCAGATGATCACCGTCCTGGGCGTGCTGGCGGGCGCCGGGATATTTAACGGCGTTACCAAATTTGTTGCGCAGCACCATGATGACCCGACACGGTTACGTTCCGTGGTGGGCACTTCTTCTGCGATGGTGCTGGGTTTCTCGACGCTGCTGGCGCTGATCTTCCTGCTGGCGGCGGCGCCAATCAGCCAGGGACTGTTCGGTCACACACACTATCAAGGGCTGGTACGCCTGGTCGCGTTGGTACAAATGGGGATCGCCTGGGCGAACCTGCTGCTGGCGCTGATGAAGGGTTTTCGTGACGCGTCGGGTAATGCCTTATCGTTAATTGTCGGCAGTTTTTTGGGCGTTGCTGCCTGGTACCTCTGCTACCGTGTCGGCGGTTACGAAGGCGCGCTGCTTGGCCTGGCGCTGGTACCGGCGCTGGTCGTGGTGCCTGCCGGCGTAATACTGGTTAGGCGCGGTACAGTCCCGCTACGTTATCTGAAGCCCTCCTGGGACAACGGTCTGGCAGGGCAACTCAGTAAATTTACCCTGATGGCGCTGATTACCTCCGTCACGATGCCGGTCGCCTATGTGATGATGCGAAACCAACTGGCAGCGCACTATAGCTGGAGCGATGTCGGGATCTGGCAGGGCGTAAGTAGTATTTCTGACGCCTATCTGCAATTTATCACCGCCTCCTTCAGCGTTTACCTGTTACCGACGCTCTCACGTTTAACGGAAAAACAGGACATTACGCGTGAAGTGGTGAAAGCGTTGAAATTTGTTTTACCGGCTGTCGCGGCAGCGAGTTTTTCCGTCTGGCTACTGCGCGATTTTGCTATCTGGCTGCTTTTTTCCGCTAAATTCACCGCGATGCGCGATCTGTTTGCCTGGCAGCTGGTGGGTGACGTGCTGAAAGTTGGCGCCTATGTTTTCGGCTATCTGGTGATTGCCAAAGCGTCGTTGCGATTTTACATTCTGGCTGAAATTAGCCAGTTCATTCTGTTAACGGCGTTCGCCCACTGGCTGATTCCCGCTCACGGCGCGCTGGGCGCGGCACAGGCTTATATGGCTACTTATATTGTCTATTTTTCACTTTGTTGCGGCGTATTTTTACTTTGGCGTAGGCGAGCATGACTGAACTGATTCACGTCCTGGGATCGGATATCCCTCACCATAACCACACCGTGCTGCGGTTTTTTAATGATACGCTGGCCGCCACAAGTGAACACGCGCGCGAATTTATGGTTGTCGGCGAGGACAACGGCTTTATGGAGAGCTGTCCGGCGCTCTCGCTTCGTTTTTATGGTAGTAAGAAAGCGTTGGCGCAGGCGGTCATCGCCAAAGCGAAGGCAAATCGGCGCCAGCGATTCTTCTTTCACGGTCAGTTCAACACCAGCCTGTGGCTGGCGCTGTTAAGTGGCGGTATTAAGCCTGCCCAGTTTTACTGGCATATCTGGGGCGCGGATCTCTACGAAGTGTCCCACGGGCTGAAATTTCGCCTTTTCTACCCGCTTCGTCGTATCGCGCAGGGGCGAGTAGGGTGCGTATTCGCGACGCGCGGCGATCTCAGCTATTTTGCGCGCCAGCATCCGGGCGTGCGCGGCGAGTTGCTCTATTTTCCGACACGCATGGATCCCTCCCTGAATTCAGTGGCAAAAGGTGGTCAACGTACGGGAAAAATGACCATATTGGTGGGCAACTCCGGCGATCGGAGTAATGAACATATTGCGGCGTTACGGGCAGTGCATCAACAGTTTGGCGATACGGTAAATGTGGTGGTGCCGATGGGCTATCCAGCCAATAACCAGGCTTATATTGATGAGGTGCGCCAGGCGGGACTGGCATTATTTAGTACTGAAAACCTACGAATTCTTAGCGAAAAAATGGAATTTGATGCCTATCTGGCACTGCTTCATCAGTGTGACCTCGGCTATTTCGTTTTTGCTCGCCAGCAAGGGATTGGGACGTTGTGTTTACTGATTCAGGCCGACGTCCCGTGCGTGTTGAACCGCGACAATCCTTTCTGGCAGGATATGGCGGAACAGCATCTGCCCGTCCTGTTTACCACAGATGACTTGAATGAGCAGGTGGTCCGTGAGGCACAGCGCCAGCTCGCGTCGGTAGATAAAAGCGGCATCACCTTCTTTAGCCCTAATTACCTGCAACCGTGGCATAATGCGTTGAGAATCGCCGCAGGAGAAGCCGAATGAGTTTGATGCAATTCAGCGGGCTGCTGGTGGTCTGGCTGCTCTCTACGCTGTTTATCGCCACGCTGACCTGGTTTGAATTCCGCCGCGTGCGTTTTAATTTCAATGTGTTCTTCTCATTGCTGTTTTTATTGACCTTCTTTTTTGGTTTTCCGCTAACCAGCGTGCTGGTGTTTCGTTTCGACGTTGGCGTCGCGCCGCCGGAAATTTTATTGCAGGCATTGTTATCTGCGGCCTGTTTCTACGGCGTATATTACGTGACCTATAAAACGCGTTTACGCAAACGCGTTGTGGATGTGCCGCGCAAGCCGCTATTTACCATGAACCGGGTGGAAACCCATCTTACCTGGGTGATCCTGATGGGCATCGCGCTGGTGAGCGTAGCGATTTTCTTTATGCATAACGGCTTTTTGCTGTTCCGTCTGCACTCCTACAGCCAGATCTTCTCCAGCGAAGTTTCCGGCGTGGCGTTAAAACGGTTCTTCTATTTCTTTATTCCGGCGATGCTGGTGGTCTATTTCCTGCGTCAGGACAGTAAAGCGTGGCTGTTCTTTCTGGTGAGCACCGTCGCGTTTGGTCTGTTGACCTATATGATTGTCGGCGGCACGCGCGCCAACATCATTATTGCGTTTGCTATCTTTCTGTTTATCGGCATTATTCGAGGCTGGATCAGCCTGTGGATGCTGGCGGCGGCGGGCGTACTGGGGATTGTCGGTATGTTCTGGCTGGCGCTTAAACGCTATGGGTTAAATGTCAGTGGCGATGAGGCGTTCTACACGTTTCTTTATCTGACGCGCGATACTTTTTCGCCGTGGGAGAATCTGGCGCTGCTGTTGCAAAATTACCACAATATTGATTTTCAGGGGTTGGCCCCTATCGTGCGTGATTTCTACGTCTTTATTCCCACCTGGTTATGGCCGGGACGCCCCAGTATTGTGCTGAATTCCGCGAATTACTTTACCTGGGAAGTCCTGAATAACCATTCCGGCCTGGCGATTTCGCCCACGCTGATTGGATCGCTGATAGTCATGGGCGGAGCACTATTTATTCCGCTCGGCGCGATCGTTGTCGGGCTGATCATCAAATGGTTCGACTGGCTGTATGAACTGGGTAACCAGGAGACCAATCGCTATAAGGCGGCGATTTTGCACAGTTTTTGCTTTGGCGCCATTTTTAACATGATTGTGCTGGCGCGGGAAGGGCTGGATTCGTTTGTTTCACGAGTGGTCTTCTTCCTGGTGATTTTTGGCGCCAGCCTGCTGGTCGCTAAGCTTCTGTTCTGGCTATTTGATAGCGCCGGACTGATCCATAAACGCACCACTTCGCTCCCTCAGGCACAGGTAGAAGGAAAACTATGACCCATAACGCCAATGCGCCTCTCTATTCTCTACGTGGATTACCCCTGATTGGCTGGCGCGACATGCAACACGCACTGAATTATCTGTTTGCCGACGGGCAACTGAAGCAAGGCACGTTGGTGGCGATCAACGCCGAAAAGCTGCTGACGGCAGAAGATAGTCCGGAAGTACGCGCGTTGATAGCGGCGGCGGAATTTAAATATGCTGATGGCATCAGCGTCGTGCGCTCAATACGTAAAAAATTTCCGCAGGCGCAGGTCTCTCGCGTGGCTGGCGCCGATCTTTGGGAGGCGCTGATGGCGCGTGCGGGTAAAGAGGGTACGCCGGTCTTTCTTGTCGGCGGCAAGCCTGAAGTGCTGGCGCAGACGGAAGAAAAACTACGGGCGCAGTGGAACGTCAATATTGTGGGTAGCCAGGATGGTTACTTTACGCCGGAGCAGCGCCAGGCTTTGTTTGCGCGTATCCATGCCAGCGGGGCGAAAATTGTCACCGTCGCGATGGGATCGCCGAAACAGGAATTGCTAATGCGCGATTGTCGGGAAGTGCATCCCCATGCGCTATATATGGGGGTGGGCGGTACCTATGATGTGTTTACCGGTCACGTTAAACGCGCCCCGAAACTATGGCAGAACCTGGGGCTGGAATGGCTGTATCGTCTGCTTTCTCAGCCGAGTCGTATTAGCCGTCAGGTACGTTTGCTGCGCTACCTTCGCTGGCACTATACGGGCGACCTCTAATTTCCCCTTCTGAGCATTTGAGCAGCGCATTGTCCTTATGCGTTGCTCATTCACAATACAATCGATGCTTTATTACACAATAAATGCATTTTTTTAATGCTTCATTTGCCATTTATCCAAATTTAAGAAAATATTCGCAACAATCGATGTACCCATAACAATAACCGGCACGACCGGAACCGTTGCAAACACGACATGAGGATTTATGGCAGAGAAAAAACCGGAGCTACAGCGTGGGCTGGAAGCTCGTCATATTGAATTGATTGCCCTTGGTGGCACTATCGGCGTCGGACTCTTTATGGGGGCCGCCAGTACGCTGAAATGGGCAGGTCCATCCGTGCTACTGGCGTATATTATCGCCGGGCTGTTCGTCTTTTTTATTATGCGTTCGATGGGGGAGATGCTTTTTCTGGAACCCGTCACCGGCTCCTTCGCCGTGTACGCTCATCGCTACATGAGTCCGTTTTTTGGCTATCTTACCGCCTGGTCGTACTGGTTTATGTGGATGGCGGTCGGGATCTCGGAGATTACTGCCATCGGGGTCTACGTTCAGTTTTGGTTCCCGGAGATGGCGCAATGGATACCCGCGCTGATTGCCGTGGGGCTGGTAGCGTTAGCGAACCTGGCGGCGGTGCGTCTGTATGGTGAAATCGAGTTCTGGTTTGCGATGATTAAAGTCACCACGATCATTGTGATGATCGTGATTGGCCTGGGCGTGATTTTCTTCGGTTTTGGCAACAGCGGTCAGGCGATTGGCTTTGGTAATCTGACCGAGCATGGCGGATTTTTTGCTGGCGGCTGGAAAGGTTTTCTGACCGCATTATGTATCGTGGTAGCCTCTTATCAGGGGGTTGAGTTGATAGGCATTACCGCTGGTGAGGCGAAGAACCCGCAGGTTACGTTGCGTAGCGCGGTGGGTAAAGTGCTGTGGCGTATCCTGATTTTTTATGTTGGCGCGATTTTCGTTATTGTCACCATTTTCCCGTGGAATGAGATTGGCAGCAATGGTAGCCCCTTCGTACTCACCTTCGCGAAAATCGGCATTACCGCCGCGGCAGGCATTATCAACTTTGTCGTGCTGACGGCGGCGCTCTCCGGCTGTAACAGCGGAATGTATAGCTGTGGGCGTATGCTTTACGCGCTGGCGAAAAACCGTCAACTGCCAGCGGCAGTCGCGAAAGTCTCTCGCCACGGCGTGCCGGTGGCGGGTGTGGCGCTCTCTATTTTGATTTTGTTGGTTGGTTCCTGTCTGAATTACATTATCCCGAATCCCCAGCGCGTCTTTGTTTACGTTTATAGCGCAAGCGTATTGCCGGGGATGGTGCCATGGTTTGTGATTCTGATTAGCCAGTTACGTTTTCGTCGGGCGCATAAAGTGGCGATAGCGAGTCATCCTTTTCGTTCCATTATGTTCCCGTGGGCGAACTATCTGACGATGGTGTTTCTGGTTTGCGTTTTAATCGGCATGTACTTTAATGAAGATACCCGCATGTCGCTGTTTGTCGGCGTCATCTTCCTGTTGGCCGTGACGCTGGTCTACAAAGTTTTCGGCCTGAATCGTCACGGAACCGCCCACAAGGTGGGGGAATAAGCGACAAAACGCGCAAAGCGTAACCAAACGCGCATTTTATTTAAAAAGGCACTGGACAGCGGGGTGTGAAGTCCGTATTATCCACCCCCGCAACGGCGCTAAGCGCCCGTAGCTCAGCTGGATAGAGCGCTGCCCTCCGGAGGCAGAGGTCTCAGGTTCGAATCCTGTCGGGCGTACCATTTATTTAGGTGCTTGAGCTGCGGTGGTTTAATACCGCGTAAAAAGTTTCAGTGGTGGCTATAGCTCAGTTGGTAGAGCCCTGGATTGTGATTCCAGTTGTCGTGGGTTCGAATCCCATTAGCCACCCCATTAATATAGAGTTGTGAAACGCGAAGGTGGCGGAATTGGTAGACGCGCTAGCTTCAGGTGTTAGTGTCCTTACGGACGTGGGGGTTCAAGTCCCCCCCCTCGCACCACGACTCAACGAGTTGAACTAAAAACTCAAAAAGTAGTACATCGGCGAGTAGCGCAGCTTGGTAGCGCAACTGGTTTGGGACCAGTGGGTCGGAGGTTCGAATCCTCTCTCGCCGACCAATTTTGAACCCCGCTTCGGCGGGGTTTTTTGTTTTCTGTTCCTTTTTACTCCGTTATTCTGCGTATGTTGGCCTCGTGGGCTATGGAACGTTATTACCCCTCCGTGTTTGTCGCTATTCGGTGACAAATAATCTTTTGATATATAAAACTTTTATTAAACATCACCTGTTTTGTCTCCGATGGGCGACACATTAAAGCTTCGCCTGCAGCAGGGAGACGACAATGTCGTGAATTTTCTACGCTTTTTTATCTCCTACGCTTGTTTTTTAGCGGTGCAAAAATGGCACGTTATGTGCAATAATATATGGGTAGATGCTCATTCCATCTCTTATGCTCGCCGTCTGGCTTCATAAACTCAGGAATGATGCAGAGCCGTTTACGGTGCTTATCGTCCACTGACAGATGTCGCTTACGCCTCATCAAACACCCTGGACACAACGTTGAGTGAAGCACCCCTTTATGTTGTCATATAGACCTGTTTTGACGCCTGCCCCTTAACCGGGCAGGCGTTTTTTTATAGGGAACGTGGATGGGTTGCCGGGCGGTAGTGCAGGCCCGGTCAGCGAAGCGCCACCGGGCAGCAAGACGATTATTGTGAGGGATTGTTCTGTAACGTTAGCATCAGGCCGTCACGGCGCATGGCGGCAGCCTCCTCAGGCTGATGCAGTCGGTCGAGCGCATCGGCAAGCCAGGCGTAATCATAAGCGTCCGGACGCTGTTTCAGCGCGGCGCGGAACGCCAGAGTTGCCTCCTGCCATTCGCCGTGTTTCATCAGTGACTGGCCGAGTGTGCTCCATAACAGTGGGCGATCGCCTACCGTTTTGATTTGCTGGCGCAGCACTTTCTCCAGTTGTTCCGGATTATTGGTTTTGAGGCGGGGAATCGGTAATACCAGTCGATCGTCATACTGGCGTTTCAGGCCGTCGATGATAATTTGCTGCGCCATATCATGATCGTCACATTCGATCAGATGTTCAGCCATGGCGACCTGAAGCGCCACCTGATGGCGGGTTTTACGGCTTTGGTTTTTCCACCAGGTGCGTAATCCTTCGCTACCCTGCTCGGCGCGAGCCTGATCCATCAACCCTATCCATGCCTGTTGTTCAAGCCGTGCGCGATGCGCTTCATCGCCGACGTTTGCTTTCGCCATCGACGGGATGATATCCAGTAAAGAACTCCATGCGCCGGTACGAATATAGGCTTGTTCCGCCAGGCGCAACACCTCCGGGTGACGCGGTGTGACTTCCAGCAGCTTGTCCACACCGTGGCGCGCCGCATGATTTTCATTGCGCGCCAGCTGTAAACGTACGCGGGTGATCTCTACCGGGATGGTGTCGTTCCCCGCCAGCTCTGCCGCACGTTCAAGGTGTTGATTAGCGCGCGCTTCATCACCACGCTGCTGCGCTGCTTCCGCCGCCAACAGATAGTTCACTACCGGCTGCTCAGCATGATCGGCATTTTTTGACATCAGCTTTTCAACCTGCTGATAGTCTCCTTCCGCCAGCTTAAGCAGCGCCTGTTCGGTTTGCTTGCGGGCGCGGCGGCGTTTACGGCCGGCAAACCAACCACGGGTATGCGCACCGGTACGAAACAGACGGCGTAGCAGCCACTCAATGATGAATAACACCACCATAGTGACGATGAGAATGATCGCCAGCCCGGTGACGCTGGTTTCAATATTGTAGTTATCGGTCTGGATTAGCACATAGCCCTGATGACCGGCAATCATCGGACCGACCACAATGCCGGCGAGTAACAATACAAAGAGCAATAATACTTTCAGCATCATTATTCTCCTTGCGGCGCGGCTGCCGGGGCGTTTGTCTGCGTTGCAGGCACAGACGGCGCTTCTGTTGCAGAGGCCGTCGGTTGCGCCAGTAGATTACGTACGCGGGTTTGCATCAATTTTTCAAGAATTGCCTGGCTTTGCAGCGTTTCCGGCAGATCCATGGTGATATTTTGCTGGCTTAATTTATCAACCTCTTCCAGGAAGGCTTTTGTTGCGGCATCGTCAGTATCGTAGTAAGCGCGAACCCAGGTCGAAACGTTATCCAGCGCCTGGCGGTATGTTTCTTCCTGATGGCGTGGGACGGCCTGCGCGGCGACTAACAGGCGGGAGCGGATGTTTTCGCGCAGATAGACGTCCTGGTTCGGCGCCAGCAGCGGTACGGCGGTGTCATCGCGGCGACGAATAGTAATAAAGCTGTCCATAAAGTTCTGCCAGCTTTTTTGTAGGTTGACGCGCCATTCGCTTAGCGAACTGGACAACTCGCTGCTGTCTGAATCCATCGGTGAATCATCAGTATCGTTGTCAGCCAGGCGCAGATTATCTATTTGGTTAGAGAGCTGATTGAGTTTGAGAATAATACCGTCGTAGTCGATCTGCGTAACGGATGCCAGGCTGGCAATATCGTCAGTAATCGCACGCCGCGCGGTAATCAGGCTGGGGTCGTTCATGTCCGCCAGGCTGGCGTCAGCGCTTTTGAGCAACGCGGCGGCGGTAGTGACATCCTGATCGCTCCACAGCTTGCGTCCGGCGAGTTTTACCAGGAAATCAGCCTGCGCCAGCAGCCAGGTTTTTGCATCGCTGCCGGAAATAGTAGCGACTTTCTGTTGTACCTCATCAAGCTGCTTCGCCAGCGCCGCCTGCTGGCGATTCGCTTCATCTAACTGCGTCGCTTGTTTTTTGATAATCCCTTCCAGCTCCGCTTTTTGACTCTCCTGCGTCTTTTGTAAAGCAGTCAGTTGAGTTGCCAGCGCATCGTTGGTTTCTGTTTGCGCGGTCGCCTGTTGTTTCCCCCAACTGTAAAGCCCAATACCCGCCGCCAGAGCAATCGCGATTGCTACCGCGCTTAATACCAACGCGGCGCCATTCTTACTTTTTTTGCCGGCATTGGCTGGCTGTGGCGTGGTTTCCACGGTCTCCCTGGTCTCATCAACCACGGCGGAGGATTTTTCTTGTTCCGTCATTATGGCATCCCATTATGAGAGTTATTGTAATGCGCGCAATAGCGCATCGTTGTCGGCGTTATCAGCGACCTTAATATCCTGCCAGCCCAGTTCCCGGGCGAGGTTCGCCAGACGCTCACTGACGACCAGCAGCCGACAGCGTAGTAACCAGTGCTCACGATACCACTGGGGAATCAGCGACCAGAGCTGCTGCAACATTTCGCCGCTGGTAACAACAAGTGTTGTTACGCCGCGAGCATGCCAACGCATCGCTTCTTCTGCGCCATCGTAATGTTTCGCACTTCGTTGATAACATTCACAAAAACTGACTTCGGCTCCGCGAGCGGTTAGGGTTTCACCCAACAGTTCGCGCCCACCGTTGCCACGCAAAATCAGCGCGCGTTTGCCCGCAATATTTTGTAATTCAGGTAATTGTAGCAAGACTTCGCTGATTTCCCGATCCAACGGATAACGAATATCAAACCCGCTAACGGTATGAAGAGCGAGCGCTGTGGTGCGGCCAATCGCAAAATAGCGCGGTAACGCAGGCCAGTGCCGACCATCCTGCTGGAGGCGGGCATGAGCGAAGGCGACGGCGTGCTGAGAAAGGGCAAAAACCAGATCGTTTTCCGTCAGTGTCGCCAGACGGTCAGCAAGGGTAGGCAGTTCCTGACCGGCGACAAATTCAATCAGCGGAAAACTCCAGGCCACCTGCCCCAGTGTGCGCAGACGGCTCACTAACGCCTCCCCTGCGGGAGAGGGGCGGGTGACCAGAATACTCATGCGGGCGCCTCGCCGTTATAAACTTCCGTCAGAATCGCGCGCGCGCCGTTTTCCAGCAGTTCCTCTGCAAGCGAGATGCCCATTTGCTCCGCCTGCTCGGGAGAACCACGACGTTCGCCGCGCACCATCACCGAACCGTCCGGTGCGCCAACCAGCGCGCGTAGCCAAATTTCGCCGTTGATGATTTCTGCATAGCTGCCAATCGGCACCTGACAGCCGCCTTCCAGGCGGGTGTTCATGGCGCGTTCCGCCGTTACGCGCAGCGCGGTTTGCGGGTGATTCAACGGTGCGAGCAGTGCCTGCGTTCGCGCGTCGTCAAGACGACATTCAATCCCGACGGCGCCCTGGCCTACGGCAGGAAGCGAAACGTCGGGCGGCAAGGCTGTGCGAATACGCGATTCCAGGCCTAAGCGTTTCAGACCTGCCACGGCCAGGATAATGGCGTCATAGTCGCCGTTGTCCAACTTGCCGAGGCGTGTGCCGACATTGCCGCGCAACGAACGGATAATGAGGTCTGGACGGCGTTCCGCCAGTTGACACTGACGCCGTAAGCTGGACGTCCCGACGATACTGCCCGCGGGCAGATCATCCAGACTGTGGTATTTATTCGAGACAAAAGCGTCACGCGGATCTTCGCGCTCGCAAATTGTCACCAGGCCGAGACCGTCCGGAAAAGCCACCGGAACGTCTTTCATGGAGTGCACAGCGATATCGGCGCGTTTTTCCAGCAGCGCGATTTCCAGCTCTTTAACAAACAGTCCCTTGCCGCCCACTTTTGCCAGAGGGGTGTCGAGGATCACATCGCCGCGCGTGACCATCGGCACCAGTTCCACGATCAGTCCCGGGTGGGTTGCCATCAATGCGTCTTTGACATAATGTGCCTGCCAAAGCGCAAGGGGACTTTGGCGTGTGGCAATTCTTAAAACATTGTCTAACATGCTTGTTACCGTCATTATCAATCATTGACCATCCTAACATCCTTATAGAGAGGATGTTAGTTTTCCGGTCACCGTGAGTGAGAGGATAAGGCGCTGTGTCGTCAATGGCAGTGAATAATGACGAGACACCGCCAACTCGTATTTAGGAATTTACACGCAGCGAACGGTGCTACACTTGTATGTAGCGCATCTTTCTTTACGGTCAATGAGCAAGGTGTTAAATTGATCACGTTTTAGACCATTTTTTCGTCGGTATTAGATAAAAATATGCAGACGAAAAAGGGCAACGGTTATTTTTGACATACGGTTTATCCCGAATGGCGACGGCGAGATACTGACCTGGACCATGACGGGTAGCAACATCAGGCGATACGTCTTGTACCTCTATATTGAGACTCTGAAACAGAGACTGGATGCCATCAATCAACTGCGCGTGGATCGCGCGCTTGCTGCCATGGGGCCCGCTTTTCAGCAGGTTTACAGTCTTCTGCCGACATTATTGCATTATCACCATCCACTGATGCCGGGTTACCTTGATGGTAACGTTCCCAGCGGTATTTGTTTCTACACGCCTGATGAAACCCAACGCCATTATCTGAACGAACTTGAGCTGTACCGTGGTATGACGCCGCAGGCTCCGCCGAAAGGTGAACTGCCGATTACCGGCGTTTATACGATGGGTAGCACCTCTTCTGTCGGGCAGAGCTGCTCGTCCGATCTGGATATTTGGGTGTGTCACCAGTCCTGGCTCGACGGCGAAGAGCGTCAGTTGCTGCAGCGTAAGTGTAGCCTGCTGGAAAGCTGGGCCGCCTCGCTTGGCGTTGAGGTCAGTTTCTTCCTGATCGACGAAAACCGTTTCCGTCATAACGAAAGTGGCAGCCTGGGCGGCGAAGATTGCGGTTCTACGCAGCACATCTTGTTGCTTGATGAGTTTTATCGTACCGCGGTGCGCCTGGCCGGAAAACGTATCCTGTGGAGTATGGTGCCATGTGACGAAGAAGAGCATTATGACGACTATGTTATGACGCTCTACGCCCAGGGCGTGTTAACGCCAAACGAATGGCTGGATCTGGGGGGCTTAAGTTCACTCTCCGCTGAAGAGTACTTTGGCGCCAGTCTGTGGCAGTTGTACAAAAGCATCGACTCTCCGTACAAAGCAGTGCTGAAAACGCTGCTACTGGAAGCCTACTCATGGGAATACCCCAATCCACGCCTGCTGGCGAAAGATATAAAACAGCGCCTGCATGACGGCGAAATTGTCTCGTTTGGTCTCGATCCTTACTGCATGATGCTGGAACGGGTCACTGAATACCTGACGGCTATTGAAGATCCGACGCGGCTGGATTTAGTCCGCCGCTGTTTCTACCTGAAAGTGTGCGAGAAGTTAAGCCGCGAGCGCGCCTGCGTAGGCTGGCGCCGGGAAGTATTAAGCCAGTTAGTCAGCGAGTGGGGATGGGACGATGCGCGTCTGGCCATGCTTGATAATCGCGCGAACTGGAAAATCGATCGGGTGCGTGAAGCTCACAACGAATTGCTCGACGCAATGATGCAGAGCTATCGCAATCTGATACGCTTCGCGCGGCGCAACAACCTCAGCGTGAGCGCCAGCCCGCAGGATATCGGCGTACTGACGCGTAAGCTGTACGCCGCTTTTGAAGCGTTGCCGGGTAAAGTCACGCTGGTGAACCCGCAGATATCGCCGGATCTCTCTGAGCCGAATTTAACGTTTATCCATGTGCCGCCGGGGCGCGCCAATCGTTCAGGCTGGTATCTTTATAACCGTGCGCCGAACATGGACTCTATCATCAGCCATCAGCCGCTGGAATATAACCGTTATCTTAATAAGCTGGTGGCCTGGGCGTGGTTCAACGGCCTGCTGACGTCACGGACGCACCTGTTTATTAAGGGCAACGGGATTGTCGACTTGCCTAAGCTGCAGGAGATGGTGGCCGATGTTTCGCACCATTTCCCGCTGCGTTTGCCAGCGCCAACGCCAAAAGCGCTCTACAGCCCCTGTGAAATTCGTCATTTGGCGATTATCGTTAACCTCGAATATGACCCGACGGCGGCGTTTCGCAATAAAGTGGTGCATTTTGACTTCCGTAAGCTGGATGTTTTCAGCTTTGGCGAAGAGCAAAACTGTCTGGTAGGCAGTATCGACTTGCTGTATCGCAACTCATGGAATGAAGTGCGTACTTTGCACTTTAACGGCGAGCAGGCGATGATTGAGGCGTTGAAAACGATTTTGGGGAAAATGCACCAGGATGCCGCGCCGCCGGATAGCGTGGAGGTGTTCTGCTACAGCCAGCATCTTCGCGGCCTGATTCGCACCCGCGTGCAGCAACTGGTCTCCGAATGTATCGAGCTACGTCTTTCCAGCACCCGCCAGGAGACCGGTCGCTTTAAGGCGCTGCGTGTTTCCGGGCAGACGTGGGGGCTTTTCTTCGAACGCCTGAACGTCTCGGTACAGAAACTGGAAAACGCCATCGAATTCTACGGCGCTATTTCGCATAACAAACTACACGGCCTGTCGGTACAGGTCGAAACTAATCATGTGAAATTGCCGTCAGTGGTGGATGGCTTCGCCAGCGAAGGGATTATTCAGTTCTTTTTTGAAGAAACGGGCGATGCGAAAGGCTTTAATATTTATATACTGGACGAAAGTAACCGGGCGGAAGTATATCATCATTGCGAAGGTAGCAAGGAAGAACTGGTGCGCGACGTCAGCCGCTTCTATTCATCATCGCACGATCGCTTCACGTATGGCTCCAGCTTTATCAACTTTAACCTGCCGCAGTTCTACCAGATAGTGAAAACCGAGGGACGTGCGCAGGTCATTCCATTCCGTACGCAGCCCCTTAACGCGGCACCACCAGCTAACCAGGACCATGACGCACCGCTATTACAGCAGTATTTCTTATAGTTAGCGCCGGATAATCGTTGTGCCCGGCATCACGCGTATTGTGCCGGATGGCGACGCAGGCGCGTCTTATCCGGCCTGTGGTTGGCTCCAGGCCCCGTAAGCGCTGATCACCGGGTAATAAAACACTTAGCGGAAGCTTACCGTCTCGCCCGCCTGCTGCGTTGCCGCCTGCTCCAGGAGATGCCAGAAGGTGGCGCCGCTGCGATCGCAAACCCACTCGTCGCCTTTCAAATCAAAATGATAGCCGCCCTGTTTGGTTGCCAGCCACACCTGATGCAGCGGTTCCTGACGATTAATAATGATCTTACTGCCGTTCTCAAAGCTGAGGGTCAGCACGCCGCCGTTAATTTCGCAGTCGATATCGCTATCGCCGTCCCAGTTATCAAGGCGCTCTTCAATGGTTAGCCACAGAGCGTCAGCCAGGCGATGAAATTCACTGTCATTCATTGTCGTTTCCCGTTTTTTCGTGATGGCGGCAGTATAACCTGGAACAAAAGGCGTTGCAGTTTACCGCCAAACTCTTGCTTTTACGCCTTCTCCTGCGATGATAGAAAACAGAAAGCATGAACTTACAGGCAATCCATAATGAAAAACGTGTTTAAGGCATTCGCTGTACTTCTGACTCTGTTCAGCCTGACGGGCTGCGGTTTGAAAGGGCCGCTCTATTTCCCGCCCGCTGATAAAAATGCGCCGCCGCCGACGAAAAAAGTCGATTCACCAACGCAGTCCACGATGCCCGATAAGAACGATCGCGCAACGGGAGAGGGGCCATCCCAGGTCAATTACTGAGGATAATTTTCTGTCCCCCGCGTGAACGGAGTGAATAATGCAATTCTCTAAAATGCATGGCCTTGGCAACGACTTTATGGTCGTCGACGCGGTAACGCAGAATGTCTTTTTTTCGCCGGAGCTGATTCGCCGGCTGTCCGACAGACACCTGGGCGTAGGGTTCGATCAACTATTGGTGGTTGAGCCGCCCTATGACCCTGAACTGGACTTTCATTACCGGATCTTCAACGCCGACGGCAGCGAAGTCTCGCAGTGTGGCAACGGCGCACGCTGTTTCGCACGATTCGTTCGTCTGAAAGGGCTAACTAATAAACGTGATATTCGGGTCAGTACCGCGAATGGCCGGATGGTGCTGAGCGTCACAGAAGATGAGCTGGTGCGGGTGAACATGGGAGAGCCAAACTTTGAACCCGCACAGGTCCCTTTTCGCGCCAACAAAGCGGAAAAAACGTATATTATGCGAGCGGCGGAACAGACCATACTGTGTGGCGTGGTTTCTATGGGCAATCCGCACTGTGTGATTCAGGTTGATAACGTCGACACAGCGGCTGTTGACACGCTGGGACCGGTTCTGGAAAGCCATGAACGTTTTCCGGAACGCGCCAATATCGGTTTTATGCAGGTCGTAAGACGCGAGCATATCCGCCTGCGTGTTTATGAACGCGGCGCAGGAGAAACCCGCGCGTGCGGCAGCGGTGCGTGCGCCGCCGTCGCGGTGGGAATTCAGCAGGGACTCCTGGCTGAAGACGTACGCGTGGAATTACCGGGCGGTCGACTGGATATCGCCTGGAAAGGTCCGGGTCATCCGTTATACATGACTGGCCCGGCGGCACATGTCTACGACGGATTTATCCATTTATGAAGCAACCAGAGGAAGAACTACAGGAAACGCTCACAGAACTGGACGACCGGGCGGTTGTTGATTATCTGCTGCGCCACCCTGAGTTTTTTATCCGTAATGCCCATGCTGTGGAGGCGATGCGCGTTCCGCATCCCGTTCGGGGAACGGTTTCGCTCGTGGAGTGGCATATGGCTCGCGCGCGTAACTACATCAATGCGCTTGAAGAAAATATGACGCTGCTGATGGAACAGGCTCATGCCAACGAACACCTGTTCTATCGCCTGCTGCATCTACAAAGCCGTCTGGCCGCCGCGGAGAGTCTGGATGAGATGCTGATACGGTTTCACCGCTGGGCGCGCGAGTTGGGGCTTGCCGGCGCAACGATCCGTTTGTTCCCGGATCGCTGGCGACTTGGCGCGCCATCGCGCTATACGCATCTGGCCTTAAACCGTCAAACTTTCGAGCCGCTACGTATCCAGCGCCTGGGGCAGTCGCAGCACTATCTTGGTCCGCTAAACGGACCGGAACTGCTGGTGGTCCTGCCGGAGGCGAAAGCAATTGGTTCGGTTGCGATGTCAATGCTGGGCCGTGACGGCGATCTAGGCGTTGTGCTTTTCAGCAGTCGCGACGCCCATCATTATCAGCCGGGACAGGGGACACAGCTTCTGCAGGAGATCGCGCTGATGTTGCCGGAACTGCTGGAACGCTGGATTGAACGCGTATGACGGATGCCGCACTTTCTCAGGATGTCTCACGGTTTCTGCGCTATTTAGGCGTGGAGCGCCAGCTTAGCCCGATTACTCTGCTGAATTATCAGCGTCAGCTTGATGCCATTATTGCTTTAGCCGGAGAAACGGGTCTGAAAAGCTGGCAACAATGTGATGCTGCGATGGTACGCAGTTTTGCGGTGCGCAGCCGGCGCAAAGGACTGGGTCCCGCCAGCCTGGCGCTAAGTCTCTCGGCATTGCGTAGCTTTTTTGACTGGTTGGTCAGCCAGGGCGAGTTGAAAGCCAACCCGGCGAAGGGCGTCTCCGCGCCGAAAGCGCCGCGTCACCTGCCGAAAAATATCGATGTCGATGACGTTAACCGCCTGTTGGATATTGACCTCAACGATCCGCTCGCCGTACGCGACCGGGCGATGCTGGAGGTCATGTACGGCGCGGGGCTGCGTTTATCTGAACTGGTTGGTCTGGATATAAAGCACCTTGATCTTGATACCGGCGAAGTGTGGGTAATGGGAAAAGGCAGCAAAGAGCGACGCCTGCCGATTGGCCGTAACGCGGTGGCATGGATTGAGCACTGGCTGGATCTGCGCGGCCTGTTCGCCAGCGATGAAGAAGCATTATTCCTGTCGAAGCTCGGCAAGCGTATCTCCGCGCGCAATGTCCAAAAACGGTTTGCTGAATGGGGCATAAAGCAGGGGCTGAACAGCCACGTGCATCCGCATAAGCTGCGCCACTCGTTCGCGACCCATATGCTGGAGTCGAGTGGCGATCTGCGCGGTGTGCAAGAGCTGTTAGGCCATGCCAACCTTTCCACCACCCAAATTTATACTCATCTTGATTTTCAACACCTTGCTTCAGTGTACGACGCGGCGCATCCGCGCGCTAAACGGGGGAAATAATGCGTTTTTACCGGCCTTTGGGGCGTATCGCCGCGCTCACCTTTGACCTGGATGATACCCTTTATGATAACCGTCCAGTGATTTTGCGTACTGAGCAGGAAGCGCTCGCGTTTATGCAAAATTATCACCCGTCGCTACGGTCGTTTCAAAACGTCGACTTACAGCGGATACGGCAGGTGGTGCGCGAAGCGGAGCCGGAAATTTATCATGATGTGACCCGGTGGCGTCATCGCGCGATAGAGCGGGCCATGCTGGATGCGGGACTATCGGCGCAGGAGGCTATTGCCGGCGCGAATGCGGCGATGATGCACTTTGCCAAATGGCGCAGTCAGATTGAGGTTCCGCAGGCGACCCATGAGACGTTACAGCGGCTTGCGGAAAAATGGCCGCTAGTGGCTATCACTAACGGTAACGCCCAGCCGGAACTGTTTGGCCTCGGCGATTACTTTAAGTTTGTCCTGCGCGCAGGTCCGGATGGCCGCTCTAAGCCGTTCAGCGACATGTACTTCCTGGCGGCGGAAAAATTAAACGTGCCGATTGGCGAGATCCTGCATGTCGGCGACGATCTGACCACCGATGTGGCTGGCGCTATTCGTTGTGGAATGCAGGCCTGCTGGATTAAACCCGAAAATGCCGACCTGATGCAGACGCCGGACAGCCGTTTACTGCCTCATATGGAAATTTCGCGGTTGGCATCTCTCACCTCGCTGATATAATCACCAGAAGTTCTGTATAAATTCCCAGGCATTCTGGCGGATGGCGTCATGCTTATCCGCCCTACGATAACGTAGGCCCGGTAAGCGAAGCGCCACCGGGCGTTTTTTAGTTTTCATGTTTTTTACGCGGCGGTGCCAATGGACGTTTCTTACCTGCTCGACAGCCTTAATGATAAACAGCGCGAAGCGGTGGCCGCGCCACGTAGCAACATGCTGGTGCTGGCGGGCGCGGGAAGCGGGAAAACCCGTGTACTGGTGCACCGCATCGCCTGGCTACTGAGCGTAGAAAACAATTCGCCGTATTCCATCATGGCGGTGACCTTTACCAACAAAGCGGCGGCGGAAATGCGTCATCGTATTGGCCAGTTGATGGGCACCAGCCAGGGGGGGATGTGGGTAGGGACGTTCCACGGTCTGGCGCACCGTCTGCTGCGCGCGCATCATATGGACGCTAATCTGCCGCAGGATTTCCAGATTCTCGACAGTGAAGATCAGATGCGTCTGCTTAAACGTCTGATTAAGGCGATGAATCTTGATGAGAAGCAGTGGCCGCCGCGTCAGGCGATGTGGTACATCAACAGTCAGAAAGACGAAGGACTACGCCCGCACCATATCCAAAGCTACGGCAATCCGGTGGAGCAGACCTGGCAGAAGGTGTATCAGGCCTATCAGGAAGCGTGCGATCGCGCTGGCCTGGTGGATTTCGCTGAGCTACTGCTGCGCGCTCATGAACTATGGCTGAACAAGCCGCATATCCTGCAGCACTATCGCGAGCGATTTACTAATATCCTGGTGGACGAATTCCAGGATACCAACAACATTCAGTACGCCTGGGTTCGTCTGCTGGCGGGCGATACCGGTAAAGTGATGATTGTCGGCGACGATGACCAGTCGATCTACGGCTGGCGTGGAGCGCAGGTAGAAAATATTCAGCGCTTCCTCAATGATTTTCCCGGCGCGCAGACTATCCGTCTGGAACAGAACTACCGTTCAACCAGCAACATTCTTAGCGCGGCGAACGCTCTGATTGAGAATAACAACGGGCGCCTGGGTAAAAAGCTGTGGACCGATGGCGTTGACGGCGAGCCGATTTCGCTCTATTGCGCCTTTAACGAACTGGATGAAGCGCGCTTTGTGGTTAACCGCATCAAAACCTGGCAGGACAACGGCGGCGCGCTTGCGCAATGCGCCATCCTTTATCGTAGCAACGCCCAGTCGCGCGTACTGGAAGAGGCGTTGTTGCAGGCCAGTATGCCGTACCGTATTTATGGCGGTATGCGCTTCTTCGAGCGCCAGGAAATTAAAGATGCACTCTCTTATCTGCGTTTGATTGCCAACCGCAACGACGATGCGGCGTTTGAAAGGGTGGTGAATACCCCGACGCGTGGTATCGGCGATCGTACGCTTGATGTGGTGCGTCAGACCTCGAGTGACCGCCAGCTAACGTTGTGGCAGGCTTGCCGCGAACTGCTACAGGAGAAGGCGCTGGCTGGACGTGCAGCCAGCGCGCTACAACGCTTTATGGAGCTTGTCGACGCCCTGGCGCAAGAGACTGCTGACATGCCGCTGCATGTGCAGACCGACCGGGTGATCAAAGACTCTGGCCTGCGTACCATGTACGAGCAAGAGAAAGGTGAAAAAGGCCAGACCCGTATCGAAAACTTAGAGGAGCTGGTGACAGCAACGCGCCAGTTTAGCTACAACGAAGAAGATGAAGACCTGATGCCGTTACAGGCGTTTCTTTCCCATGCGGCGCTGGAGGCGGGCGAAGGACAGGCGGATACCTGGCAGGATGCGGTGCAGCTCATGACATTGCATTCGGCAAAAGGACTGGAGTTTCCGCAGGTCTTTATCGTTGGGATGGAAGAAGGGATGTTTCCCAGCCAGATGTCGCTGGATGAAGGGGGACGTCTGGAAGAGGAGCGTCGCCTGGCCTACGTCGGCGTTACGCGCGCCATGCAGAAGCTGACCTTAACCTATGCCGAAACCCGTCGTCTGTACGGCAAAGAGGTTTACCATCGCCCGTCGCGCTTTATCGGCGAGCTGCCGGAGGAGTGTGTGGAAGAGGTGCGTTTGCGCGCCACTGTCAGCCGCCCGGTGAGCCATCAGCGACTGGGAACGCCGCTGGCGGAAAACGATACGGGGTATAAGCTCGGGCAGCGGGTGCGTCACGCGAAGTTCGGCGAAGGGACTATTGTTAACCTGGAGGGCAGCGGTGAGCACAGTCGTCTGCAGGTCGCCTTCCAGGGGCAGGGCATCAAATGGTTAGTGGCCGCGTATGCGAAACTGGAAACGGTCTGATCGAATCACATATTGCCGGGTGGCGATGCTGGTGCGTGTTAGCCGGCCTACGAGTTGGTTAACATTTTGATTCATAGGCCGGATAAGGCGTTTACGCCGCCATCCGACGTGAATGATTACCTGATGGTGCTGCGCTTATCAGGCCGACAGTTTTGTACCTGTAATCTCTCACTTAATAGTCTGAAATCATAGATAAATCCCTTCTCTCTGCTAACCTTTCTGCATAAGGGGAAATTATTGCTTTTTCGCGTTTCGTTGCGTGTTGACGGCAAATTTTTGCTGGCGTAACATGCGCGCAAGATTACGCTAAGAGGACATTCGCCTTGGACACACCCAGTAGATACTGGCTCATTATCCTGTCATCCAGGATCAACTCCTAAGGCTATCCCTTTTTGCTGATAGCCTTAGCGGTTGTCAGCGACCTTTCATTTTTCCCGTCGCGTTGAGTCAGGCTGTTTAATGGTCTGAAACCCAATTTGTTTCTGTGTGCCCATCTGAACTGTCCGATATTTTTACGCATTGGGAGTCCCGGTCATGCTGAGCGCATTTCAACTGGAAAAAAACCGACTGACCCGGCTGGAAGTCGAGGAGTCACAAACCCTGATTGATGCCGTATGGATCGATCTGGTCGAACCGGACGATGACGAGCGATTGCGCGTGCAGTCTGAGCTGGGCCAAAGTCTGGCGACACGTCCTGAACTGGAAGATATCGAAGCCTCTGCGCGCTTCTTTGAAGATGAAGATGGGCTACACATTCACTCCTTCTTTTTCTTCGAAGATGCGGAGGATCACGCCGGTAACTCCACTGTGGCATTCACTATTCGCGATGGGCGTCTGTTTACGCTGCGTGAGCGCGAACTACCCGCCTTCCGTTTGTATCGTATGCGCGCCCGTAGCCAGGCGATGATTGACGGTAATGCTTACGAATTACTGCTCGATCTGTTTGAAACTAAAATCGAACAACTGGCGGATGAAATTGAAAACATCTATAGCGATCTGGAAAAACTGAGCCGCGTGATTATGGAAGGGCATCAGGGAGATGAATACGACGAAGCGCTTTCCACACTGGCGGAGCTGGAAGATATCGGCTGGAAGGTTCGCCTGTGTTTGATGGATACCCAGCGCGCGCTAAACTTCCTGGTGCGCAAGGCACGTTTGCCGGGCGGACAGTTGGAGCAGGCACGCGAGATTCTACGAGATATCGAATCCCTGCTACCGCATAACGAATCACTGTTTCAGAAAGTAAACTTCCTGATGCAGGCGGCAATGGGGTTTATTAACATTGAGCAGAACCGGATTATCAAGATTTTCTCGGTGGTCTCTGTGGTCTTCCTGCCGCCAACGCTGGTGGCTTCCAGCTACGGCATGAACTTTGAGTTCATGCCGGAACTGAAGTGGAGCTTTGGCTATCCCGGTGCGATTATTTTTATGATCCTTGCCGGGCTGGCACCGTATCTCTACTTTAAGCGTAAGAACTGGCTGTGATTTTAATGCCGCCGGATGGTGTTTCGCTTATCCGGCCTACCGTTCCAGCAGAACGCCGAGTCATAGTGGTAGTTCATTTCAGCTACCGCTATGCTTTATGGATGGAAAACTCTCTCTATTTGTTTCTCGGGCGTTAACTGGAACTCATGCTCGCCATCAATAACGGTTACACCAAAAGTAGTATTACTATTGGAATACTCATCAACGATTAATAAATAGTCTTTCACAATACAATCAGCATCATCCTTAATGGTCGGAAAGCAATATAAATCTTCATACGGCCCATCGTGATAATTTTTAGCATTAGTAAAGCCGTTGCCAATATCTATTACATAATAGCGAAACCAGTCCTGATCCAGTAAATGGTATTTTCTCTTAAATTCTTCCCTGTGCGTCAGGTACCACCTGATTTTATCTCTGTCAGTCCACGGCAGATGATCCACAACCAGAAACACTGTCGAGCCAAAATCTGAATAGGCATACAGAATTTTAACCGGCCGCAGGGTCCACAGATTATAGGTCCCGGCCAGCAAGAATAAACACAGCGCTATTTTTTTACATTTATTTTTCATCAGTAAGCGCCGATTCTGGTGACGGTATTAAAATTTGTGAAAAAAGGTTTAAAGGCAAAATCTTTGTGCCGCTGTAAAAAGAACCATATGCGGAAAAAACGAAATTCGCGATAAAAGTTATTCTTGATATCGGCAACATCCAGCCCAAAATGATCCTGCGCAGCGAAATGTAGCGTAGCGCTCCAGCCCATGGCGTACTTCTGAATATTCGTGAGGGTTATCTTTTGCGCAGCAATATCGTGAACGCAGATCCCCAGTCCATTGATTCTGTCCTCCAGATTATTAAATTTAGCGAGATGTGAACTAAGCAAGTTTGTTTTGATTCCATGCAATATTACAGGTAAATAGATTTGTCTTATGTTTTTTTTAAATTCCATCTGAATGTAGTCTTTAATTATAAAAAGAGGGCTGTCTTTTATATTCTTATTTACTCTTTTATGAAAGGCGGAATTTAGTTGCTGGCTATAAAATGCGCTGCCATTTCCATATCTGAAATGTCTGATGAGTTCATCTATTAGTGTTTGATATTCACCATAGAATGAAAACATTTTTGCCAGTTCTTTCATTTCTGTGAATAGAATATCGACACATTCATCGTGAGATATTTCTCTGCCGAGGTTTGTTAAGCTAAACACGCCATCTACCATGTAAGGTCTGGGAAAATCATAATATATAAGGCGATAAGGATCGACTTTTTCTGATATGTCATTCAGGCCGAGCGCCAGAAGCTCTTCTTCTCCCATGTCGCCACATTGCATGTCACCGGCAGAATTATCGTTGAAGCGTGTGACGGGTTCAAAGAGGGTATAAGGGAGATACATTGATGAATTGAACATATGAGTAATTTCCATTTATCTGATTAATAATCAGTGACTTATCGATTGCTGCGGATGAATGTTACAAGAAAGGGATGGCAGAAAAGTGGCTTCGCTTCACACCTCTTTATGAACTATTAAATCAGGATTGTTACTTCAGGTTGAGTTAAAAGCAGGCGCTACGCCTTATCAGGCCTACGGGATTGGTAGGCCTGTTAAGCAAACCGCAATCACAATCCTTTACGCGTTCTGCGCTGGGTATACAGCGCATCCATCACAAAAATCGCCAGCGCGACCCAGATAAACCCGAACGTCACCATCTTATCCGCGCCCGGATGTTCATCATAAAAGGTGACTGCCAGCAGGAACATCAGCGTTGGGCCAATGTACTGGAAGAAGCCTAGCGTTGAGAGGCGCAGACGCGTTGCCGCGCCGGTGAAGCACAGCAGCGGAATGGTGGTGACGACGCCGGCAGCAATCAACAGCAGGTTTAATGACAGGGGATTCTGCCCCATATGACTGGTGGCGCTATCGGCAATGCCGAACAAATAGATCGCGGCTATCGGCAGCAGCCATAGCGTTTCGAACAACATGCCGGTTTGCGCTTCTACGGCAATTTTCTTGCGTACCAGTCCATAAAAGGCGAAGCTAAACGCCAGTCCTAAGGCAATAACAGGCAATGAACCGAAGGTCCAGAGCTGCACCAGAACCCCGCATCCCGCCAGTAGCACGGCCAGCCACTGCATACGTCGGAATCGCTCACCGAGAAAAATCATCCCCAGCAGGATATTCACCAGCGGGTTAATAAAGTAACCGAGGCTGGCTTCCAGCATATGATGGTTATTCACAGCCCAGATAAAAAGCAGCCAGTTGCCGCCTATCAGCACTGCCGACAGCGCCAGCAGAAAAATTTTCTTTGGTGTTTTCAGCAGCGTTTTAACGCCTGACCACTGGCGGCTGACGCTCATCAGCGCCACCATAAAAAAGAATGACCAGATTACGCGGTGGGTGAGGATTTCATCCGCCGGAACGTAATAAATTAGCTTGAAGTAGGCGGGGGCGATCCCCCAGATAAAATAGGCAGCAAGAGCGAGTAATACGCCCTGCCGCGTTTGTTTTGCATCCATCCGGAAAACTCGTATCTGAAGTGTAACAACAGTTTACCTGCTTTTATCCCACCATATAAGTGGCGGTAGCGCTGGCGATGTACAGCTGATCTTCATTGTGTAATTCCACGCGGGCGACGGCCACTTTATTACCGGCGCGCAGCAGGCTACTGGTAGCCGTAAAGCGATTGCCTCTCCCCGGCCGCAGATAATCGACGCGCAGGTCAATTGTCCCCATCCGTGACAGGCGTTGGCGTAATTCATCTTCGCTAATCGTTTCGTGTCGGGTCAGAGTACTGCCGACGCATACCAACCCGGCGGCGACATCCAGCGCCGAGGCGATGACGCCTCCGTGCAGGATACTCTGCGCCCAGTTGCCGACCATCATCGGTTGATTATTGAATCCCAACTGGGCAAACGCTTTTTCGTAGCGCTCCAGCTCCAGCCCTAATGCCCGGTTAAAAGGCATATGGTAGACAAACATTTCGCCCACTAATTTCAGCGCTTGTTCAGCAGTAAGTACGGCAGACATAAATTTCTGGCATCTCGTCAGTTAATAAAATGTTGATATTATGCTTCTTAATTGTTGTTTTCCACTTTAAGAACGGATAACTAACGTCCAGGTGTGTAAATATGTAAAAATGGTTGGCAGAAAATGATACGTGCTGAAAATATTTCGTCAGGAGAAGAGCAAGAATGCGGGCGATTCTGAATTGGTTGTTGCCAGCCACCTTACTGCCAGTGGCAGCATATGCGCAAGAAGCGACGGTGAAAGAAGTTCATGATGCGCCTGCAGTGCGGGGGAGCATTATCGCTAACATGCTGCAGGAGCATGATAATCCTTTTACGCTTTACCCTTATGACACGAATTACTTGATCTACACCTATACCAGCGATCTAAACAAAGAGGCCATTCGTACCTATAACTGGTCAGAAAACGCGCGCAAAGATGAAGTGAAATTTCAGCTTAGCCTGGCGTTCCCGCTCTGGCGCGGTATCTTAGGGGATAATTCCGTGCTGGGCGCTTCCTATACACAGAAATCCTGGTGGCAGCTTTCAAACAGTAAAGAGTCTGCGCCGTTTCGTGAAACCAACTACGAACCGCAGCTTTTTCTCGGTTTTGCTACAGATTATCGTTTTGCCGGCTGGACATTACGCGATGTGGAGATGGGCTACAACCACGACTCTAACGGGCGATCTGACCCTACCTCGCGTAGCTGGAACCGACTGTATACACGCCTGATGGCCGAAAATGGCAACTGGCTGGTAGAGGTCAAACCGTGGTACGTAATTGGCAGTACCGATGATAACCCGGACATCACCAAATATATGGGTTATTACCAGCTTAAAATTGGTTATCACCTGGGCGAGGCAGTGTTAAGCGCCAAAGGCCAGTACAACTGGAATACCGGCTATGGTGGCGCGGAGCTTGGCTTAAGCTACCCTGTTACCAAACATGTTCGCCTTTATACCCAGGTGTACAGCGGTTATGGCGAATCGCTGATCGACTATAATTTTAATCAGACACGTGTTGGCGTCGGCGTGATGCTTAACGATATCTTCTGATTAATGATTGTGTTTTAAACATTGCAGTTTCTGTCGCAGGCGCTGAAAATAGCGCCTGTTTTGATTTCTGGCATATGGGGTTAATGTGGCGCAGGCGGAAGTGTTGAATCTGGAGTCAGGGGCTAAACGGGTTTTGCAGGAAACCTTTGGCTACCAACAGTTTCGCCCGGGCCAGGAAGCGATTATTGATACCGCGCTCTCCGGTCGCGACTGCCTGGTCGTCATGCCCACCGGGGGCGGAAAATCCCTGTGTTACCAAATCCCCGCATTGTTGCTGGACGGGTTGACCGTCGTCGTTTCGCCGTTGATCTCGTTGATGAAAGATCAGGTCGATCAATTGCTGGCGAACGGCGTGGCGGCAGCATGTCTGAACTCCACCCAAAGTCGCGAGCAGCAGCTTGAGGTGATGGCGGGGTGCCGTACCGGACAGATTCGTCTGCTGTATATTGCGCCGGAACGTCTGATGCTGGACAACTTTCTCGATCATCTGGCGCACTGGAATCCGGTTTTGTTAGCCGTAGATGAAGCGCACTGTATCTCGCAGTGGGGGCATGACTTCCGTCCGGAATATGCGGCTCTCGGACAGCTTCGCCAGCGTTTTCCCGCTTTGCCATTTATGGCATTGACCGCCACCGCCGACGACACCACGCGCCTGGATATTATTCGCCTGCTTGGACTTAACGATCCATTAATCCAGATCAGTAGTTTTGACCGGCCGAATATCCGCTATATGCTGATGGAGAAATTTAAGCCGCTCGACCAGCTCATGCGCTATGTCCAGGAACAACGCGGTAAGTCCGGTATCATCTACTGTAACAGCCGGGCGAAAGTGGAAGATACCGCTGCGCGCCTGCAAAGCCGCGGCATTAGCGCGGCGGCGTATCATGCGGGGCTCGAAAACGCTATTCGCGCCGATGTGCAGGAAAAATTTCAGCGCGACGATCTGCAAATCGTGGTCGCGACCGTCGCTTTCGGAATGGGGATTAATAAACCTAACGTACGTTTCGTCGTGCATTTCGATATCCCGCGTAATATTGAATCCTACTATCAGGAAACGGGCCGCGCCGGACGCGACGGACTGCCTGCGGAAGCCATGCTATTTTACGATCCGGCTGATATGGCCTGGCTACGTCGTTGTCTGGAAGAGAAACCAGCCGGACAGCTTCAGGATATTGAACGGCATAAACTGAATGCGATGGGTGCCTTCGCCGAAGCGCAAACTTGTCGTCGCCTGGTGCTGCTGAACTATTTCGGTGAAGGACGTCAGGAACCGTGTGGTAACTGCGATATCTGTCTCGATCCACCTAAACAATACGATGGCTTAAACGATGCGCAAATTGCGCTTTCTACCATTGGCCGGGTTAACCAGCGTTTTGGCATGGGCTACGTGGTGGAGGTGATCCGCGGCGCGAATAACCAGCGCATCCGCGATTTTGGCCATGATAAACTCAAGGTATATGGCATGGGTCGCGAAAAGAGCCATGAGCACTGGGTAAGCGTGATTCGCCAGCTTATTCATCTGGGTCTGGTGACGCAAAATATTGCGCAGCACTCCGCGTTACAACTGACGGATGCCGCGCGTCCGGTACTGCGTGGAGACGTTCCGCTGAAGCTCGCTGTGCCGCGCATCGTCGCCCTCAAACCCCGCGTGATGCAGAAGTCGTTCGGCGGTAATTACGATCGCAAATTATTCGCTAAGTTGCGCAAACTGCGTAAAGCCATCGCTGATGAAGAGAATATCCCGCCGTATGTGGTCTTTAACGACGCCACGTTGATAGAGATGGCGGAACAGATGCCCGTTTCCGCCAGCGAGATGTTGAGCGTTAACGGGGTTGGGATGCGCAAACTGGAGCGTTTTGGCAAAGAATTCATGGCGCTCATCCGCGCGCATGTCGATGGTGATGACGAAGAGTAGTCAGGCTGGCAAAAAAATGCCAGGATGGTAACTCCCTCAACTATTTTCCCGCGAGTCATTTTTATGATGATGCTCTTTTTCACCGTGGCAATGGTGCATATCGTTGCGCTAATGAGCCCCGGCCCCGACTTTTTCTTCGTGTCCCAGACTGCCGTCAGCCGCTCACGTAAAGAGGCGATGATGGGCGTACTGGGTATTACCTGCGGCGTAATGGTATGGGCGGGCGTGGCGCTGCTTGGCTTGCATCTCATTATCGAAAAAATGGCCTGGCTGCACACTATTATTATGGTAGGCGGCGGTTTATATCTGTGCTGGATGGGCTATCAAATGCTGCGTGGCGCGCTGAAAAAACAGGATGCGACGGCACCGTCTCCGCACGTTGAACTGGCGCAGAGTGGCCGCAGTTTTCTCAAAGGGTTGCTGACCAATCTGTCGAACCCGAAAGCAATTATCTATTTCGGCTCCGTTTTTTCACTGTTCGTTGGCGACAACGTCGGCGCTGCGGCGCGCTGGGGCATTTTCGCCTTAATCACCCTGGAAACATTGGCCTGGTTTACTGTCGTCGCCAGCCTGTTCGCACTGCCGAAAATGCGTCGTGGCTATCAGCGTCTGGCGAAATGGATTGATGGCTTTGCCGGCGCTCTGTTTGCAGGCTTTGGCATTCACCTGATTATTTCGCGCTGATTGCCTGCAGGCCGGATAAGCGCCAGCGCCATCCGGCATGAGTATTACGCATGTCTTGCCGACGCCAGGAGCGCGCCTACCAGCATAAATAACGAACCAAACGCTTTATTCAGCGCCTTCATCTGCTTGGGTCCTTTAATCCAGGCGGCAATGCGTTGCGCCAGTGTGGCGTAACCGGTCATCACAATCATATCCACCACAATCGTGGTGACGCCGAGAATGAGGTACTGCGCCAGTTGCGGCTGTTGTGGCATGATGAATTGCGGAAACAGGGCGGCAAGAAAGACAATGCTTTTGGGATTGGTTAGATTGACAAAGACCGCGCGCCTGAACAGCCGGCTCCGCGATTGCGTCTGGGCGAGGGTATGCAGATCGATGGCGCCTGCGGCGCGCCACTGCTGGATACCCAGCCAGATAAGATAAGCCGCACCAGCCCATTTCAGAATTTCAAAGGCGATGAGCGAGCTTGAAAAGAGCGTACCCAGGCCGATGCCCACCAGAACAATATGAATACCCAGTCCGGTCTGTAATCCGGCGATAGAAGCTGCTGCGCCACGATATCCATGGTTGATAGACGTCGTCATGGTATTGATAGCGCCGGACCCCGGAGAAAGACTTAACAAAGTTGAGGTCAGCAGATAGGCGAACCACCATTCAAAGGTCATGTGAAACTCCCTGGTTGTCTGTTTTTGTGCCACAATACGCTACTGCCGCTGTGTTGTGTCAGGCACGACACAAAAAACGATTTTACCTGGTAAACGAGGCTGGATATCCGATGTTTCAGCAGCAAAAGGACTGGGAAACAAGAGAAAATGCGTTCGCTGCTTTTGCCATGGGGCCGCTGACGGATTTCTGGCGTCAGCGGGAAGAGGCGGAATTTATCGGCGTGGACAATATTCCGGTACGTTTCGTCCGTTTCCGGACCGATTCCAATGACCGGACCATCGTTATTTGTCCTGGTCGCATTGAGAGCTACGTAAAATACGCCGAACTGGCGTATGACCTCTTTCATCTTGGGTTTGATATCTTCATCATCGACCACCGCGGGCAAGGGCGTTCCGGGCGGATGTTATCGGACCCGCATCGTGGCCATGTCGATCATTTTAATGATTATGTTGATGACTTAGCGGCGTTCTGGCAGCAAGAAGTTGAGCCGGGACCGTGGCGCAAGCGTTATATTCTGGCGCACTCAATGGGCGGCGCGATAGCCACTCTGTTCCTGCAGCGTCATCGTGTGCGGTGCGACGCTATTGCGCTCACCGCGCCAATGTTTGGTATTGTGATACGCTTGCCTTCCTTCATGGTGCGCCATATTCTCGACTGGGCCGAAGGGCACCAGCGTATCCGTGAAGATTACGCCATTGGAACAGGTCAGTGGCGGGCGTTGCCGTTTGGCATGAATGCGTTAACCCACAGCCGTCAGCGCTATCAGCGCAACTTACGTTTTTATGCCGATGAACCACAATTGCGCGTCGGCGGCCCCACCTGGCACTGGGTGCGCGAAGGTATTCTGGCGGGGGAACAGGTACTGGCGGGGGCGAGCGATGACGCGACGCCTACACTCCTGATTCAGGCAGAAGAAGAGCGGGTAGTAGACAACCGCACCCATGACCGTTTTTGTGAAATCCGCGCTGCGGCGGGACACCCTTGTGAAGGGGGAAAACCGCTGGTTATCAAAGGCGCGTACCATGAGATCCTTTTTGAAAAGGACGCCATGCGCTCAGTCGCGCTTAACGCCATTGTTGAATTTTTCAACGAACCTAATTTATCCAGCGGAAATCGCTTTGCTTAGAGGTTAAATTCTATTATGTATCAGATTGTTGCGTCTGATTTAGATGGCACGCTACTCTCCCCCGACCATACGTTGTCCCCTTTTGCAAAAGAGACATTGAAGCTGTTGACCGCACGCGGCATCCATTTTGTCTTTGCTACTGGTCGTCACCATGTCGATGTGGGGCAAATCCGCGATAATCTTGAAATCAAATCTTACATGATCACCTCCAACGGTGCGCGTGTACATGATACCGACGGGAATTTGGTTTTTACGCATAATCTGGATCGTGACATCGCCAGCGATCTGTTCGGGGTGGTGAACGCGAATCCGGATATCGTGACCAACGTTTATCGTGATGACGAATGGTTTATGAACCGCCATCGTCCGGAAGAAATGCGTTTTTTCAAAGAGGCGGTATTCAACTACTCGCTGTTTGAGCCTGCGTTGCTGGAGCCGGAGGGCGTCAGTAAAGTCTTTTTCACCAGCGACACCCATGAAAAGTTATTGCCACTGGAACAGGCGATTAACGCGCGTTGGGGCGACCGGGTAAACGTGAGTTTCTCTACGTTGACCTGCCTGGAAGTGATGGCGGGCGGAGTATCGAAAGGTCATGCGCTGGAAGCCGTTGCCAAAGCGATGGGGTATAATCTGGAAGACTGTATTGCGTTTGGTGATGGTATGAATGATGCCGAAATGCTGTCGATGGCGGGTAAAGGCTGCATTATGGGGAGTGCCCATCAGCGCCTGAAAGATTTGCATCCGGAACTCGACGTTATTGGTTCCAACGTCGATGATGCCGTGCCGCATTATCTGCGCGAGCTCTTTTTACGATAATGTGATCGTTTGTTAGTTGACCAGTTGTCAACTTAACTCTCCGCTACAATGGATATTCCTTGTTTTAAGAGACATCCATTGTGGCGCTTCTTATTATTACCACCATTCTGTGGGCTTTCTCGTTTAGTTTTTATGGCGAGTACCTTGCCGGACATGTTGACAGCTATTTCGCGGTGCTGGTACGTGTGGGCCTGGCGGCGCTGGTATTTCTGCCCTTCCTGCGAACCCGCGGACACAGCGTAAAAACCATCAGCCTGTATATGCTGGTAGGGGCGATGCAGCTCGGTATTATGTATATGCTGAGCTTCCACGCTTACCTCTATCTGACCGTATCCGAATTGCTGCTGTTTACTGTTCTGACGCCGCTCTATATCACGCTGATTTACGATGTGATGAGTAAACGCCGTTTGCGCTGGGGCTATGCATTTAGCGCGTTGCTGGCGGTCATTGGCGCCGGGATTATTCGTTACGATCGCGTGACCGACCATTTCTGGATAGGTTTACTATTAGTACAGCTTTCTAATATCAGTTTCGCCATCGGGATGGTGGGATATAAACGCCTGATGGAAACCCGTCCCATGCCGCAGCACAACGCCTTTGCGTGGTTCTACCTGGGGGCATTTTTGGTGGCGGCGGTGGCGTGGTCGCTGTTGGGGAATGCGCAGAAAATACCGGCAACAACCCTGCAGTGGAGCATTCTGATCTTCCTTGGCGTGGTGGCGTCCGGCATTGGCTACTTTATGTGGAATTATGGCGCCACTCAGGTGGATGCCGGGACGTTGGGCATTATGAACAATATGCATGTTCCTGCGGGACTGCTGGTTAATCTTGCGATCTGGCATCAGCAGCCCCACTGGCCGAGTTTTATTACAGGCGCGGCTGTGATCCTGGCTTCGCTGTGGGTGCATCGAAAGTGGGTCGCTCCGCGCTCCGCACAAACGGCAGGTGATCGCAGGCGTGGTCGCGCGCCGAGCGAATAAATGCTTCAGTCACCGCCTGACGCTGGTCGCCGTCGCGTACGGCGGCATACAGGCGACTCCACAGGCCATCACCCAGGGGTTTGGTCACGACCAGACCCTGACGCTCAATATTTTCCACCACCCAGTGTGGCAGCGCGGCAATGCCCATCCTGGCCGCCACCATCTGAATCAGCAAGAGCGTATTATCCACGCTTTTCAACGTTGGACTGATGCCCGCGGGTTGCAGGAAATGACGCCAGACATCCAGTCGATTGCGCTGTACCGGGTAGATCAACAGTGTTTCACTGGCTAAATCCTCTGGCGTAATTTGCGTTTTGCTGGCCAGTGGATGGTCGGGCGCCAGCACCAGCCGTACTTCAAAATCAAACATCGGCGAATAGTGCAGCCCGCTGCGCGGCAGAATATCCGAGGTCATCACTAAATCCAGCTCGCCTTGTTGCAAGGCTGGCTGCGGATCAAAGGTGACGCCGGATTCAAAATCCATCTCGACCTGTGGCCAGTTTGTACGGAAGTTTTCCAGTGCCGGGGCCAACCACTGAATACAGCTATGGCACTCAATGGCGATGCGCAGACGGGTTTGCTGCGGTTCGTTGCACGCCTGCAGCGCACGGCTGATTTGCGGCAGCACCTGGTTTGCCAGTTGCAGCAGGATCTCCCCTTGCGGCGTAAAGCGCAGCGGCTGACTCTTACGCACAAATAGCCGAAAGCCAAGGCGTTGTTCCAGATCGCTGAACTGATGAGACAGAGCGGATTGGGTCTGGTGCAGCACTGCCGCAGCCGCAGCCAGCGATCCACTATTTCGCAATGCCTGGAGCGTTTTCAGGTGTTTAATCTCGATCATGAAAGTCCTTCACTTTGCCATGAACAATTTGCGCTTGAGGAATATACAGTACCTTTACATTATGGATGTGTAAACATCCAGACGTCCAAAATCCGTCGTCTTTTAAATTGATGGTGCGTTGGCGGCGTTTCCTCACCCCGGTCACTTACCGATGTAAGCTCCCGGGATAAGCAAACTTGCCGCCTTCCCTGAATTTAAAATACTTAGGATTTACATATGATTAGAGGAAGCAAAATGACAATATTGACTCACACCCTTGGTTTTCCTCGCGTTGGCCTGCGTCGCGAGCTGAAAAAAGTGCAAGAAAGCTACTGGGCGGGGAACGCTACCCGTGAAGAACTGCTGGCGATTGGGCGCGAACTGCGTGCGCGTCACTGGAAGCAGCAAAAGCAGGCCGGTATTGATCTGCTGCCGGTGGGGGATTTCGCCTGGTACGACCATGTTCTGACCACCAGCCTGCTGTTAGGCAACGTGCCGGCTCGTCATCAGAACAACGACGGTTCCGTGGATATCGATACTCTGTTCCGCATTGCCAGGGGCCGCGCGCCGACTGGCGAACCGGCGGCGGCAGCGGAAATGACCAAATGGTTTAATACTAACTATCACTACATGGTACCGGAGTTCAGCAAAGGCCAGCAGTTCAGACTCACCTGGACGCAATTACTGGAGGAAGTGGACGAAGCGCTGGCGCAGGGTCATAAGATCAAACCCGTACTGCTGGGGCCGGTCACGTATCTGTGGCTGGGCAAAGTGAAAGGCGAGCCGTTCGATCGCCTGACGTTGCTGAAGGACATTCTGCCGGTCTATCAGCAAATACTGACGGAACTGGCGAAGCGCGGCATTGAGTGGGTACAAATTGATGAGCCGGCGCTGGTGCTGGAACTGCCGCAGGCGTGGCTGAATGCCTTCAAACCGGCGTATGACGCGCTTTCAGGCCAGGTGAAGTTGCTGTTGACGACCTATTTTGAAGGCGTGACGCCAAACCTTGACACCATCACCACGCTGCCGGTACAGGGTCTGCATGTAGATCTTATTCATGGCAAAGATAACGTAGCGGAATTGCACCAACGTTTGCCTGCCGACTGGTTGCTCTCCGTGGGCCTGATTAACGGACGTAACGTCTGGCGCGCCGATCTGACAGAAAAATACGATCAGATCAAAGAGATCGTCGGTAAACGCGTGTTGTGGGTGGCTTCTTCCTGTTCGCTGCTGCACAGTCCAATTGATCTGAGCGTTGAAACCCGCCTCGATGACGAAGTGAAAAGCTGGTTTGCCTTTGCGCTGCAAAAATGCGGTGAACTGGCGTTGCTGCGCGATGCGCTGAACAGCGGCGAAACGGCGGCGCTTGAGGAATGGAGCGCGCCTATTCAGGCGCGTCGTCACTCCCGCCGCGTACATAATGCGGCGGTAGAAAAACGCCTGGCGACCATCACCGCGCAGGATAGCCAGCGTGAAAATCCTTATGAAGTTCGCGCTGAGGCCCAGCGTGCCCGCTTTAAATTACCTGCCTGGCCGACAACGACCATCGGTTCGTTCCCGCAAACTACGGAAATTCGCGGCCTGCGTCTGGACTTCAAAAAGGGTAATCTCGACGCGAATAACTACCGCACCGGCATCGCCGAACACATCAAACAGGCTATTATCGAGCAGGAGCGTTTAGGGCTGGATGTGCTGGTACATGGCGAAGCCGAGCGTAACGATATGGTGGAATACTTCGGTGAGCACCTCGATGGCTTTGTCTTTACCCAGAACGGTTGGGTGCAAAGCTATGGCTCCCGCTGTGTGAAACCGCCGGTAGTGATTGGTGATATTAGCCGTCCGGCACCGATTACCGTGGAGTGGGCGAAATATGCCCAGTCACTGACCGACAAGCCGGTAAAAGGCATGCTCACCGGCCCGGTCACCATCCTCTGCTGGTCCTTCCCTCGCGAAGATGTCAGCCGTGAAACCATCGCTAAGCAGATTGCGCTGGCGTTGCGTGATGAGGTGGCAGATCTGGAAGCCGCAGGCATTGGCATTATTCAGATTGACGAACCGGCGCTGCGCGAAGGTTTACCGTTGCGCCGCAGCGACTGGGACGCCTATCTGGCGTGGGGCGTGGAAGCCTTCCGCATTAACGCGGCGGTGGCGAAGGATGAAACCCAGATCCACACCCACATGTGTTACTGCGAGTTCAACGACATTATGGATTCGATCGCCGCGCTGGACGCGGATGTGATCACCATTGAGACCTCCCGCTCGGATATGGAGTTGCTGGAGTCGTTCGAAGCGTTCGACTACCCGAACGAAATCGGGCCGGGCGTGTACGATATTCACTCGCCGAACGTGCCGAGCGTCGAGTGGATTGAAGCCCTGCTGAAGAAGGCGGCACAGCGTATTCCGGCACAACGCCTGTGGGTGAATCCGGACTGCGGTCTGAAAACTCGCGGTTGGCCGGAAACCCGCGCGGCGTTAGCGAACATGGTCAAAGCCGCGCAAAATCTGCGACAGGCGTAACCATGCAAGCCCGGTGAGTGATAACGCCGCCGGGCATTATGCCGGACGGTTGCATTTGCCCGGCCTTACCCCTTCACCCTTTCCCTACTTTCTTTTTTCTTTAGCGTCTTTTGACAACGGGTTGTACAGTATGCTGGAGCAGCATAACGAGAATATTGACAGCTATCAGGACGTCATTATCCCTGTCCCTGCGGTAGCGGCAAAAAATATAAAAAATGCTGCGGTAAAGCATAACTGTCGCTGCTATCACGGTTTATTGGGTCTACACGACCTGGGCGTTGTAGACCCAACAAGTATGGTAACGCGCGGTGGTTAGCTTTTTTTTCCTCCGTATTGCGCGAACCATTCCAGCATTCTTTGCCAGCCGTCTTTCGCCGCAGCTTCATGGTAGCCCGGACGATAGTCGGCATTGAACGCATGTCCGGCATCCGGATAGACCACAATTTCTGCTTTCGCATTCGCGGCGCGTAACGCCTGGCGCATGGTTTCCACACTTTCCTGCGGAATACTGGTATCCTGCCCGCCGTATAAGCCCAGCACCGGCGCGTTAAGATCGGTCGCAATATCAACAGGGTGTTTCGGCGAGTTGAGCGAGGTATCGCCCATCAGCTTACCGTACCACGCTACCGCGGCTTTTAACTGTGGATTGTGCGCGGCATATAGCCAGGTAATCCGGCCCCCCCAGCAGAAACCGGTGATCATCAACCGATGTACATCGCCGCCGTTACGCGAAGCCCAACTGGCGACGTGATCCAGATCAGCAAGAACTTGCGAATCCGGTACCTTAGCGACCAGACCGCTTAATAATGTCGGAATATCGGCGAAATCATTGGGGTCGCCTTCCCGGAAATAGAGTTCCGGCGCGATGGCGAGATAACCTTCCAACGCCAGTCGCCGGCAGATATCGCGAATATGTTCGTGTACACCAAAAATTTCCTGTACCACCATAACCACAGGCAGCGCGCCGTCATTCGCTTTTGGTCTGGCGTAATACGCTGGCATGTCGTCCCCCTGGGACGGAATTGACGTTATTCCCGCGCTAATGGCGTCATCGGGGGTATGGATTGCCGTAGGAGCCAGCGGGGTGGCTGCAGGTGCAAAGCCGGATGGATGTGTCGTTGTCATGGTATTCTCCGTACCCTTAAAAAATAGCGCAATATTAACTATAGACAGTGTGTAACAAACCACATTGCCTTAAAGCGGCTATCTTTTGTGCAATGGTTGGCGATATTGATTATTTATTGTGATGTACATCACTTTTTAATGGTAAGCGAGTGCAATTGTTTTACGCCATAGTGATGGTTGTCACGAAAATATCTTTATGCCTTAGGTAAAGTGTCTTTTTGCTTCTTCTGACAAACCCGATTCACAGAGGAGTTTTATATGTCCAAGTCTGATGTTTTTCATCTCGGCCTCACCAAAAACGATTTACAAGGGGCCCAGCTCGCCATCGTCCCTGGCGATCCTGAGCGTGTGGAAAAGATCGCCGCGCTGATGGATAAGCCGGTTAAGCTGGCATCTCACCGCGAATTCACCTCCTGGCGCGCTGAGCTGGATGGCAAAGCAGTTATCGTTTGCTCTACCGGCATCGGCGGCCCGTCTACCTCTATCGCTGTGGAAGAACTGGCGCAACTGGGTATTCGTACCTTCTTGCGTATCGGCACCACGGGCGCCATTCAGCCGCACATCAATGTCGGCGACGTTCTGGTAACGACCGCATCCGTACGTCTGGATGGGGCGAGCCTGCATTTTGCGCCGATGGAATTCCCGGCGGTTGCCGACTTTGCCTGCACCACTGCGCTGGTTGAAGCGGCGAAATCGATTGGCGCCACGACTCACGTTGGCGTAACCGCCTCTTCCGACACTTTCTATCCGGGTCAGGAACGTTACGACACCTATTCTGGCCGCGTTGTTCGCCGCTTCAAAGGTTCTATGGAAGAGTGGCAGGCGATGGGCGTAATGAACTACGAAATGGAATCCGCTACGCTGTTAACCATGTGCGCAAGCCAGGGTTTACGCGCAGGTATGGTGGCGGGCGTTATCGTCAACCGTACCCAACAAGAGATTCCGAATGCGGAAACGATGAAACAAACTGAAAGCCACGCGGTGAAAATTGTCGTGGAAGCGGCCCGTCGTCTGCTGTAATTCTCCTCTCTTTTTGCAAAGGCCGACGCGTTCGGCCTTTTCTTTTTGCGTGGCGCCTCGCAGGAAATTCCTTTTAAACTGGACGTTTATACAGCACAATTCTATTTTGTGCAGGATAGTGTGGTTCCAGGAGAGGTGTTGTGGATATGACTCTTATGATAAGCGTTGTCGTGGCGCTGGCGGCTGGGGCGGTGATTGGCTGGCTGGCGACGAAAGCGCACGCCGATCAAATCCGCGCCGATCTTATCGAAGAACGGCGTGAGCTGGATATCGAACTTAGCGCGGCCCGGCAGCAATTAGCGCAAGAAGCGCACTGGCGCAGTGAATGCGAGTTACTTAATAACGAACTGCGTAGCCTGCACAGTATTAATACCTCTCTGGAAGCTGATCTACGTGAAGTCACGACCCGTCTGGAAGCGACTCAACAACACGCGGAAGACAAAATTCGTCAGATGATCAACAGCGAACAGCGTTTAAGCGAGCAGTTTGAGAATCTGGCGAACCGTATCTTTGAACACAGTAATCGTCGTGTAGACGAACAAAACCGACAAAGCCTGAATAGCCTGCTGACGCCGCTGCGTGAGCAACTGGACGGTTTTCGACGTCAGGTTCAGGAGAGCTTCGGCAAGGAAGCGCAGGAGCGGCATACGCTGGCGCATGAAATTCGTAACCTGCAGCAGCTTAATGCGCAGATGGCGCAGGAAGCGATCAACCTGACTCGCGCCCTGAAAGGGGACAATAAAGCGCAGGGAAACTGGGGCGAAGTCGTGCTGGCGCGGGTGCTGGAGGCATCCGGACTGCGTGAAGGCCACGAATACGAAACCCAGGTCAGTATTGAGAACGATGCGCGCTCGCGGATGCAGCCGGATGTCATCGTCCGCCTGCCGCAGGGCAAAGATGTGGTCATCGACGCTAAAATGACACTGGTTTCCTATGAGCGTTATTTTAATGCTGATGACGACTATACGCGCGAGATAGCCGTACAAGAACATATCGCCTCGGTGCGCAATCACATTCGTTTACTGGGGCGTAAAGATTATCAGCGGCTTCCCGGACTTCGCTCGCTTGATTATGTGCTGATGTTTATCCCGGTAGAGCCCGCTTTCCTGCTGGCGTTGGATAAACAGCCTGAACTGATAACTGAGGCGTTAAAAAATAACATTATGCTGGTAAGCCCTACGACGCTGCTGGTGGCATTACGGACGATCGCCAATTTGTGGCGTTATGAGCACCAAAGCCGTAATGCGCAGCACATCGCGGAAAGAGCGAGTAAGCTTTACGATAAAATACGGCTTTTCGTGGATGATATGTCAGCGATTGGCCAGAGTCTGGATAAAGCGCAGGATAACTACCGCCAGGCGATGAAAAAGCTCGCTTCCGGACGTGGCAACGTTCTGGCGCAGGCGGAGGCCTTCCGGGGACTGGGCGTGGAAATCAAACGCGAGATTAATCCGGATTTAGCTGAACAGGCCGTTACGCAAGACGAAGAATATCGTTTACGCGCAATCCCGGAAGGGCGTCAGGATGAGCATTATCCCGACGACGAACGGGTAAAACAGCAGTTAAGCTAACCCGTATGGAGTAGTTTCGTCCCGGCGCAGAGTAGGGCAAATTGGCCCAATCTGTTACACTTCTTGAACATTTTATCGATAAGCAGGCACTGAGATGGTGGAAGATTCACAAGAAACGACGCACTTTGGCTTTCAGACCGTCGCTAAAGAGCAGAAAGCTGACATGGTGGCCCACGTTTTTCATTCTGTGGCGTCAAAGTACGATGTGATGAACGACTTAATGTCATTTGGTATTCATCGTTTGTGGAAGCGCTTCACTATTGATTGCAGTGGCGTACGCCGTGGACAAACCGTTCTCGATTTAGCGGGCGGTACGGGCGATCTTACCGCTAAATTTTCGCGGATGGTCGGTGAAACCGGCAAAGTGGTTCTTGCAGATATTAATGATTCAATGCTTAAAATGGGGCGTGAAAAATTGCGCAACATTGGCGTGATCGGCAACGTTGAGTATGTGCAGGCGAATGCGGAAGCGCTGCCTTTCCCTGACAATACTTTTGACTGCATCACCATCTCTTTTGGCTTGCGTAACGTCACCGATAAAGAGAAAGCCTTGCGTTCCATGTTTCGCGTGCTTAAACCGGGCGGGCGTTTACTGGTGCTTGAATTTTCCAAACCTATTATTGAGCCGCTGAGTAAAGCGTATGACGCCTACTCTTTCCATATTTTACCACGTATTGGTTCAATGGTCGCTAACGATGCGGATAGTTACCGTTATCTCGCCGAATCCATTCGTATGCATCCCGATCAGGATACTTTAAAGGCCATGATGCAGGATGCCGGTTTTGAGAGTGTAGATTATTACAATCTGACGGCGGGTGTTGTGGCATTGCACCGCGGTTATAAATTCTAGGAGGGCGAAATGCCTTTTAAACCCTTAGTGACCGCGGGAATTGAACATCTCCTCAATACTTTTTTATACCGTTCTCCGGCGCTGAAATCAGCCAGAACGCGATTACAGGGAAAAGTACTGTGTGTGGAGCTAAAGGGATTTTCAACGCCATTAGTCCTGGTATTTAGCGAGCGCCAGGTTGATGTGCTGGGGGCATGGGAAGGCGAAGCGGACTGTACGGTAATCACACAAGCTGGCGTTCTGCCAAAACTACGCGATCGTCAGCAGTTGGCTGCGCTTATTCGCAGTGGCGAACTGGAAGTGCAGGGCGATATTCAGGTCGTACAAAATTTTGTGGCGCTTGCCGATCTCGCAGAATTCGATCCAGCCGAGCTATTGGCGCCATACACCGGTGATATTGCAGCGGAAAGTATTGGTAAGGTGGTACGGGGTGGAGCTAATTTCCTGCGCTACAGATTTCAACGCCAGCAACGTTATGCCGCTGAAGCGATCACTGAGGAGTGGCGCATGGCGCCTGGCCCGCTGGAAGTCGCCTGGTTTGCAGAAGAAACGGCTGCCATTGAGCGCGCCGTAGGTGATCTAACTGTACGGCTGGAAAAACTGGAGGCCCAATGACGCCAGGTGAAGTACGGCGCCTATATTTCATCATTCGCACGTTTTTAAGTTACGGCCTTGATGAACTCATTCCCAGAATGCGTCTTACGTTGCCGCTCCGGTTATGGCGCTATTCATTGTTCTGGATGCCGAACCGGCATAAAGATAAATTGTTGGGTGAGCGGTTAAGGCTGGCGTTGCAAGAACTGGGGCCCGTGTGGATCAAATTTGGTCAGATGCTCTCTACGCGCCGTGACCTGTTCCCGCCGCAAATCGCCGATCAGCTTGCTTTGCTACAGGATAAAGTCGCGCCGTTCGATGGTCGACTGGCGAAAGCCCAGATCGAAGAAGCGATGGGGGGATTGCCTGTCGAAGCCTGGTTTGACGACTTTGACATTCAGCCTTTAGCGTCGGCGTCAATCGCCCAGGTCCATACCGCGCGATTGAAATCGAACGGTAAAGAGGTGGTCATAAAGGTTATTCGCCCGGATATTTTGCCGGTGATTCAGGCTGATCTGAAATTGATTTACCGTCTTGCCCGCTGGGTGCCGCGCTTGTTGCCGGATGGGCGTCGTCTGCGACCGACTGAAGTCGTGCGCGAGTATGAGAAAACGCTAATCGATGAGTTGAATCTGCTGCGGGAGTCGGCCAACGCTATTCAACTGCGCCGCAATTTTGAAAATAGCCCCATGCTGTATATTCCGGAAGTATATTCCGATTACTGTAGCCAGAACATGATGGTAATGGAACGGATATACGGTATACCGGTTTCAGATGTCGCAGCGCTGGAAAAAAACGGCACCAACATGAAACTGTTGGCTGAACGCGGGGTAAAGGTTTTCTTCACCCAGGTTTTCCGTGACAGCTTTTTCCATGCAGATATGCATCCTGGAAACATTTTTGTTAGCTATGAACACCCTGAAAATCCGCAATATATTGGCATTGACTGCGGTATTGTCGGGTCGTTAAACAAAGAAGATAAGCGTTACCTGGCGGAGAACTTTATCGCTTTCTTTAATCGCGATTACCGTAAAGTGGCGGAGCTTCATGTGGATTCAGGTTGGGTTCCACCAGATACCAACGTTGAAGAGTTTGAGTTTGCCATCCGTACCGTCTGCGAACCTATTTTTGAAAAGCCACTCGCGGAAATCTCGTTTGGCCATGTGTTGTTAAACCTTTTCAATACGGCGCGAAGATTTAATATGGAAGTCCAGCCGCAACTGGTGTTGTTGCAGAAGACATTATTGTATGTTGAAGGGGTTGGACGACAACTTTATCCTCAACTTGATTTGTGGAAAACGGCGAAGCCGTTTCTTGAGTCCTGGATCAAAGATCAGGTGGGTATTCCGGCTCTCACCCGAGCTCTTAAAGAAAAAGCGCCGTTTTGGGTCGAAAAAATACCAGAAATACCTGAACTGGTGTACGACAGTTTGCGCCAGGGCAAATATTTACAGCACAGTGTTGATAAGATTGCGCGCGAGTTACAGTTAAATCATGTGCGCCAAAGCCAGTCTCGTTATTTCCTGGGTATTGGCGCAACGCTGTTGCTGAGCGGGTCATTCTTACTCGTCAACCGCCCTGAATGGGGATTGATGCCTGGCTGGCTTATGGCCGGCGGCGTGGTTGTCTGGCTGATTGGCTGGCGCAAAACGCGTTGAGACTTTTATCGCTCAACACTGGTGGTGCCACGCAGGTACACATTATCGCTCAATGCAGCGCTCAGGCCGTAAGCCAGTGTCATCCTGGTCGTATGTAAAAGTATGTGAATAGGACGGGTGAAAGCGGCTAACAAAGAGGCAGCGCGCAGGATAATGTGTATAATGCGGCCCTAATAATTCATCATCTATCACAGAGGAACATGTATGGGTGGTATCAGTATTTGGCAGTTATTGATCGTTGCCGTTATCGTCGTACTGCTGTTTGGCACCAAAAAACTCGGTTCCATCGGTTCCGATCTTGGCGCGTCTATCAAAGGCTTTAAAAAGGCCATGAGTGATGATGATGCCAAACAGGATAAAACCAGTCAGGATGCTGATTTTACTGCTAAATCTATCGCGGATAAGCAAGGCGAAGCGAAAAAGGAAGACGCTAAAAGCCAAGATAAAGAGCAGGTATAATCCGTGTTTGATATCGGTTTTAGCGAACTGCTGTTAGTGTTCGTTATTGGCCTCATTGTGTTGGGGCCACAACGATTGCCAGTAGCGGTAAAAACGGTAGCGGGCTGGATTCGCGCGTTGCGATCCCTTGCGACAACGGTCCAGAATGAACTGACTCAGGAACTCAAACTTCAGGAGTTTCAGGACAGCCTGAAAAAGGTTGAAAAGGCGAGTCTGGAAAATCTGACTCCCGAACTGAAAGCCTCTATGGATGAACTGCGTCAGGCCGCGGAGTCGATGAAACGTTCCTACAGCGTTAACGATCCTGAACAAGCGAGCGATGAAGCACATACCATCCATAATCCGGTGGTAAAAGGGAACGAGACGCAGCATGAAGGCGTCACCCCTGCCGCCGCTGAAACACAGGCGAGCGCGCCGGAGCAAAAACCGGAGTCCGTTAAGGCTAACGCGCCTGAACCGACGGAAATCGCTTCTGTAGCTGCGATAGACTCTGAGAAGAAATCCGCCGCGCCTGTTGCCGCATCTTCCCCCTCGTCGAGTGATAAACCGTAAACATGGCTGTAGAAGATACTCAACCGCTTATCACGCATCTGATCGAGTTGCGTAAGCGCCTGCTAAACTGCATTGTCGCAGTGCTCCTGATTTTTCTGGCGTTGGTTTATTTTGCCAATGATATTTACCATTTAGTGGCCGCACCGCTGATTAAACAGATGCCGCAAGGGGCGACAATGATTGCGACGGATGTGGCGTCGCCATTTTTTACGCCCATCAAGCTTACCTTTATGGTGTCCTTGATCTTATCCGCGCCTGTCATATTGTACCAGGTGTGGGCTTTCATCGCCCCGGCGCTGTATAAGCACGAGCGTCGTCTGGTCGTACCGCTGCTGGTATCCAGCTCGCTGTTGTTCTACATTGGTATGGCCTTCGCCTATTTTGTCGTATTCCCTTTAGCCTTTGGTTTCCTGACGCATACGGCGCCGGAAGGGGTACAGGTTTCGACGGATATTTCCAGCTATCTTAGCTTTGTCATGGCGCTATTTATGGCCTTTGGCGTCGCGTTTGAAGTTCCGGTAGCGATTGTGCTGCTATGCTGGATGGGTATCACCACGCCGGAGGATTTGCGTAAAAAACGCCCCTATATCCTGGTTGGTGCGTTCATTGTGGGAATGCTGCTTACGCCGCCGGATGTTTTCTCACAAACGTTGCTGGCGATACCGATGTACTGCTTATTTGAAGTTGGCGTCTTCTGCTCACGTTTTTATGTTGGTAAGCGACGGACGCGTGACGAAGATAACGAGGCTGAGACTGAAAAGGCCGAGCACACTGAAGAATAAACACAACCGCCCGTCAGGGCGGTTGTCATATGAGGGCAAGCATGTTTGATATTGGTGTTAATTTAACCAGTCGCCAGTTTGCAAACGATCGTGATGATGTGGTCGCCCGTGCGTTTGCGGCGGGAGTCAAAGGGATGCTGCTGACTGGAACAAACATTCATGAAAGCCAGCAGGCACTGGAACTGGCGCAGTGCTATCCTCACTGTTGGTCGACAGCAGGCGTCCATCCCCATGACAGCAGTCAGTGGTCCGCCGTGTCTGAAGATGCCATTATTGCGCTGGCGAATCAGCCGGAGGTCGTCGCTATCGGCGAATGCGGGTTGGATTTCAATCGTAATTTCTCCACCCCGCAGGAGCAGGAACGTGCCTTTCAGGCGCAGCTACAAATTGCCGCCGAATTGCAGATGCCGATCTTTATGCACTGCCGGGACGCGCATGAACGATTTCTGACGCTGCTTGACCCCTGGCTCGATAGCCTTCCTGGCGCAGTACTACACTGTTTTACCGGTACTCGCCAGCAAATGCAGGCTTGTGTGGACAGAGGGATTTATATCGGTATTACCGGGTGGGTCTGCGACGAACGACGCGGGCTTGAACTACGTGAACTCTTACCATTTATTCCAGCGGAAAAGCTACTGATAGAAACCGACGCGCCGTATCTGTTGCCTCGTGATCTTACGCCTAAACCGACGTCACGACGCAACGAGCCGGCTTATCTGCCTCACATCCTGGAGCGCATTGCGCGATGGCGTGGGGAGGATCCGCAGTGGTTAGCGGCGATGACGGATGCCAACGCCAGAACTTTATTTGAAGTGGTCTTCTGAACGATCGCTAAATCTTACGAAACCCCGTATTTTTTACGCTTTGCTTCACTTCTTTATTCAACAAATTAAGCAGTAACATTGAACGCGTTTCGCCATCCGGTTCGGTAAAAATAGCTTTCAGCCCTTCAAATGCGCCTTCCGTAATGATGACGCTATCGCCGGGATAGGGAGTGTCGGGATCGACAATCCCTTCGGGTTTATAGATCGAAAGCTGGTGAATAACGCTGGAAGGTACAATCGCGGGTTGCGCGCCAAAGCGCACAAAGTGGCTGACACCACGCGTGGCGTTGACGGTGGTGGTGTGGATCACTTCCGGGTCAAATTCCACAAACAGATAGTTAGGAAAGAGAGGTTCGCTGACCGCGGTACGTTTTCCGCGCACCATCTTTTCCAGGATAATCATAGGCGTCAGGCAATTCACCGCCTGTCTTTCGAGGTGTTCCTGAGCGCGCTGAAGTTGCCCGCGTTTGCAGTACAGTAAATACCAGGCTTGCATAATAACTCTTATCCGCTTGTCCGGGGCGCAAGCATAGCAAAAGCGATGCGCGAAGTTAATTATACACTTCATCCTTCAAGCCGCCGCATCGGTGTTGGCTGCCCGAGTTCACGCTAATTTAACAAAAATACAGCATCCAGATGATGAACGCCGTATAATGAGGCGCTTACAAAGAGGCTACGATGGACGCCATGAAATATCACGATTTACGCGACTTCCTGACGCTACTTGAGCAGCAGGGAGAACTCAAACGCATTACCCTGCCGGTGGATCCTCATCTGGAAATCACAGAGATTGCTGATCGCACGCTGCGTGCTGGCGGGCCTGCGCTGCTGTTTGAAAATCCTAAAGGTTATTCAATGCCAGTGTTGTGCAACCTTTTTGGCACGCCAAAACGCGTGGCAATGGGTATGGGGCAGGATGATGTTTCTGCGCTGCGGGAAGTCGGTAAATTATTAGCGTTTCTGAAAGAACCAGAGCCGCCGAAAGGCTTTCGTGACCTGTTTGACAAGTTGCCGCAGTTTAAACAAGTGCTGAATATGCCGACGAAGCGGTTACGCGGCGCACCTTGCCAGCAGAAGATCTCCTCTGGCGATGATGTTGATTTAACGCGTCTCCCTGTCATGACCTGCTGGCCGGACGATGCCGCGCCGCTGATTACCTGGGGACTAACGGTAACACGCGGACCGCATAAAGAACGACAAAATCTGGGTATTTATCGTCAGCAATTGATAGGTAAAAATAAACTGATTATGCGCTGGTTGTCCCATCGCGGCGGCGCGCTGGATTTCCAGGAGTGGTTAGCTGCGCATCCGGGCGAACGTTTCCCGGTTTCTGTCGCGCTCGGTGCCGATCCTGCGACAATTCTTGGCGCTGTGACGCCGGTTCCCGATACTCTATCGGAATATGCGTTTGCGGGGTTACTGCGCGGCACGAAGACCGAAGTGGTTAAATGCCTTTCTAACGATCTGGAAGTTCCTGCCAGCGCCGAGATTATCCTTGAAGGTTACATTGAGCCGGGAGAGATGGCGCCAGAAGGACCGTATGGCGATCATACAGGCTATTATAATGAGGTGGATAACTTCCCGGTCTTTACCGTCACGCACATTACGCAGCGTGAAGATGCTATTTATCACTCCACCTATACCGGTCGTCCTCCCGATGAGCCTGCAGTACTGGGGGTGGCGCTAAATGAAGTTTTTGTGCCTATTCTGCAAAAGCAGTTTCCGGAAATCGTTGATTTTTATCTACCGCCGGAAGGATGCTCTTATCGGCTGGCGGTTGTGACGATGAAAAAGCAGTACGCCGGTCATGCGAAACGCGTCATGATGGGGGTCTGGTCGTTTTTACGCCAGTTTATGTACACGAAGTTTGTTATCGTTTGTGACGATGACGTTAACGCGCGCGACTGGAATGATGTGATTTGGGCGATTACCACTCGTATGGACCCTGCTCGGGATACGGTGCTGGTTGATAACACGCCGATTGATTACCTGGATTTTGCCTCGCCGGTTTCCGGGCTGGGTTCAAAAATGGGGCTGGACGCCACAAATAAATGGCCGGGCGAAACCCAACGCGAGTGGGGGCGTCCTATTGTTAAAGATCCTGAAGTGACCGCGCGTATTGATGCGATTTGGGATGAGCTGGCTATCTTTAAATAACTGAAAGCGGACGCCGACATTTCAGGCTGTGGCGACGCGGCCTGCAAAAGGTCGGTATTGACCCGACACCCGACAGAGGGAGCGCATGACAACCTTAAGCTGTAAAGTGACCTCGGTAGAAGCTATCACCGATACCGTATATCGGGTTCGTTTAGTGCCGGACGCGGCGTTTTCATTCCGCGCTGGTCAGTATTTGATGGTCGTAATGGATGAGCGTGACAAACGTCCGTTTTCGATGGCCTCAACGCCGGATGAGAAAGGGTTTATTGAATTACATATTGGTGCTTCCGAGCTCAATTTGTATGCCATGGCAGTAATGGATCGCATTCTGAAAGATCGGCAAATTATGGTCGATATTCCGCACGGCGATGCCTGGCTGCGTGATGACGAAGATCGTCCGCTGATTCTGATCGCGGGTGGTACTGGCTTTTCTTATGCGCGCTCCATTCTCTTGACGGCACTGGCGCGTAACCCGGCTCGCGATGTTACCATTTACTGGGGTGGCCGCGAAGAAAAGCACCTTTATGATCTCTCTGAACTGGAAGCGCTCTCTGTTAACCATCCGAATTTGCGTATTGAACCTGTTGTCGAGCAGCCAGAAGAAGGCTGGCGTGGACGTACAGGAACGGTGCTGACGGCGGTGTTACAGGATCATGGGACGTTGGCAGAGCATGATATCTACATTGCTGGTCGCTTTGAAATGGCGAAGATTGCGCGGGATCTGTTCTGTCATGAACGTCAGGCGCGGGAAGACCGTCTGTTTGGCGACGCGTTCGCATTTATTTAAGCCATAAAAAACCCGCCCCTGACAGGCGGGAAGAACGGCAACTAAACGGTTTTTCGCCAATAACATTCTGATGGCGAATGACTTTATAGGCCGGACAAGCGAAGCGCCTCCGGCATTCCGTATTGCGGCGGTCAATGCCGGATGGCGGCGAGAACGCGTTTTCCGGCTTACGATATTTACACTCTCTCAAACACCGTCGCGATCCCCTGACCCAGCCCGATACACATCGTTGCCAGCCCAAATTGTGCGTCTTTACGCTCCATCAGATTGATAAGCGTGGTGCTGATACGTGCGCCGGAGCAGCCCAGCGGGTGACCGAGTGCGATCGCGCCGCCATTGAGATTGATCTTCTCGTCTATTTGCTCCATCAGACCCAGATCTTTGATGCACGGCAGGATCTGCGCGGCAAACGCTTCATTCATCTCAAAAACGTTAATATCGTTGACGGTCAGTCCCGCTTTTTCCAATGCCAGTTTCGACGCGGGGACCGGACCATAACCCATAATCGACGGATCGCAGCCGACCACCGCCATTGAGCGGATGCGGGCACGGGGCGTCAGACCCAGCTCCCGGGCGCGGCTTTCGCTCATTACCAGCATTGCGGCAGCGCCATCGGAAAGCGCGGAAGAGGTACCGGCGGTGACGGTGCCGCTGACCGGATCAAATGCCGGGCGCAGCGTTGCCAGCGCTTCAACCGTGGTTTCCGGGCGAATCACCTCATCGTAATTAAACTGCTTCAGTACGCCATCGGCATCATGACCGCCGGTCGGGATGATTTCGTTTTTAAATGCGCCGGATTGGGTGGCAGCCCAGGCGCGGGCGTGTGAACGGGCGGCGAAAGCATCCTGCATTTCACGGCTGATGCCGTGCATTCGGGACAGCATTTCCGCCGTTAGCCCCATCATTCCCGCCGCTTTGGCCACGTTACGGCTTAAGCCCGGATGAAAATCAACGCCGTGGCTCATCGGCACGTGGCCCATATGTTCCACCCCACCGACCAGGCAAGCCTGCGCGTCACCGGTCATAATCATGCGGGCGGCATCGTGTAGCGCCTGCATTGATGAACCGCACAGACGGTTGACGGTGACTGCGGGTACAGAATGCGGGATTTCTGCCAGCAACGCCGCGTTACGCGCAATGTTGAAGCCTTGCTCCAGCGTCTGCTGCACGCAGCCCCAATAAATATCATCCAGTGCGCTAGCGTCCAGAGCGGGGTTGCGCGCCAGCAGGCTACGCATTAAATGGGCGGAGAGATCTTCCGCCCGCACGTTGCGAAACGCGCCGCCTTTTGAACGGCCCATCGGGGTGCGAATTGCATCGACAATGACAACCTGTTCCATTGTGACTCCTTAAGCCGTTTTCAGACCGCCAACCGGACGGGCTGGCTCAACCTGGGGGTAGTAGGGTTCGTTATGGCGCGCTTTGTGATGCAATCCTTCCGGCACGTCATACAGCGGGCCGAGGTGCTGATACTGCTGTGCCATATCGAGATATTTAGCGCTGCCAAGCGTATCCAGCCAGCGGAAGGCACCGCCGTGGAACGGAGGGAAACCCAGACCATAAACCAGCGCCATATCGGCCTCTGCCGGACTGGCGATAACGCCTTCTTCCAGACAACGTACCACTTCGTTGACCATCGGGATCATCATGCGGGCGATAATCTCTTCGTCGCTGAAGTCACGCTTCGACTGGCTAACCTCAGCCAGCAGGCTATCTACAGTGGCGTCTTCTTCTTTCTTCGGCTTGCCTTTGCTGTCTTCTTTATAACGCCAGAAGCCAAGGCCGTTTTTCTGACCGTAGCGGTTAGCATCGAACAGCGCGTCAATCGCGTCGCGATACTCTTTCTGCATCCGTTGCGGGAAGCCTGCCGCCATTACCGCCTGCGCGTGATGCGCGGTATCAATGCCGACAACATCCAGCAAATAGGCCGGGCCCATCGGCCAGCCGAACTGTTTTTCCATCACTTTATCGACCTTGCGGAAATCCGCGCCGTCGCGCAGCAGTTGACTGAAACCGGCAAAATAGGGGAATAGCACGCGGTTAACAAAGAAACCGGGACAGTCATTGACCACGATCGGCGTCTTACCCATTTTGCTCGCCCAGGCCACCACTTTGGCGATAGTCTCATCCGAGCTTTTTTCGCCACGAATGATTTCAACCAGCGGCATCCGGTGCACCGGGTTAAAGAAGTGCATCCCGCAGAAGTTTTCCGGACGCTTCAATGCGCCAGCCAACTCGCTAATGGGAATGGTTGAGGTGTTAGAGGCCAGGACGGTATCCGGGCGCACTTTGTCTTCGGTTTCCGCCAGCACCGCTTTTTTCACTTTTGGATTTTCGACCACTGCTTCGACCACGACATCCACGCGATCGAAACCGGCATAATCGAGAGTCGGGTGGATAGTCGAAATGACGCCCGCCAGCTTCAGACCGTCGATCTTGCCGCGCTCCAGTTGTTTGTTCAGCAGCTTGGCGGCTTCCGTCATGCCGAGGGTCAACGATTTGTCGTTGATATCCTTCATAATGACCGGTACGCCTTTCCATGCAGATTGGTAAGCGATGCCGCCGCCCATGATGCCCGCGCCGAGGACTGCGGCCTGCTTCGGCGTCTCAACGTCTTTGGTCAGCTTTTTAGCTTTGCCTTTCACGTACTGATCGTTAAGGAAGATTCCAACCAGCGCGCGGGCTTCGTTGGTATGCGCCAGCGGAACAAAGCTTTTATTTTCCAGGTTCAGCGCTTCTTCACGGCCAAAACGCGCAGCCGCTTCAATGGTTTTCACTGCGGTTATTGGCGCCGGATAATGTTTTCCGGCCGTTTGTGCGACCATGCCTTTGGCGATGGTGAAGCTCATCGCCGCTTCAATTTTGCTTAAGTGTAGTGGTTCCAGCTTCGGTTGGCGTTTGGCTTTCCAGTCCAGATCGCCGGCAATTGCCTGGCGTAGTACCGCCATCGCGCCGTCAATCAGCTTCTCCTGTTTGACCACGCCATCAACCAGCCCCATTTTTAATGCCTGTTCGGCACCCACATCTTTACCTGCGGCAATGATTTCCAGCGCGCTGTCGGCACCCAGCATACGTGGCATACGCACGGAGCCGCCAAAGCCCGGCATGATACCCAGTTTGGTTTCCGGTAGACCGATGCGCAGATCCGGCGTTGCCAGACGATAGTCGGTGGCCAGTACGCATTCGCAGCCGCCGCCCAACGCATAGCCGTTGACGGCTGAGAGGGTGGGTACCGGCAGGTCTTCCAGGCGATTGAAGACGCTATTGGCAAAATACAGCCACTGGCTTAATTGCTCTTCAGGCACAAGGAACAGAGAGAGAAATTCGGTGATATCCGCACCGACAATAAAGGCTGCTTTGTTGGAACGCAGCAGCAGCCCTTTTAAATCGTGTTGCTTTTCCAGCACGTCAAGCGCCTGGCCGAGGCTGGCAACGGTCGCCGTGTCGAGTTTATTAACCGAGCCTGGGGCATCGAACACCAGTTCGGCGATGCCATCTTCCAGCCAGTCGAGGTACAGGGTGTCGCCTTTGTAAAGCATGTCAGTCTCCTGAATCCGCAAGGTGATCTGGTCGTACCAGATGAGACGAAGTGTGTGTTTTGTGTTAAAAAAATGCAAATGAATGATTAAAGAAATGCCGATGTGATCACGCTCGGCAGAGATCACGCTCTCCCGAAGCGATGTGCTAAGATGCGGCAACTTAAGGTCAAAAAAACAGAAGGGTAAAAAATGGAATCACTGGCCGCGCTTTATAAAAATCATATCGTTACCTTACAAGAACGGACGCGTGATGTTCTGGCGCGCTTTAAGCTGGATGCATTACTTATTCATTCCGGCGAGCTCTTCAATGTCTTTCTCGACGATCACCCCTATCCGTTTAAGGTCAACCCGCAGTTTAAAGCGTGGGTGCCGGTGACTCAGGTGCCCAATTGCTGGTTGCTGGTCGATGGCGTAAACAAACCCAAATTGTGGTTTTATCTGCCGGTCGATTACTGGCATAACGTTGAACCGCTGCCAACGTCCTTCTGGACGGAAGAAGTCGAGGTCGTCGCCCTGCCGAAAGCGGATGGCATTGGCAGTCAATTACCTGCCGCGCGGGGCAATATTGGCTATATCGGTCCGGTACCGGAGCGTGCGCTACAGCTGGATATCGTGGCCAGTAACATCAACCCGAAAGGGGTGATCGACTATCTACACTATTATCGCGCGTATAAAACCGATTATGAGCTGGCCTGTATGCGCGAAGCGCAGAAAATGGCGGTAAGTGGTCATCGTGCGGCGGAAGAAGCCTTCCGTTCTGGTATGAGCGAGTTTGACATTAACCTGGCGTACCTCACCGCCACGGGTCATCGCGATACCGATGTGCCGTACAGCAACATCGTGGCGCTGAACGAACACGCCGCCGTATTGCATTACACCAAACTGGATCATCAGGCACCGTCAGAAATGCGCAGCTTCCTGCTGGACGCCGGTGCGGAATATAATGGCTACGCGGCGGACTTGACGCGGACCTGGTCGGCGAAAAGCGACAATGACTATGCTCAGCTGGTTAAAGACGTCAATGATGAACAACTGGCGCTTATTGCGACCATGAAAGCGGGCGTCAGCTATGTTGATTATCATATTCAGTTCCATCAGCGCATCGCGAAGCTGTTGCGTAAACATCAAATCATCACTGATATGAGTGAAGAGGCGATGGTGGAAAACGATCTCACCGGGCCGTTTATGCCGCACGGTATTGGTCATCCGCTGGGGCTGCAGGTGCATGATGTCGCAGGCTTTATGCAGGATGATACTGGCACGCATCTCGCCGCGCCGTCTAAATATCCTTATCTGCGCTGCACTCGCGTGCTTCAGCCGCGTATGGTGTTGACCATTGAACCGGGGATCTACTTTATTGAATCTCTGCTGGCGCCGTGGCGCGAAGGCCAGTTCAGTAAGCACTTCAACTGGCAGAAAATTGAGGCCATGAAACCGTTTGGCGGTATTCGTATTGAAGATAACGTGGTTATTCACGAAAACGGCGTGGAAAACATGACGCGGGATTTGAAACTGGCTTAATGGACAGTTGGTTAATCCCGGCCGCACCGGTCACGGTTGTTGAAGAGATCAAGAAAAGCCGCTTTATTACGCTACTGGCGCATACCGATGGCGTAGACGCGGCAAAAGCTTTTGTAGACTCTATCCGGGCGGCACATCCGGATGCCCGTCACCACTGCGTGGCGTGGGTAGCAGGCGCACCGGATGACTCTCAACAGCTTGGTTTCTCAGATGACGGTGAACCGGCGGGTACGGCAGGCAAGCCGATGCTCGCGCAATTAATGGGAAGCGGCGTCGGAGAAATTACCGCCGTAGTAGTGCGCTACTATGGCGGTATCCTGCTGGGCACGGGCGGACTGGTAAAAGCGTATGGCGGCGGTGTGAACCAGGCCTTGCGGCAGTTAACCACCCAACGCAAGACGCCATTAACCGAATATACTTTGCAGTGTGAGTACGGTCAGTTAGCTGGAATCGAAGCATTATTAGGGCAGTTTGCCGGAAAGATCGTCACCAGCGATTATCAGGCATCTGTGCGGCTCAGGGTGGCGCTTCCTTTTGCTCATGTGGACGAATTTTCTGCAAAACTGGCGGATTTTAGCCGTGGTTCATTGCAATTGTTAGCAATTGAAGAATAATCCCCACCTCATTTTGAAGAATAAAGGAAGCGGCAGAGATGCATTTTCGCGCCATAACCCGAATTGTTGGACTACTGGTTATCTTATTTTCGGGAACAATGATACTCCCGGGACTGGTAGCGCTAATTTATCGTGATGGCGCGGGACGGGCATTCACGCAGACCTTCTTTGTCGCGCTGGCGATCGGCTCCATTTTGTGGTGGCCGAACCGCCGGGAAAAGGGTGAACTGAAATCCCGCGAAGGATTTCTGATCGTGGTGCTGTTCTGGACCGTGCTGGGCAGCGTCGGGGCGCTGCCGTTTATCTTCTCGGAAAGCCCTAATCTCACTATTACTGATGCGTTTTTTGAATCGTTTTCCGGGTTAACTACCACTGGCGCCACCACGCTGGTGGGACTGGATTCCTTGCCGCACGCCATTCTCTTTTATCGCCAGATGTTGCAGTGGTTTGGCGGTATGGGAATCATTGTGCTGGCGGTGGCGATTCTCCCTATCCTCGGCGTGGGGGGGATGCAGCTCTATCGGGCGGAAATGCCGGGGCCGCTGAAAGATAATAAAATGCGGCCGCGTATTGCGGAGACGGCGAAAACCCTGTGGCTTATCTATGTCTTGCTGACGGTGGCCTGTGCATTGGCGCTGTGGTTTGCCGGGATGCCCGCCTTTGACGCTATCGGACACAGTTTTGCCACTATCGCCATCGGCGGCTTTTCAACGCACGACGCCAGCATAGGCTATTTTGACAGTCCGACAATTAATACTATTATCGCCATTTTCCTGCTGATTTCTGGTTGTAACTATGGCCTACACTTCTCTTTATTAAGTGGGCGCAGCCTGAAAGTCTACTGGCGCGATCCGGAATTCCGCATGTTCATCGGCGTACAGTTGACGCTGGTGGTGATTTGCACGCTGGTATTGTGGTTTCATAACGTCTACGACTCGGCGCTAACGACGCTTAACCAGGCATTTTTTCAGGTGGTATCAATGGCGACCACTGCAGGGTTTACTACGGACAGTATTGCGCGCTGGCCGCTGTTTTTGCCGGTCTTGTTGCTATGCTCCGCGTTTATTGGCGGTTGTGCCGGATCGACCGGCGGGGGCTTAAAGGTTATTCGTATTCTGTTGTTGTTTAAACAGGGGAACCGGGAGCTCAAACGTCTGGTGCATCCTAATGCTGTTTACAGCATTAAGCTGGGGAATCGGGCGCTGCCAGAACGCATTCTGGAAGCGGTGTGGGGGTTTTTCTCCGCCTACGCACTGGTATTTATTGTCAGTATGTTAGCTATTATTGCGACAGGTGTAGATGATTTCTCGGCTTTCGCGTCGGTAGTCGCTACGCTTAATAACCTGGGACCGGGGCTGGGGGTTGTCGCTGACAACTTCGCCAGTATGAATCCGGTTGCGAAATGGATACTCATTGCCAACATGCTATTTGGTCGTCTGGAAGTATTCACTTTGTTAGTACTTTTTACCCCGACCTTCTGGCGTGAATAATGGAGTAACACGTGAAAACATTGATTCTTTTCTCTACCCGGGACGGACAAACGCGCGAAATAGCTTCTTATCTGGCTTCTGAACTCAAAGAAATGGGGATATGGGCCGATGTCGTTAATCTACATCGCGCCGAAGAGCCGGACTGGGATAAGTATGATCGTGTCGTGATTGGCGCGTCTATTCGTTATGGTCATTATCACAGCGCCTTTCAGGAGTTCGTTAAGAAATACGCCACGCGGCTGAACGGAATGCCGAGTGCCTTTTATTCCGTTAATCTGGTAGCGCGTAAGCCGGAAAAACGTACGCCGCAGACCAACAGCTACGCGCGCAAGTTTTTAATGAGCTCTCCGTGGCGGCCTGATCACTGCGCTGTTATTGCAGGCGCGCTTCGCTATCCTTGCTACCGCTGGTACGACCGTCTGATGATCAAACTTATTATGAAAATGTCAGGCGGCGAAACGGATACCAGTAAAGAGGTGGTGTACACCGACTGGGATCAAGTGGCGAAGTTTGCCCGGGAAATAGCGCATTTAACCAACAAACCGTCGTCAAAATAAACGCAAAGAATAAAAAGTGCGCACTCAGAAAATTATTTTAAAATTCCTCTTGTCAGGCGGAAATAACTCCCTATAATGCGCCACCACTGACACGGAACAACGGCATACAGGCCGCCGGGTCAGCGGGGTTCAGACCAGAACCTCACGGAGAAAAGCGAAAACAAACGCTTGACTCTGAAGCGGGAAAGCGTAATATGCACACCCCGCGCCGCTGAGAAAAGCGCAGCGGCACTGCTCTTTAACAATTTATCAGACAATCTGTGTGGGCACTCGAAGATACGGATTCTTAACGTCCTCGGACGAAAAATGAATACTCAAGTCTCTGAGTGAACACGTAATTCATTACGAAGTTTAATTCACGAGCATCAAACTTTTAAATTGAAGAGTTTGATCATGGCTCAGATTGAACGCTGGCGGCAGGCCTAACACATGCAAGTCGAACGGTAACAGGAAGCAGCTTGCTGCTTCGCTGACGAGTGGCGGACGGGTGAGTAATGTCTGGGAAACTGCCTGGTGGAGGGGGATAACTACTGGAAACGGTGGCTAATACCGCATAACGTCGCAAGACCAAAGAGGGGGACCTTCGGGCCTCTTGCCATCAGATGTGCCCAGATGGGATTAGCTTGTTGGTGGGGTAACGGCCCACCAAGGCGACGATCCCTAGCTGGTCTGAGAGGATGACCAGCCACACTGGAACTGAGACACGGTCCAGACTCCTACGGGAGGCAGCAGTGGGGAATATTGCACAATGGGCGCAAGCCTGATGCAGCCATGCCGCGTGTATGAAGAAGGCCTTCGGGTTGTAAAGTACTTTCAGCGGGGAGGAAGGCGACAAGGTTAATAACCTTGTTGATTGACGTTACCCGCAGAAGAAGCACCGGCTAACTCCGTGCCAGCAGCCGCGGTAATACGGAGGGTGCAAGCGTTAATCGGAATTACTGGGCGTAAAGCGCACGCAGGCGGTCTGTCAAGTCGGATGTGAAATCCCCGGGCTCAACCTGGGAACTGCATCCGAAACTGGCAGGCTTGAGTCTCGTAGAGGGGGGTAGAATTCCAGGTGTAGCGGTGAAATGCGTAGAGATCTGGAGGAATACCGGTGGCGAAGGCGGCCCCCTGGACGAAGACTGACGCTCAGGTGCGAAAGCGTGGGGAGCAAACAGGATTAGATACCCTGGTAGTCCACGCCGTAAACGATGTCGACTTGGAGGTTGTGCCCTTGAGGCGTGGCTTCCGGAGCTAACGCGTTAAGTCGACCGCCTGGGGAGTACGGCCGCAAGGTTAAAACTCAAATGAATTGACGGGGGCCCGCACAAGCGGTGGAGCATGTGGTTTAATTCGATGCAACGCGAAGAACCTTACCTGGTCTTGACATCCACAGAACCTTGTAGAGATACGAGGGTGCCTTCGGGAACTGTGAGACAGGTGCTGCATGGCTGTCGTCAGCTCGTGTTGTGAAATGTTGGGTTAAGTCCCGCAACGAGCGCAACCCTTATCCTTTGTTGCCAGCGATTAGGTCGGGAACTCAAAGGAGACTGCCAGTGATAAACTGGAGGAAGGTGGGGATGACGTCAAGTCATCATGGCCCTTACGACCAGGGCTACACACGTGCTACAATGGCGCATACAAAGAGAAGCGACCTCGCGAGAGCAAGCGGACCTCATAAAGTGCGTCGTAGTCCGGATTGGAGTCTGCAACTCGACTCCATGAAGTCGGAATCGCTAGTAATCGTGGATCAGAATGCCACGGTGAATACGTTCCCGGGCCTTGTACACACCGCCCGTCACACCATGGGAGTGGGTTGCAAAAGAAGTAGGTAGCTTAACCTCCGGGAGGGCGCTTACCACTTTGTGATTCATGACTGGGGTGAAGTCGTAACAAGGTAACCGTAGGGGAACCTGCGGTTGGATCACCTCCTTACCTGAAAGAAACGGTCTTTGCAGTGCTCACACAGATTGTCTGATGAAAAACGGGCAGTAAAACCTCTACAGGCTTGTAGCTCAGGTGGTTAGAGCGCACCCCTGATAAGGGTGAGGTCGGTGGTTCAAGTCCACTCAGGCCTACCAGATTTTCCCTGAATACTGCGTTGTGAAATAACTCACATACTGATGTATGCTTCGTTATTCCACGCCTTGTCTCAGGAAAAATTATCGGTAAAGAGGTTCTGACTACACGATGGGGCTATAGCTCAGCTGGGAGAGCGCCTGCTTTGCACGCAGGAGGTCTGCGGTTCGATCCCGCATAGCTCCACCATCTTGTGAGTGTTTACGAAAAAATACTTCAGAGTGTACCTGAAAAGGTTCACTGCGAAGTTTTGCTCTTTAAAAATCTGGATCAAGCTGAAAATTGAAACACAGAACAACGAAAGTTGTTCGTGAGTCTCTCAATTATCGCAACACGAAGAGAAACATCTTCGGGTTGTGAGGTTAAGCGACCAAGCGTACACGGTGGATGCCCTGGCAGTCAGAGGCGATGAAGGACGTGCTAATCTGCGAAAAGCGCCGGCGAGGTGATATGAACCCTTGACCCGGCGATGTCCGAATGGGGAAACCCAGTGTGACTCGTCACACTATCATTAACTGAATCCATAGGTTAATGAGGCGAACCGGGGGAACTGAAACATCTAAGTACCCCGAGGAAAAGAAATCAACCGAGATTCCCCCAGTAGCGGCGAGCGAACGGGGAGGAGCCCAGAGCCTGAATCAGCAGGTGTGTTAGTGGAAGCGTCTGGAAAGGCACGCGATACAGGGTGAGAGCCCCGTACACGAAAATGCACCTGCTGTGAGCTCGATGAGTAGGGCGGGACACGTGGTATCCTGTCTGAATATGGGGGGACCATCCTCCAAGGCTAAATACTCCTGACTGACCGATAGTGAACCAGTACCGTGAGGGAAAGGCGAAAAGAACCCCGGCGAGGGGAGTGAAAAAGAACCTGAAACCGTGTACGTACAAGCAGTGGGAGCACAGGTTTACCTGTGTGACTGCGTACCTTTTGTATAATGGGTCAGCGACTTATATTCTGTAGCAAGGTTAACCGAATAGGGGAGCCGGAGGGAAACCGAGTCTTAACCGGGCGTTAAGTTGCAGGGTATAGACCCGAAACCCGGTGATCTAGCCATGGGCAGGTTGAAGGTTGGGTAACACTAACTGGAGGACCGAACCGACTAATGTTGAAAAATTAGCGGATGACCTGTGGCTGGGGGTGAAAGGCCAATCAAACCGGGAGATAGCTGGTTCTCCCCGAAAGCTATTTAGGTAGCGCCTCGTGAACTCATCTCCGGGGGTAGAGCACTGTTTCGGCTAGGGGGCCATCCCGGCTTACCAACCCGATGCAAACTGCGAATACCGGAGAATGTTATCACGGGAGACACACGGCGGGTGCTAACGTCCGTCGTGAAGAGGGAAACAACCCAGACCGCCAGCTAAGGTCCCAAAGTCATGGTTAAGTGGGAAACGATGTGGGAAGGCCCAGACAGCCAGGATGTTGGCTTAGAAGCAGCCATCATTTAAAGAAAGCGTAATAGCTCACTGGTCGAGTCGGCCTGCGCGGAAGATGTAACGGGGCTAAACCATGCACCGAAGCTGCGGCAGCGGCACGCAAGTGTTGTTGGGTAGGGGAGCGTTCTGTAAGCCGTTGAAGGTGTGCTGTGAGGCATGCTGGAGGTATCAGAAGTGCGAATGCTGACATAAGTAACGATAAAGCGGGTGAAAAGCCCGCTCGCCGGAAGACCAAGGGTTCCTGTCCAACGTTAATCGGGGCAGGGTGAGTCGACCCCTAAGGCGAGGCCGAAAGGCGTAGTCGATGGGAAACGGGTTAATATTCCCGTACTTGGTGTTACTGCGAAGGGGGGACGGAGAAGGCTATGTTGGCCGGGCGACGGTTGTCCCGGTTTAAGCGTGTAGGCTGGTTTTCCAGGCAAATCCGGAAAATCAAGGCTGAGGCGTGACGACGAGGCACCACGGTGCTGAAGCAACAAATGCCCTGCTTCCAGGAAAAGCCTCTAAGCGTCAGGTAACATCAAATCGTACCCCAAACCGACACAGGTGGTCAGGTAGAGAATACCAAGGCGCTTGAGAGAACTCGGGTGAAGGAACTAGGCAAAATGGTGCCGTAACTTCGGGAGAAGGCACGCTGACATGTAGGTGAAGCGGTTTACCCGTGGAGCTGAAGTCAGTCGAAGATACCAGCTGGCTGCAACTGTTTATTAAAAACACAGCACTGTGCAAACACGAAAGTGGACGTATACGGTGTGACGCCTGCCCGGTGCCGGAAGGTTAATTGATGGGGTCAGCGCAAGCGAAGCTCCTGATCGAAGCCCCGGTAAACGGCGGCCGTAACTATAACGGTCCTAAGGTAGCGAAATTCCTTGTCGGGTAAGTTCCGACCTGCACGAATGGCGTAATGATGGCCAGGCTGTCTCCACCCGAGACTCAGTGAAATTGAACTCGCTGTGAAGATGCAGTGTACCCGCGGCAAGACGGAAAGACCCCGTGAACCTTTACTATAGCTTGACACTGAACACTGGTCCTTGATGTGCAGGATAGGTGGGAGGCTTTGAAGCGTGGACGCCAGTCTGCGTGGAGCCGTCCTTGAAATACCACCCTTTAATGGCTGGTGTTCTAACGTGGGCCCCTGACCGGGGTTGCGGACAGTGTCTGGTGGGTAGTTTGACTGGGGCGGTCTCCTCCCAAAGAGTAACGGAGGAGCACGAAGGTTGGCTAATCCTGGTCGGACATCAGGAGGTTAGTGCAATGGCATAAGCCAGCTTGACTGCGAGCGTGACGGCGCGAGCAGGTGCGAAAGCAGGTCATAGTGATCCGGTGGTTCTGAATGGAAGGGCCATCGCTCAACGGATAAAAGGTACTCCGGGGATAACAGGCTGATACCGCCCAAGAGTTCATATCGACGGCGGTGTTTGGCACCTCGATGTCGGCTCATCACATCCTGGGGCTGAAGTAGGTCCCAAGGGTATGGCTGTTCGCCATTTAAAGTGGTACGCGAGCTGGGTTTAGAACGTCGTGAGACAGTTCGGTCCCTATCTGCCGTGGGCGCTGGAAGATTGAGGGGGGCTGCTCCTAGTACGAGAGGACCGGAGTGGACGCATCACTGGTGTTCGGGTTGTCATGCCAATGGCACTGCCCGGTAGCTAAATGCGGAAGAGATAAGTGCTGAAAGCATCTAAGCACGAAACTTGCCCCGAGATGAATCTTCCCTGAGACTTTAAGTCTCCTGAAGGAACGTTGAAGACGACGACGTTGATAGGCCGGGTGTGTAAGCGCAGCGATGCGTTGAGCTAACCGGTACTAATGAACCGTGAGGCTTAACCTTACAACGCCGAAGATGTTTTGGCGGATTGAGAAGACGAACAATTTTCAGCTCAGATTCCGGATTGTAGTACGCAATAATTTGCGCAGCAGCAAGGCGGCAAGCGAAGGAAAGGAAGGAGCATACTGAAGTATGTGACTGGCTTTACGAGTGCAGCCAACGCCGCTGATGCGATAAAGTATTGCGTACCGAGCACAAGAATTTGCCTGGCGGCACTAGCGCGGTGGTCCCACCTGACCCCATGCCGAACTCAGAAGTGAAACGCCGTAGCGCCGATGGTAGTGTGGGGTCTCCCCATGCGAGAGTAGGGAACTGCCAGGCATCATACAAGAAGAAGCCCATCCTGACGGATGGGCTTTTTTGCGTCTGTGGCCTGACAGGACAGCGCCATCAGTGACGCTTTAACCACTGCTCAACAAACGTTGCGATCCGGGAAATATCATTGATATCAAGAACGGGCACATCTACCGCGACGGGAACATCGCTGGCAACCGCAATAACATGTTCATCTATCGTTAGCTCCGCCAGCGAATGACCGCAATCCTGCCGAAACAGTAAGATCTTAGCGACAGCCTCATGCTTAAAACCTTCGACCAATACTATATCTAAGGTGGACGCATCCATACGGCTTACCAGCCAGAACAGGTCTAATTCCTTTTCTTCCGGTGTTTCCGTCATTAATGCCCAACGTTGCTGGCTGGCAACCAGCGTCTGCGCTGCGCCAGCTTTCCGCAGCTCATAGCTATCTTTACCGGGTTTATCGATATCCATATTATGATGAGTGTGTTTAATCAGTCCTGGCCTGATGCCTTTGACGCAAAGTTCAGGAATGAGTTTTTTCAGCAGAGTGGTTTTTCCCGTACCGCTCCAGGCGGCAATTGCCAGTAAAGGAATGATCATTTTTTCCGCCATTTGGCAAGCTCCTCTGGCGTGTTGACGTTGACAAATGCCTCCTTACAATCACTGAAATCGACGGCATGCCCACCTACTTGATTCATAAAAACCATGACCCGCCGCTCTCCTGCTCGCAAATACGCCTCCAGCTCTGGCTGAACGTTACGATTTATCAGGGCTATTGTTGGATGATCGCGTTCTCCATCATGAACCCAAACCACGGGTGCACCGTGACGCTGGGTCGCTAAGCGCTCAACAACATGAGAGGGGATATAGGGATTATCGCAGGGGCAAAATAGAAACCAGTCGCCTTCTGCTTGTTGAAAAACAGAAAGCATACCCGCCAGCGGACCAGGAAAATCAGCGATTGAATCCTCGATTACTTTCAGGCCGCTAGACTGGTAAATATCCAGATGACGATTAGCGTTTATGATGACTGTAGCGAGTTGTGGCGCGAGCGCATCGGCAACATGCCGCCATAGTGGTTTACCGTCCAGTTCAAGCAGACCTTTATCCACCCCTCCCATTCGCCGGGCCTTACCACCTGCCAGCACTACGCCGATTATCGCATCCTCCGGATTCACTGATATCGCCTCTTTTATTGTGGTATTGACCCTGCTACCGTATCTGTATCAAGAATAAGGAGCACAGCTATGAAATGTAAACGTCTGAATGAAGTCATTGAACTCCTCCAGCCAGCCTGGCAGAAAGAGCCCGATCTTAATCTAACGCAATTTTTGCAGAAACTGGCGAAAGAGTCAGGTTTTGATGGCGAGCTCGTAGATTTAACTGACGATAGCCTGATCTACCACCTGAAAATGCGCGATTCTGCCAAAGATGCGGTCATTCCAGGTATTCAAAAAGACTACGAAGAAGATTTTAAGACAGCGCTTTTACGCGCCCGCGGCGTCATTAAAGAGTAAAACCTTGTAAGCGGAGCCACCGAAATCGTCACGAAATGATATCCTGAATCATTCGTTGTATTCTCCGGATAATGGCATGAACGATAACGCTTTTACTTTCCAGACGCTACGCCCGGAAACCATCATGGATGCGCTGTTTGAACAGGGGATCAGGGTGGATTCCGGGCTGACTCCGCTAAATAGTTATGAAAACCGCGTTTATCAGTTTCAGGATGAAGAGCGTCGACGTTTTGTCGTTAAGTTTTATCGTCCTGAACGCTGGTCTGTCGATCAAATTCAGGAAGAGCATCAGTTCGCGCTTGAGTTGAATAACGATGAGGTTCCGGTTGCCGCTCCGTTGTCTTTTAATGGGCAGACGCTGTTAGCGCATCAGGGCTATCATTATGCCATTTTCCCGAGCGTAGGCGGTCGCCAGTTTGAAGCCGACAATATTGATCAGATGGAAGCGGTAGCGCGTTATTTGGGTCGGTTGCATCAGACGGGGCGAAAGCGTCCTTTTATTTTCCGACCCGATATTGGGCTTGCTGAGTATCTCTTTGAACCGCGGCAGGTATTCGAAGATGCTGAGCTTATTCCCTCCGGCCAAAAAGCGGCTTTCCTGAAAGCCACTGATATTCTACTTTCTACTGTTACCGAATGCTGGCGTACCGATTTCACCGCGCTGCGGTTGCACGGCGATTGTCATGCCGGCAACATTCTGTGGCGAGATGGGCCGCTGTTTGTCGATTTAGATGATGCTCGTAACGGCCCGGCAGTACAGGATTTATGGATGCTACTGAATGGCGATAAAGCGGAACAGCGAATGCAGCTTGAAACAATTATTGAAGCTTATGAAGACGTTAGTGACTTTGATACGTCTGAAATTGAACTCATTGAACCTTTACGCGCTATGCGATTAGTTTATTATCTTGCCTGGTTGATTCGTCGTTGGGGCGATCCTGCGTTTCCGAAAAACTTTCCCTGGTTAACGGGAGAAGATTACTGGCAGCGACAGACGACGACTTTTATTGAACAGACTAAAATTTTGCACGAACCCCCTTTACAATTAACGCCAATGTATTAATCGGAGAGAGTTGATCATGAAAAAGATTTGGCTGGCGCTGGCTGGTATGGTTTTAGCTTTTAGCGCCTCGGCAGCACAGATCAGCGACGGTAAACAGTATATCACGCTGGATAAACCGGTCGCTGGTGAACCTCAGGTGCTGGAGTTCTTCTCATTCTACTGCCCACATTGTTATCAGTTTGAAGAAGTCCTTCATGTGTCTGACAATGTGGAGAAAAAACTGCCGGAAGGCACCAAAATGACTAAGTACCACGTCGAGTTTCTCGGGCCGTTGGGCAAGGATCTCACCCAGGCATGGGCGGTGGCGATGGCGTTAGGCGTAGAAGATAAAGTCACGGTTCCGTTGTTTGAAGCTGTACAGAAAACGCAGACCGTACAATCTGCCGCGGATATCCGTAAAGTGTTCGTTGATGCGGGCGTCAAAGGCGAAGATTACGATGCGGCATGGAACAGCTTCGTGGTGAAATCTCTGGTTGCACAACAGGAGAAAGCTGCGTCTGACCTGCAACTGCAGGGCGTTCCGGCGATGTTTGTAAACGGCAAATACCAGATTAACCCACAGGGCATGGATACCAGCAGCATGGATGTCTTTGTCCAGCAGTATGCTGATACTGTGAAATATTTGGTTGATAAAAAATAAAAAGAACGCCGGTCACTGACCGGCGTTTTTACAAGATGCTTTAATCCTTTCTATTTCTCTATCTTTCTTATCCCAGAGCGTATTAAGCCAACGCTGAAAACGGCGTTTGAATAGTTTGTCGTTAATATAATCGCCGTGTAGCTCTTTATGTATGGGCTCCAGTTGTACCCGTACGACAATACGCGTCAGCCTGCCGCTTAGCATATCGTAAAAGGGACGACGATCGTTATCCGGGTAACACAACGTAATGTTAAGCAGCTTATCGAATTGCGATCCTAAGACGTTAAGCGCCATCGCAATGCCTGCCGCCTTTGGCGGCAACAGATACTGATAGGGTGAATGCGTTTGCCGGCGTTTTTCGTTCGTAAAACGGGAGCCTTCTACAAAATTAACGATGGTGGTGGGATAGCGACGAAACTTTTCGCAAGAGCGACGAGTCGTTTCGACGTCTTTGCCGCGTTGCTCAGGATGGCGGAGCAGATAGCTACGGGAGTAGCGCTTCATAAATGGCATATCTAATGCCCAGCACGCCAGGCCGATGAATGGTACCCAGGCTAATTGCTGTTTAAGAAAATATTTATTCATCGGGATATGCTTGCGAAACAGCACGCACAGTACAACGATATCCGCCCAACTACGATGGTTACAAATCAGTAAATACCAATTTTTCTTGCTCAGACCTTCTAATCCTTCGACATCCCACTGCAAGTGCGGATTAAGGCGCAGTAGCATTGCAAGGCTCGCACACCAGCAATACATCATGAAATTGCAGAAAATAGAGACCTTACGCCAGACGCCGGGAACAGGCAAAAGAAGCTTTACCATTCCGGCAATGATGATCGGTACTGAGCAAACTATGGTGACCAGAATGGTCAATACGATACTCAGTGAGAGCGTGATCGCTGCGAGTAGTCTCGTCATAATTAATTATTCAAAAGTTAGCCATAAACGGAGCGCTAAAAGGGCGCAAGGGGCTGATTCTATCAGAAAATAGCCTTAATGATGGGGACCGAGTGAAATAGAAACATTCGTAACAACTATCCACAATATGATAACGGCACGAATCAGATAATAAGGAAAGTGGAGGCTTATCAATCTATTGAAATAAAAGGATTATTATAAATAAATCAATACTATCGCGCTGATTTTAAAGCAATGGCAATAATTTATGCACAAAGTTATCCACAGGTTTTTTTGCGAGCGTTCCTGAAGAACTACAAAACTTTTCTGCAAATGTGGCGAAAAACTCAAGTTTTCCTCCTGTATGTGGCATCCTTTAACCATAATCTGATAAACAGGCACGGACATTATGGTTCAGATCCCAGAAAACCCACTTATTCTCGTAGATGGCTCATCCTATCTCTATCGCGCATATCATGCGTTTCCGCCGTTAACTAACAGCGCGGGAGAACCTACGGGCGCAATGTATGGTGTCCTCAATATGTTGCGCAGCCTGATCATGCAGTATCAGCCGACGCATGCTGCGGTGGTGTTTGACGCTAAAGGAAAAACCTTCCGTGATGAACTCTTTGAACATTACAAATCGCATCGTCCTCCAATGCCAGATGATTTACGGGCGCAAATAGAGCCGTTACATGCCATGGTTAAAGCGATGGGTCTGCCGCTGTTGGCGGTTTCTGGCGTAGAGGCGGACGATGTCATCGGCACTCTGGCGCGCGAAGCGGAAAAAGCAGGCCGCCCGGTATTAATCAGTACCGGCGATAAAGATATGGCGCAACTGGTGACGCCGAATATCACGCTGATCAACACGATGACCAACACTATTCTTGGCCCGGATGAAGTCGTCAATAAGTACGGCGTGCCACCGGAACTGATTATCGACTTTCTGGCGCTGATGGGGGACTCTTCTGATAATATCCCTGGTGTCCCGGGGGTGGGGGAGAAGACGGCGCAAGCTTTGCTTCAGGGATTAGGCGGCCTGGATAGGCTGTACGCCGAGCCGGAAAAAATTGCTGGTCTTACTTTCCGCGGCGCCAAAACGATGGCAGGTAAATTAGCGCAGCATAAAGAAGTGGCGTACCTGTCTTATCAACTGGCCACCATTAAAACAGATGTTGAGCTGGAGCTGACCTGCGAACAGCTTGAAGTCCAACAGCCAGTGGCGGATGTACTACTGGATCTGTTTAAAAAATATGAGTTTAAGCGCTGGACGGTGGACGTTGAGTCCGGCAAGTGGCTACAGGCAAAAGGCGCGAAACCAGCGGCCAAACCCCAGGAAACGATCGTTATTGATGAATCGTCCAGCGAGCCTGCGGCAACGCTCTCTTATGAAAACTATGTCACTATTCTTGACGAGGCCACGCTGGAGAGCTGGATTGAAAAGCTACAAAAGGCGCCGGTTTTTGCTTTCGATACCGAAACCGACAGCCTGGATAATATCGCCGCCAATTTGGTGGGGCTCTCTTTTGCCATTGAACCCGGCGTTGCCGCGTATATACCTGTCGCGCATGATTATCTGGATGCTCCGGATCAAATCCCCCGTGAGCGTGCGCTGGAGTTGCTGAAGCCGCTACTGGAAGATGAAAATGCGCGGAAGGTGGGGCAAAACCTCAAATACGATCGCGGTATCTTGCAGAACTATGGCATTGAGCTGCGCGGTATCGCCTTCGATACCATGCTGGAGTCTTACATTCTGAACAGTGTCGCCGGACGTCACGATATGGATAGCCTGTCCGATCGTTGGCTGAAGCACAAAACGATCACCTTTGAAGAAATTGCTGGTAAAGGTAAAAACCAGCTGACCTTTAATCAGATTGCACTGGAGGAAGCAGGGCGTTATGCGGCAGAAGATGCGGATGTCACGCTACAACTGCATCTTAAAATGTGGCCTGAACTCCAGCAGCATAAAGGGCCGCTGAATGTTTTCGAAAACATCGAAATGCCACTGGTGCCAGTACTGTCGCGCGTTGAGCGCAACGGCGTGAAAATCGATCCTGCTGTCCTGCACAAACATTCGGAAGAAATTACGCTACGTCTGGCGGAACTGGAGAAGAAAGCGCATGACATTGCGGGTGAGGCATTTAACCTCTCCTCGACGAAGCAGCTACAGACCATCCTGTTTGAAAAACAGGGCATCAAGCCGCTGAAGAAAACGCCAGGCGGCGCGCCGTCAACGTCGGAAGAGGTACTGGAAGAGCTGGCGCTGGACTATCCATTGCCGAAAGTGATTCTGGAGTATCGTGGGCTGGCGAAGCTAAAATCCACCTATACCGATAAGCTACCGTTGATGATTAACCCGGAAACCGGGCGCGTCCACACGTCCTATCATCAGGCTGTGACGGCAACGGGACGTTTATCGTCCACCGACCCGAACCTGCAAAATATTCCAGTGCGTAATGATGAAGGCCGCCGTATTCGTCAGGCATTTATCGCGCCTGAAGATTATCTCATTGTGTCGGCGGACTATTCACAGATTGAGCTGCGTATTATGGCGCATCTTTCCCGTGATAAAGGACTGCTTACGGCGTTCGCCGAAGGGAAAGATATTCACCGCGCAACGGCGGCGGAAGTCTTTGGCCTACCGCTGGATAGCGTGACCGGTGAACAGCGCCGAAGTGCGAAAGCCATTAACTTTGGCCTGATTTACGGTATGAGCGCCTTTGGTCTTTCTCGCCAGCTTAATATCCCGCGTAAAGAGGCGCAGAAGTACATGGATCTCTACTTCGAACGCTACCCTGGCGTGCTGGAATATATGGAACGCACCCGCGCCCAGGCAAAAGAGCAGGGCTACGTTGAAACACTGGAAGGGCGCCGCCTTTACTTGCCGGATATCAAATCCAGCAATGCGGCGCGGCGCGCTGGCGCCGAGCGCGCAGCAATCAACGCCCCGATGCAGGGAACCGCCGCAGACATTATTAAACGCGCAATGATCGCCGTGGATGAATGGCTGCAAAAGGAACAACCACGCGTGCGTATGATCATGCAGGTACACGATGAACTGGTGTTTGAAGTACATAAAGACTCCCTGGACGCGGTATCAAAACGTATCCATCAATTGATGGAAAACTGTACGCGTATTGATGTGCCGTTGCTGGTGGAAGTCGGAAGCGGAGAAAACTGGGATCAAGCGCACTAAACGTTTATCGAATAACGCGCTTTTTTCGTAATTAAGCAACATAAGAGAGGGGATTTTGTGATGGGTATTAGAATTCCCTATGTAAAGAATGAAAAAAAATTACGAAAAGGTCTTTCTGTGTTGCGCAAAAAAGAGTAAAGTTATTCACGTAGGGTACAGAGGTAAGATGTTCTATCTTTCAGACCTTTTACTTCACGTAATCGGATTTGGCTGAATATTTTAGCCGCCCCAGTCAGTTTATGACTGGGGCGTTTTTTATTGGGCGCAAGAAAATGTTTGAGGCTGGAACAGCTGTATTGAAATTGCCTCATTGCCGGATATCGCTACGCTTATCCGGACTGTGACTACTGAAATTCGAAAGGTATAAAGTAAAACAACGGGTTTGCCGCCGGATAAGGCGTACCACGTCGCCATCCGGCAATCAATAGGGATTACTCTGCGTCCTGTGTCTCTTCAACCGGGGTCAGACCACTAAACCAACTGTCCAGTTTCTGCCGTAACTTATCCACGCCCTGCTTCTTCAGCGACGAAAATGCCTCAACCTGCACATCGCCATTAAAAGCCAGTACTGCTTCACGTACCCTATTCAACTGTGCCTTGCGTGCGCCGCTGGCCAGTTTGTCCGCTTTGGTCAGCAACACCAGAACCTGAATATTGCTCTCCACGGCCCACTGGATCATCTGTTGGTCGAGATCTTTTAACGGATGGCGGATATCCATCAGAACGACCAACCCTTGCAGGCTTTGACGTTTCTCCAGATATTCCCCCAGCGCGCGTTGCCACTTACGTTTCATCTCCTCCGGGACTTCCGCGTAGCCATAGCCTGGCAGGTCGACCAGCCGTTTGCCATCTACCACTTCAAACAGGTTAATCAGTTGGGTACGGCCCGGCGTTTTAGAGGTACGCGCCAGGCTCTTTTGGTTGGTCAGAGTGTTCAGAGCGCTGGATTTACCTGCATTGGAACGGCCAGCAAAAGCCACTTCAATTCCGCTATCGGAAGGTAAATGGCGAATATCAGGCGCACTCATCACAAAATGCGTCTGTTGATAATTCAGGTTAGTCAATGTGGTCGTCTCCGTCAGTCAAAGCGTTGCCGCGATTATACCTGAACGCCAGCAAAAGGCGGATTTTTCGGCGCGCAGGCGCTGTAAGCAAAAGCCATGTACTTTGTGAGACATTGCCCATTGTATCTATGCGAGATGACAAGGTCGTGGCGACATGAGAAGTGAGTTAATACAGTTAAATCAGAAATTTATAGAAAGGTAATTGTCTGAAAAAGCGAAGTTTGCCGTGTCTGAGTCTTGTACGTTTACCCCAAAAGAGTAAAGTAGCGCATACAGCGAGGACGCTAACAGGATCAACGACTCAGGATGAGGGTCAGGAGCGCCAGGAGGCGAGGACACAGGATTGTCAGGAAGACGAACGTCCGGAGACGTTAGTAGAAGGAAATGGAAACAACATGGAATGTTTCAGGCTAAGGGAAAAACAGGGCATGTTGATAGCCAACAGGGATGGTGGAACCCGTTAAGGGTTGTGGGTCAAGAAAAAAGGCGGCAGATTACTCTGTCGCCTTTTTTCTTTGCTTGCTTTCTGCTAGATTCCGCCTCAATTCTATACTGAATAAAACGGCTTAAAAGACAGACATCATGAAAAAACCAACCCCTGCATCGCGCAGTAAAGCGTCCGGTAAACCACGCCGTAAAACGCGTGAAGAGTTAAATCAGGAAGCGCGCGACCGCAAACGCCAGAAAAAGCACCGCGGTCATGCGCCGGGAAGTCGCGCGACGGGCGGCAATACCGCCTCTGGCAGCGGTAATCAGAAACAACAAAAAGATCCACGTATTGGTAGTAAAACGCCCATTCCATTGGACGTGACGGAAAGAGTAACCCAACAGCATAAACCGAAAAGTGAGAAACCTATGCTTTCACCGCAGGCGGAGTTGGATTTATTGGAAACGGATGAGCGCCTGGATGCGCTGTTAGAACGTCTGGAAGCGGGCGAAACCCTGAGTACGGAAGAGCAATCCTGGGTGGATGCCAAACTGGATCGCATTGATGAACTGATGCAGAAACTGGGTCTTTCTTACGATGATGAGGAAGACGACGAAGAAGAGGATGAGAAGCAGGAAGATATGATGCGCCTGCTACGAGGCGGCCATTAACGGGTTTACGCTGTGGGGGTTCCCATCCTGCTTATAACCCTTCCGGTTATATGTTATCTGGCGTGGTTATTCGTTAAACTACAGCGATTGTCGCGGCGACAGAAATGGCTGCGCAGCCGGCTTTCCGTCCGTCATGGCGTAACGCTGGCACGCCGTACCCGCCAGAGACGCCATCGGAAGGAGTGAGCATGTCTGAACAGCAAATAGACTGGGATCTGGCCCTGATCCAGAAATATAACTATTCCGGGCCACGCTATACCTCGTACCCGACCGCGCTGGAATTTTCTGAAGACTTCGACGAAGTGGCCTTCCAGCAGGCGGTAGCGCGGTATCCTGACCGTCCGCTCTCGCTGTATGTGCATATCCCGTTTTGCCATAAGCTCTGCTACTTTTGTGGTTGCAATAAGATTGTCACCCGCCAGCAGCACAAAGCGGATCAGTATCTGGATGCGCTGGAAGAAGAAATCCGCCATCGCGCGCCGCTGTTTGCAGGGCGTCTTGTTAGCCAGCTTCACTGGGGCGGCGGTACGCCAACCTACCTGAATAAAGCGCAAATCAGCCGCTTAATGACACTGCTGCGCGATAATTTTCATTTTGCCGCAGACGCCGAGATCTCGATCGAGGTTGATCCGCGCGAGATTGAGTTGGATGTCCTCGATCATTTACGGGCTGAAGGTTTTAATCGCCTGAGTATGGGCGTGCAGGACTTTAACAAAGAAGTTCAGCGGCTGGTGAACCGCGAGCAGGACGAGGAATTTATTTTTGCGCTGCTCAATCATGCTCGTGAGATTGGTTTTACCTCGACCAATATCGATTTAATTTATGGCCTGCCAAAACAGACGCCGGAAAGCTTTGCTTTTACGCTGAAGCGTGTAACGGAGCTTAACCCCGACCGTTTGAGCGTCTTTAACTATGCGCATCTGCCGACGCTTTTTGCCGCTCAGCGCAAAATTAAAGATGCTGATTTACCCAGCGCGCAGCAAAAGCTGGATATCCTCCAGCAGACCATCGCCTCGCTCACCGAAGCGGGTTATCAGTTTATTGGGATGGATCACTTCGCTCGTCCGGATGATGAACTGGCCGTGGCGCAGCGTAAAGGGGTGCTACACCGTAATTTCCAGGGATATACCACTCAAGGGGATACCGATCTGCTGGGAATGGGCGTTTCCGCCATTAGCATGATTGGCGATTGTTATGCGCAGAACCAGAAAGCGCTGAAGCAGTATTATCAGCAGGTTGATGAGCAAGGAAACGCGTTGTGGCGTGGTATTGCGTTGACCCGCGACGACGGTATCCGCCGGGATGTCATTAAGTCGCTCATTTGTAACTTTCGTCTTGATTATACCGCCGTTGAGCGCCAGTGGGATTTACATTTCGCCGAGTATTTTGCCGAAGATTTGCAACTACTGTCGCCGTTAGAGAAAGACGGGCTGGTGGATGTGAACGAACAAGGAATACAAGTCACGGCGAAAGGACGATTGTTGATTCGTAATATCTGCATGTGCTTTGACGCTTACCTACGCCAGAAAGCACGAATGCAGCAGTTCTCGCGGGTGATTTAGTCATGTTGCCGTGGCGCTATCGCTTACCGGGCCTACAAATCATGGTAATCCGTAGGCCGGATAAGCGGTAGCGCCATCCGGCACACATTTAGCTGAACAGTCCAACCAGCGCCGCGCACAGTACGGCGGCGACCGCCGTTTGCGGCGTGTGGCTGTCGGCCGCTCCGCTTGAGAGCAAAGTAATAATGGATTCCAGCATAATGAAGCCCCCCGTTTGCCGGGCATGATCATACTCAACTCATCGGAACAGTAAAGCGTAAAATAGCAGCGATTTGCGCTCAATTATTAATCTTTACATAAACGGCTAAGGCTTACTCCATTCCCAACTCTTTCAGCTTTCGCGTTAGGGTATTTCGCCCCCAACCGAGCAGCCTGGCAGCTTCCTGTTTATGGCCCTGTGTATGGCGTAGCGCCGTAGTCAGCAGCGTTCTTTCCAGTTCAGACTGCACTTCAGAAAGCAGATTTTGATGACCGGATCGCAAAGCGTGGTCCGCCCATTGCGCCAGTAATGTAGCCCAACTCTCCGGCGGCAGGTGGGGCAAACTCTCCGGCGCCGAGGTTTCAAACAGTTCGCCCGGTAAATCCTGAATCAATACTTCTTGTCCGGCGGCCATCACGGTAAGCCAGCGGCAGGTATTCTCCAGTTGCCGCACATTGCCCGGCCAGGCCAGACGCGCTAACGCCGCTTCGGTTTCCGGATGTAATAATTTGGCTTCCACACCTAATTCATGGGCGGCGACCTGTAAAAAATGGCGCGCCAGGCGCGGAATATCTTCCCGACGCTCACGCAGCGGCGGGAGATGGATACGAATCACATTCAGGCGGTGGAACAAGTCTTCGCGGAATTTCCCTTCCTGAACTCGTCGTTCGAGATTCTGGTGGGTGGCGGCGATAATACGTACATCCACTTTTACCGGCGCGTAGCCGCCCACGCGGTAGAATTGCCCATCGGCCAGCACCCGTAGTAAACGTGTCTGGACATCCAGCGGCATATCGCCAATTTCGTCCAGAAACAGCGTACCGCCGTCAGCCTGCTCAAAACGCCCCTGTCGAATGGTGTTCGCCCCGGTAAAAGCGCCTTTTTCATGACCAAACAGTTCGGATTCGATCAAATCTTTTGGAATAGCCGCCATATTGAGCGCGATAAACGGCGCTGTGGCGCGTGGACTATGGCGATGTAGCGCATGGGCCACCAACTCTTTGCCGGTACCGGATTCGCCATTAATCAGGACGCTGATAGAAGAGCGGGATAAGCGGCCAATAATGCGAAAGACATCCTGCATGGCGGGCGCTTCGCCTATCATGTCAGTTGTCGGACCGTTAATTTCAATATTACGTGGTTGCTGTTGCTCCTGATAGTGGCTAATCGCGCGCTCGACCAGGGCGACGGCTTCATCAATATCAAACGGTTTAGGCAGATAATCAAACGCCCCCTGCTGATAGGCGTTCACCGCGGCATCCAGATCGGAATGTGCGGTCATAATGATGACCGGCAGCATCGGATGGCGCTGTTTAATTTGTTTTAGCAACGCCAGCCCATCCATACCCGGCATCCGAATATCCGACAGCAAAACGTCCGGCGTTTTACTGGCCAGCGCAGACAGTGCCTCACTACCATTCTCAAAGGTGGTACAGGTCAATCCAGCTCCGGCAAAGGCTCGTTCTAGCACCCAACGGATGGAGCTATCGTCATCGACGACCCAGACTATTCCTCGTTGCATAAGTACCTCTATTTCCGAATCGGCAGGTAAACCGAAAACGCGGTATGCCCCGGCCAACTGGTAAATTCAATTTTGCCGGCGTGTTGATCGATAAGATTGCGGGCGATAGATAATCCAAGGCCGGTACCACCTTCGCGGCCACTGACCATCGGATAGAACAGCGTATCCTGCAGATGAGGGGGAATACCCGGCCCGTTGTCTTCAATGTCTATACGCGCCGCCAGGCGATAGCGCTCGCCGTGCAACGTTAACTGGAAGGCAGTACGCGTTCGTAGCGTAATTTCGCCGCCTTCCGGCCCCAGAGCCTGTAAGGCGTTGCGAACAATATTGAGTAGCACCTGCTCAATTTGGTCCGGATCGTGCGGTAGCTCCGGCAGGCTGGGGTCATAATCGCGAATCAATGTCACATTATCGGGCAGTTCCATAGATACCAGCGCGACCACGCGCTCCGCGACTTTATGTATGCTCTCGGTAATGCGCATTCCCGGGTGCTGTGGCCCTAACAAACGATCGACAAGGTTACGTAGCCTGTCGGCCTGTTCAATGATGACTTTGGTATATTCCGTTAGCGCCGGGTCGGGCAGCGCCTTGCTGAGCAACTGCGCCGCACCGCGCAGGCCACCGAGCGGATTTTTGATTTCGTGCGCCAGACCGCGCACCAGATCGCGGGCGGCGATTTGCTGCGCGTGCTGCAACTGCTCCTGACTCAGACGACGCTGGTTATCCATCGGCGCCATTTCGAGCAGGATCAAATCGTCGGGCAGACGTTGGGCGGTCAAAGAAAGAATATGCGAGCGACTATCAATCACCAGCGTCACTTCGTTATCGGTAAAGCCCTGTCCTGCCGCTAAACTTTCGCGCATCAGGTCAATGTTTAACGAAAAATAGCTCAACAGTTCAGGTAACGGCGTTCCAAACAGTTTGCGTGAGCTTTGCGCGAGCAACTGCTGCGCGGCAGGGTTGGCGTAATGGATTGCCAGCGCGTCGTCGACCACCAGCACGCTGTTGATTAACGAATTAAGGATCTGCCCAGCATCGGGCTGTATGCCGCTTGCCATCCAGCAGTCTCCAGGAAAAGGTTGCACCATTTTAGTGCATTATAGCTTTTTACCACTAAAAAGCGCGTGAGATCAGATTGTTGGTGGAGAAAAAAGCCCATCCTGGGATGGGCTGAAAGTTTCCACGGCAACTCAAAAACTCCTGACGCCTTTCACGCTGCAGCTGCGTTGGCTGCCTTCGCTTACCCCAGTCACATAGCTATCTATGCTCCTGGGGATGTGCTCAGTTGCCGCCTTGCAGCAACGCGAAATTCGTCGGATTTTTAATATACGATTAAACGCTGTAGTACAGCTCAAACTCTACCGGGTGCGGCGTCATGCGAACGCGGTCATCTTCTTCGCGACGCAGCGCGATGTAAGCGTCGATCGCTTCATCCGTGAATACACCGCCGGCTTTCAGGAACTCGCGGTCCAGATCCAGCTCGTTCAGCGCCTCTTCCAGAGAACCGGCTACCTGCGGGATCTCTTTCGCTTCTTCTGGTGGCAGGTCATACAGGTTTTTGTCCATGGCTTCGCCCGGGTGGATCTTGTTTTTAATCCCGTCAAGTCCGGCCATCAGCAACGCGGCAAAGCACAGGTACGGGTTAGCCGCCGGGTCCGGGAAACGCACTTCGATACGACGCGCTTTCGGAGAGGCAACAACCGGAATACGGATAGAGGCAGAACGGTTACGGGCGGAGTAGGCCAGCATTACCGGTGCTTCGTAACCCGGGACCAGACGCTTATAGGAGTTGGTGGTCGGGTTTGCCAGGGCGTTAATCGCTTTCGCGTGTTTGATGACGCCGCCGATGTAGTACAGCGCTTGTTCAGACAGACCAGCATATTTATCGCCGGAGAACAGGTTTACGCCATTTTTGGACAAGGACATGTGGCAGTGCATACCGGAACCGTTATCGCCGAACATCGGTTTTGGCATAAAGGTTGCGGTTTTCCCGAAACGGTGAGCGACGTTGTGTACCACATATTTATAGATCTGAATTTCGTCCGCTTTTTTGGTCATGGTGTTGAAGCGGGTTGCCACTTCGTTCTGACCTGCAGTGGCGACTTCGTGGTGGTGGGCTTCTACCACCAGACCCATCTGCTCCATGACCAGACACATTTCAGAGCGGATATCTTGCGCGGAGTCAACCGGCGGAACCGGGAAATAACCCCCTTTCACTGCAGGGCGGTGACCTTTGTTACCACCTTCGTATTTAGTCGATGAGTTCCAGGCGCCTTCAATATCGTCAATGGCCACGTGAGAACCGGAAATGGAGGTGCCGAAGCGGATGTCGTCAAACAGGAAAAATTCTGGTTCTGGCCCGAACAGAACGGTATCGGCAATGCCGGTAGCACGCAGGTAATCTTCTGCGCGCTTGGCGATAGAACGCGGGTCACGATCATAACCTTGCAGGGTGCCCGGTTCGAGGATATCACAACGAATGATCAGGGTAGAGTCGGCGAAGAACGGGTCGATAACTGCCGTGGAAGCATCCGGCATCAGAACCATGTCAGACTCGTTAATGCCTTTCCAGCCGCCGATAGAGGAGCCGTCAAACATTTTGCCTTCTTCAAAGAATTCGGCATTTACCTGATGAGCAGGGATGGTGACATGCTGTTCTTTGCCTTTGGTATCGGTGAAGCGCAGATCGACAAACTTCACTTCATGTTCGTTCAGCATCGTCAAAACGTGTTCAGCGGACATACTTGTACTCTCCCGGATTGGTCATGGTCGGTCGTCGTGGTAACGAGATCTTCAATTCTGCTGGCCGTGTCGCCGTAAAAATATAAAGCGAAATTTGTGCCAACTTTCACATTGCCCCCAAAAGGCGTTATCATGCGCACCATCGTGCAAAAGGGCTGCACCACGGTGACTATGTTGCACCAAAATAGTGCCTTAATGTGAACATTAAGCACCACATTGGTGCAATAGAACGCAAGCCACCCTTTTAACGCTCCGTGAAAGCGATCACAAACAGACTCTGCAATACTTGTTTGCGGAGGATGTTTGTGATCCTGTTTTGTAGTGCGATTAATCCGTGTACAATAACGCGCTATTTCTAATGCCTGAGGCAAAGTTGTGATCGAAAATTTGCGTAACATCGCCATCATCGCGCACGTTGACCATGGTAAAACTACCCTGGTTGATAAGCTGCTGCAGCAATCCGGTACGTTCGACTCTCGTGCCGAAACTCAAGAGCGAGTGATGGACTCCAACGATTTGGAGAAAGAGCGTGGTATTACTATCCTCGCTAAAAACACCGCTATTAAATGGAATGATTACCGTATCAACATCGTTGATACTCCCGGGCACGCTGACTTCGGTGGTGAAGTAGAGCGCGTCATGTCCATGGTTGACTCTGTGCTGCTGGTGGTTGATGCATTTGACGGCCCAATGCCGCAAACGCGCTTCGTGACCAAAAAAGCCTTTGCTCATGGCCTGAAACCGATTGTGGTTATTAACAAAGTTGACCGTCCTGGCGCGCGTCCGGACTGGGTTGTCGACCAGGTATTTGACCTGTTTGTTAACCTCGACGCGACCGACGAACAGCTGGACTTCCCGATCATCTACGCTTCCGCGCTGAATGGTATCGCGGGTCTGGACCACGAAGATATGGCCGAAGACATGACCCCGCTGTATCAGGCGATTGTTGATCATGTTCCGGCACCGGACGTTGACCTCGATGGTCCGTTCCAGATGCAGATCTCTCAGCTTGACTACAACAACTACGTTGGCGTTATCGGCATTGGCCGCATCAAACGCGGTAAAGTTAAGCCGAACCAGCAGGTTACTATCATTGATAGCGAAGGGAAAACCCGTAACGCCAAAGTCGGTAAAGTACTGACGCATTTGGGCCTGGAGCGTATCGACAGCGATCTGGCGGAGGCGGGCGATATCATCGCGATCACCGGTCTGGGTGAACTGAACATCTCCGACACTATCTGCGACCCGCAGAACGTTGAAGCGCTGCCGGCGCTGTCCGTTGATGAGCCGACCGTGTCTATGTTCTTCTGCGTTAACACCTCGCCGTTCTGCGGTAAAGAAGGCAAGTTTGTGACTTCTCGTCAGATTCTTGACCGTCTGAACAAAGAGCTGGTACATAACGTTGCACTGCGCGTTGAAGAAACGGAAGATGCCGATGCGTTCCGTGTATCTGGCCGTGGTGAACTGCACCTGTCCGTATTGATTGAAAATATGCGTCGTGAAGGTTTCGAACTGGCGGTTTCCCGTCCGAAAGTTATCTTCCGCGAAATCGACGGTCGTAAACAAGAGCCGTACGAAAACGTAACGCTGGACGTTGAAGAGCAGCATCAAGGGTCTGTGATGCAGGCGCTGGGCGAGCGTAAAGGCGACCTGAAAAACATGAATCCGGACGGTAAAGGCCGCGTACGTCTCGACTACGTGATCCCAAGCCGTGGGCTTATTGGTTTCCGCTCAGAATTCATGACCATGACTTCTGGTACGGGTCTGCTGTACTCCACCTTCAGCCATTACGACGATATCCGTCCGGGCGAAGTAGGTCAGCGCCAAAATGGCGTACTGATCTCCAACGGTCAGGGTAAAGCGGTGGCGTTTGCGCTGTTCGGTCTACAGGATCGCGGTAAACTGTTCCTCGGTCATGGCGCGGAAGTTTACGAAGGCCAGATTATCGGCATTCATAGCCGTTCTAACGACCTGACGGTAAACTGCCTGACCGGTAAGAAACTGACCAACATGCGTGCATCTGGTACGGATGAAGCGGTGATTCTGGTTCCGCCAATTAAAATGAGTCTTGAGCAAGCGCTGGAGTTCATTGACGACGACGAACTGGTAGAAGTCACACCACAATCTATCCGCATTCGTAAGCGTCACCTGACGGAAAACGATCGCCGTCGCGCGAATCGTAGTGCGAAAGAAGAGTAATACGAGTTCCTCGTAGGCCGGATAAGGCATAAGCCTTCATCCGGCACATAAAAGCCGCTGATTCCCAGCGGCTTTTTTATCAGAAGAAATACTTCGCCCCGATACGGATCTGGTTTTGTTCCCGATGATAGGGTTCCACATTACGATCTAACCAGCGCAGTTCCAGGTAGGGTAACCAGTGCTCATTAATACGATAGCGAAAGGTATTAGTAATTTCCCAGTGCTGTTTAGTACCATTGCTGCTATTAAAATCATTAACGTTATAAAAATAGTGTGGTTCAAAAGTATAAGAAAATTTATCGGTAATAGTAAAATTCCAGTAATTGCCAATTTCATAACTATCGTTATTATCTAATTCACCATTTAAATCAGTAGAGCTGTAATTATTATGATTATAACGGTTACGTATCGTCAGATTAAACCACGGGGTGAATTTATAATTGACGTCCAGATATACGGCGCCGCCAGAACCGATACTTTTATCATTAATCAGGCCACCGGGCTGAATGGTTAATCGTTCTGTCGGTTTAAATAAGGGATACCAGCCCTCGATCTCATTATAACCGTGCTTTAATTCATCATCGCGCTGTAGCGTATAAGTATTCGTCAGCATAATTCCAGCTCCCATATCAGAGTTATAGCCGACACGCAGCATGAATTCCATTTGGTCGGACGCCAGGTTATAAGCCTCACGGTTTTCTACATAAGCGCCAGCAAAAACAGAAGTGGATATTACAGAGGTTAAGATCACTATCGTATTCAAAGATTTCATAATAAATCCATTTTTTAAATGTAGGGAGGCCGCCATCCATCGGGATGGATAAAGCGGCAAGTATTGTTTAATTATTTACAGTAGAAATACTTTGTTTATTATTAGTCGCGACAGTCTGGTTTCCTGTTTTTTTTCTTTGAGTAATTTCCTCGATAATAAAAGCGAAACGTTGTTCATTGAGCTTATAAAAAAAGCCCATCGTTAGTGCTGCGATAATGGCAAGACCGCAAGGCCATAAAAAAATCAGCTGACGCAAACCAAGCAACGTGGCGTTACTTTGCGCTATGTTGGGGATATAACCGATTTGCGTCAGCATAATACCTGGCAGGAAGCCAGCAAGTGCAGCGGAAATTTTGCGGGAAAAAGTATAGCCGGTATAAACCGAACCTTCAGCACGGACGCCCGTTTTCCATTCGCCGTAATCCACTGTGTCCGGTACCAGCGCCCAGTTCAGACTGTTGACGAAGGCGGTACCGAAAAAGGCCATACAGGAGAAAATAACAAACAGAAATGACGTTCCACCCCAGATAAAATTCAGGATATCGCCTATCGCCCATAGCATCAGACCGCCGAGATAAACCTGCTTTTTGCCAAAACGCTTTACGGCGGCAGGTACTAATAAGACGCCAATCAGAATACACCCCATACTGAAAAAACCCATCCATGACAGCAAATGAATATCGTTGAGCACGTACTGGGTGTAATAAACCTGAATAGCCAGCTTGATATTAAAAGCGGCCAGCGTACACAGGTTGGCGACGCAGAGCACCAGCAAGGGCGGATTACGAAAAATGGCGTAGAATGATTTTAATATGCTGGGTTTATGCGTATCTGGCACGATATCAATATAACGTTCCTTCACGCCACTAAAGCACCACCACATGCTGAATAGCCCGCACACTGAGAAAATCACGGCGGCGATAAGATAGCCTGTCGCAGGAGATTGCGCGAACAGCGCCTGAATCGGCATAAAACCCACGGTGCAAAGCAGCAGGCCAATAGTGGCGCCGCCTTGACGCCATGCGGCAAGTTGCGCCCGCTCATGCGGGTTTTTAGTTATGGCGGGCACCATGGCGCCGTATGAGCAGTTCATCAGGCTGTAGAACAGGCCAAACAGCATAAACAAGACCGTCGCGAATGCGGTTTTAACGGGTAAGGTAAAATGAGTAGCAAAAAATTGTGCCGTCGCCACCAGGGCTACCGGAAATGACGCATACAGAATAAAAGGACGGAATTTCCCCTTTGCGCCAATATGGCGACGGGAATCGAGCAATACGCCGGTCAGCATATCGGTAAAGGCGGTGAAGAACTTCGCCACCAGAAAGATTATCCCGCCATAGTACGCAGGCATTCCTAATTCATCGGTATAAAACTTAAGTAGATACAGTGTACCGATACACAGCATCAGGTTTGAGCCAAAGTCGCCCATGCCATAGGCACATTTTTCCCGCAGGCTTAGCTTTAGCATTAGCGGATCATGATTAGACATAATCGCCTCTCAAAACGCCCCGCAGGGCGTTGTATTTGATTGGTGTTAAACCGTATGTTTTCGGGCCTCAATCTCTTCCACAATTCGCACGTACATTTTCTCGTTGAGATTGTAGAAACAGCCCATCGCAATAATGGTGATGACCGCCAAAGCGCACGGATAGATGAAGATCAGCTGGCGTAGGCCTTCGACGGTGTCCGCCGATTGCACCACATTTGGCACGTAGCCAATTTGCGTCAGCATCCAGCCTGGGAAGAACCCTGCCAGCGCCTGGGAGACCTTACGGAAGAAGGTGAAGCCCGTATAAACGGTTCCTTCCGAGCGGACGCCGGTACGCCATTCGCCATATTCCACCGTGTCGGAGACCAGCGCCCAGTTCAGGCTGTTGACGAAGGCGGAACCGAAGAACGCCAGGCAGGAGAAGGCGACAAAACTGACCGAGCCGCCACCGAAGAAGTAGTTGAGCAGATCGCCCGCTACCCATATTAACAGTCCGCCGATGTAGACTTTTTTCTTGCCGAAACGTCTTACTGCGCCGGGCATCAGGAACACGCCGATAAAAATGCAGCCCATGCTGAAGAAACCCATCCACGAGAGCAGGATCGGGTCGTTCAGTACGTACTGGGTGTAGTAAACCTGAATTGCCAGTTTGACGTTAAACGCGCCTAGCGTGCAAAGGTTAGCGACACAGAGAATAAACAGCGGACGGTTACCGGCGATAGCGCGGAATGACTGTAATAATCCGGGCTTTTGCGCGTTATTGACAGGTTTTACTTCGACATAGCGTTCTTTTACCCCGGCATAGCACAGCCACATAAACAGCAGGCCAAACAGTGAAAACAGCGTAGCGGCGAAGATATAGCTGAGTTGCGCGTTGCCTTCGATCAGGTTCATCACTGGCACAAAACCGACGGTACACAGCAGCAGGCCGAGGGTGGCGCCGCCCTGACGCCAGGCGGCAAGCGAGGCGCGTTCGTCCGGATTTTTGGTAATGGCAGGCACCATCGCGCCGTATGAGCAGTTCATCATGCTGAAGAACAGGCCGTACAGCATAAACAGGACAGTTGCCATCACCGTTTTGCCGGTAATTTCAAACGGTGTACCGACGAAGTTAGCGATGGCAAGCAACGTTACCGGGAAGGCGGCATAAAGAACAAAAGGTCGGAATTTACCTTTTGGACCAATTTTGCGCCGCGAGTCGAGCATAATACCGGTCCCCATATCGGTAAATGCGGTGAAAAATTTGGCGATAAGGAAAATGATCCCACCGTAGGTGCCCGGTAAACCAAGCACATCGGTATAAAATTTGAGTAAATAGAGGGTTCCGATATCTAACAGGATATTGGAACCTAAATCTCCCATCCCATAGGCAAGCTTTTCTTTAAACGGCAAGCGTAGGGTTGCCGGATTCGATGATGTTTGACTCATTATTCTTCTCCATCTGCCCGCAGGTTTCCCTGCGGGCGAGCCGTATTAGATATTCCGTAAAGAAGCAAAAAGTGCAGCCCACTCGCTTTGTGCGCGATAGAAGACGGGGGGGTTGCCAATCGGCGCATCTATCGTTATTTCGCCGCCGCGACAGGTTTCGCCGGTCCAGATGTTGATCCAGCTATCCTCTGGCAGATAGAGCGTCCAGTCGTGGCGTCCTTGTTCGTGAACCGGGGCGACCAGCAGGTCACGCCCCAGCAGATATTGATATTTCAGGGAGTAGGTTGCGGCATCGTTCTCGTAGTGCAGGAATAGCGGACGCATGACCGGCAGACCGGTAGCCGCGTTTTGCGCCACCGCCTGCTTGAGATACGGTTTCAGGGTGGTAAAGACGGTGGTCATGCGGGCAAAGTGAGCGATGGTTTCCGCGTCGCCGTCGAACTGCCAGTTATCCCCGGGGCGGTTACCTTCATGGGTGCGCATCATCGGCGTAAAGGCGCTAAAATCGCACCAGCGCAGCAGCAACTCCTTGCTGCGTTTCATGTCAAACAGGGTGGTGTAGCCGCCGATATCGCTGTGATGCAGACCATGGCCGGTCATCGCCAGCGACAATGCCGCCGGGACGACGGAGGCCAGTCCATCGTCGAGGCTCCAGTCCACGTTCTGGTCACCCGCCCACATCATGGTGGAGTATTTCTGGCTACCGGTGTAACCGGCGCGCATAAAGAACAGGAGTTCCCCGAGTTTGCCCGTTTCCTGGAGCGCCTCGTAGTTGCATTTGGCCCACAGCGCAGGCCAGGCGTTATGCATGATTTCGGCGCTGACGCCGTTGTGCAGGTACGTATCGGTCGGCAGATATTCGCCAAAGTCAGCCATCCAGCCGCCGCAGCCAAGCTCAATCATGTTTTTCTTGATAACGTCTTTGAACCAGTCGTAGGCTTCGGGATTAGTCAGATCAACCACGCCGCCATAGAATTCGCCAAACTCGACCAAATAGTCGCCACCCGAGGCGTCTTTTGCCAGATAGCCACGCGCCGCCGCCTCGGCGCAGAGGTCTTTATCACTGGCGACGTATGGGTTGATATAAGAGAGGAACTGTACGCCTTCTTCTTTCCATTGTTTGATACGGCTATCCAGTTGCGGATAGTTGTCGCTATTCCACTTCCAGTTCCACATCACGCGCTTACCAAAGGAGGTCATGCGAATGCCGGACCAGTCCTGCGCCCAGATGCCGTTGACCTTCACGCCTGCCTTGCGCATGGTATCCAGTTTTTGCTGGCACACCTCAGTACCGCCCTGAATTCCCAGCGTGACGCCGTCGTAAACCCAGTCCGGCAGTTCCGGCTGGCGACCTAACAGCGCCGTCAGTTTTTCCAGCAGGGCGATGTAGGTGTCGGCACACTCAAAACGCAGCGTAGTTTTATCTTCCCACAGCGCCAGTTCGTGATACTCCGGCGCGCTGAAGTCGAAATTCATATAGCAGCTATTATCGACGTGGCAGTAATATTTTTGCGTACTGACAAACGTTGGCTGCGGGAAGAAAGTCCAGTAATAGTCGCCGCCGGCGTTCTCTTTACAGTCGGCCTGCCAGGTGACATAGCTGTTTTTGTTACGACCCACGCCCTGTTCGCTGGTCCACAGTGGGAATGGCTTGCCGCGCAAATCGAAATACGAGAACTGTTCACCGCAGCCATAGATATGGTCGTCTGGATTAGCCGCCAGGCGTAACCAGATACGGTTGTGGTGCAGGTCGTCGTTTTGCAGATCCAGCGTCAGGCGTCCCGTCTCATCGGCGGAGATGCGAAGGGTGGCGCTAATTGTTGCGCCACGGCTGAATTGTACCAGCCAGCCGTCGGGCAACTCGCTGACCGTCGCCTCCGTTAACGCAATCTTCTCGTTAAGTTTATCTTTGATACTGAAGTTGCCGCGGAACATATCAATGTCGGCAACGCCTGCGCCAATCCACAGACAAGGGGTCTCGGCGCTGTGGCGTAAAATCAGACGTTGTTGATATGTTAGCGAAAAACCATCCTGACATGGCGTTAGCGCAAAATCGGTTGGCCGTTGTAGTAGAGAATTCATTCTGGTCTCCGTGAATGTAGGGTAAGTCGGTAATTCGTTCGGACTATTCACTGCCGATGGAAAAATGCATTTGATGGGTATCTCCGGGGGCAAGGTGAATGAGATCGATGCCGGAATTAAAAGCATCGGGCGGGCAACTCATGGGTTCTACTGCGAGACCTTTTCGGCTGAGTTTTTCGCCGGTATAGATCTGCAACCATGGCTGGTTGCTACGTAAAAATGTGGACATGTTTTGTGTCGGGCTGGCCAGCCTGACTTCCCACTCAGCCGGGATAGTCGGGGTCTTAACCGCATGATCAAGCCGCGTTTCGCCAATTGAGCATGATGTGGAAAAGTCCAGCCCTGCGGGCAATTCTTCGCTTGCCGGCAGCGTTAATACGCAGCTATCGATGCTTTGCAGATTGCAAGTCAAATAAGGATGCGCGCCCGCGCCATAAGGGGCTGATTCATCGCCAATGTTTTGCGTACGAATCACTATATGCAGCCCACTGGCGGCATCTAACCGATAAATCACTTCCGATATCAACGCAAAGGGATAACCGTAAGAGGGCGGCAGAAAAATCGTTAGCGACGCTTCCGTCGCCGACTGATAACGAATCTGCCAGTCTCGCCAGGCTAACAGACCGTGAATGGCGGTCTGCGAAACCGGGTCGTTAATGGCAAGCTGGAAAACCTTGCCGTTATAGGCGTAGCAGCCATTTGTCACGCGATTGGGCCAGGGAATCAATACTTTTCCCAGATGCGCCATGGGTATTTCTTCCGGTTTATGCGGGATGACCACATGACGCCCATGATGGGTCAGTTCCGCCAGACCTGCGCCAACCGTGACAATTTTCGCCTGGTAATGGCCTGCATTAAGCTGAATCGTTTTTCCACCGCTGTGCATGGCTGCCATCCTCATGATCTATTTCGCGTTGATATCCAGAAGACCCGCCGCGACCGCTGGAGCCAGGCCAGGCGCCAGTGGCAGACGAGGAATGACCAGACAGTGCAGCAAGTGATAAATATCTTGCTTGCCGTCCCACACTTTGGTGGTCACTTTGTTATCGGCGTCCAGCTCTTGCCACCAGGAACCATTTTCATAGTCCATCAGGTATTTAATGCAGTAGTTCCACCATCTTTGGTACCACTCCTCATACTGGCTATCGCCCGTCAGGGTGTAGAGGGCGTAGGCTGTACCCATCGCTTCTACAATCGGCCAGCGTACGCGTTCACGCACGATAGGTTTACCGTCCCAGCCGACCGAGTAGACAAAGCCGTCTGCGCCATCCGGCGCCCAGGCGTCGCGAAGGGTGGCGTGGAACAGACCTTTCGCGTCCTCCAACAGCCAGGCGGGCGGCGTTTCGAAACGTGCTTCGAGAGCAGCATGGAGATGAAGCATCAGACGGCCCCACTCGATCCAGTGTCCCGGCGTGCCGCCATAGGCGCGGAAACGATGGGCCGGGTTGTCTTTGTTGTAATCGCGGACAGGATTCCACTGTGAATCGAAATGTTCGTTGACACGGTAATCACCGCTACGCGCCACATCATGAATAATCACTGATGTGATACGCAGCGCGCGGTCAAGCCATTTACGGTCATGGGTGACGTCATAAACGATCAGAAATGCTTCGACGGCGTGCATATTGGCGTTGCCGCCGCGGTAGTCTTCGGTTTTGCTGAACGCTTCATCCCAGGACTCCAGGCACATTTGCTCTTCTTCGCTCCAGAAGTATTTCTCAATCACTTCTATGGTGTAATCGAGCAGTTTTCTGGCTTCCGGATGGCCGGTAGTGACGGCGCTGGCCGCGCCCAGCAGGGCGAAGAAATGTTGGTAACCCTGTTTAGAGGCGTCCACAACGCCCTGATCGCTAACGCAGGCATACCAGCCACCGTATTTTTTATCGCGCAGTGCGCCGTTCATGGCTTTGATGCCGTGATCAACCAGGTCGTAAGCGCCTGGGCGACCCATATTGGCTGCGACAGAATAGACGTGCAGCATACGGGCCGTGATCCATAGATGGGTACCCATCTCTTCTTTAATCTGCCCTTTATTCCCCAGCCAGCCAAAGCCGGTTGGTACAACAGCACCCTTGCCAAAATTGAAAATGCGGTCGGTTTCCTGCTCCAGCCAACGGTTGTGGCTCAACGTGTTAAACCATTTCATTTTTCTGCCCTCGTATTAACGACGTTTCGCCATCATTTCATCGACAATCTCGCCCAGACGCTGCAGCTTAGGCGCGGAAACGTCGCGCAGCATCAGTTCGGTATCAGGTAGCCCCACCACAGATGACCAGACTGCTCGCCCGGCCAGGAAGCCAGATGCTCCTGCTGTCATTGCTACCTGAACGGCGCGTGGGAACAGCTTTTCGTCAACGCCGGAAGAGAGAATGACCCACGGCATATTGATATGTGCATTCAGGCGCTGTGAGGCGGTAAGAAGATCAGACTGCGTGCCTTTACCGTAGAGCGGCATTTCAACTTTGTAGAGGTCGGCGCCGCTGTCGCCCAGCTCTTTGGCCGCATTGATAATCGCCTGCTCGCGATCGAACTTGTCGCCCCGGCGTGGCGGACGTACAACCGGTTCGATAATGCTCAGCAAACCATTGGAGTGGCATAATTCATTGAATTCTTTAACCATATCCAGACGCTGCTGCGCGTCTTCGTCGCAGCGCCACAGTACCAACAGTTTTAAGGCCTTCGCACCATCCTGTTTTACCGCCTGTGCATTAATTTTTTTATCGATGACCACGCTATCGACAGGAATACCGTTGCCCGGAATGAAATCATCGGCTGCGACGATCATGGCGCAGCTTTTGGCAACCGCGTTTTGCTCCACGGCCTGGTGATAACAGAACTGCTGATCCAGCAAAATGGCAGAAGCATACGGAGAGAGAATTTTCGCCGCATTCACTTTGAAATCCGTTAGCACACTATCGGCAACGGGTGTTTTCGCACCAGCAGCAGCAAACATTAAACGCATTGCCTCACGCTGATCGACAGCCAGCATGGCAAATCCGCCAGACGCTCGCGTAATGTCTTTGATGGTGTAGTTGTTCATTCAATTTTCCTTTATAAAGTAGTTACTTTTTTACGTTGGCGTTCAGCCCGGCGCTGATGCGCACCTGCTCCAGAATGGCGCTCCAGTCCTCATGGCCACGTCCTGCGGCTCGCGCCTGGTTATAAACTTCCCGGGAGGCGGCACCGAGCGGCATCGGTACGTGCAGTTGATTGGCGACATCCAACGCGATACCAAGATCTTTGTGCGCCAGATCGATCATGAAGGCGGGAGAAAGATCCCCTTTCAGCACTTTGTTTGGCCAGGAGGTGGTGAAATGGCCCTTTCCGGCAGGGGTGCCGTTCATTACTTTTAGTGCCACATCAAAAGAGAGGCCGAGTGCTTCACATAACACGGCGGCCTCTGCGGAGAGCGCATTGAGCGCAATACTCATGTAGTTATTAATTAACTTCACGCGGATGCCCATCCCTGGTCCACCGGTGTTAATCAGTTCATTGCCCATCGCCATCAGTATTGGCGTCGCCCGTTCCACCTGTTCAGCGGTACCGCCCGCCAGCAGCAAAAGCGTGCCTGAAACGGCGTGATCGGAGGTACGCCCGACTGGCACATCCATCATGCTGAACCCTTTGCTCTGCATGTCGGCAATCAGCTTGTCGGTTTGCAGCGGATGAATAGTGGACATGTCAATGACCAGTGCTTCACGGGACAGAGTTTCGCAAACGCCTTGCTCACCAAAGAGAACGGTGTGTACCAAATCGCCATTCGGGAGCATGGTGATAACAAATTCAGCGCCGATGGTTGCCTGAGCCGGGCTGCCCGCAGGTTGCGCGCCTTTGTCCGCCAGATGCTGTACGGCGTTGGGATTAACATCGAAGACACTGAGTTGATGGCCCTGCTTTAGCAAGTTGCTCGCCATAGGTGAGCCCATCTGCCCCAATCCGATAAATGCTATAACTGCCATATCGTTCTCCTGAACACAGTAGTGTCATTTTTTGTCATTGGTGAGCGTTATTTTTGTCTGTTTGTGATCGTATTTGTAATTTATAGTCAAAAAATTGACAGCCGTCACTTTTTAAACATTTCGTGAAATTAAAATGATCCCATCCAAAGATGCTTAAGGAATGACCATGATTCGTGTTGCTTGTGTAGGTATTACCGTGATGGATCGCATTTATTACGTTGATGGATTACCGACGGAAGGAGGGAAATATGTGGCGAAGCGCTATACGGAAGTGGGCGGTGGGCCTGCGGCGACCGCTGCCGTGGCTGCGGCGAAATTGGGCGCGCAGGTGGACTTTATTGGCCGTGTGGGCGATGACGACACCGGAAACAGCCTGCTGGCGGAGCTGGAATCCCTGGGGGTAAATACCCGCTATACCCGCCGCTATACGCAGGCGATGTCGTCACAGTCAGCGATTATGGTAGATGCCAAAGGAGAGCGGATTATCGTTAATTATCCCAGTCCGGATTTGTTACCTGACGCTGACTGGCTTAACGACATCGATTTTTTGCAGTGGGATGTGGTGTTGGCGGATGTACGCTGGCATGACGGCGCGAAACAGGCCTTTACGCTGGCACGGCAGGCGGGAGTCATGACCGTTCTGGATGGTGATATTACGCCGCAGGATATTAGCGAGCTGGTGGCCTTAAGTGACCACGCCGCCTTCTCCGAACCGGGACTGGCACGTCTGACGGGGAGCAGCGAAACCCTTGATGCGCTAAAAAAAGCACAAACGCTCACAAATGGACATGTCTATGTCACGCGAGGCAGTGAAGGCTGCAACTGGTTGGAAAAAACGACGGTACGCCACCAACCGGGTTTTACCGTGGACGTGGTGGATACGACCGGTGCAGGCGATGTTTTTCACGGCGCACTGGCATTTGGGCTGGCAAGTGGATACGCCATTGAGAAGGCGGTCAGATTTGCCAGCGGCGTTGCCGCGTTGAAGTGTACGCGCCCGGGTGGCCGGGCGGGTATCCCTGATTGTGAGCAAACCCGATCTTTCCTGTCGCTTTTTGTATAATATGAGCAGTAAGAAGCTTTTAGAGGAATGCTCATGAGTCTTACCGAACTGACCGGTAACCCGCGACACGATCGGCTGTTAATGCTTATTGATGAGCGCGGCTATATGAATATCGATGAGTTAGCCTGTCTGTTGGAGGTTTCTACCCAGACGGTTCGCCGCGATATTCGTAAATTAAGCGAGCAGGGGCTGATTACGCGTCATCACGGCGGTGCCGGTAGGGCGTCCAGTGTCGTCAATACCGCTTTTGAGCAGCGGGAGGTCTCCTGGACGCAAGAGAAAAAAGCCATTGCGGAAGCCGTGGCTGACTATATTCCGGACGGCTCCACGATATTCATCACGATTGGAACGACGGTTGAGCAGGTTGCACGCGCGTTGCTCAACCATAACCATCTGCGCATTATCACCAATAGTTTGCGCGTCGCGCACATTCTTTATAATAACCCTCGCTTTGAAGTTATGGTGCCGGGCGGCACGTTACGCCCACATAACAGCGGCATTATCGGGCCATCCGCGACGGCATTTGTCGCGGGGTTTCGGGCGGATTATCTTGTGACCAGCGTAGGCGCGATAGAGAGCGATGGCGCATTACTGGAGTTTGATGTTAATGAAGCCAGCGTAGTGAAAACCATGATGGCCCATTCCCGGCATATCCTGCTTGCCGCCGATCATACGAAATACCATGCTTCGGCAGCCGTTGAGATCGGCAATGTGTCACAGGTTACCGCTCTGTTTACTGATGAGTATCCCGGTTCGGCATTGCAGAATTTACTTCAATCCCAGCAAATCGAAGTGGTTCAGGTGAATCCGTCGCTGGACGAGGCCGCTTCAGTGTGACGACGATTTTGTACAGGATGGCGGCGCCAGCGCCTTATCAGGTCAATAAAAATGATGATGCGGCCCGGGACGATGCCGGACCCATTGTCTTTTTGTTAATTGATTTATAAAGGGATACATAGTCAAACTTCTCCTTTCCCGCTACAGTTATTCCTCCCCGGTTAGCAAGGAGAATGGCATGCTCTATATCTTTGATTTAGGTAATGTGATTGTCGACATCGACTTTAACCGTGTATTAGGTGTATGGAGCGACCTGAGTCGCGTACCGCTGGCTTCGCTGAAGCAAAAATTTACGATGGGAGAGGCTTTTCACCAGCATGAGCGCGGTGAGATAACTGACGAAGCTTTTGCTGAAGCCTTCTGTCATGAGATGGCATTACCTCTAAGCTATGAACAATTCTCGCACGGCTGGCAGGCGGTCTTTGTCGGATTACGGCCCGAAGTGATTGCCATCATGCATAAACTGCGTGAGCAAGGGCATCGGGTGGTGGTGTTATCGAACACTAACCGGCTGCATACCCATTTCTGGCCGGAGGAGTATCCCGAGGTTCGCGCTGCCGCTGACCATATCTATTTATCCCAGCATTTGGGGATGCGTAAGCCGGAAGCGCGCATTTATCAGCACGTTCTGCAAAAAGAAGGATTTTCCGCCACCGATGCGGTCTTTTTCGACGACAACGCCGATAATATAGAAGGGGCCAGCCAGTTGGGGATCACCAGCATTCTGGTGAAGGATAAAACCACCGTTCCTGACTATTTCGCGAAGCTGTTATGCTAAAAATCGTTCACCAAAAAGCTGGACGCCATACACGCCCTGTACGGGCCTGGTTAAAGCTATTATGGCAGCGTATTGATGAGGATAATATGACGACACTGGCGGGTAACCTCGCCTATGTCTCACTACTTTCCTTAGTACCGCTTATTGCCGTCGTTTTTGCCCTTTTCGCTGCCTTTCCGATGTTTTCTGATGTCAGCATTCAGTTACGCCATTTTATTTTCGCGAACTTTATGCCAGCCACCGGGGATGTGATTCAGCGCTATATTGAACAGTTTGTCGCCAATTCCAACAAAATGACGGCGGTAGGCGCCTGTGGACTGATTGTGACGGCATTGCTTTTGATGTATGCCATTGATAGCGCGTTAAATACTATCTGGCGCAGCAAACGTACACGGCCAAAAGTGTACTCTTTTGCAGTATACTGGATGATTCTTACCCTCGGTCCGCTCCTCGCTGGTGCCAGCCTGGCGATCAGTTCCTACCTGCTTTCTTTACGTTGGGCCAGCGACCTGAATACGGTCATCGATAATGTATTGCGCATCCTTCCTCTGCTGCTGTCGTGGATTTCATTCTGGCTACTTTACAGTATAGTCCCCACGACTCGCGTGCCGAACCGTGACGCGGTTGTCGGCGCATTTGTCGCAGCTTTACTGTTCGAGGCAGGAAAGAAAGGTTTCGCGCTTTATATCACCATGTTCCCATCATATCAGCTTATTTATGGTGTACTGGCAGTGATTCCCATCTTGTTTGTCTGGGTATACTGGACCTGGTGTATTGTCTTGCTAGGCGCGGAAATAACTGTCACTCTCGGGGAATACCGCAAACTTAAATTAGCCGCAGAACAACAAGAAGCAGACCAACCATGATTGCATTAATTCAGCGCGTAACCCGTGCCAGCGTCACCGTGGAGGGAGAGGTGACGGGTGAAATCGGCCCAGGACTTTTGGTGCTATTAGGTGTCGAAAAGGATGACGACGAACAAAAGGCAAATCGTTTGTGCGAGCGCGTGCTGGGATATCGTATTTTCAGTGATGCTGACGGCAAGATGAACCTGAACGTACAACAGGCAGGCGGTAGTGTGCTGGTGGTGTCCCAGTTTACGCTGGCGGCGGATACGGAGCGCGGCATGCGTCCGGGCTTCTCAAAAGGCGCCGCGCCGGATCATGCAGAAGCGTTATATGAATATTTCGTTGATCGCTGCCGCCAACAGGATATGCACACGCAAACCGGGCGCTTCGCCGCCGATATGCAGGTTTCACTGGTCAATGACGGCCCCGTGACGTTCTGGCTCCAGGTATGAGCCAGCTTCCTGCGTGGCCGCGGATAACAAGAGAGAGTACTGCTATGTATCACCTTCGGGTACCGCAAACAGAAGAAGAATTAGAACGTTACTACCAGTTTCGCTGGGAGATGTTGCGTAAACCGCTGCACCAGCCGAAAGGGTCTGAACGGGATGGCTGGGATGCGTTGGCACACCATCAAATGGTGGTGGACGAAGAAGGAAACTTAGTGGCTGTAGGTCGCCTGTATATTAATGCCGATAACGAGGCGTCAATTCGTTTTATGGCTGTACACCCCTCGGTACAGGATAAAGGACTGGGAACGTTAATGGCGATGACCCTGGAGTCGGTCGCCCGGCAGGAAGGCGTTAAACGCGTCACCTGTAGCGCACGTGAAGACGCGGTTGAGTTTTTTGCCAAGCTTGGATTTGTCAACCAGGGGGAGATCACCACGCCCACGACCACGCCAATCCGTCATTTTCTGATGATTAAGCCGGTCGCATCGCTGGATGCTATTCTGCATCGCGGCGACTGGTGCGGGCAACTGCAGCAAGCGTGGTATGAGCATATCCCCTTGAGTGAAAAGATGGGGGTACGCATTCAGCAATACACCGGACAAAAGTTTATTACCACAATGCCGGAAACCGGCAACCAAAATCCGCACCATACCCTGTTTGCCGGTAGCCTGTTTTCGCTGGCGACGCTGACCGGATGGGGACTTATCTGGCTGATGCTGCGCGAGCGCCACCTCGGAGGAACCATCATTCTGGCAGATGCGCATATTCGCTACAGTAAGCCGATACAAGGTAAACCCAGCGCGGTGGCGGATTTAGGCTCGTTGAGCGGCGATCTGGACAGGCTGGCGCGGGGCCGCAAAGCACGTGTACAGCTACTGGTGGAGTTATCTGGCGACGATCATCCGGGTGCCGTTTTTGACGGAACGTTTATCGTTCTGCCTGCTAAACCCTATGGCGCATACGTCGAGGGTGGTAACGAGGAAGAGTAGGGCAACCAAAGCACCGGATTTTCGCCATGTACACGTATAAATCGAACCGATATCAGCCGCTGCCAGGTTTGAAAGCTTATACCTTTAAGCGGTGTTTCTTCCTTGTTGCAATATTTTCTGTACGTCTTTGAAAAACGCCGGGCAAGCGCTACCCGACGTGTTAGTTACTCCCCTTCGCCCGGGAACAGGAACGGGTTGATGGAACTGCGGGCAAAACCTTCTTGCTCCATTTTGGCGTCCAGAATCAGCGAGGCGAGATCGTCGGCTACTGCTTCAACTTTTGGGTCTTTTTCCTGATACAGAATCTTCAGGTAAGTGCCGCAGTCGCCGCAGCTTTCGGCTTTTACTGCTGCCTGTTCATTGTCGAGCGACCAGTAATGTAAATCACGGCTCTGTTCGCAATTGCTGCATTTCACACGTACGACATGCCACTCGGTTTCACACAGGTTGCAGTGCAGATAGCGCAAACCCTGAGTCGTACCGATTTGCACGATGCTTGATACCGGCATCGAACCGCATACCGGGCAATACTGACGTTGTTCGCCGTATTCGGCGCGTGCTTTGCCAGGGATCAGGCTCGCCATTTGTGCCCAGTACAGCGATAGCGCCGCCCAGATAAACGGCGCTTTATCGCTGCTTACTGAAGAAAAATCAGACGCAAATAGCGCGCTTGCCATCTGTTCCAGCTCCTGCTCCGAAGCCTTCTCCAGATTCTCGATCACCGCCAGCGCGGGGCCGCTCATCTCGGGCTTTAGCTCAGCAATCAGCGAGTGCAGCAACTTTTGCCAGTGCTTATCACGCGGCAATACGTGAATATCCAGTGGTGGCTTGCCTTGCTCGTTCGCTTCTTTAATGCGTGCGGTCAGATCCATCTCCAGCGGATGGTCGTACAGCACCACTTCCTGCGCGTGGGCTATCAGCGCAGCAAAGCGCAGATAATCGCCCAGCGGGTTACTTTCAGCCAGCTCGCGCAGTCGTTCGGCGCGGCGGTTGTAGACGTTTTTGAGTCGGGGGAACAATAACGGCGGAATCATATCCGCCGTACATTTCTCGCTCGAACCCAGCTCATCTTGCGGGATTATGCGAATACTCATTCAGTTTCTTTTTCCGTTGTCTTGCGGACTTCTCGGTACCAGCGCGGGTGATGTTTCTTCGCCCACGATCGGGTTACCCAGCCTTCCACCATCGCGGTAATGGTGCCTTTCACCCAAAGGGCGGCGTAGATATGCACCATGATAACCACAATTAACGCGACTGCGGCAAATGAATGCAACATTAACGCGAATCGGATCACCGGGATTGAGAAAGCAGGCGCAAAATATGGACGCCAGATGATCACTCCACTCACTAACAGCAGGACCAGGAAGATAATCGCCGCCCAGAATACGCATTTCTGGCCGAAGTTATAACGTCCTGTATCACCCACTTCCTCGTTGACGACGATCTTACGAATATTCTTCGCCCAAAAGATATCATCCCGATTGATTAGATTGTGGTGCCAGTAACGGAAAAACATGATGATGAACGAGGCAAACATAACCACGCCCACGAACGGGTGCACAATACGCGCCAGTTGGGGAGTGCCCATAATGTGCATCAGCCAGTTAAAGGAAGGGAATAAAAATCCCAGCCCGCTCACCGCCGCCAGCACGAAGCAGAAGGCGACGATCCAGTGGTTGATGCGTTCCGGCGCGGTATAGCGCACGATGGTGTCACGTCTTTTCATTTGCGCACCTCGTCTTTCTCTTCATGCAGGTTGTCATCTTCCTCATCCGCGCGGTTCGGACCGACCCCGACATAGTGGAAGACGCTGGCGGCAAAGGTCGCGGCGAAACCGAACGCGGCGAGCGGTTTCCAGACGCCTTTCCAGAATTTAACGGTTTCGCTGATCTCCGGGTTTTCAGGCAGACCGTGGTACAGATTCGGCTTGTCGGCGTGGTGTAACACGTACATGACGTGCGTACCGCCGACGCCAGCGGGATCGTACAGGCCCGCATTGTCATAGCCACGGGTTTTCAGTTCCGCCACGCGCTCGCCCGCCAGCGTTTTCATATCCTCTTTGGAACCAAAGTGGATAGCGCCGGTTGGACAGGTCTTCACGCAGGCCGGTTCCTGGCCGACCACCACGCGGTCAACGCACAGCGTACATTTGTAGACGCGGTTGTCTTCCGGGTTAAGACGCGGCACGTTGAACGGACAGCCGGCGATGCAGTAACCGCAACCGATGCACTGCTCAGACTGGAAATCGACAATGCCGTTAGCGTACTGAATGATTGCTCCTTCTGCCGGGCACGCCTTCAGGCAGCCCGGATCGGCACAGTGCATACAGCCATCCTTGCGGATCAGCCATTCCAGTTTGTCGTTCTGCTCCACTTCCGAGAAACGCATCACCGTCCATGATTTGGCGGTCAAATCCGCCGGGTTGTCGTACACCCCAACGTTGCTACCGATTTCATCACGGATGTCGTTCCATTCCGAACACGCCACCTGACAGGCTTTGCAACCGATACAGGTGGTGACGTCGATGAGTTTCGCCACTTCTTCCTGATGGTCCCGCGCCTGAGGCGCGGGGGTGAAACCGTTAGTCGCGGAACGACGAATGATGTCTTGAGATTGATAAGCCATATGTCGTCTCCGTTATACCTTTTCCACGTTCACGAGGAAGGACTTAAACTCTGGCGTCTGCGTGTTCGCGTCACCGACGAATGGGGTGAGCGTATTGGCAATAAAGCCTTTTTTCGCCACACCTTCGTAGCCCCAGTGAATAGGAATACCGATAGTATCGATATCCTTGCCGTCCGCTTTCAGCGTGCGAATACGCTTGGTCACCACCGCTTTGGCTTTGATATAGCCTCGGTTCGAGGAGACCTTCACGGTATCGCCATGCGCGATGCCGAGCTTATTCGCCAGCTTCTCGCCAATTTCCACAAACTGTTCCGGCTGGGCGATAGCGTTAAGCAGTGCATGCTTGGTCCAGTAGTGGAAATGCTCGGTCAGACGGTAAGTGGTGCCGACGTACGGGAACTTATCGGCCTTACCCAGCGCTTCGGCATCGTCTTTAAAGATACGGGCGGCAGGGTTAGAAATGACGTTCGGATGCAGTGGGTTGGTACCCAACGGCGTTTCAAACGGCTCGTAGTGCTCCGGGAACGGCCCTTCCGCCATTTTATCGATAGCGAACAGGCGGCCCATTCCTTCCGGCTGCATGATGAATGGCCCGACATCGCTACCCGGCGCGGCAGCGCTGTAGTCCGGGATATCCATCCCGCTCCATTTTGCGCCATCCCATTTCAGGATTTGACGCTTCGGATCCCACGGGTTGCCCTGCGGGTCGGCGGAGGCGCGGTTATACAGAATGCGACGGTTCAGCGGCCACGCCCAGGCCCAGCCCAGCGTATTGCCGAGGCCGGATGGATCCGCGTTATCACGACGCGCCATCATGTTGCCTTCTGGCGTCCAGCTCCCGGCAAAGATCCAGCAGCCGCTGGAGGTCGTGCCGTCATCGCGCAACTGGGCAAACGAGCTGAGCTGTTGGCCTTTCTTGACGATCACCGCACCGGTTGCCGGGTCGATAATATCGGCCAGCGCTTTCCCGTTACTCTCCATGGCCACTTCTTCAGAGGCAGGTTCATCCGGCGTGGTGTAGTTCCACGTCATGTTCAGCACCTGTTCTGGATTAGCGCCACCCTGTTCGGCATACATCTTACGCAGGCGTAAGAAGATACCCGCAAGGATTTCGCCATCGGTACGGGCGATCCCCGGGGCGTCGGCACCTTTCCAGTGCCACTGCAGCCAGCGACCGGAGTTAACAATAGAACCGTTCTCTTCGGCAAAGCAGGTTGATGGCAGGCGGAACACTTCAGTCTGGATTTTTGATGGATCAACATCGTTAGACTCACCGTGGTTTTGCCAGAAGGTGGACGTTTCGGTGTTGAGTGGATCGATAGTGACCAGGAACTTGAGTTTGGAAAGCGATGCGATCACTTTGTTTTTGTTCGGGAATGAGGCGACCGGGTTAAAGCCCTGGCAAATATAGCCATTCACTTTCCCTTCGTTCATCATCTCAAAGTACTGCAACACGTCGTACCCTTTATCCCACTTCGGCAGCCAGTCAAAGCCCCAGCTGTTTTCCGCCGTCGCTTTATCACCAAAGAAGGCCTTCATCATTGACACGAAGAATTTCGGGTAGTTGCCCCAGTAGTTCACTTGCCCCTGGAGCAGTGGCTTTGGCGTGTTGGCGGCAAGGTAAGTCTGTAGATCGGTTTGCTTTTCGCTTGGCAGCGTCAGATAACCCGGCAGGCTTTGTGACAGCAGGCCTAAGTCGGTCAGCCCCTGAATGTTGGAGTGACCGCGCAGGGCGTTGACACCGCCGCCTGCCATCCCCATATTGCCGAGCAGTAGCTGAATCATCGCCATAGTACGGATGTTCTGCGCACCGACGGAGTGCTGCGTCCAGCCCAGCGCGTACAGGAATGACGCGGTTTTATCTTTGGCGCTGGTTTCTGCGATGTACTCACAGACTTTCAGGAAATCGGCTTTTGGCGTCCCGCAGATATTTTCCACAACCTCCGGCGTATAGCGGGAAACGTGCTGTTTCAGCAGGTTCCAGACGCAACGCGGATGTTGCAGCGTGGTGTCACGTTTGGCAAAGCCGTTTTCGTCCAGCTCATAGTTCCAGCTGGTTTTATCGTACTTGCGTTTATCCGCGTCATAGCCGGTGAACAAACCATCGTCGAAGCCAAAATCTTCACGCACGATCAGGCTGGCGTTGGTGTACGCCTCGGTGTATTCACGGTTATATTTTTCGTTCGTCAGCAGGTACAGCATTACGCCTGACAGGAAAGCAATGTCAGTACCAGAGCGGATCGGGGCATAGAAATCGGCTACCGACGCCGTACGCGTAAAGCGTGGATCGATAACAATCAGTTTCGCGCCGTTGCGAATTTTCGCTTCCATCGCCCAGCGGAACCCGACCGGGTGGGCTTCAGCGGCGTTACCGCCCATCACCACGACGAGGTTGGCGTTCTTGATGTCGACCCAGTGGTTGGTCATCGCACCGCGACCAAATGTTGGAGCAAGACTTGCTACCGTTGGTCCGTGTCAGACACGCGCCTGGTTGTCGACCGCGAGCATACCCAGCGCGCGGGAGAATTTTTGCGTTAAATAACCGGTTTCGTTACTGGACGCGGAAGCACACAGCATCCCGGTGGAGAGCCAGCGGTTAACGGTGACGCCGTCGGCATTCTGCGCCTGATAGTTGGCGTCGCGGTCTTCCTTCATCAGTTTGGCGATGCGCTCAAACGCTTCTTCCCAACTGAGCTTTTGCCATTTATCGGAGCCAGGTGCACGGTATTCGGGGAACTTCAGGCGGCTTTCTGAATGGATGAAATCCACCAGACCGGCCCCTTTCGGGCACAATGCGCCACGGTTAACCGGATGATCCGGATCCCCTTCGATATGGAAAATAGATGCTTTGGCGTTTTTCGCACCGTCGCCGAGGCTGTACATCAACAGCCCGCAGCCAACGGAACAGTAGGTGCAGGTGTTACGGGTTTCGCGGGTGCGCAGCAGTTTATATTGCCGTGTTTCCGCTAGCGCTACGCTGGGTGCAAAACCCAGTGCCGCCGCCGTGGTGCCTGCCATACCGCCAGCGCAGATCTTAAAGAACTGCCTTCTGCTGACCTGCATGGTTTGCTCCTTGTTTCGACATTGTCACTTCTCTTTCACATTTCTCTATCCGAAACGCTCAGGGAGTGGTTGTTATTTTTCTTTACGGGCTGGCCCGCAAAGGTTCAGAATTGGGTAAATTTTCCTCCATCCGGGAGGAGTTGTGACAGAATACCATAATGTTGGTGTGCGTGTTCTTATATGGTTAAAAGAAAGTGAACAATATACTGTCTGAAGAAGTCCTAAATGTGACTGATTTCACAACCTCACGCCAGCTGACTCTCTGGAAACGCGAGGATTTACAGCACCCCCGACGTGATGATGTGGCCGAAGAAGTGCCGGTTGCGCTGGTGTATAACGGCATTTCGCATGTCGTCATGATGGCTTCTCCGAAGGATTTGCCCCATTTTGCGATGGGATTTTCGCTGTCTGAAGGGATCATTGACAGTCCGCGTGACATTTTTGGGATGGATGTTGTGCCGTCCTGTAACGGACTTGAAGTGCAGATCGAACTTTCCAGCCGCCGCTTTATGGGGCTGAAAGCGCGTCGCCGCGCGCTTGCCGGCCGCACCGGCTGCGGCGTGTGTGGCGTTGAACAGCTCAATGACATCGGTAAGCCGGTGCAGCCGTTGCCATTTACCCAGACGTTTAACCTCGGCAACCTTGATCGGGCGTTAACACATCTGAATGATTTTCAACCGACAGGTAAGCTGACCGGTTGTACCCATGCGGCAGCGTGGGTCATGCCGTCGGGTGAACTGGCGGGGGGCCATGAAGATGTCGGACGCCACGTTGCGCTTGATAAACTTTTAGGCCGTCGCGCCGTAGAAGGTGAACGCTGGCGGCAGGGTGCAGTACTGGTCTCCAGCCGCGCCAGCTATGAAATGGTGCAAAAATCCGCCATGTGCGGCGTAGAGATCCTGTTTGCAGTTTCTGCCGCGACGACGCTCGCCGTTGAGGTCGCCGGGCGCTGCAATCTGACGCTGGTGGGGTTTTGTAAGCCGGGCCGGGCGACGGTTTATACCCATCCTCAACGGTTGATCAGTGCGTGATTGATATTCAATTAGTTTGAAAAAGAAAGGCAAATCCTTCCACTTTTAGTTGTCCATGTATCCGCCTATGATTTAGCTCATCAAGGCATGGTGCCTTACTCAAACAACGAATCGTAAGGATTTATATCATGAAAAGCATCAAAACTTTTGTCGCAGTTATCGCTTTGGCTACCTCTTTTGGCACTTTTGCTGCCCAGTCTGTCACCGCAACCGGTACGACGCTGGAAAACACCGAAGCGAAGATTGCCGCGCAGGCTGAACAAGCGGGTGCAAGCTCTTATAAAATTACTCAGGCATACACCGGCAACCGCGTACATATGACGGCAGAACTGCTGAACTAAGCCGCCAGCCACTGTCGAAAGAGCGCCCCGGGGCGCTTTTTTTGTTTAATTTATCCCCGCCAGCCGCAATAGCGCAGTGACTACCGCGGCGGCGATAATCACCACAATCAGCGGCATTTTACGCCAGGCTAAAAATACGGCGAAGGCCACACCCAGAACGCGCGCCATCCCGGCAAAATGTTCACCTTCGTAGAAGGTGGTCGCCAGAGCAACAGAGAATAACAGCACCGTGGCCGCATCTGACAGCAACGCCTGTGAACGTTCGGATAGCGCCAGACGGCTGCCAAGTTTCGCGCCGCCGAGCCGCATCAAATAGGTTCCCGCAGACAAAAGAGCAATACCGATAATAAATAGCGTCATATTGCCCATTATTTTTCCCTCGCCAGTAAGCCCAGCAGCGAAAGCAGCACCGGCAATCCGGCCGCCACAAAAGGAACGGCGGCAAGCGACAGCGCGGCGCCGCTGCAACCACGAATCAATGTGGTGCGGTTTTTAAACGCCGGTATCACTAACGCCAGTAAGATCGCCGGGAATACGGCATCCAGACCGATGGTTTCCGGTGCCGGGAGCAGTTTGCCGACACCTGCGCCAATCAGTGTGCCAATCGGCCACAATAGGGCGACGCCCAGACCGCATAGCCAGTAGGCGGCTTTACGTTGTTCGGGTGTTTTTTGCGACAAGCCGAATACCACGCTCTCATCATTCATAATATGGCAGCCGAAAAAGCTGGCGGCGCGGGTGCCAACCAAATCGCGCACCGTTACGCCAAACGGCACGTGGCGGGCATTCACCAGTAACCCTGCCGCTGCCGCTGCCAGCGGATTACCACCGCTGGCAACGATCCCAATAAACATAAATTCGGACGCGCCTGCCAGCACAAAAATAGAGAGTACAAACGGCACCCACATGGGGAAGCCGTAGGCCATTGCCAGCGAACCATAAGACATGCCGACAACACCCACAGCCAGGCACACTAAAAATATCGCTTTTATCGTGTCTCCTTTGAGACAGGAAAAGTAATGTTTCATCTTCTTTTAGCCATATCGAACGAATTTTCATTATAATGAACGGAACAGATATGCTTTACAAGACGAACGTTTCGTTCGTTATAGTGAACGTTGGATTTTTTATGACACAACCTATCAGCGTCATTGCCAGAAGCCTGGTGCGCGAACGCCGGAGAACCGGATTATCGCTGGCGGAAATTGCCCGGCGTGCGGGAATTGCCAAATCGACCCTCTCACAGTTAGAAGCGGGAAATGGCAATCCCAGCCTTGAAACGTTGTGGTCGCTTTGCGTTGCGCTGGATATTCCCTTTGCGCGTCTGCTGGAGCCGCAGGAACAAAAAACGCAGGTGATTCGTCGCGGTGAAGGGATGAAAGTCGTGGCGGAACAAGCGCATTATCAGGCTATTTTGCTGGCGGCGTGCCCGCCGGGAGCGCGGCGTGATATCTATCTGCTGCTGACCCAGCCTGGAGCGGATCGCGTTTCTCATCCACATCCGTCGGGATCGGTGGAGCATATTATCGTGACGCAGGGAAAAGCGCTGGTCGGCTTAACCGACGCAGCGGAGGAGTTGGCGGAAGGGGATTATATTTGCTACCCCGGTGACCAGTCGCATATTTTTAAAGCGCTGGAGCCGGATACCCAGGCGATTCTGGTGCTGGAGCAGAACTGAGCCAGCTGCCGGTTGTGCCGGATGGCGCTACGCTTATCCGGCCTACGGTCCTAAGCCAGATAGAACACTTCCTGTAGCTCGGCGCTAACCGGGCTATTGTCCGGATTGGCGGGCATTACATCGCGCATAAATTTCCACCAGCGCTGACAGACGTCGGTGCTGGCAACGGCGTTCCAGCGCTCCTCGGATTCAATCTCAACGGTGGCGAACAGCAGATTCCGTTCCTTATCAAGGTAGATTGCGTAGTGATGGGCGCCATGTGCCTTCAGCACGCTTTCCAGTTCCGGCCAGATGGGGTTATGGCGACGTTGATACTCCGCGTGGGCATCAGCATTCACCTGCATCACGAAGGCCTTGCGGATCATAATGCCTCCAGATACAGCTCGCGAACTTCATCACGGCTGGCGGCGCGCGGGTTGCACGGCGCGCAAGGGTCAGCAAGCGCTTTATCCAGCCAGCCTTCGATATCTTCTTTGGTGACGCCCAGTGTGCTAAAGCCCTGTGGAATACCCACGCGTTGGCTTAGCGCGCGAATGGCGTTAATGGCTTCCTGGCTCGCGGCTTCATCGCTCATGCCACGCGTATCCACGCCCATCGCCTGCGCCACGCGGGCAAAGCGCGCTACCGCGTTGGGACGGTTAAAGTTTTCGATGATCGGCAGCAGGATGGCATTGCAGACGCCGTGCGGCAGGTTATGCGTCGCGCCCGGCTGGTGCGCCAGTGCGTGAACCAGGCCCAGACCAGCGCTGTTGAACGCCATTCCCGCCAGATATTGTCCAAACGCCATTTGCTCACGGGCTTCGAGGTTATGACCATCCTCAACCGCTTTCGGCAGCCACAGATTGATCAGACGAATTGCTTCCAGCGCGTTGGCATCAGTGAGGGGATGTGCGCCTACCGAAACATACGCTTCCACCGCGTGGGTCAGCGCGTCCATACCGGTTGCCGCGGTGACAGAGGCCGGGATCTCCAGCATTACGCTGGCATCATCTACGGCGATATCCGGGATGATGTTCGGGTCGATAATGACCTCTTTTACCTGACGCGTGGTGTCGATGATAACCGCATTGCTGGTCATTTCTGCAGCGGTACCGGCGGTGGTATTGATCGCGACCAGCGGTACGCCCGCGTTCTTCACTTTTCCGACGCCGGAGTAGGCGGTAGACGGCCCCGGGTTGGCGGTGAGGATTTTCACTGCCTTCGCGGTGTCGATCGGGCTGCCGCCGCCGAAGGCGATGATGTAATCACAGGCTTGCGCCTGGTACACAGCATAGCCTTTTTGTACCAGAGCCTCGGTGGGGTTCGGGAAGACTTCATCAAACAGGTGATAAGGCAGCTGATGCGCGTCCAGAGCGCTAAACAGGCTGTCCAGTAGGCCGAGTTTGACCAGTTGACCATCGGTTACGATCAGCGCTTTGCCCCATTGCTTATTCGCCACCAGATTGACCATATCGCCAATTGCCCCTGCGCCATGCAGGCTGATTTTAGGCAATGCCAACATAAAGCTCATAACGTTCTCCTTGAACAAGATCCCTGGTGCCTGATGGCGCTACGCGTCTCGGGCCTACGATGAAACGAGTACTGTCATGTAGGCCGGATAAGGCGAAAGCGCACCCGGCACCTGTATTAGTACAGTTCGATCGCGCTGGCCAACGGGGTTACGCCAAAGCGTTTTGCGAGCGCCACCAGCTCGTCACGTGCGATGGTCTGTTTCATACCGCCCATCGAATAGATTTTGACTAACACCTCAGCTGATTTCTCGGCGGTATCTATCAAACCGAACGCTTCATCAAGGTTAGGTCCGCTTCCGAATACGCCGTGGAAAGGCCACAGCACCAGCGAATGTTTTTGCATCTCCTGGGCAGTTGCCTGACCGATTTCATCGGTACCTGGCACCATCCACGGCAAAATGCCCACGCCATCCGGGAAGACCACCAGGCACTCAGTGCTCCCTTCCCACAGTTTGCGGGTGATAAGCGCGGTGTTATTTTCCAGGACATAGGTAAGGGCAATCAGGTTGGTGGCGTGGCAATGCATAATCACGCGGTCTTTGCCGTGGGTGGCTTTGATGCGTTCGCAGTGGGAGAGAAAATGCGCCGGGAGTTCGGAGGTTGGGACGGCTTCATGGGTTAAGCCCCACAGGATATGGTAACCTGCGCCGTCGCTGTCCACTTTGACCACGCCTAAATTGGCTGCCGGATCGAGCTGAATGTTACGGAAGAATTTGCCGGAGCCGGTGACGATGAACGGCGTGTTTGCCAGCATCGGCATCGGCTGGCTGAGGGCAATGTAGCGCGGCTTTTCGTGGAAATCAGCGCTAAAGGGGGCAATATCCGCCTCATCCAGGCGTAGCGTCAGGTTGCCGCCGTTACGTTCATCCCAGCCTTTCAGCCAGGCGTCGGAAGTCGCTTTGATCATCCCCTGGACAAACCAGGAGGTGGTAATATTTTGCATGTTCGTGTTCCCATTTATTGCCCGAAGGTTATTCGGGTCTTACGTAGGCCGGATAAGCGCAGCGCCATCCGGCAATCGTGTTTCATTTATTGCCGGATGGCGACGCGGGCGTCTTATCCGGCCTACAGATCAGGCGTCGCTGTCAGCTACGTTTGCTCAGAATCTCTTTCTCGTATGTTCGTACGCTTTCCAGCCATTGGCTGCCAGCAGGCGTATCATGGCGCTGGCAGTACATTTCCCAGACGGCCTGCCACGGCAGGGATTTTTGCTCTTCCAGCAGCGCCAGACGCGCGGTGTAGTCACCGCTGGCTTCAAGCTGACGCAGTTGTTTTGTGGGTTCCAGCAGAGCGCGCAGCAGCGCTTTTTTCATGTTGCGGGTACCGATGACCCATGCCGCGATGCGGTTGATAGAGGCGTCAAAGAAATCCAGGCCAATGTGAACGCGATCAAACAGATTGTGGCGCACGATTTCACTGGCAATTGCCTGGGTTTCATCATCCAGCAATACCACGTGGTCGCTGTCCCAACGTACCGGACGGCTTACATGTAGCAACAGGCGCGGCACGTACAGCATAGCGGCGGAGATTTTGTCGGAAATCACCTCGGTAGGATGGAAGTGACCGGCGTCCAGACATAGCGCGGTTTGACGGCTGGTGGCATAGCCCATATAGAACTCATTGGATCCGACGGTGTAGCTTTCTGCACCAATACCGAACAGCTTGCTTTCTACCGCATCAATATGATGCGCCGGGTTCAGCTTTTCGCTGATCACCTCATCCAGTGCCTCCAGCAGACGCTGGCGTGGGGCTAAACGGTCAACGGTGATATCTTTCATGCCGTCCGGGATCCAGATATTCATCACCGACGGTGTGCCCAACTGCTCGCCGAAATAGGCTGAAACGCGGCGGCTGGCTTTGCAGTGATCTATCCAGAACTGACGGATTTTGTCGTCAGCATGCGCCAGCGTGAAGCCGTCTGCGCTCAGAGGATGTGAGAAACAGGACGGGTTGAAATCCAGACCCAGTTTGTTGGCTTTTGCCCATTCCACCCAGTTTTTAAAATGTTCAGGTTTGATTTGATCGCGGGCAACCGGCGCCTCGGACTCAAGATAAATCGCGTGCAGATTCAGGCGTTTTGGCCCCGGGATCAGGCTCAGTGCCTGCTCAAGGTCCGCACGCAGTTCGGTGGCGTTACGCGCTTTACCAGGATAATTACCGGTCGCCTGAATGCCGCCGGTTAGCGAACCTTCCGGGTTTTCAAAACCGGCGACGTCATCGCCCTGCCAGCAGTGCATAGAGACCGGCAAACGATCGAGCTGGCGCAGCGCCTCTTCGACATCAATACCTACCGCAGCGAAACGTTGTTTCGCCAGTTCCCAGGCGTGTTCAAGTTGAGTGGTCATGCGCAAAGCTCCTTTGTCTGTCGTGTTGGTTGAAACTGCGCTTTGTGACGGGCAATTTCACTGTCAGGATTAGGGATAAAGGTTTTCAGGTCGTCGTTAGCGCAAACAACCTGGCGGAACTCATCGACGTTGCTTAGCTCGTCGAGAGTCATTAATTGGATACCGATGTTGCCAAGAGTGGAGGCTTCAATCGGCCCGGCCAGCACCCGTATACCGCAGGCGTCGGCGCACAATTGATTGAGTAGAGTGTTCTGGCAGCCGCCGCCGACAATATGCAACTGGCTGAATGCTTCCCCACGCAGGCAGGCCAGCTCCTCCAGGACATCGGCATACAGCAAGGCCAGGCTGTCAAAGATGCAGCGCGCCAGCTCGGCATTGCTGACGGGAACCGGCTGGTCGGTTTCGCGGCAGGCAGCCTGAATCTCGGCGCTCATATCTGCCGGATTGATAAAGCGGTCGTCATTCGGGTTAATCAGGAAACGGCAGGCGGGAAGTGCCTGCGTTTGCGCGATCAACGCTGGCAGATCGGTCACATTGCGTTCTTTCAGCACACGCTGAAGCAGCCACAGGCCCATGATATTTTTCAGCACACGGTAGCGGCCTTCCGCCCCGCCTTCGTTGGTGATGTTGGCGGCCAATGCGTCGTCGGTGGTGTACGGCATCTTGCTTTCGAAGCCCATCAATGACCAGGTCCCTGATGAAAGATAGGCGCTATGCTTATTCGCCAGCGGTGAGGCAATGACGGCGCTGGCCGTATCGTGGCTGGCGACGGCAACCACCGGGATACGGTTGCCCTGCGGACAGATCCAGTAACCAATGACATTGCCAGGGTGGGTCGGGCGACCAAACCAGCTTTTCTCTACCCCGGCCCATGCCAGCAACGTTTCGTCCCAGTCATCGGTGTTGATGTTGACCAATTGAGTGGTCGTGGCGTTGGTATATTCCCAGTTCAGTTCACCGGTCAGGCGATAGCTAAAGTAGTCGGGCATCAGCAGCGCGTGCGCAACCTGAGGAAGTAACTCTGGCTGCTGTTCGGCCAGTGCGCGCAGTTGATAAAGCGTATTGAACGGCAGAAACTGAATGCCGCTACGGTGATAGATTTCACTTTTACCGAGCTGTTTCTGTGCCTGAGCCATTATGCCGGTTGTTCGGCTGTCACGGTAAGAGATCGGTAAACCGACGCGTTGACCCTGTTTGTCGATCAGCACATAGTCCACACCCCAGGTATCAATCCCGATACTGTCAATCCGGATACCTTCATCGCACACTTTCTGTAGCCCCAGGCGAATAGCCGCTTCCAGGCTATCAATATCCCAGGTATCAAAGCCTGCTGTTTTTTGCAGGCAGTTGGTGAAGCGGTGGATTTCGCGCAGCGACAGGGTGCGATGATCGCAATCGTAACGCGCCAGCATTACGCGTCCGCTGGATGCCCCGAGATCGACCGCGACACAATGGCGAAAAGTCATGATGAGGTCCTTCTGAAAGTGAATGCACCCAGTCTAAGAACCCCAGCTCACCGCTACCTTCTTGTTAGTGACAGTCAGAATTAGCCGCTGGCAACATGGCAAAGATGAACGTGATAGCGTTCACAGTTTCCATTAATTTGCCGGTTTCATGCTGATGTGATGCCCGCCGCATTTCCCGATCTTTCCGCTGGTTTCTTGAAAAAATGACCGTCTTTACGCGCTTTAGCGTCGAAAATTTAAGGTGAGATTGATAACCCTTAATTACTATTTCGGTCATGTTGAATTCAGGAGGAAGCGAGCATGACTGTACTGCATAGCGTGGATTTTTTTCCGTCAGGTAAGGCCCCTGTCGCCATTGAACCCCGACTTCCCCAATCGGCGTTTCCGGAACATCATCATGATTTTCATGAAATTGTGATTGTTGAGCATGGAACCGGAATTCACGTTTTTAACGGTCAGCCTTATACCATTAGCGGCGGTACCGTCTGCTTTGTTCGCGATCATGATCGGCATTTATATGAACATACTGATAATCTCTGCCTGACGAATGTGTTATACCGCTCGCCGGACGCGTTTCAGTTTCTTGCCGGATTAAATCAGCTTCTTCCGCAGGAACAGGACGGGCACTATCCCTCCCACTGGCGGGTCAATCAGGGAATATTGCAACAGGTTCGCCAGTTGGTGGGGCAAATGGAGAATGTGGGTGAAGGAATGGACGCGCCGACGGCGGCGAACCGTGAAATCCTGTTTATGCAACTGCTGGTTTTGTTGCGTAAAAGCAGTCTGATGGAAGGCGCGGTCGATAATGATGCACGTCTTAATCACCTGATGGCATGGCTGGAAGACCATTTTGCCGAAGAGGTATGTTGGGAAGCTGTGGCGGAGCAGTTTTCGCTGTCGCTCCGCACTCTGCATCGTCAGCTTAAACAGCATACCGGGCTTACCCCCCAACGTTATCTCAACCGTTTACGCCTGATTAAGGCCCGCCATCTGCTGCGCCATAGTGATGAAAGCGTTACTGACATTGCCTATCGCTGCGGTTTTGGCGACAGTAACCACTTTTCGACGCTTTTTCGCCGCGAATTCAACTGGTCACCTCGTGATATTCGTCAGGGGCGCGATGCGATACTCCAGTAACGCGAATGCTATCACCGTTTTTGGTTACAGGATTTGCTAGTAATAAGCGCCTTGTAATACCGGGTGGCGGCGATCTATAGGTCGGGTAAACGTAGCGCTACCCGGCAAGCATTCAACCTGAGGTGTTGCGGTGGCGAATCAATTGATCCTTCTCAAAGACGATTTTTTTGCGGATGACGAGCAGGCCGTCGCCGTTGCCGCTCGCTATCCTCAGGATGTCTTTGCAGAACATACTCATGAGTTTTGCGAACTTGTCATTGTCTGGCGCGGCAATGGTCTGCACGTACTAAACGATCGTCCTTACCGGATCACGCGTGGCGATCTGTTTTATATCCGCGCCCAGGACAAACACTCCTACGCCTCCGTTAATGACCTGGTTTTGCAGAACATCATTTATTGTCCCGAACGGTTGAAGCTGAATCTGGATTGGGATACGGCTATCCCCGGATTTAATCATGCCGATGGGCATCCCCACTGGCGATTAGGCAGCGCCGGCATGGCACAGGCACGTCAGCTGATTGGTCAGATTGAGCATGAAAGCCAGCAGCATGATCCACAGGCGAATACCATGACGGAACTGTTGTTCGGCCAGTTGGTAATGACGCTACAACGACATCGCTATGCGACCACTACCCAATCACCAATCTCCAGCGAGACGCTGCTCGATAAGCTGATTACCGCGCTGGCCGCAAGTCTGGAACGCCCCTTTGTGCTGGATGCCTTTTGCGCACAGGAGCAGTGCAGCGAGCGGGTGTTACGCCAGCAGTTCAGAAGCCAAACCGGAATGAGTATTAACCAGTATCTGCGCCAGGTACGTATTTGCCACGGACAGTATCTGCTTTCGCACAGTCGGTTGATGATTGGGGACATTGCGATGCGCTGCGGTTTTGAAGACAGCAATTATTTTTCGGTGGTATTCACACGGGAAACCGGGATGACGCCAAGCCAGTGGCGTCATCTCAGTGAGCAGAGCGATTAACTAGCCATCCCCATTCCGACGATATTGGCAGCAACGATGATCACGACGCAGCCCAGACTCAATACGCTGACAGGATGACGACCGGCATTTTTCCACTCTTTCAGTAACAGACCGACAATCCCGCCGCACAGCACATAGAAGCTCATATGCAGCATCCAGCTCATATAGTCATATTGCGCCGGAATACGCGCGTGGCCCCAGGCATAGAAAAAGAACTGTAAATACCACATCAGACCGCCCAGCGCCGACAGCAGTATATTGCTGATGATCAGCGGTTTTGCCAGCGAGAAGTCAGCTTTTATCGACAGGTTTTTCACTTTTGCCAGACGAATAAAGCAGAAGCCAAGGTTAACCAGCGCGCCGCCGCCCATGATCACGACATAGCTTGGCAGGGCGACATAAAGCGGGTCAACACCCAGCGCGGCAGCGGCTTCGTGCATCGGTTTTGCCGCATTCATCGCAAACGACATTCCGGCGGAGAATACGCCACACATAACCGCCAGCAGCAAGCCTTTTTTCAGATTAAACTCTTCAGCTTTAATCCCCATTTTGCGCTCTTTTAACTGCCCGGCGCGCGTCACAATCCCGACGCCGATCAGGGCGACAAAGACGCCAAGCAGGGTCATGCGTCCCCCTTCGGTATGGATTAACACATCGAAATTACCGTTGATAATCGGCGTCATCAGTGTGCCGACGATAAGCGTAATGCCGATAGCGATACCGATACCCATTGACATGCCAAGGTAACGCATGGTCAGGCCGTAATTAATGTTGCCGATGCCCCACATGGCGCCGAACAAAAAAACGGGTAGAAGCGTGGAGAGACTAAACGATCCATAATAGGTCCAGAAATCTGGTAGCAACAAGGCGCTAATTGCCCATGGCAGAATAAGCCAGGAGACAATGCCGCCCACTGACCACATGGTTTCCCATGACCACTGTTTCACTTGTTTGAACGGGGCATAGAAACAGGCTGCACTGGCCGCCCCTATCAAATGCCAGAAAATACCCATCGTAATCGCATTACTCATGACATGATCCTCATTATTTTTATGGACGGGGTACCCCTTCCGTAGGCATGAGTTTAAAAATTGTTCAGCCTGTTAACCTTGTAACGTTTGCCGCCGTTGCGCGTACTCTGGCAATCAGCACGTTAATGAGGTGATTAAGTTCACGTTTTAAAAAAGACGAAACAGATGATGGTGATATAAGACTTAGTTAATGCAGCGGATAATATTAGTTTTATAAACTTCCTTCATAAAAACGACACGAAACGGTATGGTTGGCAATAATGCAAAGAAAACGCTGCGTGAGATCACATAATGAGGAAATCCTGACGAACTGCCAGTTAAAAAATGGTTATACAGGGATTGGTTATTTTATTTGATTATATTTATAGTTTAAATGCCTAAAAATTAATGTTAGCAATCAACAAAATATAATAATAAGGAAATCCCTATATTAACGACGTTAATGAAGTTACAGTTTATTTTTATGTTGCGAATATAAATTTCATTTATTTTATTTTGCTTTTTGAACATTATCTCAATTTTAAATTAAAGGAGATTGTCTGTATTGTCGCGCTCCGTAATGCATATTATGGTTGCAATGTTAGACATAAAACACCGTTTTAATTTTAAATTGAATGGATCATGTTATGAGAAAAGCTCTTTTCTTACTATTACCTCTTGCTGTAACTAATGCGCATGCAGTTTATGTTGATGTTCGCCATGAATATCTTGACGACAGTAAAGCTAACTTTGACCGTGCATATATCTCTCATCGTTTTGCGAATGGTTTTGGTTTTGCGCTGGAGGCTATCTCAAAATCAGGCGGGGATGACACAAATAAAGCCTTTAACGATATGGAAACACAGGGTAACGAATATACGATAAGCTATCAGTTCAAAACCGGAGATGTCGCCTGGCAGCCGGGTTTTGTGCTGGAAACGGGTGACGGTTATTCTACCTATAAGCCTTATTTTCGCGCGACGTGGACATTGAGTGAAAGCTGGTGGATTGGGGCGCGTTATCGTTTCGAATATGTACGACGCTCTTCTGATGCCCGGGATGATGATACCATCAATCGTATGGATGCTTGGGCAGGTTATAAATGGAATAATTTTGACTGGACCATTGAAGGGATTTATAAGAAAGCCGATAAATATGATCTTTATGATGGTGGTAAGGATAACTATGAATATAACTTCAGAACGGCTTATATCATCGGCCAATGGTCTCCGTTTGTTGAGGTCGGTAATGTTTCTGTAAGCGGCAACAGTGATGAAAGGCAAACGCGTTTCCGTGTTGGTTTAGGTTACACCTTTTAATCATTATTTCCGTCTGTTATTTATTCCCTTTTCCGGCTGCTTTACAGGCAGCCGGATTTTTTATGTGGCGATCCTCGTCGGATAATTGTTAGTGTGCGTAGTTTGCTAAACAGCAACGAGTATAATTGAGAATAAAGCGTTTACATGATACCCAACAGACGCGGTAAAAACAGAGTGATTTCCGGCAAGTAGGTAATTAATAACAGAACACCGATAATTGCCCCGTAAAAAGGTACCAGCGGCTTGATCACATGCTCAACTTTGACCTTTCCTACACTTGCTCCCACGTATAAACCACTACCCACGGGCGGAGTAATAGTACCAATCGCCAGGTTATAGATCATGATAATACCGAAATGAACAGGATCGACGCCCAGTTTAATCATAATCGGCAGCAGAATCGGCGTAAAAATCAGAATTGCAGGGCCGATATCCATAAATGCGCCGATGATTAATAAAAAGACGGTAATCACCAACAGGATAACGTGTTTATTAGCGGAAATACCAAGGATCATATCGCTTAACGCCGCAGGGATATTGGTGATCGACATTGAAAAGGACATTGCCGAAGAGGTCGCCAGCAGGAACATGATCACCCCCGTCATTACGACGGTTTGCAGCAAAATCGAGGGTAAGTCTTTAATTTTCAGTGTGCGGTAAAAAACCATCGTCAGCAATAATGTATAAATCACCGCAATAGCCGATGCTTCAATCGCGGTAAAAATTCCTTGTACAATACCGCCGACAATAATCACGATCAGTAGCAGGCTGGGAATGGCTTCAACGGCCACTTTTAGCGCCATTCCTTTTTGAACAGTAAAAAAGACACGGTAGTTATGACGTCTGGCGACCACCAGCGTGACCAACATACAGCCGATGCCCCATAGTACGCCCGCCACTAAACCTCCGGCAAACAGCGCGGCAATCGACGTTCCCCCGCTTGCCAGCGCGTAAAGGATAAAGGCTGTGGTGGGTGGAATTAGCATTCCCGTTGGCGCTGAGGCGATATTAACGGCGGCGGCGAAGCCCCGATCGTAACCTTCACGGGCGCTCATTGGCACCATGACGCCGCCAATCGAGGTAGATGCGGCAATGGCTGAGCCGGAAATTGCCCCGAACATCATGTTGCCGACGATATTGGTATACGACAGCGAACCGGGCAGTTTGCCGGTAAACAGTTTGGCAAAATTGACCAGCCGGGTGGCGATTCCGCCGCTATTCATGATCACCCCGGACAAAACGAAGAACGGTACGGCCAGTAAGGCAAAGCTATCCAGACTGGAGAACATTTTTTGCGCGGTGGCGAACATCGAAATGTCGAAAGGCAGCACCAGCATCATCGTGCTGAATGAGGCAATGACGATGCAGATCCCAATTGGCGCGCCCATCGCCAGTAAAACAACAAAAACGGCAATGAGCGTACAGGAGGCAAAAATAGGGTCAATCATGTGATTTCTCCAGAGAGTGCTCAGAAGTATGCATGGTGGAATGGATAGCTTTCAGGGCATCGATAATATTCAGTAGCCCATAGAGGATGATCAGTACGCCCGCACAGGGGAGAGCGTAATAAATTTTTCCCATTGGAATGCCCAGCGCAGGCGAGATTTGCAGCATAGAAATCGCAGAGATCTTTAACCCTCCGATAATTAACACCCACATGGAAAATGCGATAAAAATGACCTGCAGGATAATGTCCCACCCGCCGCGAAGGGTCGGCGACGCTTTATCCAACAAAAGGGTCAGACTAATATGCTGTTTTTGACCCGCGACAAAAGCCATGCCTAGCATCGATACCCATACCAGTAAAAATCGCAGCATCTCTTCGGTAATGGTGCTGGGAACGCCCAATATGTAGCGGCTCATCACCTGCCAGCAGGCGATACCCACCATAATAGCCAGCATCAGGCAGCAGACGGCGCCCAGTAATGAATCAAGTCCTTTTCTGAATGTATTCATCTTAATTTCCTGATTAAATTATTTTTTTGCTGTCTGGATACGTTGATATAGCCCGTAAAGACGCGGTTTGTTTTTCAGTTCGTCGTAAATAGGCTGTACCGCGTTCTGGAAGGGTTTTTTGTCGATGTCGTAGAATTCCACGTTGAAATCTTTCACTGCCGCCAGCCTGGTTTTCTCAATTTCCTTATCCCATGCGGTCTTTTCAAACGCGATCGATGCCTGGATAGCGTCTTTGACAATACGTTGTTGTTCCGGCGTCAGCTTTTCCAGTGTGAGGGTGCTCATTAGCAGGATATCGGGAATGCGGGTGTGCATATCGTACGTGTAATAACGGGCGACTTCGCCGTGGCGGGCGATAGTCAGAGCGAACTCATTGTTTTCCGCGCCGTCGAGAATGCCTTGCTGTAACGAGGTATAGACTTCCGCCTGGCTCATGGCGATGGGTGAAGCGCCCAACAGTTTGAGGGTTTGGATTGCCGTCTCACTTTGCATTACGCGGATTTTTTTCCCACGCAAATCCTCAATGCGTTTAACCGGCGCTTTGCTCATATAAAAATTACGCGCGCCGGAATCATACCAACCCACGCCGACAAACCCCTGTGCTGCGGTGGTTTGATAAACAGGTTCCATTACCTGTGGGTTATCCATTACGCGATAGTATTCATCAACGCTGGAAAACAGGTAGGGGAGTGAGAAAACGCCGTACTCAGGCGAAAAACTCTCCATCAGTCCGGAGGACACTTTTGTGATATCGACGACGCCAACCTGCGTCAACTCTACCAGTTCGCGCTCGCCGCCAAGCTGCCCATCCGGGAAGTATTGTACTTTGATATCCCCGCCAGTTTTCGTTTCAACTTGCTGCCCAAAGAAGTGCAATGCATCTTTTACCGGCTGACTGTTTTCAGCGTAGGCCAGGCGTAAAACCGTTTCGCCGTGGGAGAAGAAAGAGAGTGTAAAGAGTAAGGCCAGCGTAGCCAGATGTATAAAACCAGGTTGCTTCATAATTCCCTCGCAATGGTAATAATTTGCCGGGAATGTAATCGCGTACTGAAATTATAACCTTTTTGATTTTGCCACTACTGACAAAACCTGGCACCAAAAGAAAGATTTTGAAACCCTGTTTCACATTTATTAGTTTCCAGGAATTTATCACCGTGTCGTTTCTACGACGAGACTGAAAAACGGTGGTTTTTCAGCCGTTGCCGCGGCGATTATAACCACGAAAAAAGTACGGCATTGATAATCATTTTCAATATCATTTAATTAACTATAATGAACCAACTGCTTACGCGGCGTTAACACTGTGCCGCTCGACAATAATGGAGATGATTATGAGTTATACACTGCCATCCCTGCCGTACGCTTATGATGCACTGGAACCGCACTTCGATAAGCAGACGATGGAGATTCACCACACTAAACACCATCAAACCTACGTCAATAACGCTAACGCGGCGCTGGAAAGCCTGCCTGAATTCGCTAATCTGCCGGTTGAAGAACTGATCGCTAAACTGGAGCAGGTACCGGCGGATAAGAAAACCGTTCTGCGCAACAACGCTGGCGGCCATGCTAACCACAGTCTGTTCTGGAAGGGCCTGAAAAAAGGCACTACCCTGCAGGGCGATCTTAAAGCTGCGATTGAGCGTGATTTCGGTTCTGTTGAGAAATTCAAAGAAGAGTTTGAAAAAGCTGCAGCAACCCGTTTTGGTTCCGGCTGGGCGTGGCTGGTGCTGAAAGGCGATAAACTGGCTGTGGTTTCTACCGCTAACCAGGACTCTCCGCTAATGGGCGAAGCCATTTCCGGCGCGTCTGGCTTCCCGATTCTGGGTCTGGATGTGTGGGAACATGCTTATTACCTGAAGTTCCAGAACCGTCGCCCGGACTATATTAAAGAATTCTGGAATGTCGTGAACTGGGATGAGGCAGCGGCGCGCTTCGCGGCGAAAAAATAAAGTTGCATTGAAGCCCGTGAGAAGCGAGTCTGATGACTCGCTTTTTTTGTATCTGCATAAGGAGTCGCGATGCATTATCCGGTTGAGGTATTCACAGGCAACATTCAGGATTACGTGGGAAGCCGCCCCAGCGCTATTGCGAAAGTGCAGGTCGATGGTGAACTGATGCTGACGGCGCTGGGTCTGGAAAGTGATGAGCAGGCGGAGAAAAAAATTCATGGCGGTCCCGATCGCGCGCTGTGTCATTATCCGCGTGAGCATTACCTCTATTGGGCGCGGGAGTTTCCGGCGCTGGCGGAGCGGTTTGTCGCTCCGGCATTTGGCGAGAACCTTTCCACTGACGGTCTGACGGAACAGAATGTTTTTATCGGCGATATTTTTCGTTGGGGAGAGGCGCTTATTCAGGTAACGCAGCCGCGGTCGCCATGCTTTAAGCTCAATTACCATTTCGCGATTAGCGACATGGCGAGCCAGATGCAAAACATGGGTAAAACCGGCTGGCTCTACAGCGTGATAGCGCCAGGCAAAGTATCGACAGATGCGCCGTTGGAGCTGGTCTCCCGCTTGAGCGATGTCAGCGTGCAAGAGGCGATCGCCATTGCCTGGCATATGCCATTTGATGATGAGCAGTACCATCGATTGCTGTCGGCGGCAGGATTATCCAAAAGCTGGACCCGAACTATGCAAAAGCGCCGCCTGAGCGGTAAAATTGAAAATAACGCGCGACGTTTGTGGGGATGATATTCCGCCCGGTAGCGCGTTGCTTACCGGGCTCGCGGGCCGGATAAGGCGGTTACGCCGCCATCCGGCGCCACACTGCTTGTTACGAACGCTTATACAGTGGTAGCCAGATAACCAACCGTAAACCGCCTAATGGGCTATCATCCGCTTTCACCCAGCCTCGATGCTGTTGAATGGCGGTTTCGACAATCGCCAGTCCCAGGCCGGTGCCGCCGGATGCTCGGTCGCGCGCTTCATCGGTGCGATAGAAGGGGCGGAAGATCTGCTCTCTGTCTTCAGGGCTAACGCCTGGCCCGTCGTCATCAACCGTAATCGTAATACCGTCTTTATCCACTGAAAAGCCGACTTCAATCTTCGTGTGTGAATAGCGCAACGCGTTACGGACAATGTTCTCCAGCGCGCTTTCCAGCGCGTTCGGGTTGCCATAGAGCGGCCACGGCCCCGGTGGATAATTCACCGTTAACGACTTGCCCATCTGCTCGGCTTCAAAGGCGGCGTTATCCAGGACTTCGCCCCATAGCTGGTTAGCCTTCATCGTTTCGCTGACCAGGGCGTTTTTCTGTTGGTTGCGCGACATTACCAGCAGGTCGTTGATCATACTGTCCAGACGTTGCGCTTCGGTCTCAATACGCTCCAGCTCTTTGCTTTCACCGCTACGACGACGTAACAGCGCCGTACCCAGTTGCAGGCGTGTCAGCGGTGTTCGTAGCTCGTGGGAGATGTCTGACAGCAGACGCTGCTGTGAGGTCATCATTCGCTCCAGCGCCGTCACCATCTGGTTAAAACTGGCACCAGCCGCGAGAAACTCTTGCGGCCCAGCTTCCAGTTCCGGGTGCTGACGCAGGTTGCCTTGTGCAACTTCGTCGGCCGCGTTTTTCAACTTACGGGCCGGTTTCGCCAGACTCCACGCCAGCCACAATAAAAGCGGCGAACTGACCAGCATCGTGACAATAAGCAACAGCAGCGGGCGGTCAAACAGCAGATTAATAAAATCGGACTGTGAACTGCTGGCCGGTCGAATCAGGTAAAGTTGGTAATTATCTTCTCCGTCGCGAACGGAGAAGGGCCCTACCATTTCTACGCGGCCATATTTTTTCTTCTGCGGATGATCGGCGTTATCCGCCTGACCAATAAAGTTACGAATGATCTGCATCTCGCTGCGTTCAGCACCGATCACGCGTCCTTCAGAGGTCACAAGTAATAACCGCTGTCCTGGCGGCGCCCACTTGTCGATCGCGCGGAACAAGCGACGCCACCACATCAGGTCATTGGGCGGATCGTTCGCCAGCTCAGCTTCTACATGTTGCTCTATCATCAATCCCTGGCGCTGTTCGCTGTCCAACAGCTCGGTCATCTGGCGAGAGTCGAGCTTGGGCAGCATCAGTACCAGCATTAACACCAGCGCCAGCGTCAACCAGAAGATGGCGAAGATGCGCGCGGTTAAACTTCCAATCATGAAGCGGAAACCATCAGATAGCCGCGGCCGCGCAATGTTTTAAACCACGGATGACCGTCTTTGCGCTCAGGCAGTTTGCGGCGCAGGTTAGAAATATGCATATCAATGGCGCGATCGAACGGCGTCAAACGTTTACCCAGCACTTCCTGACTTAAATGTTCACGGGAGACCACCTGGCCGAGATGCTGCGCCAGCAGATAAAGCAGGGTGAATTCCGTACCCGTCAGTTCCAGTGTCTGCCCATCAAAGCTGGCTTCCTGACGACCCGGATTAAGGCTCAACGCATCGACTTCCAGCGTCGGAGAACCGTTATCGCTGCTCAGTTGCTGCTGTTCGCTCCAGTGGGAACGGCGCAGAATAGCCCTGATACGCGCCACCAGTTCGCGGTCGTTAAACGGTTTGGGTAAATAGTCGTCTGCACCCAGCTCAAGGCCGAGAACGCGATCCAGTTCACTACCACGTGCGGTCAGCATAATGACAGGCGTCTGGTGTGTCTGGCGAAGCGCTTTTAACGTATCAATACCGTTTTTCTTCGGCATCATCACATCAAGCAAAAGTAAATCGATGCTGTCATCCAAAAGCTCAAGTGCCTGTTCGCCATCGTGGGCCACCAGCACATTAAAACCTTCCATTTCGAGGAGCTCTTTTAACAGGGAAGTCAGCTCTCGGTCATCATCAACTAACAGGATTTTATTCATTGTTTACGTACCTCCGAGGCAGAAATTACGTCATCAGGCGTCGCTAATCCATGACTTTACGTTGTTTTACACCCCCTGACGCATGTTTGCAGCCCGAATCGTAAACTGTCTCTCGTTGAATCGCGACAGAAAAGATTTTGGGAGCAAGCGATGCGCAAAGTTACCGCTGCCGTTATGGCCTCAACGCTGGCACTCAGTTCTTTAAGCCACGCTGCTGAAGTCGTTACAAGCGATAACTGGCCTTCTGGTGAAGGGAGCATACAGCGTAGCGCGCAGAATCATATGTTTGACGGCATAAGTTTAACCGAACATCAGCGTCAACAGATGCGAGATCTTATGCAGCAGGCAAGACACGAACAGCCTCCTGTTAATGTTAGCGAAATGGAGACAATGCATCGGCTTGTCACCGCAGAAAAATTTGATGAAAGCGCTGTGCGCGCCCAGGCAGAAAAAATGGCGCAAGAACAGGTTGCCCGCCAGGTCGAAATGGCCCGTGTTCGTAACCAGATGTATCGCCTGTTAACGCCGGAGCAGCAAGCGGTTTTGAATGAAAAGCATCAGCAACGAATGGAGCAACTGCGCGACGTGGCGCAATGGCAAAAAAGTTCATCGTTGAAATTATTGAGTAGTAGCAACTCACGTTCCCAGTAACAACCCTGTTTTCCTTGCCATAGACACCATCCCTGTCTTCCCCCACATGATGTGGGGGTTTTTTTTATCCCGAATTTGTCATTCTGTTATTACCTTACTGTTTTAAACCATCCGTTATACTACCCGCAGAAGATAGCGGGAGTGTTTATGAATCAAACCTATGGACGGCTGGTCAGCCGGGCGGCTATCGCGGCAACAGCGATGGCATCAGCGTTACTTTTGATCAAAATTTTTGCATGGTGGTATACCGGGTCGGTGAGTATTCTGGCAGCGTTGGTGGATTCGCTGGTGGATATAGCCGCGTCTTTGACGAACTTGTTGGTTGTGCGTTATTCGTTGCAGCCAGCAGACGATGAGCACACATTTGGCCACGGTAAAGCAGAGTCGCTGGCGGCGCTGGCGCAAAGTATGTTTATTTCCGGTTCGGCGCTGTTTCTGTTTTTAACCAGTATCCAGAACTTGATTAAGCCAACGCCAATGAACGATCCCGGCGTCGGGATTGGCGTTACCGTCATCGCTCTGATATGCACTATCATACTGGTCACGTTTCAGCGCTGGGTGGTACGCAAGACCCAAAGTCAGGCGGTACGGGCGGATATGCTTCATTATCAGTCTGATGTTATGATGAACGGAGCGATTCTTATCGCGCTCGGGTTATCCTGGTACGGCTGGCATCGTGCGGATGCCCTGTTTGCGTTAGGTATCGGTATCTATATTTTGAATAGCGCGTTACGTATGGGATATGAGGCGGTACAGTCATTATTGGATCGCGCTTTGCCTGATGCGGAACGACAGGAAATTATTGATATCGTGACGTCATGGCCGGGGGTTAGCGGCGCGCACGATCTTCGCACGCGGCAGTCAGGGCCGACCCGCTTTATTCAGATTCATTTGGAAATGGAAGATAATCTGCCGCTCGTTCAGGCGCATTTAGTGGCTGAACAGGTAGAGCAGGCGATTTTGCGACGTTTTCCGGGTTCAGATGTCATTATTCATCAGGATCCCTGTTCAGTCGTCCCCAGGGAAGGCAAGAAGTTCGAGCTTGTATAATTGATTGTTAAAAAGTGAGCCGGGCCAGCATTTTGTGTATAAATTACCGCCATTTGGCCTGACCTGAATCAATTCAGCTGGAAGGGATTGTTATACTATCTGCATATTCGTTGGATCGTTTCGAAGTGCGAAATCCGCTTCCGGCAATAGATTTCATTTTGCATTCCAAAGTTCAGAGGTAGTCATGATTAAGAAAATCGGTGTGTTGACAAGCGGCGGTGATGCGCCGGGCATGAACGCGGCAATCCGCGGTGTTGTGCGCGCAGCGTTGACGGAAGGGCTGGAAGTCATGGGTATTTATGACGGCTATCTTGGCCTGTATGAAGATCGTATGGTTCAGCTTGACCGTTATAGCGTATCTGACATGATCAACCGCGGCGGTACATTCCTCGGCTCCGCTCGTTTCCCGGAATTCCGTGACGAAAATATTCGCGCTGTCGCGATTGAAAATCTGAAAAAACGCGGCATCGATGCACTGGTTGTGATTGGCGGTGACGGCTCTTACATGGGGGCAAAACGCCTGACTGAAATGGGCTTTCCGTGCATTGGTCTACCGGGCACTATCGATAATGATATCAAAGGCACCGATTACACTATCGGTTATTTCACCGCGCTGGGCACCGTGGTGGAAGCGATTGACCGTTTGCGTGATACATCTTCCTCTCACCAGCGTATTTCTATCGTTGAAGTGATGGGGCGCTATTGCGGCGACCTGACTCTGGCGGCGGCTATTGCCGGCGGCTGTGAGTTTATCGTGGTGCCGGAAGTTGAATTTAATCGTGAGGATCTGGTGGCGGAAATCAAAGCCGGAATCGCGAAAGGGAAGAAACACGCTATCGTCGCTATTACTGAGCATATGTGCGATGTTGACGAGCTGGCGCACTTTATTGAAAAAGAAACAGGCCGTGAAACGCGTGCGACAGTGCTGGGTCACATCCAGCGCGGTGGTTCTCCGGTGCCTTACGACCGTATCCTTGCCTCCCGCATGGGCGCTTATGCTATTGACCTGCTACTGGAAGGCCACGGCGGCCGTTGTGTCGGTATTCAAAACGAGCAACTTGTTCACCATGATATCATCGATGCGATTGAAAATATGAAGCGCCCGTTCAAAAGCGACTGGATGGAATGCGCTAAAAAACTGTATTGATTTTTGGCAATGTAACCTGCTGATGGCGCTGCGTTTATCAGGCCTGCAATATGAGTGTAGGCCGGATAAAACGTAAGCCGCCATCCGGCAAAAAACCACTTTTATATATTCCCCACTGTTATAGCCAATCTTTTTTTATTCTTTAATGTTTGGATACCTTTCTGGCACGCTTTGCTCATCACAACACAACATAAGTGAGTCGGGTAATGAAAAAGTGGGGCGTGGGATTTACCTTATTGCTGGCATCGGCCAGCATTCTGGCAGCGGATATTCAACTCCTTAACGTGTCTTACGATCCAACGCGCGAATTATATGAGCAGTACAACAAGGCGTTTAGCGCCTACTGGAAACAGAAGACCGGCGATAATGTGATTATCCGCCAGTCGCACGGCGGATCTGGCAAACAAGCCACGTCGGTTATCAATGGTATTGAGGCGGATGTCGTTACGCTGGCGCTGGCCTGGGATGTGGATGCTATTGCAGAACGCGGGCGCATTGATAAATCCTGGATCACACGTTTGCCGGACAATTCTGCGCCGTATACGTCCACCATTGTCTTCCTCGTGCGCAAGGGGAATCCAAAACAAATTCACGACTGGAACGATCTGATTAAACCTGGGATATCGGTCATTACCCCAAACCCCAAAAGTTCTGGCGGCGCACGATGGAATTATCTGGCGGCGTGGGGTTATGCCCTGCATCATAATAATAACGACCAGGCGAAAGCGCAGGATTTTGTGAAAGCGTTATATAAGAACGTCGAGGTGCTGGATTCCGGCGCGCGCGGCTCAACCAATACCTTTGTTGAGCGCGGCATCGGCGATGTATTAATCGCCTGGGAGAACGAGGCGTTGCTGGCGACCCACGAGCTGGGTAAAGATCAGTTCGAGATTATCACGCCGGGCGAATCTATTCTGGCGGAACCGACGGTTTCCGTAGTGGATAAAGTCGTTGAGAAGAAAGGGACAAAAGCGGTGGCGGAGGCGTATCTCAAATACCTGTATTCGCCGGAGGGCCAGACGATTGCGGCAAAAAATTACTATCGTCCACGCGACGCTGACGTGGCAAAAAAGTACGACGATGCGTTTCCGAAGCTGAAGCTATTCACCATTGACGAGGTGTTCGGCGGGTGGGCAAAGGCGCAAAAAGACCACTTTGCTAATGGCGGTACGTTCGACCAAATCAGCAAACGCTAAACCGTTTATAAACCCGGTAACATATTATATTGCCGGGTTTTTTCTTTGTAATTGTTTTGCGTTACTCTTTCCCGTCTATGAGACACGGGGGAACGCATAACATGAAAAAGACAGGCTACTTTTTACTGGCGGCGGTGGTCATTGCCGTCGCAGCGGGCGTCGGTTACTGGAAATTTTCCGGCAATCCTGATGCATTACGGGAAATTGTTCTGGAACAGTGTCTGCCCGATCAGTTACAGCATCAAAATCCGGCGCCGTGTGCGGAAGTTAAACCTCGCGCCGGGTATGTTGTCTTTAAAGATCGTCACGGACCGCTGCAATATTTATTGATGCCCACCTACCGTATCAACGGTACAGAAAGTCCGTTATTGCTAGAATCTTCCACACCCAACTTTTTCTGGCTGGCCTGGCAGGCTCGCGGCTATATGAGTGAAAAATACGGACATGACATTCCTGATAGTGTGGTCTCGCTAACCATTAACTCGCGTCTTGGCCGTTCACAGGACCATCTCCATATTCATATTTCCTGCATCCGTCCTGACGTTCGGGAACAGTTAGATAACGACTTCACTCTTATTAGTACCCGCTGGCTCCCGCTGCCAGGCGGCCTGATGGGACATGAATACCTGGCTCGTCGGGTAACCGAAAACGAACTGGCGCAGCGTAGCCCGTTTATCATGCTGGCGGAGGAGGTGCCGGAAGCACGCGATCATATGGGACGCTATGCGCTGGCAGTTGTACGCCAAAGCGATGGCTCTTTTGTCCTGCTGGCGACACAGCGTAATTTACTGACGTTCAATCGTGCCTCTGCTGAGGAAATCCAGGACCACCAGTGTGAAATCCTGAAGTAACCCTGGCGATTCTGGCGTTTACTCTACGTGCCTGTCCCCGTATTCTTGTTGAAAAAAACAACAGGAGACAGGCATGTCGCTCTGGCTTTCGCACCCTCTGTTTCTTCCTTCACTGGTTGTCGGCATTACTATCCTGCTTTGGGCCACTTCATTGTTGCCGGAATTTATAACCGCGCTGCTCTTTTTTACCATAGCGATGGCGGCGAAAATTGCGCCGCCGGAAACGATCTTCGGCGGTTTTGCTTCTTCAGCTTTCTGGCTGGTATTCAGCGGATTCGTGCTGGGGATCGCGATTCGTAAAACCGGGCTTGCGGACAGAGCGGCGCGCGCGTTATCGGCTAAATTAACGGACTCCTGGCCTCTGATGGTTAGCTGTGTAGTGTTGCTTAGCTATGCTCTGGCGTTTGTGATGCCCTCAAATATGGGGCGTATTGCTCTGCTAATGCCGATTGTCGCGGCGATGGCGAAACGCGCCGGAATAGCGGATGGCACCCGCGCCTGGTATGGGTTGGCGTTGGCTGTCGGGTTTGGTACCTTCCAGCTTTCCGCCACCATTTTGCCTGCGAACGTGCCCAACCTGGTGATGAGCGGCGCGGCAGAAGGATCTTATGGCATCCACCTGAACTATGTGCCGTACTTACTGCTGCATACGCCGGTACTGGGATGGTTAAAAGGCATCGTATTAATCGCCCTGATTTGCTGGTTATTTCCCGGTGCGCCCCATGCGCCGCATGAGGTAGAACCGCCTGCGCCAATGAGCCGCAATGAAAAGCGGCTGGCGTGGATGTTGGCGGTGGTGTTGACGATGTGGGTAACGGAAAGCTGGCACGGTATTGGCCCGGCCTGGATCGGTCTGGCGGCAGCGGTAGTGACGATGTTGCCGCGAGTAGGTTTTATCAGCGGGGATGAGTTTGCCAGTGGTATTAATATTCGCGCCTGTATTTATGTCGCCGGGATTCTGGGGCTGGCGCTCACCGTAACGCAAACCGGTATTGGTAATGCAGTGGGGGAAACATTACTGCGCGTTATGCCATTAGATACGCAAAAACCGTTTACCAGTTTCCTTGCGCTCACGGGTATCACGACGGCGCTGAATTTTATTATGACCGCTAACGGCGTACCGGCGCTCTATACGACACTGGCGGAAAGTTTTGCGGATGCTAGCGGTTTTCCACTGTTATCGGTCATTATGATTCAGGTGTTGGGTTATTCCACGCCGCTATTACCGTATCAGGCGTCGCCGATTGTCGTTGCGATGGCGTTAGGAAAGGTGCCGACAAAGGCGGGAATGTTGCTGTGTCTGGCGCTGGCGGCGGTAACGTATCTGATACTGCTACCACTGGATTACGCCTGGTTTCGAGTTCTGGGGAAATTATAGCTTTAACAGACTGTTAATTTTTTGTTTTGTGAGATGGTAAATTGTTTTCTGTATGCCGATGGCCGTTAATAATGGAGCGCTGATTTGCGCACAGGAAACTCAAGGATAGATCCATGGACCGATTGACCCCCATCCGCTGTTGGCCTGCCATCATTTCGCTGGTGATTACGCTGACTATCTGGTTTGTTATTCCTTGTCCTGCGGATGTGACTCCACAGGCGTGGCATCTGCTGGCACTGTTTATCGGCACTATCGCAGCGATTATCGGTAAAGCCATGCCGATTGGCGCTATCGCGATTGTGGCGATTATGCTGGTGGCAATGACCGGCGTTACCCATCCTGGCAAACCTTCAGCGGCGCTGAACGATGCGTTGAGCGGCTTTTCTAACCAGCTTATCTGGCTGATTGGCTTATCCATCATGCTGTCACAAAGTTTGTTGAAAACGGGACTGGGGGCGCGTATTGGCTATGGGTTTATTGCGCTGTTTGGTAAAAGAACGCTGGGGATCGCCTGGGCATTAACGCTGGCGGAAACGCTGATTGCACCTGTGACGCCGAGTAATACGGCGCGCGGCGGCGGCATTATTCACCCGGTAATGCGGGCAATTGCGGAGAGTCTTGGCTCTCAGCCAGGAAATCGCGAGAATGGCGCAACGGGCCGTTATCTCGCGTTGGTGAATTACAACATTAATCCGATCAGTTCGGCGATGTTTATCACCGCAACCGCGCCTAACCCGTTAATTGTCAGCTTCCTGACCAAAGGGACGGATGGCGTTCTGACTATGACCTGGGGAATGTGGGCTATCGCCGCGCTCCTTCCCGCAGTGGTATCACTGGTCGTAATGCCCATCGTTATCTGGTGGCTCTATCCTCCTGCCGTTACGCGTACGCCGGATGCGCCGCAGTTCGCCCGACAAAAGCTCAATGCCCTTGGGCCTCTCTCGCTGGCAGAGAAAATCACCCTCGCGGTTTTCATTTTGTTGCTTTGTCTGTGGGCTGGCGTTCCTGCGATGCTTATGGGAAGCGGCTGGATTGTCAATCCTACCAGCGCCGCGTTAATTGGCTTATCGATTCTGTTGCTGACAGGAGTGTTAAGCTGGGACGATATTCTGAAGTGCCGCGGAGCATGGGATACCATCGTTTGGTTCGCCGCACTGGTAATGATGGCGGATTTTCTCAGTAAGCTGGGGCTGGTCGGTTGGCTGGCGACCAGCGTCGGTAGTGCAATCAACCATCTCGGCGTTCACTGGAGTATCGCGACGCTACTACTGATCCTGCTTTACGTTTATTCGCACTACTTTTTCGCCAGCACCACGGCGCATATTACGGCAATGTTTGCGGCGTTCTTTGCTGCGGGATTGGGCCTCGGCGCGCCGCCGGCGCTGCTTGGGCTGATGCTCGGTTTTTCTTCTTCTTTGATGATGTCGCTCACCCACTACGGTACGGGAACCGCGCCCATCATCTTTGGTTCTGGCTATGTTACGCTGGCGGAATGGTGGAAAACGGGGCTGGTGATGAGTGTGGTTAACCTGACTATCTGGGGTGTAACGGGTGCCTTCTGGTGGCACTGGTTAGGATACTGGTAACGCGCAATGAGAAGGGGGAGATATCCCCCTTCCACGCCATTTAAGCCTGTTTAGCGGCTTCGGCTGCTTTCACGATGACAGCAAAGGCGTCAGCTTTCAGCGATGCGCCGCCTACCAGCGCGCCGTCGATGTCCGGCTGTGCGAACAGTTCGGCCGCGTTGGAGGCATTTACGGAACCACCGTACTGGATAATGACCTGCTCAGCGATTTTAGCGTCGGCTTTGGCAATGTGATCACGGATGAATTTATGTACCGCCTGAGCCTGGGCCGGGGTCGCAGATTTGCCAGTACCAATTGCCCAAACGGGTTCGTAAGCGATAACCGCGCCTTCAAATGCTGCTGCGCCCTGAGTCTTCAGCACCGCGTCGATCTGGCGTGCACAAACTTCTTCTGTTTTGCCTGCTTCGTTTTCCGCTTCAGTTTCACCGATGCACAGTACTGGCGTCAGACCCTGTTCTTTCAGGATCGCAAATTTTTTCGCGATCAGTTCGTCTGATTCTTTATGGTAAGTACGGCGCTCGGAGTGGCCGATGATGATGTACTGCGCGCCGATATCCTTCAGCATTTCAGCCGAGGTTTCACCGGTGAATGCGCCAGACAGGTTCAGATCAACGTTCTGCGCGCCCAGCATGATGTGGCTACCGGCAGCAGCACGTTTCGCCAGGTCGATATACATTTCCGGCGGAGCGATTGCCACGTCGCAGCCTGCGACGCCCGCCAGTTCTTTACGCAGGTTAGCCACCAGTTCATTTACCATGTGGCGGCTGCCGTTCAGTTTCCAGTTACCCATCACTAAAGGATGTCGCATTTTAATTCTCCACGCTTTATCAGCGAATTAAGGAAGATGGCCGCTCTTCAGAGCAGCATGGTCTGTGAAACAGTATAGAGATTCATCCCTGGAAAGGCTTTGCTTTTTGTCATTTATTGGTTTCTTCTAGGTTGGCGGATAGCGCTAGCTTAATCGGTTCAACTGCGAAGGTCAGCCCCTTTTCACCGTTATCAGCGACAACATAACGTACCGCGCCTTCGGTCTCGGCGTAGTAGTGTTTGCCTTTACCGGCGATAAGCAGCTTTTGCAATTTTTTCTGGCTTTGTTCTTTTGTCAGCAACGGTGCAACGGTGCGGATGATAGCGGCCATATATTCCAGCGCTTTCGCCTTCGCCGCTTTCTGCTCCGGTCCCTGAATCGGCAGCCAGGTAATCTGCATACTTTTTACTTTGAGCGTACCGCGCTCCAGCGCCGTGGAGGCATACAAATTTTCGTTAATCTTACTGGCGGCGCGAGTCAGACTCGCCTTGTCGCGACTATTCTCAATGGCGCGAAACTCATTGAGTGGCAGATCGGGATTCTGACGGTTAAAGTTTTCACGAAATTGGCTAATAGAGAGATCAAAGGTAGGCGAACCCGCCAGCAAATAGGGTGCCGTCGTGGTCGATGAAGAGAGCTGCGCACGCGCCGTTATACTGGCGGTGAAGGCAGAAAACAACAATAAAAACAGAGTACATCCAGGCTTCATCAATCTTACCTTTCGTTAGGACTGCTCACGATTAAAACGATAACTGTCGGCCTTGTCAAAAGGGTAAACTGTAGCGGAAGGTAAAATATAAGGAACTTACATGACCATACAGCAATGGTTATTCTCATTTAAAGGGCGTATCGGACGCCGGGATTTCTGGATTTGGATTGGCCTCTGGTTTGCCGGAATGTTGGCGCTGTTTTCGTTGGCAGGAAAAAATCTGCTTGATATTCAGACGGCGGCATTTTGTCTGGTGTGTCTGCTGTGGCCGACAGCCGCCGTTATGGTTAAACGTCTGCATGACCGGGGACGCTCCGGCGCGTGGGCGTTGCTAATGATACTGGCGTGGATGTTGTTGGCCGGGAACTGGGTCATGCTGCCAGGTATGTGGCAGTGGGTCGTCGGGCGGTTTATTCCGACTCTGATCCTGGTAATGATGCTTATTGATTTAGGCGCGTTTGTCGGTGTTCAGGGTGAAAATAAGTTTGGTAAAACGACGCAGGACGTGAAGTTTAAAGCAGAAACGCAAACGGGCGGTAAACCGTAACCTTCCATGCGGTAAATTGCCCGGTGGCGCGGGCGCTTACCGGGTCTACGGAGTCGTGCCGATGTGTAAGCCGGATAAGGCGAAGCGCCATCCGGCAAAACATCACCAGTAATGTTCAGCCGTCATATGCCCTGGCCGGCGGCGCAGATGTTTGGTCATCTGGCGGGTCTCTTTCAGCAGTTGCTGCGTGTCGCGCACCATCTGCGGGTTTCCGCACAACATGACGTGGCTGGTCTCTTTATCCATCGGCAGGCCAACGGCTTTTTCCAGATCGCCGTTTTCAATGAGTGCAGGCACGCGTCCGGTAAGCGATCCTGGCACGTTTTCCCGGCTGACAACTGTTTGTATGCGCAACTTGCCTTCATAACGCTTTTGTAGCTCCAGCATCAGCGGCAGATAGCTTAAATCGGCGGCGTAGCGCGCGGCGTGGACTAAAACCAGATTGTTAAAGCGCGCTAAATCCTGGCCATATTGCAGGATCGATAAATACGGGCCGATAGCGGTGCCGGTCGCCAGCATCCATAGCGTATCGCAGTCAGGCACTTCATCCAGAACAAAGAAACCGGACGCGTCGCTGACCACTTGTACTTCGTCGCCGGGTTTTAGCGCCGCCAGTCGCGGGCTGAGTTTGCCTTCCGGAACCGTAACCAGATAAAACTCTAAATCAGGATTGTCAGGCGCATTCACATAGGAATACGCGCGCTGAATGCGTTCGCCATCGATCTCCAGTCCGAGTTTGGTAAATTGGCCTGCAGTAAAAGGATTAATGGGGGCGTGAACGGTCAGGCTGAACAGTGCGTCAGTCCAGTTTTGCACCTTAGTGACTTTACCTGTTACCCAATCGGCCATGGTTTTCTCCTGTTCTGAATCGCTACCCTTATCTTCGTTCGTCAGGAGAAAGATTTCCAGCCCCGCAGGGCCGGAAGGCTCTAACTAACAAATGCGCTAGAGGATATGCGCCTGCACTTCTGGATCTTTGCGATCAAGATAGTGAATAGACTGAATGCGCCGGATCGTGCGTGATTTACCGCGGATCAGCAGCGTTTCTGTGGTGGCAATATTGCCTTTACGGCTAATTCCTTCCAGCAGATCGCCTTTCGTGATGCCGGTCGCGGAGAAAATAACGTTATCGCTGCGTGCCATTTCGTCCAGACGCAGCGCTTTGCCCGCTTCAATACCCATCGTTTTGCAGCGCGACAGTTCCTGTTCGCCAATACGCCGGTTTTCTTCGCTGTCGCCTTTCACGTCATGACGCGCCAGCAGACGTCCCTGCATGTCGCCGTCCAGCGCGCGGATCACCGCTGCGGACACGACTCCCTCCGGCGCGCCGCCTATTCCGTACAGCACATCGACTTCGCTATCCGGCATACAGGTCAGAATTGAGGCCGCGACGTCGCCGTCAGGAATGGCGAATACACGCACGCCCAGATTCGCCATCTCTGCGATAACATCGTCATGACGCGGTTTCGCCAGGATAGTCACGGTCAGATCGCGAAGCGGTTTACCCAGCGCATTCGCAATATTACGCAGGTTATCCGCCAGTGGCAGATTGAGATCAATTGCTCCTTTGGCGCCCGGGCCGACGATCAGCTTTTCCATATACATATCGGGCGCATTCAGGAAGCAGCCTTTATCGCCGACAGCCAATACCGCCAGCGCATTGGCCTGGCCCATTGCCGTCATGCGCGTACCTTCGATCGGATCGACGGCGATATCTACCGCATCGCCGTGGCCTGTACCGACGTTCTCGCCGATATAGAGCATGGGGGCTTCGTCGATTTCGCCTTCGCCAATGACGATAGTGCCGTCAATGTTGACCTGGTTGAGCATGATACGCATGGCGTTGACCGCCGCGCCGTCAGCCGTATTCTTATCGCCTCTTCCCAGCCATTTGTAGCCAGCCAGCGCTGCCGCTTCGGTCACGCGGGAAAATTCGATGGCAAGTTCTCGTCTCATAACAAACTCGTAGCAGAAAGGAATGGTGCGCAGTGTAGCATGTAATAAGTAGAACTCTTTAATATAGTATTTTTATTAAAATTCAATAGCTTAATGTAAGCTATTGAATTTAAAAAATTATAGGCTATTGTTCTAATATTGCTATTTTTTGATATTGACGCAAAGCAGGGTATGCGTAGAATACATGCGGGTTAACGAAGGGAAAAGCTTATGGTTATAACATTAGATGAACATCGTAGAGATACAGCTCCGGCGGGCGATCGCTCTAACGAGAGTAATGCTGATAACGAAAGCGCTATGGTTCTCACTTTTACGCCCAAGAAAAGCATTGAAAATGTTGATGATGATCAAGCTATTGCTGCTATTCTTGCCAGGGCAAAAGCACTGAAGTGGTGATCAATAGTTAAGTATTCTATATTGAGTGCTCTCAACTGTAGATTGTGAGCATTTAAATGGGAACTAATACTGCACAAAAACTTCCTCCTGTTTCTTCTGACCAAGATTCCTCCTCCCAAAATTCAATTGAAATTATAAAAAACAGGCAATCAAAAGAATTGATTTTGGCTTTCTGTGGGCCAATTGGATCTGGAATAAAAGCAATTAGATTAGCATTTGAAAATAATCTTGAAAATCTTGGTTATAAGGTTCATCATATTCACATAAGTTCTTTAATGGATAAAGTTAAAAAAACCTCTGTAAATACTGATCCCTATAACCGATATATAGAAAAGCAAAATCAAGGTAATACCCTAAGGCAAACTTATGGCCCTCAGATTATGGCTGAGGCCGCTATTGCCAGTATTGCTGAAATAAAACAAAAATCAAGAACTTCGATAAATGCTGAAGCACGTTTTAATGAAAAGTTTGTGTATATTATCGATCAATTAAAAAATCCTGCTGAAGTTGAGTTATTAAGACTTGTTTATCAACATAACTTCTATTTAATAGGAGTTGTAAGAAACGAATCTGAAAGAAAAAGAAACTTAAGAGATGAAGGGATTTCTCCTCAGCATATAGATGAACTCATACATTTAGATCGTAAAAGTGGCGGAAGCAAAGGGCAGCAAGTTGAAAAAACTATTCTTGATGCCGATTTCTTTATAAGAAATAATCAAAGTCATTCAACTCAGCTAAATAATAAAGTAGAACGGTTTTTGGGCTTGATTCATGGAAAAAATGGACTCACCCCATCGCTGCATGAGAAAGGTATGTTCAATGCCTTTAGCGCTTCTCTTCAATCTGCATGTTTGTCTCGGCAGGTTGGAGCGGCTATTGTTGATCATGAAGGGAATATTTTATCAACCGGAAGAAACCTGGCGGAGGGCTGTATACATTTGAAGATGAAAATAAAGACTTCAGATGTATTCATAAGGGAGGTAAATGTTATAATGACATGCATAAAGCTAAAATTAAAGATAGCATAACTAAACAAATTAATCTAAGTTTAGATAATGTGCTCACGCAAAGTTCATCAAAACCTTTATTAGAAAAAGCTATTCGGAGTATATTTGTTGATACTAACTTTGTAGAAACACTTGCATCTAATATTTATAGCAACTCCCCAATAAAATCTTTAATTGAATATTCGAGAGCGATACATGCTGAAATGGATGCCATTACAACGTTAGCACGTACAGGAGAGGCATCCACTAAAAATAAGATTATGTTCACTACTACATATCCTTGCCATAATTGTGCTCGTCATATTGTTGCTGCAGGTATTGTTAGTGTTTACTATATAGAGCCTTATGAAAAAAGCCTTGCCTTAGATCTCCATGACGATGCCATTAATGATACAAACATTAATGATACCCAGAAAGTGAATTTTATTCAGTTTGAGGGAGTATCACCACGCCGATATGCTAAGTTTTTCTTTACTACGTCAGATCGAAAAAATTCACAAGGTTATGCGTATCCTTATGCTACGAAATATAGTAACCATGTGGATTATCAATTTATTGATAGCTACCAGGAAATGGAAGATAAAATTACGCAGATATATACCAGTAAAATAAGCGATTAATACCATTTTTAAGAGTCGGCCTATAAAATAGGCCGACTGATAGTATTACTTGTCGTGCTCTTCCCACGCCATCGCGCGTTTAACCGCTTTCTTCCAGCCGCTGTAACGGTAGTTACGCTCGGTAGTTTCAATGCCGGGGCGGAATTCACGCTCAATGACGGCTTTTTCCTGCAATTCGTCCAGATTCTGCCAGTAGCCGACTGCCAGACCGGCCAGGTAGGCGGCGCCCAGGGCCGTGACTTCACGTACTTCCGGGCGTTCTACGCGAGCGCCGAGGATATCCGACTGGAACTGCATCAGGAAATTGTTGGCGACCGCGCCGCCGTCCACGCGCAGGGCGTGCAGGCGAATACCGGAGTCAGCCTGCATTGCCTCCAGTACGTCGCGGGTCTGGTAAGCAATGGATTCCAGCGTCGCGCGGATAATGTGATTAGAATTCACGCCGCGGGTCAGACCAAAAATGGCGCCACGGGCATACGGGTCCCAGTAGGGTGCGCCCAGGCCGGTAAAGGCCGGGACAACGTACACTCCGTTGGTATCTTTCACTTTCGTGGCGAAGTATTCGGAGTCGAACGCGTCGCTGATCAGCTTCATTTCGTCACGCAACCATTGAATGGACGCTCCCGCCATAAACACTGCGCCTTCCAGCGCATAGTTGACTTCGCCGCTCGGGCCGCAGGCGATGGTAGTCAACAAGCCGTTTTCCGATTTTACCGCTTTCTCACCGGTGTTCATCAGCATAAAGCAGCCAGTGCCGTAGGTGTTTTTCGCCATCCCTTCCTTCACGCATAGCTGACCGAATAGCGCCGCCTGCTGATCCCCGGCGATACCGGCGATAGGAATACGTGTTCCGCCTTTACCGCCAATATTCGTCTGGCCGTAGACTTCGGAGGACTTACGTACCTGGGGCAGCATCGCGCGTGGGATATCCAGCACGTCCAGCATTTTGTCGTCCCAGTCAAGATCGTGAATGTTGAACAGCATGGTTCGTGAGGCGTTGGTATAATCGGTGACGTGGACGCGCCCCTGCGTCATCTTCCAGATAAGCCAGGTGTCCACCGTACCGAACAGCAGTTCGCCACGCTTCGCGCGTTCACGCGAACCTTCCACATGATCAAGGATCCATTTCACTTTAGTGCCGGAGAAGTACGGGTCGACAACCAGACCGGTGTTGTCGCGGATGTAATCTTCCAGGCCATCGCGTTTAAGCTGTTCGCAAATATCGGCGGTACGGCGGCACTGCCAGACAATAGCGTTGTATATTGGTTTGCCGGTTTCACGTTCCCAGACGATCGCGGTTTCTCGTTGGTTAGTGATGCCGATAGCGGCAATCTGATCGGAACTGATATCGGCCTTAGCCAGTACTTCTACCAGCGTTGAGCTTTGGGAGGCCCAGATTTCCATCGGGTCGTGTTCCACCCAGCCTGGCTTAGGGTAAATTTGCTCAAATTCACGCTGCGACACGCTGACGATATTCGCGTCATGATCCAGAACGACCGCGCGGGAGCTGGTAGTGCCCTGGTCGAGCGCAACGATATATTTTTTTTCAGTCATAATTTTGTCCCGTAATCAGATTACAGCGAAGCATTTTGTTGTGTGGTAGCGGTGGAATCCTTCTCTTCCACGACGCAGGTATCGCACGGCAAATGACGACCAATGAATTTGCGATAAGCAAATGCGCCCAGAATAGCGCCGACGATGGGGCCAAACAGCGGCACCAGGAAATAAGGAATGTCTTTTCCACCGGTAAACGCAATCTCGCCCCAACCGGCAAGCCCGGCGAACATTTTTGGGCCAAAATCACGCGCCGGATTCATCGCAAAACCGGTTAACGGCCCCATAGAGGCGCCAATAACGGCGATCAGCAAGCCAATCAACAGCGGAGCCAGCGGGCCGCGCGGCACACCGTTGCCGTCGTCAGTCAGCGCCAGAATCAGTCCCATCAGAATAGCGGTAATCACCATTTCAACCGCGAAGGCCTGCACAAAATTGATATGAGGATTCGGGTAAGTTGAGAAAATGCCAGCGAGATCAAGACTTTCAACGCTGCCACGTACGATATGGTGCGTTTGTTCGAAGTCCACGAAAAGATTGTAATAAAGCCCGTAAACTAACGCCGCTGCGCAAAACGCGCCGGCAACTTGAGAAAGAATAAAAGGAATAACTTTACGTTTTTCGAAACAGGCAAATAGCCAGAGCGCGATAGTGACTGCCGGGTTCAGGTGTGCGCCAGAAACACCTGCCGTCAGGTAGATAGCCATCGCTACTCCCAGACCCCAGATGACGCTGATTTCCCACTGGCCAAAGGTCGCTCCGGCGACTTTAAGCGCAGCGACACAACCCACACCGAAAAAAATCAACAACCCGGTACCGAGGAATTCAGCAATGCACTGGCCTTTTAAGGTTGATGTTTGACTCATAATCGGATCCTGAAGAGTATGTAATGATTATTGGTATGCGAGGAGGTCATGGACATCCACGATGCCCTGTAGGCACACTGTTAATTTATCGTTAACGAGCAAAAACGAGAAATATCGAAATCAAAATGTGTGTACTGTGTCAATAAAATGAGCGTTATCGCGCCATGAAGCGCGTTTTGAGACAGAAGAAGAATAGATGTTGAATCATTTCATTAACCAATATGTTAACACTTTTAAGTTATTGGATGAATGCTACCAGGAGATGGATGAAAATTGTTGCAAACCGCGATATACGCGGTATGTCGCTGGACAGCGAGAGCGGGGCTTCATACAATCGGCACTATATATTGTGCGCGTTTACGTGAAGCGTCGCCTTGCAATTCAGGAGAGGTAAGATCATGTCTTTAGAAGTGTTTGAGAAACTGGAAGCAAAAGTACAGCAGGCGATTGACACCATCACCCTGTTACAGATGGAAATTGAAGAGCTGAAAGAAAAGAACAACAGTCTGGCGCAGGAAGTACAGTCTGCACAGCACCAGCGTGAAGAGCTGGAGCGTGAAAATCATTCTCTGAAGGAACAGCAGAGCGGCTGGCAGGAACGTCTGCAGGCGCTGCTTGGTCGTATGGAAGAAGTCTGATTACGCTTTATCTTTCGTGCCGTAGCTGCGTTGGCTGCGCTCAGTTACCCCAGTCACGTAGTTCACTACGCTCCTGGGGATATCTTCGCTTGCCGCCTTGCTACAACACGAAATCTTTCGCGTAATCATCCCTGCGCGTAAGCCGACATCCGGCAATCAGCGACAACGCATAAAAAAGGCGCCTTATGGCGCCTTTTTTGATCACTCGATATCGAGCGGGTCTTCGGAGAGGATGATTCCGGTATTGTCGGCGTAGAGATGATCGCCGGAGAAGAACGTTACGCCGCCAAAATTAACGCGTATATCGCTTTCTCCAATGCCTTCACCTGCGGCGCCAACCGGAATGGCGGCGATTGCCTGAATGCCGATATCCAGTTCTTCCAGCTCGTCTACCTGACGCACCGCGCCATAGACGACCAGCCCTTCCCATTCATTTTGCGCGGCCAGACGCGCCAGCTCCGCGTCGACTAATGCACGACGGACAGAACCGCCGCCATCCACCAGCAGAACCCGACCACGGCCATTTTGTTCGAGCAGATCGTACAGCAACCCGTTGTCCTCGAAACATTTTACCGTGATGATTTGTCCGCCAAACGACGACCGTCCCCCAAAGTTAGAGAACAGCGGTTCCACGACGTTGACATCTTCCTGATAGATGTCACAAAGCTCGGAAGTATCGTATTTCATAGGCTTAACGTTCAGTTGCTGCGAGAATTTTTAGTATATCGCGCTAAGTACACTGTTGGCAAAATCATCAATTGTTAATTGATATTTGTCAGTTAAACGGTCCACTGACTTAAGAGTATCCCAATCACAAATAACAGGTTGGTTAACAGTGCGCCTTTGACGGTACGTTCAAGCATCGGACGCATTGCCGCAGGCTCCCTTTCGCGCATTACATAGCGCGCCTGGTTGATGAGTAACGGCGCGGCCAGAATAAACAACCATCCCCACAGGCTGTGTAGCGAAATCAGATTAAATAGCGCCAGACAGAGCAGGGCGCCTGTCAACAGGCAGGCATGATAGCGACGCGCGTTGACATCGCCCAGGCGCACCACCAGCGTATTTTTACCATTTTCACGGTCGCTGTTAATATCGCGCAGGTTGTTAATATTCAGTACGGCCGTCGCCAGTAAACCACAGGCGGTGGCCGGGAGAATCAGATCCGGGATCAGCGTGTGCGCCTGGAGATACCAGCTCCCCATAACGCTCAGCCAGCCAAAAAAAACCAGCACAGAGATATCGCCCAACCCGATATAGCCGTAGGGCCGATTACCCACGGTGTAGGTGATGGCGGCAATAATCGACAGCCCGCCTAAAACTAAAAAGCCAATAAAGTCGGTTAACGTATGGCACGCCACCGCCACCAGCGCCAGCCCGGAGATACAGATCAGCACGACGGTAATGATTAACGCCCGCTTCATCTCCTGTTGGGTGATAACGCCTTTTTGCATCCCGCGTAGCGGCCCGATGCGATCCGGTTTGTCGCTGCCTTTGACGGCATCGCCGTAATCGTTGGCGAGGTTGGATAAAATTTGCAGTAGTCCGGCGGTGATAAGAGCCAGCAGTGCGACCAGAGGATCGAAGTAGCCTTGCCACCAGGCCAGAGCTGTACCGACGATGATCGCCGCGAAGGCGAGGGGTAAGGTCTTGGGTCGTAAGCTTTCCAGCCAGGCCAGAGTGCGGCTAATTTGTTGTTCAGTCATATTTAGCGCCAATAAAAATGGGGCTTTTCAGCCCCATCAACAGTGATGAAAATGCATTGGACGCGATTATAAGATAAAACGGCTTAGATCTTCATCTGCGACCAGCGCATCCAGATGTTTGCTCACATATTCCGCATCAATTGTGATATTTTGGCCGTGCAGATCGCTGGCGTCATAGGAAATATCTTCCATCAAACGCTCTAGTACGGTGTGCAGACGACGCGCGCCGATGTTTTCGGTAGTTTCGTTAACCTGCCAGGCGGCTTCGGCGATGCGTTTAATACCGGAATCGGTGAACTCAATATTGACGCCTTCGGTTGCCATCAGCGCTTTGTACTGCACGGTGACAGACGCGTTAGGTTCGGTCAAAATACGTTCGAAATCGCTGGTGGTCAATGCCTGAAGTTCAACGCGAATGGGCAGACGACCCTGCAGCTCCGGGATCAGATCTGATGGCTTCGCGACCTGGAACGCGCCAGAGGCGATAAACAGAATATGATCCGTTTTGACCATACCGTGTTTGGTTGAGACAGTGCAGCCTTCTACCAGCGGCAGTAAGTCGCGCTGTACACCTTCACGCGATACATCCGGGCCAGACGTTTCGCCACGCTTACAAATTTTGTCAATCTCATCGATAAAGACGATGCCATGCTGTTCAACCGCGTCAATAGCGTCCTGTTTCAACTCTTCCGGGTTGACCAGCTTAGCCGCTTCTTCTTCAACCAACAGTTTCATCGCGTCTTTAATTTTTAACTTACGCGGTTTCTGTTTCTGGCCGCCCAGGTTCTGGAACATAGACTGCAACTGGCTGGTCATCTCTTCCATGCCCGGAGGCGCCATAATCTCTACGCCCATCGGCGCGGCGGCGAGGTTAATCTCGATCTCTTTATCGTCGAGCTGGCCTTCGCGCAGTTTCTTGCGGAACGTTTGACGGGCGGCAGAAGGCTCCTGCTGCTGTTCGGTTTGGCCCCAGTTATTTTTTGCCGGTGGGATCAGCACATCGAGAATGCGTTCTTCCGCCAGTTCTTCCGCACGATAGCGGTTTTTCTCGATAGCCTGTACGCGAACCATTTTCACTGCGGCATCGGTTAGATCGCGGATGATGGAATCCACTTCTTTACCCACATAGCCCACTTCGGTGAACTTGGTGGCTTCGACTTTGATGAACGGCGCGTTAGCGAGTTTTGCCAGACGGCGGGCAATTTCAGTTTTACCAACGCCGGTTGGGCCAATCATCAGAATATTTTTCGGGGTCACTTCGTGGCGCAGCTCTTCGTCAAGCTGCATACGACGCCAGCGGTTACGCAGTGCAATTGCCACGGAACGCTTGGCGTTATCCTGGCCGATAATGTGTTTGTCCAGTTCGCTGACAATTTCGCGTGGGGTCATTTCAGACATGAGAGGTCCTTACGCTTTGGAGGTCAATTCTTCAATGGTGTGGAAATGGTTGGTATAAATGCAGATATCGCCTGCAATATCCAACGCCTTTTCAGCAATTTCGCGTGCGCCGAGCTCGGTGTTTTCCAACAGAGCGCGAGCAGCAGCCTGCGCATAAGGACCGCCGGAGCCGATAGCAATTAAATCGTTTTCAGGTTGGACGACATCGCCATTACCCGTGATGATGAGCGAAGCGGTTTCATCCGCGACGGCCAGCAATGCTTCAAGCTTGCGCAGCATACGGTCAGTACGCCAGTCTTTCGCCAGTTCAACGGCGGCCTTGACCAGATGCCCCTGGTGCATTTCCAGTTTACGTTCAAACAGTTCGAATAGCGTGAAGGCATCCGCAGTACCGCCCGCAAAGCCCGCAATGACTTTGTCGTTATAAAGGCGGCGGACTTTCTTCACATTGCCTTTCATTACCGTATTGCCCAGTGTGGCCTGACCATCACCGGCGATTACCACGTGGCCGTTACGGCGTACGCTTACTATTGTTGTCACGAGCAGACCCCTTGGTTACAAAAGCAGAATTCGGGCCCCGTACGGCGTACGGGGCATAATGCAAGTATAGATGGGGGGGATTTTGAGGGTTTCAACCCCCGGTGGCGAGTCGAATACAGTTTGTATGGCCTGCCATCTTCAGACGATTGATGGTGCTGTCGGCATTTTCTTTACCTTTAACCGGCCCGATAACCACGCGGTTCCAGCCGTTATTGGTGGTAATTTTGGAGTCAAAACCTTCAAAAGCCAGTTGGGCGCGTACGCTCTCCGCTTGCTCTGCGCCTTTGAACGAACCGCATTGCACCATCCAGCGACGTTCGTCTTTTTTCTCAGCCGTGGCTTTTGGTGCTTCAGGCGCACGCGTAATTGGCGCGGCTTTTGGCTCTGGCGCGCTGGTATGTGCGGGCGTTTGCAGCAAATCCTGATAGGGCTGCTGTGAAGCTGTTTGTTTCGGCGGCGGGCTTTGACGCGCAGGTTGCGCAGGAACAGACTGTACCGTACGCGTTTGTGGCTGCTCATTTACCCGCGGCTGCGTTCGTGGTTGCTGGACGGGTTGCGTTTGAGTCCACTGCTGTTCCGCTTGTTGCTGCGCCTGACGCTGGCGCTGTAGCGTTTGCTGGCGCTGTTCGGGCGTCTGCTCGTTCCACGGCACTTCATTAAGCTGCGTTGGCTGTTGACGCATATCCGCCTGCATCTGTGCCAGTAACTGACGCTGCTCGCTGGTGAGCTGATTCGGATTCATGACCTCGCCGCCGGCAGATGGTTCTGTTGGCGTGCGGACGCCCGGTTGCCGACTTTCCAACTCTTTGATGTAGCGCCAGCGCTCTTCCGGTTTTGGTGGAAGCCCATTGCCGGTGACTTTCTGGTTTTGTAGTGTTTCGGACTCTTCTTTTTTATGGTGTGTAATGAAGTAAAGGCCGCCGATAAAGGTCACAAGGACGGCCGCCGCAATCGCGACCATGGCCGGCGAGACCGCAGGCATGTTGCTTTGCTTCTTCCGTGAGTTCCGTGAGGTGCTCTTTTTGCGCCGCGAAGGAGCCGGTTGGCCGCGACGTACATAATCTCGTTGTGCCACTATCGTTTCGCTGTATTTATTCATTCGTCAGCCCGTCATGTTACTGAAGCGACGGGCCTTTGACCAGACAGGTGAGTCTTAAAGCTATTTACTTTAAGGTAAAGCGCGCGTAGAACCGCGAATAATCAATTCGCAATCCATTAAGCGCGAGCCACTGTTTACATTATGCCCCTGCATTTGATCGAGCAACAGCAGCATCGCCTCGCGACCAATGTCAAAACGCGGCTGCGCCACCGTCGTCAGTGGTGGGTCGCAAAACTCGGACAGCGCGATATTGTCAAAGCCGATAATCGACAAATCGTCAGGCACTTTCAACCCCTGGCGCTTGGCCCAGGAGAGTGCGCCCAGCGCCATCACATCGCTATGACAAAAGACAGCGGTAGGCGGCAACGGTTGCTCAAGCAACTGTTTTAATGCATTTGCCCCGGCTTCGTAGGTAAAGTCACCACGGGCGATGTAATGCGGATCGACCACAATGCCGCTGCGTCGTAATGCCTGTACGTAGCCTTGTAAGCGATAGTGGCAGAGCGGCATATCTTCCGGCCCCGCAATGCAACCAATGCGTTGGTGGCCCAGATCCAGCAGGTAATTCATGGCATTGAACGCGGCGGTAAGGTTATCGATATGTACCGTTGGTAGCTCAAGTTCCGGCGCAAACTCATTCGACATCACCATCGGAGGCAAATTGCGTTGCTCCTCCACGCTGGCGTCAAAGGGCAACCGGGAACTCAGAAGGACCATGCCGTCAATCTGTTTAGTGATGATGAGATTAAGGAAAGTTTTTTCTTTCTGGTTTTGATGCGCGCAATCGCCAATCAGCACCAGATATCCCTGTTCTGCAGCGGTCACTTCGATACCGCGAATAATTTCACTGAAGAAGGGATCGCAAATATCCGGGACAATGACCAGAATCGTACGGGATTCATTTCGTTTTACGTTTCGCCCCATCGACTGCGGAAAATACCCCACTTCAAGCGCGGCCTGTTCAACCCGGCTACGGGTCGACTGGGAGACTTTATCGGGGTTCATTAACGCGCGGGATACGGTTGCCGTAGAGACTTTCGCCTTCAACGCCACATCCTTCATCGTAGCGGCAGTAACCTGCTTGTTCGATTTCACTCTTTCTCCTCGCCTGGGAACTGCTGGCGCAGATCTATCCCTGGTAACACTCATCAAAAACATTTTTATCAGATAGTGCGTGGAAGCGGTTACAGAATTTTCATAAAAAGTGTGATGGCTCTTTAATTTTACGATCCGTCTCGCATCGTGAGGGCTATCCCTCAATTGGATCGACGTCAAGAACCCACTTAACTTTTCGTGCCTCAGGAAGCGTATTAATCAACACCAGCGTGCCGCTGATGATGTGTTGCAGGCGAATCCGCGAAGGATGCTGCAGTAATATTTGCCAGCGATAGCGACCACCACGTTTTGGCGCGAGGGCCGGAACTGGACCTAATAACCATAGTTTATCGTCTGCTAGCGGGCTGGCCTGAATCAAGTTACGCAGTTGCTGGAGGAAGACCGACGCCTGCTGATTATTATGATCCTCTGCGCGTATAATGACGTGGCTGGTCCATGGTGGGAGTTGAAGCGATTGCCGTTCCGCCAGCGCCTGTTCCGCAAATGCATCATAGCCTTTATGCAGTAACGTTTGCAGCAGGGGATGCTCAGGATGATGCGTTTGTAGCACCACTTCACCTTGTTTACCCGCGCGCCCGGCGCGTCCTGAAACCTGAGTGTAGAGCTGGGCAAAACGTTCCGCTGAACGAAAATCGGCGGAAAAAAGCGCGCCATCGACGTCCAGTAACGCCACCAGAGTGACATCCGGGAAATGATGGCCTTTCGCCAGCATTTGCGTGCCTATCAGGATGCGCGCTCCGCCACGGTGAACCTCCGCTAAATGCTGCTCCAGCGCGCCTTTGCGACTGGTGGTATCACGGTCGATTCGTGAGATCGGCACGCCGGGGAAGAAGGGCGCCAGCACCTGTTCCAGTTGTTCCGTCCCTAACCCAACCGGTAGCATATGCGTGGAACCGCAGGAGGGGCACTGGCGCGGCACGGGACGCTGGCTATCGCAGTGGTGGCAGCGCAGATGATGCTGCGCCTGGTGCAGCGTATAGTAATGATCGCAGCGCGGACACTCCGCAATCCAGCCGCAATCGTGACACAGCAGCGCGGGCGCGAATCCCCGGCGGTTCAGAAATAAAATCACCTGATTGTCAGCCTGGAGATGTTGGCGCATACGGGCGATAAGGGCGGGGGCGAGTCCTGCCTGGAGACGCTGGCCTTTTAAATCCAGCACATGCTGCAGGGCTGGTCGAGCGTTGCCCGCGCGTCGCGTCAGGCGCAGCAGCCGATATTTTCTTTGCCGTACGTTGCAGAGCGTTTCCAGAGCTGGCGTGGCGGAGCCGAGAATAATCGGAATTTGTTCACTATGGGCGCGATACACCGCCAAATCGCGGGCATGGTAGCGCCACCCTTCCTGCTGTTTATAAGAACTGTCGTGCTCTTCATCGATGACAATGACGCCAAGATTCTTAAACGGCGTAAAAAGCGAGGAACGTGTGCCAATGACAATGGCCGCTTCGCCGTTTTTTGCTTTCAGCCATGCCGAAAGACGCTCACTATCATTTAGCCCGGAATGCAGCACTTCCACCGGCGCGTTAAAACGTTCGCGAAAACGGGCGATTGTTTGCGGCGTCAGGCCGATTTCCGGCACCATCACCAACGCTTGTTTACCCTGCGCGAGGATGTTTTCCAGCACGCTCAGATACACTTCTGTCTTACCGGAACCCGTGACGCCTGCCAGCAGCCAGGCGGAGAAGCTATCTGATGCGCTGTGAATCGCGCCGACCGCCGTCGCCTGCTCGGTATTGAGCCGCAGCCGCTCCCCTGCGACGGCATAATGCTCTCGCCAGTCGGTAAACGCAGGTGTTTCACTGGCGAGCTCACAAAGCCCTTTCCGTCGCAGCGTTTGCAGTGTGGCGTCGGTAAAATCGCATTCAGCCACTTGATAGCGCCAAATCTTGCCTTGCCGTAGCGCCGCCAGCGCCTGCTGTTGCCTTGGCGAACGTTTCAGGCTGTTAATATCGAGCGCCAGCCCCTCTTCGGTAGCAAACCAGTACCAAAGGGGCGCGTTGCTGGCCGGTTTCCCCTGGCGTAATAAAATCGGTAGGGCGTGAAACAGAACGTCGCCGATAGGATGGTGGTAGTACTCCGTCGCCCAGAGGAGTAAACGCCAGACGGAGGGGGAAAAGACCGGTTCGTTATCCAGAATTTCAATGACCGACTTTAATTCATTAAGCGGTAATTCGCTGTGGTCGCTGACTGAGACGACAATGCCCACACGCTCTTGCTGCTTGCCGAACGGCACGCGTACGCGGCACCCGGCTTTGACGTCCCAGCCATCCGGCAGCCGGTAATCAAAGGTTCGGGGAAGCGGAACGGGCAAGGCAACGTGCGCGACGGACATGGTATCTTCCTGACTTGAAATTTCGTCGGGTAGTATACACATTACGATAAGGGAGCGCGGATCAGTTTGCATACGGTGGTCAAATTCTGTATGATTCGCCGCCTTTGGTGCGTATTGCGAGCATCAAACCCTTTACTATTAACTTCGCGTGGTGTCTGGCGTTAGGGCTGGAAGAGCGACGCGGCCTTACACTGAGGTTCCCCATGAAAAAAGGTATTCACCCGAATTACGTAGAAATTACTGCAACCTGTTCTTGCGGTAATGTTATCAAAACCCACTCTACCGTGGGCCACGACCTGAACCTGGACGTGTGCGGCAAATGCCACCCGTTCTTCACTGGTAAGCAGCGTGTTGTTGATACCGGTGGTCGTGTTGAGCGTTTCAACAAACGCTTCAGCATCCCTGGCAGCAAATAAGTTATCGCCAGAAAAAAAGCGCCGCAGGGCGCTTTTTTTGTTTTCTACCAGGGATAACAGTATTTGTTCAGACACACTCTGTGATCCTCCACCGCTTTCATTACGCTTCCTGCCGTGAGTTTTAACGAAGAATGTATTGTCAGTCCCGCGCTTTCCAGCCCCTTCGCTGTCCATGTATTGCAAGTGTTGAGTATGCCGTAGCGGCCATTCGCGGCGTAAAACTGGCTATCGCCGTAAATTCCCTGTTTTAACGGAATCAGATTACCCTCTTCGTCACGGGCAAAGCTGCGGCCCAGATAGCGCATCAGGCTGCTGCGCTGGTTTGTGTCCAGGGATAATGACATTATCTCGCTACCGGCGAAATAACGTTCAGGTTTACCGGAAAACGCGACGATGTGCATCACCGCGCCGGATGACCAGAACATGGCCTGGAGCGTAAGCGCGGTGGTTATTTCTTGTGACTGGTAAAAGCCCTTATCGCCCCAGCCGATTTCATACCACTGCGCCTCCTGAGCGAACCGTTTTTTAAGCTGTGGCAGAACGGTATTAACCTCACGGGCTGGCGCAATAATTCCCGTGTGCCAGCCATGACTGACGATATAGATTTCCGTCGGGGAAGGCTGTCCGCCTGTCGTGGGGTTTACGGCTTGTGGAAAGGTTGTGCAGCCATATAGCAATAAACTTATCCAGACGATAAAAACACGCTTCATGAAGTACCACCAGCAAAGGCGGGGTATTTTGCGGCGTTTCCCTAATAGCGCCACGCTTATCGGGTCGATATGAAAGTGGTACGTCATGGATATTTTATATTGCCTTAGGTTACCGTACGGGGAGCGCCGTCACTGAAGGCCTCAAAGATATACGGTGTGTTGTTGCGTATGGCCGCCATGCCGGTATGGCTGTACTTTTAATAGGTTGCCAGTTGCATGGCTTTACTTTGGAAGGGGTGAGCAACCTGGAAAATAATTTCACCGGTTTGTGGCTCCCAGGCAAAAGTGGTGGCGCAACCAGAAGGCTAAAAACCAGCGAGCCACGATTCATGGCCTAATGGTTTTATTGCACAATGAAAAAGAGCGGCGAGTGTGCCGCTCTTTCTATATCAGTATTCCCACGTTTCCGGGTCAATTCCCATCTCACGCATGATCTCTTTTGCCGCTTCCGGGATTTCATCGCTGCGCTCTTTTCGCAGATCGGCATCATCCGGCAACGGTTGCCCGGTAAAGGCGTGCAGAAATGCTTCACACAACAGCTCGCTGTTGGTGGCGTGGCGCAGGTTGTTCACCTGACGACGCGTACGTTCATCGGTGAGGATTTTTAACACCTTCAGAGGAATGGAAACCGTAATTTTTTTGACTTGCTCACTCTTCTTACCGTGCTCAGCGTATGGGCTGATATATTCGCCGCTCCATTCAGCCATGAGATACTTAATCCTCTTCGTCATTAATATTGAGGTCTGAACCTGAGCCCGGACCATAATTGCGCGTAGTTTACCGTAGTGGCGCGGCCCTGACACGAAGTTAGCGGTCGCAGATGTGCGCTAATGCATATAATTTTAACGGCTATTTGCGGTTTGCTCAATCTATACGCAAAGAAGTTTAGATGTCCAGATGTATTGACGTCTATTGTGGTAGTGGTTAATCTGTGGCCTGACGTTCACCGACTCAGCCAGGAATATCTTCATATGACGCGTAAACAGGCCACTATTGCAGTGCGTAGCGGATTAAACGACGACGAACAGTACGGCTGCGTTGTGCCGCCAATCCATCTTTCCAGTACCTATAACTTTACCGGTTTCAATGAGCCGCGCGCGCATGATTATTCCCGTCGTGGCAATCCCACGCGCGATGTGGTTCAGCGCGCGCTGGCGGAGCTGGAAGGTGGCGCGGGCGCAATATTGACCAATACCGGCATGTCGGCGATTCATCTGGTCACGACCGTTTTCCTTAAGCCGGGGGATTTGCTGGTCGCGCCGCATGACTGCTACGGCGGCAGTTATCGTCTGTTTGACAGTCTGGCGGCACGTGGCTGTTATCGTGTTCGGTTTGTCGATCAGAGCGATGAACGTGCGTTACACGCGGCGCTGCAGGAAAAACCGAAACTGGTGTTGGTAGAAAGTCCAAGTAATCCATTGTTACGGGTGGTGGATATTGCGAAAATCTGTCGGCTGGCGCGCGAGGCGGGCGCAGTGAGCGTTGTTGATAACACGTTTTTAAGCCCGGCGTTGCAAAATCCGCTGGCATTGGGCGCCGATCTGGTGTTGCATTCATGCACGAAATATCTCAACGGTCATTCGGATGTCGTGGCTGGTGTGGTGATTGCTAAAGATCCGGAAATTGTCACCGAGCTGGCATGGTGGGCGAACAATATTGGCGTCACTGGCGGGGCGTTTGATAGCTATCTGCTACTGCGTGGTTTACGCACGCTGTCACCGCGTATGGAGGTCGCCCAGCGTAATGCGCAGGCGATTGTGGATTACCTGCAAACACAGCCGCTGGTGAAGAAACTGTATCATCCGTCGTTACCGGATAATCAGGGACATGAGATCGCCGCGCGCCAGCAAAAAGGCTTTGGCGCAATGTTAAGTTTTGAACTGGATGGAGATGAGGAGACGCTGCGTCGTTTTCTTGGCGGACTGTCGCTGTTTACGCTGGCGGAATCTTTAGGGGGAGTGGAAAGTTTGATCTCTCACGCTGCGACCATGACACATGCTGGTATGTCGCCACAGGCGCGTGCCGCCGCCGGGATCTCCGAAACGTTACTGCGTATTTCCACCGGTATTGAAGATGGCGAAGATTTAATTGCCGACCTGGAAAATGGCTTCCGGGCTGCAAACAAGGGGTAAACATGAGTGTGATGGCGCAGGCAGGGGCGAAAGGTCGTCAACTGCATAAATTTGGCGGCAGTAGTCTGGCGGATGTGAAGTGTTACCTGCGTGTCGCAGGCATTATGGCGGAGTATTCGCAGCCTGGCGATATGATGGTGGTGTCCGCTGCAGGTAGCACCACCAACCAGCTGATCAGTTGGCTGAAGTTAAGTCAGACCGATCGCCTCTCTGCGCATCAGGTGTTACAGACATTACGTCGCTATCAGTGCGATCTCATTAGCGGGCTGCTTCCCGCCGGGGCAGCAGATGACTTAATTGGCGCTTTTATTAGTGATCTGGAGCGCCTTGCCGCCCAGCTTGATGGCGGCGTAACGGATGCTGTCTATGCCGAAATAGTCGGCCATGGTGAAATCTGGTCGGCAAGATTGATGTCTGCCGTACTGAATCAACAGGGGCTGGATGCCGCATGGCTGGACGCGCGCGCATTTTTACGCGCCGAACGTGCCGCGCAGCCGCAGGTTGATGAAGGACTTTCTTATCCTTTATTGCAACAGCTACTGGCGCAGCATCCGGGTAAACGTCTGGTGGTGACTGGCTTTATTAGCCGTAACCATGACGGTGAAACGGTACTGCTGGGGCGTAATGGATCGGATTATTCCGCTACCCAAATCGGCGCGCTGGCGGGGGTTTCCCGCGTCACCATCTGGAGCGATGTGGCGGGCGTTTATAGCGCTGACCCGCGCAAAGTCAAAGATGCCTGCCTGTTGCCGTTATTGCGTCTGGACGAAGCCAGCGAGCTGGCGCGTCTGGCGGCGCCTGTTCTGCATGCCCGTACGCTACAGCCGGTGTCCGGCAGTGATATTGATCTACAACTGCGTTGTAGCTATACGCCGGATCAAGGGTCTACCCGAATTGAACGGGTGCTGGCTTCCGGGACGGGCGCGCGTATCGTGACCAGTCACGATGATATCTGTCTGATTGAGTTTCAGGTGCCCGCCAGCCAGGATTTCAGGCTGGTGCACAAAGAGATCGAGCAAATTTTAAAACGGTCGCAGGCGCGTCCGCTGGCGGTGGGCGTGCATCGCGATCGCCAGCTCTTGCAGTTCTGCTATACCGCCGAGGTAGCGGATAGCGTACTGAAACTCCTCGATGATGTTGGGCTGCCGGGCGAATTACGCTTGCGGCAGGGGCTGGCACTGGTGGCGATGGTCGGGGCGGGCGTCACTCGCAATCCACTGCATTGTCATCGTTTCTGGCAGCAACTCAAAGGTCAGCCAGTGGAATTTACCTGGCAATCGGAGGAGGGCATCAGCCTCGTGGCTGTGCTGCGTACCGGCCCGACCGAAAGTGTGATCCAGGGGTTGCACCAGTCGCTATTCCGCGCTGAGAAACGTATTGGCCTGGTGTTGTTTGGCAAGGGGAACATCGGCTCCCGCTGGCTGGAACTGTTTGCCCGCGAGCAAAGTACGCTTTCCGCACGCACCGGTTTTGAATTTGTGCTGGCGGGCGTGGTGGATAGCCGCCGTAGCCTGCTCAGTTATGACGGCCTGGACGCCAGCCGTGCGCTGGCATTCTTTGATGATGAAGCCGTTGAGCAGGATGAAGAGTCGTTATTCCTGTGGATGCGGGCGCATCCGTATGACGATCTGGTGGTGCTTGACGTGACTGCCAGCGAGCAGTTAGCCGATCAATACCTCGATTTCGCCAGCCACGGCTTCCATGTGATTAGCGCTAATAAACTGGCGGGTGCCAGCGCCAGCGATAAATATCGTCAGATTCATGACGCGTTTGAAAAAACAGGGCGCCACTGGCTGTACAACGCTACCGTGGGCGCGGGGTTGCCTATCAACCACACGGTGCGGGATCTGATTGACAGCGGCGATACGATTCTCTCGATCAGCGGGATCTTCTCCGGGACGCTATCCTGGTTATTCCTGCAATTTGACGGTACGGTGCCGTTTACCGAACTGGTCGATCAAGCGTGGCAGCAGGGATTGACCGAACCCGATCCGCGCGTGGATCTTTCCGGGAAAGATGTCATGCGCAAGCTGGTGATTCTGGCGCGCGAGGCGGGGTATGACATCGAGCCGGATCAGGTGCGTGTAGAATCATTGGTGCCAGCACACTGTGAAGAAGGATCTATCGATCACTTCTTTGAGAACGGCGATGCGCTGAATGAGCAGATGGTACAACGTCTGGAGGCTGCCCGCGAACTGGGGCTGGTTCTACGCTATGTCGCGCGTTTCGACGCCAATGGTAAAGCGCGCGTCGGCGTTGAAGCGGTACGCCCGGAGCACCCGCTGGCGGCGTTGCTGCCGTGTGATAATGTTTTTGCTATTGAAAGTCGTTGGTATCGCGATAATCCGCTGGTGATCCGTGGGCCGGGCGCGGGCCGCGATGTCACTGCCGGGGCGATTCAGTCCGATATCAACCGCCTGGCGCAGTTGTTGTAATACGCCTGCCCGCCGGGTGGCGGCTTCGCCTGATCCGGCCTACGTTAAGCCTGGTTCGTAGGCCGGATAAGAGGCGAAAGGGGGATCTGCTTAACTTTCGTCAGATGCGTTTTTTGCATTGGCGACGATAAATCGGTTCATCTTCGCCTGGATAATGGCTGCGCCGACAGGCGGAAACAGCAATGCCCAGAATAGCGTCCAGCCGCTCTGTATACCCGTATCTTCGTTTTTATTCGCCAGCAATGTTCGGATTTCGTCGCTAAGCGTCAGGCACAATATTGCTGTGCTAAACGGCATCATTGCTGACAGCCATCCCGCGCTACATGCGGTCATGAGTCGGGGCGAAGGCGCCACAAACTGCATTTCCCGGTGAATTCTGACGAACCAATAAATAATATAAAATGGAATGAAAAAGGCCAATAATGCGACGACAACGGGTTCTGCGCACTCAGGTCGCTGGGTTGATGAGTTTCTTTTTGGCGGAGCAATAGAGAAAAGTTCTTTTTTGATCGGTAGCAGGAACAAGAGGGCGATAATCGATAATGTAATCGCGATGCTCGATATATACTCCTGGGGGATGGCGTATATAAATATAGACAGATAGCTAGCGATGATAAATTTGAACAGTAAGCAGAGGCTAAATAAAATAACAAATGTCTGTGTACTGCCGATAGCGCTGAAAAGCAGCATGGGGACTAACAGCGTCATTACCCCCACGCAAAAACGCATCAAAAACTGCCCTATGGTCAGTCTGATTACTTCAGATGGGTCATTTACGTAGAAGGAACAGACCACGCCAATGATTAACAGCAACGCAACAAAGTAGAGTGAGTAACGATTTTTTATACGGCAGACAAACCAGCTTGCGATCATCCCAAGCAGATATCCCATCTGGGCACCCGCGAGAATCGCACCAATACGGTTAGCTGGAATGGACAGCGATTGACTCCAAAAATGAACGCTATACGACGACGCGCCTAACGCGCTGATAAATGAGAGCGCAAAAAAGAAAAAAATGATACTCCAGAATCGATAGCTACTCAGGAGGTCGGCGCAAGTCCATTTTTTATCTGGCATCGACGGTAAAGCAATTTCCATATTTATTCCTTATTTCCCATAGGCTGTGAGAATGTATATAACCATTCGAATTGATAATAAATATTAATTTGGCGGATAGTGGTTTATAGAAAATATTAACGCAAAGCGAGGGGGCATTTTATCAAATACTTCTCTTCTTTTTATAGTGTATAACAGCAGAAAGTGAGGTGATGAAGTCTATAGCGCCGTCTGAAGTATATTCTGTAGTTTTTTATACGTGACATTACATCATTGAATTAAATGATATTCCATGTGAGTTGTATTTTTCTGCCAGTAAATACAGAATTTGCGTGACGTGCCCGGCGGAATAATGGGCGCTTTGCCGGAATTCTGGCTGCTGGCATAACCAGGCAATAAAGCGGCGACTGGCCGCCATGTTAATGGCGACGCCTTGTTCTAAATGGGAGCCAGTTAACGAACAGACCATTTTGCGGTTGCTGCCTTGCCCCCAGAGTTGCCACTGATTCTGCCACCATCCCTGCCAGGTTTTGCCTAACAGTTGCCACGCTGCGCGACATTCCTCATCATTTATCTCTTCTTCAACGAACCACAGCGAGGCCAGACGCTGACGAAACCGCTCCGCCCATGCCGTAATAACCGCGCCGCGCAGAAAACACTCATGGGCAATGATATGCGTTGTGACGGCAGGAAAACGGTTTTGTAGTAGTCGAAAATGACCATGAGCGGCGATGACCGGGCGAAGCATCGTCCCCTTCGCGTTGCGTTTAAGCATGGCCGGGCCATATTGAATCTCATCGAATTGGCTGCGCTGCAAAAATTGTCGTTCTTTAAAAGCGATACGGTGAGTAATATCGCCATTCTCGCTTTCTGGCGGCGCAATTCCTTTCCAGTGATAATGCAGACTCTTTCCGGCGGAAAGCGGCGTAAAGTTGCCGGAAATATGCAGAATATTGCCGCGAATAGCATCAAAACTGACAATAACATAAAGCTGTTGCGAGGCGCTGCTACCCTGAAACGGTACGATTAGCGCAACGCTACAAATCTGCTCCGGCGGGGCAGTAATTTGCTGCGATGGCTGTTTTGGCGTCCAGACTTTTTTGCAGTGCTGACACTGAAGCCGCTGCGTTCCCCGGGGATTATGTCCGTAACGAATTAACGCATGCTGGTAGCATTGTGGGCAGAAATGGCCATACTCGCGGGCATATTGCGCTAAACAGGCTGACGCCCAGCGTCGAAATTCATCATCGTTAAACAGCGGCGGGTAGCTGCCGCAGGCCCGGCAGTGTAGCGCTGGATAGCCCAATCGATGGTCTGGCCAGACATAGTCCGGCGAATCGGGCACCCCCAGATTACGGCAGCCAAAACTTTTGCAGGTGTTGATCGTAAATAGCGGTGACATAGCGAATTACCAACGATTTTTCAGGGTCGTTGATTTTGTTGTAAAACTATCACGCGCTGGTGTGATTGTTCTCACATAAAAAGTTCTTTCAGAACGTAACGTAGCGATTCTTTACGTAACTGAAAGGGATTGAATATGAAGCTAAAAATAATTGCCGCCGGGATTCTGGTATCACTGCCGTTCTGGGCCTGCGCGAAAGATGTCACCATTATTTACACCAACGATCTTCATGCTCATGTCGAGCCTTACAAAGTGCCATGGATTGCGGATGGCAAACGTGACATCGGCGGCTGGGCGAATATCACCACTCTGGTAAAACAGGAAAAAGCCAAAAATAAGGCTACATGGTTTTTTGATGCCGGTGACTATTTTACCGGGCCATATATCAGCAGCCTGACGAAAGGCAAAGCGATCATCGACATTATGAACACCATGCAGTTTGATGCTGTTACGATGGGGAACCATGAATTTGACCACGGTTGGGACAACACACTATTACAGCTTAGCCAGGCGAAGTTCCCAATTGTTCAGGGCAATATCTTTTATCAAAACAGCAGTAAATCATTCTGGGACAAGCCGTACACCATTATTGAAAAAGATGGCGTAAAAATCGGCGTTATTGGTCTGCATGGCGTGTTTGCCTTTGATGATACGGTCTCCGCTGCGACGCGTGTGGGTATTGAAGCCCGTGATGAGATCCAGTGGTTACAGCGTTATATTGATGAGTTAAAAGGCAAAGTGGATTTGACCGTCGCTTTGATTCACGAAGGGACGCCTGCGCGCCAGTCCAGCGAAGGCAGCACTGATGTACGACGCGCGCTGGATAAAGATATTCAGACGGCGGGCCAGGTGAAGGGGCTGGATATTCTGATCACCGGTCATGCGCATGTTGGTACGCCGGAACCGATTAAAGTCGGCAATACGCTGATCCTCTCAACGGACAGCGGCGGCATTGATGTCGGCAAACTGGTGCTGGACTACCAGGAAAAGCCGCATCAGTTTACCGTGAAGAACTTCGAGCTGAAGACCATTTTTGCTGATGAGTGGAAGCCCGATCCGCAAACGAAACAGGTCATTGACGGCTGGAATAAAAAGCTTGATGAAGTTGTGCAGCAGACGGTCGCGCAGTCGCCGGTCGAGTTAACCCGCGCTTATGGCGAATCATCCTCGCTGGGTAATCTGGCTGCGGACGCGCTGCTGGCGGCGGCGGGGAAAGATACCCAGTTAGCGCTGACCAACTCAGGCGGGATCCGCAATGAAATTCCCGCAGGTGCGGTAACGATGGGGGCGGTGATCAGCACCTTTCCGTTCCCTAATGAACTTGTCACGATGGATCTGACGGGAAAACAATTGCGTAGCCTGATGGAACATGGCGCTGGATTAAGCAACGGCGTTTTACAGATGTCAAAAGGGCTGGAGATGAAATATGACACCAGTAAACCGGTTGGGCAGCGGGTAGTTGCATTTACGCTTAACGGCAAACCAATTGATGATGCGGCGGTTTATCACATTGCGACCAACAGCTTCCTCGCGGATGGCGGCGACGGTTTTGCCGCATTTACCGAAGGTAAAGCGCGGAATACCTCCGGCGGCTACTATGTGTCGAATGCGATAGTTGATTACTTTAAGGCGGGCAACACCATCACGGATGAGCAGCTCAAAGGGATGCGCGTTGCGGATGTGAAGAAGTAATTTCCCCTGCCGCGGCGCGTTCAGTGTCGCGGCGTGACATGAAGAAAATTCATCTTTGCTGAATATTCCTCATTCTTTGGCGTGATTTTTCTGTTGACGTCCTTTCTTTTTTCGGTCATTTTTACATCTGGACGTCTAAACGGATAGATGTTTGCAGCACAACAAATAATAACATGCGATTGATGAGGTAAGGTATGAGCTTTTTTCACGCCAACCAGCGGGAAGCCCTGAATCAGAGCCTGGCGGAAGTACAGGGTCAGATTAACGTTTCGTTTGAATTTTTCCCGCCGCGCACCAGCGAGATGGAGCAAACCCTGTGGAACTCTATTGATCGCCTGAGTAGTCTGAAACCGAAGTTTGTTTCAGTCACGTATGGCGCTAACTCTGGGGAGCGCGACCGCACTCATAGTGTTATTAAAGGCATTAAAGAGCGTACCGGGCTTGAGGCCGCGCCGCACCTTACCTGTATTGACGCCACGCGCGATGAACTGCGTACCATCGCCCGCGACTACTGGAATAACGGTATCCGCCACATTGTCGCTTTGCGCGGCGATTTGCCGCCGGGCAGCGGTAAGCCGGAGATGTACGCTGCCGATCTGGTTGGTTTGCTCAAAGAGGTGGCCGATTTCGATATTTCAGTAGCGGCCTATCCGGAGGTACATCCGGAAGCGAAAAGCGCGCAGGCCGATCTGCTTAATCTGAAGCGTAAAGTGGATGCTGGCGCTAACCGCGCGATAACCCAATTTTTCTTCGATGTGGAAAGCTACCTGCGTTTTCGCGACCGCTGTGTTTCTGCCGGTATCGACGTAGAAATTATTCCCGGCATCCTGCCGGTATCTAATTTTAAGCAGGCGAAAAAATTTGCCGATATGACCAACGTGCGCATTCCGTCCTGGATGTCGCTGATGTTTGAGGGGCTGGATAATGACGCAGAAACCCGCAAGCTGGTCGGGGCGAATATTGCAATGGACATGGTGAAAATTTTAAGCCGTGAAGGTGTGAAGGATTTCCACTTCTATACGTTGAATCGTGCGGAAATGAGTTATGCCATTTGCCATACGCTGGGCGTAAGACCTGGTTTATAACCTTCTGCCCTCTGCCGGGGCGCTTTATTACAACTCATATTGATCTACATCTCTGTAACTAAAAATATAAAAGGTATTGGCTATCGAATCTGTGGATTAATTCAACTATATCTATTTGCTCCTGGTGTATATCGTAACGGTAACATTTAAAAGGGAGCTGAGATATGAGCACGACCGACGATACCCATAACACGTTATCCACTGGAAAATGTCCTTTCCATCAGGGGGGGCATGACCGAAGCGCTGGTGCAGGGACAGCCAGCCGCGACTGGTGGCCGAATCAACTTCGCGTGGATCTTTTGAACCAGCATTCCAACCGTTCTAACCCGTTGGGTGAAGACTTTGACTACCGCAAAGAGTTTAGCAAGTTAGACTATTCCGCCCTGAAAGGGGACCTCAAGGCGCTGCTGACTGATTCACAACAGTGGTGGCCTGCCGACTGGGGCAGCTATGTCGGTCTGTTTATTCGTATGGCCTGGCACGGGGCTGGAACTTACCGCTCTATTGATGGTCGTGGCGGCGCGGGCCGTGGCCAACAGCGTTTTGCGCCGCTCAACTCCTGGCCGGATAACGTCAGCCTGGATAAGGCGCGTCGTTTGCTGTGGCCGATTAAGCAGAAATATGGCCAGAAAATCTCCTGGGCTGACCTGTTTATTCTGGCAGGGAACGTGGCGCTGGAAAACTCCGGCTTCCGTACTTTCGGTTTTGGCGCCGGGCGTGAAGATGTCTGGGAACCGGATCTGGATGTAAACTGGGGTGATGAAAAAGCCTGGCTGACTCACCGCCATCCTGAGGCGCTGGCGAAAGCGCCATTGGGCGCGACCGAGATGGGGCTCATCTACGTTAACCCGGAGGGGCCGGATCACAGCGGCGAACCACTTTCTGCCGCCGCCGCGATTCGCGCTACCTTTGGCAATATGGGAATGAACGACGAAGAAACCGTGGCGTTGATCGCTGGCGGGCATACCCTCGGTAAAACCCACGGTGCGGCAGCGGCGTCCCACGTAGGTGCCGATCCGGAGGCCGCGCCGATTGAAGCGCAGGGTTTAGGCTGGGCCAGCAGCTACGGTAGCGGCGTTGGCGCGGATGCCATTACCTCCGGGCTGGAAGTGGTCTGGACGCAGACGCCGACCCAGTGGAGCAACTATTTCTTCGAGAACCTGTTCAAATATGAGTGGGTGCAGACCCGTAGCCCCGCTGGTGCTATTCAGTTTGAAGCGGTAGACGCGCCAGAAAGTATTCCGGATCCGTTCGATCCGTCGAAAAAACGTAAGCCCACTATGCTGGTCACTGACCTGACGCTGCGTTTTGATCCGGAGTTCGAGAAAATTTCCCGCCGTTTCCTTAATGATCCGCAGGCCTTTAATGAAGCCTTTGCCCGCGCCTGGTTTAAACTGACGCACAGAGATATGGGGCCGAAAGCGCGTTATATTGGACCGGAAGTGCCGAAAGAAGATCTGATCTGGCAGGACCCGTTGCCGCAACCGCTCTACCAGCCAACGCAGGAAGACATTATTAACCTGAAAGCGGCGATCGCTGCATCCGGGCTTTCTATTAGCGAGATGGTTTCGGTTGCCTGGGCATCCGCGTCTACTTTCCGCGGCGGCGATAAGCGTGGCGGCGCTAACGGCGCGCGTCTGGCATTAGCGCCTCAGCGCGACTGGGATGTCAACGCCGTTGCGGCTCGCGTTCTGCCGGTATTAGAAGAGCTCCAGAAAACGACGAATAAAGCCTCGCTGGCCGATATTATAGTGCTGGCGGGCGTGGTCGGTATCGAGCAGGCGGCCGCTGCTGCGGGTGTCAGCATCAGCGTACCTTTTGCGCCGGGCCGGGTGGATGCGCGTCAGGACCAGACCGACATCGAGATGTTCTCGCTGCTTGAACCGATTGCCGATGGATTCCGTAACTATCGTGCGCGTCTGGATGTGTCGACGACCGAGTCGCTGCTGATTGATAAAGCGCAGCAGTTAACGTTGACTGCGCCGGAAATGACGGTACTGGTTGGCGGGATGCGTGTGCTGGGAACCAACTTTGACGGCAGCCAGAACGGTGTCTTTACCGACAGACCGGGCGTGCTCAGTACTGACTTCTTCGCTAATCTGCTGGATATGCGTTACGAGTGGAAACCGACCGACGAATCTAATGAGCTGTTCGAAGGCCGCGATCGACTGACCGGTGAGGTGAAATACACGGCGACCCGCGCTGATCTGGTGTTTGGTTCCAACTCCGTACTACGCGCGCTGGCGGAAGTGTATGCGTGTAGCGATGCGCATGAGAAGTTTGTGAAGGACTTCGTTGCGGCATGGGTGAAAGTGATGAACCTGGACCGTTTCGATCTGTTGTAATCTTATGCCGGATGACGTCAACGTGTATCCGGCTTACCGCTCCAGATGCCCTTTGGGCAAAAAAATCCCCGCAATTGCGGGGATTTTTCATTGCAAACCGATCTTATTCCCATTCCTGCAAGAAGCGTTGACCGTACTGGTCGGCGACCAGCAGCGCGGCGTACACTTCATCCGGCGTGGCGCCGCCTGGCATGTTATGAATCGTTTCACCTTCTGCGCAGGAGGCTTCTGCGACGGTGCGCATTTTTGCCGGGATATCCTGTTTAATATCCAGTTGCGCCAGCGTAATCGGCAGGCCAACGGAATGGCACAGCGCAGCAACGGTTTCGATCTCTTCGACCGGCGCGTTTTCCAGCACCAGTTGCGTCAGCGTACCGAAAGCGACCTTCTCACCGTGATAATAGTGGTGCGCATCCGGAATCGCCGTTAAACCGTTATGAATGGCGTGCGCTGCGGCCAGACCGCCGCTTTCAAAACCAACCCCGCTAAGATAAGTATTAGCTTCGATGACACGTTCCAGAGCCGGCGTGACGACATGCTGTTCGGCAGCCAACATGGCTTTTTCGCCCTCTTCAATAAGCGTGTTATAGCATAGCTCCGCCAGCGCCAGTGCGGCTTGTGTACACTTGCCGCCCGCCATTGTGGTTGCGCCGCTACGTGAGCAGGCTCGCGCTTCAAACCAGGTTGCCAGCGCATCGCCGATACCGGCTGCCAGCAGACGTGCCGGTGCGCCCGCGACAATTTTGGTATCGACAATGACCATATTCGGGTTATACGGCAGCATCAGATAACGATCAAACTCACCGGTATCGGTATAAATCACCGAGAGTGCGCTGCACGGCGCGTCGGTAGAGGCGATGGTCGGCGCGATAGCGACCGGGACGTTCATAAAGTGCGCCAGCGCTTTGGCGGTATCCAGCGTTTTACCGCCGCCGATACCCAGTACGGCGCCACACTGGATTTTCTCGGCGACGGCGCGCAGCCTGTCGATCTCATTTTGCGAACATTCGCCGCCAAACGGCGCGATTTCCACTGACAAACCGGCATCCGTCAGGCTTTTGCGTAGCGTTTCTTCGGCAAATCCCAGCACGAATTTATCGCCCACAACCAGCCAGCTTTTCGCCATCGGTTTTAAATAATCGCCAAGACGCGCGATGACGTTTGCACCCTGAATATACTTACCTGGTGACTGAATAATGCGATCCATACATTTCTCCCCTACAGGTTCAGATGACCAAATGCGTTTTCCCAGTCTTGCTCAAACTTCGCTATTGCTGACTCTACCGCAGGCGTATTGAGCATTTGTTGCGCTACATCTAAAGGAAGGGTAATCGCCTGGCAACCTGCCAGTAAGCAATCCAGCGCCTGCCGCGGCGTTTTAAAGCTGGCCGCCAGTACCATGCTGTCAGGCACGTGACGTTCCAGTAGCGTTTGCAGCTCCTGAACCATACGAATGCCGTCGCCGCCTTGCGCATCAACGCGGTTGACGTAGGGAGCGACATATTTTGCGCCCGCCAGCGCCGCCAGCAGGCCCTGTGAGGCGCTGTAAACGGCGGTGCCCAGCGTCACGATGCCTTCTTTTTTCAGCAACTTAATCGCCGCGAGACCTTCGGCGGTCACCGGAATTTTAACCACAATGCCGGGGATGGCGTTATTCAGTCGTTTGGCTTCTTCCACCATCCCTTTCGCGTCGCGGCTCATGGTTTGCGCGAATAAAGTGCCTTCTTCGCCGATGGCGTTTTGCAGCCTGGGCAGCACATCCCAGACGGATTCTTTGCTGGCAGCCACAATGCTTGGGTTAGTGGTGACGCCGGCAATCGGGAAAATACGTGCCAGACGTTCGACTTCCGCCACATTGGCGGTATCCAGATAGAGTTCCATCGTCTTTCCTTTAGTGAGCTGGTTGTTGTCAACAGAATAAAGGAGCGCCGCCGGGATGCGCTATGTGACAAATCTGCCAAAAACTGGATAAATGTGATGCACTCAGAAAAGTGTGATGAACTTCACGTGTTGTGCGGTGTCTGGCATATGACGCAGCAATGTACGCCAGGTAAAGGGGCGGGTTTCTGACATTGATATTACAATAATCCAGTAAAAAGGTGTTTTATCTACCGTGTTTGCTTTACTCCGGTGTGGATTTTTTCTTCGTTAGCTGGCTGTGATACTGGCGACGGTATTCCGACGGCGAGCGTTCCGTGTTTTTGCGAAACAGGCGGCAGAAATAGTTACTGTCGACAAAGCCGCAGCGGTGCGCCACCTCTTTGACTTTCAGATCGTAACCCTTGAGTAGCGCTTTGGCATGTTCCAGCCGCGTGTGATTCAGATATTCGTTAAAGCCGATGGCCCCCGTTTTCTGGAACAGGTGCGAGAGGTAGTTTGGCGAGATGTAGAACGCCTGCGCCACCGACTCGCGCGTCAACGGCGCGGCGTAGCGTTCATCAATATACTCCCGGATCGCGTCGAAAAGCGCCTGACTACGCGATGCTGTCTGAATTTGGCTGCCGAGCAGATCGCGGCAATGGCTTAGCAGGCTGGCGACAATCAATCTGGCCGTTTGCTGCTCTTGCGGCTGCATCTGCATTTCATTAAGCGTTTGTAACAGGAAAGAGCCGATACGCGGGCCGCGGCGCGCAACGTGCTGTTTTGTGAGGTTTTGATGCTGCTGACCGTCCCAGTGGACCACGCTGAAACCTAACTGCTGTTTACCAAACAGAATGCTCAGGGTGGTGACGGGCGTTTGCCATCGCGGGATGTTCCAGCCGCCAGCCGGAACGTAGAGGACATCGCAAGGAATGAGCGGGGCGGTAATGCTCATGTCAGTAAGCTCGCCCTCCAGCACAATCTCCAGCCGCGGAAAATCCACCTGGTACGCCAGTTCCGGGGCTGGGCCGCTGGCGCTGGCAAAATAAATCTGGCGCAGCGGCAGCGGGCCGTTGATAAGGCGGGAGAGGAGGTGGCTGACGTCGTGATACATGATAATCCCTTGTCGATCGCAAACAGAGGAAACAGTAACGTTGAAAACCGATGCTCTCAAGAGATTATTGCCGGATGGCGGCGTTTTACGCCTTATCCGGCCTGTGGGAGAGAACAACGCTGGTTATTGATTGCCGACCTGATCGCCATACGGCAACGTATCGTAATCAATCAGCGCGTTTTTCTTATACGGATTGCCAATCCAGCGCGTGGTCTCTTTGAACTGCGGGCTGGTGATGGAACGCGTCGGATCGTAGCCATCATAGGTCAGACCCGCTAAGTCAGACCAGGTGTGGATAAGCTCGGAGCTGCTGTACTTACGATCGACATCCTGCGAGAAGTTTCGTGGATGCGCCGCCTGCCATTTCTCTGACGTCCACAATAAGAACGGCACCGTATACATATGGCGGGTTGGCGAATCTTCGTTTCGTCCCTGCGTCTTATGCGGCGGCGTGTCGTATACCTCTTCACCATGATCGGAGAAGTAGAGCAGGAAACCGTTCGGATCGGTGGCTTTGTAATCCTTAATCAGGCTGGCGACAACGTAATCATTATACAGATTCGCGTTGTCGTAATCGTTATACGATTCCAGTTCGTTACTGCTTAATCCCACCGGAACGTGGTCGGTTTTACCATCAAACTTGCCCTGGTTTTCTGGATAGCGGAACTTGTATTTAATGTGCGTTCCCAGTAGATGCACGATGATAAATTTTTTCGGCGCCGGATCGGCTAAAACGGCTTTAAACGGCGCCAGCACGTTACTGTCATATTCACGAGCGCTTTGGGTACGCTGCTGGTTCATATAGAACTGCTTATCAGTCTGCTTTGAGAACACGGTCAGCATGGTATTCCGCGCCGTCATCGTCTGCTGATTGGTGATCCAGAAGGTTTTATACCCGGCCTGTTTCATCATGTTCATCAGCGATGGCTTCGTCAGGTACCAGTCCGGGTTCTTTTCATCGGCAAACGTCAGCGCCTGTTGCAGGATCTCAATAGTGTAAGGACGCGAGGTCACGACATTATTAAACACCGTCAGATTAGGATCGGTTTTGTGCAATGCGTCCAGTTCCGGCGTGGTTTCGCGTGGATAACCGTACAGACTCATGCGTCCACGCTGAGTCGATTCGCCAATCACCAGTACCAGCGTGCGCGGCGCGTCGCCGGAACTGTCTTTGAAATTAGCCAGTGGCGGTAGGGCATCATTTGCATTGAGTAGTTTATTCAGCGAAGCGAGCTGTAAACGGTACTGATAGTAGCCGGTAATAAATTGCCACGGCGCGGCAGGCTCCATTCGTGACGCCAGGCTATCCAGCGTTTTCTCCATCGATTTATGCTTGATAAAAGTATTCATCGCGATGGGATGCAGTATCAGGCCGTACAGTAGGGCAAACGACACCAGATAACGCCAGGGCGACGGAATATAGACCGGACGCAGACGTGTCCACAGCAAAATCGCTGCTGCCGTATAAGCCAGAGCAACAAGGACAATTTTCAGACTGAAATATTGACTCAAATACTCGCTGGCTTCATTGGCGTTGGTTTCAAACATCACAAACAGCACGCTTTGTGAGAATTCCTGCCCGTAGATCACGTAATAGCTCAGCGCCGCCAGCGAGGCCGCCCAAAGCACGACGCCAATGACAGCAGCGATGATCCGGATGCGGTTTGGAAACAGAAAGACGGGAATCAGCCACAGCGAACTGTACAACAGCGAATCTCGCAGACCGTTTGTCCCGCTGTATCCGGTGAGATAAATAATGGCCTGTAGGAGGGTAGAAAAGAACCAAAAGTAGAGGAGTGCCCAGCCGAGGGCTTTCCAGCTAAACGCAGGCTTAGACTGGAGTAATGTGGATTGCATAATGAGAGCCTGTCTTTAATCGTAGCGCCAAACGTAGCGCCTGAACCTTAAAAAAATCTGAAGCAAACATGGTTTATGCCGCACGTTTTGCTAAGAAAGTTTTACAAATGCATAAAATGCAGACAGGAATATATTGAAAAAACGACGATGATGACAGCAGTATTTCATGCCGCCCTCCGCTTAATCGCAGGAGAGCGGCTTTTTTTTCGTCTTAACCCGTGTTGCGCATACCAGCCGCGACGCCCGCAATCGTGACCATCAGCGCCTGTTCGACGCGAGGATCGGGTGATTTTCCTTGCGCTTCCGTCAGGCGGGAACGATGCAGCAGCTCCGCCTGCAATACGTTTAATGGATCGGTATAAACGTTTCTTAACTGAATAGACTCTGCAATCCACGGTAAGTCGGCCATCAGGTGCGAGTCGTTGGCAATTGCCAGCACCACTTTGATGTCTTCTTCCAGCAGGTCGCGTAGTTCTTTACCCAGCGGCCAGAGTTCTTTTGCTACCAGACGCTGATCGTAATACTCGGCCAGCCACAGGTCGGCTTTTGAAAACACCATTTCCAGCATCCCAAGACGCGTAGAGAAGAATGGCCAGTCGCGACACATCGCTTCCAGTTCGCTTTGCTTGCCATCTTCTACCACTTTTTGCAGGGCGGTGCCCGCGCCCAGCCAGGCCGGTAGCATCAGACGGTTCTGCGTCCAGGCGAAGATCCACGGAATGGCGCGTAGCGATTCGACGCCGCCGGTTGGACGACGTTTCGCCGGACGTGAGCCGAGCGGCAATTTACCCAGTTCCTGCTCCGGCGTTGCCGAGCGAAAGTAGGGCACAAAGTCTTTATTTTCACGCACGTAGCCGCGGTAGGTTTGGCAGGAGATGACGGAAAGCTCATCCATAATATGACGCCAGCCGTCTTTTGGCTCCGGCGGTGGCAGCAGGTTTGCTTCCAGGATCGCGCTGGTGTAGAGCGACAGGCTGCTGACGGTGACTTCAGGCAGACCATATTTGAAGCGGATCATCTCGCCCTGCTCGGTCACGCGTAAACCGCCTTTCAGGCTACCCGGCGGTTGGGAGAGCAACGCCGCGTGGGCTGGCGCGCCGCCACGGCCAATAGAACCGCCGCGACCGTGGAAGAGGGTGAGCTCAATACCGGCTTTTTCGCAGGTTTTGATCAGTGCGTCCTGCGCCTGATACTGCGCCCATGACGCGGCCATTACCCCGGCATCTTTTGCCGAGTCGGAGTAGCCGATCATCACCATCTGTTTTCCCTGAATCAGTCCGCGATACCAGTCGATATTCAGCAACTGGGTCATCACGTCGTCGGCGTTGTTCAGGTCATCCAGCGTTTCAAACAACGGCGCGACTGGCATCGCAAACCCGATGCCCGCTTCTTTTAATAGCAAATGCACTGCCAGCACGTCGGAGGGCGTTTTCGCCATTGAGATCACGTAGGCGGCGATCGAGCCTTTCGGCGCTTCGGCAATCACTTTACAGGTTTCCAGCACTTCGCGGGTATCGTTGCTCGGCTCCCAGTTGCGCGGCAACAATGGCCGTTTGGAATTCAGCTCGCGGATCAGGAAAGCCTGCTTGTCGGCTTCCGACCAGCTTTCGTAGTCACCAATACCAAGGTAGCGGGTGATTTCGCCCAGCGCTTCGGTGTGGCGGGTGCTCTCCTGGCGGATATCAATACGCACCAGCGGTACGCCGAAACACTTCACGCGGCGTAATGTGTCGAGCAACTCGCCGTTGGCGATAATGCCCATACCACAGGCCTGTAGCGACTGGTAGCAGGCGTACAGCGGTTCCCAGAGCTGCTCATTTTGCGTCAACAAACCAGCCGGTTTAGGCAGTTTCTCGCCTTTCAGACGTGCCTCCAGCCAGGACTGGGTCGCCATCAGGCGGGCGCGCAAATTTTTCATCAGATAGCGATACGGTTCAGATGCGCCTTCTTCGCCTACCCGCGCCAGCAGTTCTGGCGTGGCATCGACCATCGACAGTTCTGATACCAGAACCTGAATATCTTTCAGGAACAGATCGGTGGCCTTCCAGCGGCTTAATAAGAGTACGTGGCGGGTGATATCCGCCGTCACGTTTGGGTTGCCGTCACGGTCGCCGCCCATCCAGGAGGTAAAACGTACTGGCACAAAATCTACTGGCAGTTTGTAGCCGAGATTCTCTTCCAGCTGTTCGTTCAGTTCACGCAGATAGTTCGGTACGCCCTGCCACAGGCTGTTTTCTACCACAGCGAAGCCCCATTTGGCTTCATCTACCGGACTTGGACGCTGCTTGCGGATTTCATCTGTATGCCAGGATTGGGCAATCAACTGGCGCAGGCGGCGCATCACCTGGTGGCGCTCATAGTCGGCGATATCAGTATTATCAAGCTGTTTCAGACAGTTGTTGATTTCACCCATCTTGTGAATAAGCGTACGGCGAGTAATTTCCGTCGGGTGTGCGGTCAGCACCAGCTCCAGAGACAGCGACTCTACCGCTTTTTTGATGGTTGCGTCGTTGAGGTCCGGTTGGTTTTTCAGTTTACGCAGGGTGCGGGCAATTACTTCCGGGTTGCTGGCGGCTTCACCTTTTGGCGAAATGCTGTGGTATTGCTCGGCGGTGTTAGCCAGGTTCAGGAACTGACTAAACGCGCGCGCAACCGGCAGTAACTCGTCGTTTGACAAATTTTGCAGCGTGGTGAGCAGTTCCTGGCGATTGGCTTCATTGCCAGCGCGTGAAGACTTGGACAGCTTACGGATTGTTTCTACGCGATCAAGAATGTGCTCTCCCAGCGCATCTTTGATGGTTTCTCCCAGCACCTTGCCGAGCATACTGACATTACTACGCAACGCGGAATATTGTTCGTTCATATTAACCCAGACACCCCATCTTTAATTTATGCGTCCTGTATCTTTCGCACCACAGCGGCGTTGGCTGCGCTCGCCCACCCAGGTCACTTACCTATGTAAGCTCCCTGGGATAGGCTCGCTTGCCGTCTTGCTGTGACACGAAATCTCTCGGACTTAATTTTTCGCCGTCTTTTATAAAGCCACGTAAAACTCGTAACGTCAATTGCTGCGAAATCGCTTCAGCAAACCAATAAATCGCGGCAATTTAGTAAAGTTAATTCGCATCGTGCCAAATAAGAAATGCTTATGAACATGTGGCGTAGAGATGCCGGATGGCGCTGCGCTTATCCTGCCTACAAGACGGGGTAGGTCCGGTAAACATCCCGTCACCGGGCAATATGCATTAATGCCAACAAAAATGATGTACAACCTGGGTGATTAACTCCCGGGTTGGCTTAATAAAACGTGTTTCGAGATATTCATCTGGTTGATGGGCCTGGTTAATTGAGCCGGGTCCGAGCACCAGCGTTGGGCATAACGTCTGAATAAATGGCGCTTCAGTACAGTAATTCACTACGTCGGTTTTCGTACCCAACAGTTTTTCCACGACTTCAACCAGTTGATGGTCCGGCGGGCATTCGTAGCCCGGAATGGGCGGATGCAGCTCCGCGACCGTGAGACGGCCCGGCCAACGTTCGCTTACAGGGGCCAGCGCCTCGTTAAGCAATCCATTAAGGTCATTTAACGTCATGCCCGGCAGTGGACGAATATCCATATGCAGTTCGCAGCAGGCGCAAATCCGGTTTGAGGCATCGCCGCCGTGAATATGGCCCAGATTCAGCGTTGGATACGGAACGGTAAACGCCTCGTAGTGATACCGTTCTTTCAGCGAGTCACGCAGTTGCATGATACGGCCAACCGCATCGTGCATCAGCTCGATGGCGTTAACCCCACGCGCTGGATCGCTGGAGTGGCCAGATTGTCCCAGTACGCGAACGACATTGGAGATATGTCCTTTGTGCGCGCGTACCGGTTGCAGTGACGTCGGTTCACCAATGATTGCGCAGTCCGGACGTAATGCGGTGGTTTCGGAAAAATAACGCGCCCCGGCCATGCTGGTCTCTTCATCGGCAGTCGCCAGAATGTAGAGCGGCTTTTTCAACTGTGTGACGTCAACGTCACGTAGCGCATCCAGAATAAAGGCGAAGAAGCCTTTCATATCAGCGGTGCCCAGACCATAGAGCTTGTTATCGTGCTCAGTTAGCGTAAAGGGATCGCGCGTCCAGCGTCCGTCATCAAAGGGAACCGTGTCAGTGTGACCGGCCAGCAGCAAACCGCCCGCCCCATGTCCGGTGCTGGCCAGCATATTAAATTTGTTTCGTGTTCCTGGAACCGGTTGGACCTCTACGTTGAAACCAAGATCGGTGAACCAACCTGCCAGTAAAGTGATTAAAGACGCATTGCTTTGATCCTGGGATTCTTCGGTTGCGCTTATCGACGGTGTGGCAATCAGAGCGCGGTAAATCTCGATAAATGGCGGTAAAACGTTTTTCATTGTTGACACACCTCAGGTCATGATAGTATCAATATTCATGCATTTATTGTGAATAAAAATACATTAACGTTGAGCATAAAGGAACCCGATGTTGAATACGCTGATTGTGGGCGCTAGCGGTTATGCGGGCGCAGAGCTTGTAAGCTACGTAAATCGCCACCCTCATATGACCATAACCGCTTTGACCGTCTCAGCGCAAAGCAATGATGCAGGAAAGTTGATTTCCGATTTACATCCGCAGTTAAAAGGAATTGTCGACCTGCCATTGCAGCCTATGTCGGATATCCGTGAATTTAGCGCTGGCGTTGATGTGGTGTTTCTGGCGACAGCGCATGAAGTGAGCCATGATTTAGCGCCACAGTTTTTAGAGGCCGGATGCGTCGTATTTGATCTTTCTGGCGCATTTCGGGTGAATGATCGCGCCTTCTATGAAAAATATTACGGCTTTACTCATCAGTATCCTGAACTTCTGGAGCTGGCGGTATACGGTCTGGCGGAGTGGAATACCGATAAACTGAAAGCGGCGAATCTGATTGCGGTTCCGGGTTGTTATCCAACTGCGGCGCAGTTATCGCTAAAACCGCTGATTGACGGTGGGCTTTTGGATCTGACGCAGTGGCCAGTAATTAATGCCACCAGCGGAGTGAGCGGCGCGGGGCGCAAGGCGGCAATGTCGAACAGTTTCTGTGAGGTGAGCTTGCAACCGTATGGCGTGTTTACTCATCGTCATCAGCCGGAAATCGCGATTCATTTGGGCACGGAAGTGATTTTCACCCCACATCTGGGCAATTTTCCGCGTGGGATTCTGGAAACTATCACTTGTCGTCTGAACGTGGGCGTAACACATGCGCAGGTAGCCGACGTGTTGCAAAAAGCCTATGGCGATAAACCTCTGGTGCGCCTGTATGACAAAGGCGTTCCGGCGTTAAAGAACGTCGTCGGGCTGCCGTTCTGCGACATTGGTTTTGCCGTCAAGGGCGAACATCTGATTGTGGTGGCAACCGAAGATAACCTGTTAAAAGGTGCAGCGGCGCAGGCGGTGCAGTGCGCGAATATTCGTTTCAACTTTGCTGAAACGCAGTCTCTTATTTAAGGGTGAAATGATGAATCCATTAATTATCAAGCTGGGTGGCGTATTACTGGATAGCGAAGAGGCTCTGGCGCGTCTTTTTACCGCACTGGTCAACTATCGTGAATCCCATCAGCGTCCGCTGGTGATTGTTCACGGCGGCGGTTGTGTCGTGGATGAGTTGATGAAAGGGCTGAATCTGCCGGTGAAAAAGAAAAACGGTCTGCGCGTGACGCCTGCCGATCAGATTGGCATTATTACCGGCGCGCTGGCGGGAACAGCGAATAAAACCCTGCTGGCGTGGGCGAAGAAACACCATATTACCGCTGTTGGCCTGTTTCTGGGCGATGGTGATAGCGTAAAAGTGACCCAGCTTGATGCGGAATTAGGCCATGTCGGACAGGCGCAGCCGGGGTCGTCAAAGCTGATTAATACGCTGCTGGAAAACGGCTTTTTGCCGGTGGTCAGTTCAATTGGCGTAACCGAAGATGGTCAGTTGATGAACGTCAATGCCGATCAGGCGGCAACGGCGCTGGCGGCGACGCTGGGGGCCGATCTGATCCTGCTTTCTGATGTGAGCGGTATTCTGGACGGTAAAGGCCAGCGTATCGCTGAAATGACTGCCGCGAAAGCGGAACAGCTGATCGACCAGGGCATTATTACCGATGGGATGGTTGTGAAAGTGAATGCGGCTCTGGACGCCGCGCGAGCGTTGGGCCGCCCGGTGGATATCGCTTCCTGGCGTCATGCGGAGCAACTGCCTGCACTGTTTAACGGCACGCCGATTGGCACGCGTATTCTGGCTTAACTATTTGTTCGCCCGATGGCGGCTGCGCCTTATCGGGCCTACGTGAACAGAAATTGTAGGCCGGATAAGCGTAGCGCCATCCGGCAGTGAAATTGGAAGAATTTAAGGAAGCATATTATGGCACTTTGGGGTGGGCGTTTTACGCAGGCGGCTGACCAGCGGTTTAAACAATTCAATGATTCGTTACGTTTCGATTACCGCCTGGCGGAGCAGGATATTGTCGGTTCTGTGGCCTGGTCCAAAGCGTTAGTGACCGTCGGCGTGTTAACCGTTGATGAACAGCACCAACTGGAAGCCGCACTGAATGTATTGCTCGAAGAGGTGCGTGCGAATCCGCAGCAGATTCTGCAAAGCGATGCCGAAGATATCCATAGCTGGGTGGAAAGCAAGCTCATTGATAAGGTCGGACAATTAGGTAAAAAACTGCACACCGGGCGTAGTCGTAACGACCAGGTGGCGACCGATCTGAAGCTGTGGTGTAAAGATACCGTTACCGGGCTACTGGTGGCGAACCGCCAGTTGCAAAGCATGTTGGTGGAAACCGCGCAAGCGAATCAGGATGCGGTAATGCCGGGCTATACCCATCTGCAACGCGCACAGCCGGTCACGTTCGCGCACTGGTGCCTCGCGTATGTCGAAATGCTGGCCCGGGATGAAAGCCGCCTGCAGGACGCGCTAAAACGTCTGGACGTGAGCCCGCTGGGCTGCGGCGCGCTGGCGGGAACGGCCTATGAAATCGACCGTGAACAATTGGCAGGCTGGTTGGGCTTCGCTTCTGCAACCCGCAACAGTCTGGACAGTGTGTCCGATCGTGACCATGTGCTGGAGCTTCTTTCTGATGCGGCTATCGGCATGGTGCATCTGTCACGTTTTGCTGAAGATTTAATTTTCTTTAATTCTGGTGAAGCAGGCTTTGTGGAACTTTCTGATCGTGTTACTTCTGGTTCATCGTTAATGCCGCAGAAAAAAAATCCGGATGCGCTGGAGCTGATTCGCGGTAAATGTGGTCGCGTACAGGGGGCGCTTACCGGCATGATGATGACCTTAAAAGGTCTGCCGCTGGCTTATAACAAGGATATGCAGGAAGACAAAGAAGGGCTGTTCGACGCGCTTGATACCTGGCTTGATTGCCTGCAGATGGCGGTGTTGGTGCTGGACGGTATTCAGGTGAAACGCCCACGCTGTCAGGATGCGGCGCAACAGGGTTACGCCAATGCGACGGAGCTCGCGGATTATCTGGTTGCGAAAGGCGTGCCGTTCCGCGAAGCGCACCATATTGTCGGCGAAGCGGTGGTTGAAGCCATTCGCCAGGGTAAGCCGCTGGAGGCCTTGCCGTTGGTCGATTTACAAAAATTCAGCCGCGTGATTGGCGACGACGTGTATCCGATATTGTCGTTGCAATCGTGCCTGGATAAACGGGCGGCAAAAGGTGGTGTATCACCACAGCAGGTGGCGCAGGCTATCGCCGATGCGAAGGCTCGCCTCACGTTGCAGGCCTGAATAAGCGTAGCGCCATCAGATAATACAGCCTGGCCGAGTGTAAGCAACGCCAGGCTTTTTTATGCAAAAAAAAGCGGACCAGAGGTCCGCAAAAGTTCACGTTGGCTTTAGTTATTTCGGGTTCGAGAGATACCCTCTGAACGGGCGGTAACTTCAAGGGTTAAACGAGAAACCGCGCCGTTTCTGTGATGTATTATTAATCAGAAAGGTTGATAGGGATAATCGTTCGTTGCTATGCTACCTATCGCCATGAACTATCGTGGCGACGGAGGATGAATAATGAATATTCGTGATCTTGAATATCTGGTGGCGTTAGCCGAACATCGCCATTTCCGGCGAGCGGCGGACTCCTGTCACGTTAGCCAGCCAACCCTTAGCGGGCAAATTCGTAAGCTGGAAGATGAGCTGGGCGTTATGCTGCTGGAGCGTACAAGCCGTAAGGTGCTGTTTACCCAGGCGGGTTTACTGCTGGTGGATCAGGCGCGTACCGTGCTGCGTGAGGTCAAAGTGCTCAAGGAGATGGCAAGCCAGCAAGGCGAGACGATGTCTGGTCCATTGCACATTGGTTTAATCCCCACAGTCGGTCCCTATTTGTTGCCGCTTATTATTCCGATGCTGCACCAGTCTTTCCCTAAACTGGAAATGTATCTGCATGAAGCGCAAACTCATCAACTGTTAGCACAACTTGATAGCGGCAAGCTTGACTGCGCTATTCTGGCGCTGGTGAAAGAGAGCGAGGCATTCATCGAAGTGCCGTTGTTTGATGAGCCGATGATGCTGGCCATCTATGAGGATCATCCGTGGGCGAATCGCGATCGGGTGCCGATGTCCGACCTGGCAGGCGAAAAATTGCTGATGCTGGAAGACGGACACTGTCTGCGCGATCAGGCGATGGGGTTCTGTTTCGAAGCGGGTGCGGATGAAGATACCCATTTCCGGGCGACCAGTCTGGAAACGCTGCGTAATATGGTCGCAGCGGGCAGCGGCATTACATTACTCCCCGCGCTGGCCGTGCCGCAAGAGCGTAAGCGTGATGGCGTTGTCTATCTGCCGTGTATTAAGCCGGAACCGCGTCGTACCGTGGGGCTGGTTTATCGTCCGGGCTCGCCGCTGCGTAGCCGCTATGAGCAACTGGCAGAGGCCATCCGGGGCGCAATGGATGGCCATTTCGACAAGGCGTTAAAACAAGCGGTTTAAGCCGTTTAACGCTGCAACCCGATAAGCTTCCGCCATAGTTGGGTAGTTAAAGGTGGTGTTAACAAAGTACTCGATGGTGTTACCACCGCCTTTCTGCTCCATGATCGCCTGGCCGATATGAATAATCTCGGCGGCGCGTTCGCCAAAACAATGAATCCCCAGAATTTCTTTGGTTTCCCGATGAAACAGGATCTTCAGAGTGCCGACGTTCATGCCGACGATTTGCGCTCGTGCCAGATGCTTAAACTGAGCGCGGCCTACTTCGTAAGGCACTTTCATTGCCGTTAACTGCTGCTCGGTTTTGCCGACAGAACTGATTTCCGGAATGGTATAAATCCCGGTGGGGATATCTTCGATAAGATGCGCTGTCGCCTCGCCTTTCACCAGAGCCTGCGCTGCAATACGTCCCTGGTCGTAGGCTGCGGAAGCCAGACTGGGATAGCCAATCACGTCGCCAACCGCATAGACATGCGGCAGGGCTGTCTGATACATGCTATTGACCTTGAGCTGTCCACGGCTGTCTGTTTCCAGACCAATATTCTCCAGCGCCAACGAATCGGTATTACCGGTACGGCCATTAGCATAGAGCAGGCAGTCAGCCTTCAGTTTTTTGCCGGATTTCAGGTGCATGATGACGCCATCATCACAGCCTTCGATTTTCTCATACTCTTCATTGTGGCGAATGACCACGCCGCTATTCCAGAAATGGTAAGAGAGGGAATCGGACATCTCCTGATCAAGAAAGGCCAGCAGGCGATCTCGGGTATTGATCAAATCGACTTTCACATCCATACCGCGGAAGATGGATGCATATTCGCAGCCGATAACGCCGGCGCCATAAATAATGACATGGCGCGGTTCATGATGGAGACTAAGGATCGAGTCGCTGTCATAAATGCGCGGATGCGAGAAATCCACATCATTGGGATGGTAGGGACGTGAACCGCAGGCAATGACAAATTTTTCTGCCGTCAGGGTTTCAACCGTGCCGTCATGACACTCCAGCGCCAGGGTATGTTCGTCGATAAAATGGGCATTGCCCTGCAAGATTTCACAGTGATTACGTTCATAAAACCCTTGCCGCATACGTGTTTGCTGATTAATCACGTTATCGGCATGGTTGAGTATATCGGCGAATGAAGAACGAAGAAGACGGGAGTGGTCGCTATAGAGCGGGTTTTGATTAAATTCGATAATGCGGCTGACGGCGTGGCGAAGGGCTTTGGATGGGATGGTGCCCCAGTGGGTACATCCGCCGCCGACGTTGTGATAACGTTCAATTACCGCGACGCGTGCTCCTTGCTTAACCAGACCCATTGCAGCGCCTTCACCGCCGGGGCCTGACCCTATGACGACTGCATCATAATCCCAGGAATGTGGCATGGTATTACTCACCTGTTTTTATACATAAAATAAACACGATGATAACATTTGCCCAGCTTTAACCCAATTATCGTTGTGCTTTTTTGCGAAGCCAGCGCACAAACTGTCTGTAAACAATCATTCACAATCCAGTGTGAACCCGTTACTTTTATTCTCTGGTATAGTGCCGGATAAGGCATATGGAAGGATTCAGACATTGTGATGGGTGTTAGAGCGCAACAAAAAGAAAAAACCCGGCGTTCGCTGGTGGAAGCCGCGTTCAGTCAACTGAGCGCTGAGCGAAGTTTCGCCAGCCTGAGTTTGCGTGAAGTGGCGCGTGAAGCAGGCATTGCGCCAACGTCGTTTTACCGTCATTTTCGCGATGTCGATGAACTCGGTCTGACGATGGTGGATGAAAGCGGTCTGATGCTGCGTCAGTTGATGCGTCAGGCGCGACAACGTATTGCAAAAGGCGGCAGCGTCATTCGCACGTCGGTCTCCACCTTTATGGAGTTCATTGGTAACAATCCCAACGCCTTCCGTCTGTTGCTGCGTGAGCGCTCTGGTACTTCAGCAGCGTTTCGTGCCGCCGTCGCACGGGAAATTCAGCACTTTATTGCGGAACTTGCCGACTATCTGGAACTCGAAAACCATATGCCGCGCGCGTTTACTGAAGCCCAGGCTGAAGCGATGGTCACCATTGTCTTTAGCGCGGGCGCAGAAGCATTGGATGTTGGCGCTGAACAGCGTCGGCAATTAGAAGAGCGGCTGGTATTGCAACTGCGCATGATTGCGAAAGGGGCGTATTACTGGTATCGCCGTGAGCAAGAGAAAATCGCACATCATTCCGAATAACGTGAAGGACGAGCAATGAAACAGTCAGGTCAAGATAAAGGTACGCTGTTGCTGGCGCTCATCGCTGGCTTATCGATTAATGGCACATTTGCGGCGCTGTTCAGCACTATTGTGCCGTTTTCCGTATTTCCAATTATCTCGCTGGTGCTGACAGTATATTGTCTGCATCAGCGCTACCAAAATCGTACTATGCCGGTAGGTTTGCCGGGGTTGGCCGCCGCCTGTTTTATTCTTGGCGTTTTACTGTATAGCACCGTCGTGCGTGCAGAATACCCGGACATCGGTTCCAACTTCTTCCCGGCGGTGTTGTCGGTGATTCTGGTCTTCTGGATTGGCTTTAAGATGCGTAATCGGAAACAGGAAAGCGTGGAATAATGGTTACAGGCCGGATAAGCGTAGCGCTATTCGGCGATAATGTTGTGGCGTGACTGCCGGATGGCGGCGTAACCGCCGTATCCGGCCTGCATTTTACTTTGCGGTTAACAACACACCGCACTCCATATGATGTGTATACGGAAACTGATCGAACAGCGCCAGGCGAGATACCGTGTGCGTCTGGCTTAACGTTTCCAGGTTTTTGCACAACGTTTCCGGATTGCAGGAAATGTACAGGATACGGGGATAGGCCTGTACCATTTTTTCTGTTTCGCTGTCCAGGCCGCTGCGCGGCGGATCGACAAAAATGGTTTCGCACTGATAGCTTTTCAGATCGATCCCCTGCAGACGGTTAAACTCACGCACACCGTTCATCGCCTGAGTAAACTCTTCCGCCGCCATGCGAATGATCTGCACATTATCAATATGATTAGCAGCAATATTGTACTGTGCAGCCGCGACGGACGGTTTGGCGATTTCGGTTGCCAGTACGCGGTCGAAATTACGCGCCAGCGCTAAAGAAAAATTGCCGTTGCCACAATAAAGCTCCAGCAGATCGCCTGTCGACCCTTTTGTGACATCCAGCGCCCACTCCAGCATCTGAATGTTCATTGCGGCATTGGGCTGGGTAAAGCTATTTTCCACCTGGCGGTAGATCATCTCTCTGCCTGCCACTGGCAGACGCTCGTCGATGTAGTCCTGATCCAGTTCGATTTTTGTTTTGGTGGCCCGGCCAATCAAATGTACGTTCAGCCCTTGCGCGCGCAAAGCGTCGCGCAACGCTGAAGCGGCTTCACGCCACGTTTCGTCCAGCTTTTTATGGTACAGCAATGATACCACCGCCTGGTTGCTGAGGGTGGTAAGGTAATCGATCTGGAACAGCTTATGCCGCAGTACGTGATTATCGCGCACGCCGACAATCATCGCCTTCATTAAAGTATTAATCAGTTGGCTGGCCGCCGGGAAGCTGTCAACACGAATCCGGTTTTTAGTCTGCTGATCAAACATAATGTGGTACAGATCATCGCCATCATGCCACAGGCGAAACTCTGCGCGCATACGATAATGACTGACCGGCGAGCGAAAGACTTCCGGAACCAGGCCAGAAAACGGCGCCATCATACTCTGCAGGCGCGCCACTTTTTCAGCCAGCTGCGCGTCATACTGTTCTGTCGGAAGATGTTCGGGGGTCATATCGCATCCTGAATAATAAAAGTACGCGGGGATTGTAGGGATTGCCCGGTGGATGTCCAGCTATTGATGATTTCAGATTTATGACGCGTGGTCTGGACAGGGGGTTGTTACAGACGGTAGCATCCGAGGGCCGGTTTTATGAGTTACCAGGGAATCCAGTGTAAATCTGGAGCTGACGCGCAGCGGTAAGGAAAGGCGAGATGAGTGCGTAAGCAGACACTGCCGACAGGTGGGAAGTCATCATCTTTTGTTGTTCGACGCAAGAGCAACCCTTCTAAGCCCGAAGACCTGCCGGCTGACGTCGCATCTGGTTTTCATCATCGCGTACTATCGATGAAGCCTGCGGCATCCTTCTTATATTGTGGATGCTTTACAATGATTAAAAACGTTACGCTGCTGACGGCGTTCTCCGTCACGGCTTTTTCCGCTTGGGCGCAGGATACCAGCCCGGATACCCTTGTTGTTACCGCTAACCGTTTTCAGCAGCCGCGTAGTGCGGTTCTGGCTCCCGTAACCATCGTGACGCGCCAGGACATTGAGCGCTGGCAATCAACCTCCGTGAATGACGTTCTGCGCCGTCTGCCCGGCGTCGATATTGCACAGAGCGGCGGCGTTGGACAAAACTCCTCCATTTTTATTCGCGGCACTAACTCCAGCCATGTACTGGTATTGATTGACGGCGTGCGTCTGAATCTAGCGGGCGTAAGCGGGTCCGCTGATCTCAGTCAGTTCCCGGTGTCGCTGGTACAGCGTATTGAATATATCCGCGGTCCACGCTCCGCTATTTATGGTTCCGATGCTATTGGCGGTGTTGTGAATATTATTACGACACGCGATAACCCAGGCACAGCATTAACCGCAGGATGGGGAAGTAATGGCTACCAGAATTACGACATCTCGACGCAACAACAGCTTGGTGAAAACACGCGGGCAACGTTAATCGGAGATTACGAATACACCAAAGGGTTTGACGTCGTAGCGAAAGGCAGCACCGGAATGCAGGCCCAGCCCGATCGGGATGGCTTTTTGAGTAAAACGCTTTACGGCGCGTTAGAGCATAGCTTTTCTGATAGCTGGAGCGGATTTGTGCGGGGGTATGGTTACGACAATCGTACCAACTATGACGCCTATTACTCGCCAGGCTCGCCGTTGATTGATACACGTAAGCTTTATAGCCAAAGCTGGGACGCTGGGTTGCGTTTTAATGGCGAACGCATTCAGTCTCAGCTGGTTTCAAGCTATAGCCACAGTAAAGATTACAACTATGATCCGCATTATGGCCGGTATGATACTTCCGCCACGCTGGATGAGATGAAGCAGTACAATGTTCAGTGGACCAACAGCGTCGTCGTTGGACATGGTAATGTCGGGACGGGCGTGGACTGGCAGAAACAGACTACCACGCCAGGAACTGGCTATGTGCCGGAAGGGTATGACCAACGCAATACCGGCGTTTACCTGACTGGGTTACAGCAGTTGGGCGATTTTACCCTGGAAGCGGCGGCGCGCAGCGATGACAACTCCCAGTTTGGTCGTCATGGTACCTGGCAATCCAGTGCGGGGTGGGAGTTCATCGAAGGCTACCGCTTTATTGCCTCCTATGGAACCTCTTACAAAGCGCCCAATCTGGGTCAACTTTACGGCTATTATGGTAATCCCAACCTGAATCCTGAAAAAAGCAAACAGTGGGAAGGCGCATTTGAAGGGCTCACCGCTGGCGTTAGTTGGCGTATTTCAGGTTACCGTAACGATATTAATGACATGATCGATTATGACGATCATCTGCAAAAATATTACAACGAAGGTAAGGCACGCATTAAAGGCATTGAGGCGACGGCGAATTTCGATACCGGGCCATTAACGCATACGGTGAGTTATGATTACGTTGATGCGCGTAATGCGATTACCGATACGCCATTACCTCGCCGTTCTAAACAGATGGTGAAATATCAACTCGACTGGGAAGTTTACGATTTTGACTGGGGGGTGACGTATCAATACCTGGGCTCCCGATATGATACGGACTTCTCCGCTTACCCATACCGGACGGTGAAAATGGGTGGCGTCAGTTTGTGGGATCTTACCGTTTCATATCCGCTCACCTCACATCTGACAGTTCGTGGTAAAATAGCTAACCTGTTCGACAAAGATTACGAGACAGTTTATGGCTACCAAACTGCAGGACGAGAATATACCTTGTCTGGCAGCTACACCTTCTGAACCACGTCCCACCGTGCTGGTATTTGATTCCGGCGTCGGTGGATTGTCGGTCTATGATGAGATTCGGCGGCTCCTGCCGGATCTCCACTATATATATGCTTTCGATAACGTGGCATTCCCCTATGGGGAAAAGAGCGAAGAGTTTATCGTTGCGCGTGTTGTTGAGATTGTCACGGCGGTACAGCAGCGCTATCCCCTTTCATTAGCAGTGATTGCCTGTAATACCGCCAGCACGGTTTCTCTTCCGGCATTACGTGAGAAGTTTGCCTTCCCAGTGGTGGGGGTCGTACCTGCGATTAAACCTGCTGCACGGCTCACCGTAAACGGCATTGTAGGGCTACTGGCGACGAGAGCGACGGTCAAACGTCCTTATACTCACGAGCTGATTGCGCGCTTCGCTAATGAATGCCAGATAGCCATGTTGGGCTCGGCTGAGCTGGTGGAACAGGCTGAAGCGAAATTACATGGTCATCCAGTCTCGTTGGATGCTCTGCGCCGTATATTGCGTCCGTGGCTGCGAATGCCGGAGCCGCCTGACACGGTCGTTTTGGGCTGTACGCATTTTCCTCTATTACGGGACGAGCTTTTGCAAGTCCTGCCCGAAGGGACGCGTTTAGTGGATTCCGGCGCGGCGATAGCGCGTCGTACGGCCTGGCTGTTGGAACATGAGGCGCCGGATGCGAAATCAACCGATGCCAATATAGCGTATTGCATGGCAATAACGCCGGAGACTGAACAGTTATTACCCGTTTTAGCGCGTTATGGCTTTAGAATGCTCGAAAAACTGGCGGTTTAAGGGGGTTTTGGGTAAATAGTAGACACTCAGAAAATTATTTTAAAATTCCTCTTGTCAGGCGGAAATAACTCCCTATAATGCGCCACCACTGACACGGAACAACGGCACACAGGCCGCCGGGTCAGCGGGGTTCAGACCAGAACCTCACGGAGAAAAGCGAAAACAAACGCTTGACTCTGAAGCGGGAAAGCGTAATATGCACACCCCGCGCCGCTGAGAAAAGCGCAGCGGCACTGCTCTTTAACAATTTATCAGACAATCTGTGTGGGCACTCGAAGATACGGATTCTTAACGTCCTCGGACGAAAAATGAATACCAAGTCTCTGAGTGAACACGTAATTCATTACGAAGTTTAATTCACGAGCATCAAACTTTTAAATTGAAGAGTTTGATCATGGCTCAGATTGAACGCTGGCGGCAGGCCTAACACATGCAAGTCGAACGGTAACAGGAAGCAGCTTGCTGCTTTGCTGACGAGTGGCGGACGGGTGAGTAATGTCTGGGAAACTGCCTGGTGGAGGGGGATAACTACTGGAAACGGTGGCTAATACCGCATAACGTCGCAAGACCAAAGAGGGGGACCTTCGGGCCTCTTGCCATCAGATGTGCCCAGATGGGATTAGCTTGTTGGTGGGGTAACGGCCCACCAAGGCGACGATCCCTAGCTGGTCTGAGAGGATGACCAGCCACACTGGAACTGAGACACGGTCCAGACTCCTACGGGAGGCAGCAGTGGGGAATATTGCACAATGGGCGCAAGCCTGATGCAGCCATGCCGCGTGTATGAAGAAGGCCTTCGGGTTGTAAAGTACTTTCAGCGGGGAGGAAGGCGACAAGGTTAATAACCTTGTTGATTGACGTTACCCGCAGAAGAAGCACCGGCTAACTCCGTGCCAGCAGCCGCGGTAATACGGAGGGTGCAAGCGTTAATCGGAATTACTGGGCGTAAAGCGCACGCAGGCGGTCTGTCAAGTCGGATGTGAAATCCCCGGGCTCAACCTGGGAACTGCATCCGAAACTGGCAGGCTTGAGTCTCGTAGAGGGGGGTAGAATTCCAGGTGTAGCGGTGAAATGCGTAGAGATCTGGAGGAATACCGGTGGCGAAGGCGGCCCCCTGGACGAAGACTGACGCTCAGGTGCGAAAGCGTGGGGAGCAAACAGGATTAGATACCCTGGTAGTCCACGCCGTAAACGATGTCGACTTGGAGGTTGTGCCCTTGAGGCGTGGCTTCCGGAGCTAACGCGTTAAGTCGACCGCCTGGGGAGTACGGCCGCAAGGTTAAAACTCAAATGAATTGACGGGGGCCCGCACAAGCGGTGGAGCATGTGGTTTAATTCGATGCAACGCGAAGAACCTTACCTGGTCTTGACATCCACAGAACCTTGTAGAGATACGAGGGTGCCTTCGGGAACTGTGAGACAGGTGCTGCATGGCTGTCGTCAGCTCGTGTTGTGAAATGTTGGGTTAAGTCCCGCAACGAGCGCAACCCTTATCCTTTGTTGCCAGCGATTAGGTCGGGAACTCAAAGGAGACTGCCAGTGATAAACTGGAGGAAGGTGGGGATGACGTCAAGTCATCATGGCCCTTACGACCAGGGCTACACACGTGCTACAATGGCGCATACAAAGAGAAGCGACCTCGCGAGAGCAAGCGGACCTCATAAAGTGCGTCGTAGTCCGGATTGGAGTCTGCAACTCGACTCCATGAAGTCGGAATCGCTAGTAATCGTGGATCAGAATGCCACGGTGAATACGTTCCCGGGCCTTGTACACACCGCCCGTCACACCATGGGAGTGGGTTGCAAAAGAAGTAGGTAGCTTAACCTTCGGGAGGGCGCTTACCACTTTGTGATTCATGACTGGGGTGAAGTCGTAACAAGGTAACCGTAGGGGAACCTGCGGTTGGATCACCTCCTTACCTGAAAGAAACGGTCTTTGCAGTGCTCACACAGATTGTCTGATGAAAAACGAGCAGTAAAACCTCTACAGGCTTGTAGCTCAGGTGGTTAGAGCGCACCCCTGATAAGGGTGAGGTCGGTGGTTCAAGTCCACTCAGGCCTACCAGATTCGCTCCCGTGCTTTGTTGTGGCAAAGCTCGCATACTTCAGTATGCTTCGCTTCACCACGCCGCGCCCGGAAACGAATCAACGGTAAAGAGGTTCTGACTACACGATGGGGCTATAGCTCAGCTGGGAGAGCGCCTGCTTTGCACGCAGGAGGTCTGCGGTTCGATCCCGCATAGCTCCACCATCTTGTGAGTGTTTACGAAAGAATACTTCAGAGTGTACCTGAAAGGGTTCACTGCGAAGTTTTGCTCTTTAAAAATCTGGATCAAGCTGAAAATTGAAACACAGAACAATTTCGATTGTTCGTGAGTCTCTCAATTATCGCAATCAGAAGAAACCTGTAAAAGGCGATGTGAGCGAAGTGAAGACAAGGCGTACCGCACGCAGCGAGCGCAGTGGACTTAATGTCCATGAGCATCGCGAGTACGGAACAACGCAGTATTCACGACGCGCAACAAGCCGGACAGAAAAGACATCTTCGGGTTGTGAGGTTAAGCGACCAAGCGTACACGGTGGATGCCCTGGCAGTCAGAGGCGATGAAGGACGTGCTAATCTGCGAAAAGCGCCGGCGAGGTGATATGAACCCTTGACCCGGCGATGTCCGAATGGGGAAACCCAGTGTGACTCGTCACACTATCATTAACTGAATCCATAGGTTAATGAGGCGAACCGGGGGAACTGAAACATCTAAGTACCCCGAGGAAAAGAAATCAACCGAGATTCCCCCAGTAGCGGCGAGCGAACGGGGAGGAGCCCAGAGCCTGAATCAGCAGGTGTGTTAGTGGAAGTGTCTGGAAAGGCACGCGATACAGGGTGAGAGCCCCGTACACGAAAATGCACCTGCTGTGAGCTCGATGAGTAGGGCGGGACACGTGGTATCCTGTCTGAATATGGGGGGACCATCCTCCAAGGCTAAATACTCCTGACTGACCGATAGTGAACCAGTACCGTGAGGGAAAGGCGAAAAGAACCCCGGCGAGGGGAGTGAAAAAGAACCTGAAACCGTGTACGTACAAGCAGTGGGAGCCCCACCACTAAGCCAGTGGTGAGTTCCATGACGCATCCTTTGCTGAGGAGAGGGTTAACGGAGCGTAAGCGACGTTCAACCGCAAAAGAAGCAGAGGGGGCTTAGTGGTGGGGTGACTGCGTACCTTTTGTATAATGGGTCAGCGACTTATATTCTGTAGCAAGGTTAACCGAATAGGGGAGCCGGAGGGAAACCGAGTCTTAATTGGGCGTTAAGTTGCAGGGTATAGACCCGAAACCCGGTGATCTAGCCATGGGCAGGTTGAAGGTTGGGTAACACTAACTGGAGGACCGAACCGACTAATGTTGAAAAATTAGCGGATGACCTGTGGCTGGGGGTGAAAGGCCAATCAAACCGGGAGATAGCTGGTTCTCCCCGAAAGCTATTTAGGTAGCGCCTCGTGAACTCATCTCCGGGGGTAGAGCACTGTTTCGGCTAGGGGGCCATCCCGGCTTACCAACCCGATGCAAACTGCGAATACCGGAGAATGTTATCACGGGAGACACACGGCGGGTGCTAACGTCCGTCGTGAAGAGGGAAACAACCCAGACCGCCAGCTAAGGTCCCAAAGTCATGGTTAAGTGGGAAACGATGTGGGAAGGCCCAGACAGCCAGGATGTTGGCTTAGAAGCAGCCATCATTTAAAGAAAGCGTAATAGCTCACTGGTCGAGTCGGCCTGCGCGGAAGATGTAACGGGGCTAAACCATGCACCGAAGCTGCGGCAGCGGCACGCAAGTGTTGTTGGGTAGGGGAGCGTTCTGTAAGCCGTTGAAGGTGTGCTGTGAGGCATGCTGGAGGTATCAGAAGTGCGAATGCTGACATAAGTAACGATAAAGCGGGTGAAAAGCCCGCTCGCCGGAAGACCAAGGGTTCCTGTCCAACGTTAATCGGGGCAGGGTGAGTCGACCCCTAAGGCGAGGCCGAAAGGCGTAGTCGATGGGAAACGGGTTAATATTCCCGTACTTGGTGTTACTGCGAAGGGGGGACGGAGAAGGCTATGTTGGCCGGGCGACGGTTGTCCCGGTTTAAGCGTGTAGGCTGGTTTTCCAGGCAAATCCGGAAAATCAAGGCTGAGGCGTGACGACGAAGCACCACGGTGCTGAAGCAACAAATGCCCTGCTTCCAGGAAAAGCCTCTAAGCGTCAGGTAACATCAAATCGTACCCCAAACCGACACAGGTGGTCAGGTAGAGAATACCAAGGCGCTTGAGAGAACTCGGGTGAAGGAACTAGGCAAAATGGTGCCGTAACTTCGGGAGAAGGCACGCTGACACGTAGGTGAAGCGGTTTACCCGTGGAGCTGAAGTCAGTCGAAGATACCAGCTGGCTGCAACTGTTTATTAAAAACACAGCACTGTGCAAACACGAAAGTGGACGTATACGGTGTGACGCCTGCCCGGTGCCGGAAGGTTAATTGATGGGGTCAGCGGTAACGCGAAGCTCCTGATCGAAGCCCCGGTAAACGGCGGCCGTAACTATAACGGTCCTAAGGTAGCGAAATTCCTTGTCGGGTAAGTTCCGACCTGCACGAATGGCGTAATGATGGCCAGGCTGTCTCCACCCGAGACTCAGTGAAATTGAACTCGCTGTGAAGATGCAGTGTACCCGCGGCAAGACGGAAAGACCCCGTGAACCTTTACTATAGCTTGACACTGAACACTGGTCCTTGATGTGCAGGATAGGTGGGAGGCTTTGAAGCGTGGACGCCAGTCTGCGTGGAGCCGTCCTTGAAATACCACCCTTTAATGGCTGGTGTTCTAACGTGGGCCCCTGACCGGGGTTGCGGACAGTGTCTGGTGGGTAGTTTGACTGGGGCGGTCTCCTCCCAAAGAGTAACGGAGGAGCACGAAGGTTGGCTAATCCTGGTCGGACATCAGGAGGTTAGTGCAATGGCATAAGCCAGCTTGACTGCGAGCGTGACGGCGCGAGCAGGTGCGAAAGCAGGTCATAGTGATCCGGTGGTTCTGAATGGAAGGGCCATCGCTCAACGGATAAAAGGTACTCCGGGGATAACAGGCTGATACCGCCCAAGAGTTCATATCGACGGCGGTGTTTGGCACCTCGATGTCGGCTCATCACATCCTGGGGCTGAAGTAGGTCCCAAGGGTATGGCTGTTCGCCATTTAAAGTGGTACGCGAGCTGGGTTTAGAACGTCGTGAGACAGTTCGGTCCCTATCTGCCGTGGGCGCTGGAAGATTGAGGGGGGCTGCTCCTAGTACGAGAGGACCGGAGTGGACGCATCACTGGTGTTCGGGTTGTCATGCCAATGGCACTGCCCGGTAGCTAAATGCGGAAGAGATAAGTGCTGAAAGCATCTAAGCACGAAACTTGCCCCGAGATGAATCTTCCCTGAGACTTTAAGTCTCCTGAAGGAACGTTGAAGACGACGACGTTGATAGGCCGGGTGTGTAAGCGCAGCGATGCGTTGAGCTAACCGGTACTAATGAACCGTGAGGCTTAACCTTACAACGCCGAAGATGTTTTGGCGGATTGAGATAATTTTCAGCTCAGATTCCGGATTGTAGTACGCAATAATTTGCGCAGCAGCAAGGCGGCAAGCGAAGGAAAGGAAGGAGCATACTGAAGTATGTGACTGACTTTACGAGTGCAGCCAACGCCGCTGATGCGATAAAGTATTGCGTACCGAGCACAAGAATTTGCCTGGCGGCACTAGCGCGGTGGTCCCACCTGACCCCATGCCGAACTCAGAAGTGAAACGCCGTAGCGCCGATGGTAGTGTGGGGTCTCCCCATGCGAGAGTAGGGAACTGCCAGGCATCAGACAAGAAGAAGCCCATCCTGACGGATGGGCTTTTTTGCGTCTGTGGCCTGACAGGACAGCGCCGCAGGCCGGATAAGGCGAGGCCGCCACCCGGCCTGCTGTTCCGTCTACATAACCGCAAGCCTTCCCTACATAGATGCGGTAAACTAAGCCTGATTTTGCATCAGGAAAGCATCTATGAATTTCTCCCTAAAACCCTGGAATACCTTCGGTATCGATCAACGTGCTAACGAGATTGTATGCGCCGAAAACCAACAACAACTTTTGCATGCCTGGCAATCGGCCGCTGCATTACATCACCCGGTATTAATTCTGGGTGAAGGGAGCAATGTTCTCTTCCTGGAGCCTTTTCAGGGGACGGTGATCGTTAACCGTATAAAAGGAATTGAAATTACAGAATCGCCTGAAGCATGGCATTTGCATGTTGGTGCCGGTGAGAACTGGCATCATCTGGTACAGCAAACTCTTGAACAAGGAATGCCTGGTCTGGAAAATCTGGCGCTAATTCCAGGCTGCGTGGGCTCTTCCCCTATTCAGAATATCGGCGCGTATGGTGTAGAGCTCAAACGTGTCTGTGACTATGTCGACGGCGTAGAATTGATGACGGGGAAACCTTTGCGCCTTACCGCAACGGAGTGCCGTTTCGGGTACCGTGACAGTATTTTCAAACATGAATATCAGGATCGGGTAGCTATTGTCGCCGTAGGATTACGCTTACCCAAACAATGGCAACCGGTACTGACCTATGGAGATCTTACACGCTTTGATCCCGCTACCGTCACGCCGCAGCAGATCTATGACGCCGTCTGTCATATGCGCACGACAAAACTGCCCGATCCGAAAGTGAACGGCAACGCCGGCAGTTTTTTTAAAAATCCCGTCGTCGCGACGGAGGTTGCACAAGCATTGCTGGCACAATTCCCGAATGCGCCTCACTATCCCCAGCCCGATGGTTCGGTAAAACTGGCTGCAGGCTGGCTGATTGATCAGTGCCAGCTGAAAGGTACTCAGATCGGCGGAGCGGCCGTGCATCGACATCAGGCGCTGGTCTTGATCAATGCCAGTGAGGCGAAAAGTGAGGATGTTATCAGGCTGGCACACCATGTACGACAGAAAGTCGGCAAGAAATTCAACGTCTGGCTGGAGCCGGAAGTCAGGTTTATTGGGCGGATGGGCGAGGTAAATGCCGTGGAGGTCATTGCATGAAAGATAATACCGTTCCTCTGACGTTGATCTCACTCCTTGCTGACGGAGAGTTTCACTCAGGCGAGCAGTTAGGTGAACAGCTGGGAATGAGCCGTGCGGCAATTAATAAACATATCCAGACACTACGTGACTGGGGCGTAGATGTGTTTACCGTTCCCGGAAAGGGGTATAGCTTACCGGAGCCCATCCAGTTGCTGGATGCCGAACGTATACACAGCCAGTTGGAGGGCGGTAAGGTTGTGGTATTACCTGTTATCGATTCAACGAATCAGTATTTACTTGATCGAATTGGCTCTCTGCACTCCGGCGATGCCTGTGTGGCAGAATACCAGCAGGCAGGGCGTGGTCGTCGTGGGCGTAAATGGTTCTCACCGTTTGGTGCGAACCTGTATCTCTCTATGTACTGGCGTCTGGAGCAGGGACCTGCAGCCGCGATAGGCTTAAGTCTGGTGATTGGGATCGTGATGGCAGAAGTGCTCCGTGAACTGGGCGCTGATAAGGTCCGCGTGAAGTGGCCTAACGATCTCTACCTGCAGGATCGCAAATTGGCCGGGATTCTGGTCGAGTTAACCGGTAAAACGGGTGATGCTGCACAGATAGTGATTGGTGCCGGAATTAACATGGCGATGCGTCGTGTCGAAGAGGGTGTAGTAAACCAGGGATGGATCAACCTACAGGAGGCCGGAATTATGCTCGATCGTAATACGCTGGCCGCGAAGCTGATTCATGAGCTACGAACCGCGCTTGAACTTTTTGAACAGGAAGGGCTTTCTCCATATCTCTCACGCTGGGAAAAGCTGGATAATTTTATTCATCGTCCGGTAAAACTGATTATCGGCGACAAAGAAATATTCGGTATTTCTCGTGGTATTGATGCTCAGGGGGCCTTACTACTTGAACAGGATGGCGTAATTAAACCCTGGATGGGTGGGGAAATATCGTTGCGAAGCGCTGAATAATAAAAAGGGGAGTGGTTGCTCCCCTTTCTTCTGTTATTTTCTTAACCTAACCTGTTCAACCGCATGGTTTGCGCTCTTAGTCATAATCAGGCTAGCGCGCTCTCTTGTGGGTAAAATATTTTGCTTTAGATTCAGCCAGTTAATTTCTTTCCAAAGCGAAGCAGCAGTATTAATTGCCTCTTCTTTAGACAGTTTTGCATAATTGTGAAAATAAGAATCAGGATCGGTAAACGCCCCTTCACGGAATTTCAGGAAGCGATTGATATACCATGTCTGAAGAAGTTCTTCCGGCGCGTCAACGTAAATAGAGAAATCGACAAAATCAGAGACAAATACATGGTGTGGATCATGAGGATAATCCATGCCGCTTTGTAAAACATTTAAACCTTCAAGAATTAATATATCAGGTTGGGCGACGGTTTTATCCCCATCGGGAATAACGTCGTAGATCAAATGTGAATAGACAGGCGCTGTCACGTTCGGTACGCCTGACTTGAGGTCAGAAACAAACTTCACCAGTCGGTGCATATCATACGATTCGGGAAAGCCCTTTTTCTTCATTAACCCACGGTCTTTTAACACCTGATTTGGGTGAAGAAAGCCGTCTGTAGTAATCAATTCAACGCGGCGGTGTTCCGGCCAGCGGCTAAGCAATGCTTGCAGAACGCGTGCAGTCGTGCTTTTACCAACCGCAACGCTGCCCGCGATGCTGATGATATAAGGAATTCGTTGGCCGTTGGTGCCTAAAAATTGTTCCAGAACGGCCTGGCGGCGCAGGTTTGAACTGATGTAAAAATTTAGCAAACGGGAAAGCGGTAAATATATTTCTGCAACTTCTTCCAGCGATAAATCTTCATTAATGCCTTTTAACTGCGCGATCTCATCTTCAGCCAGGGTCATTGGCACAGAATCACGAAGCGCAGCCCACTGACTGCGATCAAACTGTAGGTAAGGCGTCATTAACGATTGCTCTTTTATACTCATAAGCATATTTCTGGCTGCTATTGCTACATCAGTTCAGCGATGAACGGGGCCATCCCTGACATGCAACAGCACGTCACATTAAAGTTAATTTGGACAATGGGCAGGAGGGTAACACCAGATGGGGAGGAATAATAAGAAAAAATCTCGCTGCGAAAGCTATCCCTGAGAAGCAATGTGACGAATATACCAGATACAGAAGATCGCTTTTTATCGACGTAGTGTTAAAACGCTACGCCGTATCCGGACTGGGCAGCCAGCAAAGTGCCGAAAATTTATGCTCTCTTGTTTGAAATTAGCACATTTTTGTCTCTTATAGCGCAAAATGTGAGCGATAGAACATTTTATGCAATTTTTTAGTTGCATGAGCACGCAGGTCTCCATAGAATGCGCGCTACTTGATGCCGACTTAGCTCAGTAGGTAGAGCAACTGACTTGTAATCAGTAGGTCACCAGTTCGATTCCGGTAGTCGGCACCATCAAGTCCGGTGGGGTTCCCGAGCGGCCAAAGGGAGCAGACTGTAAATCTGCCGTCACAGACTTCGAAGGTTCGAATCCTTCCCCCACCACCATTTTCGGCCGCGCGATAGCGCAGCCCGAGACGATAAGTTCGCTTACCGGCTCGAATAAAGAGAGTTTCTCTCGATATTCAGTGCAGAATGAAAATCAGGTAGCCGAGTTCCAGGATGCGGGCATCGTATAATGGCTATTACCTCAGCCTTCCAAGCTGATGATGCGGGTTCGATTCCCGCTGCCCGCTCCAAGATGTGCTGATATAGCTCAGTTGGTAGAGCGCACCCTTGGTAAGGGTGAGGTCGGCAGTTCGAATCTGCCTATCAGCACCACTTCTTTTCTCCTTCCTGTTTTTCTCTTCTGTTTATTAGCATTCAACAAGTCGGGCGTGTTGCCTGGTTGATGTGGTGATATCACCGATTTATCCGTGTCTTAGAGGGACAATCGATGTCTAAAGAAAAGTTTGAACGTACAAAACCGCACGTTAACGTCGGTACTATCGGCCACGTTGACCATGGTAAAACAACGCTGACCGCTGCCATCACTACCGTACTGGCTAAAACCTACGGCGGTGCTGCCCGCGCATTCGACCAGATCGATAACGCGCCGGAAGAAAAAGCGCGTGGTATCACCATCAACACTTCTCACGTTGAATATGACACCCCGACTCGCCACTACGCACACGTAGACTGCCCGGGGCACGCCGACTATGTTAAAAACATGATCACCGGTGCTGCGCAGATGGACGGCGCGATCCTGGTTGTTGCTGCGACTGACGGCCCGATGCCGCAGACCCGTGAGCACATCCTGCTGGGTCGTCAGGTAGGCGTTCCGTACATCATCGTGTTCCTGAACAAATGCGACATGGTTGATGACGAAGAGCTGCTGGAACTGGTAGAAATGGAAGTTCGTGAACTTCTGTCTCAGTACGACTTCCCGGGCGACGACACGCCGATCGTTCGTGGTTCTGCTCTGAAAGCGCTGGAAGGCGACGCAGAGTGGGAAGCGAAAATCATCGAACTGGCTGGCTTCCTGGATTCTTACATTCCGGAACCAGAGCGTGCGATTGACAAGCCGTTCCTGCTGCCGATCGAAGATGTATTCTCCATCTCCGGTCGTGGTACCGTTGTTACCGGTCGTGTAGAACGCGGTATCATCAAAGTGGGCGAAGAAGTTGAAATCGTTGGTATCAAAGAGACGCAGAAGTCTACCTGTACTGGCGTTGAAATGTTCCGCAAACTGCTGGACGAAGGCCGTGCTGGTGAGAACGTTGGTGTTCTGCTGCGTGGTATCAAACGTGAAGAAATCGAACGTGGCCAGGTACTGGCTAAGCCGGGCACCATCAAGCCGCACACCAAGTTCGAATCTGAAGTGTACATTCTGTCCAAAGATGAAGGCGGCCGTCACACTCCGTTCTTCAAAGGCTACCGTCCGCAGTTCTACTTCCGTACGACTGACGTGACTGGCACCATCGAACTGCCGGAAGGCGTAGAGATGGTAATGCCGGGCGACAACATCAAAATGGTTGTTACCCTGATCCACCCGATCGCGATGGACGACGGTCTGCGTTTTGCAATCCGTGAAGGCGGCCGTACCGTTGGCGCAGGCGTTGTAGCTAAAGTTCTCGGCTAATTGCTGATAATATTTGACGCAATGCGCAATAAAAGGGCATCATTTGATGCCCTTTTTGCACGCTTTCACACCAGAACCTGGCTCATCAGTGATTTTATTTGTCATAATCATTGCTGAGACAGGCTCTGTAGAGGGCGTATAATCCGAAAGGCGAATAAGCGTTTCGATTTGGATTGCCTCGCGATTGCGGGGTGAAAATGTTTGTAGAATACTTCTGACAGGTTGGTTTATGAGTGCGAATACCGAAGCTCAAGGGAGCGGGCGCGGCCTGGAAGCGATGAAGTGGATAGTTGTTGCCGTATTGCTGATCGTCGCAATCGTCGGCAACTACCTCTATCGCGACATGATGCTGCCGCTGCGTGCGCTGGCCGTAGTAATTCTGATTGCTGCAGCGGGTGGTGTCGCGCTGTTGACGACAAAAGGTAAAGCAACCGTTGCTTTTGCCCGTGAAGCGAGAACCGAAGTCCGTAAGGTCATTTGGCCAACTCGCCAGGAAACGCTACACACCACGTTGATCGTTGCTGCGGTTACCGCAGTTATGTCACTGATCCTGTGGGGACTGGATGGTATTCTGGTTCGCCTGGTATCCTTTATCACTGGCCTGAGGTTCTGAGATGTCTGAAGCACCTAAAAAGCGCTGGTACGTCGTTCAGGCGTTTTCCGGTTTTGAGGGCCGCGTAGCCACATCGCTACGTGAGCATATCAAATTACACAATATGGAAGAGTTATTTGGCGATGTCATGGTCCCGACCGAAGAAGTGGTCGAAATCCGTGGCGGCCAGCGTCGCAAAAGCGAGCGTAAATTCTTCCCAGGCTACGTGCTGGTTCAGATGGTCATGAACGACGCAAGCTGGCACCTGGTGCGCAGCGTGCCGCGCGTGATGGGCTTTATCGGCGGTACGTCTGACCGTCCGGCGCCGATCAGCGATAAAGAAGTCGATGCAATCATGAACCGCCTGCAGCAGGTTGGCGATAAACCACGGCCGAAAACGTTGTTCGAACCGGGCGAAATGGTTCGTGTTAACGATGGTCCGTTTGCCGACTTTAATGGCGTTGTCGAAGAAGTCGATTACGAGAAGTCTCGCCTGAAAGTGTCTGTTTCTATCTTTGGTCGTGCGACCCCGGTAGAACTGGATTTCAGTCAGGTTGAGAAAGCGTAATACTACGATCAAAAAAGCAGCGATCTAATCGTTGCATGAGGCGCGAAATTGACATACAATTTCGCGCCTTTTGTTTTTATGGGCCATGTGTCCGTAAAGCGATATTTATTACGGGGAGCTTCTCTGAAGCGATATTACCCAATTTGAGGAACTTAGAATGGCTAAGAAAGTACAAGCCTACGTCAAGCTGCAGGTTGCAGCTGGTATGGCGAACCCGAGTCCGCCGGTTGGTCCAGCACTGGGTCAGCAGGGTGTGAACATCATGGAATTCTGTAAGGCGTTCAACGCGAAGACAGATTCTATCGAAAAAGGTCTGCCGATTCCGGTTGTTATCACCGTTTACGCTGACCGTTCTTTCACCTTCGTTACCAAAACGCCTCCGGCAGCTGTTCTGCTGAAGAAAGCGGCTGGTATCAAGTCTGGTTCTGGCAAGCCGAACAAAGACAAAGTAGGTAAAATTTCCCGCGCTCAGCTGCAGGAAATCGCGCAGACCAAAGCTGCCGACATGACTGGTGCCGACATTGAAGCGATGACTCGCTCCATCGAAGGTACTGCACGTTCCATGGGCCTGGTAGTGGAGGACTAAGAAATGGCTAAACTGACCAAGCGTATGCGCGTGATCCGTGAGAAAGTTGATTCAACCAAACAGTATGACATCAACGAAGCTATCTCTCTGCTGAAAGAACTGGCTACCGCTAAGTTTGTAGAAAGCGTCGACGTTGCCGTTAACCTCGGCATTGATGCGCGTAAATCCGATCAGAACGTACGTGGTGCGACTGTACTGCCGCACGGTACTGGCCGTTCCGTTCGCGTAGCCGTATTTACCCAGGGTGCAAACGCTGAAGCTGCTAAAGCTGCTGGCGCTGAACTGGTAGGTATGGAAGATCTGGCTGAACAGATCAAAAAAGGCGAAATGAACTTTGACGTTGTTATTGCTTCTCCGGATGCAATGCGCGTTGTTGGCCAACTGGGTCAGGTTCTGGGTCCGCGTGGCCTGATGCCAAACCCGAAAGTGGGTACTGTAACCCCGAACGTTGCTGAAGCCGTTAAAAATGCTAAAGCCGGTCAGGTTCGTTACCGTAACGACAAAAACGGCATCATCCACACCACCATCGGTAAAGTGGACTTTGACGCTGACAAACTGAAAGAAAACCTGGAAGCTCTGCTGGTTGCGCTGAAAAAAGCAAAACCGAGCCAGGCGAAAGGCGTGTACATCAAGAAAGTTAGCATCTCCACCACCATGGGTGCTGGCGTTGCCGTTGATCAGGCTGGTCTGAGCGCTTCTGCGAACTAAGATTAGTCTTTACGTGGGCGGTGAATTTGTCTACAATTTACCCCCCACGTATTCTGCTGAAATAAGCAGAACACTATGCGAGTCATTCGGATTGCAGCAAAGTAGCAAGTAAGCGAATCGCCAGGAGTGTCGTTCACTACGTGACTGGTGTGAGCGAGAACAGCTAACATAGTGCGGTTCGAAGGGCGAAGACATAGAAAGAATTTGTTCGTTGGAGCCTGGCCTATCCAGGCCTCCGTCGAAGACCGCAGGTGTTTCGTAAGAGACTTAATCCCCTGCGTAGACGGTGACAGAACGCTAAGATTATTTTTAAAGTACTCTTTGGCTTGTTTCTGCTCACCGTATTAAGACGCTCTTCTCGTTGAGATGAGTGAAGTGAGTTCCGGAACTTGAGTTCCGGCAAACATCCAGGAGCAAAGCTAATGGCTTTAAATCTTCAAGACAAACAAGCGATTGTTGCTGAAGTCAGCGAAGTAGCCAAAGGCGCGCTGTCTGCAGTAGTTGCGGATTCCCGTGGCGTCACTGTAGATAAAATGACTGAACTGCGTAAAGCAGGTCGTGAAGCTGGCGTTTACATGCGTGTTGTTCGTAACACCCTGCTGCGCCGCGTCGTTGAAGGTACTCAGTTCGAGTGCCTGAAAGACACGTTTGTTGGTCCGACCCTGATTGCATACTCTATGGAACACCCGGGCGCTGCTGCTCGTCTGTTCAAAGAGTTCGCGAAAGCGAATGCAAAATTTGAGGTCAAAGCCGCTGCCTTTGAAGGTGAGCTGATCCCGGCGTCTCAGATCGACCGCCTGGCAACTCTGCCGACCTACGAAGAAGCAATTGCACGCCTGATGGCAACCATGAAAGAAGCTTCGGCTGGCAAACTGGTTCGCACACTGGCTGCTGTACGCGATGCGAAAGAAGCTGCGTAATCGCAGTTATCTTTATCAAGCATTTGCTTACGTATAAACTTATTCTGATATTCAGGAACAATTTAAATGTCTATCACTAAAGATCAAATCATTGAAGCAGTTGCCGCTATGTCCGTCATGGACGTTGTAGAACTGATCACTGCAATGGAAGAAAAATTCGGTGTTTCCGCTGCTGCTGCTGTCGCTGTAGCTGGCGCAGGCGCTGCTGCTGAAGCTGCTGAAGAAAAAACTGAATTCGACGTAATTCTGAAAGCTGCTGGCGCTAACAAAGTTGCTGTTATCAAAGCAGTACGTGGCGCAACTGGTCTGGGCCTGAAAGAAGCTAAAGACCTGGTAGAATCTGCTCCGGCCGCTCTGAAAGAAGGCGTGAGCAAAGATGACGCTGAAGCACTGAAAAAATCTCTGGAAGAAGCTGGCGCTGAAGTTGAAGTTAAATAAGCCAACCCTTCCGGTTGCAGCCTGAGAAATCAGGCTGATGGCTGGTGACTTTTTAGTCACCAGCCTTTTTGCGCTGTAAGGCGCCAGTAGCGTTTCACACTGTTTGACTACTGCTGTGCCTTTCAATGCTTGTTTCTATCGACGACTTAATATACTGCGACAGAGCGTTCGCTCTGTGTAAATCGCAATGAAATGGTTTAAGCGTGATAGCAACAGGCATTGCGGAAAGTATCCATTTTCCGGTCAACAAAATAGTGTTGCACAAACTGTCCGCTCAATGGACAGATGGGTCGACTTGTCAGCGAGCTGAGGAACCCTATGGTTTACTCCTATACCGAGAAAAAACGTATTCGTAAGGATTTTGGTAAACGTCCACAAGTTCTGGATGTGCCTTATCTCCTTTCTATCCAGCTTGACTCGTTTCAGAAGTTTATCGAGCAAGATCCTGAAGGGCAGTATGGTCTGGAAGCCGCCTTCCGTTCCGTATTCCCGATTCAGAGCTACAGCGGTAATTCCGAGCTGCAATACGTCAGCTACCGTCTTGGCGAACCGGTGTTTGACGTTCAGGAATGTCAGATCCGTGGCGTGACCTACTCCGCACCGCTGCGCGTCAAGCTGCGTCTGGTGATCTACGAGCGCGAAGCGCCGGAAGGCACCGTTAAAGACATTAAAGAACAAGAAGTCTACATGGGCGAAATTCCGCTCATGACTGACAACGGTACCTTTGTTATCAACGGTACTGAGCGTGTTATCGTTTCTCAGCTGCACCGTAGTCCTGGCGTCTTCTTTGACTCCGACAAAGGTAAAACCCACTCTTCGGGTAAAGTGCTGTATAACGCGCGTATCATCCCTTACCGTGGTTCCTGGCTGGACTTCGAATTCGATCCGAAGGATAACCTGTTCGTACGTATCGACCGTCGCCGTAAACTGCCTGCGACCATTATTCTGCGTGCGCTGAACTACACCACTGAACAGATCCTTGACCTGTTCTTTGAAAAAGTCGTTTTCGAAATCCGCGACAACAAGTTGCAGATGGAGCTGATTCCAGAACGTCTGCGTGGCGAAACCGCATCGTTCGATATCGAAGCCAACGGCAAAGTGTACGTTGAAAAAGGCCGTCGTATTACCGCGCGCCATATTCGCCAACTGGAAAAAGATGATATCAAACATATCGAAGTTCCGGTTGAGTACATCGCGGGTAAAGTCGCGTCTAAAGACTACGTTGACGAGTCTACTGGCGAGCTGATCTGTGCAGCGAACATGGAGCTGAGTCTGGATCTGCTGGCTAAGCTGAGCCAGGCCGGTCACAAGCGTATCGAAACGCTGTTCACCAACGATCTGGACCACGGCCCGTATATTTCTGAAACGATTCGTGTCGACCCCACTAACGATCGCCTGAGCGCGCTGGTAGAAATCTACCGCATGATGCGTCCGGGTGAGCCGCCGACTCGTGAAGCGGCTGAAAGCCTGTTTGAGAATCTGTTCTTCTCTGAAGACCGCTACGATCTGTCTGCGGTTGGTCGTATGAAGTTCAACCGTTCTCTGCTGCGTGACGAAATCGAGGGTTCCGGCATACTGAGCAAAGACGACATCATTGATGTCATGAAAAAGCTCATCGATATCCGTAACGGTAAAGGCGAAGTGGACGATATCGACCACCTCGGCAACCGTCGTATTCGTTCCGTTGGCGAAATGGCGGAAAACCAGTTCCGCGTTGGCCTGGTCCGTGTAGAGCGTGCGGTGAAAGAGCGTCTGTCTCTGGGCGATCTGGATACCCTGATGCCTCAGGATATGATCAACGCCAAGCCGATTTCCGCCGCAGTGAAAGAGTTCTTCGGCTCCAGCCAGCTGTCTCAGTTTATGGACCAGAACAACCCGCTGTCTGAGATTACGCACAAACGTCGTATCTCCGCACTCGGTCCAGGCGGTCTGACCCGTGAACGCGCAGGCTTTGAAGTTCGAGACGTACACCCGACGCACTACGGTCGCGTATGTCCTATCGAAACGCCTGAAGGTCCGAACATCGGTCTGATTAACTCCCTGTCAGTGTATGCACAGACCAACGAATATGGCTTCCTTGAGACGCCGTACCGTCGTGTTGTTGATGGCGTGGTCACTGATGAAATTCATTACCTGTCTGCTATCGAAGAAGGCAACTACGTCATCGCTCAGGCGAACTCCAACCTGGATGACGAAGGCCACTTTGTAGAAGATCTGGTAACCTGCCGTAGCAAAGGCGAGTCCAGCTTGTTCAGCCGCGATCAGGTTGACTACATGGACGTTTCCACCCAGCAGGTGGTATCCGTCGGTGCGTCCCTGATCCCGTTCCTGGAACACGATGACGCCAACCGTGCATTGATGGGTGCGAACATGCAACGTCAGGCGGTTCCGACTCTGCGCGCTGATAAGCCGCTGGTTGGTACCGGTATGGAACGTGCTGTTGCTGTTGACTCCGGTGTAACTGCGGTAGCTAAACGTGGCGGTACTGTTCAGTATGTGGATGCATCCCGTATCGTTATCAAAGTTAACGAAGACGAGATGTACCCGGGCGAAGCAGGTATCGACATCTACAACCTGACCAAATACACCCGTTCTAACCAGAACACCTGTATCAACCAGATGCCATGCGTATCTCTGGGTGAGCCAGTTGAGCGCGGCGACGTGCTGGCAGACGGTCCGTCTACTGATCTTGGTGAACTGGCGCTGGGTCAGAACATGCGCGTAGCGTTCATGCCGTGGAACGGTTACAACTTCGAAGACTCCATCCTCGTGTCCGAGCGTGTTGTCCAGGAAGACCGTTTCACTACTATCCACATTCAGGAACTGGCGTGTGTGTCCCGTGATACTAAGCTGGGGCCGGAAGAGATCACCGCTGACATCCCGAACGTGGGTGAAGCTGCGCTCTCCAAACTGGATGAATCCGGTATCGTATACATCGGTGCGGAAGTGACCGGTGGCGATATTCTGGTCGGTAAGGTTACGCCGAAAGGTGAAACCCAACTGACACCGGAAGAGAAGCTGCTGCGTGCGATCTTCGGTGAGAAAGCCTCTGACGTTAAAGACTCTTCTCTGCGCGTACCAAACGGTGTTTCCGGTACGGTTATCGACGTTCAGGTCTTTACCCGCGATGGCGTAGAAAAAGACAAGCGTGCGCTGGAAATCGAAGAAATGCAGCTCAAGCAGGCGAAGAAAGACCTGTCTGAAGAGTTGCAGATCCTTGAGGCGGGCCTGTTTAGCCGTATTCGTGCGGTGCTGGTTTCCGGTGGCGTTGAAGCTGAGAAGCTTGACAAACTGCCACGCGATCGCTGGCTGGAACTCGGTCTGACCGACGAAGAGAAACAAAATCAGCTGGAACAACTGGCTGAGCAGTATGACGAACTGAAACACGAGTTCGAGAAAAAACTCGAAGCGAAACGCCGTAAAATCACTCAGGGCGACGATCTGGCACCGGGCGTGCTGAAGATTGTTAAGGTATATCTGGCGGTTAAACGCCGTATCCAGCCTGGTGACAAGATGGCGGGCCGTCATGGTAACAAGGGTGTAATTTCTAAGATCAACCCGATCGAAGATATGCCTTACGATGAAAACGGTACGCCCGTAGACATCGTACTGAACCCGCTGGGCGTACCGTCTCGTATGAACATCGGTCAGATTCTGGAAACCCACCTGGGTATGGCTGCGAAAGGTATTGGCGACAAGATTAATGCCATGCTGAAACAGCAGCAAGAAGTCGCAAAACTGCGCGAATTCATCCAGCGTGCTTACGATCTGGGCGCCGACGTTCGTCAGAAAGTCGACCTGAGCACCTTCAGTGATGAAGAAGTGCTGCGTCTGGCAGAAAACCTGCGCAAAGGTATGCCAATCGCAACGCCAGTGTTCGACGGTGCGAAAGAGGCGGAAATTAAAGAGCTGCTGAAACTGGGCGACCTGCCGACCTCCGGTCAGATCACCCTGTTCGATGGCCGTACCGGTGAACAGTTCGAGCGTCCGGTAACCGTAGGTTACATGTATATGCTGAAACTGAACCACCTGGTCGACGATAAGATGCACGCTCGTTCCACCGGTTCTTACAGCCTGGTTACTCAGCAGCCGCTGGGTGGTAAGGCGCAGTTCGGTGGTCAGCGCTTCGGGGAGATGGAAGTGTGGGCGCTGGAAGCTTACGGCGCCGCCTACACCCTGCAAGAAATGCTCACCGTTAAGTCTGATGACGTCAACGGTCGTACCAAGATGTATAAGAACATCGTGGACGGCAACCATCAGATGGAACCGGGTATGCCGGAATCCTTCAACGTACTGTTGAAAGAGATCCGCTCGCTGGGCATCAACATCGAACTGGAAGACGAGTAATTCTCGCTCAAACAGGTCACTGCTGCCGGGGTAAAACCCGGCAGCGGAATGTGCTAACTCCGACGGGAGCAAATCCGTGAAAGACTTATTAAAGTTTCTGAAAGCGCAAACTAAAACCGAAGAGTTTGATGCGATCAAAATTGCTCTGGCTTCGCCAGACATGATCCGTTCATGGTCTTTCGGTGAAGTTAAAAAGCCGGAAACCATCAACTACCGTACGTTCAAACCTGAGCGTGACGGCCTTTTCTGCGCCCGTATCTTTGGGCCGGTAAAAGACTACGAGTGCCTGTGCGGTAAGTACAAGCGCCTGAAACATCGTGGTGTGATCTGCGAGAAGTGCGGCGTTGAAGTGACCCAGACTAAAGTACGCCGTGAGCGTATGGGCCACATCGAGCTGGCGTCCCCGACCGCTCACATTTGGTTCCTGAAATCGCTGCCGTCCCGTATCGGTCTGCTGCTCGATATGCCGCTGCGCGATATCGAACGCGTGCTGTACTTCGAATCCTATGTGGTTATTGAAGGCGGTATGACTAACCTGGAACGCCAACAGATCCTGACGGAAGAGCAGTATCTGGATGCGCTGGAAGAGTTCGGTGACGAATTCGACGCGAAGATGGGTGCGGAAGCTATTCAGGCCCTGCTGAAGAGCATGGATCTGGAGCAAGAGTGTGAAACTCTGCGCGAAGAGCTGAACGAAACCAACTCCGAAACCAAGCGTAAGAAGCTGACCAAGCGTATCAAACTGCTGGAAGCATTCGTCCAGTCTGGCAACAAGCCGGAGTGGATGATCCTGACCGTTCTGCCGGTTCTGCCGCCAGATCTGCGTCCGCTGGTGCCGCTGGATGGTGGTCGTTTCGCAACGTCTGATCTGAACGATCTGTATCGTCGCGTCATCAACCGTAACAACCGTCTGAAACGTCTGCTGGATCTGGCTGCGCCGGACATCATCGTACGCAACGAAAAACGTATGCTGCAGGAAGCGGTTGACGCTCTGCTGGATAACGGTCGTCGTGGACGTGCGATCACCGGTTCTAACAAGCGTCCGCTGAAATCTTTGGCCGATATGATCAAAGGTAAACAGGGTCGTTTCCGTCAGAACCTGCTCGGTAAGCGTGTTGACTATTCTGGCCGTTCTGTTATCACCGTAGGTCCATACCTTAGGTTGCATCAGTGCGGTCTGCCGAAGAAAATGGCGCTGGAGCTGTTCAAACCGTTCATCTACGGCAAGCTGGAGCTGCGTGGTCTTGCTACCACCATCAAAGCCGCGAAGAAAATGGTTGAGCGCGAAGAAGCTGTCGTTTGGGATATCCTCGACGAAGTTATCCGCGAACACCCGGTACTGCTGAACCGTGCACCAACCCTGCACCGTCTGGGTATCCAGGCCTTTGAACCGGTACTGATCGAAGGTAAAGCTATCCAGCTGCACCCGCTGGTTTGTGCGGCCTATAACGCCGACTTCGATGGTGACCAGATGGCTGTTCACGTACCGCTGACGCTGGAAGCCCAGCTGGAAGCGCGTGCGCTGATGATGTCTACTAACAACATCCTGTCTCCGGCGAACGGCGAACCTATCATCGTTCCGTCTCAGGACGTGGTACTGGGTCTGTACTACATGACCCGTGACTGTGTTAACGCCAAAGGCGAAGGCATGGTGCTGACTGGCCCGAAAGAAGCTGAGCGTATTTATCGCGCAGGTCTGGCCTCTCTGCATGCGCGCGTTAAAGTGCGTATCACCGAATATGAAAAAGATGAAAACGGCGAATTCGTAGCGAAAACCAGCCTGAAAGACACGACCGTTGGCCGTGCCATTCTGTGGATGATCGTACCGAAAGGTCTGCCTTTCTCCATCGTCAACCAGGCGCTGGGTAAGAAGGCTATCTCCAAAATGCTGAACACTTGCTACCGTATTCTGGGTCTGAAACCGACCGTTATTTTTGCGGACCAGACGATGTACACCGGCTTTGCTTATGCAGCGCGTTCAGGTGCATCCGTTGGTATTGATGACATGGTCATCCCGGAGAAAAAACACGAGATCATCTCTGAGGCAGAAGCCGAAGTTGCTGAGATCCAGGAACAGTTCCAGTCCGGTCTGGTAACAGCGGGCGAACGCTATAACAAAGTTATCGATATCTGGGCTGCGGCGAACGATCGTGTATCCAAAGCGATGATGGATAACCTGCAAACTGAAACCGTGATTAACCGTGACGGCCAGGAAGAGCAGCAGGTTTCCTTCAACAGCATCTACATGATGGCCGACTCCGGTGCGCGTGGTTCTGCAGCACAGATTCGTCAGCTGGCCGGTATGCGTGGTCTGATGGCGAAGCCAGATGGCTCCATCATCGAAACGCCAATCACCGCGAACTTCCGTGAAGGTCTGAACGTACTCCAGTACTTCATCTCCACGCACGGTGCGCGTAAAGGTCTGGCGGATACCGCACTGAAAACCGCGAACTCCGGTTACCTGACTCGTCGTCTGGTTGACGTGGCACAGGATCTGGTCGTTACTGAAGACGACTGCGGTACGCACGAAGGTATCCTGATGACGCCGGTTATCGAGGGTGGCGACGTGAAAGAGCCGCTGCGCGACCGCGTACTGGGTCGTGTGACGGCGGAAGATGTGCTGAAGCCGGGTACGGCGGACATTCTGGTTCCACGCAACACGTTGCTGCACGAGCAGTGGTGTGACCTGCTGGAAGCGAACTCCGTTGACGCCGTGAAAGTGCGTTCCGTTGTATCCTGTGACACCGACTTTGGTGTGTGTGCGCACTGCTATGGTCGTGACCTGGCGCGTGGCCACATCATCAATAAAGGTGAGGCTATCGGGGTTATCGCGGCGCAGTCCATCGGTGAACCCGGTACACAGCTGACGATGCGTACGTTCCACATCGGTGGTGCGGCATCGCGTGCGGCTGCTGAATCCAGCATCCAGGTGAAAAACAAAGGTAGCATCAAGCTCAGCAACGTGAAGTCGGTTGTGAACTCCAGCGGTAAACTGGTTATCACTTCCCGTAACACTGAACTGAAACTGATCGACGAATTTGGCCGTACCAAAGAAAGTTATAAAGTGCCTTACGGTGCCGTTATGGCAAAAGGTGATGGCGAACAGGTTGCCGGCGGTGAAACCGTTGCAAACTGGGATCCGCACACCATGCCGGTTATTACTGAAGTCAGTGGCTTCATCCGCTTTACCGACATGATCGACGGCCAGACCATTACTCGTCAGACCGACGAACTGACCGGTCTGTCTTCTCTGGTAGTTCTGGATTCTGCTGAACGTACTACCGGTGGTAAAGACCTGCGTCCGGCGCTGAAAGTCGTTGATGCTCAGGGTAACGATGTTCTGATCCCGGGCACCGATATGCCTGCGCAGTACTTCCTGCCGGGTAAAGCGATTGTTCAGCTGGAAGATGGCGTACAGATCAGTTCAGGTGACACCCTGGCGCGTATTCCGCAGGAATCCGGCGGTACCAAGGATATCACCGGTGGTCTGCCGCGCGTTGCGGATCTGTTCGAAGCGCGTCGTCCGAAAGAACCAGCAATCCTGGCGGAAATCGCAGGTATCGTTTCCTTCGGTAAAGAGACCAAAGGGAAGCGTCGTCTGGTGATCACCCCGGTAGACGGTAGCGATCCGTACGAAGAGATGATTCCGAAATGGCGTCAGCTCAACGTGTTCGAAGGTGAACGTGTAGAACGTGGTGATGTGATTTCCGACGGCCCGGAAGCGCCGCACGACATCCTGCGTCTGCGTGGCGTACATGCTGTAACGCGTTACATCGTTAACGAAGTCCAGGACGTATACCGTCTGCAGGGCGTTAAGATTAACGATAAACACATTGAAGTTATCGTTCGTCAGATGCTGCGTAAAGCCACCATCGAAAGTGCAGGTAGCTCCGACTTCCTGGAAGGCGAGCAGGTGGAATACTCCCGCGTCAAGATCGCTAACCGCGAACTGGAAGCGAACGGCAAAGTGGGGGCAACCTTCTCCCGCGATCTGCTGGGTATTACTAAAGCGTCTTTGGCAACCGAATCGTTCATCTCTGCCGCATCGTTCCAGGAGACCACTCGTGTCCTGACCGAAGCAGCGGTAGCAGGGAAACGCGACGAACTGCGCGGCCTGAAAGAGAACGTTATCGTAGGTCGTCTGATCCCGGCGGGTACGGGTTATGCGTACCATCAGGATCGTATGCGCCGCCGTGCCGCGGGCGAGCAGCCAGCAGCACCACAGGTCACTGCAGAAGATGCATCTGCAAGCCTGGCCGAACTGCTGAACGCAGGTCTGGGTGGTTCAGACAACGATTAATCGTTGCAGACGTAACTAAAAACCCGCTTCGGCGGGTTTTTTTATGCCTTATCACATCCGGCAGCCGTAAGCCTGGCCTGAATATTGATGAGGGCAGGGCGAAAATGAGGAAGAAACCTTTCGCCCTGGTCAGCTTCCGTTGCTGACCGCTACACCATAAAAAAACGGGAGACTGGTAACAATCTCCCGTTTTGGTTTTTACGTCGCGTCACGAAAAAAAACGACGCAATTACAGAATCCTACACGCCGCCTGCGAGTCGCGCCCCAAAAAACTATCCCAGTCTTTCCACACAGGTTGTAAACCCTGCGCGGCCAGCGCTTCGGCTACCGCCTCCGGTCGCCGATCATCGTGAGGGGAAAACTGTTCCAGTTCAGGATGATTATCCGCATAGCCGCCCGGCTGGGTTTTCGAGAAAGCGCTAACGTTGTTAATGGCCAGCGGGATCACATGGTCACGGAACCAGGGAGATTCTCGAGTAGAGAGCGATAGCTCAATTTCTGGCGCCAGCAAACGAAACGCGCAAATGGTTTGTACCAGTTGGCGCTCGTCCATGATCGATGCAGGCTCAATGCCGCCAGTGCACGGTCGTAGGCGGGGAAAGGAAACAGAGTAACGGCTTTGCCAGTAGTGTTTTTGCAGCCATAGCAAATGTTCCGCCACCATATAACAATCCACCCGCCAGCTGTCCGATAAACCAATCAGCGCGCCAAGACCAATCTTGTCGATACCGGCACGACCCAGTCTGTCGGGGGTTTCCAGTCGCCAGAAAAAGTCCTGTTTCTTGCCTTTCAGATGGTGTCGGGCATAAATGGCCTGCTGATAGGTTTCCTGATAGACCATGACGCCGTCCAGACCGAGCGCTCTCAGTTCAGCATAGTCCTCCTGTGAAAGTGGCTGTACTTCCATCTGTAGTGAAGCGAACTGGCGGCGAATCGCCGGAAGATGGCGGCGAAAATAGTCCATCCCTACTTTGTGTTGATGCTCTCCGGTCACCAGCAAAAGATGCTCAAATCCCAGCGCGCGAATGGCTTTACACTCACGTGAGATCGCATTTTCATCCAGCGTCTTGCGCTTGATACGGTTACTCATCGAGAACCCACAGTAGGTACAGTCGTTAGCACATAAATTGGAAAGATAAAGCGGGACGTAAAAGCTGACCGTATTGCCAAAGCGCTGACGCGTAAGATGCTGTGCTCGCTGTGCCAGTGGTTCCAGATACTCAGCGGCGGCAGGCGAAAGAAGCGCCATCATATCATCACGATCCAACTGGGCGGCATTGAGCGCCCGTTCAACGTCGTCGGGCGTTTTGCTGTTAATACGCAGACGGAGCTCCTCCCAGTCTAACTGCTGCCAGCGGTCGGTAAACGTTTTCATGCTAACGCCTCCAGAAAGCCGGTAAGCGGGCTGGTGGCGCAGGCGTTCGTACTACGATTTCCCGGTACGGCTTTGCGCGCCATGAGACCGGCTTCGACCGCCAGACGAAATGCGTGTGCCATCTTCACCGGATCGTTAGCAACGGCAATGGCCGTGTTGACCAGCACGGCGTCGGCACCCATCTCCAGCGCCTGCGCCGCATGGCTAGGCACGCCAATACCGGCATCGACCACCACCGGTACGGTGGCCTGCTGGATGATAATCTCCAGCATGGCTTTGGTTTTCAGCCCCTGATTAGAGCCGATAGGCGCGCCGAGCGGCATCACTGCCGCACAACCAACTTCTTCCAGCCGTTTGCACAGCACCGGGTCCGCGCCGCAGTAAGGCAGCACCACAAAGCCTTGCTTCACCAGCGCTTCGGCGGCTTTCAGCGTTTCAATCGGGTCCGGCAGCAGCCAGCGGGCATCGGGGTGAATTTCGAGCTTCAGCCAGTTTGTCCCCAGCGCCTCACGCGCCAGTTGGGCGGCAAAGATTGCTTCCTCGGCGGTTTTTGCCCCCGAGGTGTTGGGTAGCAGCGTGACGCCAGCTTCCACCAGCGGTGTCAGGATTGCATCGTTTGGTTTACGTAAATCTACACGCTTCATCGCCAGTGTCACCAGTTGGCTGCCGGAAGCACGAATGGCATCAACCATCAGTTGTGAAGAGGCGAATTTTCCGGTGCCGGTGAACAGGTGAGACTCAAACGTTTTGTCCGCAATACGTAACATATCAACCTCCCGCAATAACCTGAAAAAGCAGGATCTGGTCGTCTTCCTGCACGATAAGCCGTCCCCATTGTTCACGAGGTACAATCTGCTGATTTAACGCCAACGCGACGCCGGGTTTCTGCTGATTAAGTTGCGTAAGCAGGTCGGTGAGAGTCAGCCCTTCGGTACACTGCATGGGCTCATCATTAAAAAGTATGTGCATGCTGGCCTCCACAGACCGGGCAGTTTTCGGCGCGGCGTAATGCCAGACTGCGCCACTGGCTGGTTTTGCCGTCGAACAGACGTAGCTCGCCTCCGGGTACCGGCATATCGCTTAGCAGTTTGATGGCTTCTAAGGCCTGCAACGTTCCCATGACGCCAACCACCGGGCCAACGATGCCAGCGGTACGGCAATTCCGCTCCGGCTCTGCTTCCTCCGGCCACAGACAGCGATAGCAGCCTTGCTTCCACGGCGGGGTAAGAACCATCAGCTGGCCACCAAAGCCAACGGCGCTGGCGGTGATAAGGGGGGTATTGTGCGTCACGCAGGCAGCGTTGATTTCCTGACGCGTCGCCATGTTGTCGGTACAATCCAGTACTACATCAGCCTGGGCAACGGCATGGTGCAGCGCCTCGCCGGTCAACCTTTGTTGTAAGGCGATAATATCGATATCGGGATTCAGACGTGATAAACGACGCTGCGTGACCTGAGATTTAGGCCGTGCAATATCATCCGTGGTGAACAGGATCTGTCTTTGCAGGTTGCTCAGATGTACCTCATCATCATCGGCGAGCACCAGCGTACCGATACCGGCACCCGCCAGATATAGCGCGGCAGGTGAGCCTAACCCCCCTAGTCCGACAAGCAGTACCCGACGGGATAACAGTTTTTGCTGTCCCTCAATGGCGATATCGCTAAGCAGGATCTGTCGGCTATAGCGCATGAAATCGCGGTCATTCATCGCCAACCCCCACAATTTTCAGGAGTCGCTGCGTTGCAGTCCGCCAGTCTTCGGCCCCGGTGATAGCGCTGACCACCGCGATACTACCGACGCCGGTTTCCAGCACCGCAGGCGCGCGTTGCAGGCTGATGCCGCCAATGGCAACAGTTGGGTAATCCGCCAGCCGCTCGATGTGACGAGCAAGCTGTTCCAGCCCCTGCGGAGCGGAAGGCATCTGCTTGGTTTGCGTTGGGAAGACGTGCCCCAGTGCGATATAGGAAGGGCGGGTGGCGAGCGCGACGTCTATCTCCATATCATCGTGCGTCGATACGCCAAGGCGTAGGCCCGCCGCTCGTATCGCCTGTAAATCGGTGGTTTCGAGATCTTCCTGACCCAGATGCACGCCGTAAGCGTTGTGTTTTATCGCCAGTCGCCAGTAATCGTTGATAAACAGACGGGCGCTGTAATGACGTCCCAGCGCAATGGCTGCGACCACATCCGCTTCTACCTCTTCATCACGCTTATCTTTGATGCGCAGCTGAAGGGTGCGCACGCCAGCCGCCAGCAGGCGTTCAATCCACACCAGGCTGTCGACCACCGGATACAGGCCTAAGTGGAAAGGAACCGGAGGAAAGTCAGGCTGATACATCACGCGTCCTCCCGCTTCAGATAGATTTCACCGCCTTTGGCGCGAAAGTTTTCCGACATATCGGCCATCCCGATCTCAATGGTTTGCGCAGCGGCGTAGTCGCGTACTTCCTGGCTGATTTTCATGGAGCAGAATTTCGGCCCGCACATGGAGCAGAAATGGGCGACCTTACCGGACTCCTGCGGCAGGGTTTCGTCGTGATACGCGCGGGCGGTGAATGGGTCGAGCGCCAGGTTAAACTGATCTTCCCAACGGAACTCAAAGCGGGCCTTCGACATGGCGTTATCGCGAATTTGCGCGCCCGGATGCCCTTTCGCCAGATCCGCCGCATGAGCGGCAATCTTGTAAGTGACTAGCCCTTGTTTGACATCCTCTTTATTCGGCAGGCCAAGATGCTCTTTCGGCGTGACGTAGCACAGCATCGCACAGCCAAACCAGCCGATCATTGCGGCACCAATACCGGAGGTAAAGTGGTCATACCCCGGAGCGATATCGGTAGTTAGCGGCCCTAAGGTGTAGAATGGCGCTTCATGACAGTGCTCGAGTTCTTCGGTCATGTTGCGGCGAATCATCTGCATTGGCACGTGACCCGGGCCTTCAATCATCACCTGTACATCGTATTCCCAGGCAATTCTGGTTAGCTCGCCCAGCGTATGCAGTTCAGCAAACTGCGCCTCGTCGTTGGCGTCCTGAATCGAGCCCGGTCTTAGCCCGTCACCCAGCGAGAGCGAAACGTCATAGGCGGCGCAGATTTCGCAGATCTCGCGGAAATGTTGGTAGAGGAAGTTTTCCTGATGATGGGAGAGGCACCATTTCGCCATGATTGAACCGCCGCGCGAAACAATACCGGTCAGGCGTTTGGCGGTCATCGGCACGTAGCGCAGCAGCACGCCAGCGTGAATGGTAAAATAGTCCACACCCTGTTCAGCCTGCTCCAGCAGCGTATCGCGGAAGGCTTCCCAGGTGAGATCTTCGGCGATCCCATTGACCTTCTCCAGTGCCTGGTAGATCGGTACGGTGCCGATCGGTACCGGGCTGTTACGCAGGATCCACTCACGGGTTTCGTGAATATAGCGACCGGTGGAGAGATCCATCACTGTATCAGCGCCCCAACGTGTAGACCATACCAGTTTCTCTACCTCTTCTTCGATGGAGGAGGAGACGGCAGAGTTGCCGATGTTGGCGTTCACCTTCACCAGGAAGTTGCGGCCAATAATCATCGGCTCGGATTCAGGATGGTTGATGTTAGCGGGAATAATCGCGCGGCCCGCAGCGACTTCGTCGCGGACGAATTGCGGGGTGATATTTTCCGGCAGACGAGCGCCAAATCCCTCACCCGGATGCTGATGGCGCAGCACTTCACTGCGAATACGCTCGCGGCCCATGTTTTCACGGATGGCGATAAACTCCATCTCGGGGGTGATAATCCCCTGACGGGCGTAATGTAACTGGGTCACACGGTGTCCAGCTTTGGCGCGTTTTGGCGTTAACAGGCCGCTAAAGCGTAGTGCATCCAGGCCATCATCCGCCAGACGCTCTTTAGTATAGGCGGAGCTGCGAGTGCGCAATTGTTCGCAGTCATTACGTGCATCAATCCACGGCTGCCGCAGTTTCGCCAGGCCTTGCTGGACGTTAATTGCGATCTCAGGGTCGCCATAGGGTCCTGATGTGTCATACACCGGGATCGGCTCGTTATCTTCATACTGCGGATTGTTTTTCGTTCCGCCCGTTAACGTCGGGCTTAGCTGGATTTCTCGCATCGGAACGCGAATATCCGATCGTGAACCGGTAATATATATGCGTCTGGAATTCGGAAAGGCGGTGCCTTTCAGCGTATCGATAAAGTGTTGGGCATGTTTGCGCTGCTCGCGGCGGTTCAGTTTTGTTGTAGACATAGCTCATTCCAAAAAATAAGGACGTGGCTTGTCAGACGACGGATGGAGTAATGGATGTGCGCCGCCTGTAAAGGCAGCGGCATAAAGCAGAATTACTCTTGTTCCCTTCGCAGGTATTAACCTGATCAGGTTCCGCGGATCCCGAATTAACGGTCTCAGCCCTTTCCACTTCATCCTTCGCGCTGCTTCTTTGTTGGCTTCGTCCGCTCACGCCTATCACTGACTTATGTAAGTGACTGGCGATTCACTGACCTGCCGCCTTGATGCATCACAAATACTTTGTGGAAATCAGGCACTCCGACAAGATAACTTCCCCTCCGTAGAGGGGACATTTGTAACCTACCTGTTAATAGTACAGAACTCAAGCGGGACGTTTTACCCTGGTGCCATCGTGCATCGCGTCAAATACCAGCATAATCAGCTTATCTTCCAGCACAAAGCGGGCTTCCAGCGCCTCGCCGATGTCTGACAGTGCCTGCTGAAATTCAAAACAGTTATCGTGATCGATAGCGGTTTCCAGGCTGGAGTCGTAATAATTCATGATGCGCTGCGTGTTATCTTCCAGCAGCGGCCAGATTTTTGCCGCATGTAAAAGCTGACCGTTTCCTTCCAATTTATGGAGAATACGTTCATAAATACTGAAGTGTCCGGCAGAAAGGTAATCGACCAGGCTCTGACAAAAATCATCCAGCGCTTTTTCATTCAGCCGCATGTACGATTCTTTGCCAGGCTTAATGCCAACCAGATTGTAGTAAGCCACGAGCAGATGCTTACGTACATGTAGCCAGCGATCGACCAGTTTGTTGCTTCCGCCAACGCGCTCCGTCAAATTTTCCAGCTGGTTTAGCATGATTGTCTCCGCAAGTTAGATAAAGGCTGCTCGCCATAAATGTAAAAATAATGTTAACAACATGCCAGTGAAGCAAAGGTAGTGCAAGAGCTATGGATCGTATAATTGAAAAATTAGATCACGGTTGGTGGATCGTCAGCCATGAACAAAAATTATGGTTGCCGTATGGGGAATTACCACACGGGCTGGCGGCAAATTTTGATCTTGTGGGGCAGCGCGCACTCCGGATTGGCGAATGGCAAGGCGACCCCGTTTGGCTGGTATTACAACATCGACGCCATGATATGGGGTCGTTACGTCAGGTACTCGATCAGGATGCCGGCCTTTTTCAACTGGCGGGACGTGGTGTACAACTGGCGGAGTTTTACCGATCGCATAAATTTTGCGGCTATTGCGGGCACCCTATGCAGCCGGGCAAAACCGAATGGGCGATGCTGTGTAGCCACTGCCGCGAGCGTTACTACCCGCAAATTGCGCCCTGTATTATCGTCGCTATTCGCCGCGAAGACACCATCCTGCTTGCTCAGCATGTTCGTCATCGTAACGGCGTTCACACCGTTCTGGCCGGTTTTGTCGAGGTGGGCGAAACCTTAGAGCAGGCGGTGGCGCGCGAAGTGATGGAAGAGAGCGGGATTAAAATAAAGAACCTGCGCTATATCACCTCGCAGCCGTGGCCATTCCCGCAATCGCTGATGACCGCCTTTATGGCCGAGTATGGTAGCGGCGAGATAGTTATCGACCCGAAAGAGCTATTAGAGGCGAACTGGTATCGTTACGATGATTTACCGTTACTGCCGCCGCCTGGCACCGTTGCGCGTCGACTGATCGAAGATACGGTAGCAATGTGTCGGGCTGAATATGAATGACATGTTAAACTAGCGGCCTGACGCAATAAGGAACTGCAAAAATGACCGAATTAAAGAACGATCGTTATCTGCGTGCGCTGCTGCGCCAGCCCGTTGATGTTACCCCGGTATGGATGATGCGCCAGGCGGGCCGTTATCTACCGGAATATAAGGCTACTCGCGCGCAGGCGGGCGACTTTATGTCGCTGTGCAAAAATGCGGAGCTGGCTTGCGAAGTCACTCTCCAGCCGCTGCGCCGCTATCCGCTTGATGCCGCGATCCTCTTTTCGGACATTTTGACCGTACCGGATGCGATGGGCCTGGGCCTCTATTTCGAGGCGGGTGAAGGCCCGCGCTTTACCGCGCCCGTCGCCAATAAAGCTGATGTTGACCGTCTGCCTGTTCCCGATCCGGAAGATGAGCTGGGTTATGTAATGAACGCTGTGCGGACCATCCGCCGCGAGTTGAAGGGCGAGGTGCCACTGATCGGTTTCTCCGGCAGCCCATGGACGCTGGCGACCTACATGGTTGAAGGCGGCAGCAGCAAAGCGTTTACAGTGATTAAAAAGATGATGTATGCCGAGCCGCAGACGCTACATGCGTTGCTTGATAAGTTGGCGAAAAGCGTCACGCTGTACCTCAACGCGCAAATCAAAGCGGGCGCGCAGGCGGTGATGATTTTTGATACCTGGGGCGGCGTGCTGACCGGGCGCGATTACCAGCAATTCTCACTGTACTATATGCACAAAATCATTGATGGTCTGCTGCGTGAAAACGAAGGCCGCCGTGTGCCGGTTACGTTGTTCACCAAAGGCGGCGGTCAGTGGCTGGAAGCGATGGCGGAAACCGGCTGCGATGCGCTGGGCCTGGACTGGACAATCGATATTGCCGATGCGCGCCGCCGTGTGGGCCATAAGGTTGCTCTGCAAGGCAATATGGATCCATCCATGCTGTATGCGCCGCCAGCGCGTATCGAAGAAGAAGTAGCGACTATACTTTCTGGTTTCGGTCAGGGAGAAGGGCACGTCTTCAACCTTGGACACGGTATCCATCAGGATGTTCCGCCGGAACATGCTGGCGCGTTTGTGGAGGCGGTGCACCGGCTGTCTGCCCAGTATCATCGATAAGGAGTCAGTATGGATCTTGCGTCACTACGCGCTCAACAGATAGAACTTGCATCATCGGTTTGCCGCACGGATCAATTTGAAAAGGATCCGCCGGCGCTGATCGGGGGGGCAGACGTCGGGTTTGAACAGGGTGGAGAAGTGACGCGCGCGGCGATGGTATTGCTGAAATACCCGTCGCTTGAGTTGGTCGAATATAAGGTGGCGCGTATTGCCACCACCATGCCGTATATCCCCGGTTTTCTCTCTTTTCGTGAATATCCTGCTCTGCTGGCGGCGTGGGAACAGCTCTCGCAAAAGCCTGACTTACTGTTTGTTGATGGTCATGGCATTTCACACCCGCGTCGGCTCGGCGTCGCCAGTCATTTTGGCCTGCTGGTGGATGTGCCGACTATTGGCGTGGCGAAAAAGCGTCTGTGCGGTAAGTTTGCGCCGCTGTCCGCTGAACCGGGCGCGCTGGCACCTTTAATGGATAAAGGCGAACAACTGGCATGGGTATGGCGCAGCAAGGCACGCTGTAATCCTCTGTTTGTGGCGACGGGGCACCGGGTCAGCACTGACAGCGCGCTGGCGTGGGTGCAACGTTGTATGAAAGGCTATCGTTTACCGGAGCCAACGCGCTGGGCTGATGCCGTCGCTTCCGGACGTCCGGCATTTGTTCGTTGGCAAGAAATTCAGCGCTGATTCAGGTAAACTGCCGCTAATTTCCGATTTGAGATTCCATCATGTTACAAAACCCGATTCATCTGCGTCTGGAGCGGCTGGAAAGCTGGCAGCATGTTACCTTTATGGCCTGCTTGTGCGAACGCATGTACCCGAACTACGCCATGTTCTGTAAACAGACAGCATTTGGCGATGGACAGATTTATCGCCGTATCCTCGATCTAATCTGGGAAACGCTGACGGTGAAAGACGCGAAGGTGAATTTTGACAGCCAGCTGGAGAAGTTTGAAGAGGCCATTCCGTCTGCCGATGATTACGATTTATATGGCGTTTATCCGGCGATCGATGCTTGTGTTGCATTAAGCGAATTAATGCATTCTCGTCTCAGTGGCGAAACGCTGGAACATGCCATTGAGGTCAGTAAGACTTCCATTACCACGGTGGCGATGTTGGAAATGACTCAGGCTGGTCGGGAAATGACCGATGAGGAGCTCAAAACGAACCCGGCAGTCGAACAGGAATGGGATATTCAGTGGGAAATATTCCGACTTTTAGCGGAATGCGAAGAACGTGATATTGAACTGATAAAAGGGCTCAGGGCAGACCTGCGCGAGGCTGGCGAGAGCAATATCGGTATAAATTTTCAGCAATGACACCAGAAAACGTGATTTAACGCCTGATTTGTCGTGCCATAAGGCTTCCCTTCTGCCCCCCGTCTGGTCTACATTTGGGAGGCGAAAAAAAGTGGCTATCGGTGCGTGTATGCAGGAGAGTGCTTTTCTGGCATTTCCGTCGCACTCGATGCTTAGCAAGCGATAAACACATTGTAAGGATAACTTATGAACAAGACTCAACTGATTGATGTAATTGCAGACAAAGCAGAACTGTCTAAAACCCAGGCTAAAGCTGCTCTGGAATCCACTCTGGCTGCTATTACTGAGTCTCTGAAAGAAGGCGATGCTGTACAACTGGTTGGTTTCGGTACCTTCAAAGTGAACCACCGTGCTGAGCGCACTGGCCGCAACCCGCAGACCGGTAAAGAAATCAAAATCGCCGCCGCTAACGTACCGGCATTTGTTTCTGGTAAAGCTCTGAAAGACGCAGTTAAGTAAGACGCGTAGCTGTGAACAGTTTTATCGAAGGGGCTCGTCAGCCCCTTTTGTCTGTCTGGCGTCGTACGCTTCTGCTTTTGGGCGCGCTGTTGCTGACCGCCTGCAGTCATGATGCTTCACCGCCACCGTTTACCGCCAGTGGTTTTGCCGACAACCAGGGCGCAGTGCGTATCTGGCGTAAAGATACGAACGATGAAGTCCATCTGCTTTCCGTTTTTAGTCCGTGGCGTAACGGTAGTACTACCACCAGTGAATATCGCTGGCAGGGTGATACGCTTTCGCTTATTGAACTCAATATTTACAGCAAACTACCAGAACATATTCGCGCACGTTTTGATGCTCGCGGCGAACTCAGTTTTATGCAGCGTGAAGTCGGGGGACAGAAACAGCAGCTTTCCAACGATCAAATTGCGTTGTATCGCTATCGCGCCGAACAGATCCGTCAAACCAGCGACGCATTGCGCCTGGGACGGGTTATATTACGCCAGGGACGCTGGCACGCCGACCATACGGTTACAACCTGCGAAGGCGAAACGCTAAAGCCGGATCTGGACTCATGGGCCATAAGCCATATTGAGCGCCGCCAGAACCGCTCATCAGTAGAGGTGAGTGTGGCATGGCTGGAAGCGCCCGAAGGGTCACAACTTTTACTGGTCGCCAATGAAGACTTTTGTCACTGGCAACCAAAAGAGAAAACATTTTAGCACCGGATAAGACACTAATGCGTCTTATCCGGCCAGGGGCGTTCATTTGTAGGTCTGATAAGCGTGGTCGTTATCAGGCATTACGTCTTTACCAGTGCCCCATTCCCCTATGACCGCCGCGCCCGCCACAATCGCCGTAGCCCATACCTGCGCCGCGTGGTATGCCAGCCTGCGCCATGGCGACATCCCGTTTCACGCGTTGTTCATCCAGCTTCAGACTTAATGATTCCATCTCTTTGGCAACGGCATTGATTTTTGTGGTATCTGGCGAACTGGCGGTCAACAGCGCGTTGTACTCATAACGTTTGGATATCAGTTGCTGGCGTAATGCGCTGGTCTGCGTATAGTAATCATCATAAATCTTTTGCGCGGTCGCCTGCTGTTCTGTCGTTAACGGACTGCCTCCCTGTTGCCACATGCCGTCATTATTGCCCCAGTGATGTCCGGCAAAGGCGCCGCCGGAACTCAGAGCCAAAAGAGAGAGGGCGATTAGCGCGATACCTGATTTAGTGTTCCGTTTCATTTTGCGTTCTCCTGTTGCTCATCTTATCCTCTTTCTTGCATCTTCCGTGCCAGGTATTCATTCCCGGCCAGGCGGCGTCCTGACTTGTTTATAGCTGCAAAAAGTGAGTAAAAATGACTCGCGCAATCTGCCCGTTGAGTCATTTTTACCCGCCCTTCCAGCAGGTTGTGCTGAAACACGCGGCTATGTGCCGCGAAAAATGGCATGATTACTGCTTACAAGGAAAAGAAAATACGGACAGGGAGAGGTGGTGAATTTTATGCGATTACATAAGGATGCCGCTGCAACATGGCTGAGTTGGTTACTACCGATAGCTATCTTCATTCTGGTAGGACTGTTTTCCATTATGGTCATTCGTGACTATGGCCGCGAGAGCGCCGCTGCCAGGCAAACACTGTTGGAAAAAGGAAATGTACTCATTCGCGCTCTGGAGTCCGGTACGCGAGTAGGCATGGGAATGCGGATGCATCACGCGCAGCAACAGACACTACTGGAAGAGATGGCGGGCCAGCCCGGCGTATTGTGGTTCGCTGTGACGGATGCGCAAGGCATTATCATTATCCATAGTAACCCTGGCATGGTAGGTCAGCCGCTTTATTCCGCGTCTGAAATGCATCAACTCAATCCCGGATCGCAAGAACGCTGGCGGCGCGTAGAATTTACGACCAATGGTAAGCTGATGCCAGCGCTGGAGATTTACCGCCAGTTCCAGCCGCTTTTCGGTATGAGAGGCCATGGTATGGCGGGATACGGAAGCGCACACTGCGCCAGCGACGATGAACCTGCGCAGCAAACTATTTTTATTGCCTTTGATGCCAGCGATCTGGTCGCGACCCAGGCAAGGGAGTGGCGTAACACGCTAATTGTCCTGTCGGCTTTAGCGGCGGTGCTGCTGGCAACGTTACTGGCGTTTTTTTGGCATCAGCGCTATCAGCGTTCGCACAAAGAGTTACTTGATGCGATGAAGCGTAAAGAAAAACTGGTAGCAATGGGGCATCTGGCGGCGGGGGTCGCTCATGAAATTCGTAATCCGCTTTCATCCATCAAAGGGCTGGCGAAATACTTTGCCGAGCGCACGCCTGCTGGCGGCGAGTCGCATGAACTGGCGCAAGTGATGGCTAAAGAGGCTGATCGCCTGAATCGGGTGGTAAGCGAATTGCTTGAACTGGTCAAGCCCGCGCATCTGGCACGCCAGTCGGTCAATCTCAATGATATTATTACCCACTCCCTGAATCTGGTAAGCCAGGATGCGCACAGTAGAGAGATTCAGCTGAGATTCACCGCTAATGAGACGCTCCCCTGCATTCAGGCTGACCCGGATCGGCTAACTCAGGTATTGCTGAATTTATATCTGAATGCTATTCACGCGATTGGGCGCCAGGGAACAATTACCGTAGAGGCGAACGAAAGCGGGGCTGACCGCGTTATCATCACCGTTACCGATAGCGGGAAAGGCATCGCGCCGGATCAGTTGGAGGCGATTTTTACGCCTTACTTTACGACGAAAGCGGACGGAACTGGTCTTGGGCTGGCGGTGGTGCAAAATATCATCGAACAGCATGGCGGCGGGATTAAGGTGAAGAGTACTGAGGGGAAAGGCGCAGTCTTTACTCTCTGGTTACCCGTTAACGCGAGACAACAGGACTAACAAGGATGACACGCGGAAAAATCGATATTCTGGTTGTAGATGATGATGTAAGCCACTGCACGATTTTACAGGCGTTGCTTCGGGGCTGGGGCTATAACGTTACGCTGGCCTACAGTGGACGTGATGCGCTGGCTCAGGTCCGCGAGCAGGTCTTTGATCTGATACTGTGCGACGTACGCATGGCGGAGATGGACGGTATTGCCACGCTGAAAGAGATCAAGCTCCTTAACCCGGCTATCCCAATTTTAATCATGACGGCATTTTCCAGTGTGGAAACCGCGGTAGAGGCGCTCAAGGCAGGGGCGCTGGATTACTTAATTAAACCGCTGGATTTTGACAGCTTACAGGAGACTCTGAAAAACGCACTGGCGCATACGCGAGATGCCGCCGTTGAGCTACCGTCGTTGCCAGCCGCGCAGTTTGGTATGGTGGGGAAAAGTCCGGCGATGCAGCAGTTACTCAATGAGATTGCGATGGTGGCGCCTTCCGATGCAACCGTGTTGATTCACGGTGAATCCGGGACCGGCAAAGAGCTGGTGGTGAGAGCGCTTCATATCAGCAGTGCCCGGCGCAATAAACCGCTGGTGACGCTTAACTGCGCGGCGCTGAACGAGTCATTGCTGGAGTCCGAACTGTTTGGCCATGAGAAAGGGGCGTTTACCGGTGCGGATAAACGGCGGGAAGGGCGCTTTGTGGAGGCGGACGGCGGGACGCTATTTCTTGACGAAATCGGTGATATCTCGCCGCTGATGCAGGTGCGCCTGCTACGTGCGATTCAGGAGCGGGAGGTCCAGCGGGTTGGCAGCAATCAGACAATCTCCGTCGATGTACGGCTGCTCGCCGCCACGCATCGCGATCTGGCGCAGGAGGTTCAGGCCGGGCGTTTTCGTCAGGATCTGTACTATCGCCTGAATGTGGTGGCCATTGAAATACCGCCTTTACGCCAGCGCCGGGAAGATATTCCACTCCTGGCCGAGCATTTTTTACGTCAATTTGCCGGACGTAATCGGAAAGCGGTGAAAGGCTTTACTCCGCAGGCGATGGATCTGTTAATTCACTACGACTGGCCGGGCAATATTCGCGAGCTGGAAAACGCTATCGAACGGGCGGTGGTCTTGTTAACGGGCGAGTACATTTCCGAGCGTGAGCTTCCTCTGTCTATCGCCGCAACGCCGATAAAAACGGAATATGATGGGCCAATTCAGCCGCTGGTGGATGTGGAAAAAGAGGTGATTCTGGCGGCGCTGGAAAAAACGGGCGGCAATAAAACGGAAGCCGCCCGCCAGTTAGGGATTACGCGTAAAACGCTACTGGCGAAACTGTCTCGCTAGTTTTGCTCGCGTTCAATAGCACGCCAGCCGATATCCTTACGGCAGAAACAATCATCCCAGTGGATATTGGCCATTAAAGAATAAGCGCGTTTTTGCGCCTCGGCCACGGTGTGACCCAGCGCGGTGGCGCACAGTACACGGCCACCGCTGGTAACCACCTGCTCGTTATCCGTCAGTTGGGTTCCCGCATGGAACACCTTGCCGTCCGCCGCGTCTTCCAGCGGCAGGCCATGGATCACATCGCCGGTACGGTAATCGCCTGGATATCCTCCCGCCGCCATAACCACGCCAAGCGACGCGCGTTCATCCCACTCGGACGTCTTCTCATCCAGTTTACCTTCACTGGCTGCCAGGCAAAGATCCACCAGATCCGATTTCATGCGCAGCATGATCGGCTGGGTTTCCGGATCGCCAAAGCGACAGTTGAATTCGATGACCTTCGGATTGCCTTGTTTGTCGATCATCAGGCCCGCGTACAGGAAGCCAGTATAGGTGTTACCTTCCGCTGCCATGCCTTTCACGGTTGGCCAAATGATGCGTTCCATGGTGCGCTGATGAACGTCATCAGTGACGACCGGAGCCGGGGAATAAGCGCCCATACCGCCGGTATTCAGGCCGGTATCGCCATCGCCTACGCGTTTGTGGTCCTGGCTGGTGGCCATTGGCAGAACGTGCTCGCCGTCGACCATTACGATAAAGCTTGCTTCTTCGCCGTCGAGGAACTCTTCAATCACGATGCGGTGGCCCGCATCGCCAAAGGCATTACCCGCCAGCATATCCTGCACGGCGGCTTCCGCTTCTTCGAGCGTCATCGCCACGATAACGCCTTTACCGGCTGCCAGACCGTCAGCTTTGATAACGATCGGCGCGCCTTTCTCACGCAGATAAGCCAGCGCAGGCTCAATCTCGGTAAAGTTTTGGTACTCTGCGGTCGGGATGTTATGCCGCGCCAGGAAATCTTTGGTAAATGCTTTAGAGCCTTCGAGCTGTGCTGCGCCCCGCGTCGGGCCAAATATTTTCAGGCCAGCCGCGCGAAAAGCATCCACCACGCCATTCACCAGCGGCGCTTCCGGGCCGACAATGGTCAGATCGATCTTTTCATTCTGCGCAAAGCTCAGCAGCGCCGGAATGTCCGTTACCCCAATCGCGACGTTTTGCAGCCCCGGCTCCAGCGCGGTACCGGCGTTGCCTGGCGCCACGAAGACAGTTTCTACTTTTGGCGACTGCGCCGCTTTCCACGCCAGTGCGTGCTCGCGCCCGCCGTTACCGATCACTAATACTTTCATCTGTAGCTCCATTAATGGCGGAAGTGACGCATACCAGTGAAGATCATCGCGATACCATGTTCATCAGCGGCGTCAATGACTTCATCATCACGGATAGAACCGCCAGGCTGGATCACGCAGCTCACGCCTACCGCAGCAGCGGCATCAATGCCATCGCGGAACGGGAAGAAGGCGTCGGAGGCCATCGCGGAACCTTTCACTTCCAGCCCCTCATCACCGGCTTTAATGCCCGCGATTTTGGCAGAGTACACGCGGCTCATCTGGCCTGCGCCTATGCCGATGGTCATGTTCTCTTTGGCATACACAATGGCGTTGGATTTCACAAACTTTGCCACTTTCCAGCAGAACAGCGCATCGCGCAGCTCCTGTTCGGTAGGTTGGCGTTTGGAAACCACGCGCAGTTCAGCTTCGCTCACCATACCCAGATCCCTGTCCTGAACCAGCAGGCCGCCGTTAACGCGTTTGAAGTCCAGGCCTGGCACGCGGCTTGCCCACTGGCCGCAGGTCAGAACACGGACGTTCTGCTTGGCAGCGGTAATTTTCAGCGCTTCTTCGCTTGCGGATGGGGCGATGATCACTTCGACAAACTGGCGGGAGATGATGGCCTGCGCGGTTTCGGCATCCAGCTCGCGGTTGAAGGCGATAATGCCGCCGAACGCGGAAGTCGGATCGGTTTTATAGGCGCGATCGTAAGCGTCGAGAATAGAGGTACTTACCGCCACGCCGCACGGGTTAGCGTGCTTGACGATTACGCAGGCTGGCTCGTTGAACTCTTTCACACACTCCAGCGCCGCGTCGGTATCAGCGATGTTGTTGTAGGAAAGCGCTTTGCCCTGCACCTGCTGTGCGGTGGCAACGGACGCTTCTTTTACATTTTCTTCTATATAGAAAGCAGCCTGCTGGTGGCTGTTCTCGCCGTAGCGCATATCCTGCTTCTTAATGAAGTTCAGGTTCAGCGTACGCGGGAAGCGACCGGCGGCGTCTTTGCTTTCGCCGTGGTAAGCCGGAACCATGCTGCCGAAGTAGTTGGCAATCATGCTGTCGTAGGCGGCGGTGTGTTCGAATGCCTTGATGGCGAGATCGAAACGGGTGTCGAGGGTCAGAGAACCTTCGTTAGCGTCCATCTCTTTAATAATGGCGTCGTAGTCGCTGCTCTTCACCACGATGGCGACGTCTTTATGGTTCTTCGCGGCGGAGCGAACCATCGTTGGGCCGCCGATATCGATGTTCTCTACCGCATCTTCCAGCGAGCAGCCTTCGCGCGCCACGGTCTCGGCGAACGGATACAGGTTAACGACAACCATATCGATAGGGGCAATGTGATGCTGTTCCATAATAGCATCGTCCTGGCCGCGACGACCGAGGATGCCGCCGTGGACTTTTGGATGCAGGGTCTTTACGCGTCCATCCATCATTTCCGGGAAACCGGTGTAATCGGAAACTTCAGTCACCGCCAGGCCTTTTTCTGCTAACAGGCGGGCGGTGCCCCCCGTAGACAACAGCTCCACACCGCGTGCGGAAAGTGCCTGGGCGAATTCGATGATACCGGCCTTGTCAGAAACACTGAGCAAAGCGCGGCGGACTGGACGACGTTGTTGCATGGTAAATCCCCTGGATTCGACAATTACAGAGAGCGTTAGCTGAATTTTTCGTAAAAAACTCAGCTAACGCCCCTTATGGGGCATTCTCATTTTGCGGCGACATTGTAACGAAAACGTTTGCGCAACGCTCGCGAATTTTTCTTTTAAAATACCGGTCCCGCTTTTATCCCTGAAAGATCGTTTGCAGAGTGAGAAGATCCAGGAAATGAACACGCATTTTGTGGATAAGTCTGTGTGTAAATGGGTATAACTAAGGGTTTTGCTGGGGAATGCAGCAAACAGTCATTTTTCTGCAATTTTTCTATTGCGGTCAGCAGAGAACTCCCTATAATGCGCCTCCATCGACACGGCGGATGTGAATCACTTCACACAAACAGCCGGCCGGTTGAAGAGAAAAATCCTGAAATTCAGGGTTGACTCTGAAAGAGGAAAGCGTAATATACGCCACCTCGCGACGGTGAGCTGAAAGCCGCGTCGCAACTGCTCTTTAACAATTTATCAGACAATCTGTGTGGGCACTCGAAGATACGGATTCTTAACGTCGCAAGACGAAAAATGAATACCAAGTCTCAAGAGTGAACACGTAATTCATTACGAAGTTTAATTCATTGAGCATCAAACTTTTAAATTGAAGAGTTTGATCATGGCTCAGATTGAACGCTGGCGGCAGGCCTAACACATGCAAGTCGAACGGTAACAGGAAGCAGCTTGCTGCTTTGCTGACGAGTGGCGGACGGGTGAGTAATGTCTGGGAAACTGCCTGGTGGAGGGGGATAACTACTGGAAACGGTGGCTAATACCGCATAACGTCGCAAGACCAAAGAGGGGGACCTTCGGGCCTCTTGCCACCAGATGTGCCCAGATGGGATTAGCTTGTTGGTGGGGTAACGGCCCACCAAGGCGACGATCCCTAGCTGGTCTGAGAGGATGACCAGCCACACTGGAACTGAGACACGGTCCAGACTCCTACGGGAGGCAGCAGTGGGGAATATTGCACAATGGGCGCAAGCCTGATGCAGCCATGCCGCGTGTATGAAGAAGGCCTTCGGGTTGTAAAGTACTTTCAGCGGGGAGGAAGGCGACAAGGTTAATAACCTTGTCGATTGACGTTACCCGCAGAAGAAGCACCGGCTAACTCCGTGCCAGCAGCCGCGGTAATACGGAGGGTGCAAGCGTTAATCGGAATTACTGGGCGTAAAGCGCACGCAGGCGGTCTGTCAAGTCGGATGTGAAATCCCCGGGCTCAACCTGGGAACTGCATCCGAAACTGGCAGGCTTGAGTCTCGTAGAGGGGGGTAGAATTCCAGGTGTAGCGGTGAAATGCGTAGAGATCTGGAGGAATACCGGTGGCGAAGGCGGCCCCCTGGACGAAGACTGACGCTCAGGTGCGAAAGCGTGGGGAGCAAACAGGATTAGATACCCTGGTAGTCCACGCCGTAAACGATGTCGACTTGGAGGTTGTGCCCTTGAGGCGTGGCTTCCGGAGCTAACGCGTTAAGTCGACCGCCTGGGGAGTACGGCCGCAAGGTTAAAACTCAAATGAATTGACGGGGGCCCGCACAAGCGGTGGAGCATGTGGTTTAATTCGATGCAACGCGAAGAACCTTACCTGGTCTTGACATCCACAGAACCTTGTAGAGATACGAGGGTGCCTTCGGGAACTGTGAGACAGGTGCTGCATGGCTGTCGTCAGCTCGTGTTGTGAAATGTTGGGTTAAGTCCCGCAACGAGCGCAACCCTTATCCTTTGTTGCCAGCGATTAGGTCGGGAACTCAAAGGAGACTGCCAGTGATAAACTGGAGGAAGGTGGGGATGACGTCAAGTCATCATGGCCCTTACGACCAGGGCTACACACGTGCTACAATGGCGCATACAAAGAGAAGCGACCTCGCGAGAGCAAGCGGACCTCATAAAGTGCGTCGTAGTCCGGATTGGAGTCTGCAACTCGACTCCATGAAGTCGGAATCGCTAGTAATCGTGGATCAGAATGCCACGGTGAATACGTTCCCGGGCCTTGTACACACCGCCCGTCACACCATGGGAGTGGGTTGCAAAAGAAGTAGGTAGCTTAACCTTCGGGAGGGCGCTTACCACTTTGTGATTCATGACTGGGGTGAAGTCGTAACAAGGTAACCGTAGGGGAACCTGCGGTTGGATCACCTCCTTACCTGAAAGAAACGGTCTTTGCAGTGCTCACACAGATTGTCTGATGAAAAGTAAAAAGCAAGGCGTCTTGCGATTGAGACTTCAGTGTCCCCTTCGTCTAGAGGCCCAGGACACCGCCCTTTCACGGCGGTAACAGGGGTTCGAATCCCCTAGGGGACGCCAGCGTTCGAACTGATGAGGTCAAACCTCCCAGGGGACGCCACTTGCTGGTTTGTGAGTGAAAGTCACCGGCCTTAATATCTCAAAACTGGCTTACGAGTCACGTTTGAGATATTTGCTCTTTAAAAATCTGGATCAAGCTGAAAATTGAAACAATGAACAGGCAACTGTTCATGAGTCTCTCAATTATCGCAATCTGAAGAGAAACATCTTCGGGTTGTGAGGTTAAGCGACCAAGCGTACACGGTGGATGCCCTGGCAGTCAGAGGCGATGAAGGACGTGCTAATCTGCGAAAAGCGCCGGCGAGGTGATATGAACCCTTGACCCGGCGATGTCCGAATGGGGAAACCCAGTGTGACTCGTCACACTATCATTAACTGAATCCATAGGTTAATGAGGCGAACCGGGGGAACTGAAACATCTAAGTACCCCGAGGAAAAGAAATCAACCGAGATTCCCCCAGTAGCGGCGAGCGAACGGGGAGGAGCCCAGAGCCTGAATCAGCAGGTGTGTTAGTGGAAGTGTCTGGAAAGGCACGCGATACAGGGTGAGAGCCCCGTACACGAAAATGCACCTGCTGTGAGCTCGATGAGTAGGGCGGGACACGTGGTATCCTGTCTGAATATGGGGGGACCATCCTCCAAGGCTAAATACTCCTGACTGACCGATAGTGAACCAGTACCGTGAGGGAAAGGCGAAAAGAACCCCGGCGAGGGGAGTGAAAAAGAACCTGAAACCGTGTACGTACAAGCAGTGGGAGCACAGGTTTACCTGTGTGACTGCGTACCTTTTGTATAATGGGTCAGCGACTTATATTCTGTAGCAAGGTTAACCGAATAGGGGAGCCGGAGGGAAACCGAGTCTTAACCGGGCGTTAAGTTGCAGGGTATAGACCCGAAACCCGGTGATCTAGCCATGGGCAGGTTGAAGGTTGGGTAACACTAACTGGAGGACCGAACCGACTAATGTTGAAAAATTAGCGGATGACCTGTGGCTGGGGGTGAAAGGCCAATCAAACCGGGAGATAGCTGGTTCTCCCCGAAAGCTATTTAGGTAGCGCCTCGTGAACTCATCTCCGGGGGTAGAGCACTGTTTCGGCTAGGGGGCCATCCCGGCTTACCAACCCGATGCAAACTGCGAATACCGGAGAATGTTATCACGGGAGACACACGGCGGGTGCTAACGTCCGTCGTGAAGAGGGAAACAACCCAGACCGCCAGCTAAGGTCCCAAAGTCATGGTTAAGTGGGAAACGATGTGGGAAGGCCCAGACAGCCAGGATGTTGGCTTAGAAGCAGCCATCATTTAAAGAAAGCGTAATAGCTCACTGGTCGAGTCGGCCTGCGCGGAAGATGTAACGGGGCTAAACCATGCACCGAAGCTGCGGCAGCGGCACGCAAGTGTTGTTGGGTAGGGGAGCGTTCTGTAAGCCGTTGAAGGTGTGCTGTGAGGCATGCTGGAGGTATCAGAAGTGCGAATGCTGACATAAGTAACGATAAAGCGGGTGAAAAGCCCGCTCGCCGGAAGACCAAGGGTTCCTGTCCAACGTTAATCGGGGCAGGGTGAGTCGACCCCTAAGGCGAGGCCGAAAGGCGTAGTCGATGGGAAACGGGTTAATATTCCCGTACTTGGTGTTACTGCGAAGGGGGGACGGAGAAGGCTATGTTGGCCGGGCGACGGTTGTCCCGGTTTAAGCGTGTAGGCTGGTTTTCCAGGCAAATCCGGAAAATCAAGGCTGAGGCGTGACGACGAGGCACCACGGTGCTGAAGCAACAAATGCCCTGCTTCCAGGAAAAGCCTCTAAGCGTCAGGTAACATCAAATCGTACCCCAAACCGACACAGGTGGTCAGGTAGAGAATACCAAGGCGCTTGAGAGAACTCGGGTGAAGGAACTAGGCAAAATGGTGCCGTAACTTCGGGAGAAGGCACGCTGACATGTAGGTGAAGCGGTTTACCCGTGGAGCTGAAGTCAGTCGAAGATACCAGCTGGCTGCAACTGTTTATTAAAAACACAGCACTGTGCAAACACGAAAGTGGACGTATACGGTGTGACGCCTGCCCGGTGCCGGAAGGTTAATTGATGGGGTCAGCGCAAGCGAAGCTCCTGATCGAAGCCCCGGTAAACGGCGGCCGTAACTATAACGGTCCTAAGGTAGCGAAATTCCTTGTCGGGTAAGTTCCGACCTGCACGAATGGCGTAATGATGGCCAGGCTGTCTCCACCCGAGACTCAGTGAAATTGAACTCGCTGTGAAGATGCAGTGTACCCGCGGCAAGACGGAAAGACCCCGTGAACCTTTACTATAGCTTGACACTGAACACTGGTCCTTGATGTGCAGGATAGGTGGGAGGCTTTGAAGCGTGGACGCCAGTCTGCGTGGAGCCGTCCTTGAAATACCACCCTTTAATGGCTGGTGTTCTAACGTGGGCCCCTGACCGGGGTTGCGGACAGTGTCTGGTGGGTAGTTTGACTGGGGCGGTCTCCTCCCAAAGAGTAACGGAGGAGCACGAAGGTTGGCTAATCCTGGTCGGACATCAGGAGGTTAGTGCAATGGCATAAGCCAGCTTGACTGCGAGCGTGACGGCGCGAGCAGGTGCGAAAGCAGGTCATAGTGATCCGGTGGTTCTGAATGGAAGGGCCATCGCTCAACGGATAAAAGGTACTCCGGGGATAACAGGCTGATACCGCCCAAGAGTTCATATCGACGGCGGTGTTTGGCACCTCGATGTCGGCTCATCACATCCTGGGGCTGAAGTAGGTCCCAAGGGTATGGCTGTTCGCCATTTAAAGTGGTACGCGAGCTGGGTTTAGAACGTCGTGAGACAGTTCGGTCCCTATCTGCCGTGGGCGCTGGAAGATTGAGGGGGGCTGCTCCTAGTACGAGAGGACCGGAGTGGACGCATCACTGGTGTTCGGGTTGTCATGCCAATGGCACTGCCCGGTAGCTAAATGCGGAAGAGATAAGTGCTGAAAGCATCTAAGCACGAAACTTGCCCCGAGATGAATCTTCCCTGAGACTTTAAGTCTCCTGAAGGAACGTTGAAGACGACGACGTTGATAGGCCGGGTGTGTAAGCGCAGCGATGCGTTGAGCTAACCGGTACTAATGAACCGTGAGGCTTAACCTTACAACGCCGAAGATGTTTTGGCGGATTGAGAAGACGAACAATTTTCAGCTCAGATTCCGGATTGTAGTACGCAATAATTTGCGCAGCAGCAAGGCGGCAAGCGAAGGAAAGGAAGGAGCATACTGAAGTATGTGACTGACTTTACGAGTGCAGCCAACGCCGCTGATGCGATAAAGTATTGCGTACCGAGCACAAGAATTTGCCTGGCGGCACTAGCGCGGTGGTCCCACCTGACCCCATGCCGAACTCAGAAGTGAAACGCCGTAGCGCCGATGGTAGTGTGGGGTCTCCCCATGCGAGAGTAGGGAACTGCCAGGCATCAGACAAGAAGAAGCCCATCCTGACGGATGGGCTTTTTTGCGTCTGTGGCCTGACAGGACAGCGCCGCAGACCGGATAAGGCGAGGCCGCCTCCCGGTGGTGCCGGGAAGATACAGTCAGACCGCCTAATGGCGTTACGCTTATCAGTCCTATATCCACTGGACCTTATCTGGCCTACGGTAGAGCGCCATCACTTAAGGGTGGACTAAATTCAACAATGGATAAGGTTTTCCAAGATCGTCGACTTCTGAACGCCCCGTCACTTTGAACCCCATTTTCTGATAAAAACCCACAGCCTGATCATTCTGCTCATTAACATTAGTCGTCAAATGAGGTGCCAGCGATAGGGCATGCTTTACCAGCATCTTGCCGACGCCCTGACCGCGAGCGTCAGGATCAACAAACAGAGCATCCATATGCTCACCGGTAAGCAACATAAACCCGACCGGGTCGTCCTGTTCTGTTACTGCTACCCATAGCGGCGCTTCAGGTAAAAATGAACGGACCAGTTCTTCGAGCTCAAGACGATACGCTTTTGATAGAAAATTGTGTGTGGCATCGACGGAGCGACACCAGATCGCAATCAGTTTTTCTCCTTCATCTTGTCGTGACCGACGGATGCTAATAACCATATCTTCTCCTTTTCGTTATGCTTATATTCTAATGCAAATAACGTCTTGAAACTTTCTCACCTTTGTCTGCCAGGCTCGACATTAATGAATTTTCTCGGTATCTTCAGCTATCTGGATGTCTAAACGTTTAAACGTATGTTGTGAGGTTATCAGGTTATGCCGATTCGAGTGCTGGATGAGCTACCCGCCGTCAATTTCTTGCGTGAGGAAAATGTCTTTGTCATGACGACATCTCGTGCTTCTGGCCAGGAAATTCGTCCGTTGAAGGTACTTATCCTTAATCTGATGCCAAAGAAAATCGAAACTGAGAATCAGTTTCTCCGTTTGCTGTCTAACTCCCCACTGCAGGTTGATATTCAGCTATTGCGCATTGATGCTCGCGAATCGCGCAATACCCCCGCAGAGCATCTGAACAACTTCTACTGTAACTTTGACGAGATTTGCGATCAAAACTTTGATGGGCTTATTGTCACTGGCGCCCCGCTTGGCCTGGTAGAATTTAATGATGTCGCCTACTGGCCGCAAATCAGGCAGGTGCTGGAATGGGCAAAAGATCACGTTACCTCAACGCTATTTGTCTGTTGGGCGGTACAGGCGGCTCTCAATATCCTCTATGGTATTCCCAAACAAACCCGTACCGATAAACTTTCTGGCGTCTATGAACATCATATCCTTCAGCCGCACGCGTTGCTGACCCGTGGCTTTGATGATTCTTTCCTTGCGCCTCATTCGCGCTATGCGGACTTTCCGGCGGCTCTGATACGCGACTATACCGATCTTGAAATTCTGGCAGAGACGGAAGAGGGCGATGCTTATCTGTTTGCCAGTAAAGATAAGCGTATTGCCTTTGTGACCGGGCATCCTGAATATGATGCGCATACTTTGGCAAGCGAATATTTCCGTGATGTGGAAGCAGGGCTGTGCCCGGAGGTGCCGTATAACTACTTCCCGCAAAACGATCCGCGAAACAAACCGCAGGCCACCTGGCGTAGTCATGGCAATCTGCTGTTTACGAACTGGCTCAACTATTACGTTTACCAGATCACACCGTATGATCTACGTCACATGAATCCAACCTTAGATTAATCTTCTGACACTAACGATCCTTAAGCGTTTCAGCATGTTGAATCAGGCACCTTCGGGGGCCTTTTTTATTTCCGAAACACGCCTCACCAAGTGAAAAAACTTTATATTTATTGTTATCAACGAGTTGCGTAATTATATATTTAAAAATGGAAATTGTTTTTGATTTTGAAATTTAATTGAGTAGTCTTAGTTGTGCTGAACGAAAAGTACACAACGATCCTTCGTTCGCATTGGGGATGTAATCTGATCAATGACGAGGAGCTTTACGATGAATCAACAGGCAACGACAACTGATGCGTTAATCTTTACCAGGCCGCAAGGTGAGCTGGAGAAGCAGGTTCTGACTGCTGAAGCGGTAGAATTTCTGACGGAGCTGGTCACGCGCTTTGCGCCTAAACGTAATAAACTCCTTGCCGCCCGCATTCAACAGCAGCGGGACATCGATAATGGTAGATTGCCTGATTTTATTTCGGAAACTGCTTCCATTCGTAATGGCAACTGGACGATTCGCGGCATTCCTGAGGACTTACAGGATCGTCGGGTGGAGATTACCGGCCCGGTTGAACGGAAAATGGTAATTAATGCGCTCAATGCAAACGTAAAAGTCTTTATGGCCGATTTTGAAGATTCGCTGGCACCGGACTGGAACAAAGTCATTGACGGACAAATCAACCTGCGTGATGCAGTAAACGGCACCATTAGCTATACCAACGAAGCCGGAAAAATTTACCAGTTGAAACCCGATCCGGCGGTACTGATTTGCCGCGTTCGCGGCCTGCATCTACCGGAAAAACATGTCACCTGGCGCGGTGAGGCTATTCCCGGTAGTTTGTTTGATTTTGCGCTCTACTTTTTCCACAACTACAAAAGCTTGCTGGCGAAAGGTAGCGGTCCATATTTCTATCTGCCGAAAACGCAGTCCTGGCAGGAAGCAGCCTGGTGGAGCGAAGTCTTCAGCTATGCCGAAGACCGCTTCAACCTGCCGCGCGGCACGATCAAAGCCACGCTGTTAATTGAAACGCTGCCCGCCGTGTTCCAGATGGACGAGATCTTGCACGCCCTGCGCGATCATATTGTGGGTCTGAACTGTGGTCGCTGGGATTACATCTTCAGCTATATCAAGACATTGAAAAACTATCCGGATCGCGTCCTGCCGGACCGGCAGGTGGTAACGATGGACAAACCGTTTCTTAGTGCCTACTCACGCCTGCTGATCAAAACCTGCCATAAACGTGGTGCTTTTGCGATGGGCGGCATGGCAGCCTTTATTCCGAGCAAAGACGCAGAACGCAACGCCCAGGTACTGAACAAAGTGAAGGCGGATAAATCCCTGGAAGCGAATAACGGTCATGACGGTACGTGGATTGCGCATCCCGGACTGGCGGATACTGCGATGGCTGTCTTTAACGAGGTGCTGGGTAACAACAGGAACCAACTGTTCGTCACACGCGATGAAGATGCGCCGATTACTGCTGAGCAGCTACTGGAACCGTGTGAAGGCGAACGTACAGAAGCCGGAATGCGCGCCAACATTCGTGTGGCAGTACAGTACATTGAAGCATGGATCTCCGGCAATGGCTGTGTACCGATTTACGGTCTGATGGAAGATGCCGCGACGGCGGAAATCTCACGAACCTCTATTTGGCAGTGGATTCACCATGAGAAAACACTGAGCAACGGTAAGCCAGTGACTAAAGCGCTGTTCCGCGACATGCTGGCGGAAGAGATGCGGGTAATTCAGGACGAACTGGGCGAGCACCGCTACAGTAGCGGGCGCTTCGACGATGCCGCGCGCCTGATGGAACAGATCACCACCTCTGACGAGTTAATTGATTTCCTGACCTTGCCAGGCTACCGCCTGCTGGCATAAATGCCCAGGCTATTTTGTTCGCCATTTTGGCCCGGGGCAGTGCTCAAAATCCTCACGTACTATAAGTACGCTCCGGTTTTTGCGCGGCTTCCCGTGCCCAAACTGCCTTCACCAATAACGCCTGGGAAGCCAGGCAATAATATGGAGCATCTGCACATGAAAACCCGTACACAACAAATCGAAGAATTACAGAAAGAATGGACCCAACCGCGCTGGGAAGGCATTACCCGCCCGTATAGCGCGGAGGATGTGGTGAAGTTACGTGGCTCGGTCAACCCGGAATGCACGCTGGCGCAGCTCGGTGCCGCTAAAATGTGGCGTCTGCTGCACGGTGAAGCCAAAAAAGGATATGTTAACAGCCTCGGCGCGCTGACCGGCGGTCAGGCGCTACAGCAGGCGAAAGCCGGTATTGAAGCAGTATATCTGTCAGGCTGGCAGGTAGCGGCGGATGCCAACCTCGCCTCCAGCATGTACCCGGATCAATCGTTGTACCCGGCGAACTCTGTACCGGCGGTGGTGGATCGGATCAACAATACGTTCCGTCGTGCGGATCAGATCCAGTGGTCCAGCGGCATTGAGCCGAACGATCCGCGTTATGTGGATTACTTCCTGCCGATCGTCGCTGATGCCGAAGCGGGTTTTGGCGGCGTGCTGAACGCCTTCGAACTGATGAAATCGATGATTGAGGCCGGTGCAGCGGCGGTACACTTCGAAGATCAGCTTGCGTCGGTGAAAAAATGCGGACACATGGGTGGTAAAGTGCTGGTGCCAACGCAGGAAGCCATTCAGAAGCTGGTTGCCGCGCGTCTGGCAGCCGATGTGATGGGCGTCCCGACGCTGTTGGTGGCCCGTACTGATGCCGATGCAGCGGATCTGATTACTTCTGATTGCGACCCATACGACAGTGACTTTATCACTGGAGAGCGTACCAGTGAGGGCTTTTACCGTACCCAGGCAGGTATTGAGCAGGCGATCAGCCGTGGCCTGGCGTATGCGCCGTATGCCGACCTGGTGTGGTGTGAAACCTCCACGCCGGATCTGACGTTGGCACAACGCTTTGCCGATGCTATTCACGCGAAATATCCAGGCAAATTGTTGGCCTACAACTGCTCACCGTCGTTTAACTGGCAGAAGAATCTGGATGATAAAACCATTGCCAGCTTCCAGCAGCAGTTGTCGGATATGGGGTACAAGTATCAGTTTATCACCCTGGCTGGCATTCACAGCATGTGGTTCAACATGTTTGACCTGGCGCACGCGTATGCCCAGGGCGAGGGGATGAAGCACTACGTTGAGAAAGTCCAGCAGCCAGAGTTCGCGGCTGGGAAAGAAGGCTACACCTTCGTCTCTCACCAACAGGAAGTCGGAACGGGTTACTTTGATAAGGTGACTACCATTATTCAGGGCGGCGCCTCTTCCGTCACCGCACTGACCGGTTCGACCGAAGAATCACAGTTCTGATCAATGCTGATGCCCGGTGGCGCTGCACTTACCGGGCCTACAAATCGTAGGCCGGATAAGGCGGTAGCCGCTATCCGGCAACATCCGCTTTGCATGAGGGAAGGCGATGCCGCGTGGCCTGGAATTACTGATTGCACAAACCATTCTGCAAGGCTTTGATGCGCAGTATGGGCGATTTCTTGAAGTGACCTCCGGCGCGCAGCAGCGTTTTGAACAGGCCGACTGGCACGCCGTCCAGCAGGCGATGAAAAGCCGTATCCACCTCTACGATCATCATGTCGGTCTGGTAGTGGAGCAATTACGCTGTATTACCGATGGTAAAAGTACTGATGCGGATTTTTTATTACGCGTCAAAGAACATTACACCCGTTTGTTGCCGGATTACCCGCGCTTCGAGATTGCGGAGAGCTTTTTTAACTCCGTCTATTGCCGGTTATTTGACCACCGCTCATTAACGCCTGAGCGGTTATTTATTTTCAGCTCACAGCCGGAGCGGCGTTTCCGTACCATTCCGCGTCCGCTGGCAAAAGACTTCTTTCCTGAACAGGGCTGGGAACCGTTATTGGTGCGGATACTTAGCGACCTCCCGTTACGTCTGCCCTGGCAAAATAAAAGCCGTGATATTCATTATATCATCGCTCATCTGACGGAAACTTTTGGCGCGGAGGGGCTGCCTCGCTGTCATTTGCAGGTGACGAACGAATTGTTTTATCGTAACAAGGCTGCCTGGCTGGTGGGCAAATTCATCACCCCAGACGGTACGCTGCCATTTTTATTACCGATTCATCGTACCGATGAAGGCGAGCTGTTTGTTGATACCTGCCTGACAACTACCGCCGAAGCCAGCATTGTGTTTGGCTTTGCCCGCTCTTATTTTATGGTGTACGCGCCTCTGCCTGCCGCCCTGGTTGAATGGCTGCGTGAAATTCTGCCTGGTAAAACTACCGCCGAGCTCTATATGGCGATTGGCTGCCAGAAACATGCCAAAACCGAAAGCTACCGCGAATATTTAGGTTATCTGGCTAACAGTGATGAAAAATTTATTGAGGCTCCCGGTATCCGCGGCATGGTGATGCTGGTATTTACCCTACCGGGATTCGATCGGGTATTTAAAATCATCAAAGATAAGTTCGCGCCGCAAAAAGAGGTATCTGCCGCCCACGTTCGCGCCTGCTATCAGCTGGTTAAAGAACACGATCGCGTCGGACGTATGGCGGATACCCAGGAGTTTGAGAATTTTGTGTTAGATAAACAGCGAATCGATCCGGCGTTAATGGCGCTTTTGCAGCAAGAAGCGCCTGAGAAAATTACCGATCTTGGGGAACAAATTGCCATTCGTCATCTCTATATTGAACGCCGGATGGTACCGCTCAATATCTGGCTTGAGCAAGCTGAAGGACAGCAGTTACGGGACGCGATTGAGGAGTACGGTAATGCGATTCGTCAGCTCGCCGCTGCCAATATTTTCCCCGGCGATATGCTGTTTAAAAACTTTGGTGTCACTCGTCATGGGCGCGTAGTGTTCTACGACTACGATGAAATTTGCTATATGACGGAGGTGCATTTTCGCGACATTCCGCCAGCACGTTACCCGGAAGATGAGCTGGCCTGCGAACCGTGGTACAGCGTTTCGCCGGGCGACGTCTTCCCGGAGGAGTTCCGGCACTGGCTGTGCGCCGACCCGCGTATCGGGCCGCTGTTTGAGGAGATGCACGCCGATCTGTTTCGCGCCGATTACTGGCGCGGCCTGCAGACACGCATCAAAAACGGTCACGTAGAAGATGTTTATGCCTATCGCCGCCGCCAGCGTTTTAGCGTGCGCTACGGTGCGATCTCGACTACGGTAAACTCTTCGTAAACCAACTCCATTTCCGGGGACCAATTACCTTCGCGCTCAAAAAAAGCGCGGTGCGCCGCTTGCCAGTACGTCAGGCTGAGATCCCCTTCGCCTTCCAGTGCGGCGAGATCGGCACTCATCTCGTTAAAGCGGATCAACCTGAGCGACAGCGTGCGTATGACGCATACGGCGTCGCCTGCGCCGTTGAGCACAATGTGATATGCTCCAGGTGTGACGGGGGGCTGCTCTTTCTGATAGCTGGCCAGTGAACTGCAGGTGCCGCGCTTTTTACCGGCGACCACCAACGCCGCCAGTTCGTCGGCCAACGCCGGCGAATCACCGAAAGACCAGCATAAAGACTGTGGGTATTTCTCCTGCCAGTATAATTTCAGACTGCTCATGTCAGCGAAGCCCACCGTATGCCAGCGTCACCTCTTTCGCCGCTTTAATTACCATCGCGCCGAACTCGGTGACGCGATCGTCGGTAATGCGTGAGCACGGCCCGGAAATAGAGATGGCCGCAAAGGGTTCTCGATGCTCGTCATAGATACACGATGCCACGCAACGCAGGCCGAGCGCATGTTCTTCGTCGTCAAAGGAGTAGCCGCGCTTGCGTGTCTGAGCAAGGTCATCTTTCAGATGGAAAGGCGATACCAGCGTCGCGTGGGTATAAGCGTGTAGCCCCTTGCGGTGCAGCAAGCTGGTGACCTGTTCCTCGCTGAGCTGCGATAAAAACGCCTTGCCCGCCCCGGACGCATGCATCGGCAGTTTACCGCCAATCGGCGCGGACATGCGCATCAACTGGGTACACTGAACCTGGTCAATAATAATCGCCTGATGATCGCTTTGGTCCAATACCGCCAGATTGACCGTCTCGCCGGAATCTTCCATCAGTTGACGTAAGATGGGATGCACAATCGCCAGCAGATTACGGCTTTGCAAAAAGCTACTGCCGACGATAAATGCGTGCGCGCCGATCGCCCAGTGACCCAGGTCGCCGACCTGACGGACAAAGCCCTGCTGCTGCATGGTGGTCAGGAGCCGATGAGTGGTGGAATTAGGTAACCCTGCCTGCTGAGCCAGTTCGGTCAGCGCTACGCTGCCGTTGGATTCCGCAATCCACTCCAGCAATTTCAGACCACGGGTTAAAGACTGAACCTGTCCGGCTGCGGGCGCAGTGGCAGCGGCGGGTTTTCTACCGCGTTTCGCGGGAACGGGGGCAACCATGGCAGACTCCTTTTCTGTATCGTGGAAATCATTTTCGTTTTATTCAATTATAATGCAAGAGTTCCTGTACTGATCGGATGAGTGATGCTGATAGCGCTTCGCTTATCCGGTCTATGCTAAAACTTGTTTGTAGATCGGATAAGGCGTTTGCGCCGCCATCCGACAAAATGAACGCGCAGAAAACCAGCAAGCTGAACATGTCTCATGTTGCCCGTTGTTTGCTTTTCCGCCATTAAGGTTTGTGCGAGTATGGTCCGTTGAGTGTTTTCGGTCTGGTTGAGCGTTGTCGGGAGCAAGTGTGAGCAGCAAAGTTGAGCAACTTCGTGCGCAGTTAAATGAACGTATTCTGGTTTTGGACGGTGGTATGGGTACCATGATCCAGAGCTATCGTCTTAGCGAGCAGGACTTTCGCGGCGAGCGCTTCGCCGACTGGCCCTGTGATCTGAAAGGTAACAACGACCTGTTGGTGCTCAGCAAGCCAGAGGTGATTGCGGCTATCCATAATGCTTACTTTGAAGCCGGCGCGGATATTATTGAAACTAACACTTTCAACTCCACGACTATTGCCATGGCGGATTACCAGATGGAATCGCTGTCGGCAGAAATCAACTTTGCAGCCGCGAAGCTGGCCCGGGCCTGTGCTGATGAGTGGACAGCGCGCACGCCGGATAAGCCGCGCTATGTGGCGGGTGTGCTCGGGCCAACAAACCGTACGGCCTCCATCTCGCCGGACGTCAACGATCCGGCGTACCGGAATATCACTTTCGATCAGCTGGTGGCCGCCTACCGTGAATCCACCAAAGCGCTGGTGGAAGGCGGCAGCGACCTTATCCTGATCGAAACGGTCTTCGATACACTCAATGCAAAAGCCGCTATTTTTGCGGTAAAAGCCGAGTTCGAGGCGCTGGGCGTCGAACTGCCGATCATGATCTCCGGCACCATCACCGATGCGTCTGGCCGCACGCTTTCCGGCCAGACTACCGAAGCCTTTTATAACTCCCTGCGCCATGCCGACGCACTGACCTTCGGTCTGAACTGTGCGCTGGGGCCGGATGAGCTGCGTCAGTACGTTCAGGAACTGTCGCGGATTGCCGAATGCTATGTTACCGCGCACCCGAACGCCGGGCTGCCTAACGCTTTTGGGGAGTATGATCTGGACGCCGATACCATGGCGAAACAGATTCGCGAATGGGCGCAGGCCGGTTTTCTCAATATCGTCGGCGGCTGCTGCGGCACCACGCCGCAACATATCGCCGCCATGAGCCGCGCAGTCGAAGGTCTGCCGCCGCGCAAGCTGCCGGATATCCCGGTCGCCTGCCGCCTTTCCGGCCTGGAACCGCTGAACATTGGCGATGACAGCCTGTTTGTTAACGTTGGCGAACGTACCAACGTCACCGGCTCGGCCAAATTTAAACGGTTGATCAAAGAAGAGAAATACAGCGAAGCGCTGGACGTCGCTCGCCAGCAGGTAGAAAGCGGCGCGCAGATTATCGATATCAATATGGATGAGGGGATGCTCGACGCCGAAGCGGCGATGGTGCGCTTCCTCAACCTGATCGCCGGTGAGCCGGACATTGCCCGCGTACCGATCATGATCGACTCCTCGAAATGGGAAGTTATCGAAAAAGGGCTGAAGTGCATTCAGGGTAAAGGCATCGTTAACTCCATCTCGATGAAAGAGGGCGTGGAGGCCTTTATTCATCATGCGAAGTTGCTGCGTCGCTACGGTGCAGCTGTGGTAGTGATGGCCTTTGATGAGCAGGGCCAGGCCGATACCCGCGCGCGTAAAATCGAGATTTGCCGTCGGGCGTACAGGATCTTAACCGAAGAGGTGGGTTTCCCGCCGGAAGACATCATCTTCGATCCGAACATCTTTGCCGTGGCGACGGGTATTGAGGAACACAACAACTACGCGCAGGACTTTATCGGTGCCTGCGAAGATATTAAACGCGAGCTGCCGCACGCGCTGATTTCCGGTGGTGTCTCCAACGTGTCGTTCTCGTTCCGTGGTAACGATCCGGTGCGTGAGGCCATTCACGCCGTGTTCCTGTACTACGCGATTCGTAACGGTATGGATATGGGGATCGTCAACGCCGGGCAACTGGCCATTTATGACGATCTGCCTGCCGGGTTGCGCGACGCGGTGGAGGATGTGATTCTCAACCGCCGCGATGACGCTACCGAACGACTGCTGGATCTTGCTGAGCAGTATCGCGGCAGTAAGGCCGATGATTCGACGAATGCTCAGCAGGCAGAGTGGCGTAGCTGGGCGGTCAATAAGCGTCTTGAATACTCGTTGGTGAAAGGGATTACCGAGTTTATTGAGCAGGATACCGAAGAAGCCCGCCAGCAGGCCGCTCGCCCGATAGAGGTGATTGAAGGCCCGCTGATGGACGGTATGAACGTGGTCGGCGACCTGTTTGGCGAAGGCAAAATGTTCCTGCCGCAGGTAGTGAAATCCGCGCGCGTGATGAAGCAGGCGGTAGCGTATCTTGAGCCGTTTATTGAAGCCAGCAAAGAGCAGGGCTCCAGCAACGGTAAAATGGTGATCGCCACCGTGAAGGGCGACGTACATGACATCGGCAAAAATATTGTCGGCGTGGTGTTGCAGTGTAATAACTACGAAATTATCGATCTTGGCGTAATGGTGCCCGCAGAGAAAATCCTTAAAACCGCCAAAGAGGTCAATGCGGATTTGATCGGCCTTTCAGGGCTGATAACCCCGTCGCTCGATGAAATGGTGAACGTGGCGAAAGAGATGGAGCGCCAGGGCTTTACCATTCCGCTGCTGATTGGCGGCGCGACCACCTCTAAAGCGCATACGGCAGTGAAAATCGAGCAGAACTACAGCGGTCCGACGGTTTATGTGCAGAACGCCTCGCGCACCGTTGGCGTGGTGGCCGCATTGTTGTCTGCCACCCAGCGCGATGATTTTGTTGCCCGTACCCGTAAAGAGTATGACACCGTGCGCATTCAGCACGCCCGTAAGAAGCCGCGCACCCCGCCAGTGACGCTGGAAGCGGCGCGTGATAACGATCTGGCGTTTGACTGGGCCAGCTACACGCCGCCCGTCGCGCATCGTTTGGGTGTACAGGAGGTTGAAGTCAGCATCGAAACGCTGCGTAACTATATCGACTGGACGCCCTTCTTTATGACCTGGTCACTGGCGGGGAAATATCCGCGCATTCTGGAAGATGACGTGGTGGGCGCTGAGGCGCAGCGTCTGTTTAAAGACGCCAACGACATGTTGGATAAACTTAGCGCCGAACGCACGCTGAATCCGCGTGGTGTGGTGGGCTTATTCCCGGCTAACCGTGTAGGTGACGACATCGAAATTTATCGCGATGAAACGCGAACCCACGTGCTGGCGGTGAGTCATCACCTGCGCCAGCAGACGGAAAAAGTCGGTTTCGCTAACTACTGCCTGTCCGATTTTGTGGCGCCGAAACTGTCCGGAAAAGCGGATTATATTGGGGCTTTCGCGGTGACCGGTGGCCTGGAGGAAGATGCGCTGGCAGAGGCGTTTGAAGCGCAGCATGATGATTACAACAAGATCATGGTGAAAGCGATTGCTGATCGGCTGGCGGAAGCCTTTGCGGAGTACCTGCATGAGCGTGTACGTAAGGTTTACTGGGGGTATGCGCCGAACGAGAGCCTCAGTAACGCAGAATTAATCCGCGAAAACTATCAGGGGATACGTCCGGCGCCGGGTTATCCAGCCTGCCCGGAGCACACCGAAAAAGGTACTATCTGGCAGTTGCTGGAGGTGGAAAAACACACCGGGATGAAACTCACCGAATCTTACGCCATGTGGCCAGGCGCGTCGGTATCCGGCTGGTACTTCAGCCATCCTGATAGTAAATACTTCGCGGTGGCGCAAATTCAGCGCGATCAAGTTACAGATTACGCCTTCCGTAAGGGAATGCGCGTTGAAGAGGTGGAGCGCTGGCTGGCACCTAACCTGGGTTACGACGCGGATTAATTTCTGAAACCGTCACTTTTCCTTACAACATGCAAGGCACTCATTGGGTGCCTTGTCTCTTTCTTACAATTAACCCCTTATACTGAGTGAAGACGGCGCGGTGTTGCTTGTCGGTACAGATTGTACTTATTGTAGGCGCTGATAAGCGCAGCGCCATCAGGCAGATCGGCAATGCATGCGTCGTCCCAACGAATTTCAGGAAAACGTATAACGATAAGGAGAACCTGACGCCGTGTTAACTTTGCTTCATTTACTTTCTGCCGTTGCTCTGTTGGTATGGGGAACACATATCGTGCGTACTGGCGTAATGCGCGTGTTTGGTGCGCGTTTGCGCACTGTCCTCAGCCGCAGCGTAGAAAAGAAACCGCTCGCCTTTTGTGCGGGTATCGGTGTGACTGCGTTGGTACAAAGCAGTAACGCCACCACCTTATTGGTAACATCGTTTGTCGCCCAGGATCTTGTCGCCCTGACGCCCGCCCTGGTGATTGTGCTGGGCGCCGACGTGGGAACCGCGCTGATGGCGCGTATACTCACCTTCGATTTATCCTGGCTGTCACCGCTGCTGATATTTATCGGCGTGATTTTCTTCCTTGGGCGTAAACAATCCCGGGCGGGACAACTTGGTCGCGTTGGTATCGGGCTTGGCCTGATTCTACTTGCGCTGGAGCTGATTGTGCAGGCGGTGACGCCGATCACTCAGGCTAATGGCGTCCAGGTGATTTTCGCGTCTCTGACGGGCGACATCATGCTGGATGCGTTAATTGGCGCAATGTTCGCCATTATCAGTTATTCCAGTCTGGCGGCAGTACTGCTGACAGCCACCCTGACGGCGGCGGGCATTATTTCGTTCCCGGTCGCGTTGTGTCTGGTTATCGGTGCCAATCTGGGATCGGGACTGCTGGCGATGCTCAATAACAGCGCCGCCAATGCTGCCGCGCGTCGCGTAGCGCTCGGTAGCCTGTTGTTCAAATTGATTGGCAGCCTGATCATCCTGCCGTTTGTTCATCCACTGGCGAATCTGATGGATGAATTGCCGTTACCGAAGTCAGAGCTGGTGATCTATTTCCACGTCTTTTACAACCTGGTGCGTTGTCTGGCGATGGTGCCCTTTGCCGAGCCGATGGCGCGTTTTTGTAAACGGATTATTCGTGATGAGCCTGAACTGGATACCCATCTGAAGCCGAAACATCTTGATGTCAGCGCGCTGGATACACCAACGCTGGCGCTGGCCAATGCTGCCCGTGAGGTGTTGCGCATTGGCGATGCGATGGAACAGATGATGGAAGGGCTAAAAAAAGTTATGCATGGCGAGCCGCGTGAAGAGAAAGCGCTGCGCAAGCTGGCGGATGACGTTAATGTCCTTTACACCGCGATTAAGCTTTATCTGGCGCGAATGCCAAAAGACGAGCTGGCGGCGGAGGAGTCCCGTCGTTGGGCGGAGATTATCGAAATGGCCCTGAACCTCGAACAGGCGTCGGATATTATTGAGCGAATGGGCAGCGAGATTGCTGACAAGTCGCTGGCGGCGCGGCGGGCGTTTTCAGAAGAAGGATTGAAAGAGCTGGATGCGCTTTACGATCAGTTGCTCAGTAATCTGCAACTGGCGATGTCGGTCTTTTTCTCCGGCGATGTCACCAGCGCCCGCCGGTTGCGTCGTAGTAAGCATCGTTTCCGTATTCTTAATCGCCGGTATTCACATGCGCATGTTGATCGTCTGCATCAGCAGAATGTGCAAAGCATTGAGACCAGTTCGCTCCATTTAGGGCTTCTGGGCGATATGAAGCGTCTTAACTCACTGTTCTGTTCGGTCGCCTATAGCGTACTGGAACAGCCGGATCAGGATGAGGAACGTGGCGATTATTGAGTGTCACGGAACGGTAGACCGGATAAGGCGTTGAACGCGTTATCCGGCAATAGGTTGTGCGTAGATCCGCCCGATGGCGCGACGCTTATCAGGTCTACCTGGGGCCGGTGATTACGCCAACTATGTGTTTATCACTTAGAACCGATGCCCGGCCTCCAGCGCAACCGCGTCTTCACCTGCTTTAAAGATGTACGTGGTGTTCGGGCCACCGAGAACCGCCTGGCCTTTGCTCACCTGAATCCAGTTGCCTTCCGGCAAACCAATTACTGTCAGTGCCGGCGAGACCACCAGCAGCTCGCGAATACGCTGCTCGCGGGTCTCGCCCTTATGACCTTCCGGCAAGGCATTAGTGAAGTGTGGATTAATTTGCAGCGGGAACAGATCAAGCGCGTCGAAACCGTTTGGATCGACGATCGGCATATCATTGGTGGTGCGGATAGTCGGACAGGCAAGATTGGCGCCTGCGCTCCAGCCAATGTATAGCGCGCCGCGTTTTACCACATCTGCCATCGGTGCCAACAAGCCGCGTTCACGTGATTCTTTCAGGAGCTGAAACGTGTTTCCGCCACCAACAATAATGATTTCCGCTTTCTCAATCGCCGCAAGCGGATCGACAACGCGATGAATCCCTGTGACGTTTATCCCTAATGGCGCAAGCACCTCTGCGGTTTTGTCTGCGTACTCATCCCAGGTTTGCGTAACGCCAGCAAAGGGAATAAACACCGCCGAGCGTCGACCATTCAACTGATTCGCTATCAGCGGCAGCGCGTGTTCCATCCAGGCTTTACCCGGCAGAGTTGAATTACTCAATAAAAGCAGTTCCATCATTTCTCCACGTCATCAAAAAATTACACTTTGTGCATAATCTAGCACTGGTAGCGTAACGTCTTACTGATGTGGCGCATAATGCGCGGCGGGTTATATGACCCTGTCTCGCCTGGCCAACATTTATCGTCCAGACTTAAACCAAAGGCATAGTCTGCGCAGGCGTTGTGCTTTACACTGCGCGCTGCAAAAATGCGTCGATAAAGAGTTAATCAGGTGGTAATGGCGATGAACGGAACGATCACAACATGGTTTAAAGATAAAGGTTTTGGATTTATCAAAGATGAAAATGGCGACAACCGTTACTTTCATGTGATTAAAGTCGCTAACCCGGATCTGATTAAAAAAGATGCGGCGGTTACTTTTGAACCGACCACTAACAGCAAAGGTTTGTCTGCGTATGCGGTGAAGGTGATCCCGGAAAGTAAATACATTTATATTGCCGGCGAGCGTCTGAAGCTGGCATCCATTAAGTCCTACCTTGTTTACAGCGAAGAAGTGCCGGTAGAAACGCGCATTGATAAAGAAAATACGGTGCTGTCGGTGGGCGTGCTGATGAACAGCATTCGGCCAAAAACAGCCGTTAAACCTGGTGAAATGCGTTCGTTGAAAAAGCTGGCTATCACCACTTTTCAGGGCACGACCTTAATTTTCTCGGAAGATGAAATCGATATTGATGCCACCGTGAAGCTGCTCAAAGTATAATTTCCCCACTATTCAACGGACTTAGAAACGAAAATGACTAAACTTACCCTACAAGAGCAACTGCTCAAGGCCGGGCTGGTAAACAGCAAAAAGATGGCCAAAGTACAAAGAACGGCGAAAAAATCGCGCGTGCAGGCGCGGGAGGCCAGAGCAGCAGTCGAAGAGAATAAAAAAGCGCAGCTTGAGCGCGATAAGCAGCTCAGCGAACAGCAAAAGCAGGCTGCTTTGTCAAAAGAATACAAAGCGCAGGTCAAACAGCTCATCGAGATGAACCGCATCGTGGTAGCTAAGGGCGATATCGGTTTTAACTTCACGGATAACAATCTCATCAAAAGAATCGACGTCGATAAGCTGACGCAAACGCAGTTGATTAATGGTCGTCTGGCGATTGCGCGTTTAGCGAATGAGAAAACCGGCGAGCATGAATATGCGATCATCCCCGCGAGCGTGGCCGACAAAATTGCCCAGCGAGACGCGGACAGCATTGTTTTAAACAGCGCATTGAGCCAGGAAGAGCAGGACGAAGACGATCCGTACGCTGATTTTAAAGTCCCTGACGATTTAATGTGGTAATAGGCATTACCGATGCGCTTTTGTAAGAAAATTTTTTCAGAGAACAACTATGCTGCCCGACTCATCTACCCGACTCAATAAATACATCAGTGAAAGCGGAATCTGCTCGCGTCGCGAGGCGGATCGCTTTATCGAACAAGGCAACGTTTTTATCAACGGCAAACGCGCCACGATTGGCGATCAGGTGAAGCTGGGCGACGTGGTGAAAGTTAACGGGCGGTTGATTGAGCCGCGAGAAGCGGATGATTTAGTGCTGATTGCGCTGAATAAACCGGTGGGTATCGTCAGTACCACGGAAGATGGTGAGCGCGATAACATCGTTGATTTCGTCAATCACAGTAAGCGTATCTTCCCGATTGGCCGACTGGATAAAGACTCTCAGGGACTGATCCTTTTAACCAATCACGGCGATCTGGTGAATAAAATTCTGCGTGCCGGTAACGATCACGAAAAAGAGTATCTGGTAACGGTGGATAAACCCATTACGGATGATTTTATTCGCGGTATGGGCGCTGGCGTGCCGATTCTCGGTACCGTCACTAAAAAATGTAAGGTGAAGAAAGAAGCGCCGTTTGTCTTTCGCATCACCCTGGTGCAGGGCTTAAACCGTCAGATCCGCCGTATGTGCGAGCATTTTGGCTACGAGGTTACAAAGCTGGAACGTACGCGCATTATGAACATCAGCCTGAGCGGGATTCCACTGGGCGAGTGGCGCGATCTGACGGATGATGAGCTGATCGATCTGTTTAAATTAATTGAGAACTCTTCTTCTGAAGCCAAACCAAAGGCGAAAGCGAAGCCGAAAACGGCAGGTATTAAGCGCCCGGTGGTGAAGATCGAAAAGAGCAATGAAAAACCTGCCCGACCGGCGGCGAACGGAAAACGTTTCACCGCGCCAGGGCGTAAAAAGAAAGGGCGTTAACGTCTGCCGCGTGTCGGCGTATTCGCCGACCAGGAGAATGACGCTTCCGTATCGGGTTTATAGGCCTGCTTTTTCTTCAACTGGCGGGCTTTTTTTGCCTCTGCTTCACGCAGCGCCATCAGCTTGTCGATGTACTCCTTTTTCACGCTATTGGTCTCAGAATTGGTCAGCGGACGACCATGCGCAATACGGGCGCGGTCCAGCAAGGTTTTGAGTTCCCGCTGTTCGCGTTCGGTCATCTCTTTTTGGGTAATGCGGGGGAGTGCCATACGGGTGCCCTCAGTTAGCCGATGCATTTAGTCTACGGCAATACGCAACGGGCGGATAGCGTGTAGGCCAGGTAAGCTTGCGCCACCCGGCAATATTTTAATTTTCCTTTACCGTTTCGCCCGTTTTTACCACAATCGGCTTTCCGGACCAGTATCCCGCCAGGAGTGACCCCGAGAGGTTATGCCATACCGAGAACAGTGCGCCAGGCAGGGCAGCGAGCGGACCAAAGTAGATTTTACCCAACGCAGCCGCCAGACCTGAGTTTTGCATCCCCACTTCAATTGCCAGCGTACGGCAGGTGGATTCATCAAAGCCGAACAAGCGTCCGCCCCAGTAACCGCCAAGCAGACCAAGCGTGTTGTGCAGGATAACCGCGATGATCACCATTACGCCGACAGAGGCGATATGCGAGGCGGAACCCGCCACCACCGCGCTGATGATAGCCAGAATGCACACCATTGAGAATGCCGGCAGATAAGGCTCTATCGCCTTCACCACGCGGGGGAAAAGATGATGAACCACCAGCCCCAGGGCTATCGGAATGACGACAATCTGCAGAATGCTCAATAGCATCCCCATCACATCGACCTGAATATCCGCATCGACATACAGTCGCGTCAGTAGCGGCGTGGCTACCACTCCCACCAGTGTGGAGACGGAAGAAATGGTGACTGAAAGCGCGACATCTCCTTTCGCTAAATAGATCATCACGTTAGACGCTGTACCGCTGGCTACGCTACCAACCAGCACCATCCCGGCGGAGAGTTCCGGCGGCATTTTAAACAGCAGCGCCAGTAGCCAGGCCGCGAGCGGCATCACCAAATAATGCAGGAATATCCCTGCGGCGACCGGGGCAGGGCGAGAGAGTACGCGTTTAAAGTCGTTGAGCGTAAGATGGACGCCCATACCGAACATAATCAACATCAATAGCGTGGTTACCCACGGACCGACAGGGGTAAAGGCGGATGGCGTGTAGTACGCGATAACAGAGAGCAGCAGCGCCCATAGCGGGAACAGCCGGGTAATGACGGCGAGCATGTTGTTTTCCTTGCAAGTATGTTGTGTTTGCTTGTTATAAACGGTCAAGATCGAGCCAGACCATAGCTATTGTTTATCGCGTGAAGGGGGATTATTCAAACAAATTATGCTCATGATCCGCGGGTTAGGTATTTGTATCGCCATCCGGCCAGGCACTGCCCGATGGCGTATACGCCAGTGTGGTGTCAGGACGATTATTCGAACAGGTTATGATGCAGTTTTTGCACCACCTGTTCGGCGTCCTCTCCTGGCACGAGGAAGCACAAATTGTGACTGGAGGCACCGTAACAAATCATGCGGATATTGAACGGTTCCAGTACGCCGAATACTTCTTTGCCGACGCCGCAGGCTTTTGACAGGTTGTTGCCAATCAGCGCGACCAGCGCCAGCCCTTCTTCTACTTCCACCCGACACAGTGCGGAGAGTTCCATCAATAAGGACTGTGTCAGCAATGTATCGCCCGTGGAGGTGGAGCCGGTAGTATCCAACGTCAGTGCGATACTGACTTCCGAAGTGGTGATCAAATCCACCGAAATATTATGCCGCGCCAGAATACCGAACACTTCCGCGAGAAACCCACGCGAGTGCAGCATATTCAGGCTGTGCAGCGTCAATAGTGTTTGATTGCGGCGTAGCGCCAGCGCGCGGAACAGCGGCGGGTTTGGGGTTTTATTGCATACCAGCGTACCGCCCGCTTGCGGATTTTTACTGGAGCCAACAAAGACCGGGATATCGCTTCGTACGGCAGGCAGCAGGGTAGCCGGGTGAAGCACTTTTGCGCCGAAGGTCGCCATCTCCGCCGCTTCTGCAAAAGCGATTTCATTGATCCGCTGCGCAACTGGCACCACGCGCGGGTCGGTGGTGTAAATACCCGGTACATCCGTCCAGATATCAACCCGCGCGGCATGGAGCGCCTCAGCCAGCAATGCTGCCGTATAGTCGCTGCCGCCGCGTCCTAACGTTGTGGTACGGCCTTTGCCTTCACTACCGATAAAGCCCTGGGTGATCACCAGCCCCTCATTCAGACGCGGGACTAACTGCTGTGCGGCCAGCTCCGCAAGCAGTGTGACGTCCGGTTCCGCACGACCAAAGCGATCGTTGGTTCGCATCACTTTGCGGACGTCGAACCACTGAGCCTGCACGTCACGTTCGCGCAGGAGTTCAACAAACAGCAGGGTAGACATGAGCTCGCCGTGACTGACCAGTTCATCGGTCAACGCCGCTGATGTCGCCAGCGATGCCGCCTCTGCCAGAATCGTGATATTTTCCAGCAGGCGTTCGATCTCTTCGCGAATGACATTTGGATGACGCAGACGCTCAAGGATATCGAACTGGATTTTACGAATGGCGTCGAGCTTCACGAAGCGTTCTTCGGGTTCCAGCCCTTCGGCCAGCGCCACCAGCAGGTTTGTGATACCAGCAGAAGCGGAAAGCACGACTAAACGAACCTTCGTGTTGGAAAGCACTACATCGGCGCTACGGTTCATGGCGTCAAAATCAGCAACGCTGGTGCCGCCAAATTTGGAAACAATAATCTCTGTCATATTGACCTCGTGTCAGGAAATGAAAAACGCGACCATGGCACAAGGGCAGAACAGAAACCGGTGCAGGCGCAAATGCAAGTGACGTATTTATAAATAAAAGTTGTGGCCTGGACTGTCAACGTCGGGATTATGCGGATTTTTTATGCTGAGTTTAGGCTCAGTAACAGCGCTTATAACAACGATACCCGTCATACTTCGAATGGCAGGTATGTTGGCGACGTTCACTCACCCCGGCCACAGAGTGAGCTATGTTCCCGGGGGCTCACTTGCTTGCCGGGTTACTTGCCCTGCTGGGCCAACGCAAACGCGGTTCAGGGCACAAGTGCCTTGTCCTGCACTCCAAATTATTTAGGGTATATACTTTTTATCCTCATTCGGCAGTGCCTGGGGCAACGGCACTAAAACAATCACACTTTTCTGTGACTGGCGTTACAATCGATTCCAGTCACAATTCTCAAATCAGAAGAGTATTGCTAATGAAAAACATCAATCCAACGCAGACTTCTGCCTGGCAGGCGCTCCAGAAACATTACGATGAAATGAAAGATGTCACGATCGCTGAGCTTTTTGCGAAAGATAGCGACCGTTTTGCGAAGTTTTCCGCAACTTTTGACGATCTGATGCTGGTGGATTTCTCCAAAAACCGCATCACCGAAGAGACGCTGGCAAAACTACAGGATCTGGCGAAAGAGACCGATCTGGCTGGCGCTATCAAATCAATGTTCTCCGGTGAGAAGATCAACCGCACCGAAGATCGCGCGGTGCTACACGTTGCGCTGCGGAACCGTAGCAATACCCCAATTCTGGTTGATGGTAAAGACGTGATGCCAGAAGTGAATGCCGTACTGGAGAAGATGAAAACGTTCTCTGAAGCGATTATCTCCGGTAGCTGGAAAGGTTACACCGGCAAAGCGATTACCGACGTGGTGAACATCGGTATCGGCGGCTCTGACCTTGGTCCGTTCATGGTGACTGAAGCGCTGCGCCCGTACAAAAACCATCTGAATATGCACTTTGTTTCGAACGTAGATGGGACTCACATCGCCGAAGTGCTGAAAAAAGTGAACCCGGAAACGACTCTGTTCCTGGTGGCGTCCAAAACCTTTACCACTCAGGAAACGATGACTAACGCCCACAGCGCGCGCGACTGGTTCCTGAAAACCGCAGGCGATGAAAAACACGTCGCGAAACATTTTGCCGCGCTTTCGACGAACGCCAAAGCGGTGGGCGAATTTGGTATCGACACGGCTAATATGTTTGAGTTCTGGGACTGGGTAGGTGGCCGTTACTCACTGTGGTCTGCCATCGGTCTGTCTATCATTCTATCCGTTGGCTTCGACAATTTTGTTGAGCTACTCTCCGGCGCGCACGCGATGGACAAGCACTTCTCTACGACCCCGGCGGAGAAAAACCTGCCCGTTCTGCTGGCATTGATCGGTATCTGGTACAACAACTTCTTCGGCGCGGAAACCGAAGCCATTCTGCCGTACGACCAGTATATGCACCGTTTTGCCGCCTACTTCCAGCAAGGCAATATGGAGTCCAACGGCAAATACGTTGATCGTAACGGTAATGCCGTGGATTACCAGACGGGCCCCATCATCTGGGGCGAGCCGGGTACTAACGGTCAGCATGCGTTTTATCAACTCATTCATCAGGGCACCAAAATGGTTCCTTGCGACTTTATCGCCCCGGCGATCACCCATAACCCGCTATCCGATCATCATCAGAAGCTGCTGTCTAACTTCTTTGCGCAAACCGAAGCGCTGGCGTTCGGTAAATCCCGCGAAGTGGTTGAGCAGGAATATCGTGATCAGGGTAAAGATCCAGCGCAGCTTGAGCATGTTATTCCATTCAAAGTGTTTGAAGGCAACCGTCCCACTAACTCCATTTTACTGCGCGAAATTACACCGTTCAGCCTGGGAGCGCTGATTGCGCTGTATGAGCACAAAATCTTTACTCAGGGCGCGATCCTGAACATCTTCACCTTTGACCAGTGGGGCGTTGAGTTGGGTAAACAGCTGGCGAACCGCATTCTGCCGGAGCTGGGTGATGATAAAGAAATCAGCAGCCACGATAGTTCCACTAACGGCTTGATTAACCGTTATAAATCCTGGCGCGCCTGAAGGGATAGGCTCTAAGTTGCTGGCGACGCCATCCGGCAATAACGAAGTAAAAAAGCCGATATTATTATCGGCTTTTTTATCAGAATTTTTATTTTCATCTAAATACTTAATTGAGCTTAATCCTAAATTAATTCACTCAATGGGAACGTGTTTCTTATATTTTCAGACTTTACGGATATTGAATTTTCATTTATATATTTTAACTAGCTGATTTTTATAATTAATTTTTTCATATTATAATAAATAATCTCTCCATTTCTAATTATCCTAAATTCCCGGGATGAATAATTTGCACTGTTCGGCTTGTGTATACTCGGTAGCGCCCGAAATTCTTTCGGGTAAATCTCCATTCATGCAATGAAGGGAAATTATGATGAAAAAAGTACTGTATGGCCTTTTGGCCATATCCGCGCTTGCGGTGACCTCCGTCTCGGCGGCCCCTGTTCAGGTAGGGGAAGCGGCAGGCACGGCGGCGACATCGGTGTCGGCGGGAAGCTCCTCCGCGACCAGTGTTAGCACCGTAAGTTCGGCGGTGGGCGTCGCGTTAGCGGCAACCGGCGGTGGCGATGGTTCCAATACCGGGACCACAACCACCACGACCACCCGTACCCAGTAGCATTGGTACGTTTAATTCTAACCACACTTCGGTGTGGTTATTTTGCCCCTCTGGAGAAGCGTCGTGAAACGACCCGCACTCATTCTGGTTTGCCTGCTATTACAGGCGTGTTCCGCCACCACTCAAGGTCTGGGAAATTCATTGTGGGAGAGTTTGTTCGGTACGCCTGGCGTACAGCTCACGGATGACGATATTCAAAATATGCCTTATGCCAGCCAGTACATGCAGCTTAACGGCGGTCCTCAACTCTTTGTGGTACTCGCCTTCTCAGAAAACGGGCAACAGAAATGGGTGACACAGGACGGTGCGACGATCGTGACGCAGCATGGCCGTCTGGTCAAAACCCTGTTCGGCAGCGACAACCTGATTGATGTGAATAATCTGGCGGCTGATCCGCTGGCAAAACCTCAGCAAATCATCGATGGCGCAAGCTGGACCCGCACGATGGGCTGGACTGAGCATAAACAGGTGCGTTACGCCACTGCTCGTTCCGTTTTCACATGGGGCGGTAGCGATCGCGTCAACGTGGGCCGGGATGAAACCGCCGTGCGGGTGCTTAATGAGGAAGTGACGACCAGTCGCGCACGCTGGCATAACCGATACTGGATTGATAGCGAAGGAAAAATTCGCCAGTCGGAGCAATATCTGGGGGCGAATTATTTTCCGGTGAGAACCACGCTGATTAAGGCGGCGAAATCATGATTAAAAGGACGATAACCGCGCTGATGTTGGCCCTTGTCGCATCATCCACCTCTGCCAGCAGTACGGTAACAGTATTTATCCACGGTAATAGCGAGCCTCGGACACTGACTGGCGCAGAGCGCCTGCTTGATGTTGTAGGTCAGCCGCGCCTGGCGACGAGCTGGTGGCCAGCGGCGGTGATAGGTGAGGAACAGGCGACCATGACGGCGCGCCGCCAGCAGCAGGAACTTCTGGCGCGTTTGGCGGCGCTCAGCTCTGGGGAAGAGGGCGATGCGGCGGCGGCGATAAACGCCCTGCGACAGCAAATTCAGGCGTTAAAGGTGACGGGCAGGCAATTCGTGCGTCTTGATCCTGATGTGGTTCGTGTCAGTGAACGCGGCAATCCGCCGATGCAAGGTCACTATTCGCTTTGGGTCGGGCCGCAACCTACACAGATTTCGCTCTTCGGCTTGATTAGCCAGCCGGGCAACCGGTCGTTTGTGCCCGGACGAAGTGTCGCCAGCTATCTTGAAGGCCAACGCTTGCTCAGTGGCGCGGATCGTAGCTATGCCTGGGTGATTTATCCTGATGGACGCACCCAAAAAGCGCCGGTGGCTTACTGGAATAAGCGCCATGTGGAGCCTATGCCCGGCAGCATTATTTTTGTCGGCTTTGCCGATTCCATCTGGAGCCGTTCGCCGGAGCCGATGAATGCCGACATTCTTCATACCCTGACGCAGCGGATACCGGAATAATGAAAAAAACACATCTGCTCAGCTTTCTGGCGCTGGGCATAAGCGCGGCCTGTCATGCAGAAACGTACCCGGCCCCCATTGGGCCTTCTCAATCTGACTTTGGCGGCGTGGGATTGTTGCAAACGCCGACGGCGCGGATGGCGCGCGAAGGAGAGATGAGTCTCAACTATCGCGATAACGATCAGTATCGGTACTACTCGGCTTCTGTTCAGCTTTTCCCGTGGCTGGAAACTACGTTGCGCTATACCGATGTCCGTACGAAGAAATACAGCAGCGTGGAGTCCTTCTCCGGTGACCAGACTTACAAAGATAAAGCGTTTGATGTGAAACTGCGATTATGGGAAGAAAGTTACTGGATGCCGCAGGTGGCGGTCGGCGCGCGCGATATCGGCGGTACCGGCCTGTTTGATGCGGAATATATTGTGGCAAACAAAGCGTGGGGGCCGTTTGACTTCTCATTAGGTCTCGGCTGGGGCTACCTTGGCACCAGCGGCAATGTGTCTAATCCCTTCTGTTCGTATAGTAATAAATTCTGTACGCGCGACAATAGCTACAAACAGGCAGGATCTGTTGACGGTAGTGATATGTTCCACGGTCCGGCCTCGCTGTTTGGCGGTGTGGAATATCAGACGCCCTGGCAGCCGCTGCGCCTGAAACTGGAGTATGAGGGCAATAATTATCAGCAGGACTTTGCCGGCAAGCTGGAACAAAAGAGCAAGTTTAACGTCGGCGCCATTTATCGCGTCACCGATTGGGCCGACGTTAACCTCAGCTACGAGCGCGGCAATACATTGATGTTTGGTGTGACGTTACGCGCTAATTTCAACGAGTTACGCCCCTCGTACAACGACAATTCACGTCCGCAATACCGGCCGCAACCGCAGGATGCCATCTTGCAACATTCAGTGGTGGCGAACCAGCTCACCTTGCTGAAATACAACGCAGGTTTTGCAGATCCGAAAATTCAGGTCAAAGGTGATACGCTATACGTTACGGGAGAGCAAGTGAAATACCGGGATTCACGCGAGGGGATCATGCGCGCCAACCGGATCGTGATGAACGATCTTCCTGAAGGGATCCGTACGATCCGCGTGACGGAAAACCGTCTTAATTTGCCGCAGGTGACGACCGAAACTGATGTTGCCAGCCTGAAACGGCATCTGGAAGGTGAACCGCTGGGACATGAAACGCCACTGGCACAAAAACGCCTGGAGCCGATCGTGCCGGAGAGCACCGAGCAGGGCTGGTATATCGACAAGTCGCGCTTTGCTTTTCATCTCGATCCGGTCCTGAACCAGTCAGTAGGCGGGCCGGAAAACTTCTACATGTATCAACTGGGCGTGATGGGGACTGCAGATCTGTGGGTAACGGATCATTTGCTCACTACCGGCAGTGTGTTTGCCAATATCGCCAACAATTACGATAAGTTTAATTACACCAACCCGCCACAGGATTCACATCTGCCGCGGGTACGTACGCATGTTCGTGAGTATGTGCAAAATGATGTCTATGTGAATAACCTGCAGGCTAACTACCTTCAGTATTTTGGCAATGGCTTTTACGGGCAGGTTTATGGCGGCTATCTGGAAACCATGTTTGGCGGTGCCGGGGCGGAAGTACTGTACCGTCCGGTAGACAGTAATTGGGCGTTTGGTCTGGACGCTAACTATGTAAAACAGCGTGACTGGCGTAGCGCGCAGGACATGATGACGTTCACCGATTATAGCGTTAAAACCGGACATCTGACCGCTTACTGGACGCCGTCGTTCGCTCAGGATGTGCTGGTGAAAGCCAGCGTAGGTCAGTATCTCGCAGGTGATAAAGGCGGTACGCTGGAGATCGCCAAACGCTTCGACAGTGGTGTCGTTGTCGGCGGTTATGCGACGATTACCGACGCGTCGCCGGACGAATATGGAGAAGGGGACTTTACTAAAGGTGTGTACGTATCCGTGCCGCTGGATCTCTTCTCATCTGGGCCAACCCGCAGCCGTGCGGCGATTGGCTGGACACCGTTGACGCGTGACGGCGGGCAGCAACTGGGCCGTAAGTTTGGCCTGTATGATATGACCAGTGACAGGAACGTCAATTTCCGTTAAGGAACTCAGGTCGGATAAGGCGTGTGTGGCGCCCTCCGGCAAATCCTCTTATTGAACAAAATATAAACATAAACAAAAAATATAGATGTTCGTCACATTTGTGCGTTATACAGAAACCTCGCTACAGAGAAAGAGGGGCTGTTATGATGCTGTTGTCACGCTCACGTCTTGAGTTCATCGCCACCATTTTACAAAACGTACTGAATTTAGGGCTACTGGTTCTCGGCCTGATCCTGGCCGTGTTTCTCGGTAAAGAAACGTTTCATCTGGCGGACGCACTATTTGTACCTGAGCAGGCCAGTAAATATGAACTGGTGGAAGGGCTGGTGATCTACTTTCTCTATTTCGAATTTATTGCGCTGATTGTGAAGTACTTTAAGTCTGGCTTTCACTTCCCGCTGCGCTATTTCGTGTATATTGGCATCACGGCGATTGTGCGCCTGATCATCGTCGATCATAAAACGCCAATGGACGTCTTACTCTATTCGGCGGCGATCCTACTGTTGGTGATTACCTTGTGGTTATGTAATTCGAATCGGTTAAGACGAGAATAGACGTCGCCACACCGTAACGGAAGTACGGCATGGCGATAAATTAACTTATTACAGGGCGACTTTTGGCGTTTTCTTTCCTGTAGACGCCCATAACTCCTCAAGTTCCTCCAGCGTTTTGCTTTTGGTTTCCGGTACAAATTTCCACATAAATAGCGCCGCCAACACACCCATCACACCATAAATCCAGTAGGAAAAACCGTTGTGAAAATGGGCGACCAGCCATGAGTTTTTATCCATCATGGGGAAGGTCCAGGAGACAAAGTAATTCGCCAGCCATTGCGCGGCGACAGCAATCGCCAGCGCTTTACCGCGAATCGCGTTAGGGAAGATTTCTGCCAACAGCACCCAGCACACCGGACCCCAGGACATGGCGAACGCGGCGACGTAGAACAGCATTGATAACAGCGCCACGATGCCTGGCGCCTGAGTATAAAAGGCGGTGCCGAGACTAAACATCCCCAGCGCCATACCCAACGCGCCGATAATTTGCAGCGGCTTACGACCAAACTTATCGACCGTCATGATGGCCAGCACGGTAAAGCTCAGGTTAATGACGCCGACAATGATCGTCTGTAACAATGCGACATCGGTACTGGCCCCCAACGTTTTAAATACCTCCGGCGCGTAATACAGGACCACGTTAATCCCAACAAATTGCTGAAAGACGGACAGCATGACGCCAATCGCAATCACGCCTGCGCCAAACATCAGCAGGCGTCCGCCTGTTTTGCGGCCATTCTCCAGCGAATGGGTGATTTCCTGCATCGCCTGGGTTGCCTGTGAGGTGCCCATAATTTTGCGCAGGATGCCTTCCGCTTGTTCATTTCTGCCGCGCGCCATTAGCCAACGTGGGCTTTCCGGTACGGTATAGAGCAGCAGTAAAAAGAGCAGCGCCGGAATACATTCTGAGGCAAACATATATCGCCAGCCATCCGTATTCAACCACACAGCGTCGCCGGATCTGGCAATAAAATAGTTCACGCAATAAACCAGCAGTTGTCCAAAAATAATGGCGAACTGGTTAAATGAGACTAACTTGCCACGGATATGGGCAGGGGCTAGCTCCGCGATATACATCGGAGAGAGCATTGAGGCTAATCCGACGCCAATACCGCCGATAATTCGATAAATAACAAATTCCGGAACATAACCGGCTAAATAGACGGGAACGGTATTATCCGGGTTGATGGTGGTAAAACCTAATTCGGGCCAGGCGGAGCCGACACCGGAAATAAAGAAAAGCAGGGCAGCGATTTTTAAGGAATCGCGACGACCAAAACGGTTACTGCAGTAACCGCCAATGGCGCCTCCGATGATACAGCCAATCAGCGCGCTGGCAACGCAAAAACCAAGTAACGAGTTAGCGGCGGATTCACTTAACTGCTGTGGAGCGACAAAAACCGTATTTAGAGACTCGACGGTACCGGAAATAACCGCGGTATCATAGCCGAATAATAACCCTCCTAATGTTGCGACTAATGTAATCGAAAAAATATAGCGGGAATTATATTGGGTATTCATCCAGACCTGCCTTAAATGATGCAGCTATTTTGTCAGTGTGGATGATGGTGGTTTCAACGGGCAGGGAAGACAATTATCATTTTTTACATTACCGTTACGTTATATCTTTTCTGTGATCTTAATTCTGTTTAATTCGCTAAAAATGAACCGAATGATATATTTTCCGTGATAAAAAGCACAAAAGAAAATAATCATAACGGCATTGTCAAATAACATAAAGCCAGTTATTGTCCGTGACGGATAAAAAAAGGCGCTCCAAAGAGCGCCGAAATACGACCATAGTGGGGATAACATAAGTTGACGACAGTGGCATTGCCCGTTTCCGGGCAGGTATAACAAAGGTTAGCCTTTCACCCCCCCTGCCGTCAGGCCGTTGACCAGCCAGCGCTGCGCCAACAGGAATACCAGGGTGATGGGAATGGCGGAAAGTACGGCCGCGGCGGCAAAGTCGCCCCACAAGTAGTTTTGCGGGTTGAGATATTGCTGCATACCTACGGCCAACGTGTAGCTGTCTACATCGCGCAGTAACAGTGACGCGACCGGAACTTCGGTAATCGCTGCGATGAAAGACAGAATAAACACGACTGCGAGAATCGGTACTGAGAGCGGCAATAGTACCAGGCGGAATGCCTGCCACGGCGTCGCGCCATCCAGTGCCGCCGCCTCTTCCAGCGAGCTGTCAATCGTTTCGAAGTAGCCTTTAATCGTCCAGACATGTAGCGCGATACCGCCAAGATAGGCGAAGATCACACCCCCATGCGTGTTCAGGCCAATAAAGGGGATGTATTGTCCCAGCCGGTCAAATAACGCATACAGCGCTACCAGCGACAGTACCGCCGGGAACATCTGGAAAATCAGCATTCCTTTGAGCAGCGTCGCTTTGCCTGGGAAACGCATACGCGCAAAGGCATAGGCGCAGGTGGTGGAGAGCGCCACAATACCGATGGCGGTAATACCGGCGATTTTCACCGAGTTCCACAGCCATAACAGCACCGGGAAAGGTGGCGGCATTACTCGGCCATCCGCATGTTCTACACTAAAGCCCAGCGCAAGCCGCCAGTGCTCCCAGGAAATTTTTTCCGGAATCAGGCTGCCGGTGGCGAAGTTCCCTTCACGCAATGAGATGGCGATGACCATCAGCAGCGGGAACATGATCGCCGCGATGAAAATCAGTAGCCCCAGGTGTGTGATAAAGAGACGCAATTTTTGCGATTTGGGTTGTACCATAGCCATTATTGTTCTCTCCCTTAATCAAACTTCATGCGTGTGGCTTTCAGGTTCACGATGGCCAGAGCCCCTACCAGCAGGAAGATCAGGGTGGCGATAGCCGCCGCCAGACCGAAGTCCTGACCGCCGCCGCCTTCAAAGGCAATGCGGTAGGTGTAGCTGACAAGCAGGTCGGTATAGCCGGCTGGGGTGGTGGTGCCGAGACGGTCTGGCCCGCCGTTGGTCAACAGTTGTATCAGAACGAAGTTGTTAAAGTTAAAGGCGAAGCTGGCGATCATCAGCGGAGTCAGTGGCTTAATCAGCAGCGGCAGCGTAATTTTGAAGAAGTTCTGAAATGGACCGGCGCCATCCATTGCCGACGCTTCATACAGATCGTCGGGTATCGCTTTCAGTAATCCCATACACAGAATCATCATGTAGGGGTAGCCCAGCCAGGTATTAACGATGATCACCATCGCCCGCGCGGTATTCGGGTCGCTGAACCAGGCGGGCTTCACGCCGAATAAAGCGCTCAGCATCATGTTGATTTCACCAAAGCTCTGGTTGAACAGCCCTTTGAAAATCAGGATTGAGATAAACGACGGTACGGCGTAGGGCAGAATCAGCAGTACGCGGTAGATAGCTTTACCTTTCAGTGCCTCCCACTGTACGAGACATGCCAATACCATGCCTACCGCCACGGTGAGTACCACGGTAAGGACAGAGAAGACCACCGTCCAGACGAAGATGGCGAAAAAGGGCTTCTGGATACCTTCATCGGTAAAGACGCGGGTGAAGTTTTTCGCGCCGATAGTAACGGTATAACCGGGACTGAGTTTTTCGTCGCCCCAGCTTCCGTCTGCGTTGATAGACTGATAGTAACCGATATCGTTATTAGGCCGGTATTTCACGCCACTCTGGTTATTGGTGAGCAGACCGTCATCAGCCAGTGTATACAGCGGGCGGGTACCGGAAAACTGACGCAGTGAGCTCATAATCACTTTGCTGTCGTCCGGCAGAACGGCGGTCAGTTGGTTCAGCGCCAGGCGGTTCTGGGTGATAATACGCAGATTGGCGCGTTCGCCGCCCGGCAGGGCATCGCTTTCCTGCAACTGTAGTTTTTGTTCGCCGCCAAAGGTAAATGCGTCAGACAAATAATGTTTGCCGGTTTCGCCGTCGGTCAGGGCCAGTTGCCACTTGTCATCAGTCGGATACAAACCGAAGGTATACGTTTTGCCAGCCTGATAAGAACGGTCCATCAGCACCTGTTGGGCGCGTTCAAAGGTAAGCTGGTTGGTGCTACTGTAGTTGGTAAAAGCAATGGCGATAGTGCAAACCAGCGGGAAGAGTACAAACAGTCCCATTCCGGCGAGGCCTGGGTAAACGTAGCGCCAGGCATAGGTTTTACGATTCGCGAAAATATAGAGGCCAGCAGAGCTTAAAATCAGCGTCATGATGGCGAACAAATACTCCCCTTGTGCGTACATTAAAACTACAAGGTAACCCACCAGCAGGCCCAGCAGACCTATCGCTGACCATTTCAGCGCGTCGCTTTGCCACCAATGTTTCTTTTTAATGACATCCATGGGGATCTTCCTCTTTACGCTTTATCCTTCGCACTACCTCTTTGTTGGCTGCGGAAGCTCACCCCAGTCACTTACTTATGTAAGCTCCTGAGGATTTGCCTCCTTGCCGCCTCGATGTAGCGCGAATGATTTCGCGTAACAACGTATTCAATAAACCTGATTCCCTAAAAAATAAGGGAAACCGTATTACTTGGTGATACGACCTTGTGCATCTTTCAGCGCAGCATCTACAGTCTGACGACCGCTGGCGGCGTTGATGACGGCTGTACGCACCGCATACCAGAAGGCAGACATCTGCGGAATGTTCGGCATGATTTCGCCTTTTTGGGCGTTATCCATGGTCGCGGCGATACGTGGATCTTTCGCTAATTGCTCCTGGAAGGATTTCAGCGCTACGGCGCCCAGCGGTTTATCTTTGTTCACCGCACTCAGTCCCTGATCGGTCAGCAGATAGTTTTCGAGGAACTCTTTCGCCAGTTCCTTGTTCGGGCTGGCGGCATTGATTCCCGCGCTCAGCACGCCGACGAACGGTTTCGACGGTTTGCCTTTGAAGGTCGGCAGCAGGGTCACACCGTAGTTCACTTTGCTCTTATCAATATTTGACCATGCCCACGGGCCGTTAATAGTCATTGCCGTCTCGCCTTTATTAAAGGCGGCTTCGGCGATGGAGTAGTCGGTATCGGCGTTCATGTTTTTGTTTTTGATCATATCGACCAGGAAGGTCAGACCGGCTTTCGCACCAGCGCTGTCGACGCCAACATCTTTCACATCGTACTTGCCGTTCTCAAATTTGAACGCGTACCCGCCATCAGCGGCGATTAATGGCCAGGTAAAATACGGTTCTTGCAGGTTGAACATCAGCGCTGATTTCCCTTTCGCTTTCAGTTGCTTATCCAGCGCAGGAATTTCTTCCCAGGTTTTTGGCGGGTTCGGGACGAGATCTTTATTGTAAATCAGGGAGAGAGCTTCAACGGCGATGGGGTAGGCGATCAGCTTGCCGTTATAACGTACTGCATCCCAGGTGAACGGATAGAGTTTGTCCTGAAACGCTTTATCCGGAGTGACCTCCGCCAGCAGACCAGACTGCGCGTAGCCGCCAAAACGGTCGTGCGCCCAGAAGATAATGTCAGGACCGTCGCCGGTGGCTGCAACCTGCGGAAATTTCTCTTCCAGCTTGTCCGGATGCTCAACGGTGACTTTAATACCGGTGTCTTGCTCAAATTTTTTACCGACCTCGGCCAGACCGTTATAGCCCTTGTCGCCGTTGATCCAGATAACCAGTTTACCTTCTTCAATTTTGGCGAGAGCCGGGGCGGAAATCATCATCGTCGTAAGTGCGGATAATGCGAGGATGCCTACGCCAGTTTTAATCTTCATATCTCCCATCCTTTTTGGTGATGTACACAGAGGTGGTTTAACGCTCTCTAGTTTCTTTATACGACAACCTCTTTCCATCCTCCCTACCCCTACGCCCCACCCATCCTTTATGTGATCTGTGTTACATAAATGTGAGTAATGCGTACTGGCGCACACAAAAACACGCCGATTTTTGCGGACGACATCACGAAATTCCTTTTCTGTCCGCGTCTGTGGTCTCAGGCGCTGTGTCCTCATCCTCCCGCCTCCTCCCCCATAAAAAAGCCGGGGGGCGGAGGATTTATGCCAGCCAGGGATCGCGCATAGTCAGGCCATCATGAATGTTGCTGTCAATGACAGGTTGTAACGAAGGGAGAAGGGCATGGCGAGCGTACAGCTACGAAATGTAACGAAAGCCTGGGGTGACGTGGTGGTATCGAAAGATATCAACCTCGATATCCATGACGGGGAATTCGTGGTGTTTGTGGGACCGTCAGGCTGTGGTAAATCGACCTTACTGCGAATGATCGCCGGACTTGAAACCATTACCCGTGGGGATTTGTTTATTGGGGAAACCCGCATGAATGATATCCCGCCCGCTGAGCGCGGCGTGGGCATGGTATTCCAGTCTTATGCGCTCTATCCCCACCTCTCCGTTGCAGAAAACATGTCTTTTGGTCTTAAGCTGGCAGGCGCGAAAAAAGAGGTAATGAATCAACGCGTCAACCAGGTGGCGGAAGTGCTGCAACTGGCGCATTTGCTGGAACGTAAGCCGAAGGCACTTTCCGGTGGTCAGCGTCAGCGTGTGGCGATTGGCCGTACGCTGGTGGCGGAGCCACGTGTGTTCCTGCTGGACGAACCGCTCTCTAACCTCGACGCCGCACTGCGCGTGCAAATGCGCATTGAAATCTCCCGTCTGCATAAACGTCTGCGGCGCACAATGATTTACGTCACTCATGATCAGGTCGAAGCGATGACTTTGGCCGACAAAATCGTGGTGCTGGACGCCGGTCGCGTCGCTCAGGTCGGTAAGCCGCTGGAGTTGTATCACTATCCGGCGGATCGCTTTGTCGCGGGCTTTATCGGTTCGCCGAAGATGAACTTTCTGCCGGTGAAAGTGACCGCTACCGCGATTGACCAGGTCCAGGTTGAACTGCCGAATCGCCAGCAAATTTGGCTGCCGGTTGAAAGCCGTGATGTTCAGGTCGGTGCCAACATGTCTTTAGGCATTCGTCCGGAACACTTACTACCGAGCGATATCGCCGATGTCACCCTGGAAGGTGAAGTCCAGGTTGTCGAGCAATTAGGTCACGAAACACAAATTCATATCCAGATCCCCGCCATCCGTCAAAACCTGGTTTATCGCCAGAACGACGTGGTGTTGGTAGAAGAGGGCGCCACATTCGCTATCGGCCTGCCGCCAGAGCGTTGTCATCTGTTCCGTGAAGATGGCAGCGCATGTCGTCGACTGCATCAAGAGCCGGGCGTTTAAGGCCTCCATTAAAAAAGAAAACGCACAACCCTCCAGGTGGTATTGAGACGACTTCAAGGGTGACGCGTTTAAAGAAAAGCAATGATCTCAGGAGATAGAATGATGATTACTCTGCGCAAACTTCCTCTGGCGGTTGCTGTCGCTGCGGGCGTCATGTCCGCTCAGGCAATGGCTGTCGATTTTCACGGTTACGCCCGTTCCGGTATTGGCTGGACGGGAAGCGGCGGTGAACAACAATGTTTCCAGGTGACCGGTGCACAAAGTAAATACCGTCTCGGTAACGAATGTGAAACCTATGCGGAACTGAAACTGGGTCAGGAAGTGTGGAAAGAGGGCGATAAGAGCTTCTATTTCGACACCAACGTCGCCTATTCTGTCGCACAGCAGAACGACTGGGAATCGACCGATCCTGCCTTCCGCGAAGCAAACGTGCAGGGGAAAAACCTGATTGAATGGCTGCCGGGTTCCACTATCTGGGCCGGTAAACGCTTCTATCAGCGTCACGACGTACACATGATCGACTTCTACTACTGGGATATTTCTGGTCCTGGCGCGGGTATTGAAAATATCGATTTGGGCTTTGGTAAGCTTTCACTGGCGGCGACCCGCTCTCAGGAAGCGGGCGGTTCTTACACCTTCAGCAGCCAAAATATTTACGATACTTCTAAAGATACCGCGAACGATGTTTTCGATGTCCGTTTAGCAGGCTTGCAGACCAACCCGGATGGCGTGCTGGAACTGGGCGTTGACTATGGTCGGGCGAATAAGAGCGACGGCTACAGCTATGTTGATGGCGCAACTAAAGACGGCTGGATGTTCACCGCGGAACATACCCAAAGCATGTTGAAAGGCTACAACAAGTTTGTCCTTCAGTATGCGACTGACGCGATGACCACGCAGGGTAAAGGCGGGGCGCAGGGTACCTATGGGTATGCCTATGATACAAAAGACGCTGACGGTAATGTCATCCACCACGTTGACGACTACGTCAATAATAACGGCAAACTATGGCGCGTGCTGGATCACGGCGCGATTTCGCTGGGCGATCGTTGGGATCTGATGTACGTCGGTATGTTCCAGAAACAAGACCTGGACAATAAACTCGGTACCGATTGGTGGACTGTAGGCGTACGTCCGATGTTCAAATGGACGCCAATCATGAGTACCCTGCTGGAAGTGGGTTATGACAACGTGAAATCTCAGCAGACTGGCGATCATAACAACCAATACAAAATCACCCTGGCGCAACAGTGGCAGGCAGGCGACAGCATCTGGTCGCGCCCGGCTATCCGTGTGTTTGCGACTTATGCGAAGTGGGATGAGAAATGGGGTTATATCAAAGATGGTGATAAAACCTTGCGTTATGCCGCCGCAAGCAACAGCGGTATCAATACCACCAGCCGTGGCGATAGCGATGAGTGGACCTTCGGCGCCCAGATGGAAATCTGGTGGTAATACGACGGTCATCTGATGTAACGAGGGGCGCAAGCCCCTCTAAAGCGTAAGATCTGATGATGTCTGTAGGCCGGATAAAACGTTAACCGTCATCCGGTACTGTGCCTGGGTTGGCGCGCTATTGCCTGGCTACCGCTGAACCCACCTTATTGAGGTGATAATAATGAAAATGAAGAAAAGTCTCATCGCCCTCTGTTTAACCACAGGGTTGTTCGCCAGCGCGCCGGGTATCAGCCTGGCAGAAGTGAACTATGTACCGCAAAATACCAGTGCAGCGCCCGCTATTCCCGCTGCTGCGCTACAGCAATTAACCTGGACGCCCGTCGACCAGTCAAAAACACAGTCTACCCAACTTGCGACCAGCGGTCAGCGGCTTGATGTTGCCGGCATCACCGGCCCGGTCGCTGCCTGGAGCGTTCCGGCAAATATCGGCGAGCTAACGCTAACGCTTTCCAGCGAAGTCAATAAGCAAGCCAGCGTTTTTGCGCCAAACGTGTTGATTCTTGACCAAAATATGACGCCTTCGGCGTTCTTCCCCAGCAGTTACTTTACTTATCAGCAGCCGGGCGTCATGAGCGCAGACCGGTTGGAAGGCGTGATGCGTCTGACGCCTGCGCTGGGGCAACAAAAACTCTATGTTTTGGTATTTACGACCGAAAAAGATCTTCAGCAAACCACTACGCTGCTCGATCCGGCAAAAGCCTATGCCAAAGGCGTCGGTAACTCTGTCCCGGATATTCCCGATCCGGTAGCCCGTCATACCACTGACGGACTGTTGAAACTGAAGGTGAAAACTAACAGTAGTTCCAGCGTACTGGTTGGCCCGCTGTTTGGCTCGTCCGGTACGGGGCCGGTAACGGTCGGAAATACCGCGGCGCCGGTCGCTGCGCCAGCGCCTGTTGCGCCAAAGAAAAGCGAACCGATGTTGAACGATACGGAAAGCTACTTTAATAAAGCGATTAAGGATGCCGTAGCGAAAGGCGACGTCGATAAAGCGCTGAAACTGCTTGATGAGGCCGAACGTCTGGGCTCGACATCTGCCCGTTCCACTTTTATCAGCAGTGTAAAAGGCAAGGGGTAATTGTGTCCCCACATTGCTGATTTTGCAGCAACTGGTGCGTCTCCTGGCGCACCTTTTTTATCATTTCATGCGAATTGTTACTTTTTTGTTGCGCAACAGATCACTTAATTGTGTTTGCGCCCCCCGTAATGTCTTTTCTGAGATACAATGACTTTAGGTTATGAATCGGAGAGTAAGGCATGTCACACCCTGCGTTAACGCAACTGCGTGCGCTGCGCTATTTTGACGCAATTCCTGCGCTTGAACCCCCTTTGCTGGACTGGCTATTGCTGGAAGATTCCATGACCAAACGTTTTGAGCAGCTGGGAAAACAGGTAAGCGTGACGCTAATTCGGGAAGGGTTTGTCGGTCAAAGTGAGGTTGAGGAAGCGCTCAGTCTATTGCCATCCGAATCCCGCTACTGGTTACGCGAAATCCTCCTTTGCGCGGATGGCGAACCCTGGCTTGCCGGGCGTACCGTCGTTCCGGAATCCACGCTGTGCGGACCTGAGCAGGTCTTACAACATCTGGGAAAAACCCCGCTTGGACGTTATCTATTTACATCATCGATGCTGACCCGCGATTTTATTGAAATTGGACGCGATGCAACGCTTTGGGGGCGACGCTCTCGCTTGCGGTTGAGCGGAAAGCCGCTCTTGCTCACTGAGCTTTTTTTACCTGCATCGCCGCTGTACTAAGAGGAAGATAAAAATGGAGTGGAGTCTGACGCAGAGTAAGCTGCTGGCGTTTCACCGTTTGATGCGTACAGATAAGCCTATTGGCGCGTTGCTGCTGCTCTGGCCGACGCTTTGGGCGCTGTGGGTGGCAACGCCGGGTATGCCTCAACTGTGGATTTTAGCGGTTTTTGTCGCCGGCGTATGGTTAATGCGCGCGGCGGGCTGCGTGGTGAACGACTATGCCGATCGCAAGTTTGACGGTCATGTAAAACGTACCGCCAACCGACCCTTACCCAGCGGCGCCGTGACAGAGAAAGAAGCGCGTAATTTGTTTATCGTGCTGGTGCTGCTTGCGTTTCTGCTGGTGCTGACGTTGAACACTATGACGATCCTGCTCTCCGTAGCAGCACTGGCGCTGGCCTGGGTTTATCCCTTTATGAAACGTTATACCCACCTGCCGCAGGTGGTGCTGGGCGCCGCCTTTGGCTGGTCAATCCCCATGGCATTCGCCGCAGTGAGCGAATCAACACCGCTGAGTTGCTGGTTGATGTTCCTCGCCAATATTCTCTGGGCCGTCGCCTACGACACACAATATGCGATGGTCGACAGAGATGACGATATCAAGATTGGCATTAAATCGACGGCGATTCTGTTTGGCCGTTATGACAAACTGATTATCGGGATTTTACAGCTTGGCGTACTGGCGTTAATGGCCCTGATCGGCGGGTTGAATGGTCTGGGAGGGGGATATTACTGGTCTGTGCTGGTGGCAGGAGCGTTGTTTGCATACCAGCAAAAACTGATTGCGAGCCGGGAGCGCGAAGCTTGCTTCAAAGCCTTTATGAACAATAACTATGTTGGCCTGGTGCTGTTTTTAGGGCTGGCGATGAGTTACTGGCACTTCTGATGTCATGCCGGGTGGCGGCGACGCCTTACCCGGCCTACAAACCCAAAATTTTCAATACGTCATATCAGTCGCCCGATAAGCCTGCGCTATCGGGCATTTCCGGCGTTGGCTTATTCGCCCTGCGTCGCGCTCTCAATAGTCAGGCGTACATCGGAGGTAATCAGATCGGCAAGCATCTGATATATCTTCATCGTTTCTGCCGGTTCGGCATCGCCCGTATCGCTGATATAGCCCTCATCCCGTAGCGTCAGCACTAACGAACTGAACACCGCCTTGTCGAAAAACTCCGGCGCGTTAATACCGTGCAGGACTGACAGACGTTGCGCCACGGTACGGCTTTCTTTCTCCAGCGTACTGCGGTTGATGGACGGATTGGCGCTCAACAGCCAGAACGTAATGGCATAACGCTGTAGCGTTTCGCGTGCGCCCGCCGCCAGCAGTTGCAGCGTACGTGAATGCGCCGGGTTGATATGCAGTTCGTCGTCCTGCACAGTAATCAGCCCCTGACGCTGCATTTCACTGGCCAGCGCGTCAATCACCGCGGCTAACTCCTCGCGCTCCCAGCGCAGGAACAACTCCGCTTTTAACATCGGATAGAGCGCTTCAACATGCTGCTGTAGCGCATCACGCGAAATGCGGCGATGCTGGGTGATAATCGCCGCCATCAGCGAAGGCATAATCAACATATGCGCAATGTTGTTGCGATAATAGGTCATCAACACTGCCTGCTCGCGTGGCAGAATGATGATATCGCCAATGGTGTCTTTCTCAACCTCAAACTTATTCATCTGCAACGCATGATCAATGAGTTCGCCCGCGCTGGCGGCAGGAACGGTCGAGTCCGTGGAGTAAGGCACATTGCGCATCAGATCGAGATAACAATTTAGCTGCTCGGTGAGCTGTTCGCGGGTGAGCGAACGCTGGCGCGATGCCAGTAGCGCGGTACAGCACAGGTTCATCGCGTTTGCTGCGCCAGCGTTGTTAATACGTACCATCAGTTCAGCAGCGATACCGTTTACCGTCGGCGTTAGCCAGGCGGGACGGATGGCCTCTATAGGGTCAATAGATTCACGCCATTCCGGTACATGCTGATTCAGGTACGTCATGAGCGGCATCGGTTCGCCAAAGTTAACGTAGCCCTGACCCAGATTGCGCAGTTTGCTCAGACCGCGCAGCATCTGCGGCAGACTCTCTTTCTCTTTTGTCGCGCCGCGCAATTCTTTGGCGTACGTTCCCACCTCCATCACGTGTTCGTAGCCGATATAAATAGGCACTAACGTAATTGGGCGGGTACCGCCGCGCAGCATCGCCTGGATGGTCATCGACAGCGTGCCGGTTTTCGGATCGAGCAAACGTCCGGTACGCGAACGCCCCCCTTCCACAAAATATTCTACAGAATATCCACGGCTGAATAACTCGCCCAGATATTCGCGAAAGACGGTGGAATAGAGTTTATTGCCCTTGAAAGTACGGCGAATAAAGAACGCGCCAAGACGGCGGAAAATCGGCCCGGCTGGCCAGAAATTAAGGTTGATACCGGCGGCAATGTGCGGCGGAACCAGCCCCTGATGGTACAACACATACGAGAGAAGCAAATAGTCCATGTGGCTGCGATGACAGGGCACATAAACGATTTCATGCCCGTCGTGCGCCAGTTGGCGTACGCGCTCGGCGTTATGAACGTTAATCCCCTGGTAAAGCCGATTCCAGGTAAAGCCCAGAATTCTGTCGGTCAAACGAATCATCTCGTAAGAGAAGTTCGCGGCGATCTCCTCCATCAGTGCAATGGCGTTTTGCTGCGCTTTTTCGTGAGAAATTTTCTTACTGCGCGCCTCATCTTCCACCGCGCGAGCGATAGCTTTCGACGCCAGCAGTTTGTTAAACAGGTCCTGACGGGCGGGCAGGCGAGGGCCAACTGCCGCCAGGCGCTGACGGGCGAAGTGCATACGCGCTACACGCGCCAGTTTCTGGGCGATGATTTTATCGGTACCGTGTTCATCAGCCATGCGACGCAACGAGACGGAGGGCGAGAATCGGACAAAGCTATCGCGCCCCAGCCAGGAGATGGCAAAAAATTTCTGTACGCCGTTCAACATACGTAAAGGCGGGTTCACTTCCCCCTTTTCACGACCCGGTGCGCGGCCAAACATCACGGAAACGGGCACCATCTGTAAATCCAAAGCCGGATTACTGCGATGCAGATCGAGATAGTCGTGAAAAAGCTTCACCGACTCTTCTTTTGGCGTGTAATACGTAAAAACACGCGGCCCGCCATGGATAAATACATAGCGAGGCAGTAGCGCGCCGTCGATCTCCAGCGGCTCCAGCGGATCAGGAAGATCGTGCGCCAGACATTGGGCGCGCAGCGTCAGTAAGTCCGCTTTTGAGTTGTATGGCAAGACATACATAATGGGACGAGAAGTATCGAGTCCCAATTCCTGAGCGGGTTCCGCCGGAATAGACTTGCTTTTTACCAGTACGCTTAATGGTAAATTCAGTAATTTGTAGTAAATTCGTGGCCAGCCGGACATAAACGATGTAAAGCCTCTGGTTAATAATGCAAATGCGCTGCAAGGATATCAGAAAGTTTAGCGAATTTCTGTTGTATCCCGTCATACTTCGCGCTCTATAACGGCAGCCCGAATCGTGCAGGGCGGCCGTATAATGTCATTGACGTTAATAATGTAAAAAGGTTCTTTTGATGGCCAATAATACCACTGGATTCACCAGAATTATCAAAGCGGCAGGGTATTCCTGGAAAGGATTTCGCGCCGCATGGACTCACGAAGCCGCGTTTCGCCAGGAAAGCCTGGCGGTATTGCTGGGCGTCATTATTGCCTGTTGGCTGGATGTGGATGCCATTACCCGCGTGTTATTGATAGGTTCCCTGGTACTTATCATGATCGTTGAAATCCTCAACAGTGCGATAGAAGCCGTCGTTGACCGCATCGGTTCTGACTATCACGAACTTTCCGGGCGGGCGAAAGATATGGGGTCGGCTGCGGTGCTGCTGTCTATTTTCGTTGCCCTGATGACCTGGGGCATTCTGTTATGGTCACATTTTCGATAAAGGTTCCAAATTTTATAAATCTCTTGTTTTTTGCGCGGTTTGTGGTTCCAAAATCACCTTCAACTGTATATACTCACAGCATGACTGTATATACACCCAGGGGGCGGAATGAAAGCGTTAACGGCCAGGCAGCAAGAGGTGTTTGATCTCATTCGGGATCACATCAGCCAGACAGGTATGCCACCGACGCGTGCGGAAATCGCGCAGCGTTTGGGGTTCCGTTCCCCAAACGCGGCGGAAGAACATCTTAAAGCGTTGGCGCGCAAAGGGGTGCTTGAAATCGTTTCCGGCGCTTCTCGAGGTATCCGTCTGTTACAGGAAGAAGAAGAGGGGTTACCACTTGTTGGGCGCGTAGCGGCGGGTGAGCCACTGCTGGCGCAGCAACACATTGAAGGCCATTACCAGGTTGATCCTTCTTTGTTCAAACCCAGCGCGGATTTCCTGTTGCGCGTAAGCGGCATGTCGATGAAAGACATTGGCATTATGGATGGCGATTTACTGGCAGTACATAAAACGCAGGATGTTCGCAACGGGCAGGTGGTTGTGGCTCGCATTGATGATGAAGTCACCGTAAAACGCTTGAAAAAACAGGGTAATAAAGTAGAACTTCTGCCGGAAAACAGTGAGTTTACACCGATAGTGGTGGATTTGCGCGAACAAAGCTTCACCATTGAAGGATTGGCGGTCGGTGTCATTCGCAACGGCGAATGGCTGTAATCTCTTCTTACTCTCCTTGTATGTGCCCATCCGGCAGCCCTGCAGCCTGATGGCGCTACGCTTATCAGGCCTGCGGGAAACCGATTCCCGAGGGTGAAGGTTTTGTAGGCCGGATAAGGCGTTTATGCCGCTATGTGGTAGGGCGCATGTTTTGTTTAACTCCTTGTCAGGCCAGTCTTCATGCCGTTTTTTACCTCCTCTGATAAAGCGCTTTGGCGTCTCGCGTTGCCAATGATTTTTTCTAATATCACCGTTCCCTTGTTGGGGCTGGTTGATACGGCAGTGATTGGTCATCTGGACAGCCCGGTTTATCTGGGCGGCGTGGCGGTAGGGGCGACCGCCACCAGTTTTCTTTTCATGCTGTTGCTGTTTCTGCGAATGAGCACCACCGGGTTAACGGCCCAGGCATTTGGCGCTAAAAACCCGCGAGCCTTAGCTCGGGCATTGATTCAGCCGTTGTTGCTGGCGCTGGGCGCAGGTGTATTGATTGCGCTCTTTCGCACGCCGCTTATTGATGTAGCTTTACATATTGTTGGTGGGAACGAGGCTGTTCTGGTGCAGGCGAGACGCTTCCTTGAAATTCGTTGGTTAAGCGCTCCCGCGTCTCTGGCGAATCTGGTGCTGCTCGGTTGGTTGTTAGGCGTTCAGTATGCGCGGGCTCCTGTTATCTTGTTAGTCGTGGGAAATATCCTCAACATTGTGCTCGATCTGTGGCTGGTGATGGGGCTTCATATGAACGTGCAGGGGGCCGCTCTGGCGACGGTTATCGCAGAATATGCCACGCTACTGATCGGCTTAATGATGGTGCGTAAAGTTCTCCATCTCCGCGGTGTGTCGCTGGAGATGCTAAAACATGCATGGCGCGGTAACGTACGCCGTCTTTTGGCGCTTAATCGCGATATCATGCTGCGCTCGTTGCTCCTTCAGCTCTGTTTTGGCGCGATCACGGTGTTAGGCGCGCGGCAGGGCAGCGATATTATCGCGGTAAATGCGGTACTGATGACCCTACTTACCTTTACGGCCTATGCGCTGGACGGTTTTGCTTATGCGGTGGAAGCGCACTCTGGCCAGGCTTACGGCGCGCGTGACGGCAGCAAGTTACTGGACGTCTGGCGGGCGGCGTGTCGTCAGTCAGGGGTTGTTGCCCTGCTGTTTTCCATGGTCTATGCCCTGGCAGGCGAACATATTGTCGCGTTATTGACCTCGTTACCGCAAATACAACTGCTGGCTGATCGATACCTTATCTGGCAGGTGGTATTACCGTTAACAGGCGTATGGTGCTATCTTCTGGATGGCATGTTTATTGGCGCGACGCGCGCCGCCGAAATGCGCAATAGCATGGCGGTTGCCGCGGCGGGATTTGCGCTGACGCTACTCGCCTTGCCATTCCTGGGAAATCACGGCTTATGGCTGGCATTAACCGTTTTTCTGGCGCTTCGCGGCCTGTCACTGGCTTTTATCTGGCGTCGCCACTGGCGCGATGGTACATGGTTTGCCAGAGGGTGACGGTTAAAAATTCTGAATATAAAACCGCTGGCCGAATTCCTGTCTACAATTACTATCACGTCCAGCAGAAATTGCAGAGCATTTGGGCGAATAACACTTGCTATTCTTAACCGAATGATGAGGACAAGATGATGAATAAAGACGAAGCCGGCGGTAACTGGAAACAGTTTAAAGGTAAAATGAAAGAACAATGGGGTAAGCTGACCGATGACGATATGACCGTTATCGAAGGTAAACGTGACCAGCTGGTAGGTAAAATCCAGGAACGTTACGGTTACCAGAAAGATCAGGCGGAAAAAGAGGTTGTTGACTGGGAAACCCGTAACAACTATCGCTGGTAATGCGTTTCCCCCGCCTGGAGGACAAGGATGTGCCTCCCACTGTTTGCACAGGAATTCGGGTGGCACCCTCTTTCATTGCCGCCCGTTTTCCGTTCTGGCTAACGCGGTTTTTTCTTAATTAAAACAGAATGATCGTGACCGCACTCACCTTGGTGGCGACACGCTTCCACTTCAACACACGCCGGGCACAGACCATGCGCCTCAATCACATTATGCCGTAGCGCAAATCCCATTTTTGCTGCCAGCGTATGCATAATGTCTTCTACGCCTTCGGCACACTCTTCTTTCACCCCGCCGCAACGATCGCAAATAAACATTGCTGAGCTGTGAGTAGGTTGATCGAACAGGTGGCAGAGAACATAACTGTTGGTGGACTCCACTTTATGGACAAAACCCTGTTCAAGCAAAAAATCCAGCGCTCGGTAGATAGTGGGCGGTTTGGCCTGCGGTTCTGTTTCACGCAGCAGGTCGAGCAGATCATACGCGCTGATCGCGCCCTGTTGCAGACTCATCAGGCGCAGCACTTCGAGGCGCTGGGGCGTCAGGCGCACGTTGCGCTGCGCACAGAGTTTTTCGGCTTGCGCCAGTAACTCTTGCGTTTTGGTCTTTTCCATTTGGCACCTCGAATAGCATGAAAGTTTAATCTGCTACTTTACCACGATCTGCTTAAAACTCTGAAATTCCCCTGCCACGATATATCGCCTGCTACGCTTTCCCCGGCCAGCATTCTCATCTATACATAATGAGGATCGATATGATAACAACAGGCTTTAACGTCGCTATTTCACAGCAATAGTTCACCTCCGTCCTGCTAAGCATGGCGAAGGAGTTAATTTACCTGATAATAAGATGGGCTAACTGTGAATAAAAACCTCAAACTTTCAGTGATGACTATTGCAGCCTCGTTTTTTATGGCAAAGCAGACGAGCGCCGCCAATACCTGGGCTGAAGCGCGTAACGATGCAATGGGCGGGACGGGGGTTGCGTCTGCGCATTATGGCAGTGGCGTGTTGCTAAACCCGGCATTGCTGGCAAAAGCCAAACCGGAAGACAACATCACTGTTGTTCTTCCCGCGGTCGGCGTACAAATCACGGATAAAGATAACCTCCAGGATGAAATAAATGATATCAGCGACAAAATTAATTACTACGATCATGTGGTCGATAGCCTGACGCCAGGGCAAATTTTACTTCATCCGAGGGGGGTATTGAATCAATTTCAGGGGGCTGCGCGCGATTTGGCCGATGAACTGGAATATCTCAACGGGAAAACCGCCCGCGCCAATGCTGGCGCCGGGGTGGCAGTGAGTATTCCGGGACAAACGCTTTCCGTCGCGTTTATTGCAAAAGGTTACGCGCATGGGCGTGTGAGCTCGTCTATTGATCAGAACGATATTCAGTATCTGCGCAATATCCAGCGTAATGAAAGTATCGCGCTTCGTGAAGCAGGACGCGCGGCATTACTGGGGACTGACGAAATAACAAAACATTTAAACTCTACCGCGTCAGGACGAGTCGCGATTGTTTCTGATTATGGTATTGCGGTGGCGAAGCAATGGGTGGTAGGGGATGTGCCTGTTTCTATTGGCGTTACGCCGAAATTACAAAAAACCTGGCTCTATAACTACACCACATCAATATATCACTATGACAGCAGTGACTGGAACAGTAGTCGCTACCGTAACGACGATACCGGCTTCAACATCGATGCGGGGCTTGCCGCTGATTTTGGCGAAAACTGGACGCTGGGTCTGAGTGGGCAAAATTTGGTATCGCGCGACATTGACACGAAAGAGATTTATATCACCAATGGAATATCGGGAGAAACCACTCACTACAAAGATACGTACCAAATTCGCCCCCTGGTCACGGCGGGTATTGCGTGGCATAACGAGGTGCTGACCGTAAGCGCTGATGGCGATCTGACGGAAACGAAAGGATTTAAGAGCGAAGACAATTCCCGGTATGTTGGTGTTGGCGCTGAAGTCCGGCCGCTAGCGTGGTTGGCGGTGCGTGCAGGATATCGTGCGGATGTGAAAAATAACGATAGCAATGTGTTTACTGGTGGTCTGGGCTTTGCGCCCTATAACCGTGTACATCTCGATTTAATGGGGCTGTACGGTGAAGATGAAACCTGGGGCGCAGGCGCACAGCTTACAATGACATTCTGAGGCGTTTTCACCGGAGGCAGTACGCCTCCGGTTATACTATCGTGGCGCGTCTCTACGTGTCTCCCTTACCAAAACCGCAGGGGAGAGGGGCTACGACCCGGGCGCGATTATTGATACTGAAATATTATAAATACCTCGCGACCTATTTGATACTTATGAAATATTATCACTATTAATGAATGTAATATTTAATTTGTTATTATAAACACTATACAATGTAATAATTAATAGTATATATATTGGTATGCATAAATATAATCATCAGATTTTTCCTCTCTGCGCTGTGTAATTTTGGTCTTATATTTAGTAATGATTGGCTCATTTGGTCTCGTGGCAGCATGGTTTTTGGTAAAAAATAGAGATGATTCTTTGTGGATATTGACTAAACAGCAATGAGATGATACCAAATAAATATTGAATTAATATCACATGAGATATAGTTCACTCCATGGGAGGTTAATATGATGAAGCCTATTTCTGCCGGATGCCCTGCGATAAGAGCGGTAATACCCGGCACAACTACCACCGATGCTTCACCTGGCCTATCTAAAGATCTTGTTGGCGTAGCTAATATTGCGTATGGTACTTCCCCGTTTGGACAAAAAAGTGGGATGTTATTGGTAACAGGAGAGAAAGGCTTCAATGAATCGGTTTGCCTGAATATGCTGGGTCAGCAAATACCCAGAGTTTTTTCAGGCAAGCCTTTATATCCAAGTGTTTTTCTAACTCAAGCGGCAGTGTCCGAATTTGAAAAAGCAATTGAGAATCCTTATAAATCTATGTCGGGTGACATTGATTTGGAAAAATTCAGTAATGATCATAATTGTGGCACAGCTGTCGGTATTGTTGCACAGCAGCAAGAAAACCTCACTCTGGACGAGGTCACATTAGGGGAATTCAGAAAGGTCTATATTACCGGACATGGTGCTGCAGGCACTGATGTTTTGGCCAGTGGCGGCTCTGTGTATACGGCCAAAGAACTGGTTGATATTCTGGTTGCCCATAACATTTTAGACCAGATAAAAGATATAAGACTTGTTAGCTGTTATTCTGCAGATAAAAGAAGACCCGCCAGTTTTACCCAGGAGGATATAGAGAAGGCGAATAGACCCTCGGGGTTCTTTGAGAAAATGCTGTTAGGCGCGCGAACATCTTTTATGGAGAAGATGGCTGATGAGATTTGGCGTCGAGGCTATACTGATGTTAAGGTTTCTGGCTATCATGGCGCAGGGGTATTTTATTCTGGTGATATCCCATTTACGCATCTTCGAAGCACGACCATTCCGGCAACCCTTACTATCAGACGAGAGACGGTAAGAGAAACGCTGGAAAGCCAGATAGATTAAATCATACACTCAGCTATATTTTTTCGGCCGATAAAAAACCTATTATTAACGTGATATTTTGACAAGACTTTTACGGTGATTTTAGCCATTTCTCTATGCTATATTATGCCACTACGTTGTATTGTCATTATCAGGCTCCCATTATTTGGGGAGCCTGATAAAAAAATAGGCTTCATTGGCATAAAGCACGGTAATATTGAAATGGTAAAAACCCACCAAACCAGCACGATACCTGCAAAGACTGACAATCACTGGAATGGTCGGTTTAGCGTGGCGCCGATGCTCGACTGGACAGACAGACATTGTCGCTATTTCCTGCGATTGCTGTCTCATCAAACGCTGCTCTATACCGAGATGGTGACCACGGGCGCCATTATTCATGGCAAGGGTGACTATCTGGCTTACAGTGAAGAAGAGCATCCGGTCGCACTGCAGCTTGGCGGGAGCGATCCGGCTCAGCTTGCGCACTGTGCTAAGCTGGCGGAAGCGCGGGGATACGATGAAATTAACCTTAATGTCGGTTGTCCCTCCGATCGCGTGCAGAATGGCCTGTTTGGCGCCTGTTTGATGGGCAATGCGCAACTGGTAGCGGACAGTATTAAAGCCATGCGAGATGTTGTCTCGATCCCGGTGACGGTGAAAACCCGCATTGGTATTGACGATCAGGATAGCTACGCGTTTCTGTGCGATTTTATTAATACGGTTTCCGGTCGGGGTGAGTGCGAGACGTTTATTATTCATGCGCGCAAAGCCTGGCTTTCCGGATTAAGCCCGAAAGAGAATCGTGAGATCCCGCCGCTGGATTATCCGCGCGTGTATCAGCTAAAACGGGATTTTCCGCACCTGACCCTGTCGATTAACGGCGGCATCAAATCTCTGGCAGAGGCAAAGGAACATCTGAAATATATGGACGGCGTGATGGTAGGCCGCGAGGCTTATCAAAATCCGGGTATTTTGGCTGCGGTAGATCGGGAGATTTTTGGCGCCGATACGGCTGAGGTCGATCCGGTTGCGGTGGTCCGCGCCATGTATCCCTATATTGAGCGTGAGCTGAGCCAGGGGACATATCTGGGGCATATTACTCGCCACATGTTGGGGTTGTTCCAGGGGATTCCTGGTGCGCGGCAGTGGCGTCGTTATCTGAGCGAAAATGCCCATAAAGCTGGCGCGGATATTCGTGTACTGGAACAGGCACTGCAGCTGGTCGCAGACAAGCGTTAAAAATTCACCAATATTTAGTTAATTTCACTACGCTCCGCGTCCTGTCGCGGAGCGTTTTCTTTTATATATCAATAAAATAAATATTGGCATGGTTTTTGTAATAGCTTATCTATATCGCCCCGGTAAGCACTATGCCGCCGGGCAATTGCATCTTTATGGGGAGCAACTATGCTGGAATTACTTTTCGTCATTGGCTTTTTTCTGATGCTGATGGTTACTGGCGTGTCCTTGCTGGGCATACTGGCAGCGCTGGCTGTGGCGACCGCTGTCATGTTTCTGGGCGGGATGCTGGCGCTAATGATCAAGCTGTTACCGTGGTTACTGCTGGCGGTGGCTGTAGTGTGGGTGATCAAGGCGGTAAAAACGCCAAAAACCCCACAGTATCAGCGCAATAACCGTCGGTTTTACTAAGGTATTGAGCGGTTCGTCACAACCTGAAACGTTACTTTCACAACTCAATGGGAATTGATTATTAAATCTGTCATTATTGCGTAGTTAACGAATTCATCGCGCTGTACCCTACATACAGCCGAGCAAAAAAGAAAGGGCTTCCCGGGTGGAAGCCCAATTTCTTTGCAGAGCTATTACGGAATCAGCAGGCTTGAGCCCTGTGTGGCCCGGCTTTCCAGCACCTCATGCGCGCGACGGGCATCTTTTAACGCATAGCGTTGATTTTCAGCCACATCGACTTTAATCACGCCGCTGGCAATCAATGAGAACAATTCATTGCTGGCTTCGGTCAGTTCTTCACGTGTCGTAATGTATCCCTGTAGCGAAGGCCGCGTGGCATACAGAGAACCTTTCTGATTCAGAATCCCTAAGTTCACGCCGGTAACGGGCCCTGACGCATTGCCGAAACTAACCATCAGTCCCCGGCGTTGCAGGCAATCCAGTGAGGCTTCCCAGGTATCTTTTCCGACGGAGTCATAGACCACGCGCACTTTTTTGCCGCCAGTGATCTCTTTTACCCGCTCGACGATGCTTTCCTCACGGTAATTAATCACTTGCCAGGCGCCGGCATCCAGAGCCCGCTGTGCTTTTTGTGCGCTACCAACGGTGCCAATAAGCTTCGCGCCCAGCGCTTTTGCCCATTGGCAGGCGATCAAACCGACGCCGCCGGCAGCAGCATGAAACAGAAAGGGTTCATCTGGTTTCACTTCATATGTTTTGCGTAGCAGGTAAAAAACGGTTAATCCCTTCAGAAAAGAAGCTGCCGCCTGTTCGAAGGAAATCGCGTCAGGTAAAATCGCGGCTTTATCGGCGGGGACGTTATGGACAGAACTGTATGCGCCGAGCGTAGATTGTGCGTAGACCACGCGATCGCCGACGCGAATATGCTCCACGCCGCTGCCGACTCGACTGACTACGCCCGCGGCTTCGGTTCCCAGTCCTGCAGGCAACGACGGAGGCGGATAAAGCCCGCTCCGGATATAGGTGTCGATGTAATTGATACCAATGGCTTTGTTCTCAACCTGGATTTCGTTTTCCGCCGGCGCCGTTGGCGTAAACTCCACGGCCTGAAGCACTTCCGGGCCACCATGTTTGTGAAATTCAATACGCGTTGCCATGCTTCCTCCAAAAGAAATGTGGTAATCTTTCGACCCAATCACTATCTCGGTAACTCCATTCACTATGGCAGGAAATAAACCCTTCAACAAACAACAGACTGATGCCCGCGACCGCGATCCGCAGGTTGCCGGGATAAAAGTGCCGCCGCACTCGATTGAAGCGGAACAGTCGGTGTTGGGCGGTTTAATGCTGGATAACGAGCGCTGGGACGATGTGGCCGAGCGCGTAGTAGCGGAAGATTTTTATACCCGCCCGCATCGCCATATCTTTACGGAGATGGGGCGCTTACAGGAAAGCGGCAGTCCTATTGATCTGATTACGCTCGCGGAATCACTGGAGCGGCAGGGGCAACTGGATAGCGTCGGCGGTTTCGCTTATCTGGCTGAGCTGTCGAAAAACACGCCAAGCGCGGCCAATATTAGCGCTTATGCGGATATCGTGCGCGAACGCGCCGTGGTCCGCGATATGATCTCTGTGGCGCATGAAATTGCGGACGCTGGTTACGATCCACAGGGGCGTAATAGCGACGAACTGCTGGATTTGGCGGAGTCACGTGTTTTCCAGATTGCAGAAAACCGCGCAAATAAAGACGAAGGTCCGAAAAGCATCGACCAGATCCTTGATGCTACCGTGGCGCGTATTGAGCAGTTGTTCCAGCAACCGCACGATGGCGTTACTGGCGTGGATACAGGCTATCAGGATCTCAATAAAAAGACGGCGGGGCTACAGCGTTCGGATTTGATCATCGTTGCAGCGCGTCCGTCGATGGGTAAAACCACATTTGCGATGAACCTCTGCGAAAACGCAGCGATGTTACAGGATAAACCAGTACTGATTTTTAGTCTGGAGATGCCTGGCGAACAGATTATGATGCGTATGCTGGCGTCGCTGTCCCGCGTTGATCAGACGCGTATCCGTACCGGTCAGCTGGATGATGAAGACTGGGCGCGAATCTCCGGAACGATGGGCATCTTGCTGGAGAAGCGCAATATGTACATTGACGACTCCTCGGGGCTTACGCCGACGGAAGTTCGATCGCGCGCGCGGCGTATCTTTCGCGAGCATGGCGGGTTAAGCCTGATTATGATCGACTACCTGCAACTGATGCGCGTGCCGTCGCTTTCTGATAACCGTACCCTGGAGATCGCCGAAATTTCCCGCTCGCTGAAAGCGCTGGCGAAAGAGCTTCAGGTGCCTGTTGTGGCGCTATCGCAGCTTAACCGCTCCCTGGAGCAACGGGCGGATAAACGTCCGGTTAACTCCGACCTGCGTGAATCCGGCTCTATTGAACAGGATGCTGACTTAATCATGTTTATCTACCGTGATGAGGTGTATCACGAGAACAGCGATTTAAAAGGCATTGCTGAAATTATTATTGGTAAGCAACGTAACGGTCCTATCGGTACGGTTCGTCTGACGTTTAACGGTCAGTGGTCGCGCTTCGATAATTATGCGGGACCGCAGTACGATGATGAGTAACTCTCCATCATTCTTTTAACAAGGAATTCAAATGCAAGCGGCAACTGTCGTCATTAACCGCCGCGCTCTGCGACACAACCTGCAACGACTGCGTGAACTGGCGCCTGCCAGCAAACTGGTTGCGGTGGTGAAAGCGAACGCTTATGGACACGGTCTTCTGGAGACCGCGCGAACGCTCCCTGATGCCGACGCTTTTGGCGTTGCGCGCCTTGAAGAAGCTCTACGTCTGCGAGCGGGCGGGATCAAGCAGCCTATTCTGCTGCTGGAGGGGTTCTTCGACGCCGCCGATCTGCCGACCATTTCTGTTCAACGCCTGCATACCGCCGTGCATAATCAGGAGCAGCTTGCCGCCCTGGAAGCTGCGGAACTGGCGGAACCGGTAACGGTGTGGATGAAGCTTGATACCGGGATGCATCGGCTCGGCGTGCGTCCGGAAGAGGCGGAGGCGTTCTACCAACGTCTGGCGCACTGTAAAAATGTACGCCAGCCGGTGAATATCGTTAGCCATTTTGCGCGCGCGGATGAGCCGGAGTGCGGCGCTACCGAGCATCAGCTTGAAATTTTTAACGCCTTCTGCGGGGATAAACCGGGACAGCGCTCCATTGCCGCCTCTGGCGGCATTTTGCTGTGGCCGCAATCTCACTTTGACTGGGCGCGTCCGGGCATCATTCTTTACGGCGTATCGCCGTTGGAACACAAACCCTGGGGACCGGATTTTGGTTTTCAGCCGGTCATGTCTTTAACGTCCAGCCTGATCGCGGCGCGCGACCACAAAGCGGGCGAGCCGGTGGGCTACGGCGGGACATGGGTGAGTGAGCGCGATACGCGCCTGGGCGTGGTGGCGATGGGCTATGGCGATGGTTATCCACGCGCGGCGCCTTCCGGTACGCCGGTGCTGGTTAACGGTCGCGAGGTTCCGATTGTCGGGCGGGTGGCTATGGATATGATTTGTGTGGATCTGGGACCCAGCGCCCAGGATAAAGCGGGCGATCCGGTTGTGTTATGGGGTGAAGGGCTGCCGGTTGAACGTATTGCTGAAATGACAAAAGTAAGCGCTTACGAACTTATCACGCGTCTGACCTCAAGGGTGGCGATGAAGTATATTGATTAAGCGTACGGTACGCCGGAAGGCGCTTGCGCTTATCCGGCCTACATCGCGCATTAGCTGTAGGTAGGGTAAGGCGTTCACGTTGATATCCGGCAATATTCGCATCCACCGCAACATCCTCTCGATCTTCTCATCCTTCCGGTTTATTGTGTTATCTCCTGCCTTCTGTAAACCTGGAGAACCATCGCGTGTTTCAAAAAGTTGACGCCTATGCAGGCGATCCGATCCTTTCACTTATGGAGCGTTTTAAAGACGACCCCCGTCATGACAAAGTGAATTTGAGTATCGGTCTGTATTACAACGAAGAGGGAATCATCCCGCAGCTTAATGCTGTGGCTGAAGCCGAAGCCCGGCTTAACGCACAGCCGCAGGGTGCCTCGTTGTATTTGCCGATGGAAGGGCTTAATACTTATCGTCACACTATCGCGCCCCTGCTATTTGGTGCCGGGCACCCGGTGCTACAGCAACAACGCGTGGCCACTATCCAGACATTAGGTGGCTCCGGCGCTCTGAAAGTGGGCGCGGATTTCCTGAAGCGTTATTTCCCTGACTCTGGCGTATGGGTAAGCGATCCTACCTGGGAAAACCACGTTGCGATATTTACTGGGGCAGGATTCGAAGTAAGCACTTACCCCTGGTATGATGAATCGACTCATGGTGTTCGTTTTAATGACCTGCTGGCCACGCTTAACACACTACCAGCGCGCAGTATCGTGCTGCTGCATCCCTGTTGCCATAACCCGACCGGGGCGGATTTAACGCCTTCGCAATGGGATGCGGTGATTGAGATAATGAAAACGCGCGATCTGATCCCGTTTCTTGATATTGCTTATCAGGGGTTTGGTGCAGGTATGGAGGAGGATGCGTACGCTATTCGCGCTATTGCCAGCGCCGGGTTACCAGCGTTGGTCAGTAACTCTTTTTCAAAAATTTTCTCGCTGTACGGCGAACGCGTCGGCGGCCTGTCGGTAGTGTGTGAAGGTGCCGACATCGCAGAGCGGGTGCTGGGACAGCTAAAAGCCACGGTACGCCGGATTTATTCCAGCCCGCCGAATTTCGGCGCGCAGGTAGTGGCTGCGGTATTGAGTGATGAGGCATTAAAAGCCGGCTGGCTGGCGGAAGTAGAAGCGATGCGTACCCGCATTATGACGATGCGCCAGGCACTGGTGAAGGTACTAAATGCGGAGATCCCAGGCCGTAATTTCGATTATTTGTTACAGCAACGCGGTATGTTCAGCTATACCGGATTAAGCGCAAAGCAGGTCGACCGATTACGCGACGAGTTTGGCGTTTACCTGATCGCCAGTGGACGCATGTGCGTCGCCGGACTTAACGATGCCAATGTGCAACGTGTGGCGCGGGCGTTTGCCGCGGTGATGTAAACAACAGGTCGGATGACGGCTACGCTGCTCTCCGGCCTGGCAACTGTTGGTGTGATCCTCCTCTTTTTTCGTAACAAAACCGCAGATAATTCTTCCTTTCGACCGTTCCTGGCGTTATGGTCAGGTAGTTTTTTGAGCAAAGACTCAACTTGATAATTATAATTTTTTGAATTTTAAGGGAAAAATATGAAAAAAATAACTCTGGCACTCAGTGCCGTCTGTTTGTTGTTTACGCTAAACAGTTCCGCGAATGCGTTGGTTTCTTCTCCTTCGACGCTCAATCCAGGCACTAACGTTGCGAAACTGGCAGAGCAAGCGCCCGTCCATTGGGTTTCGGTTGCTCAGATTGAAAACAGTCTCACTGGCCGTCCACCGATGGCCGTCGGCTTCGATATTGACGATACCGTGTTATTTTCCAGCCCCGGGTTCTGGCGGGGAAAGAAAACCTACTCCCCGGACAGCGAAGATTATCTGAAAAATCCGGCCTTCTGGGAAAAAATGAATAATGGCTGGGACGAGTTCAGCATTCCGAAAGAGGTCGCCCGGCAGCTTATTGATATGCATGTTCGCCGCGGCGACAGTATTTATTTTGTCACTGGCCGTAGCCAGACGAAAACGGAAACCGTGTCGAAAACGCTGGCGGATGATTTCCATATTCCGGAGGCGAACATGAATCCGGTGATCTTCGCAGGTGATAAACCCGGACAGAATACGAAAATCCAGTGGCTAAAGGAGAAAAACATTCGCATCTTCTACGGTGATTCAGATAACGATATCACTGCTGCCCGCGATTCTGATATTCGTGGTATCCGTATCCTGCGTGCCGCTAATTCCACCTATAAACCTCTGCCCCAGGCAGGCGCATTTGGCGAAGAGGTGATTGTCAATTCAGAGTACTAACAATCAGGAGAGCAACAGGCTCTCCTTTTTTGAGTGATTTTTGAACAAAATTGAGCCGCTGACTTTTACCTTTTCCGGACTTGCTGCACACTATTCAGGAGGGGTTGGTTTTAATAAGGAGCAGCATATGTGGTATCAGCACACGATTACTCTGAGCGAGAAGCCACGCGGATTTCATCTGATAACAGATGAGATTCTCGATAAATTGTCTGGTTTACCGCCTGTCGAAACGGGATTGCTACATCTATTGTTGCTACATACCTCAGCTTCGCTGACGCTAAACGAAAATTGCGATCCTACTGTGCGTGGCGATATGGAACGCTATTTTCTGAAAACCGTTCCCGATAACGCCGCGTATGAACATGATGACGAAGGTGCAGACGATATGCCTTCGCATATTAAGTCATCATTATTAGGCGTATCGTTGCTGCTGCCTGTGCGTCAGGGGCGTTTACAGTTGGGAACGTGGCAAGGCATCTGGTTGGGAGAGCATCGCATTCACGGCGGTTCACGTAAGATCATTGCGACACTACAAGGGGAATGATAATGACCATTTCGGAATTACTGCAATACTGCATGGCAAAGCCTGGCGCAGAGCAGAGCGTCCACAGTGACTGGAAAGCCACGCAAATTAAAGTGGAAGATGTCCTTTTCGCGATGGTAAAAGAAGTCGAAGGACGCCCGGCCGCCTCCCTAAAAACCAGCCCGGAACTGGCAGAATTGCTACGCCAGCAGCACAGCGATGTACGACCGAGCCGGCACCTTAATAAAGCACACTGGAGTACAGTCTATCTGGATGGGTCGCTGCCGGATTCACAACTCTATTATCTGGTTGATGCCTCTTATCAACAGGCGGTAAATACGCTGTCGGAAGACAAACGTAAACAGTTGCCGCAGTCCTGATTACAGTGTGCTGACTAACGACGCCAGGGCAATATCAAGGAGGCGAATAACCGTGGACCGGATACGGTTACCGAGGGCGATTTGTGCATTATTGGCGCGTAGCCAGGCGAGATCCCGCTGTCCTTCCAGCAAGATGATAATATCGTCGTTGTCCAGCCAGCCGCGAGCGTGTTCCTGAAGCGCGCGGGCGATAAACGCGGCGGACTCGCGGATACCTTCATCAGTGTCTTCTATGGAAAACTGGTATGCCTGCATAAATTCGGCGATTGTCGAAGACGCTATGTGATGTTCGCTTCGGGCGGCGGTAAGTAGGTGACGCATTTCGTTAATAGACGCCATCTCGATCTCCCTGATCGCAGTGAGCGCCCCAGCGCAGGCACTCACCCTGTATCGCTAATTGCCAGACTTGATGATTCTGCTGCTGGTATCTTTTTGTCTGGGTGTAAGTAAGCGGTTGCTGACGCTGAATGACCCGCGTATAGAGACGCAGATAGTGTTTTTCCAGCAGCGCCAGACTATCGAGTCGGCGCTTATCTCCGCGTTGGCGGGCAACCTGTTCAGCCTGAACAAACGTCTGGCGAATAGTACGGTCGTCCTTACACAGAGTCTCTTTTTCCCACGGTGTTTGTGCCGCGTCCTGCAGGAAGCGGCTTGAACGCGCCTGTAATAGCGTCAGTTGTTGAAAAGTCACCGCGCTAAAGCGGTCAGACAGCGTACAGGCAGATAAAAAGAAGCACAGCAGTAATGTGATTGTGTCGCGTAACGTCATGATGTTTTCCATAACAGACCGTTTGCGCTATCACATGCCAGACAGGTCCGGCGCGCAAATCACAAATGCTCAATGAGGAAATGATGAGGTGAGGTGAGAGAAAATGATGCCGCTTCCCGGTAAGCCGGAAAGCGGCGTGAAGGTTATTTGAGCATCGGTTTAAGGAAGCGGGCGGTATGCGATGCTTCACATTCCGCCACGGTTTCCGGCGTACCGGAGACGAGAATTTCGCCGCCGCCGCTACCGCCTTCCGGGCCGAGGTCGACAATCCAGTCTGCCGTTTTAATAACGTCCAGATTGTGTTCGATTACCACGATGGTGTTGCCCTGATCGCGCAACTGGTGCAGAACATCAAGCAACTGCTGAATATCGGCAAAATGCAGACCGGTGGTCGGCTCATCAAGAATATACAGCGTTTGTCCGGTGCCGCGTTTCGACAGTTCGCGCGCCAGCTTCACGCGCTGGGCCTCGCCGCCGGAAAGCGTAGTGGCAGATTGTCCCAGGCGGATATAGGTCAGGCCCACATCCATTAGCGTTTGCAGCTTACGCGCCAGCGCCGGAACCGCATCAAAGAACTCCCGCGCCTCTTCAATGGTCATATCCAGCACTTCATGGATGGTCTTGCCTTTGTATTTAATCTCCAGCGTTTCCCGGTTGTAGCGTTTGCCTTTGCACTGGTCGCAAGGGACGTAAATATCCGGCAAAAAATGCATTTCGACTTTAATGACGCCATCGCCCTGGCACGCTTCGCAGCGACCGCCGCGCACGTTGAAGCTGAAGCGTCCTGGCGTATAACCGCGTGAACGTGATTCCGGTACGCCCGCGAACAGTTCGCGCACCGGGGTGAACACGCCGGTATACGTCGCCGGGTTCGAGCGTGGAGTACGGCCAATCGGGCTTTGGTCGATATCGATCACTTTGTCGAAATGTTCCAGCCCCTGAATATCCCGATACGGCGCGGGTTCAGCGATAGTCGCCCCGTTCAACTGGCGCTGAGCGATGGGGAACAGAGTATCGTTAATCAGCGTTGATTTACCGGAGCCGGAGACGCCGGTAATACAGGTAAACAGCCCTACCGGTAATGTCAGCGTCACATCTTTCAGGTTGTTACCGCGCGCGCCAGTCAGTTTGAGCACTTTTTCCGGATTTGCCGGCACGCGTTGTTTCGGGACTTCAATTTTGCGCTTACCGCTCATGTACTGGCCTGTCAACGATTCCGGCACCGCCATAATGGCTTCCAGCGGCCCTTCTGCAACGACTTCGCCACCGTGAACGCCTGCGCCGGGGCCAATATCAATCACATGGTCGGCGGCGCGGATAGCATCTTCATCATGTTCCACCACAATGACGGTATTACCGAGATTACGCAGATGAATCAGCGTACCCAGTAGCCGCTCATTGTCTCGCTGATGCAGGCCGATGGACGGTTCGTCCAGTACGTACATCACGCCGACTAACCCGGCGCCAATTTGGCTTGCCAGGCGAATACGCTGGGCTTCGCCGCCAGAAAGCGTCTCTGCCGAGCGAGAGAGGGTGAGGTAGTTCAGGCCGACATTCACCAGAAACTTAAGACGATCGCCAATCTCTTTTAACACTTTTTCGGCGATTTTCGCCCGTTGCCCGGAAAGCTTGAGATTAGTGAAAAAATCCATCGCGTGCCCGATGCTCATATCGGAAATAGCGGGCAACGGCGTATTTTCCACGAAGACGTGGCGGGCTTCGCGATTCAGTCGCGTTCCTTCACAGCTGGCGCAAGGGCGGTTACTGATAAATTTCGCCAGTTCTTCACGCACCGCGCTGGATTCTGTTTCTTTATAACGGCGCTCCATATTATGCAGCACGCCTTCGAACGGGTGACGACGCACGGAGGTATCGCCGCGGTCGTTCATATAGTTAAATTCGATGTTCTCTTTACCGGAGCCGTACAGTACGACTTTATGTACGCTGGCGCTAAGGCTTGCCCACGGTGCATCCACGTCGAACTTATAATGTTCCGCCAGTGATTTGAGCATCTGAAAATAGTAAAAATTGCGACGATCCCAACCGCGAATTGCGCCGCCTGCCAGCGACAGGTCGGGATTCTGGATCACACGGTCCGGATCGAAATATTGCTGTACGCCGAGGCCATCACAGGTTGGGCAGGCGCCTGCCGGGTTATTGAACGAGAACAGACGCGGTTCCAGTTCGCGCATACTGTAGCCGCAAATCGGGCAGGCAAAATTGGCGGAGAACAGAAGCTCCTCCGCTTTCTCATCGTCCATATCGGCAACAACCGCCGTGCCGCCGGATAATTCCAGCGCCGTTTCGAACGACTCCGCCAGGCGTTGGGAAAGATCGTTGCGAACTTTGAAGCGATCGATCACCACCTCAATGGTATGTTTCTTTTGCAGCTCCAGCTTTGGCGGATCGGAGAGATCGCACACTTCACCGTCGATACGGGCGCGAATGTAGCCCTGGCTTGCCAGGTTTTCCAGAGTTTTGGTGTGCTCGCCTTTACGCTCTTTAATAATTGGCGCCAACAGCATCAGGCGTTTGCCTTCCGGCTGCGACAGCACGTTATCGACCATCTGGCTAACGGTTTGCGCCGCCAACGGCACGTCATGGTCCGGGCAACGCGGCTCGCCCACGCGGGCAAACAGCAGACGCAGATAGTCGTGAATCTCGGTAATGGTGCCAACCGTAGAGCGTGGGTTATGGGACGTTGATTTCTGTTCAATTGAGATCGCGGGCGATAGCCCCTCAATATGGTCAACATCTGGTTTTTCCATGAGCGACAAAAACTGCCGCGCGTAAGCGGAGAGCGATTCAACGTAACGACGCTGCCCTTCGGCATACAGAGTGTCGAAAGCCAGTGAGGATTTGCCTGAACCCGAAAGCCCGGTCACAACAATCAGTTTGTCGCGTGGGATAACGAGGTTAATATTTTTGAGATTATGGGTGCGGGCGCCCCGAACTTCGATCTTATCCATTCACCTTTCCCGGTAGAGACTCGGATGCCTGGTTTGTTTGAAGGACAAACGGCAGAAACGGCTAATTATGACACAATTTAACCTGTTTGAATATACAGTATTGGAATGCATCTTCAGTTAAAGTGTGCAACAATGTGAGGTTCGCGCGAATGAACCGGAAGCTGCATCGCAGCTATTAAAATCCTGCATGGAAATGGTACACTCACGCGTTTACACTATTTATGAAACGTATTCAGGAGACACAATTATGGCCAGCAGAGGCGTAAACAAGGTGATTCTCGTTGGTAATCTGGGCCAGGACCCGGAAGTACGCTATATGCCGAGTGGCGGCGCTGTCGCTAACTTAACGCTGGCTACTTCTGAATCCTGGCGCGATAAGCAGACCGGCGAAATGAAAGAGCAAACGGAATGGCACCGTGTCGTCATGTTCGGCAAACTGGCGGAAGTCGCCGGCGAATATCTGCGTAAAGGTTCACAGGTGTATATCGAAGGCCAGCTGCGTACCCGCAAATGGACCGATCAAAATGGCCAGGAGCGATATACGACTGAAATTAACGTTCCGCAGATTGGCGGCGTGATGCAGATGTTAGGTGGCCGTCAGGGCGGCGGCGCGCCAGCAGGCGGCCAACAGCAGGGTGGTTGGGGTCAGCCACAACAACCTCAGCAACCGCAGGGCGGCAACCAGTTCAGTGGTGGCGCCCAGTCGCGTCCACAGCAATCCACGCCGGCTCCGTCTAACGAACCGCCAATGGATTTTGACGACGATATTCCGTTCTGATCTTTTAACCAAAAATCAATGCGTTATTAGAGATTTTTGACGTAACTCCTGTCTGCCGAAATGCCTGGTGTAAACCAGGCATTTTCTTGTCTGGTATGACACTTCCCTCTATTTAAAAAGAGAAACGCCTCCCTTAGTAAATCACCCTGAGCTTTTCATTGATGGACAAACCCCGCCTTATTGTTTCTGGCAAATCAGCCAGTACTGACCCGATTAGCATACCGTTATCCAGCCGAACTTCATAAGTGTGCCGCTACAACCAGGACCTTCTTAAATATGGAGAAAAAATCTTATCTGCAAGGAATATCACTAGTAGCCATTATTTGATAACAAACGGACACTATAAGAGATTGATATAAAATAAGATTGGTGTAATTTTTGGCTTATTAAATATCTACTTTGGTTTATGGTCAAGGTAAATATGATATGTCCCTTTGGTTTTATTTTTATTGGTTGAAGATAAAAGTTGTTGTTTATAGCTAACCTTATATAAAAAATGGCTTCACTTCTAATTTTACCTACTCAATTATGATTGGTGATTTCCTTTTTATTATATTTCTAACGATTTAAGTTATATTGAAGTCCCACTAACCCTATGCTCTAATGGCGAAAATTTGTTATCTCGGGAACGGAATTATAAATGGATTAAATAGTTACGGCTATGGTGCATATCAATGCTTAATATGCGTAAATTATTTTTTTGCTCAGACTATTAGTTAGCAAATCTATTCAATCATAATTAATATGCTAATAATGAATGTTACTTTGTGTTTATGAAATAGCGGATCATAAAAGATTATTTCATGTGGATATATAGTTTGCCTAATAACTGATATCTGACTAATTAAATAGATAATGAATATTTTTTATAAATATTCAACTTTGTCGTCGACGCATAAAAATGGCGTCATTATTTCCATTTTTCTGAGGCGAGATAAAAAATCGAAATTTATAAAGCATATTGGTAGCAGAAAGCCAAGGGCGGTAGCGTTAATTTCCTGAATGATTTGCATATCCTTTATCGTTTCTACTCCCTAAAACACTAATTTACTCACAATGTAATATCAGGAGACAACATGGAAGACGAAAGTAATCCGTGGCCTAGTTTTGTTGATACATTTTCCACTGTATTGTGTATCTTTATATTCCTTATGTTGGTCTTCGCACTTAATAACATGCTTATTATGTATGATAACTCGATTAAGGTTTATAAGACTAATATTGAGAAACATGCCAACTCTAAAGATGAAAATAGCGGAGATAATAAAAAAGAAAATACAAATGAAAAAGTTCAAAATGAAACAACCAGTAATGATTCGTCGGCGGGAAGTAATGAAATGTCAGGGAAGGAGATAGGTATATACGATATTGCAGATGATCAGCGAATTGATATCACTTCCGAAGAAAAAGAGCTTATTATTACCTATCGTGGCAGACTGCGAAGCTTTTCAAAAGAAGACCTAAATAAAATAACTGTCTGGTTAGAAGATAAAGCCAACAGTAATTTACTGATAGAAATGATTATTCCTCAAGCTGATATTTCTTTCTCTGACTCTTTAAGGCTGGGTTATGAGCGAGGAATTATTTTGATGAAAGAGATTAAGAAAATATATCCTGATGTAGTTATTGACATGAGTGTTAATTCTACAGCGTCCAGTTCGACGAGTAAGGCCATTATCACCACTACTAATAAAAAGGTGCCAGAGTGAAAGTTATAAATGATTACCGTTATTTCTTTATCTGTCTTTTTCTTGCCATACTGCCTTTTTTTGCTTTGTCTTTCTCCGGTATCAGGGCGTATGTTTTTGATAACTTTATGGTTTCGGCAATTTATAACGGAGTTATCATTGCCATTTATATTACTGGGTCTTTATGTGCGTTATTCACGATTCTGAAAAATATCTCCGCAAAAAAGATACTAATGACTCAGGACGCAAGCAGAAAAAATAGTATGCTTTCTGACCTTAATCAAATTTTGTTTGCCGAAAAGTCCAAACAGTGTGATTTAAATCTGCTAATGGAATTAGATGACAATGTCACTACAGCCCGCAATCAGCGATTGTCATTTATTATGAGTTGCAGCAATGTATCGACGCTTATTGGCTTGTTGGGAACCTTTGCGGGTCTGTCTATTACGATTGGCTCAATTGGCAACTTATTGAGCGCGCCATCAGACGTAGGCGGTGATAACGCAAGCAATACACTTAATATGATTGTGACGATGGTTGCATCGCTTTCTGAACCATTAAAAGGGATGAATACCGCATTTGTGTCATCTATCTATGGTGTTGTCTGCGCTATTCTTCTGACCTCACAAAGTGTTTTTGTACGTAGCTCATATTCCTTGATTGCTACAGAGATTAAAAAGCTAAAAATAAGGAGCAACAGTGCAAATAGTAAACAACGAAGCCTGCGAGTGGAGTCCGAAACGCTTGTTGAATTTAAAGAATTATTTAAAGAATTCTTTGATAACTACCTGTCTGTTGAAACGTTACGGACGCAGGACGAAGAAAAAAAACGGGCTATGCTATCAAATAGTTTTTCCACTTTACAGAACCAACTATTAGATAATACCTCTAGACTGGAAAAAATTTCTACGCTGGTTGATGGGTGTCTGGCGAACGGTAACGAAACGAACAAAAAATTAGCCGACGGTATAGTGACAATGACTTCATATTTATCTGTAGGTAATGACTTGCTTGCTGATAGTAATACAAAAATGGAGACCCTTAGCACTGTACAAAAAAATATAGATAAAAAGAATGATGAGATAATTGCATCAGTTGATAAATGTTATCTGGAGTCGCTTTCTCAGGGTAAGACAATAAAAGATATTGCAGCCGACAGTGCCAATATCACTGATGTCCTTGATGGGATGAGGAAAGATATCGATGTAGATATGAATAATGTTCATTTAGCGCTGTCTGATTTATCAGAAACTGATAAAAAGATTATGAATAATACTAAAGAGATTAGTGCTGAGATGGTGAGTTATCATGATACCTATATCCCATTAATGGAAAAAGTCACGTCTATGCATCAGGGGTTGTTAAAGCAAAGTTTATTACACCGCGAGACAAAAAATGAAGATTAAGATACTTTTTCTGACGACTGCTTTTGCTATGCAAAGCGTTTATGCTGACGAGTTACCTGTAATTCCTCTCAGTGATTTAGTTAATGCCGCATTAAAACATCAGCCTTCTGTTGCTGTTTCGTATTATGAAACTGAAAAGAAAAATAGTGATTTAGATGCTACAAGAGCGGCTCTTTATCCTACGTTGGATCTGACGTCTGGTTTTAATAATAACAGGAAAGAGTCCTCAAACACTGAAAGAAACATTGAAAATAAAATATCTTTATCATATCGGATTACGGATTTTGGAGTAACAGGCGCCAATATTAGAAAATCTGAATATGAAAGAGATAATAGTAAAACTGATTATGAAAAAACAAAAAATATCGTCTCACAGGACGTTGCGACAACCTATTACAATATTAGCAAATATCGTGAGATGATTGAGGGTGTAAACCAGGAGAAAGAGTTCTATAAAAAGATGCTGGAAAATTTCTCACTGCTGGTTTCTTCTGGTGTCGCTATGCAGTCAGATATGCGTAAGGTGCAGGTCTCTATCGATGCCTTGAATACACGAAGCATTATGTATCAGTCCATGCTGGACGATGAGATGTATAAAATGCAAAATATGACGGGTCTGAATTTATCATCCGGACAGATTCAAAGTGATGAAAAATTCAACCTCTTCAAAAAATATTCTTTTATAGAAAGCCCTGAAAAGCTTATGGACATGATTATGAAATATAATGATGACTATAAGATGCTCGTTAATACCCGCAAAGCTGCAACTGAAGATATTAATGCCGCAAAATCCTCCTATTTCCCAACTGTAGATCTCGTTTCTAGTTATGTACAGAATAATCCAGGCGGTGCAGCTAAAAAAAGTGATTATGAAGATGAATTCAAAACAGGTATAAATGTCAGTTTCAACCTTTTTAACGGCTTTAGAAACGCAGCCCAGGAAAGGAAAATGGTAGCAAGTTACTCACAGGCTAAACTACAAATTGACGATTTTTTGATTAAAACGCGTTATAACATTGACTCCCAGCTTTCCAGATATAGTGCAGCGAAAGAAACATACGCTGTAGCTGAGCGTTCACATTTAAACGCTTTACAGCTTACAGAATTATATGAGCAGGAGTTTCAGTTAGGTCAGAAAAGTTTGCTGGATTTAATTTCTAGTCGAAATGAAGCATTTCAGGCATATATAAGCATGGTTGATAGTAAATATAGTTTGTATATGCTGAAACTACAGCAACTCTCGTTGGTTTTTCATTTAATGGATTATTTAAAAGGAAGTGCTGTAAGTGAGCTGAACGGAATGAAATGAATAGAAAACAAAGCGATCATCTTATGATGATAATTATGTCGTTGACGATCTTAATTATTATCCTTACCTACTTTATAGAAATTAATTCAGTAGTACATGGTCAGGGGGTTATCACCACTAAAGACAATGCTCAATTAATATCACTGTCTAAAGGTGGGACAATACAAAATATTTATGTTACTGAAGGGGATGCGGTAAAAAAAGGAGAGCTTCTTGCAAAGGTTGTCAACCTTGATCTACAAAAAGAATATCAAAGGTACAGAACTCAAAAGGGGTATCTTGATAAAGATGTTAATGAGATATCCTTCATCCTCGATAAAGGAAATGAGAGCGGGTTGATTACACTGGATGGTATCCGAACTTTAAGCAATAAAGAGGTAAAAGCGAACATTGAGCTGGTCCATAGCCAGATAAGAGCTAAAGAGTTAAAAAAATCCTCTCTTGATTCTGAGATTAGCGGGTTACAAGAGAAACTAAGCTCGAAAGAAAAAGAATTAGCGTTACTCGCGGAAGAAATAAATATTCTTTCTCCACTGGTAAAAAAAGGAATTAGCCCATACACCAACTTTCTCAACAAAAAACAAGCGTATATAAAAGTTAAGTCTGAAATTAATGATATTGACAGCAGTATTACTTTAAAAAAGGATGATATCGAGTTAGTCGCTAATGATATCAAGGCGCTTAATAATGAATTACGATTATCTTTATCCAAAATTATCTCTAAAAATCTCCAGGAACTTGAAGTTGTAAACTCTACTTTAAAAGTAATAGAGAAACAAATAAATGAAGAGGATATTTATTCACCGGTTGATGGGGTGATTTATAAAATAAATAAAAGCGCTACTACTCATGGTGGCGTAATTCAAGCCGCGGACTTGCTTTTCGAAATAAAACCAAAAGTAAAGACAATGCTGGCTGATGTAAAGATACAACCCAAGTATCGGGACCAAATCTATGTAGATGAAGCTGTTAAGCTGGATGTTCAGTCAATTATCCAGCCAAAGATAAAATCATATAGCGCGACCATTGATAATATTAGTCCTGATTCTTATGAAGAAAATACTGGGGGGACGATTCAACGTTATTATAAAGTCATTATTGCGTTTGATGTTAATGAAGATGATTTACGTTGGTTAAAACCAGGTATGACTGTTGACGCCAGTATCATTACCGGAAAACACAGCATTATGGAATATCTCTTGTCTCCCTTGATGAAAGGCGTAGATAAAGCATTTACAGAACCAGTTAATACCAAAAGATTAAACACTCCTTAAAAGGTGAAGATAGTATTATGGGAAATAAAAACGTACAAAAATTTTTTGCCGATCAAAACTCTGTAATTGATCTGTCTTCTTTGGGTAATGCCAAAGGCGCTAAGGTTTCTCTTTCCGGGCCAGACATGAACATTACCACTTCACGTGGTACTGTGATCATTGTTAACGGTGCGCTTTATTCAAGTATTAAAGGTAATAATCTCGCTGTTAAATTTAAAGATAAAACTATCACTGGCTCTAAAATCCTGGGCAGCGTAGATTTAAAAGATATTCAACTGGAAAGAATTGACAGTTCGCTGGTTGACACTGCCCAGGTAGAAAAAAAAGGTAACGGCAAGCAACGTAATAAAAAGGAAGACGAGGAATTAAAAAAGCAGCTTGACGAAGCTGAAAATGCTAAGAAAGAAGCGGACAAAGCGAAGGAAGATGCAGAGAAAGCGAAAGATGCTGCAGAAAAAGCACTCAATGAGGCGTTTGAAGTCCAGAACGCTTCAAAGCAAATAGAAGAGATGTTGCAGAACTTTTTGGCTGATAATGTAGCAAAAGACAATCTGGCTCAACAAAGTGATGCTGCTCAACAAAATACGCAGACTAAAGCAGCGCAGGCGCTTAAACAGGACGATGCAGAAAAAGTTACTCCTCAACCTGTTAATAAAAACACTGGCACAGGAAAAAGCAATAGCAGTAAAAATGAGGAAAATCAGTTCGAGGCTGAACCTGTCAAAGAGAAACTTAAAGTCACATTGACGCTTGCTGGTGAGAGTAATAGCGGTAGTAAAGACGATAGTATAACTAATTTTACTAAACCACAGTTTGTTGGCAGTACCGCCCCCAATGCGACGGTCATTATTAAAATGAATGGTATTTCTGTTGGCCAGGCTGTCGCTGATGGTTTGGGCAACTTTACCTTCACGGTGTCTGAGGAATTGACTGACGGGACGTATAACCTGGAGGCTGAGGCGGCGACTGCAGATGCCAGCGGTAGTACGAAACTTGTGTTTACTATCGATTCTGTTACCGATAAACCAACCTTTGAACTTGCTCCTGAAAGTAGTATTCCAGGTCATAAAGGCTTAACGCCGACTCTGACGCCTTCAATTGTGGGTACAGCGGAAGAGAATGCTAAAGTCGACATTTATGTCGGTAATAAACTGGTTGCCAGCGTTGATGTCGATAATGACGGAAAGTGGAGCTATGAGTTTAAAGATAATGAGTTAACAGAAGGCGAAAATAGTATTAAAGTTGTTGCCGTTGATAAAGCAGGTAATAAAAATGAAACGGCAGACAGTATTATAACTGATACTATTCCTCCGGAAAAACCAACGCTTGAGCTGGATGATAGCAGTGATTCCGGTGTTAAAGATGACGGTATTACGAACAGTACCTTACCGACATTTATCGGTGTGGCGGAGCCCGGTTCTACAGTCTCTCTCTATCTTGGGCTCAAACATCTGGGAGATGTGATTGTTGCTAAAGATGGCTCATGGAGCTATACGCTTACCACACCGCTGAAAGATGGCGAATATAACTTAACCGCAACCGCCACCGACATCGCCGGGCATACCTCTGAGACGACGACTTTGCCATTTACGATTGACACTCGTATCAGCTATTTCAGTGCTGCGATTGATGCAGCTGATGACAGTGGTATTGTTGGCGATAATGTCACTAATAACGTTCGTCCAACCTTTACGGGTAAAACCGAGCCAAATGCTGTTATTAGCGTCAGAAATATCGACACGGGTGAAGAGATTAGTTTTAAAGCGAATGACCAGGGTGAATGGAAATTCGATTTTGCTTCAGACTCCGTTGAAGGTATTAATAATCTCATTTTTACAGTGGAAGATGTCGCTGGTAACAAAAAGGATTTTTCTTTTAGTTATATAATAGATACTGTCGCCCCTGTTGTTCCGACGATTTCTTTAGATGACTTTGTTGTATTGCCGAATGGTATCATTTTATCAGGAAATGACTTGCCGACATTAGTCGGTACGGCAGAACCCAAATCCACCATCTTATTAATGCGAGATGGTAAACTTTATGACAGTATCGAAGTTGATTCAAACGGTACCTGGAATTATCAGTTCGATAAAAAACTCCTCCAGGGGGCGTATGATATTGAAATTGTCTCTCAGGATGCTGCCGGTAATAAATCCCCCTCTGTTAAATATTCTTTTACTATTCAAACCGATGTTGTGCTTCCAAAAGCTGAACTGGAAGACAGTGATGATTCTGGTGTGAAAGGTGACTGGATTACTAATCAATATAATGCCCTTACATTACTTGGTACCGCAGATAAGTTTGCTACTGTCAATATCCTGATTGATGGTAAAACGATTGGTGTGACAACGGCAGATGCAGATGGTAACTGGACTTTTGATATTTCTCGCAATCTGTCTGACAATGTTTATAAAATTACGGTTGAAGCTATCGATCCTTTAGGAAGAACGGCTTCCGTAGATTATCAGCTTACCATTGATAGCTTTACACCCATTCCGACTGTCATGTTGCATGATAGCGCCGACTCTGGCGTTATAGGCGATATGATTACTAAGATTAATACACCGTTGTTCACCGGGATAGCTGAAGCTAATGCTAAGGTGTCTATCTATATCGACGGCGTCTTAAGCGGCGAGGCTATTGCAGGTGATGATGGTGTATGGAATTTCCAGTCTACCACCATTTTACCCGATGGTTCGCATAACGTAACGGTAAAGGTAGAGGATGTTGCCGGTAATATTGCCTCGTCATCAGCTTATAATTTTCAGATTATTACACAAACGCAAAAACCCACAATAGAGTTGGTCAACGATACGGGAATTGATAACACTGACCATATTATTAATGAAAAGAGCCCTGCGCTGACAGGTACGGCTGCACCCTATTCAACCGTTAAATTATATATTGACGGTGTACTGTTCGCTGAAGTTAAAACAAATAAAGATGGCGTCTGGGGATATACCCTGAAACTCGACCAGGGGCTGATTGATGGCGATTATAAAATTACTGCCACAGTTGAAGACGTCGCTGGCAACGTAGCGCACTCAGATCCGTTTTCAATTAGCGTAGATACTACTATCTCAGTACCGGTAATTTCACTGAGTCCGGATTCAGACTCGGGAATTTCAAATGACAATTTGACGAACGTCGTTAAACCCACTCTGCATCTTAAAGATATTGATCCAGACGTCGCCAGTGTTCAGGTATGGGATGCGGTATCTAATAAGCAGATAGGCGTCGCTACGCAACAACCTGACGGAACCTGGGCCTATACTTTTACTTCAGATTTAACCGAAGGTAAGCATCAGGTATATGTCAAGGTTGAAGATATTGCAGGTAATAAAGCGAGCAGCGCAGTATTTGATTTCACTATTGATAATACTATATCCACACCGGTTATTTCGTTGCTTCCCCGGGATGATACAGGGCTTAAAGGCGATGATCTGACCAATATCAATAAACCCGTCTTCGTTATTAACGGCGTTGATGTGGATGCGCATCGGGTCATCGTGCAGGTATTGCATAATGGCGTGACACAAAATATCGAACTCTCCCACAGTAATGGCAACTGGATATTTACACCAGGGGATGCCTGGGCGGATGGCAGTTACACGTTGACTGTGGAAGTTAAAGATAAGGCCGGGAATATCAGTCATTCAGCGCCGCTGACGGTGACGGTCGATACCCATATTGCCATTAATAATGTAGAGCTGGTCAACGACAACGGCGTCAAGGGCGACAATATGACTAACGACGCCCATCCGCAGTTCCGTGTTACGGTGCCGACGGACGTTAAAGAAGTCAGTCTGAGCATTGACGGTGGCGTGACCTGGGTTAAGGCGACACAGAGCGCGACGCCGGGGGTGTGGAATTATACGTGGCCAACCACCGTGCCGGATGGCGACTACACGCTGGCAGTGAAAGCGACTGACAACGCGGGTAATACGGTAACGGAGACGCTCCCCTTCACGATTGATACCACGTTGTCGACGCCGGTTATCGTACTGGATGACATGGATGACACTGGCGATAAGGGCGATAACATGACCAATCGCACCCAGCCGACATTTACCCTACAGCATATTGATGAAGACGCGGTCAGCGTGAAGGTCAGCGTGGAGCATGGCGGTGTCTCCACCACATTTTACGCCACGAAAGGTGCGGGCGGATGGACCTTTACGCCGACAGGGGCATGGACGGATGGTGATTATACCCTAAGTGTGTCGGTCGAAGATGCAGCTGGCAACACCAGCCAATCTGCGCCGCTGACGGTGACGGTAGACACGCAAATCGCCATTGATCGCATTGAAATGCTCAATGACAGAGGAATCCCCAACGATAATCTGACCAATGAAGTGCGTCCACACTTCCAGGTGAAGGTCCCGACGGATGTCAACCAGGTACGCCTGAGCATTGATGACGGCAATACATGGGTAACAGCAGTGCTGAAGTCAACCGGGGCTTGGGAATATATCTGGCCGGATGATATGGCTGATGGTTCCTACACTCTGACAGTAGAGGCGACCGATGTGGCGGGCAATAAGACGACGCAGACGCTCGATTTCACCATTGATACCACGCTGTCAGAACCGACTATCACCCTGGATGACACGGATGACAGTGGAACAAAAGGCGATAACATCACCCACGTTAAAACACCGGGATTTACGCTTCGCAACATTGATACCGATGCTCGCCGGGTAGTGGTGGAGGTCATGCACAATGGCAGTAAACAGGAGATACCGCTGACTCAGTCCGGCGGAAAGTGGCACTTTACACCAACCAGCAACTGGATGGACGGTGACTATATCCTGACGGTGAAAGTGGAAGACAGAGCCGGTAATGTGAAGGAGTCCGCGCCGTTGACAGTGACGGTGGACACACAAATCGCCATCAACAGTGTTGAACTGGTCAATGACACCAGTAATCCCAACGATAATCTGACTAAAGACGTGCGTCCACACTTCCAGGTGAAGGTCCCGACGGATGTCAACGAAGTACGCCTGAGCATTGACGGCGGCAAGACTTGGGTGAAGGCAACCCAAAGCGCGACGCCGGGCGTGTGGGATTACACCTGGCTGAGCGATGTGGGGGAGGGGAAACACACCCTGATAGTGGAAGCGACCGATGCGGCGGGAAACAAGGCGACTGAGAGGCTTGATTTCACCATCGATACCACACTATCAGAACCGACGATCACGCTGGATAGCCTGGATGATAGTGCTGCTGGCGATAATATCACCAATGTTAAAACGCCAGGCTTTACTCTCGGCAATATTGACGCCGACGTGGCCAGCGTGTCGGTAACGGTGACGCACAATGGTAAGAGTCAACAGGTAGATCTGATTCAGACCGGCGGACAGTGGCGCTTTACGCCGGGTACAGCATGGGTCGATGGCGACTATACGCTGACGGTGAAGGTGGAAGATAAGGCGGGGAATATAAACTATTCTGCCCCGTTGACAGTCACTATCGATACGCAAACGGCCATTGATCGTATTGAACTTATGAACGACACAAGTCTCGCTGGCAGTAACCTGACCAATGAATTGCGTCCACAGTTTCATATCGCCGTTCCGAAGGATGTGAACTCTGTTCAACTCAGTATTGATGGCGGCGCCAATTGGGTTAACGCAACGCTAACTGCCGGTGGCGTTTGGGAATATGTCTGGCCGACGGATCTGGTCGAAGGAACGTATACGCTGACGGTGAAAGCGACCGATATCGCAGGCAATACGGCGACAGATACGCTGAATTTTACCATCGATAACACGCTGTCGATACCGACTATCGCTCTGGATGCCATGGATGATACGGGTACTGGTAACGATAATACGACTAACGTTAAAACGCCGGGCTTTATTATCGGCGGTGTTGATGCTGATGTGATTCAGGTTATCGTACAGATTGCGCACGATGGTGGCAGCGAGGAGGTGGAGCTGACGCAGAGCGGCGGTCAGTGGCGTTTTACGCCGGGTGCCGCATGGACCGATGGCGACTATACCCTGACGGTAATAGTAAAAGACGAAGCGGGAAATATTAGCCACTCAGCGCCGTTGACAGTCACCATCGATACCCAAATCGCCATTGATAACATTGAACTGATCAATGACAGCGGTATTCCTGACGATAATCTGACCAATGACGTGCGTCCACACTTCCAGGTGAAGGTCCCCACGGATGTCAACGAAGTACGCCTGAGCATTGACGGCGGCACGACCTGGGTGAAGGCCACCCAGAGCGCGACGAAAGGCGTCTGGGATTACACCTGGCTGAGAGATGTGAGCGAGGGGACACACACCCTGACGGTGGAAGCGACCGATGCGGCAGGAAATAAGACGACGCAGACGCTCGATTTCACCATTGATACCAAACTGTCAGAACCGACTATCACCCTGGATGACACGGATGACAGTGAAACAAAAGGCGATAACCTGACCAACGTAAATAGGCCGACGTTTTTACTGGGCAATATTGACGCAGACGCGCGGTATGTCACGGTTGAGGTGCAGCATGGCAGCACGAAAGAAGTGCTGACGGCCACCAAAGGCACGAACGGCGTCTGGAGCGTTATACCGACCGGAACATGGGCAGACGGCAGTTATACGCTGACGGTGAGGGTGGAAGATAACGCGGAGAACGTAAAATACTCCGCGCCGCTGACGGTGACAGTCGATACCCATGTTGCCATTAATAATGTAGAGCTGGTCAATGACAATGGCGTCAAGGGCGACAATATGACTAACGACGCCCATCCGCAGTTCCGCGTTACGGTGCCGGTGGACGTTAAAGAAGTCAGTCTGAGCATTGACGGCGGCACGACCTGGGTTAAGGCGACACAGAGCACGACGCAGGGGGTGTGGAGTTATACGTGGCCAGACATTGTGCCGGATGGCGACTACACGCTGGAGGTGAAAGCGACTGACAACGCGGGTAATACGGTAACAAAGAAGCTCGACTTCACGATTGATACCACGTTGTCGACGCCGGTTATCGTACTGGATGATGTGGATGACACCGGTGACAAGGGCGATAACATAACCAATCACACCCAGCCGACATTTACCCTGCAGCATATTGATAAAGACGCCGTCAGCGTGAAGATCAGCGTGGAGCATGGTGGTGTCTCCACTACATTTGACGCCACGAAAGGCGCGGGTGGATGGACCTTTACGCCGACAGGGGCATGGGCGGATGGTGATTACACTCTGACCGTATCCGTCGAAGATGTGGCTGGTAACACCAGTCAATCGGCGTCGCTGACGGTGACGGTGGACACGCAAATCTCCATCAATAATATTGAACTGATCAATGACAGCGGTATTACCAACGATAATCTGACTAATGATGTGCGTCCACACTTCCAGGTGAAGGTCCCCACGGATGTCAACGAAGTACGCCTGAGCATTGACGGTGGCACGACCTGGGTGAAGGCCACCCAGAGCGCGACGAAAGGCGTCTGGGATTACACCTGGCTGAGTGATGTGAGCGAGGGGAAACACACCCTGACGGTGGAAGCGACCGATGCGGCAGGAAATAAGACGACGCAGACGCTCGATTTCACCATTGATACCACGCTGTCAGAACCGACTATCACCCTGGATGACACGAATGACAGTGGAACAAAAGGCGATAACCTGACCAACGTAAATAAGCCGACGTTTTTACTGGGCAATATTGACGCAGACGCGCGGTATGTCACGGTTGAGGTGCAGCATGGCAGCACGAAAGAAGTGCTGACGGCCACCAAAGGCACGAACGGCGTCTGGAGCGTTATACCGACCGGAACATGGGCAGACGGCAGTTATACGCTGACGGTGAGGGTGGAAGATAACGCGGAGAACGTAAAATACTCCGCGCCGCTGACGGTGACAGTCGATACCCATATCAGCATTGATAATATTGAACTGGTTAATGACAACGGTACTCCAGGCGATAACCTGACCAATGAAGTTCGGCCGCAGTTCCGTGTCACGGTGCCGGGAGATGTCAATGAGGTACGTCTGAGTATCGACGGCGGTAAGACGTGGGTTCCCGCTATGCAGGTCAAAGCAGGGATCTGGGATTACACCTGGCCGGAAGATGTAACCGACGGGTTACACACCCTGGTGGTGGAGGCGGTCGATGCGGCGGGAAATAAGACGACGCAGACGCTCGAATTTACCATCGATACCCAGCTGTCAACGCCGACCATCACGATGGATGGCAGGGATGATACAGGCATCACTGGCGATCATATTACGAGTGTCAAAACACCAGCCTTTACCATTGGCAATATTGACGCCGATGCGAAATCGGTTGTTTTGCGGATCACCCAGGGCAGCAATAGCCAGGAAGTGAAACTGACGCAGGTTGGAGGCCAGTGGCGCTTTACGCCTGATGCAGACTGGGCGGACGGTAGCTATACGCTTACGGTAGAAGTCAAAGACAACGCAGGGAATATCCGCCAGTCCACGCCACTGGTGGTGACAGTGGACACGCAAACCAGTATTACTGATATTACATTGGTCAATGATAATGGCGAGCCTGATGACAATCTGACCAACAGCACCCGCCCACAGTTTGAGATCAAGGTGCCGGTGGATGTGAACTCTGTGCAATTGAGCATTGATGGTGGCACAAACTGGGTTAACGCGGTGCAAGGCATCAAAGGTGTCTGGGGCTATACCTGGCCTACGGAGATCGGCGATGGGAAACATATCCTGACCGTGATGGTCAAAGACACCGCGGGCAATACGGCTACCCAAACACTTGAATTTACTATCGATACCAAATTGTCGACGCCGACTATTGCGCTGGATGGCATGGATGATACCGGTACGCCTGGTGATGGGATGACCAAAAAGACCCAGCCGACGTTTGTTCTGCAAAATATCGATTCAGATGTTGTCAAAGTCACAGTGAGTGTTACGCATAACGGGACGACAAGCACCTTTGCCGCGACGCAGGGAGCCGGTGGATGGTACTTTACGCCGTTAACACCGTGGGGCGATGGTAATTATACGTTGACGGTAACAGCAGAAGATCGGGCGGGAAATACGCGTCCATCCACGCCACTGACAGTGACGGTGGATACGCAAGTTGCCATTAATCATATTGAATTGGTCAACGATAGCGGCGCCCCTGATATCAACCTGACGAAACATGTGCGTCCGCAGTTCCAGATCTCGGTACCTGAGGATGTCAACGAAGTACGCCTGAGCATTGACGGCGGCACGACCTGGGTTGCTGCCATTAAGAGTTCGACGGCTGGCATCTGGGATTACACCTGGCCGACGGATGTGCCTGAGGGAGAGCATGTCCTGACAGTGGAAGCGACCGATGCTGCGGGCAATACAATAAGACAAACGCTCACTTTCACCATCGACATCACGCTGTCGACACCAACCATTGAGTTAGCGCCGGATCAGGATACCGGACAGAGTAAGAATGATAACCTGACCAGCGTTACTCAGCCGGTATTTGTGTTGGGCCATATCGATAAAGATGTTCGACACGTGGAATTGAGTATTGAGCATAACGGCACGTTTAAAACGGTGGTGCTTACCGAATCCGCCGATGGCTGGCGCTATCGACCGGACTCCGCTTTGGAGGACGGTAGCTACAAATTAACCGTGACGGTAACAGATGCAGCGGGCAACCAGCAGACCTCTGCGCCTTTAACGGTGACGATTGACGGCACATTGACGACACCGACGATTGAACTGGCACCTGGCGAAGACAGCAGTACTGTCGGCGATCGCCTCACTAACCACGATCGGCCTGTGTTCGATATACACCAGATTGATTCTGACGTTACGCGCGTGATGGTTAAGGTCACTTACAACGGTAAAACGCATGAGGAAGCGGCGGTATTCAGCAATGGTCAATGGCGCTTTACCCCTTCTGCGAGCTGGGCTGATGGCTCATATCAGTTAGCCGTTGTGGTGGAAGATCGGGCGGGGAACGTAAAAGAATCCGCACCGTTAGAGGTGCGTATTGATACCACGACGACTGTTAACAATATCGTATTGCTTAATGACACCGGTGTGCAGAATGACCAATTAACGAATGTTGCCAAACCGTCATTCAGAATTGAAGTTCCTGCGGATGTCGTTCAGGTACGCGTCACTCTGGATGGGGGCACTAGCTGGAGTCCGATACGCAAAAATGCCGACGGACAGTGGATTTTTGAAAGCACGAATACCCTGGTTGACGGTACATATACCCTTCGCGTAGAGGCCACGGATGAGGCAGGGAATATTGCGAATAAAGATTTAGTATTTAATATCGATACGACTATACAGGTGCCGACTATCGCTTTAGAGGCAGGACAAGATACCGGCGCGAATACCTCCGATAATATCACCAATATTTCACGTCCTACCTTTGCGATTGGTAATGTTGATCCGGATGTTATCAAAGTCGTGGTGACAATTGATGGTCATAATTATAACGCGACTAAGGTTGGGTCTGGTTGGGCGTTTACGCCAGGCAATGCAATTCCTGATGGCGCTTATAATATTACTGTTACCGTTGAAGATAAGGCCGGGAATATTGCAACATCGAAACCATTACCTGTTGTGATTGATACGACGGCTGAAATTAAAAGCGTAACGTTGGTGACAGATAGCGGCGACAGCACGGTAGATAATATTACTAACATCAATAAACCGCAGTTTAGTATTGTTACCGCTGATGACATTGTCCAGGTGCGTGTTAAAGTCGATAACGCGGCTAATTGGATTGAACTTACAAAAGGAGGGGATGGCCGCTGGATATTTAATACCAGTTCAGCATTACCGGATGGTCAGCATTCTCTGGTGGTTGACGTTGTTGATATCGCCGGGAACGTTGCGCAAGAAACGCTGCAGTTTACGGTAGATACGACTCTGCGAGTACCGACAATTGTACTCGATCCTGGTCATGATACTGGCGATGATACTAATGATAATCTCACCAGAATTAACAAGCCGGTATTTATTATCGGTGATGTGGATAATGATGTCTCACACATTGTAGTTCGCATTGATGGCCGGGATTACACCATTGAAAACACCGGAGGAAAGTTAACCTTTACGCCAGATAAACCGCTATCCGATGGCCAGCATACGATCTCTGTTACCGTAACGGATATTGCCGGTAATACCAAAACATCGGCCGAGCTACAGATTGAAATCGACACACAGGTTCAGATTGATAACGTGACGTTAACGACAGATAGTGGCATCAACGATCATGATAATGTCACCAATGCTAAACGTCCTTCTTTTGAAATTGAAACGCCTGCTGATGTGACGATAGTTCAGGTTTCTTTCGATGGCGTAAACTGGACGCCCATCAGTAAAAACGCGGCCGGACAGTGGGAATTTACTGCTGGTAGCGAACTGTCTGATGGTCATTATACACTCCATGTCCAGGCGACGGATCGAGCAGGAAACACGGCAAATTCCACGCTGGATTTCACCGTAGATACGCAGATTAACGGACTTAGCGTCGTTATGCTGGATGACGCCGGAAAGGATACTGCAGACGGTATCACCAATATTACTTCCCCACGCTTTGAGATTTCGGCCGGAGAGCCGCTGCAAAGTGTGACGGTAATTTTGAATGGGAAATCCAGCACGTTGACTCAGGGAGCGGGTAATAAATGGCTATTTACCCCTGACACTCCCTTAGTGGATGGAACTTACAAAATAGAAATTGTTGCTGAAGATATCGCAGGCAATAAGGTTAACAAAGAAGTCTCATTCACAATAGATACTATTATTTCTGATCCCAGTATTAACTTACTGGATGCGGATGATTCCGGCGAAAGCTCTGTTGATAATATTACCAATGTCACTAAACCACGTTTCGTCATTGGCAATGTCCCTGCTGATATTGATACCGTTATTATCAGAATTAATGGCATTTCTTATCCGGTTACGGCAAATGGCAATAACCTCTGGGAATTTCAGGTTCCCGTTGCGTTAAAAGATGGTGTATATGAAGCTGCCGTTGTCTTCAAAGATATTGCAGGAAATACTTCGGAAACGAAATTACCCTTTACCATTGATACCACGACAAGTGTCACTGTAAGAATGGAGCCTGCATCTGATACCGGAAGCTCTAATAGTGATAATCTGACTAATAAGCAAAACCCCAAATTCGAAGGCACTGCGGAGCCAAATGCGAAACTGGAGATTACCATTGTTGACGATGCGTCTAATGTGGTTCTAAAACAAACGGTTACAGTTGGCCCTGATGGCAACTGGAGTATTACACCGTCTCTACTGGCGGATGGTACATATACGATTAACGTTACGGCGACAGATGTGGCGGGAAATACTGCGCAAACGCAGGAAAAATTCACTATCGATACCGTCACGACCGATCCGACCATTCGTCTTTCAGATCCGTCCGTCGATGATCAGCATGAAGCGACCAGCTTGCGTCCTGAGTTTAAAGGTATCGCTGAAGCGTTTTCGACGATTATGATTAAGTGGGATGGCAAAGTTGTTGGCTCAGCGAACGCAAATGCGAATGGCGACTGGAGCTGGACACCGCCGTCGGTATTAGCCCCTGGCTCCTATGTGGTGAGTATTGTTGCCAAAGATAAAGCGGGTAATGAATCCTCGCAGGTCGACTTTGCTGTTGTCATCCCCGTTATTGACGTAACACCTCCAACGATAAAGCTCAGTGATGAAAGTGATACCGGGCCTTTAGGAGACTTTACGACCAGTAATAAAACGCCGACTCTGATAGGGAACACATTACCTAATACGATTGTGAGTATTTATGTTGATGGTCTGAAGGTCGGCGAGGCGACAGCGGATACTGCCGGTCGATATACCTTCCAGCTGCCGGAAATGAATGACGGCCAGTATGTCGTTCAGGTCGGTATCATCAATCCTCGCGATCATAGCGAACTGCGTTCCACGGCCGTTGATGTCACCATTGATACTCAGGTTGCTGAACTGGTATGGAATGTATCCGGCATGCATGAGGGCGGATACATTAACACGGTGACGCCAGAGATTGGCGGCACCAGTGAGCCAAACAGTAAGGTTATTATCCTTGTGAATGGCGTTGAAAAAGCGATTGCTTATACCACAGGAACAGGTCACTGGGGGGTTGTATTACCCGCTTTGGGTAATGACGGTAATTATGTATTAACCTTTAGGGTTGAAGATGTTGCCGGAAATACTAAAGAGTTTGGCCCGCAGCACATCATACTGGATACGGTCATTGCTCCGATGACAGTGGAATTACGTGAAATAGATGACAGTGGCAAAATTGGCGACTGGATCACCAAAAAATCTCATGTCACTCTTGAGGGTACTGCCGAAGCAGGAAGTACATTAACCATCCGCAATCCGCAGGGCGTGGTTATTGCTACCCTGGTGGTAGGAAATGATGGTCGATGGAGCGCGGAAGTCGATCTGCGTGAAGGTAGCAACGCCTTTGTCGTTATATCGGAAGATAAAGCAGGTAACAGCCAACAAAAAGAAATCCTGATCGAACATGATACACAGATTGAAATCAGCGATATTTCATTAAGCCGGGATACGAACAGCGGTGATAAATATGATCTGATTACCAATAATAAGTCTCCGGTGCTGGTTGCTATGACCGACCCCGGCGCAACGGTACAGGTTTATATTAATGGCGTGTTACAAGGCACGGTTGAGGCAAACTCATCAGGTAATATTAGCTATACCATGCCGGCAAATAGTGCTGACGGCGAGTATCAGGTGCAATTTGTTGCTACAGATATCGCTGGCAACCGGGTTGAATCTGCGGTTACAACCGTGACAATTGATTCTCAAATCGCAGTCTTTGACATTGATGAAAATACATTACCAGCTATCTCTAATAACCGGGCGCTGTCAGTCTCCGGCGTAGGGGAGGCTGGTTCACAGGTCAGCATTTTTGTCGATGGTAAATTAGTCAACGTTGTTATGGTGGAGGCTGATGGCTCGTGGAGTGCGCCAATACTGCTACAAGATGACGGTACGTTTAATATTCATTTCAGCATTACTGACGTTGCCGGAAACACTGAAGTCAGTAAGAATTATAGCGTGGATGTCGATTCATCAACTGCCTTCCCAACGCTCAACCTTGATGAGTTGAGCAACTCAGGTTCACATGACGATCTGATCACTAATCATAACAAGCCAGTGTTAACTGGTACCGCAGAAGCGGGAGCAACAATCCATATTTATGTGGATGAAAAGATTGTGGCAAATGTTGTTGTGCTTGAGGATGGAACCTGGTCCTATCAGTTTGATAATGCCTTAAAAGACGGGGAATATTCTATTCGCGTGGTTGCCGAGGACCTTGCGGGTAATACGGCAGAATCGCCTCGCTTAATCGTTACGATAGATACCAGCACATACATTGATCCGCCTGCACTGGCTCCCGGGTCTGATAATGGCATGTTCATTAACGACGGTATCACAAGTCAAACCCGGCCTAAGTTTAGTATCAACGGTGAGTTTAATCAGAGTGTCCAAATCTACATTGATGGGAAGCTCGTCGATACGGTAACCGTGACGGACAGAAACCAGGTTTATCAACCTGCGATTCCTTTGGGTGATGGTACCCATAGTATTCATTACGTTATCACTGATAAAGCGGGCAACACAGCCACATCGAAACCCCTAAGCTTTACGGTAGATACTACTAATACAACGCCTGTCCTGATTGATTCTATCGATGGCCAAACGTTAGCCGAAATGACCGCCAGTGATGGGAAGATATATATAACAGATACAACACATAACCTGATGTTTAGTGGGAGTGCTGAGCCCGATAGTTTAATAGAGTTAACTATTAATGGACTAGATGTAGGGAAGATTTGGGTTGACAATACAGGAAAATGGCAGATGCCTGTCAATCCCGTTTATCTCTCGCAAGGTCTTCTGGATATAAATGTCAAATCTACGGACCGTGGCGGTAACGTAAATCAGGAAAACTATTCCATTTGGGTTGATACGATGATCCAGGAGTTTACCAGCGAGCTTGATGACAATAAGTCGTTGTCGAAAACGGACTGGTGGAGTAATAGCGCTCTTATTACCATGAGAGGTATGGGTGAAATTGGCGCTACGGTATCATTAATAGTGGCAGGGGTCACGCTGGCAACCGCTGTCGTTGCAGCTAATGGGCAGTGGGAATTATCGACCGATAAGCTTCCGGAAGGGAAATACGATATCACTTTGAGTATTGAGGATAACGCAGGCAACCGTAAGGAAGAGGTACATGAAATATTTATTGATCGAACGCCGCCGAGTGCGCCTGTCGTAACGTATTCAGACATAGTTAACGATCTGATTATTATGCAGGGAACGGCGGAAGCCAAATCACAGCTAATAATAACCGATAGCGAGGGAAATACTTATACGCTCACGGTTCCTGATAATGGTAACTGGAGTACGGCAATACCGTACCCATCGGAAGGGAAGTTCACCATTACGAGCGTGGATGCGATGGGTAACAAGAGCGATGTACTTTCTCTCGATATAATGAAAGACGTGCCTGTTATTTCATTAGCGGTAGACTCGGATGGTAATATAGTAGGCGATAATATTACGCAAGATAATCAACCCACCTTTATTATCGGGAACCTGGAAAGCGATGTGGTCACTGTTCAGGTCGATATCAATGGGACCTTATATAATGCTGAACAACGCGCTGATGGCGTTTGGTTCTTTACGCCAGGTACCGCGCTAGCCGACGGTTCCTATACCATATCGGTCATTGCGAGTGACGCCGCAGGTAATAAGAAAAACTCATTACCGATTACCGTCACGATCGACAGTACGCTGACGGTGCCGGAGATTGCGCTGGCGGCAGGTGAAGACAATGGCGCTTCAGACAGCGATAACGTGACGAATCATACCCAGCCTAAGTTCACGTTGCAGCATATTGATGCTGATGTGACCGGGGTGACCATAAATGTGGCGCATAGTGGAGGGACAGACACCTACCAGGCAACGCAGAGTGCGGATGGCTGGACCTTCACGCCGCCGGTCGCATGGAATGATGGCACATACACATTGAGCGTAACGGTGGTAGATGATGCCGGGAATAAAAAGCATTCTGCCTCGCTGACGGTAACGGTTGATTCAACGGTAACAGTAGCGACGAATGCGTTAAGCGGCCATAGTGATACCGACACACTAACGGACGTTATACAATCTGAGCCCGAAACGAAGAATGCTGAAAGTGATACACATGCTCGTACCGGGATGCCTGCGGCTGAAGAAAGCACAGCAGCGGAGGAGGCATATAACATTACATTGTTAAATGCTGACGCCGGAGATGAAACAGAACGTTCGATTAGCCAGACACCTTCTTTTGAAATCTCTGTGCCAGAAAATATTGTTAACGTGAGTGTCATGTTCGAAGGAGAAGAATTTACTCTGCCGATAATTAACCACAAAGCAATATTCGAAGTTCCATTATCTTTAGAAGATGGTGAATATACTATGGATGTGAAATTCCTTGATAAGGACGATGATTACCTCATCAAGGAGAAAACATTCTCCGTTGATCAGTCTTCTGCTGATATTGTGAATGCAATGAACGCAAGAGGAAAAACGGAAGATGATATTAATGATTCCCCTTCAGCGAGTTCTGTAGGGCATAATAATGGTGCAATTGAGGCTTTCACCGTTAATGAAGTTACGCTCCCTGTAGATAATCAAGAAGAATACGCATAATCACTGAGGCCCCTCACCTTCGGGTGAGGGGATTTATTTATGGATAAAAACTTAGAACCCTATTATTTAAGCGCAGAAACGGCATTGTCTATAGTTTCTAAAAAATTCAATATAAAGATTGATATCAAAGAAGATGATATCAATATCAGATTTAAAAAATACGACAGGAATAATACAGATGACTCTATACAAATGAAGAATTTCTTCCTGTCACTGGGACTTTCTTTACAGGATATATTATTTAGTAGCGGAGAGGATTTATTAAACGAGCCTATGCCGATTTTACTATTAACACCTGAAATGAAATGGATGGTGTGTGTTAGCGGCGGGCAAAAAGTAAAACTGGTCAACGCTCGAGGGGAACTCTGTTATGTTGAGATTCCGGACGAATACTTAAAACAATTATCGGCATTTAGTATCATGCCGTTAAATAAAGTCGTTGATAGTATAAGAGTACAGAATATTATCAAACACTCTTTATCAATGAATAAGATTTTTTATACTAAATACTTCTTTTCGTCTCTTTTTATGGCAATTTTTGCGTTAACTATTCCAGTATTTAGTAACTTATTCTATGATAAGCTGGTTCCAAGTGCTTCGGTCTCATCGTTGTTAGGTGTCACGATACTTGTCGCCGTGTTTATTGTTTTTGAATTTATCCTGCGAACCTCCAAAGATATTTATCAATCCATAACAGCAAGGCAGGATGATGTCGATATAGATATCGCATTTCTTGAGGCGGTTCTTTATAGTAAAAAGAAAAATGGCAGATCCATGTCATCGGCATTCGTGCTGTGGAATGAGTTTCAGAAAATAAAGCCCGTTTTATTAAATTCGATCTTTCAACGGATAGCAGATATCCCAATATTTATTATATTTCTTATTGTTATCTATATAAATTTAGGTCTGGTGGTTATTGTTCCTGTAACTATGTTAATAATATCCATTGTTATTTCCATCGTTAACCATCATTATACCAATGAGTTGATGAATAAACAAAAAGAAGGGCAAAAAAACAGAAATATTTTTATTTCGGAGGTCTTTTTATCTATTAAAATGATCCATACCTTAAATAATCAGGGATTACTCTTCGATTGGGTTAACACATCAAATGAACAATCATACCTTAACCTGAAGATAAGGAAATTAAATCTTATCTACCAATCTATACTGGGCAGTATGTCATCTATTACCCAAATAACCATTATGGTAATAGCATTTTTTATGGTAATTAAAGGTGATGTGACCACAGGTGCAATTGTTTCATCTGTCATTGTCTCAGGTCGTATTTCTGGCATCATTTCAAATTTTTCTTCTACATTGATCTCTATCTTATCAGCAGAAAAAACAGGCAAGGATCTGCTTTCTTTTTTTGATGAAGAACAGGCAGAAAAAATGCCAGCGCTACAATCAATATCAAAATGTCATGGCGATGTTGCCGTCCGGGGCGTGAGTTATCAGTACGATTCTCAATCTCCGGTGATTATTAACCGTCTCTCTATCGACATACCTGCCGGGCAACGTGTCGCTGTGATAGGCGAATGTGGCGCAGGTAAAAGCTCACTATTGGGTATGCTCTCCGGCTATCTTTCGCCAACAGATGGCGCCATCTTATATGATGGATATAACTTAGGACATTTATCGCAAAACTTTTTCTCTCAGCATTTAAGTGTGGTGACGACACATGATGTTTTATTCACCGGAACAATTGAAAGCAACTTCGCGTTGAAACCGCAAAATGACAGGGGGAGGGTGCTTAAAGCGCTTCAGCTGGCGAACTGTGGTTTTATTTTACAGCACCCTATGGGACTGAAATTCCCGGTGAATTTTATGGCTAAAAACCTGTCATCCGGACAACAGCAGCAGCTATTATTAGCGCGGAGCCTGAGTAGTAATGCCAGCATCTTTCTGTGGGATGAGCCCACATCAAATCTGGATGAAAATACCGAGAAGCAAATTTTTGATAACTTAGACGAATTTATCCATGGGAAAACCCTGATCATGGTGACGCATCGTCGATATCTGATAAAGTATTTTGACCGGGTTCTGGTGATGAAAGGCGGAAAAATAATCCGTGATTGCTCTCCGGATAAACTATTAACGTAAAATAAGATAAGCTGTTGTTATAAGGGTATATCGCTTAATAAGGCAGACCAGCGACACAAGCTGGTCTGTTTTTTTTCGTGTTGGGATAACCGGAGGGCGACTGAATCTGGCCACGATAGCGCATCAGGTTAGCACCATTGGCCATTCTGGCGGAGTATGGCTCATTGTTTCGACCATAACAGCTTCAATGTTGTGCCAGATAGCCGCGAGATCCATCATCGTGATACCCAGTAAACCGGTGGCAAACCAGCAAGCGGATACGACACCCAGACCGCTACTGATCACCGCCAGGCCAATATAATCTGATTTGCGGAAACGGATATTGAGCGTGCTGGCTAAAAACATGAGCACGGCGCTCAACAATTGCCAGCGGAGAAGAACGACACCAGTGGTTATGGCAGCCATGAAACATTTCCTCTGAATAGACCTTTGTCCAGGACAGCACGGGGTGTTCACGGGAAGCGTGGGACATTCAGGCTATCAACGGACATCACATCAACATCGAATGAAACATTGTTTCTGTTTCATTATTTTTGTGAACTATATCACATATGGTGGCGTATTCACCAGATCGCTATGCTATTTTTGTGCGTTTTATAACCTCATTTTTTGCGCGAGTTTAGAAGGGGCGCACAAAAATAGACGGAAAGTAAAGATGTATTATTATTGCTCTTTTATTTCTACGTGAAATTCAGGCCTAATAAAAATATCAAGTTATTTATCAAAAGAAGTGGATAAAAATTTATACCAGGGCGTTATACCTCGGTATAAATCTGATATTTTCGCAAGTATTCGGCCTCCTGCCTGTTATGTAGTGCGTACGACGCTTACCCATTAATAGTAAATGTTGACCAATAAATGTGTATTGCTAATATTGGTAGATTCATGCACCGTAAACATCCATTGGTATCACCTCCTGTTTTGCTAATAATAGTCACATATAATGCAGGGAAATAGGCTGAAAATGAGTCATAGCACACGACGTAAGGTGTTGAGCTTTCTCGGAACGTTCATGGTGGTGTTACTTCCTGTATTACTGGCGATATGGTTTGCGCATATTCGGGCAGTCTCTGAAACCAGAAATCAGCTACACGCATTTGCGCAGTTAGTATTAGATAAAACGGAGGGGGTTATCCTGCAGGCGGACTTGGCTCTGGATGCTGCCGAACAATATTCAGGGCAGGCTTGTACGCCTGCACATCAACAACGAATGCTGAACATTATCCGTGGTCGTTTGTACATTAACGAGATGATTTATGCCGAGGGCGAGCGTTTTTTATGCTCTACGGTGATGAAGCCAGATAGCCCTTATTTTATTTCCCGTGCTGACTATAAACGTAAACCTGACCTCGCTATTTATTACTATCGTGATACACCTTTTTTCAGTGGTTATAAAATGACGTATATGCAGCGGGGAAGCTATGTAGCGGTGATCAATCCCTTATCTTATAGCGAGGTCATGTCAGACGATCCGGCGCTAGCCTGGGGAATATATGATACGTTGACCAAAACCTTTTTCTCCCTGAGTGAACTGGCGCAGGCTGCCGAGCTATTACCTTTGGTGCGACGGGGTGAGCCTATTTTCCAACAGGGAGAGCGTTTTTATACGCTGGTTAAATCAGCAAAACGACCGATTGCCGCCATTGTTTCAACCTCAAATGCACGTTTTTACCAGAACCGCTTCCATCAGCTTACGTTAACTCTTCCGTTAGGGATCATCTGTAGCATTCTCGTCTTATTCGTGTGGTCACGATCCCGGCAGGCATATCACTCCCCGCGCCGGCTGCTACAACGCGCCATTGCCAGACATCAGCTTTGCCTTCATTATCAACCGATCATTGATATCCGTAGCGGGACGTGTGTCGGCGCTGAAGCGCTGTTGCGTTGGCCGGGTTATAGCGGTCCGGTGATGAGTCCTGGCGAATTTATTCCGCTGGCGGAAAAAGAGGGGATGATTGAGCAAATTACCGATTATGTCGTCGAAGGGGTATTTAATGATTTAGGTTATTTTCTGGCCGCACATCCTCACCTTTATATCTCTATTAATCTCTCTGCCGCCGATTTTCTCTCTTCGCGGTTAATCGCGATGATTCATGAAAAAACGCGTCAGTATTCAGTGCTGGCGCAACAGATAAAGGTTGAAGTGACCGAGCGCGGATTTATTGATGTACCTAAAATGACGCCAATCATTCAGGCGTTTCGCCAGGCGGGTTATGAAGTGGCTATTGATGACTTTGGCACGGGGTATTCAAACTTACATAACCTGTATTCATTAAATGTTGATCTTTTAAAAATTGATAAATCATTTGTTGATACGTTAACCACCAATAGTACCAGCCATTTGATTGTGGAGCATATTATTGAAATGGCACAAAGTTTGCGGCTAAAAATCATTGCCGAAGGGGTTGAGACGGGGGAGCAGGTTAGCTGGCTGCTAAAGCGCGGCGTCCAGTATTGTCAGGGATGGCATTTTGCGAAAGCGCTGCCGCCGCATGAGTTCATCGCCTGGCTACAACACTCGCCCACGTCTCTGACGATACGCGGGCAAATGTCCTACAGACGGTGACGATAATCACTGGGGGTACGATCGAACTCGCGGCGGAAGACACGCGAAAAGGTTTGTTGCGATACATAACCCAGGTCCATCGCGATATCAAAAATCGGGCGCTCGGTCGTCCGTAGTTCAACCGCCGCCAGCAGGAGACGGCGCTGGCGAATATACTCGCCTAATGTTTGATGCGTTACCGTACGGAACATCCGCTGCAGATACCACTTGGAGTAACCCGATTTTTTGGCCACAACATCAATGTTCAACGGTTGGTCGATATGTTCATCAATCCATTCAATAAGGGACTGAATTATCTGCTGATGCGACATATTGTTGCCTCTTAAACAGTATTCGATTCGTCGTTTTGTCTGCGGGCGAGTATAATTCCTCAAGTTAACTTGAGGTAAAGCGATTTATGGAAAAAAAATCCCCCCGTTTAAAAGCCTTACTTACGCCGGGCGAAGTTGCAAAACGTAGTGGAGTTGCGGTATCCGCCCTGCACTTTTATGAAAGCAAAGGATTAATTACCAGCATTCGCAACAGTGGTAATCAGCGGCGATACAAGCGTGACGTGTTGCGATATGTTGCGATTATCAAGATTGCCCAGCGTATCGGTATCCCGCTGGCGACCATCGGTGAAGCGTTCGGCGTCTTGCCAGAAGGGCATACATTAAGTGCAAAGGAGTGGAAGCAACTCTCCTCGCAGTGGCGTGAAGAGTTAGACCGGCGTATTCATACGTTGGTGGCGCTGCGCGATGAGCTTGACGGTTGTATCGGCTGCGGTTGCTTATCACGTAGCGACTGCCCGCTACGAAATCCAGGCGACAGGCTTGGGGAACAGGGTACAGGTGCCCGGCTGCTTGAAGATGATTAACACGGAGTCGGCCATCGGGCAAAAGATCCATAAAACTAAAGCGCCGCTAAGGGCGCTTTAGTTTGTTTCCGGTCTTTGTCTTTCGCTCTATCCCGCTGATTTACAGGAGGGTTTCCCCCGACGTCAACACCCCTCATATCGAGCACGTGGTGGAGGTTCCGGTTTGTGTTGATACTGTAAGTGTATGTCACGGCGTTCTGTTTGCCAGTGAAATGCTGATTTTTTAGCCGAAATTTTTACGGCAACTGCCATAATTTTCTATAGTTAGTTGGCATACCTTACAGGAGACAGTCATGCTGACGGTGCATCATTTAAATCAGTCTCGCTCCCAGCGTATCCTCTGGGCGCTGGAAGAACTGGCGTTGCCTTACCAGATTGTGCGTTATCAGCGTGAAAAGACGATGCTGGCGCCGCCAGCCTTGAAAAAAGTGCACCCACTGGGCAAGTCTCCGGTTATCGAAGATCACGGCGCGGTGATTGCGGAATCAGGCGCTATTCTTGAGTATTTGCAAGAGACTTACGACAGTATTGGGCGTTTTAAACCGGCTGATGCGCAAGGAAAACAACACTATCGATTTTGGCTACATTACGCTGAAGGTTCATTAATGCCATTGCTATTGATGAAGCTGCTTTTTTCCTCATTGGGGAAGCCACCAGTGCCATTGGGCCTGCGCACATTGGGCGGCGCTATTGGCAAAGGCGCGCAAAAAGCGTACCTCACTCCGCAACTGGAAACCCATGCGCGTTTTATTGATGGGCACCTGGCAAATCACCCCTGGTTTGCCGGTGAGCAATTAAGTATGGCGGATATCCAGATGAGCTTCCCGTTATTTGCGCTGCTTGCCAGAAGCGGGATCGGTAACCTTAGCCATATTAGCGCATGGAAAAAGCGGGTGGAAATGCGTCCCGCCTGGCAGCGGGCGATTCAGCAGGGCGGTCCGTTTTCCATCCCCGGAGAATAATGACGTTTTTGCGAACCAGTTGCGCAACGCATTTGCGAATAGCTAAGCGAAAAATTGTTGCCGGATTGCGCAGTCACGATAACGTTTGCGCATCGTCTGATGGTTTATTGAGCATAATAAAAAGAAAAGCATAAAAAGCGGCAAAGTTCAGTTGAAAAAGCGCTTACGATCGCTGGATAATCGTTTGCTTTTTTTTGCCACCCGTTTTGTATGCGTGGAGCTAAACGTTTGCTTTTTACGGCACCCCGGTTGCTGTTAACGTCGCATCAGAAGATAACGTTGTGCAGTTTGTGGATTGCCTCCCACGCATACTAACGAAAAATAAATTTTCAGGGGATGTTTTCTATGTCTACGCCTTCAGCGCGTACCGGCGGTTCGCTCGACGCCTGGTTTAAAATTTCACAACGCGGGAGTACCGTTCGTCAGGAAGTCGTTGCTGGCTTAACCACGTTCCTCGCGATGGTTTACTCTGTCATCGTAGTGCCGGGAATGCTGGGTAAAGCCGGGTTTCCGCCTGCGGCTGTCTTTGTGGCGACCTGCCTGGTCGCCGGCGTCGGCTCTATCGCTATGGGGCTATGGGCGAATCTCCCGCTGGCTATCGGTTGCGCAATTTCGCTGACGGCGTTCACCGCGTTTAGCCTGGTATTAGGGCAGCATATTAGCGTTCCGGTCGCGCTTGGCGCGGTATTCCTGATGGGCGTACTGTTTACCATTATCTCCGCCACCGGCATTCGTAGCTGGATTTTGCGTAACCTGCCACAGGGCGTAGCACACGGAACCGGTATCGGGATTGGCCTGTTTTTGCTGCTCATCGCCGCCAACGGTGTGGGGTTGGTGATTAAAAACCCGCTGGATGGGTTGCCAGTCGCGCTGGGCGATTTTGATACCTTCCCGGTCATCATGTCGTTAGTGGGGCTGGCTGTCATTCTCGGTCTGGAAAAACTGAAAGTCCCCGGTGGCATCCTGTTGACGATTATTGGTATTTCAATTGTCGGTTTGCTCTTCGATCCTAATGTCCATTTTTCCGGAATTTTCGCCATGCCTTCGTTGAGCGATGAGAACGGTAACTCATTGATTGGCAGCCTGGACATTATGGGGGCGTTAAACCCTATCGTCCTGCCAAGTGTTCTGGCGCTGGTGATGACGGCGGTGTTTGATGCTACCGGAACGATCCGTGCCGTCGCGGGGCAGGCTAATTTGCTGGACAAAGATGGACAAATCATCGATGGCGGTAAAGCGCTGACTACCGATTCCCTGAGCAGCGTTTTCTCCGGACTGGTCGGCGCAGCGCCGGCGGCGGTCTATATTGAATCTGCGGCAGGTACGGCAGCAGGCGGCAAAACGGGCCTGACGGCGATTACCGTTGGCGTACTGTTTTTGCTGATCCTGTTCCTGTCTCCGCTCTCTTACCTGGTTCCCGTTTATGCAACGGCCCCGGCGTTAATGTATGTCGGCCTGCTGATGCTGAGCAATGTGGCGAAAATCGATTTTTCTGATTTCGTCGATGCGATGGCGGGGCTGGTGACAGCAGTATTTATTGTACTGACCTGTAACATTGTAACCGGGATTATGATCGGCTTTGCCACACTGGTTGTCGGACGTCTGGTCTCCGGTGAGTGGCGTAAACTGAATATCGGAACAGTTATTATTGCAGTCGCGCTGGTCGCTTTTTATGCCGGAGGTTGGGCTATCTAGTCCCGTCTTCGTTCCGAAAAACGGGTGGCATTGGCCGCCCGTTTTCATTTTCAGGACACATGACGTTACCTTTTGCGTTAATCTGGAGAAGGTAAAACCGAGGCATGATGCCTTTTCCATCATAAAAACATCGCAAACAGGGAACGCATGGAAATTTTCTTCACAATACTCATCATGACCCTTGTGGTCTCGCTGTCGGGGGTATTTACGCGTGTATTACCCTTCCAGCTTCCTTTACCCCTTATGCAGATCGCCATTGGCGCGCTGTTGGCGTGGCCGACGTTTGGTTTGCATGTGGAATTCGACCCGGAACTCTTCCTGGTGCTGTTTATTCCGCCGTTGCTGTTTGCAGATGGCTGGAAGACGCCGACCCGGGAATTTCTTGAACATGGACGAGAAATTTTCGGTCTGGCGCTGGCGCTGGTGCTGGTGACGGTCGTTGGAATCGGGTTCCTGATTTATTGGTTGGTGCCTGGCATTCCGCTGATCCCCGCTTTCGCGCTGGCCGCGGTACTGTCGCCAACCGATGCGGTAGCGCTCTCCGGTATTGTGGGCGAGGGGCGTATACCGAAGAAAATTATGGGGATCTTACAAGGTGAGGCACTCATGAACGATGCCTCCGGTCTGGTGTCGTTGAAGTTTGCCGTTGCGGTGGCGATGGGAACCATGGTCTTTACCGTCGGCGGAGCAACGCTTGAGTTCTTCAAAGTGGCGATTGGCGGCATTCTGGCTGGCTTCGTAGTGAGTTGGTTGTATGGACGTTCGTTGCGCTTTCTCAGCCGCTGGGGCGGCGATGAGCCGGCGACACAAATCGTACTGCTGTTTCTGTTGCCCTTCGCGTCTTATTTGATTGCCGAGCATATTGGCGTGTCAGGCATCCTGGCCGCGGTCGCCGCCGGGATGACCATCACTCGTTCTGGCGTGATGCGTCGTGCGCCGCTGGCGATGCGCTTGCGTGCTAATAGTACCTGGGCAATGCTGGAGTTTGTCTTCAACGGCATGGTCTTTCTGTTGTTGGGACTGCAATTACCCGGGATCCTGGAATCCTCGTTGGCAGCGGCGGAAGCTGACCCGAATGTCGAAACCTGGATGCTGTTTACCGATATTGTCTTGATTTATGTGGCATTAATGCTGGTGCGCTTCGGCTGGTTGTGGGTAATGAAAAAGTTCAGCCTGCGCTTTTTGAAGAAGAAACCGATGGAGTTTGCCACCTGGACGTCACGTGAAATTCTGATTGCTTCCTTCGCCGGCGTTCGTGGGGCGATCACCTTAGCGGGTGTGCTCTCTATACCGTTATTGTTACCGGATGGCAGCGGGTTTCCGGCGCGTTATGAACTGGTATTCCTGGCGGCTGGCGTCATTTTATTTTCATTATTTGTTGGTGTGGTCATGTTGCCGCTATTGCTGCAACATCTGGAAGTCGCCGACCATGCTCAGCAGTTGAAAGAAGAGCGAATCGCGCGTGCCGCAACGGCAGAAGTCGCGATTGTCGCCATTCAGAAAATGGAAGAGCGTCTGGCGGCGGATACCGAAGAAAACATCGATAATCAGTTGCTTACCGAAGTCAGTTCTCGTGTTATTGGTAACTTGCGTCGCCGTGCCGATGGGCGAAACGATGTTGAAAGCTCCATACAGGAAGAAAACCTGGAGCGGCGTTTCCGCCTCGCGGCGCTACGTTCCGAGCGCGCCGAGTTGTACCATCTGCGCGCTACGCGCGAAATCAGCAACGAAACGCTGCAAAAGCTGCTGCATGATCTGGATTTGATGGAAGCATTGCTGATTGAAAACCAGTAACCATTAACCTTTAATCTTGCCCGGTGGCGCCATGCTTACCGGGCCTACGGGTAGGCCGGATAAGGTGCTTGCGCCGCCATCCGGAAAGGGTTTTAGCCCATTGCTTACGGTTGTTTCAGCCAAAACCCCTCGCAACATGTCAACCATGCCTGAGCGCTGTGCGAAAGATAGACGCCCTCGCGCCAGATCATGCCTAACTGCCAGCGTAAATCACTTTCCAGCGGGATCCAGCGCAGGGTGGTTTTATCCAGCCGTTGGCAAATCGGCTCGGGTAAAATCGCCAGCCCAACCCCTGCCTGTACCATCGCGGCAAGAAAATCCCACTGGCCGCTACGCACCGCAATCCTGGGTTTGACGCCGTACTGAGAAAAAAGCGCCATCAACTGGCGACTGAGCGCAAAATCTTCGTTGTAGATAAGTAACGGATGCGCAGCCAGCGCGTCGGGGGCAATCGATTCGCAGCGCACCCACTGCTCAGAACGGGGGACCAGTACGCACAGGGGATGGCTGAACAACGATAACGTCGTCAGACCGCTCTCCTCTTCCACGGGAAGTGCGGTCATCGCGACATCCAGCTCGCCGTTCATCACCGCCTGCTGCACCGTCAGGCCGCCAAACTCAGAAATTTTCAGTTCAACGCCAGGATAGCGCTGCCGGAACAAACTGATTGGGCCGGCCATCAACACGCCGACCATCGGAGGAATACCGAGCCGTAGCAAGCCCTTATTGAGATGGTTAATGTCGCTCAGCTCGGCCTCTAACTGGCGAAACTCCGCGAGGATCGCCAGGCCGCGTTCAAACACTACGCGTCCGGTATCGGTTAACAACAACTTACGTCCGTCACGGATCAGAAGCGTACAGTTGAGCTCATCTTCAAGGTTTTTAAGCATCTTGCTGATGGTGGGCTGGGTGACAAATAACTTCTCCGCTGCGCGGGTGAAACTTTGCTGGCGCACCACCTCAACGAAATAACGCAGCGTTCTGATATCCATGATTATTCCTTCCGACTATGTCTGCAATGATTTTAATTCATTTCTGCCCGTGACGGAGGTTCTCTATACTGGCGCTCCGTAATATTTTTCAGGACATTCCCCCATGGCTGTGGCGATAAGCCGCGTTACGCCTGCCATTGTGCAACGACTCCAGGTTCCGGTTCAGGTACTGTTGTATGCAGGTTTATTCATTTTTGCCCAATACCTTGTCTCCTGGCTGCATCTGCCATTACCCGCAAATCTGGTCGGCATGGTGCTCATGCTGGCGCTGATCGTCTGCCGGATTATTCCGCTTAGCTGGGTACGCGCAGGCGCACGCTGGTTGCTGGCGGAGATGCTGTTATTTTTTGTTCCCGCGGTAGTGGCGGTAGTGAACTACGCCCATCTGCTGCTGGTGGACGGTTGGCGCATTTTCTCGGTAATTGCGCTCAGCACGTTGATGGTGCTAGGCGCAACCGCCTGGGTGGTAGATAAAGTGTATCGCTACGAGATGAGCAGGTTAAATCGTGACTAATTTTCAGCTTAGCATCCTGTGTCTGGCCATTACGCTGGTGATCTATTTTGCCAACAAACGTCTTTATCGCCGTTTTCGCAAACTGCCGTTGATGCCGCTGGTGCTGACGCCTGCGCTGTTGGTGCTGATGTTGCTAGCTGGCCATATCTCCTGGCAAAACTACATTGGCGAATCGCACTGGTTGCTGTGGTTGCTCGGGCCCGCGACCATCGCCTTTGCGGTGCCAGTGTACGATAACCTGGCGATTATCAAACGCCACTGGATGTCGCTGACTGCTGGCGTGGTGACGGCGACGGTGGTGGCCGTTACCAGTTCCGTGTGGCTGGCGCGTCTGTTCACATTGTCGGATGAGATCCAGCGTAGCCTGGCGGTACGCTCCGTTACCACACCGTTTGCGCTGGCGGCCGCAGAACCACTGGGCGGTCAGCCCGATCTGGTTGCGCTGTTCGTGGTCGTCACGGGGGTGTTCGGTATGGCAGTCGGCGATGCGTTATTTTTACGGTTGTCTATACGTGAAGGCATGGCGAAAGGAGCCGGATTCGGCGCGGCGTCACATGGAGCGGGTACGGCGCGGTCATATGAACTGGGTCAACAGGAAGGTGTGGTTGCCAGCCTGGTGATGATGTTATCCGGTGTGGTGATGGTATTAGCCGCACCGCTGGTCGCGAAGGTAATGTTTTGATATCCCCGGCCCGCAGGCCGGAGGAAACGATAAAATTAATGTGCGCGTCCTTGTTCTACGCCGAACCCCGTCTGGGAGCGGATAAACTGGGCGCGGAACTGTTCGCGTTCACGGTTGCCTTCTGCTGAGTTATCGGTGGCTGAGAAGAACCAGATCCCAAGGAACGCCACGCTGATAGAGAACAACGCCGGATATTCATACGGGAAGATTGCTTTTTCGTGGCCGAGGATCTGCACCCAAATCGTCGGGCCAAGAATCATCAGCACAACCGCCGTCAGTAAACCTAACCAGCCGCCCAGCATGGCGCCACGCGTCGTCAGTTTTGACCAGTACATGGAAAGCAGAATGATGGGGAAGTTGCAGCTCGCGGCAATCGCGAACGCCAGGCCCACCATAAAGGCGATGTTCTGGTTTTCAAACAGGACGCCGAGAATAATAGCAATAACGCCGAGCACCAGGACGGTGATTTTCGATACCTTCAGCTCTTCACGCTCGGTTGCGCCTTTGCGGAACACGTTGGCGTATAAGTCATGCGACACCGCTGATGCGCCCGCCAGCGTCAGGCCAGCGACGACCGCAAGGATAGTGGCGAAGGCCACGGCGGAGATAAAACCGAGGAACAGGTTGCCGCCTACCGCATTCGCCAGATGCACCGCCGCCATATTGTTACCGCCGATGAGCGCGCCTGCGGCATCTTTATAGGCCGGGTTCGCCCCCACCAGCATGATGGCACCAAAGCCGATAATAAAGGTCAGGATGTAGAAATAGCCCATAAAACCGGTGGCATAGAACACACTCTTACGCGCTTCACGGGCATCACTGACGGTGAAGAAACGCATCAGAATATGCGGCAAACCGGCGGTGCCGAACATCAGCCCCAGACCCAATGACAGCGCCGAAATTGGGTCTTGCACCAGACCGCCCGGACTCATAATCGCTGCGCCTTTCGGGTGTACTGCCATGGCTTCGGTAAACAGATTATTGAAGCTAAAGCCGACGTGTTTCATCACCATAAAGGCCATAAAACTGGCGCCGAACAGCAGCAGGACGGCTTTGATGATTTGTACCCACGTTGTCGCCAGCATCCCGCCGAACAGCACGTACATCATCATCAGTACGCCAACCAGTACCACCGCAACGTGGTAGTTCAGGCCGAACAGCAGTTCGATCAGTTTCCCTGCACCGACCATCTGGGCTATCAGATAAAGTGCGACGACCACCAGCGAACCACAGGCCGACAGAATGCGAATAGGTCCCTGTTTCAGGCGATAAGAGGCAACGTCCGCAAAAGTATAGCGTCCCAGGTTACGCAGGCGCTCGGCAATCAGGAACAGAATGATTGGCCAGCCGACGAGGAAGCCGAGCGAATAAATCAACCCATCGTAGCCGGAGGTAAACACCAGCGCGGAAATGCCCAGGAATGACGCCGCAGACATATAGTCGCCAGCAATCGCCAGACCGTTCTGGAAGCCCGTGATATTACCGCCAGCGGTGTAGTAGTCGCTACGGGAACGTACGCGTTTAGAGGCCCAGTACGTAATGCCGAGCGTAAACACGACGAAAATCAAAAACATGATGATCGCCTGCCAGTTGGTGGGCTGGCGTTCAACCGCACCGCTGATGGCATCCGCCGCATGAGCGGCGAAGGGTAGTGTGGCGGCAAGCGCCGTCAGGACTCTCTTCATGATGCTTTCACCTCATGCAATACGGCCTTGTTAAGACGATCGAATTCACCGTTCGCCCGCCAGATATAAATTCCGGTTAACACAAATGAAATCACAATCACCCCTACGCCAATCGGAATACCTCGGGTGACGCTGGTTCCGGCGTGTAACGGCGTGCCAAGCCAGCCGGGGGCAAAGGCAATCAACAAAATAAAGCTGATATAAACTGCCAGCATAATGATCGACAGGATCGTGGCAAACCGTTGCCGTTTTTCAACTAACTCCCTGAAACGCGCACTGTCTTCTATCCGCTGATAAATATTGTCATTCATCACAGAGTCTCCAGAGGCCCCCTTCGTCTTGCTCGCTGCAGGTGTATTGGCCGCACTCGTCCATCCCCGCTACATAGTGAACTATGTGGCCGGGGGGGTGCCCGATTGCCGCCGTCCTGCAACGCGAAATCCTTTGGGGAGGGTTATTATATTTTCCCTCCCGGTCAGGGGAGGGGTAGGGGTGGGATTTGTCGGCCCGATAAGTAGCGCGCCATCGGGCATTTCACGGTTATGGTTACGATGGCATCGCGATGGCCTGCTTCTCTTCGAGCAGCTTCTCAACAACGCCAGGATCGGCGAGCGTTGAGGTGTCTCCCAGATTGCTGGTATCGCCTGCCGCAATTTTTCTCAGGATACGGCGCATGATCTTGCCGGAACGGGTTTTGGGCAGAGAGTCGGTCCAGTGCAACACATCTGGCGTCGCCAGCGGTCCAATCTCCTTACGCACCCAGTTTCGGACTTCGGTGTACAGCTCAGGTGACGGCTCCTCGCCATGGTTCAGCGTTACATAAGCGTAAATTGCCTGGCCTTTAATACTGTGCGGGATCCCCACGACCGCCGCTTCGGCAATCTTCGGATGCGCCACCAGCGCCGACTCGATTTCCGCTGTGCCGAGACGGTGCCCGGAGACGTTTAACACATCATCCACGCGGCCGGTGATCCAGTAGTAGCCATCTTCATCACGGCGCGCGCCATCGCCGCTGAAATACATGTTCTTGAAGGTGGAAAAATAGGTTTGCTCAAAACGTTCATGATCGCCAAACAGCGTCCGCGCCTGACCCGGCCAGGAATCGACAATCACCAGGTTGCCTTCGGTGGCCCCTTCCAGCGGATGACCTTCGTTATCCACTAACGCAGGCTGTACGCCAAAGAACGGACGGGTGGCGGAACCCGCTTTCAGTTCTGTCGCGCCAGGTAATGGGGTGATCATGAAACCGCCCGTTTCGGTCTGCCACCAGGTGTCGACCACTGGACATTTCTCGTTGCCGATCTTCTTCCAGTACCACTCCCAGGCTTCCGGGTTGATCGGTTCGCCGACGGAACCCAGGATACGCAGCGAAGAACGGTCGGTGCCTTCAATGGCTTTATCACCTTCGGCCATCAGTGCGCGAATTGCCGTCGGGGCGGTATAGAGAATGTTGACCTGATGTTTGTCGACCACCTGGCACATGCGAGCGGGCGTCGGCCAGTTTGGCACGCCTTCAAACATTAATGTGGTCGCGCCGCAGGCCAGCGGGCCGTACAACAGATAACTGTGTCCCGTCACCCAGCCCACGTCAGCGGTACACCAGTAAATATCGCCAGGATGATAATCAAAAACATACTTAAACGTGGTTGCGGCGTAGACCAGATAACCGCCGGTGGTGTGCAACACGCCTTTTGGCTTGCCGGTTGAGCCGGAGGTATAAAGGATAAACAGCGGATCTTCGGCGTTCATCGCTTCAGGCTGGTGTTCCGGACTGGCTTTCTCAATCAGATCGCTCCACCACAGGTCTCGTCCCTCCTGCCAGTCAATATTGCCGCCGGTACGTTTCAGTACCACAACGTGTTCTACGCTGGTTACATGAGGATTTTTCAGCGCATCGTCGACATTCTTTTTCAGCGGAATGCCGCGTCCGGCGCGTACGCCTTCATCAGCGGTGATCACCAGACGGGAGTTTGAATCAATAATACGGCCCGCAACGGCTTCCGGCGAGAAGCCGCCAAAGATGACGGAATGCACAGCGCCGATACGCGCACATGCCAGCATTGCTACCGCCGCTTCCGGCACCATCGGCATATAAATCGCGACCACGTCACCCTTTTTAATGCCCAGATTCAGCAATGTATTGGCGAAACGGCAGACATCCCGATGGAGTTCGCGATAAGAAATATGTTTGCTTTGGGAAGCATCATCGCCTTCCCAGATAATGGCGGTGCGATCGCCATTTTCCGCCAGGTGACGATCGAGACAGTTAGCCGCCAGATTCAGGGTGCCATCCTCGTACCATTTAATGGATACGTTGCCCGGTGCAAAGGTGGTGTTTTTTACGGTTTGGTACGGCGTGATCCAGTCGAGAATTTTTCCCTGTTCGCCCCAGAACGTATTGGGATCGTTAATAGACAGTTGATATTTAGCCTCATACTGCTCTGGATTTATCAGGCAACGATCCGCAATGTTGGCGGGAATGGCGTGTTTATGTGTTTGGCTCATGCTGTTGTTCTCCTTGTAGGATGTTAATAATATGTCGCATAAAAGTTAAATGTAGGGTATTAATAAGTTTTGTTTAGTATTTGGGCGACAGATCACGCAAAAAGGGAACTGTGCAAATAAGCAGCAATCTGTTTTTTGATTGCGTCCCGCAAAATTAAAGAAATTCACGACATAACATGACGTTATATGAAATTTTTTAAAAAGGTGATCCGTGTCAGGAAATCAAAAAAGAGAGGGGAATTTGAGTAAGGGGCTAACTCTAAAGTGGTATTTTACATACACTTACAATTGTCTAAAAACAACATGTTAAGTGTGGTTATTTGTTACACATAGAGGTGAGCAATGTAATAACAGTATTTGTGCGGTTGCTGTTATGGAAAACACTACACGCACGCTGTTTCTTCAGCCTTCTTTTCCCTTTTTTCTTCATTACCTCTGTTTATCGCCAGCCAGCTACTCTGCCCGCAGTGTCAGAATCAAAATTTGCTGGAGTCCAATGCGCCGGTAGCGGTCAGTATGCGTCATCAGGTTTATACGATGGTGGCGGAAGGGAAAAATGAAGCGGAGATTACCGCCTGGATGACCCGGCGTTACGGCGATTTTGTTCGCTACAATCCGCCGCTGGCTGCGCAAACGCTTCTGCTATGGGCGTTGCCATGTCTACTGCTGTTGCTGGTGGGCATTATTCTCTGGCGAGTCGGTATTCGTCAGCGTACCGGGAAGGTGAAAAGATGACTCTGCCTGCAAACGTTGTGGCATCACGACGTCCGATGCCCGTAAAATCTTCGGGGCGATAATGCCCAGTTTTTTGCCGCGCTGGCGACGGTGTTGTACTACCAGGCTGGACAGCATATGACGCCTGCAACGCGTGAGATGATTGATAAGGCGCTGGCTCTGGATGCAATGGAAGTGACCGCAAAGATGCTGCTGGCGGCGGATGCGTTTATGCAGGCGGATTATGCGCGAGCCGTTTCGCTGTGGCAGGCTTTATTGGATGCAAATTCACCGAGAGTCAACCGTGCGCAGCTGGTAGAAGCCATTAATATGGCGATGTTGTTACAGAATCGAAAAAAATAATTTTTCTTTTTTGTGATTTGTGTCGTTTGCGCTGTTTAAAAAAACGGCGAATGAATCGCGATAAAAAATTAGTTACCTTATGGTATTATTCATTTTTGTCGAAATAAAAATCTTTCCATAACAAATAGTTATTCATGTCTTACGCCATAAAGTCGCGTTTTTATGCATAAATCCAGCCAAAAGCCCTGTTCTGAAAGGGTTGCGCAAGACACCATGCAAATGATACTGATTATGCGCGTTAAAAAACCCTATAAACCAACGCAACACAAATCATACCCTTTCAGTATGGATTGTTCTCATGCTTTCGGCGGAGAGCAACGCTTCATCGAGGAAGTCTGTTGTTATGAAAAATTTGAAAGTCAGCCTGGCCTGGCAAATTTTGCTGGCTATGGTGCTGGGCATTCTGCTGGGCAGTTATCTTCATTATCACAGTGACAGCCGCGAATGGCTCATCGCCAATCTGCTGTCGCCTGCTGGCGATATCTTTATCCACCTGATTAAAATGATCGTCGTGCCGATTGTGATCTCGACTCTGGTTGTCGGTATCGCAGGCGTTGGCGATGCGAAACAGCTTGGCCGCATCGGCGCAAAGACCATACTCTATTTTGAACTGATCACCACAGTAGCGATTATCCTCGGTATTACGCTGGCGAATGTGTTTCAGCCTGGTTCCGGGATTGATATGTCGCAACTTGCGACGGTGGATATATCGAAATACCAGAACACGACAGCGGAAGTGCAAAGCCATGCGCATGGGCTGATGGGGACGATACTGTCGCTGGTGCCAACCAATATCGTCGCGTCGATGGCGAAAGGCGATATGCTGCCAATTATCTTTTTCTCGGTACTTTTTGGTTTGGGGTTGTCGTCTCTGCCGGCAACGCATCGCGAACCGCTGGTTACCGTGTTTCGCTCCATTTCTGAAACGATGTTTAAAGTCACCCATATGGTGATGCGCTATGCGCCAGTGGGCGTTTTTGCATTGATTGCTGTGACAGTGGCGAACTTTGGCTTTGCGTCGCTGTGGCCGCTGGCGAAACTGGTGCTGCTGGTACACTTCGCGATTATCTTCTTTGCTTTGGTGGTGCTGGGCATTGTGGCGCGCCTGTGTGGGCTCAGTATCTGGATTCTGATTCGCATTTTGAAAGATGAATTGATTCTGGCGTACTCTACCGCCAGCTCCGAGAGCGTGCTGCCGCGCATTATCGAGAAGATGGAAGCTTACGGCGCACCGGCCTCTATCACCAGCTTTGTGGTGCCGACCGGTTACTCATTTAACCTCGACGGTTCCACTCTGTATCAGAGTATCGCCGCCATCTTTATCGCGCAGTTATACGGTATCGATCTGTCTTTGTGGCAGGAAATTGTACTGGTGCTGACGCTGATGGTGACGTCGAAAGGAATTGCAGGCGTGCCGGGCGTGTCCTTTGTGGTTTTGCTGGCGACTCTGGGCAGCGTAGGGATTCCGCTGGAAGGCCTGGCGTTTATCGCCGGTGTCGACCGTATCCTCGACATGGCGCGTACCGCGCTGAATGTGGTAGGTAATGCGCTGGCGGTGCTGGTAATTGCTAAGTGGGAGCACAAGTTTGACCGCAAAAAAGCGCTGGCCTATGAGCGCGACGTGTTGGGCAAATTTGATAAAACTGCGCAATAATTTTGCTTGCCGGATAAGGCGCTTGCGCCTTATCCGGCAATGTAAACCATTATCCGTTGGTTAATGCGTCAAACTCTTCGCAACCGGTATCAAACCCTTCCTGACAGCTCAGATTCAGCCAGTGCAGCGCTTTTTGTTTATTCTTTTCAATAAAGCCCGGTTCGCCATTTAAAAACATCATTCCCGCCCAGTATTCAGAATAACCGGTACGGGAAATGGCGGAGCTACGTTTGAAATACCAGGCGGCTTTTTCATCATCGGCGGCAATTCCCACGCCGTTGGCGTAAATCAGGCCAAGCAACATTTGTGCATCCACCGCTGAATCGTTATCCAGATCTTCAGAGGCCTTTTGCAACAGCGAGATCGCTTTCGGGTAGTCCGGGCGTCCGGCCTGAGTGTTGATCAAAATACGCGCCAGCGTAATTTCACCTGCTTTACTGCCTGCTTTGGCCGCCTTTTCAGCCAGTGTTTTTGCTGCGGGATAATCCAGGCTTACTGGATTGGTGATTTTGATTTGCGCCAGTAGCGCACAGGCGTCGGCATCGCCGTTATCGGCTGCCTTTTGCGCCCAGTATTCAGCCTTGCCTAAGTCGCCGGAACTCAACCAACTATCGGCGAGATAATACTGCGCGCGCGGGTCTCCGCCTTCGGCCGCCTTCAGGTATTGGCTGCCGGGTTGAGGGTCGGCGGCATGGGCAAAAAAGGGTATCAAAAATATCAATGCAACCAGTTGTTTCATTTTGAATTTTATTTAGGGTACGGAATGAACAGTATAAAGAGATTGTATGGATAAAAAAACAGCCTCCGCGAGGGAGGCTGTTAGCAAAAATGATAAGTCGGATGGCAGCGATCAGGCCGGCAGAATGTTCGCTCGTCGGCCTGATAAGCGTAGCGCCATCAGGCAATGCGGATCACCCTAACGCGCTTTCACGCAAGCGGGTTTTCAGCTTGTTATACTCATCAATGACATACTGCTCGGCGGCGCGCTGATCGGCGATCGGTTCGACGCGCACGGCGCAGTATTTGTACTCCGGCGTTTTAGTAATCGGGCTTAGGTTCTCGCTAACCAATTCGTTACAGGCGCCAATCCACCACTGGTAGGTCATATAAATCGCCCCTTTGTTCGGGCGATCGCTGACCTGCGCACGGGTAATGATTTTGCCTTTACGCGAGTGAACCCAGACCAGCGCTTCATCTTCAATGCCCAGGCGCGCAGCGTCTTCGGTATTGATCTGCGCATAGCCCGGTTCATCCGCCAGAGCGGCCAACGCTGCACAGTTACCAGTCATTGAGCGACAGGAGTAGTGGCCGACTTCGCGCACCGTCGACAGTACCATCGGGTACTCTTCGGTGAGCTTATCGATCGGTGCTACCCAGTCGCAGGTGAAGAATTGCGCCAGGCCGTTCGGGGTGTCGAACTTCTCTTTAAAGAGGTAAGAGGTCCCCTGATCGGCATCAGACGTATCGCGGCAAGGCCACTGGATAAAGCCCAGTTCCCCCATCTTCTCGTAAGTCGCTCCGTAGAAGTCCGGGCACAGATGACGCAACTCATCCCAGATTTCCTGGGTATTGTTGTAGTGCATCGGGTAGCCCATCCGGGTGGCAATTTCACTGATGATTTGCCAGTCTGTTTTCAGATCCCACTTCGGTTCAACCGCTTTAAAGAAGCGCTGGAAGCCACGGTCCGCCGCCGTGAAGACGCCTTCATGTTCGCCCCACGAGGTAGACGGTAAAATCACATCCGCCGCCGACGCGGTTTTGGTCATAAAGATGTCCTGGACGATGACCAGTTCCAGATCCTCAAATGCTTTACGTACCGCAGAGAGTTCCGCATCGGTTTGCAGCGGATCTTCACCCATGATGTATGCCGCGCGTACTTCGCCATGCGCCGCACGGTGCGGCAGTTCGCTGATGCGATAGCCGGTATGCGCCGGCAGACTTTCTACGCCCCAGGCTTTGGCGAATTTCTCGCGGTTTTCCGGGAACTTAACGTACTGGTAGCCCGGATAAGTATCCGGCAGCGCGCCCATATCGCACGCCCCCTGAACGTTGTTCTGGCCGCGGACCGGGTTAACACCCGCGCTCGGCTTGCCGAGGTTGCCGGTTAACATGGCGAGGCTGGTCAGGGAACGAACGGTCTCGACCCCCTGATAGAACTGAGTCACGCCCATGCCCCACAGGATCGCTGCGCTTTTCGCGCTGGCATACATCCGTGCCGCCTGACGAATGTCGTGCGCGCTGACGCCGGTGATTTCCTCAACGGACTCCGGGGTATAGCCTTCGACAATCTTACGATACTCTTCAAAGCCTTCAGTACGAGTCGCGACGAACGCCTGGTCGTACAGGTTTTCTTCAATAATGACATGCCCCATGGCGTTGAGCAGCGCGATATTCGAACCGTTCTTCAACGCGATATGCATGTCGGCAATGCGCGCGGTTTCAATTTTACGCGGATCGCAGACGATAATTTTTGCCCCGTTGCGTTTAGCGTTAATCACGTGATTCGCCACGATAGGGTGGGAATCTGCCGGGTTATACCCGAAGACAAACACTAAATCGGTGTTATCAATTTCGTTAATAGCATTACTCATTGCGCCGTTACCGACCGATTGGTGCAGACCTGCAACCGATGGGCCGTGTCAGACGCGAGCGCAGCAGTCAACGTTATTGGTACCAATAACGGCGCGCGCGAATTTTTGCATTACATAGTTGGTTTCGTTACCCGTTCCGCGAGAGGAGCCGGTCGTCTGGATGGCATCCGGGCCATACTTCGCTTTGATGGCGCTCAAACGTTCAGCGACGTAATTGAGCGCTTCATCCCAGGAAACGGATTCCAGCTTGCCGCCACGCTGGCGACGGATCATTGGGGTTTTCAGGCGTGGGGTCAGGATCTGGGTATCATTAATAAAATCCCAGCCGTAGTAACCCTTAAGACACAGGGTACCCTGGTTGGTTTTCCCCTGCGCCGCCTCAGCCCGGACGATTTTGCCGTTATCGACCACCAGATTGATTTTGCAACCTGATGCGCAATACGGGCAAACCGTGACGACTTTTTTCATCGGTTTCGCTCCAGTTAATCAAATCGCGCATACGCGCTGTCGCCCTCAGTATGCATGTTTTATGCCACTTTTTTAGTATGGACTTCCCCTGATATTACGGGCGAATTTTGCTCAAAACCCTGACGAAAAACAGGCTATCGTCAGTTTTGACGTGTCGAAAGAAAATGCCGCATGACATTTATTATGTGGAGAAATGCTGAGCGCAGGCCAGATAAGGCGGAGCCGCCATCCGGCAATCTACTCTGCCTGAAGTGGGTGTTTTTAATAAATTATCCCAATGGACAGACTCAAGGCCAAAGAACGCTTTGATACTCACGCCGGGATAGAACAAGCCGCGGCAGACAGTTCCATACCGCGGCCCGGCTTCAGAGGAGGCTGGAAAGGATAATCGCGGCAAAAATAGCGGCAATAACGAGATATTTCAGCGCGTAATAGAAAGTGCGGTTTTTCTTTTTCAGCCGTTGCCCGGCATCGCGTGCTGCGTGAACGTATTTAAAGATACGATTAATCGCACCGGTGCGATCGTTCTCGTCGTTTGGCGAGCTGGCGGCGGACATCAACGATGCGCCGACCCAGTGGTTTACGCTCTGCGCCCAGCGCCATTTCATTGGGCGCTCAATATCGCAAAAGAGAATAATACGCGTCTGCTCAGCTTTATTTTCCGCCCAATGAACGTAGGTTTCGTCGAAGATAACGGCTTCGCCGTCGCGCCAGCTATGGCGTTGTCGATCAACTTCAATAAAACAGCGGTCGTCATTCGGTGTGCTTAATCCAAGATGGTAACGTACTGAACCGGCATAGGGGTCGCGATGTTTTCCCAGATAGGCCCCGGGAGGCAACTCGGCGAACATCGCCGCTTTGATGGAGGGGATACCGTTGACCAGCTTTGTCGTTATCGGGCATAACGTTTCCGCCGACGGGTGGGCATCGGAATACCATTTAAGGTAAAACCGTTTCCAGCCGCGCTTGAAAAAGGTATTGAATCCGGCGTCGTTATTGGCCTGCGCGGCTTTTATGTGATGCTGAAGCCGTAGCGCCTCTTCACGAATCACCTGCCAGTTTTCCGTCAGCTTCTGCAGTTCTGGAAATGCCGTGGTATCAAAGTACGGCTGCTTTGCCGGTAACGTTGAGAAGCGAGTCATGAACATATTGATAGGCGCCATAAACGTCGAGTGGTCAAAGAGCTGACGGGAAAGTTTTTGTTTTTCCACACCGCGTGAATGCGCATAAATGACGCTGATAATAAAAATACCGATAATGATTGCTGCGAACATAACGTCACTGTCCTTCTAAGAAAACCTCATCCCGGGATTTTCAGGCAACCCTCCCGGTGATGCCAAAGAGAAAAGTGTAGTTCGTTGACAATAAATTTACATTTATACAACTTCAAAGGGCAATTTTTGCTAAAGAAGCGAGTCAGCCCGTTTAACCTTTAACCAGGCTTGCCGACAGTAGAATTGAGATTACTCCGCTACTTCACCCGGTGACGGTTGATTACGTTATGCCTTATCTCCTGATGAGGCTGGCTTATGAAACGCATTTCTCTGCTTTTTTTCCTTGCGCTGTTGGCTCTGACGACGCTACCGGCACGGGCCGATATTATTGATGAGGCAATGGGGCATATTCAGCAGGCTCTCAGCGAGGCGTACAAAACGGATAATGGACGCGATTACGATGACGATCGCGATGACGGCTGGCAGCGAACAATGAGCGATGATCGCCGTCGTCAGTATGATGACAGGCGTCGTCAGTTTGAGGATCGTCGCCGTCAACTGGACGATCGCCAGCGTCAACTTGATCAGGAACGTCGTCAGCTTGAAGCCGAAGAACGTCATATGGAAGACGATGATTATCGTTAGCGCTTTTTTAAACGGCAGACCGGGTAAGCGCAGCGCCATATGGCAGTATCTTGTGATGTTTCAGGCCTGCAAATCTTTTCGGCATGTTTATTCGAAGGGGATTTCCATCCCGTTGTAGCCTGCTTTACTACCGTCTGGCAGTGAGTTCGTCATTATCCAGGCATCAAATTGATAGCTGATATGCGTCAGAATGACCTGTGGGCAACGAATCGACTCATCCTTGTAAAGTAAACGTTACAAATGGCTGCACGGTATAGCTGAAGTCGAGAATGCCGGGACGTTTAAACAGATCGTTGCAACTCTGCTCATCTGATGGACCATAAACCGGGAGCGGCGATCCGGTTCCCCAGCGTAGTGGAAATAACCCCTGCACATGATCCATATATAATAGGTGAGCAGGAACGGATTAAACGATCCAGCGGGTCAGCGATCCATCAGATCGTGCAGACCTGCATCCAGTAGCGTGACGGCATTATTGAATGTGATAACCCCTCTACAGGGACGGCGACGATGGCGTCTTATCCGCTCTACGGCTGCCAGCTCACAACGCTTTTGTGAACCGAAAATGACTTTGCTTGTAACCTTCGCGCAGATAAAAGCGGTGTGCATCGTGGCGTTTAATATTTGTGGAAAGCTCCGTTAGCTCCGCGCCCGCCTGACGCGCTTCTTCTTCTGCCCAGGCCAGAAGCTGACTGCCAACTTTTTGTCCCCGCATCTGGGGTAATACCACCAGCTCCTGAATTTCGCCAATCCAGTTGGCATGATGGAGATGAAATTGCATATGCAGGCTGATCATGCCGACCACCTCTCCGTTGCGCAGCGCTAAATGATAATGAAAGTTGGGGTCCAGTAAATTAGCGGCGAATCCATCCCTGAAAGCCTGATAATCAAGCTCATTTTTAAGTAACTCACAGATAAGCGCGTAAACAGAATCGGTATCCTCTGTTGTCGCGTAGCGTAATTCACAGACTGACATAATGTTCCTCCTGACACCTCATCAGAATTAACAATCTTTCGACAGACTGTAGCAAACTACCGTCTTTATTTATTCTATGGCAGTTAAACGGCGGATAAAGTGCTGCTCGATCCAGGCGGGCGGCGAGTTCTGCGGCATTCTCCCGCCCACGCGCCTGCTAAAATATCGGGCGAAACTGTCAGACAGGTAATAGAGAGGTGCCGTAGTGCGCCTGCGGCAGATGTGTGCACCACCCGTTGACCGCTACGTCAAAGCCGACATGCAGACAAAGATCAATTTGATGACACGGGGAAGGGCGAGCCTCCCGGGGGATTATATAGCAGGCTGCTGTTTAACCACATTAATCATCCATGGCACGCCGAACCGATCGCTGACCTTGCCGAAACCATGCGCCCAGAAGGTTTCCTGCCAGTCCATTTCGATTTGCCCATGTGCGGCAAGGTTAGCAAACCAGCGCTTCCCTTCTTCTACATCTTGTGTATCCAGCACCAGTGTAAAGCCGGAATAATGCGCCGTCCCGGACGCGATGGCGTCGCTCATCATAATGTCGCTGCCCGCAATGCGCACGTTGGCGTGGGCGATAGCGGTGTCGGGGAAGTTCATTCCTGACGGGCAGCCCTCTTCGCTACCTTGTGCCGATGGGGGCATTTCACCAAAACTGATTTTATAGAGTAGCTCTGCGCCTAACGTTTGTTGGTAATACACGATGGCGTCGGCGCAGTTGCCGGTAAAAGAGAGGTAGGGACTTAACGGCATGATCGTTACCTCAGGTAAGGGACGTCCGTTAAGTGTAGTTCAAAATTTGTACAGCATCGACAGGGGTAAGGTGTCGCCCAGGCCCGCCTGGCGAAGCGCCTATGGGCAACACAACACATGCCGGCATACCTGTTTTATCCAGCCGTGGGGGTTATATAAAACGCGTGGGCCTGCCAGGCATAACGCCATCAGGTAATGACAACCTAATCAGTTCTTTTTCACGAACTCGGATTTCAGTTTCATCGGGCCAAAACCCTCGATTTTGCAGTCGATATTATGGTCGCCTTCAACCAGACGAATGTTCTTCACTTTGGTACCCATTTTTAGCATGGAAGAGCTGCCTTTGACTTTCAGATCTTTCACGATGGTGACGCTATCGCCATCCGCCAGAAGGTTGCCGTTGGCGTCTTTAACAGTCAGTTCATCGCTCTCCTGAACGGGCTCCGCATCGTTCCATTCATGAGCGCATTCCGGGCAGATGAACATGCCGTTATCTTCGTAAGTATATTCGGAGTTACATTGCGGGCAGTGGGGCAATGACATGTTGGTTTCCTCAAAAAGTCAGCAGGGGCAAACGCGCCCAAAAATGGCAGATCGCCGAAAAAGGACGCAATTATACACAAAATCCTTAGCGTTGTTGGGACTATTGCCGGATTTTAAAAAATGGCTTGTGCGACGGTAGCTCATAAATGTTTACACCCACATAACGGTTTTTTGCTGGTTATCGCTGGCGTTAGCGCGCTATTGTTTACACCTTTTGACTAAACTGACATATATGTGTGAAGTTGATCACATATTTAAACACTGTTAGGGTAAAGAGGTCATTAACTGCCCATTCAGGCGTCAACAGGTTCGGTTGTACAGTCCGTAACCGGACGGTGTAAGTAAACCTGCTACGCTTGTATGAGGGAGCGCATTGGCGCGTTTCCTCCGCTCGACGGCGACGCTGCCGCGGTATGCCAGTGCCCGCCGTCTATAGCGCCACCGGGCTTAGCCTATGAGGACAGCTATGCTGAAAAGGAAAAAAATAAAACCGATTACGCTGCGCGATGTGACCATCATTGATGATGGTAAACTTCGCAAAGCGATTACCGCCGCTTCGCTGGGTAACGCGATGGAGTGGTTTGATTTTGGTGTCTACGGATTTGTTGCCTATGCGTTGGGTAAAGTCTTTTTCCCTGGCGCCGATCCCAGCGTACAGATGATTGCCGCGCTGGCTACGTTTTCTGTTCCCTTCCTGATTCGACCGCTCGGCGGTTTATTTTTTGGTATGCTCGGTGATAAATACGGGCGTCAGAAGATCCTGGCGATTACCATTGTCATTATGTCGATCAGTACCTTCTGTATCGGATTAATACCCTCTTATGCCACCATCGGCATCTGGGCGCCGATTCTGTTGTTGCTGTGTAAAATGGCGCAGGGCTTCTCGGTAGGCGGAGAATATACCGGCGCGTCGATCTTTGTGGCTGAATATTCACCAGACCGTAAGCGTGGCTTTATGGGAAGCTGGCTGGATTTTGGTTCCATCGCAGGCTTTGTGCTGGGCGCGGGCGTAGTGGTATTAATCTCGACGATTGTCGGCGAGGAGAATTTCCTGGCGTGGGGCTGGCGTATTCCGTTCTTTATCGCCCTGCCGTTAGGGATTATTGGTCTCTATTTACGCCATGCGCTGGAAGAGACGCCAGCGTTTCAGCAGCATGTGGATAAGCTGGAACAGGGTGACCGCGAAGGGCTGCAGGATGGTCCAAAAGTTTCCTTTAAAGAGATTGCGACTAAACACTGGCGTAGCCTGCTGGCGTGTATCGGTCTGGTGATTGCCACCAACGTGACCTACTACATGCTGCTTACCTACATGCCGAGTTACCTGTCGCATAACCTGCACTATTCTGAAGATCACGGTGTGTTGATTATTATCGCCATTATGATCGGGATGCTGTTTGTGCAGCCAGTGATGGGGTTACTGAGTGACCGTTTCGGTCGCCGTCCGTTTGTGATTATGGGCAGTATCGCGCTGTTTGCACTGGCGATACCGGCCTTTATTCTGATTAACAGTAATGTTATCGGTTTGATTTTCGCCGGTTTGTTGATGCTGGCGGTGATCCTGAACTGCTTTACCGGCGTGATGGCCTCAACGTTGCCAGCGATGTTCCCGACGCATATTCGTTACAGCGCGCTGGCAGCGGCCTTTAACATTTCGGTGTTGATTGCCGGCCTGACGCCGACGCTGGCTGCCTGGCTGGTGGAAAGTTCGCAGGATCTGATGATGCCGGCCTACTATTTGATGGTCATTGCGGTGATAGGCTTGATTACCGGTATCGCCATGAAAGAGACAGCGAATCGGCCACTGAAAGGCGCGACGCCGGCGGCGTCGGATATTCAGGAAGCGAAGGAAATTCTGGGCGAGCATTACGATAATATTGAACAGAAGATTGAAGATATCGATCAGGAAATCGCGGAATTGCAGGCCAAACGTTCGCGTTTGGTACAACAGCATCCGCGCATTGATGAATAAATGTCGCGCTTAAGGTTCGCTTAATCTCTCGCTGGCACACTCTCCTCCATACCTTTGGAGGAGAGCGTCATGAAAAGCTATATTTATAAAAGTTTGACGACCCTGTGTAGTATGCTGATTGTCAGCAGTTTTATCTATGTGTGGGTTACAACGTATTAAACGTCTGTTTATGCCTTTTTCAACAGCACCCAGGCGCGGGTGCCTGTTGTACCGGTACGGTTTTGCAGGAAAAACTGTCCCTGATGCAGTTGAGTGATGCGGCTAACGATGCTTAGTCCCAGCCCAATACCGCCATAACGGCTGTCCATTCGTACAAACGCCTCGCTTAACTTCCCGCATTTGCTTTCATCAATACCTGGCCCCTCGTCTTCGACCGCCATGATAGCGTCGGGATCGGCGCTAATATGGAGGGTGATATGGGTTCCTTCCGGACTGTAGCGGTGCGCATTTTCTACCAGGTTTCGCAGCAGCATACGCAGTAACGTCGCGTCGCCGCGTACCACCACATCCGCCGCGCTTTCCGGCAGCAATAGCGTTTGCTGGCGCGTTTCCAGCATGGTGTTCAGCTCATCGTAGGAGGGGAGAATCACATCTTCCAGCAGTTTTACTTCCTGATAATTACCGGAAGAGAATGACTGGCCCACGCGCGCCAGTTGCAGAAGTTGGGAGACACTATCCATCATCTGGTCAAGACGGGCGATAAGCGGCGCGACATCAATATTGTGGGATTTTGACAATAACTCCAGATGCAAACGCACCCCCGCCAGTGGGGTACGTAGCTCATGGGCTACATCGGCGGTAAAAAGGCGTTCATTGTCGAGCGTGGTGGTCAAGCGCGTCACCAGTTGATTGAGCGCGGAGACGACGGACTCAATCTCAAGTGTGGAGCTGTGAATAGCGATTGGCGCCAGATTGTCTGCCGTTCGTGCTTCCAGCTCTTTTTGCAGATCGGCCAGCGGGCGGGTAATACGCCGTACCGCCTGGTAGCAAATCAGCAGCGTCAGGCTAACCATAAATACGCCAGGGACGATCAGACTGGCGACCGCTTCGCGAATTTCGTGCATGATATGGCGATCGTTGTTGCGATTATCCCGCAATGCCTGCTCGAACAGCTGGATTTGTTCGGTGCTTTCATGCCATAGCCAGAAGGTGCTGATTAACTGGAATATCAGCAGAATGAGCCCAATTGTCAGCATTAAACGCTGGCGAAGGGTCATCGCTCTTTGCCGAAAACGCATCAGGCTCACTTAGCTTTCCTCAGTGGCAACCAGCATGTAGCCAAACCCGCGAACCGTGCGAATGCGCGCTTTACCGACTTTGTCGCGCAAGTTATGAATATGCACTTCCAGAGTGTTGGTCGAAGGTTCGTTATCCCAGTTGTAGATATCGTTATACAGAATCTCCCGGTGTACCGGGCTGCCCGCTTTGAGCATCAACCGTGACAGCAGGGCGTACTCTTTAGGCGTCAGGGTTAGCTCCTGGCCGTCCATCCAGACCTGGTGCCGTCCCATATTAAGCGTCAGTTTGCCGACTGTCAGTTCACTTTCGCCCTGATTATTATGGCGGCGCAGCAGCGCGCGGATACGGGCGTGCAACTCCTCCAGGGCGAAGGGTTTAACCAGGTAATCGTCCGCGCCGACGTCCAGCCCGGTGATGCGGTCATTGAGCGTATCGCGGGCGGTCAGAATGAGTACCGGCAGAGTATATTTTTTCTGTCGCACCCGTGCCAGAAAGTGCAGGCCGTCCTCATCGGGCAACCCTAAATCCAGCACCATCAGACTGTAATGACCTGACTCCAGACTATGTTCGGCAGCACGTGCTGTCGAAACGCCATCGCAGGCGTAACCTTCAGTTTGCGCGGCGAGTATTAACCCCTGTAATAATAGCGTGTCGTCTTCAACAATCAGTATCTTCATTCGCTTAGTCTCCTGCATGGTTGCAGAATATCATCTGCGGCCTGGTAATACGTCGTTTGTACGCCAGTTAATCCCAGCATGGTTGAGAAAAGGTTGTCATGCGAATAATCCAGCGTGCTCGCCCGTTTTTGCAGGCAGGCCTGATCCACCTGATAACGCTGTTGATAATCTTTAGAAAGCCAAATGAGCATCGGGACATGTTTTTGCGTATCCGGCGCAATGGAATACGGCAGACCGTGTAAATAAACGCCATTTTCACCCAATGATTCGCCATGGTCGGAAAGATAGACCAGGCTGGTTGTGAATTTATCCTGATGCGATTTCAGCAGGTTAATGGCTTTATCCACAATATAGTCCACGTACAGCACGGTATTATCATAGGTGTTGACCAATTGCTGTTGGGAGCAGTTCTGAATTTCATTGGTGTCGCAGGTTGGCGTAAATTTTTTAAACTGCGGTGGGTAACGGTTGTAATAGGTTGGTCCGTGGCTGCCAATGGTATGCAGTACAATGACGCCATCGCCTTTCAGGTGATCAATATAGTCTTCCAGACCGTGAAATAACACCTCATCATAGCATTCGCCGTCAATACACTGCCCGGGCAGGTTTAGCTCGGTGACATTTTGATGCGGAACGCGATCGCATGCGCCTTTACAGCCGCCGTCATTGTCATTCCATAATACGTTGATCCCCGCGCGCTGGATTATATCCAGTAACCCTTCCTGGTGGTGCGCTAATTCTTCATCATAATGTTTGCGCGGCATATCAGAGAACATGCAGGGAACGGAGATCGCGGTCGCTGTACCGCAAGATGTCGTATGCGGAAAGTAGACCACATCGTCTTTCGCCAGTCGCGGATTGGTGTCGCGCGGATAACCGCCAAGAGAGAAATTATCCCCGCGCGACGTTTCGCCGACAATGAGAATCGTCAGGTTCTTGCGATCGCCTTTCAGCATTAACGGATTACGATGCGCATCCTCGCCAATGCGTACCAGCGGCAAATTCGCCAGCCGTTGATGCGAATACCATGACCAGCCAGCGACAATACTGTTGGAGGGGCTTAATGTTTTGATCAGTTGTTTATTATTTCTGAAGAGCGATGCGTAATCTTTATAGAAAAAGGCAGCGACCAGAATAATTAATAAAACAGAGATCAGGACGCTGGCTATGCGGTAAAGGCCGCTGCGTAGCCGCGGCGTCGCGGGGCGGATTTTGACCCAACAGGCAATCACTGCCGCCAGAATACCGCTTAATCCCAGCGTCAGCACCATTTGCGGCGTCATCAGCGCAAAAGTTTCCGCGGGGGTGGTATCCATCATATTGGTGATCATGGAACGATCGATGATGATGCCGTAAGTCAGAATAAAATACTGGGCGGCAGCGCCAGCCAGAATAAAAATGCAGGCCAGCAGTCGGTTTAGCCAAATAAATGAGGCCAGCGTTAGCACGCTATTGACAACGCTGAAGGCGACGACCGGCATGGAAATAAATACCAGTACATTGCGCAGTGAGTTTAACGGCAGGTCTTGCAGTACATTCTTATAGAATGCAACGTTCAGGCAAACAGCAATATAAAAAGAAAAAAGCAGAAGCCAGGCGATTTGCCCAAGAACAGGTCTTTTTAGAAAGCGCTTTAACATGTTGATGCGTCCATCGATTCAGTGACGCTAATCGTGACAAAGTAAAATTAAGTGAACCTTAAGAACTTAATGTTGGTGATGGCCGGGTAACGTTTGTTACCCGGACTATTACGAGGAAATTAACGACGTGGTTAATCCTGTTTAACCGGCGCATCCAGCGGATACGGGTTTTTGTGGATGCGGTTGTAATTCAACGCATACAGTGCGGTGATAACCATCAACGTGACGAATGACCACATCACTTCTTTGGCGCCGGAGCCGATGACCGCCCAGATGCAATATACAAACGCAACGAAGGTAATCAATAAATACAGTGGGCGCGCTTTACCAAAGTGCCCATGGCCCAACAGCAACAGTGCGGCACAGGTGTAAAGATAAGGCACCAGGGTGAAGATGACCGACACAGAGGAGACCAGACCAAACTCTTTCGCAGCGTTTGGCGACATACTGCTGAACTGGAAAATAGTCATCAGTACGCCGACGATAAGCAACCCTGCCACTGGCGTACCGGCTTTATTAACCCGGGCAAAGATGGGTGGGAAGAGACCGTCATCCGCCGCCGCTTTTGCGGTTTGGCCAGCAAGCAGCGTCCAGCCCCCGAGAGAGCCCAGGCAGCCTGCCGCTGCACAGAAGGAAACAATCGCGCCAGCGGTATCGCCCAGTGCCATACGTGCCGCGTCACCGAAAGGCGATGCTGATACGCGCAACGCCGCGTTGGGTATCATCCCCATAATGGCCGTTGTGGAGAGTACATAGCAGACGGCGGCAATCAGTACCCCGCCGATAGTGGCGATAGGCACGTTGCGTTTCGGATTTTTTACTACCCCGGCTGCAACGGAGGCGCTTTCTACCCCGATGAATGACCACAGTGTAACGTTCAACGTGCTTTGGATCGCGCCGAAGGTGTTCATGCCGCTCACGTTCCAGGCCGCCATATAGGTTTCGCCTTTAAACCAGAACCAGCCGAAGACGGCAATCCCTACGATAGGTACCAGCGCCAGTACGGTGGCGACGGCCTGGACGCGGGTAATCATTTTTGGCCCCACGATGTTCAGCAGGACGAAAATCCACAGTACCGCGACGCAGGTCAGCGTTAATACCAGAGGATCTTTCAGAATCGGGAAGAAGTAGCTCAGATAGCCGACGCCGATAACCACCATCGCGATATTACCGATCCAGCACGCCAGCCAGTACAGTACGTTCGTTTGATAACCTAAAAACGGTCCGAAGCAGCGGCGTGCATAAGCATAAGACCCGCCGGGACTGGGATCTAAGGACGACATTTTGGCATAAACCATCGACAGCGCCAGGGCGCCGATGATAGTGACCAGCCATCCGTAGATTGCAATCCCGCCAGTGGCCGCCAGGTTGGCAGGGAGTAAAAATACCCCTGAACCCATAATATTCCCCGAGACCATTAAGGTGACGGGGATTAGGCCCACTTTGTGAGCATCAGCATCCGAAGACATAATTTGGACTCCTGAAAAGGTGACTTCGTTACGATAAATTACGTCGTATCATACCCCCTCAGAATGCTGCTGAATTATATCGGGGACGGGTTATCGCCAATGCTGATATTATCGTGTCTTATTGTTGAGTGTGTAAAAATTAGGCGGCTGATCGTTCCCGATGTTGGCTAACATAATGCAGAGGGGTCATGCCATAAAACTCTTTAAACACAGAGATAAAGTACGACGTGCTGTTATACCCACAAAGTTGTGAGACTTGCGAGATATTCTTTCCTTCCATTAATAGTTGGTTTACTGCATAACGCATTCGGCAGGTGGTGATTATTTGGCTATAACTGGTATTTTCATTTTTGAGCTTTTTCTTTAGCAAACTTGGGCTCAGGCATAAGCAGCTGGCGACGGTGCTCAGATTCCATTCTTTATGAATATCGCTTTGAATGATGTGGTAAACGCTGTCGCTGATACGGTTGCGCAGCATATGCATTAGCAAGGGAATAAATGTCTTATGGTCAAGAAAGCGGGATAAAACGGTGAAAAGGAGAGAGCGGGTACGTTCAATGGCCATTTCATCTTGCGTTTCCGTCGCACTGTAACGGGCTGCGATTCTGAAAATATCCGGCGTCAGGCAAGTATCGGTCAATAAGGGGATGGCATTGCGTTGCCAGACGGGGAGATGGGAAAGATCTTTATTCAGAAACTGTAAGTAGTCTTTAATTGTATTGCGACTCACTGGTATTACTAGCACGCTATTTAATGATGGAACTTCGATAACGTTATTTTCGCAAGCCAGAATGGCCATATGATTTGCTTTTAACCCGATTGGCTCCCTACCATTGATGCGTAACCATGTTTCTTTTTCAGCTAATAAAACTATGCAAGGCTCGTTGCTGCAAATCCTCATACCCGAACTCCTGGAATATGAACATAAAAAACCGTATCTCGCCAAACGGGAAAGATAACGGGGTTGACTCAATTGTGTGATGAATTGAAGCTGCACTAAAATAACTTTCCTGAATAATATTACAATATTTGTACGATGAATTACGGTGTACAAAAAGTTGTACGCTAGTGGCAACCTGTCATTTTTGTATAAAAAAAAAGCGCGGGATGGGGCCCGCGCAAAAAGGTATGACAGTATTATTGTTTTGCAGCAATACTCAGGGAATACACGTCATCCTCAAAAAAAAGACTATCTGTGATTAGGCTTTCACGCACATAACGTGATATACGCCGTCAATAATTTCCGTACCCTCAGTTTCATGTTCAAAGCCAGGGAAGTGATGATCCCATGATTGCAGAGAGCGTAAATAACCTACCTGCGGACTGTTTTCATCACCGAAGTTTTCGCCGGAAAGCAGCATCGGGATTCCTGGCGGGTAAGGAATAACCGAGTTTGCCGCAATACGACCCGGCAGATTTTCAATCGCCACCATCTCAATATCGTCGTTCACGATCGCGTTATAGGCGTCGCGCGGAGTGATATCCGCAGCCGGCAGGGTGGAATAGGCGGCGTTGAGATGGGCGCCAGGATTATTTTCACGTAGCCAGGCAAACATTTTGTCGCCCAGATCATGAATACCCATATTGGCATAGGTGTCAGGATAATCCTGCACCAGCTCCGGCATTACCTGCGCGAGCGGCGTATTCGCATCATAATGGTGTTTGAAGGAACACAGAGTGTTGATCAGCGTGCCCCATTTCCCGCGAGTTACCCCCATGGAGAACAGGAACATAATCTGGAAGTCGGTGGTGCGGGTCGGTACGATACCGTGGCGGCCAAGCCATGCAGTAACCAGCGCAGCAGGTACGCCGGATGTTTCCAGCTCACCGTCGTCGCCCATGCCTGGTGCCAGGATACTGACTTTAATCGGGTCCAGCATACTCCAGTTATCCGGCAGATCTTTAAAGCCATGCCAGGTTTCTCCGGGACGCATGACCCAGCAGTTCTGGTCGGTTGCCAGCAGTTTTGCCGGCGCGTCGGCGAAGTCATACGTTTTACCGGTTTCTGGATCGGTGACCACGTCCTTATTCCACGGTTTAAAGAACCAGTCGCCTTCTTCAGTAAATTCTTTATAAAGACGCGCCATCGCCTGACGGAAATCGACCGCTTCGTCAATCACCTCTTGAGTGAGTGACAGACCGCTGTTGCCGTCCATCATGGATACCGCCACATCGTTAGAGGCGCAGATGGCATATAACGGAGAGGTGGTGGCGTGCATCATATACGCCTGATTGAAGCGGGAGAAATTCACCGCGCCACGGCCTTCACGTACGTGAATGTAAGAGGCTTGTGAAAGCGCATTAAGCAGCTTGTGAGTGGAGTGAGTGGCAAAAACGGTTGGGCCGTTATGGTCGCCTGGTTCGCCGCGCATTGCGTAGTGATCGTGATAAATCGGATTGAAACGCGCATAGCCATACCAGGCTTCGTCGAAGTGAATACGATCGCAGGTTTCTGCGAGTAGCTCCTGTGCCTCTTTGGCGTTATAACATACGCCGTCGTAGGTACAGTTGGTCACGACGCTGTAAGACGGTTTCTGGCCCGCTTTGGCTTTGGTCAGCGGACTTGCGCTGATTTTCTTCTGCAAGGTTTCAGGCTGCATTTCCTGCGGATAGATTGGCCCGATAATACCGTAACGGTTACGGCTGGGTACCATATATACCGGTTTGGCCCCGGTAAGGATCAGCCCCTGTTCGATAGATTTATGACAGTTACGATCCAGTACGACGACATCATTATCTGTCATGCAGGCTTGCATAATGGTGCGGTTAGAACCGGATGTCCCGACAACCACGGACCAGGAGCGGTCAGCGCCGAATACGCGAGCGGCATTTTTTTCGCTTTCGCCAAACGCGCCGGTATGGTCAAGTAGCGAACCGAGCGTAGTACGTTCAATCCCCATATCGCTGCGGAACAGATTTTCGCCATAGTAGTCGTGGTAAAAGCGACCGGCGGGTGTTTTAGTGAAACCGACGCCGCCCTGATGTCCCGGCGCTGCCCAGGAATATTCATGAATGTCGCTGTATTTCATCAATGCGTTGAACAGCGGCGGTAACAGTTGTTCACGATATCGGGTCATCGCGGCGACGGCGCGCCCGGCGATAAAGTCAGCGGTGTCTTCCAGAATCCAGGCGAATTCATCGACAAGCTCCAGCAGATCGCGGTCCAGCGATGCCGTCGCTTTTTCCCTGTCACCTAACAGGAAAACGGGCACATTTTGCTGGCGCTCGTGAAGCTTACCGATCAATTGCCTGACGCTCAGGTGCTCATCCGGCTGTTCCATTTGATAGCTGAACATCAAACAGTCAATGGCTTCGTTAGAGGACAGGATGGCATAACCGTCATCGAAGGATGTCGATTTAATGACGGTCACATTTTGTTGGCTCAGAGCATCAGCCAGACGCTCAACAGCGTTGCCAACCCAGGTGTCCTGATGCAGAAACTCACTTTCAACAATTAATACTTTCATCATCTTTTACCCGGTTGTGGAGGTCGTGCAATTTACCCGTTGCAGACCCGCCGTATGAATATGACGTGGGCAAGTATTACCCCGCCAAACAGGGGGTGTAAAGCGGATAAAAAATAGCCGGTTATTAATATTAATTGTTAATTAACAATAAGTTAATTATTGATGGCGGGTGTTTTAACCAATGGTTTATCGACAGGTGAATTATTTTTTTGGCTGATAGTGATATCAGACTTCAGCCGGGCATTGTCTGACGCCGTTGCTGGCTGAGTTTGCGATATTGTTGCGGCGACATACCGACGAATTTGTTGAATGTACTGTAGAAGCGGCTGCTGGATCGGAACCCGGCGGTCAGAGCAACATCAAGGATCGTTTTGTCGGTATCGCTCAATAAGGCGCGTACATGATTGATGCGCATTGCCGTGATGTACTGCTTCATGGTCAACTGCATCACGCGCTGAAATATCCCCATCGCGTAGTTGGCATTGAGTTTTACATGCTCCGCGACGGCATTGATGGTCAGCGCCTGATCGTAATTATCGGCAATAAAACCCAGCATCTGGCTGACGTAAAACTGTGCATGGCGCGAGACGCTGTTTTCATGCGTGCGCGAGGTTTTATTGAGCAAAATAGGCTGCCAGCCGGAAAGACTAAAGCGTTTAAGCATCAGGCCGATTTCATCGATCGCCAATTGGCGAATTTGTTCATTCGGACTGTTGGTTTCCTGCTGCCAGCGTAATACTTCCAGGGTGCTAAGCTGCTGGGTGGCCAGCGATTTCACCACCATTCCATGAGTGACATGGTTGATAAGCTCGCGATCCAGCGGCCAGGAGAGAAACAGATGCATCGGCAAACTGAAAATCGCCATCTGTCGACAGTTGCCGGGACGGGTAAGCTGGTGCGGCGTACAGGCCCAAAACAGGGTGATATGTCCCTGCTTTATCTGCACGACTTCATTATTGATTAAATACTCCACATCGCCGTCAAACGGAACATTCACTTCTACCTGCCCATGCCAGTGACTACTGGCCATCTTATGCGGCGGCCTGAGTTCAACATCCAGGCGTTGATATTCAGAATAAAGCGACAGCGGGCTACGGGTCTGCTTTTCATCGCCGTTGCACATGTGCGGATCGGGCGGGAGAAAGGGGAATGGCTGGTTATTCATCATCGCTCCATTTCCTGAATTATCAGAATTATGCTCGTTTAGCCCGAGGAAAAACGAGGAACCGGGCACAGAATCCGTCGATATTGTAGAGCGTAGCCTGACTCTCAGGCCGAATACTCTACTTTTTACGCTGTTTTGTCCCAAAAACTCAGATCTTCCGCTCGCCAGCAGAAGATCTGAGTTTTTGGGAATGCTTATTGGGGAAGCCGGAGGTTTTCACCGGGGACGCGTGCCACCATGAAGAGGTTCACTATTGTTCTGGAGAGTCATGATGACGGCACCCAAAATCACTTTTATTGGCGCAGGTTCTACGATTTTTGTCAAAAATATTCTCGGCGATGTGTTTCACCGCCCGGCGCTGAAGTCGGCGCATATCGCCCTGATGGATATTGACGAAACCCGACTTGAAGAGTCGCATATTGTGGTGCGAAAACTGATGGACTCGGCGGGCGCGTCTGGCCGGATTACTTGCCATACCAACCAGAAAGCGGCGTTACAGGATGCCGATTTCGTGGTGGTCGCCTTCCAGATTGGCGGCTATGAACCCTGTACGGTGACCGATTTTGAGGTTTGTAAACGTCATGGTCTGGAGCAGACGATTGCCGATACACTGGGCCCGGGTGGCATTATGCGCGCGCTGCGTACTATTCCGCATCTGTGGCAGATCTGCGAAGACATGACGGAAGTCTGCCCGAAGGCTACCATGCTTAATTACGTCAATCCGATGGCGATGAATACCTGGGCGATGTATGCCCGTTACCCACTTATCAAACAGGTTGGCCTGTGCCACTCGGTACAGGGAACGGCAGAAGAACTGGCGCGCGATCTGAGTATCGATCCCATCTCGCTGCGCTACCGCTGCGCCGGAATTAACCATATGGCGTTTTACCTGCAACTGGAGCGCAAAACGGCTGACGGGACCTACGTTGATCTTTATCCGGAACTGCTGGCGGCATACAACGCCGGGCAGGCGCCAAAGCCAAATATTCACGGCAATGAACGCTGCCAGAATATTGTCCGCTATGAGATGTTCAAAAAACTGGGCTACTTTGTCACCGAGTCTTCCGAGCATTTTGCTGAGTACACGCCGTGGTTTATCAAACCGGGACGTGAAGACCTGATTGCGCGATACAAGGTCCCGCTGGATGAATATCCCAAACGTTGTGTTGAGCAGTTAGCGAACTGGCACAAGGAGCTTGAGGAGTACAAAACGGCGGAACGTATTGAGATTAAACCGTCGCGGGAATATGCCAGCACTATCATGAATGCGATCTGGACCGGCGAACCGAGCGTAATTTATGGCAACGTACGCAATGACGGTCTTATTGATAACCTGCCACAAGGGTGCTGCGTGGAGGTTGCCTGCCTGGTCGATGCAAATGGTATCCAGCCGACGAAAGTGGGGACGATCCCGTCGCATCTGGCGGCGATGATGCAGACCAATATCAACGTTCAGGCTCTTCTAACGGAAGCCATTCTGACGGAAAACCGTGACCGCGTTTACCATGCGGCCATGATGGATCCGCACACCGCCGCGGTACTGGGCATTGAGGAAATTTACGCGCTGGTGGATGACCTGATCGCCGCACACGGCGACTGGCTACCGGCCTGGTTACATCATTAATCTCTCTGACGCCGGGGACGCCCCGGCATTTTATCTCTGACGTTTCCCATTACAGAAGGCGGGCGCTGGCAACAGTGACCCGGTACCCTATGAGCATATCAATGACAACAAAACTCAGTTATGGATTCGGAGCGTTTGGTAAAGATTTCGCGATCGGTATTGTTTACATGTACCTCATGTATTACTACACCGATGTGGTCGGGCTATCGGTGGGGCTTATCGGTACGCTCTTTTTGGTCGCCCGGATTTGGGATGCGGTAAACGACCCGATCATGGGCTGGATCGTCAACGCCACCCGGTCGCGGTGGGGGAAGTTTAAGCCCTGGATTTTAATTGGAACGCTGGCGAATTCGTTGGTGTTATTTTTGGTTTTTAGCGCGCATTTGTTCGAAGGGACGACGCAGATTGTTTTTGTTTGCGTCACCTACATCCTGTGGGGAATGACCTATACCATTATGGATATTCCTTTCTGGTCACTGGTGCCGACGATTACGCTGGACAAGCGCGAACGCGAGCAACTGGTGCCATTCCCGCGTTTCTTCGCCAGCCTGGCCGGGTTTGTCACCGCCGGGGTGACGTTGCCGTTTGTCAACTACGTTGGCGGCGCCGATCGGGGATTTGGTTTTCAGATGTTCACGCTGGTGCTGATTGTATTCTTTATCGCCTCGACAATCGTTACGCTGCGTAACGTGCATGAGGTCTACTCATCTGACAGCGCGGCAAGCGCCGACGGCGGTCGGCTGACCTTAAAAGCCATTGTCGCGCTGATTTATAAAAACGACCAACTCTCTTGCCTGCTGGGGATGGCGCTGGCGTATAACGTAGCCTCTAACATCATCAACGGCTTTGCGATTTATTACTTCACCTATGTGATTGGCGACGCCGATCTGTTTCCCTATTACATGTCCTACGCGGGGGCGGCTAACCTGTTGACGCTGGTCTTTTTCCCGCGTCTGGTGAAGTGGTTGTCGCGGCGAATCTTGTGGGCAAGTGCGTCTATTTTGCCGGTATTAAGCTGTGTCGCGCTGCTGGGGATGGCGCTGGTGGGGTATCACAATGCCGCGCTGATCGTGTTTGCTGGTGTGCTCATGAATATCGGCACCGCTCTCTTTTGGGTGTTACAGGTCATTATGGTGGCGGACACCGTGGACTATGGTGAATACAAACTGCATGTTCGCTGCGAGAGTATTGCCTATTCGGTGCAGACCATGGTGGTAAAAGGCGGTTCCGCGTTTGCTGCGTTCTTTATTGCTGTGGTTCTGGGGATGATTGGCTATACGCCAAATGTTGCACAGTCCACGGAGACGTTGCAAGGAATGCAATTTATTATGATTGCGCTGCCCTCGCTATTTTTTGTCATCACGCTGGCGCTTTATTTCCGCTTCTATCGTCTGAACGGCGATATGCTGCGTAAGATTCATATCCACCTGCTGGACAAGTATCGGCCAGCGCCGCCATGCGACGAGCCGACGGATATTCCGTCGCTTTCTGTGGTAGCGACTGGCGATGTGAAGGCGTGAGTATGGCGCTTTCTGACTTTCCCATATCGTCCGGATGCGCGTTACGCTATCCGGTAATGAACCGATAGTGCAGACCAGAAAACCGTGGGACCGATGGCAAAAGTTTGCTGTCAGTCCCACGGTGATAGCGTCATTTCGCGCAGTTAGCGCACTGCTTGCTGACGATCTGCTGGAAGAAATCGTTGCCTTTGTCATCCACCAGGATAAAGGCCGGGAAATCTTCTACTTCAATTTTCCAGATCGCTTCCATACCGAGCTCCGGATACTCGACGCACTCCAGATGTTTAATGCTCTGCTGCGCCAGTACCGCCGCCGGGCCGCCGATACTGCCGAGATAGAAACCGCCGTGTTTTTTACAGGCGTCCGTGACTTGTTGGCTACGGTTGCCTTTCGCCAGCATGATCATACTGCCACCGTGGGATTGCAGCAGATCGACATAGGAGTCCATACGGCCTGCGGTGGTGGGGCCTAAAGAACCCGACGGATAGCCCGCTGGCGTTTTTGCCGGGCCGGCGTAATAGATCGGATGATCCTTGATGTACTGCGGCAAGCCTTCGCCGGACTCAATGCGTTCTTTCAGCTTCGCATGCGCAATATCACGACCCACGATGATGGTGCCGGTCAGCGACAGACGAGTAGATACCGGATACTGAGAAAGCTGCGCGAGGATCTCTTGCATCGGGCGGTTAAGATCAACTTTTACCGCGTCGCCTTCGCCCGCCTGGCGCAGCGCTGGCGGAATATACTGGCCCGGGTTGTGTTCCAGTTTTTCGATCCAGATGCCTTCGCGGTTGATTTTCGCTTTAATATTACGGTCTGCCGAGCAGGAGACTCCCATCCCTACCGGACAGGAAGCGCCGTGGCGCGGCAGGCGAATCACACGAATATCGTGGGCGAAATATTTCCCGCCGAACTGGGCGCCGAGGCCAAGTTTTTGCGCTTCGATCAGTAATTCCTGTTCCAGTTGACGATCGCGGAATGCCTGGCCGTGCTCGTTGCCTTCAGTCGGTAGCGTGTCGTAATAGTGGGTACTGGCGAGTTTTACGGTTTTCAGCGTGCTTTCCGCAGACGTGCCGCCAATCACAAACGCGATATGGTATGGCGGGCAGGCTGCGGTGCCCAGCGTGCGCATTTTCTCAACGAGGAAATTTTTCAGTTTATCTGGCGTGAGCAGCGCTTTGGTCTCCTGATAGAGATACGTTTTGTTCGCCGAACCGCCGCCTTTTGCCACGCAGAGAAACGTATACTCGTCGCCGTCGACGGCATACAGATCAATTTGCGCAGGCAGGTTGCTGCCAGTATTGACCTCTTTGTACATATCCAGCGGCGCGTTCTGCGAATAGCGCAGGTTATCTTCGGTATAAGTATTAAACACACCTTTAGAGAGCGCGGCCTCATCACCGCCGCCTGTCCAGACGCGCTGGCCTTTTTTACCCATAATAATCGCTGTGCCGGTATCCTGGCAGGTCGGCAGAACCCCTTTGGCGGCGATATCGGAGTTTCTTAAAAATTGCAGCGCCACGTATTTATCGTTTTCGCTGGCTTCGGGATCATGAAGAATAGAGGCGACTTGCTGCTGGTGTTCGGGACGGAGCATGAACGAGGCATCGTGGAAGGCTTGCTGGGCCAGTAGCGTTAGCGCCTGTGGTTCAACATTGAGAATAGATTCTCCGTTAAATTCGCTGACGCTGACATAATCGGAGGTGAGCAGGTAGTACTCTGTTTTGTCCTCTCCCATCGGGAAAGGTGCCTGATAAATGAACTCTTTTTTCGACATATGCTTTCAGCCTAATAGTAAGAAAATGTATTAAGAGCCTTATGGACCAGGCTCTAAGTCGCGCGCCGCGCATAACCGGACGGCGCGCGCTGCCATTACAGAAATCCGTACATAGCGGCAAAGATCCAGCCAAAGACGCAGGAAACGCTTACGCCAATTAAACCCGGCAGAATGAAGCTGTGGTTAATGACGAAACGGCCAATATGGGTCGTGCCGGAACGATCAAACTGAATTGCCGCCAGATCGCTTGGATAGGTCGGCAGGATGTAGTAGCCATAACATGCCGGCGCAGAAGCCACGATATAAGCTGGATCGACGCCGATAGCCAGCGCGACGGGAACAATCGCCGCCAGTGCCGCTGCCTGGGAGTTCACAAACTTGGAAACTAATAGCAGAACGATGGCGTAAGCCCACGGATACTCTTTGACCATTTCTCCCAGCACGCCCTGGATTTCTGACATATGCGCGCCGAACATGGTTTCCGCCATCCAGGCAATCCCGTATACCGCGACAATCGCAATCATACCGGAACGAAAGACTTCGTTTTTTGAGATAGACGCAGGATTGGTTTTGGTCAAAATAATGATGAGCGCCCCGGTCAGCAGCATAAACATCTGAATGACCAGTACCATCGACAGCGGTTTGCCGCCGAAAGAGGGACGCAGAGTAGCGTCTGCCCCCAGGATAGCCACCACGGCGATAGCCGCCAGAAAGATCCACATCGCCAGCCAGTTGCTTTTCGGCAATTTTTTATCCAGCAGCGTCGCGGTATCGCCGTACACGTACTGACGGTTTTCCGGCACAGAGATAAATTTTTGAAACGCTTCGTCTTTATCCAGATCTTTACCACGGAACCAGCTAAAAATACCAATGGCCAGGATGCCGAGAAGAGTAGACGGGATGGTGATAGAAAGCAGATCGAGGAATTCGAGGTGTCTGCCGTCGAACGTCACGTTGCCCAGCATCGCCACCAGCGAGACAACGGCGACAGAAACCGGACTGGCGATGATGCCCATTTGTGCGCCGATGGAACTGGCCGCCATTGGACGCTCCGGACGGATATTGTTCTTGATCGCTACGTCGTAGATGATCGGCAGAATGGTGTAGACCACGTGGCCTGTACCGCACAGAATCGTCAGAGTACAGGTGACGAAGGGTGCCACGATAGAGACATATTTTGGATTGCGGCGCAGCAGTTTTTCGGCAATCTGCAACATCACATCCAGACCGCCTGAAGCCTGTAACGTTGCCGATGCAGCCACCACCGCGATAATGACCAGCATGACGTCAACGGGGGGTTTACCTGGCTGGAGATGGAACACAAACACCAGAATGACCAGACCGATCCCGCCTAATAACCCGAGCGCGATCCCGCCCTTTCGGGCACCATAAAACAGACATATTAATATTATGAGAAGCTGTATACTAAATAACATTTTTATTTACCCTCGCAATAAACCCAGTCAATTTTGATAAATGGATCACAGCCATCTTCTGATTTGTATGAATGAACATCAGAAAATGGTGAATATTCAACGCGCCAGTGGCGACAATTAACGATCAAACGTTTTATAAAGTTGCTTTAAGTAATTATTTTCTTGCAATAGCGATGTTCAGAGGATGTCATCCTCTGGCGATGGGCAGGTGGAACGAGTGAGAGCAGGAAGTTGTGATTTATCTTTTTGAAAAATAATCCTGTTTTTTGTTTGCTTTGTGTCGTTCCATCATATGAATTATGGGATAAATCAAACAGAATGTGATTTATGTGACCATTATCACGCCATTTTTTTAAATAATTTGTATGACGTCTGGAGACGATTTCCTGCTCACAAATATACGTATTGTCCATAGGCGTAGCACGAGCTCCATGGCTACAAACTTAATTTTATTTAAGTATCAGGATAATTTCGGTTCAATCCCTTTTTTAATAAAAATACACACTCTCTGCCGGGGATAATACTTAATTAAGTTTTGTTATCGTTTTGAAATTAAAAACAGCGCATGACGCTGCAATAACAAAAAATAACGTTAATATGCCTGCGTTGAGTATATTTGATCTGGCACAATTTTCCAGATTTGTTATTAATGTGATAGCGTTTTATTATTGTAATAATTGTTACCAATATATAACGCTTCGTGTCGGATTCATGTTATCACCTTACTGGCAATATTGCTTAAGTAAAGAGTAATGTTCCGGCTGAACGCGGTAGCGGTAGACCGGTCTGCCGGTTACGCCGTAATGAATGCTGGTAAACAAGATATGACAGTTCACCAGCCAGATAAGATATTTACGACAGGAAACCCGTGAGATATTCACTTCGCTAGCCAACTCGTCAGTGGAAAATTCCTGCTCTTGATGCGCATCGATCCACTGACACAATGTGCGTAGCGTTTGTTGCGTCAGCCCTTTCGGCAGCCGGCGAGGTTCCTGCTCGCTGGAGGCATGGCCGTGAATGAGGAGATCAAGCTCAGACTGTTCATAATACTGGCGCTCTTCCATCGCCGTTTTCTTACGTAGCCAGCCGGTCAGCGCTTCTTCAAAGCGCGTGGCCTGGAAAGGCTTGATCAGATAATCCACCACGCCATAGTGCAGCGAGTTTTTAATGGTGGCGGCGTCTGCGGCAGACGAAATCACAATAACGTCGCTTTTGCAGCCTGCGCTGTGCAGGACAGGCAGCAGATCCAGTCCATTTTCCTGTTGCATATAGATATCCAGCAGGATCAGGTCAATGTGATTTTCACTGTTGAAGATAAACTCTTTCGCTTTTTCCAGCGTCGAAGCGGTACCACAACAATGAAAACCGGAAATTTGCGCGACGTAACGGCGATTTAACTCCGCCACCATCGCATCGTCATCGACAATTAATACATTGATCATAGGCTGGTCCTTTCCCCGTCCCAGGGTAACTGTACAAAAAATTGTGTGAAGATCCCGGGTTCGGATTCCACAGAAATCACGCCGCCAAGTGCTTCAATTTGCTGTTTAACCAGCGCTAAGCCGACGCCACGATCGGCGCCTTTTGACGAAACGCCTTTTCCAAATATCACGTCGATGTTTTCAGGCTCAATACCGGGGCCATCGTCGCTGACTTCGCAATGTAGCCAGCCATGACGGTAGTGTAACGAAACACTGATTTCTCCGCCGGGCTCCTGACCCAGCGCTTCCAGCGCATTTTCAATCAAATTACCCAGTGCCGTAATCAGCGCTGTGACCTGATCTTCATTGTGATTATCCGGTAACTGGCTGTCGCTGCTTATCACCAGGCTGTGCCCTGAATCAGAAGCGCGATTGATTTTGCTGAGCAAAAAGCCAGCGATGATCAGTGACTTGATTTTACCCAGCAGTACACCAATCTCTTCCTGATAGTTATTAGCCGTCTTGATAATATATGCTTCAAGCTGCTTATAACGCTTCAGATGCAATAATCCCAGAATCACATGTAATTTGTTCATGAATTCGTGGGATCGTTCACGGAGCGCGTCCGCGTAGTTCACCATTCCGTCCAGCCGTTGCATCAGTTGGCGAACTTCTGTTTTATCTCTGAAGGTTGATATTGCACCAATAATTTTACCGTTACTACGTATCGGAACGGTGTTAACGAGCAGCAGACGGCCTTTGACGATAATTTCTTCATCGCGACGCGGCGTACCGTCGTGCAACACGTCGTTAATGTCTACCACCTGCGACCAGGCATGACTCAGCGTGGATAATTTGGCGTCATCCTGCGTTTTTCGATAATCGAGCAGATCCTGCGCAGCAGGGTTAATCAACGTCACCTCGCCGCTATCATCGACGGCGATAACCCCTTCTTTGATTGACTGCAGCATTGCCTGACGCTGTTCAAAAAGGGTTGATATCTCATAGGGCTCCAGCCCAAACAAGATACGTTTTAATACCTTGACCAGCACATACGTTCCTAGTAAACCAACCAGCGCGCCGAACAAAATAGACCAGATAATGCTACCGCGGCTATTGTTGATCTGCTGCGTAACGTGTTTGAGTTCCAGGCCAATCGCCACAACGCCTATCTGCCGGTGGCGTTCATCATAAACCGGCGTGAAAACACGCAACGCCCTGGCGAGAAAACCGCGATTAATGGCAACATTCTCTTTTCCCTGTAACGCGAGCAGTATATCGTCGCCTTTGAATGGTTGACCGATTCGCTGCGCTTCTGGATGCGAATAACGGATACCCTGCATATTGGTCACCACAATAAACAAAAAGCCGTTATGGTGACTCACCGTTTCGGCGAGCGTCTGAATGCCGCTTTCCGCGGGCGCTTTTTTCAGTCCCTGGCGAACTGTCGGAGAGTCCGCCAGCGAGCGGGCCACCGCCAGCGCTTTATCCGCCAGAGCATCACGCGTCATGCTGCTGATTTGTGAAAAATAGATCAGATGGACCACGACGAGCACCGAGAACAAGACGGCGCTGACCATCAGGATGACGGTCGTGCCGAGTTTCATGGGGCGTTTGCGGAACGCCCGGCATGGCGGGGAGTGTTTCATAGTGGGCCTGAACTGACGAATCGTAGGGCTATTATCCCTGATGAAGCGTCTAATTCAAAGGGAGTACCCGGCAGGGGCTAGGGGGCAAGAAAGACCTGCGGCGTATCGGTATGTGGGTGAACGCCAACCTGAACATCGGCGCCATACCAGTGCGCAAGCGTACGGGTCTGTAAAACGGTTTTAGGCGATCCTTGCGCGGCAATCGTACCGCCATGCAGCAAAATAATGCGATCCGCCCAGAGCGCCGCCAGGTTGAGATCATGCAGTACAACGCAAACGTGAAGATGTCCGGAGCGGGTCAACGATTTCAGCAGCCGCAACAGGTGCTGCTGGTGGAAGAGATCCAACGCTGAGGTCGGTTCATCCAGAAAAAGCCAGCCGCGCGGCGCATTGTTATCCCATAGCTGTGCCAGCGCGCGGGCGAATTGTATGCGCTGTCGTTCGCCGCCGGAAAGGGCAGCATAGCGTCTTCCCGCCAGGGGCAGGCAGCCGGTGATCTGCATAACGTGCTGAATAATCGATACTTCAGGTGCTGGCGTCCAGGGTATCCGCCCCATGCCGATTACCGCCTCTACCGGCCAGTCGAAGCCCATCTGCGTTTGTTGCAGCATCACGGCCCGGCGGCGTGAAAGCGCTTGCGCTGGCCACTGTGCCAGCGCTTTTCCCGCCAGAATGCAATGCCCGTCGGCAGGCGGGAGATAGCCGGTCAGTAAGCGTAGCAGCGTTGATTTACCTGCGCCGTTGGGGCCGATCAAAGTGACAAGTTCCCCCGGAGAAAGCGTAAGAGAAACATCGTGAATAAGCGTCTTGTCAGCGACGGCGTAGCGGATATTTTCGGCAATAAGCCGTTCAGTCATGTGATGTTCCCCGACGAAAAATAAGCCACAGAAACCACGGTGCTCCCAGCAAACTGGTTAATAGCCCGACGGGCATTTCTGCCGGGGCTACCAGTGTGCGGGCGAGGGTATCGGCCAGTAACAGTAACAAAGCACCCGCCAGCACGCAGCCGGGGATCGTCGCGCGATGATCGGCCCCCAGCCACATACGAATCAGGTGCGGTACTACCAGGCCAATAAAACCGATAATCCCACTGACGGCAACCGCGGCGGCAACCAGCAGGGCGCTGGTTGTCAGCAGGATACGTTGTATCGTTCGCACATTAACACCCAGATAGTGCGCCTCTTCCTCTCCCAGTTGCAGCAGGTTAAGCGCGGCAGCAAAGCGCCAGATAATCCATACCGTCGGTAACATGAATGATGCGACCGCCAACAGCGTTGACCACTGAGCTTGTCCCAGGCTGCCCATCCCCCACAGGGAAAGCTGGCGTAACTGAGCGTCATTACTCACCCATGACAACACGCCCACCGCCGCGCCGCATAACGCATTTATCGCGATACCAATCAGTAATAGCCTTGATAGCGTACCGTCTTGCTGCCGACTGAGCAGAAAAATGACCGCCGTGGCCGCCAGAGCGCCGAGAAATGCAGCCAGCATCGGGGCGTAGAGCATCAACAGCGGCGGCAGCGCCAGTGGCAACACCACCCACAGCGCAACGGCTAACGCCGCTCCGCTACTGATCCCAAGTAGCCCCGGATCGGCGAGAGGATTACGAAATAATCCCTGCATCACGCACCCTGCCAGCGCCAGCGAACCGCCGATAGCCAGCGCAAGCAGTACGCGAGGCAGGCGAATGGTAAACCAGATCTGACGCAAGGCGTCGTCGCGCCAAATCAGGCTGACAGGCAGGCGTAGCGCGCCAAATCCGCTCGCCGCCACTGTTCCCAGCACCAACAACAGGGCAAGCGCATATAACGAAAAGGTGATCCGCCGCGTCATCAGGGTAACGACTCCGCTTTGGCCCGTAACTGTTGGATCGCCTGTGGCGTGCGCACGCTAAAACCGAGCAGCGCCATATCATCCACTGCCAGCACTTGTTTATGTCGCCCTGCCGGAGTCTGCGCCAGCCCTGGCAGCTCCCAGAGGGCGTCTTCGCCGCCGATAGCCGCGAGTCCCTCCTTTGGCACCACGACGAAATCGGGGCGACTGGCAATGACGCCTTCCTGGGTCAGTGGTTGATAACGTGAAAAGCCTTGCATAGCGTTTTGCAGCCCTGCGGCGCGAATAGCGGCATCCGCCGCCGTATGTTGCCCGGCGGCCATCGCGCTCATACCGCTGTGGTTAAGAATAAACAGCACGCGTCGATTGAGCGGGGCCGTTGGCAGAGTGGCAATGGTGTTGCGCAGCGTCGTGCGCAGGGATTCGCCTTCTGCCGAACGGCCTGTTGCCTGGGCGATAATACGGACTTTTTCATCGATCGCCTTGAGGTCATTATCGCCCGGTACAATAATGACGTTAACGCCGCTTTGCGCTAACTGTTTGAGCGTTAGCGAGGGCTGTGCCTGGCTGCTGGCCAGTACTTTATCGGGACGCATGGCGAGAATACCTTCCGCATTCAACTGACGCAGATAGCCGACATCCGGTAGAGCGGTGACTTCTGGCGGCCACTGGCTGGTGCTGTCACGGGCGACAAGCGACGACTGTGCGCCGAGGGCGTAGATAATCTCCGTCACATCGCCGCCGAGCGCGATCACTCTTTCCCCGGCGGCGGCTAATGCCGCCAGAGGCAGAACGATGATCAGGACAAGCAACGCTTTCATGCTGCCAGCCCTTTTACTGCCAGTGCATCGATTTGTTGCCGCCACTGGGCTTGTTCCGGTTCCCCTTCGCTACGTTGTCCATAAAGCTGGGCGATTTGCGTACCGTCGTGGGCAAATAACTCCAGGCTGGTCACGTGCCCGTCCGCGGTCGGTTTACGCGTCACCCAGGCTTCGGCAATGCTCTCCTCCCGTAAATGGAGCGTAAAGGTAGGGTTGAAGATATTCAGCCAGCCTTTCATTGGGGTGACGTTTTTAATCGCGCCAGTAAAGATTTGCACGCAGCCTCTGTTGCCGACAAACACCATAATTTCATTACCCGCATTAAGCGCTGCGTCAAGGATCTGGGCCAGAGCGTTATTGGGTACTTTACAGGCCAGATCGTCGGCAACCCGTTCGAAAGCCTGCTGACGAGTCAGGTTGTGCCGTTTTAGTAAGGTAAAGAACTGGTGGACGTCGGTCATCGCTCGCCATTCGCGTTCAACGGTGGTGGCATCAATCGTTGAGGGCGCAGTGGGCGGTTCAGCGTCTTTTAGCGTCAGCGGCTTATTTTCTGGTGTGTTAAAGCGTTTGAGCAGCGCTTCCCAGGCGGGCTGATGCGTATTCTGTGTGACGTAAACTTTCAGTAGCGCATCGCCCTGATGATCAAAAAACTGAATACTTTGCCGTTCGCCGCGAGCGGTAGTTTCCCGGAGATGGAATACGCTGGCCCACTGGTTGAGAAACAGGCGCAGGTCAAGCGCGCGCGGGTTCAGTACTAGTCCGGCATGGTCGCCCAGATGCTGATGGGTAAAAGCGCCAATCTGCTCATGGACTGCATATTCATTGCGGCAAATGCATTTTGTCTCGCCTGCGGACTCCAGCGCCGCGAGAATTTCATGGATATCGTCGTGTAGCCGCCAGGCGTCATGACCAACCCTGGCGAAGGCGAGTTCCGCTTCGCTGATATGCATCTGTTTTGCAATATCACGCGCATACGCTCCTGGATGCTGTTTTTTGAGTTCAAGCCAGCGGGTGTAATGATTCATTTTTTCCTCCTTCCGGATATGCGCCCTGGCAGGCCGGGGCGCAGGGATTACCATTGATAACTTACGAAAATCTTGCCGTTGCGCCCGTCCTGCGGAATGCCTTGCGGCGACCAGTACGCTTTGTCAAAGGCATTGCCTAACACCAGCGTAGTGGTCATCCCTTTCAGCGCCTGCTGTCCCTGATAGCTGATGTAAAAGTCGTTTACCGCGTAGCCCGGTTGCTTTGTGTACTGGCTGCTGACATGCGTTGAGCGGTCAGCAAATGTAGCGATCCAGCCCACGGAAAAACCGCTATGGGCGAGAGGAATATTCAGCTTGCTGGTGACGGTATCGGGGTTAATGCTGGAGATATACTCTCCGGTATCCATATTTTTACCGCGGGTGCGGTTATAGGCCATGTCCAGACTAAACAGATCGGCGGTATATTTCGTCATCACGTCCCAGCCCCAGATTTTGGCGTTTGGCACGTTATAGGACATGGTGGTTCTTGCGGCAAAATCGACGGTGGTTGAGATGTAATCTTTGGCGTTAGTGTCAAAATAGCTGGCTTTAAATTCCAGCGCGTCGTCAGCCAGCATCAGATTGTCAAAGCGCAGACCGATGCCATATTCCTGCGTTTCGTTCGTTTCCGGGCGCAGGTCAGGATTTGGTACCCAATAATTTGTGTAGAAACGTCCAATCGAAAAATGCTTCGAATCGTTGTACATCTCTCCCATCGTTGGCGCGCGAAAGGCTTGCGCATACGAACCAAATAGCATCAGCCAGTCGGTAGGGCTAATGGTCATGCCAGCGCGGGACGACCATTTATCGGCATCCACATCGGCATATCCATCGCTGCTGCCGCGGTAGTTATCGTAGCGTGTGCCGCCCAGCAGGGTGACGGGCAGGTTGCGCAGGGTGATCTCGTCCTGTAGCCAGCCGGAACTGAAGTCGATTTTCGCCTCCGGAAAACCGGTAGTTACGCCGCCTGGTTTCTGCTCCTGACGGTAATATTCCCCACCATAGGTCAGCAGGTGTGAGGCAAACGAATCCGTCAGCAGGCGGGTGCGGTTTTCCACTTTCCCGCCTGTAGTGGTCTGTTCGCGATATTCACTGGTATTGTCGATGTTTTGTGCATTGATGCGCGCTTCGGACCAGTACACTTTGCTTTCCGCGTTGAGCCAGTCGTTGCCCTGCGGCGCGAGCTTATAAGTGAGTTGCATATCGCGCTGAATGGTTGAGCGATCCGTCATCGGATTACTGACGCTGTTCGCCGCAAGGTCCTGTGGATTTTTCGGCTCCTGCGCGGCATTGTTGTAATAGCGTAATGAGCCGCTTAGCGCCTGCGCCTCGTCAATTTTCCAGGTGCCTTTAGCCAGCATATTATTGATGGATTCATCGTTTGGCGCTGTGGAACCGTCCCCCTGACGCAGATCGCCGCGATCGCGGCTTGACCAGGAGAGCAGCCCGTCCAGGTTATCAGTACGGCCAAAAGCGCTGGCCCCCATACCCAGACTGTGGTCGCCGGTACCGCCCGTCCCAAAAACGCGGAAGCCATACCGCTGCCCTTCCATTAGCAGGTCGCTGGCATCGACGGTAGTGTAAGCAATCACCCCGCCCAGTGCGCCGCTGCCGTAAAGTAAAGCAGAAGGGCCGCGGACAATTTCAACACGTTTAATAAGCGCCGGGTCGAGGAAAGTGCTGTTGAGATGCCCGGTATCGGTACCCTGGCGAACGCCATCCACCAGAACCAGCACGCCGCGACGATCGTAGCCGCGTAGATTAACGTCCTGACCGTTGGTTCTTCCTGTCCCGCTCAATGTGATACCAGGGACAGAATGCAGGAGATCGGCGGCGGAGGCGGCGGTCTGATTTTCTGGATCGGCGGTATCTATCACGCTAACCATCATTGGCGCTTCAAAGGCGCTGCGGGGATTCCCCGTCGCGGTAACGGTAAGGGTGTCAGTAGTCGCGAAAGCCGCGCTGGGGAAGGCGCTGGTGATAGCCAATGCCAGTAGCGATGGGGGCATAAAGCCAGATTGCAGGCGTAACATAACAACTCTCCATAAGGAAATTGAAAAATGCTGGCTGCCTGGGGATGACCTGGGTGGCTGGCGAAATTGGTTATATCCCTCACTGCTATGCGCCTGATGGCGGCGCTGAGGGGAAATTTATTTAGTCAGGATCAGTTTTCCGGATTGTGTCTGACGCAACAGATACAGTTGACCGTTATGTTCAATCAGCGCCCATCCCTCGTCGCCAAGCAATGTTCGGCTATCAATCTGACGTTTAGTTCGGGCAGGAGAGAGCGGCGCGTTAACGTTTTTGGCGGCTGCCGTTGTGTTATGCATATCAGGTCGATCCGTTATGAAAATGATAACGATTATGATTATCATAAAGATCAAGTTTCGCATCAAGCATTTTTTGTCAAAACAGTGACAGGATCAATTTTGTTGCGAATCGGTAAATGATGAGAGGGGAGGTGTGTGACAGGAACGACGCAACGTGTTTTCTCATCAACAGCGCATAGCCTGCGCTGATGCAAGCTGGCAGACGTGATGACACTAATTAATATCGCCGGATACTGTGATGGGTAATTTATTTTTACCATAATGACATAAAATAGTTTTTATTAATTTTGACAATAATGAATGCGGTATCATCTTTTATTTTTACTAACGTTAATAATACGTTTGATCACAATCAACCAGTGCTAATGTTCATTCTATTATGATTGTTTTTTATTACATATTATTAATAATAATGGAAGCAATGTGAGAAATAAAAAATGGAAATAAAAGAATGGCTGAACACAACAATAACCCGACGTGATGCAATTGCCGCAACTGCCAAAGTCGGGGCGGCAGTGACGCTAAGCCAGGCGATTACTCTGCCTTTTGCTACTACAGTCCAGGCGCAGGATACCACGGTGATTCCGAAGGAAACGAGCGGCGAAATTGTCAGACACAGCGCCTGTCTGGTCAACTGCGGCAGCCGCTGCCCGCTCAGGGTCATTGTGAAAGATGATCGCATTGTACGTATTGAACCGGAAGACGCGAAAGACGACGCGGTATTTGGCGAGCATCAAATTCGCCCCTGTCTGCGCGGGCGTTCCAGCCGCTGGCGCGTCTACAGCCCGGATCGCATTAAATACCCGATGAAAAGAGTAGGAAAACGCGGCGAAGGAAAGTTTAAACGTATTTCATGGGATGAGGCCACGGCCTTTATTGCGGCGGAGTTAACGCGCGTTAGCGAACACTATGGCCGGGAAGCTATTTATTATAATTATCAATCCGGAGCGTATTACCATACGCAGGGAACACCCGCCTGGAAACGATTGTTAAATCTTACGGGCGGCTATTTAAATTACCATAATACTTATTCGACCGCGCAAATTGCGACGGCAACGCCTTATATGCATGGTACGTATGTCGGTAGCCATTTTACACAAATCGCGCATTCCGATCTGGTGGTGCTATTTGGCCTGAATCTCTCAGAAACGCGGATGTCCGGCGGCGGCCAGGTTGAAGAGCTACGCCGGGCGCTGGAGACGTCACAAGCCCGGGTCATTATTATTGATCCACGCTATACCGATTCGGTCATTGCTGAACACGCCGAATGGCTACCGATTCGTCCGACTACGGACGCCGCGTTAGTCGCCGGCCTGGCGCATACGCTGATTACCGAACAGCTTATCGACGAGGCGTTAGTAAACCGCTATTGCGTTGGCTATGACCGCAGCACGTTGCCGGATGCGGCGGCGCCTAACGCCAGCTATAAAGATTATGTTCTTGGCACGGGCGATGACGGTATCGCGAAAACGCCGGAATGGGCGGCGGATATCACCGGTATTCCGGCAACGCGTATTCGTCAACTGGCGCGTGACATCGCCTCGGCGCGCGCCTGCTATATTTGCCAGGGCTGGGGACCGCAGCGTCATGCCAACGGCGAACAAACTGTGCGCGCGATTCAAACGCTGCCTGCCTTAACTGGTCACTTTGGGCGGCCCGGCACGAACAATGGTAACTGGCCTTACGGTACGCCGTATGGCGTACCGCTGCTGCCGACGCTAACCAACCCGATTAAAACGTCCATCCCTTGCTACCTGTGGACGGACGCCATTCAGCATCCGGAGAAAATGACCGCGACGACGATGGGAGTGAAAGGCGCGGACAGGCTAAAAACCGGAATTAAGCTGTTTTTCAACCAGGCGGGTAATACCTTGCTGAATCAGCACGGCGAAACTAACCGTACCCGTCAAATTCTCGCTGATGAAGCACTGTGTGAAACCATTATCGTGATTGAAAACCATATGACGCCCAGCGCGAAATATGCGGATTTGCTGTTGCCGGAGACCAGCTACCTTGAGGCGGAGGACCTGGTGGACAGTTCCTATGCGGCGGGATCGCATAACTATATGATTGCGATTCAGAAAACGGTTAAACCGATGTGGGAAGCGCGCAGCACGTATGACATCTGCGCGGATATCGCCGGGCATCTTGGACTGCGCGAGCACTATACCGAGGGCCGAACTCAGGCGCAGTGGGCAGAGATGCACTATCAGCAGATCCGTGAAAAACGTCCGTACCTGCCAGAGTGGGGCGTGGCGAAAGAGATGGGCGTGATTGACCAGCGTATCGCTACCGAGCAGCAGAGCCTTGCATTTGCCGATTTCCGCGCCGACGCCGAGGCTAATCCACTCTCCACGCCGTCGGGCAAAATTGAAATTTACTCCCAGGCGCTGGCAGATCTGGCGCAAGCGTGGACCTTACCGGAAGGCGAGCGAATTCCCGCACTGCCGGAATTTTGTCCGGCGAAAGAATCACACCTTAACAAAGCGCTGACGGCGAAGTATCCGTTGCAGTTAAGCGGTTTTCATACCAAAGGGCATACCCACTCTACCTACAGCAATGTGCTGATATTACATGAGGCGGTGCCGGATGAAGTCTGGATTAACCCGATTGACGCCAGCGCCCGCCAACTGAAGTCAGGCGATCGGGTGCAGGTATTCAACGATCGCGGCGTGGTGGAGCTTCCCTGTAAAGTTACCCAGCGCATTTTACCCGGCGTGGCGGCGATGCCGCAGGGCGCGTGGACGCGGCTTGACGGCAACGGCGTTGATGTAGGGGGTTGCATTAATACACTGACCAGCCACCACCCTTCACCGCTGGCGAAAGGCAATCCGCAGCATACCAATCTGGTTGAAATTAAACGCGCTTAAGGAGTGATGTACGATGAAACAGTATGGCTTTTATGTTGACTCCTCGCGCTGTTCAGGCTGTAAAACCTGCCAGGTAAGCTGCAAGGATAATAAAGATCTGGATGTCGATCCGAAACTGCGCCGCGTTTATGAATATGGCGGCGGAAGCTGGGTGAAAGAGGGGGAAAGCTGGCATCACGACACCTTTACCTACTATCTCTCTATTGCTTGTAACCATTGCGATGAGCCGGTATGTGTCTCCGGTTGTCCAACCGGGGCGATGCATAAACGCAAAGAAGATGGTCTGGTGCTGGTGGATGACAGCGTGTGCGTTGGCTGCCGTTATTGCGAAATGCGCTGTCCCTATGGTGCGCCGCAGTTTGATGCACAGGCGAACGTGATGCGTAAATGCGACGGTTGCCTCGACCGGCTGGAAAAAAATTTGCGTCCTGTCTGTGTCGATTCTTGCCCGCAGCGTGCGCTGGATTTCGGACCAATTGATCAATTACGGGCAAAATATGGGGTGGAGAATCAAATCGCGCCGCTGCCTTCGGCGTCGTTCACCCATCCTAACCTCATTATTAAGCCGCATCCGAAAGCGAGACCCACGGGCGATACGGAAGGCGCAATCATGAACATACGGGAGGTGCGCCATGCATGAGTTACCGCTGGTCTTTTTTACGGTCTTTACCCAGAGCGCGGTCGGCGCGTTTATTCTGCTGCTGATTGGCGGCGCAATGGGGCTGGTCGCGCCGCGGCGCAAGGCTATTGGTCTGTTCTCGGTAATGTGCCTGTTTGGGCTTGGCGTCATTGTCGGCACCTTCCACGTCGGACAACCGCTGCGCGCGCTGAATATGCTGCTGCGCGTTGGACATTCGCCGATGAGTAACGAGATTGTCTTGTCGGCGGCTTTTGCGGCGCTCGGCGGTCTGGGGGCGCTCGGTTTGTTGCTGAACCGTGCGACGCCGCTGTGTAACGCGTTGGTCTGGTTGGCGGCGATAGTCGGGGTGGTCTTCTTATACGCCGTTCCGCAGATTTACCAACTGCCGACGGTGGCGACCTGGCGTTCATCTTACACCACGGCAATGATGATATTGACGCCGTTGATTGGCGGTGGCGCGTTGGCGGCATTGTTTGGCGTGCACCGTCTGGGGCTACTGGTCAGCGTGTTGGCGATTTTGGTGAGCTTTTGTCTGCGTCCAGGCTATATGGCGACGCTGATGAATGCCGATAGCGCTCTGACCGCCGCGCAGCATAGCTGGTTTACCGCCCAGGCGGTATTGCTGGCGGCGGGCGTGGTCGGGGTAGTGATCTGTGCGCGTATGAAATCGAGCGCCGCGGTACTGGCTATGACGACGGCGGTAGTTATCGCGGCAGAGTTAATGGGTAGGATCGCGTTTTACAATCTATGGACGCTACCAATGTAGTTTTGCGTCCGGCTTGTGGCGTGCAGGCCTGATGAGCGCAGCGCCATCAGTCCACTATTTCAGGAGTTATGGCTATGCCTTCCCGTGCTGTTTTACCGCGTATCCTCGGCGCACTGTTTTACTACTCTCCTGACAGGCCAGAGGTGAAAGCGTTGTTCGACTGTCTGCCTGTGTTGGATGCGCTTTATCCCTGGCGCGATCGCGGACATATTGAACTGCTATGCGCGTCATGGTCGCTGCCGGATGATGACACGCTTGCATGGCAATTTTCCGTGTTGTTTGAAGGCCAGGGAGAGATGCCTGTCCCGCCCTGGGGATCGGTTTATCTGGAAAAAGATAATTTGCTGATGGGGGAAACTACCGCCGATTATCGGTCTTTTTTACAGTCGCAGGGAATGGTATTCACGAACCGTGAACGCGAGCCGGAAGATCAGTTTGGCCTGATGCTATTAGCCTGTAGCGATCTGCTGGCGCGAGGTGAAAACCTGGCGGCCAACCGGTTACTGGAGACGCATCTGCTGCCCTGGGGATTCCGCTATCTGGAGCGACTGCAACGCAATACCGTTAGTGCGTTCTATGGCCGGCTTGCCATCGTAGCGACCTGTTATCTGCAGGATGTTCAGCAGCAACAGGGACTACAGCCTGAGAATAAACGGTTGTTTTTCTGAGGTATTGGTCAGGTTTTGACGACGTGCTGTAATGTTTGTGTCGCCATCGTGCCCGCTGTTGCGTCAGCGGGCACAGTTTGCTATTACAGCTCCGGCGTCTTTTTGAAACCGGTCAGCATCAGCACCAGGCTCTGTTTTGAGTCCGCAGGCGTAAAGTCGTAGTGATTTCCCTGACGGTCGCCGCCGATATACCAGGATATTTCTGTTTTCCCTTCCGCCAGCGCTTTGCGCACCGCTTTATCGACATCAACCATACGGTATTCATGTGAATGGTTTAGATATAATACGGCATCAGAACGGTAGTTGAGCGCCGGTTTATTGTTCCATGACACGGTACTGACGTGCCAGTCATTGCTGGTCGGGTAAAAGAAGATCTGATCGGCGCCGTTCGTTTCTGTTTTACCGCCAAAAAGGCGAATACGGTATTTGAATAGCGAAGCGTCCATGTTGGCAGGCAGGGGGGGGATCTTAAATTTCACCAGCGTGAGTGTTTCCGGATGCTGCGTGCGTCCGCCATTGGTCCAGTCATCCTGTACGTATAAGGTATCGACGCCGGCATGTGGTTTGTCATTATCGCTGCTTACCCAGGTATTTTCTTCCGCTTTACGGTAAGCGTAAGGAACCATGGTGCCGCAGTCCAGTCCCTGATTCATGCACAGGTCTGTCATAAACTGCGCGCCGTCTTCCGTCCAGCCATTCATAAAATCGGCATGGGCAGTATAGAGACTTCCCCAGCGCTCTTCCCGCGTTTCACCATGCATCACCGGGTCCATTGAGAGCTCCACTTTGGCAGTATCCAGTGAGGAGATTTGCGGTAACACCCAGGCGATATTCATGTTGATCGTCGGGATTTTGACCGGATACTGCGCGGAACACTTTCCGTTATCAGCATAGGCCGCATTATTGTGATTATGGGTCGGTTTCAGGTTGACGCCATCCCAGCAGTTGGGGAAAGCAATTCCGATATTAAGCTGGACGGCATCACCTGCTTTACGCAGGCCGCATATTTCGCCTACCTTGTTGGTATAACCTTTGCCGTTGGCACATAAAAAGGTGATTGCGGAACTGGGGCCAGTACCGTGATGATCGCCTGCCAGTAACTCCAGCCCGGCCGGGAATGGATGGAGCGGATATTGCGCTACATTTGTGGACTGATAATAGGTCTTCTGGTAGGCCGGTTTTACGACTTCACCATCGGGTAATTTCAGGGAAGGGGCCCAGTAAGCGGAGCTGTCCGCTTGATTATCGCAGGTGGTGTCTGGCTGCGCACGCAGTGTCTGCCTGGTGGAGACCGCATCGGTGTGCGTATTGCCAAAAAAATCATGCCACATTGCCTGATTCGCTTTACCAAACATCATAATCGCGTCATCACCCAGAGTGTGATGATAGCCGCAAACGACATGCGCCTGGGGGCCAGCATGGGCCGGGAGTGCGCCAGCGGCAACGAGCGTAGCCAGGCTTGCGGTAATAAGATTACATTTCATTTTTTACTGTCCGGTTGAATAAACGTGAGAGCAGCAATAGCAGGTCGGAGGGCGATGTTGCATATCATTAATTACTATATTTTATCATTGGTTCTAAATAGCGAAATTAATTACAAACTAAATTTAAATAATGAACGTCATCTTCTTGAATAGGTAAGTTTACAAAAAAAGAGACATTAGTGGTTAAATTCGGGCTGTTTGTGGTAACACCTATCCTTCCATGATGTCTATACTGGTGGCGCTCGCCATTACTGGATAGCGGCTCTGCCGAACCTTGGCTTTATTTTTTAGAAATGCGTTACGCCGCCAGGTCGTGACGTGATCTGCTATGGGCTTTTTATGAAATTATTAAAATGCAGTATTATTGTCGTACTCTTTGGCGTAATTTTATTTATGTTAAGGGATGATATTCGCTATGTCTATCAACTGATAATGAAATATGGCGATAAACCCTCTGCGCTGACGTTGAGCAGTTATAAAGCAGTTATTCAGGAAAAACCAGTGGCAGGCATTAAAAGTAACCTGTCAGGTTTGACCTATTCAGCCGAAGAGAGGATGCTTTTCGCTGTTATTAATAATCCCCCGGAACTGGTCTGGCTGACGACAGAAGGGCAACTCGTGGGGCGGATGGCGCTCCAGGGAATATGTGATCCAGAATCTATCGCCTGGAGCGGAGGGAATCAGTTCCTGATTGGTAGCGAGAAAGAGGGTGCGGTATATAAAACGCAGGTAGATATTCAGCACGGTACCATGCAGATCATCTCCACGGTGAAAATTGAAGGCTATAACAAAGCAAAAAATAAAGGACTCGAAGGTACGGCATGGGATGCGAAAAATGAGAGATTGTATGCCGCAAAAGAAAGAAGGCCTATTGTGCTCACTGAAATCACGATGAGCAAAAATGGTCTCACCCGGGTGTTGCCTTCTACCATCACGGCGAGTGTTAGCGATGTCTCAGGACTGGAATATTATGCCCCGACGGATTCGCTACTGGTATTGTCGGATGAGTCGAAAGTCATTCTGGAGGTCAGTTCCGACTGGCGGGTACGCGATCGGTTGTTTCTGACAGCGGAGTGGTCAGGGCTCAGAGAAGATATCCCTCAGCCAGAAGGGATTGCCATAGATGACGACAATAATTTGTATATTGTGAGCGAACCTAATCTGTTTTATAAGTTTTCCCGTAATATACAGAACGATCAAAATGTATTTTTACTGTCACATCATGAAAACCCGGAACGGCGCACTGAATTTAATAACTGAAGATTGGTTGATTCCTCGTTTGAGTTAGTTATGTTTTACTGACAGCAGTAACGGATTACTTTGTGGTGTAGCGTAACGGTAATTGTCCTCCTCATGTTTGCGGCAGCATAGTCTGCCGCTTTTTTTATGGCATTAATATGAGATTTAATTATCAAATATAATCATTACCAGGCAATAAATATGATTATGCTGTTTTAAAAAAGGCCTCCGAAGAGGCCGTGTGATGGTACCCGTGAGTTATAAAGTATAATGCTCTTCTTCAACGCTTGCGGTATATAGCGTTGCTTCACTAAGGGAAGCCATTTCCGCTGCGTCTGAACTATTGTTGACCGAATTGTCGGCTGGCGGCGTACTGGTAAATGTTCCGTTGATGGTGCCGCTATTGCCGGCGGGATCGGTTGCCGTAATGGTGTATGCGTTTTCTCCTGAATGAATAGCGGATTGCGGCACTGAAACATGCCAGTTACCGGTATCGTTATCAACACTGGCGGTATAGTCCGTATCGTTGACCGTGACCTTCACCTGAATATCCTGATTCGCCTCCACGACTCCCTTAAGGGTGACCGTATTATCCACACCGCTAGCAGTCGATCCCAACGTTGGTTCGGCGGGCGGTTGTGTATCAATAGTCAGACGCTCGTTCAGCGTATTCTCATTCCCGGCAGCGTCTTTAGCCGTAATGGTGTAGTCATAAGCGCCATCATTGAGGGGCTGATCAAGAGTAATTGACCATTTTCCTGTTTCATCTGCGGTTGTTATAAAATCCTTATTATCAATAGTCAGCTTAATTGTTGCGTGAGCTTCTGAGGCGCCGATAAAGGTCGGTGTATTGATGTTAGTGATATTATCGCCTCCGGCGCCGGTATCACTATTACCCTCCATGGAAAGTACTGGCGGTGTAGAGTCGATCGTCAGCCAGCCGGTAGACAGCGAAGAGGCGTTTCCTGCCTGGTCTTTAGCCTGTACCGTATAGCGGTAAACACTGTCATCTAACGCATCAGCATCCGGTAAGGTAAATTCCCATCTGCCGTCATTTTCGGCCTGGAATGTATACGTTTTTTGGTTGAGTGTCAGAATAATCGTTGCTCCCGGTTCTGTTGCGCCAGTAAATGTCGGCGTTTTATCACTGGTGATGTTATCTCCCTTGTCGCCGGTATCTGAATTCTCGGTAAGCGCGCCAGTAGGGGCCGCGGGCGCTGTGGAATCAATGGTAAGCGAACCGCTGGTTGGCGTAGACGTATTTCCGGCGGCGTCTTTTGCCTGTACCGTATAAATGTACGTATCGTCAGGCAGCGCATTTTCTGTCGGCAGTGTGAAACGCCATGCACCGTGAGTATCAGCCTGGATCTCATACGTTTTATTGTTAATGGTAAGAATAATGATCGCGTCAGGCTCTGTCGTACCGGTAAAGGTCGGCGTGCTCACGCTGGTAATACCATCATTTTTGGTTCCTGTATCCGTATCGTCAGACAGTTCCCCAGTGACCGGTGTTGGCGGCGTCGTATCGATAGTTATCGAACCCGTGAAAGCCTCAGAGGTCGTACCCGCGATGTTTTTACCGTGTAGCGTAAAATCATAGGATCCGTCGTTCAGTTTGTCTTCAGCGGGTAAGGTAAAGCGCCAGGTCCCATCATTATTCACTGGCACGTCATAGCTTTTATTATTGATGGTCAGAATAACGATGATATTCGGTTCTGCCGTACCGCTGAAGGTGGGAAGATCCGCACGGGTAATATTATCGCCGGTGTTGCCCGTATCCGACTCAATATCCAGCCCGCCGTTTGGAACGGCCGGGAGGGTGAGATCGATGGTTATGCTGCCGTGGGTCGTTGCGGAGACATTACCTGCCGTGTCGGTGGCTAACACGGTATAGGCGTAGTTACCGGTTGTCAGCGCATCTGCCGTGGGTAACGTAAAGGCCCATGTTCCGTCGTCCGCCGTAGGACATTCATACGTTTTATTGTTGATTGACAGAGTGATTGTCGCGCCTGGCTCTGCTTTTCCGGTAAATTTCGGCGTAGTGATACGCGTGATATTGTCGTCATCCACTCCCGTGTCATAACCGGGGGCAAGACTGGCTGTGGGCGCGGTTGGCGGTGTCGTATCAATGATGACCGAGCCTGCCTGTTCTGCGGAGGTATTCCCGATAGCATTTTTGCTCTGTAGGGTGTACTCGTAAGTGCCCTCAGTAAGACTATCTTCTGCCGGTAATGTAAATTTCCAGGCGCCGTCATTGCCTGCCTGGATCTCATACGCTTTATCGTTGATTCGCAGAATGACGACGCTGTGAGGGTCAGCCTTACCGCTAAATGTCGGGGTGGTTACGTTAGTCGTGTTATCCGTACCGGTACTGGCATCCGGATCGTGTGTGAGGCCTCCCGTAGGGACTGTTGGCGCGGCGGTATTAATAATGACAGACCCCGCCGTGGATGCAGACTGATTTCCGGCGGCATCCTGGGCCAAAACGGTATACTGATACGTACCGTCTGGTAGCGAATGGCTTACAGGCAATGTGATTGTCCAGGCGCCGTCGCTTCCGGCTTGAGCGGTGTAGTCTTTGCCGTTAATCGTCAGTATTACGGTAGCGTTCGCTTCTGCCGTTCCCGCAAAGGTTGGGTTCTTAATGTGGGTAATGTCATCACCCTTGACGCCGCTGTCTGCGATTTCCGCCAGGGCGGCGACGGGCGCGTCCGGAGGCGTGGTATCAATCGTAAAGGCGCCCTCATAGCGAGATTCGTTGCCAGCATTATCCGTGGCCAGAACCTGGTAGGTGTAGGCGCCATCCGTTAGCGTAGTCGGTATCTGGAATGTCCAGTTACCTGCCGCATCGACCGGAATGGGATAATTCACGCCAGCGTATACAATAACAATCGACGCGCCAGGCGCGGTTTTGCCCGACAGCACAGGCTGAGTGTTGTTGGTCACTTGTTCGCCCGTGACGCTGCTGTCGCTCCCGGCGTGTAACCCGGCATTTGCTGAGGGCGGCGTGTGTTGAACAGTGACATTACCGTTCACCTGTGCGTTGCTCGTGTTGCCGCTGGCATCCGTCACGGTAATCGTATACGGATAGCTGCCATCCGCTAATTTACCGGCTGTCGGCAGGGTAATGCTCCATTTACCATTCTCACCCGCGACGGTGGTATACGTTTTACCGTTAATCATTAGCGTGACGGTTGCGCCGTTTTCCGTGACGCCGCTAAAGGTTGGCATCGTCTGATTAGTAAGATGACTGCCGGCTCCCCCGGTTTCGCTGGTGGTATCCAGTCCGCCGGTTAAATGGTCGGGAGCGGTGGTGTCAATCGTGATGGTTGCCATCGACGATGTTGTATTGTTTGCACTATCGGTGGCAGTGACCGTGTAATGATACGTGCCATCCGTTAAGGCGTGAGTCAGCGGGATAGCCCATTCCCCGTCTGCGTTCGCTGTGGTGATGTACCTGTTACCGCCAATTATGAGTGTAATAGTTGCATTGGCGTCAGCGGTTCCCGTTAGTGTGGGCGTGGTATTACTGGTGGTATTGTCGGCTTTCGTGCCAGAGTCTGTATCATGGCTAAGTCCGTTTATCTGAAGGTGCGATTCGCTGTCGATAGTCACCTGCCCGGTCAGTGGCGGCGATTGGTTACCCGCTATGTCTTCGAGCGCGATCGTGTAATCATGAACGCCATCGCGCAATGGGTTGGTAATCGCCAGCATCCAGTTACCGTCCCGATCGGCTACGGTTTTATACGTTTTGCCGTCAATGGTGACGACGACCGTGACGCCAGCAGGCGCGGTGCCGGAAAAGTTAGGTTTTTTATTGCTGGTGAGGGTATCGTTGGTATCGCCGGTATTGCTGTGAACATCCAGGCCGCCAGTTACCGAACCGGTAATGTTTCCACTTTGAATATTCAGCGTACCGGTTGTTGGTGGGCTGATATTTTGCGCAAGGTCGGTAACGGAAACAGTATAATTATGCGTACCCGTATTTAATGGCGTGGTGACGGCCACTTCCCAGAGTCCTGTATTGTCCGCTACGACCGTATATGTTTGTCCATCAACCGTAAGCGTTACTGTAGCGCCTGGTTTCGTTTTGCCTGTAAACACGGGCGTTTTATTGTTAGTGATAAAATCACCCAACGTCCCACTGTCCGTAGCGACGCTGAGCCCTACCGTTGTGGTGGGCGGCGTATTATCAATGACAAACTGGCCGGTAATGGTGGATGAGGTGCCCGCTGTATTGGTGGCTGTCACGGTATAACTGTAGCTGTTGTTGGCCAGATCGGGGAGATGCAAAGTCCAGTTGCCATCAGCGGTAACGGTTGGCGTATAGATAACATCGTTGATTGTCACCGTCACGGTGGCGCCTGGCGTGGTTGTACCTTTTAACGTTTGATCATTGTGATTACTCCAGCCATTGGCGATATTCGGATCGGCGGTTGTGTCCAGTCCTCCCGTCAGCGCTATGCTGGAAGTATCTACGGTAAGGGTGCCGGTAACAGGAGTGGAAGCATTACCTGCCTTATCAACGGTCGATATGGTGTAATCATAATTGCCGTCCCGTAGCGCTTCCGGCACGGTAAAGCTCCATTTACCGGCATTATTGGCGATTACCGTGTAGGTTTGCCCGTTCAGCGTAATGGTTACTTTTAGACCGGCATCCGTGCGGCCACTAAACGTAGGTTTGGTGTTATTCGTGATGCCATCGTTCGGCGTACCGGTATCGCTGGTGCTGTCCAGACCGCCAGTTAAGTTTGGAGGAACGGAATCGTGGGTGATTCTGACGGTGTAGGTTGTTTCCAGACCATAGCTGTTTGTCACAGTAAGATTCCAGGTGTAATAGCCGCCCTGGGGGGTATCTGCCGGGAATTCTGACGCCGGTAACTGGATTTTCCAGTTACCATCCGCGTCAACAACGGCAGTCAGAGGGGCTGGGCCTCCTACGCTCTTTCTGATAGTGATCGTATCGCCCGGATTACCGCGTCCGACGATAACTGGCGAAGTGCCTGTATAGAAAATAGCGTTAGTTGAGCCAGCGGTACCAACGAGGTAATCCTCATGACCACCAAATTGCGTGGCGGGTGCATTGACGACATTGTTAATCGTGCCGTGAAATACGCCGCTATTTCCTGCACCATCGGTAGACGTTATGGTGTAATCATAACGTGTGTCAGGAAGAAGATTGGCATTCTGTAACAGGACTTCCCAGTTACCATTACTGTCTGAAGTGGTTGAGTAACGTTTTCCGTTGATCTCTATGATCACTTCCTGATTGGGATCTGCTTTTCCACTGAACGTAGGGTTAGGCCAGCGGGAGGCAGAAGGGTCATTCGGCGTCGCATCGTTGGGCCTAAGTCCCCCGGTAATATCCGGTGGCGTCAGGTCTATTGTAAAGGAACCGTTATATGTTGTAACGGCGTGCCCGACAATCTCGGTCAGCTTGTAATGATACTCTCCTTCAACGAAAGGGCCGCCCGGTAGGGTAAAAGTCCAGGTGCCGTCGGCATTAACCGGAATCGTATATTCCTGTGCATTGAACTCAATGCGTAAGGTGGCGCCGATACTCGCTTTCCCGCTTAATGACGGTGAAGTATTTTGCGTCTGGTTGTTGCTCACCGTGCCGGTATCATCATCGGGAGAGATATACCCAACCAGCGTACTGATAGTCACCGTAGCGGTATGGGTGGTTTCTGTACCAAATTTATCCTTGAACGTCAGCGTATAGTCATGAATTCCTGAACCCAGCGGTGCGCCGTCGGGGACCGTAAACGACCATTCTGTTCCTCCTGCCGTAATGGTAAGCGGATAGGTTTTACCGCCGATGGTAATGGTGCCACTCAGCTTGTCGTTGGCCTGACCTCCAGCGATGGTACCCTCCAGCGTTGGGCGGGTCACGGATGTCAAATTATCGCCTTTGGTATCGCTATCCGTTTCAGCAGAGAGTCCGCTGGTGATAGTCAGTTTACGCTTACAAATATAAATGGCGTCAGTGTTTGTCGTGGTATTGCCTGCGGCATCGGTTGCCGTCATGTAAAAGCGAACCGTGTTATAACTGCCGTTATCCGCTACCAGCCCCGCAGGGAGAGTGAATTTCCAGGTGCCGTCGCTGGCGATATCCGTCACGTCGTAGGTTGTGTTATTAATACGAATGGTCAATTTTGAACCTGGCTCAACCCGCCCCGTCAATGTGGGGGTGAGATCGTTAGTCCAGTATCGGTCTTTGTCGCCCGTATCGCTACCGCTGGCCAGCTCAGATCCTGTCAGCGTTGGCGCTTTATTATCAGTGATAACATTCCCTTTTGTGGAGGTTTCGTTTCCGGCTTTATCCGTGACGGTAACGGTATAACTGGCCGTGTAATTAGGCGGTAGCCCCCAGGTCGGGCCTTGCAGCGTCCAGGTTCCGTTATGGTCTGCTGTGGTGTTAAGTATTTGGCCATCTATATGTAACGTGATCGTCGCGCCAGGCTCGGTTTTCCCGGTAAATACGGGCCTGGTCGATTGGGTGATCATATCCCCTTTGATACCGGTATCAGAATCGTCCGTTAAACCGACGGTGGACATAGGATTAAGGGTATCAATAAAAACATTATTCGTGGCGATGGCGGAGAGCCCGGTAGTGGTGTCCGTCGCGGTAACCGTATATTCGTTGAACCCTTCGTGCAATGGGTTTGTCACCTCAATAGACCAGCTGCCGTCGGCCGCCGCCGTGGTGGTATAACTTTGCCCTGCGATGGTCAGGACAATCACGGTATCCGGCGTAGCCTGCCCGACAATTTTTGGCGTATTGTTATTGGTAATATTGTCGCCCTTAGTGCCGCTGTCGCTATCCGTATCCAACTGCGCCATTACTTTAGGCGGGACAATGCCTGAGGGAACATAATTAAAATTGCCCGTTATCGTTGCCGTGTTCCCGGCGAGATCCTCTGAGGTCACGGTATACTCATTCAGGCCGGGAGCCGCATCTTTGGGTAAGGTCAGTTTCCACCTTCCGGAATTATCTACGGAAGCTGTATAGGTCGCGCCTTTTATGGTGACGGTGACGAGGCTGCCGGGTTCGGCCATACCGCTGAGCGTTGGGCGAACAAGCTGGGTCGTCGTATTCCCCACAGTCCCTTCCATCACGCTGGAAAGGTCAAGCCCACCGCTGAGTTGGGAAACGGTATCAACAGTAAACTGATGTTCGCTACTTGAGGTATTGCCCGCTTTATCGGTGGTGACGACCGTATAAGTATAAGTTGCATCAGTAAGGTCGTTCGGCATCGCATATTGCCAGACGCCATCAGCGCCGGCTGTCAGAGTATGACTTACGCCGTTAAAAATAATTTCTACGCTGGCCTCGGGTTCTGTCGTGCCGGTAAGGATAGGGCGGATAACCTGAGTAATGCCATCCTGCGCACTCTGTCCACTATCTGATGCTTCGTCTAATCCTGCATCAGATGAAGGTGGTGTGGTGTCCACGGTAATCGTCCCCGTTGCGATCGCGCTGCTTCCCACCGCATTCTTTACTTGTACCGTATATTCATAGGTTTCATCCGCAAGCGCATCCGGGAGCGTTAAGGACCAGCTACCGTCCGCACCCACGACGACGGGATAGTCGACATGATTAATGGTAAAAATAACGGTGGTATTTGGTGTCGCCGTACCGTGGAAGGTTGGCTGATTAACCTGGGTGATATTATCGCTGTTGCTGACACCGCTGTCATCGCTGTCCAGCAAGCTGACGGTGATTTCCGGCCGACTGGTATCAATAACCAGGGTTATACTCCCTGCGGTTTCGCTCATATTTCCTGCGCTATCTTTTGCCACAACGGTGACGTCATAGCGTCCATCTGCCAGCGGTGTATCCAGCGTGAGCTGCCAGTCGCCATTTTCATCGGCCTGCAGGGTATAAACGTGATCGTCAACAGTCACCAATACTTGCGTGTGGGGGGCAGACTTTCCGTACAGAGTGGGCGTTGTTATATTGGTGATGTTGTCGCCTGAATCACCCGAATCGCTGTTAACGTCAAGGGCCACTGTGGGCGCTGGCGGTGGCGTCGTATCAAGTGTAAAACGGCCTTCTAAAGGCGAAGAGGTGTTATTTCCGGCCGCATCGGTGACTGAAAGCGTATAAACATGCTCGCCATCATCTAATACCAGATCTTCTGGCACTTTCCAGGCCCATAGCCCGTTTTCATCAGCCCGTACAGAAAACGATTTGCCGGCAAGTGTAACGGTAACCACGGCAAAAGGTTTCGTGCTCCCGGTTAATACTGGATGGGGATTATTGGTAATGCCGTCAGCATCACTGCTACCAGTATCTGACTCTGCGGATAATGTTGCCGTAACCGTCGGGAGTTGGGTATCAATAGTGACGGTACCGGTTTGCGTGGCGGTATTGCCCGCGATATCGGTTATGGTGACAGTAAAGTCATAGCTGCCGTCGTCGAGCGCCGGGGTGATTTTAAGTTCCCACTGTCCCTGCTGGTCGGCGGTGACTTCATAGACGTGGCCATTCAGGGTGAGCATCACGTCCGCGCTGGGTTCGGTTTTACCGGTCAATACGGGCTCGGGAATATTCGTCAGAAAATCGTCCTGTTGTCCGGTATCCGTGGCGTCGGATAACGCAAACGTGACGTCAGGCGCAGTGGCATCAATCGTGACGCTGTTAGTCACCGTGGCGGTATTGCCTGCATCATCGGTGGCGGTAACCTGGTAATGGTAGACACCATCAGGCAAATTTGTGCCCGGAGATAAGGACCAGAACCCCTCAGCGTTGGTCACCGTAGTTAATGTCATCCCACCTATGGTGACATTAATAATGGACCCCGGTTCGGAGGTTCCCTGAAGTACGGGCTTGGCATTATTTGTTATTGAATCACCTGTAAGGCCGGAGTCTGACAGAGGATCAAGCGAGGCAGTCAGTCCGGTAATTTCGCTATCAATCACGATGGTGGTGGTGGACGTTGCCGTTTTGCCGCTGCTATCGGTAATGGTAAAGCTTACGTCATAATGACCATCCGGCAGGGCGGAAGGGAGTTGTAATGTCCATTTCCCATCTTTGTCGACGGTTAGCGGATAATGTGTTTTGTCGATGATAAGACTTGCCGTTGCGTCTGGTGTGGCATTCCCGCTAAAGGTAGGGGTAGTAATGTTGGTTATCCCATCTCCTTTTTTGCCAGAGTCCCATTTCGCATCCAACTTACCGGTAATAAACAGGGGAACTTCCGGGGTGGGTAACGATGCCTGGGTTTTTTCCGCCTGCTCTCCTGATGACGAACTGGATGAAGAGGACGAGGCAGGAGGAGGTGGTGGTGTGGCTACGCTATTTTGTACCTCCTCTTCTGTTGGTTTTAAATTTTTCGACAATTCTTGTTTTACTTTCTTATCAACAATCTCTTTTTTTTCCGCAGAAAGTTCGTTTTTTTCGAGCTTTATATTTTTTTTCTGTTCTTCAGTGCGTGCTTTGAGAAGTACTTCATACTCTTTAATTTTTTGTTGTAAGGCAGCTTCTAAGGATTTATTCGCCTCGACAGATGTCTCCTGAGTCTCTTCATCTGCTTTCTCATTATTGGTTTCAATAGTGGATTCTTCGCTTTTTAACATATCAGCAAGGTATACCGTATCTAAACCAAGCTGATAGGTTTTTATAGATGAGATAACATGATCCTGATTAATTGTTTTTCCCGAAGAGTCGCGTAATTCAATATTGCCCAGAACCAGGTTAGTTAAGCCATCTTTTAATGTTGTGGTATTACCGTCAGCGGTAGTGACTATCAGGTCAAAACCACTGACTTTATACGATTTAATATCCGTAACACTCTCAGGTTTAACGTTCGGTTTTTCAGTCGAAGAGATATCATTTTTCGTCGTCATGCTGTCGATTTCCTGAATATAGCTAAGGGTGGATCCCCAAAATGGTTTTGATAGTAAGCTAACTTTTCTTTTTCAGAGACCTAATTTTACCTGTCAATAAACATGAAATAAATTAAGTAGTACCTTAATGGTCTAAAAATGCAACATCTCAAGCCTATGCTTATATGTCAGAATGGCGTTAGATATTTATAATCAAATTACTGTTAACAATATTTAAGATGGCCGTATGAGTGCAGAGGAAAATAATGGCGATGAAGAACTGGCGCCGATGGTTGATGGGTTAAGTGGGGCACTTTGTATACTAATACTGGTCTCCACAGTATTTATGTTATCAGGAACAGATTCGCTTGTAACATCGGATGGGGGAGCATTAAAGTTCAGAGATTCATTCACGGATCTCAGTAAGAACACTATTTACTATAGTGGGGCTGTTTCACTTTCGTCTACCGATTTGTATCAAACCCGTAAGCATCTCATTGACTCAGGAAAGAAAAAAATCACGTTTTATGGTGCGGTGTCTGAATCTATAGAAAATTACAAGGCGAAAAATACATTTAATCTATTGAAAATTTATACGGACTTAAAATTACCATCTGATATAGAAGTCGATTTCCGAGAAGGAAACGTCTCACAGTGTGGAAAAAACCTGTCGTGTATTTACTGGAGCTATTAAACAAATGCATTTTCTGGGTCTGATTTTTTATATATTAACGGCTGCCTGCTATCTTTTGTTCCCTGCCATCAAAAACATGGTTAATCAGGCTGCTTTTCTGGCACCACAAATTACTTATGCTTGTGGGGTATTGTTTGTATTACCGCTATTCCTGTTTTTAACGCATTGGATATTCAGATTAAAGGCCCGAAGATACTATGCCTTACTGGCAACGCAAACGAAGTTGGCGGCGTCAGTTGCGGTTTCATTGGGACTTATCGGTACCTTTATGGGGTTAACCGATATGGTATCCGCTATTGCAGGTTCGCTGGGGGGAGAAGGCGACCTGGCAGCAAAAATGGGGGCTATGATTTCATCGATTTCATCAGCTCTGACGGCAATGTCATTTGCGTTCCTGACGTCTATATTAGGTGTTGCTGTTTCAGTATTACTTCTGGTCAGTCTTAATTTTTGGGAATTTTACTACGAAACTGAGAATCACGCTGACAATGAATCGGGGAAAAAGCCTTCGGAGGACGAACTACACGCGTTACTCAACCGGGTTATGTTGCTCGAAGAGATTAACACCAATATCGCCACTAAATTGGTCTGTATACCTGATAATACCAACCTGACGGAACTATTGGTTGTGAACAGCAATGTGATGGCAGAGAGCTTACAGCAAATAAACACGGCCATAAGCCATCTACAAACAATAGCAAAAACATCTGCAGAACTTAATGATAAGGCATTTTCAAGTATCAATACCTCACTCATGGATGTTAATCAAAGCAATATGCTGATAAATGAAAGAATAACATCTGGCAACGAACAATTAATGGAATTGAACGTCGGTATCAACACCCTGGTCTCGTTAATGAAGAAAAATGCTGAATTCATTGAAAAGATGGAAAGCATGAAGGCAGATCAACTGAAAGTTATTAGCGACAGGCAAGAGGCTCATTTCCACGAACAATATAAATTTAAGAAAAAACTACAACAAGTTGTAGAGGTGTTGACGAATGAGAGCTAATTTTAGCATTATAGGATGTTTGTTTTTTAGTCCATTTGCTTTAGCCAGTGAGGGGACTTTACATTATTCTGAATTTGTTAATGAAATGTATCGAGAATCAGGGGGGATTAGAGCCAAAGCGTTAGAGTTGGAGGCAGAGTTATTGCGTGCGAAACAAACTGATTTATATTTTATGCCGAAGGTTTCTGCAGAAAGTAAGTATAAATCAGATACCACCCGTGGTGATATAACTGATTCTAAAGTAACAGCGAGCTCTTTAATTTTTAGCACAACGATCGCTGATCGCTTTAAAGAAAAAAATAGTCGGGTTCATGGCGCAGAGTTATCCTTATTGAAAGAAAAAGAGAACCTGTATAAAACGTTAGTAGAGAATTTGATTGGTATTAAATATTACAATAATCTTGAGTTGAAGGCAGCGAGTCTGGAGCAAACCGCCGTCGAATTATACCAACAAATTGAGGGGCGATATATATCAGGTATTGCTAAGGCAAGCGATGTTGAACAGGCTCGCCTGTTGATTCAAAAAATAAAAACAGAATCAGAAAGTATTAATAAAGAGATTGAGTTGCTTAAATCTAATATAGAACTGGCAACCGGCATTGCTTTTCCTGCTCAGGGGGTTTATCTACCTGATAATATCATAGATAAAATAAACAGTTATACAATAAATGAGAAGAAAATTTATAATAACCTCGATTACAAATTGTTGAACGAGCAGGCTGACACAGCAAAATTTAACGCATGGCAGCAGGATTCATTGGTTCAGGTGAGTCTGGTTGCGGAAGAACGATATAATAACAGCCAGCGTATAGATAAAGATTCCTGGGGAGGGATCCAGGTAACTGTTAATTTATTTGATTACGATAAGAAGATTGCCAGGCAAACAGGGATTAAAGCATACCAGGTTTTAAAAACAAAGATGGACTTCAAATATAAAGAGCTACTGGCAAAGATGAAGTCCTTGCAATTGACTATCAATTCAAATGAAAAGGAACTTCAAGGGTTGGTAGATCAAAGTAAAACGACGAAAGTAATTTTGGCTAATCAAAAAAGAGAATATAATATTTCACAGTCATCCTATTATGAGATGTTAAATACACAATATGATTATTTTGCTTTAGAGCGAAAGATCATTGAAATGAAGATAAGTGATACTATTAACAAAGTCTCTTTGTTACAGATCTCAGGCGAACTATTAAGTCTGTAATATGAATAATAAGACGCTTTCACGCAAGTTTTTAGCCTTAATCATCATAATGATGATTTTGATTATTTATATCTGTGTGGCGAAAATAGATATCGTTTCTCCCGGCACAGGGGTTATTACGGGGGCCTCGGATAAACTGGTAATAGTAAGCCCTGACTCAGGTTTTATTAATAAATTTGATCTACAAACCGGTTCGCCCGTCAAGATAGGGGACATTCTTTTCTCTTATACCAATCTTGATGTTTTTCATCAAGAGAAAACGCTTAATGAGCTGGTATCATTTGCTGACAGGCGTATTCAGAATCTTGAAGAAGATCAACGCTTACTTAAGATGATTCTTGCGGGAGAAGTACCTGAAGAAAATAAATTTTTAGTAGGAAGTACAGAAATATTCTCTCAAGAGCTCAGTGCTTATAAGTTTTTGAATGAGCTTTTCTCTTTAAGGAATGAAGAGAAAAACTTAAAATTGCGGGAAGAGAAAATGATTGAAGAAAAAGACGATCTTCATGATCGATTACTCCTTTTAAAAAGAAAAGGTAATTTACTAAAGTCAGCCCGTGCGCCGGAAATAGAGATAATAAATAATCAGACTGAAATTAGTCAGATTGTGTCTCAAATAACAACTGGAGAAATTAGTTTGCTCGCTTTACAAAATGATATTAAGTTAGCAAATAATCGATTCCGTAGCAGTGTTCTGGAGCAGCTTAATAATAATGCTGAACAGTTGGAGCAACTACGTAGAGAACACCTTGAAAATCGTGGGCAATTGGAGCTTCTAAGAAATAAAATTAAGGCTAACAGCATTTTATCTCCTGCCAATGGCGTGATATTAAGTATAGAGCGTAGTTTTGAAAAGGGATCGTATGTTGAGAATTCGCAGCCAGTCATGACCATCAAGAAGAATGATGAAAATAAAGTTGTAGATGCGAGGATTTTAGCAAAGTATCGACCCTTTATCTTTACCGGAACGACTACAAAAATTACAGTTAATTCTCCCGGTTATAAAAAAACCATCGCCGGGCACATTACAAGAATAAGCGCTGATTCTTTTTCTGATGATGAAAAAAATGGTGCTGAACGCTATTACAAAATTGAAATAAAGCCAGACGATAGTGTTAAGGTTCCACCTGAACTGGAGGGTGTGCAGGTTAATGTATATGCGCTTAGCAAAAAAGTTACGCTGTTAAACTACATTACAGCGTTGGTAGGCGATAATATCGTATTTAATGTTTGGTAATGTAACTATGCTTGGATTTGTTTCTGCCTTATCCTCGGCTGTAGCGGTAATGATATTACTGATGTCTGTATTATTAGCTAATCTTTTATCGGCAGCCATTTCAAAAGATGCAAAGTTAAACTCGTCTACACTTAATTATAGTTCTGGTTCTGGTTCTGTGGAATCGAAGGGCAAGTCAAAAGTTGTTATTACTCCAGGTAAGGGTTTTTCTCTATCAGTTTCGGACCTTTTACCACTCCGTTCTTCTGATTCTGCAGTCAGGATCTACTGTGCATATGGTAATAATATGAGCCTGGAGATTGCTAAAAAATATACGACCTATAATTATATAGTTGCTAAATCAGTTTTAGGGGACAAAAAAATTGTTGTTGTATCACCGATTTATGAGCCGACAAGTAAAAATAACTGTGCTGTTGAAGAATTGAAAAATGAATGATAATTTTTTTGAAGCTATCAGAAAATATTGCCTGGTAGAGGAACTTGCTTTTGTTTATAAAAATAAAAGCAAAGATATGCATGATATCCTGCAGAATTTTAATGAATATGTCAATGATAGTTTTTTTGACTTTGAGATAACTAGCAATAGCTATTGTGATTATGCTCATCTACCAAAAACATTTATAGTTGAATGGACCGAGTCATATTTTTTAATCTTACAGAAAGAAAAAAACAAGATTATTAATTTGAGCTCTACTGAGGTAGTAACACAAGATAACTTACGTAGTAAAAGGATATTTTATATTTCAAAGGAATTAAAAAATATAGATGACCGGGATGTTTTTGAAGCTATTAAAAAGATGACGCCGAAGGCAAGTTATCTTGCGCTAGGGTTAATCTTTTTTGCTTTAATGACACCGCTTTATTCGAATTTATTTAATACGAGACTGGTTTATAGTGATTCTTACCATTCTATCATTTTTGTGACTGGAATATTCATAATCTTTGTGTTATTTGAACTCATTTTAAAAGCTATCATTTATGATAAAACATCTGCTCAGGTTAGAATTAATAATATAAAATGTAATGCTTTTTATCTCCATGCTTTAAAAGCTTCCAACTGCAGGAATGCTGCGGTGAAAATACGTACTATTGAATCTTCAGTGGCGGCTCTTTGGGAATCATATCCATTAATATCAGTAGATTTATCATTAGCATTTCTGTTTATGGTCGGCCTTTTTGTAATGATGGGGGGCTATGCTTTTCCTCTGTTGATCTACTATATAGGCTTAACATTTGTTTGCGTCTATATACGTTTTTCTGCCTATAAAAAAACGTTGCAAACAAATACCGCTAGCTATGAAAAAATGTCTACGTTGATCTCTTTAGAAGAAAAAAGGAAAGAACTGAAGTTTTTACGCGGTACCTTTTTTGAAAAGCTGTTGATGGATAAAACTCATCGTGATGAGTATACAAAAATGGAGATGAATATCGAGAATCATCATTGGGCGGAGATGATAAAGGCTAATACATTTGTTTCTATGATTGTTATGTTTTTGTCATCCTATTTTGCTGTAGCTAGCGGTACGTTGGCCACGGCTTCTATCATTGCCATTATGATTATTAATTCCAGACTTTCCGGAGCCTTAGTAGGAGGAGTTAATAAACTATATTTATCAAAGTTGCATATGTTTCATATTAAAAGTAGTTTGGCTGAACTATTGAAAGATAAGGACACCTTTATTTCACATAGTGGAATATATATATCCCGTATCGAAAAACTATCGGTTGAAAAACTTTCCATAGCATTTGCGGAACGAAAACTGATTGATCAGCTTTCATTTACTGCTGTTCCTGGAGACTTTATTGGTATCATAGGTGCGTCAGGATCAGGTAAATCATCCTTAATCAAAGCATTATCAAACGTCAGTCATTGTTATACGGGAACTGTTAAATTGAATAATGTCGACATCACACATATTTCTGAAGATTATATTCAGAATTGCCTTGCTTACCATTCTACGAATAGCACCTTTATAAAAGGAACGCTTCGTGAAAACTTTATGGTATATGGTGTGGTTGATGATGATGATATTATAAAAATATTAACACTGTGTTGTAATAATCTTGTTCTGTCTAGAGAGAACGTAGACGAAAAATTTGTTGAGGAACTCAATCTTTCTAATGGTGAAAAACAAAAAATTTTATTGTATCTGGCCTTATTCAAAAAACCAGAGATAGTGTTTTTGGACGAATCAACGTCTTATCTTTCCACAAATGATGCGTTAGCTTTTCTTGAAAAGATAAAGCACCTTTATTGTCATAGTATTGTTATTTTTGCAACACATGACATTTCACTGCAAAGAATTTTTACTCGTAAAATTGACCTTTCTGGTGATAAGTTAAGCGCAGTAATAAGAGCAGTAAATAGTACAACGATAAGCGTACCACAAATGAAGTTAAGCGGATGAAATCTGCAGTGAAAAAATTATAAGCAGCGCGGTGATATACCTAAGAAATATCGCCGCTTGCATTCTTACACTTATCCTGCGGGAATTTTCCTGTAGCAGAAAAATAAAGGCAATACCGATAAATTTATTTGCGCGATAACATTATCAACACGACAGTAAGTGTTAAGCAACCGGTACTAATTAACGAGTTATTTTTGAAAAAATCACGTAATATCGACTGATATATAAAACTCGTTTAACATCAAATGGATTAATTCAACATCAGTAGTAATTGCCATTTTTTTATAGGCCGATCTCTTTTGTGTTGAAATTGTTTTTATATTTCTCTCTAATAAATTTGAACAACTCTTAACAGATAGCCCTGCCGCCACGTAATAAACAACCTTTTTTTCACTCAATGTCAGGTTGAATTTTTTAGCGAGTAACAGAATTCCATTTCTAATATTGATATGTTTTGCTTTTCTTTTATACTGCATTGTCAGATATCTCAATTAACATATTGATGACGAGAGGAAGATAAAAACGCCAAAAATTCTGATGGTGTTGTTTTGAAATGCTTTTTAAAAACACATGTAAAATAAGACGCACTGTCATAACCACACATATAAGCCACTCGAGTGACATTATATTCACTATTACGCAGAAGCTTTGCCGCTTTATTCATTCTGGCATTTAGATAAATTTCACTAAATGAAGTACCTTCATGTTTTAGTTTCCTTTTTAAAGTAGAGCAACTCATATAAACTGTATCAGCGATGTCTTTGAGTGTCCATTTTCGGCTTATATCGCCCATAACAATGTTATAAACGTTTTCGGCCATCGAATTTTCTGACAGAGCGCTAAAGAGAGAAAATGCTTCTGGCTCATAGATAAATTCGGAAAGTAAAAACCTTAATAAATGTTCTTTTTTATCCTTTGATAACTTCTGAGCTTTATTTGACGTATGTAGTAAATTAAATACCCTTGAAATTCCAGTTTCAATTGGAGCTAGTAAATATTTTTTTATAGGTTTTGTTAATGGAACGGATAAACCTTCATGTTCGTACAGGAAAAAGTCACAGGCACTTTTAATTGATTGAGAATCCAGTTCAATTAAGTTATAATGCGGCTTTTCGTTACTCTCTTCTAGGGTGATATTAATAGTTTGGCCTTTAGCCAGAAAAATAAGTGTTGGGCCTGTTGCTGTAATATATTCTCCGGTTGCTATTTTAATTGAAATTTTTCCAGTAGAAAGTTTCATGAGCACCGATTGTAATAAATTTAATCCATGAAGTGATACTGAATTTCTCTGTAAGGCTTGTGCTGGCTGTAGATAATCAATATTTCCCACCAGAGCAGGCGAGGGGGTGAAACTTTTCAGCATAATAATTTCCTTTTTTAGGTGTGTGCAAATTAAAAATTATGCCAACAAATACTTTAAAAAACCCTGGTGAGATATAAGTATGCACGTTAGCTATTTTACAAGTCAGGCGCGGGCCTGTAGTGTTGTTTCAAAAATGATGTTTTATATTTTTTGTTATAATTATAATATCGTTAAAAGCTTATTGTGCGTATAAAAAAAAGATGGAAATTTACTACGATTGGCTCATAATGTCATTGATTCATCACTTGGATATTTGAGTTACGTAATAATAGTATTTAATGTTGTAGGGCAAAAGCCTTTAATTTCATGGATCAGCCAGGCGTGGTGTGCAAGATCTGTCATTAATTTGTAGTAAGTTTTTTCTGATGTATAAATACTAACAGTCTTGACTAAGGAAGGGCATACAAGGCGGTAAAAATATACTGTGGCGGATCGCGGGCGTAGTAACATCCTGGCATGCGTGGCTGTCTGGCACTATTCGGGCATATGGCTGGTTTCGTGAAAACCGGGTAAGGAGTGATTAGGTTGATACTTTTCCAGATTGCATGACGCAGCTTGGTCTGCGCGTTTTAGAGGTGCGCTTTTGCTGCGCAGGTTCCGAAGGACTGAGCCGCTCGCAGCAAAAAATCGAACGTAGCTCAATGAAAGGAGTTGTAGAACCAAAAGCAAAAAACCAGCCCGTAGGCTGGTTCTTCTGGAATAAGTGGTGTCTGGACTCGGGAGCATTTAATTACTTACCAATTTGATTTACATGATAAATTCTTATACTGCTAGTTGTCAAAATCCATAGGTCGACCCACATTTCTTCTTTAAATCAGAATAGTGGATAAAGGTACGTAGAAAAAGTTTGGTTCGATACGCCGGTTCGATTCCTCACAGGCATTCCCCCGATAGTGACATTTCTGCAATTGCGATTAAGACCTTTCATACTCCTCCTTTCGAACGATTCACCACCTGCACAACCAGCAGTGTCACTGAATTATCTCTACAGCCAGCAGGGTTTTTGCACAATGCCTGATTACTCCGCTGAAAAGCGTGTAGTGGATTCAGGGAACGCATTAGCCGATGGCATCATGCGTAGCTATTTGTAGGCCATTTAACGCATTGGTATAGGTAGTCGGCGAGTCAACGGACGTAATGACTCCCTGTCATTCCAGAGCGTTGGGAAAACCTCAAATTTTAAATCATCACGGTTTATACCTGTATCAAAGTAACGTCTCAATCTGTCACCTAAATCATCAGGCCCCTACATATTGACCAGTTCGTATTTTTCAATTATTTCTTTGTCAATTTCCGGGCTTAAATCATGTTTTATTACATCTGAGTCAATGCACTCATAACTGTTGCCGAATGTGTACGTATTAAACTTCCTCCTAAGAAGGGAAAACTATTTTTATTACCTTTATAATGTTCTCCACCAATATAAGCCACATAAGGATTAATCCAATAAGATTCCATTGGTATAGTGCTTGGGATAACGGTAGGATCCTTTATTCTCACTTCAGCTAAAGTTCGAATTGAAATCTTAGCAACAAATACTCTGAATAATTGAGGCGTTGCATTTAGATCAATGTTTTTCCACATGCCATGTGCGTTAAATGTATCAAAAAAACGCACAACGAAATTACCCTCCAGTTGTGCAACGGTATATAAATCATTCCGTAATTTGAGATTGATCAGATACCCCGGCTTCCATATAATACGCATCATATTTTCTTCTTTAATAAAACTCACCCCAATACAGGCTATCCGCAGCTTCTGGCCCAACTATTGACTCGGAACTCAGAGCACAAAAACATTGTGAAGTTGTTTCATATTTACATGAGTTCAGAGTAAATATATGCGCTAAAGAGCTTATGTAACTTAAAGCGCCAACACCTTTTTCGGTCATGCCTTTCATCTCCACATGATTATCTGCTGAATTCAAGTAAGTAGCCCTATTGGGATTATTTTGTCCCACGGGGTTTCTCTTGTTTGCCGTACCATCAAGTCCTCAATTAATTTCAAATGTACGTTGCTCAAGCCATCTCGCAATATTTTTCGAGTGTAATCCATACCCGTGGTGTAAAATTTGGGGAGGGATTCCATTAAAGCGACCATAATTGCCAACATAACGATAGTTTAGTACACTTTCTGCTGATTGTATCCCTTGTTGGCGTGCATAACCGGGGTAGGGTTTGCCTGTACAAACATCTATTCCTAAATAGGTGTCTTCACACAGCAAGTTATCCCATAATACCATGCATTTCGGCTTTATTATATTTCAAAAAAGAAATCATCCCCCATGTAAATTCAATACAAGAAATAAAATAACAAAAAAGATTAGACATCCAGCAAGTAATCCCAAAAACGTACTTAATAAAATATTAACGAAAAGGCTGTAGTGGAATACAGGAAAAACAGCAAAACCAACTGATGCAGTTGAAATCATCACAAATAAATATAAGAAAAAATATGTTTTATATCCACCAAAGAAAGATGGGATAATCCATAAATATATAAGGCATGGGATGATGATAGACAATACAATTATTGAGACTACACGAACCATAATATCGCATCGCATAACAACTATCTCCCAAACATACCATTAAAATCCACTTTAAATATCGGTTGTGGATACCACTTATCACAGATTTTTTTCGCTAAATCAAGTAATTTTGTTGTTTCGGTTTTACAGTTAAAATAGACCATTCCATTGATGTGGTTGTTCTCTTTTTTATTTAAAATGTCAAATGCAGCAGAAACACATTTATCATCAACAATATCACTTCTGCATTCAGCCTTTCCAGAGTTTAGAGCGTCCCTTGCTGATTTGAGATCAATTTGTTGATCAATGTTCCAGCCATTAAGATTGGCATCGTTCCCCCAGCTATATGTATGAATTATATCTCCATTTGAATCAGTAATTACACTGAACGTATGAGTAACTGGATTATTCCTGGAGCGTGCTGAATCACCAAATACAGCTAAATCTCTATTAATAACACAAGTTTCCAAACCTAACGGGTCTATACCTGTAACTGGATTTAATGAGTAAGTATACAGGTTCCACCCCCCTTCCAGCCCAATGGGGTCCTGAGTAATATATCTTCCCTGCGACGGATCATAGTAACGATGACGGTTATAGTACAGCCCCGTCTCCTCATCATACTGCTGCCCCGGCAGACGGATGAGCTGTTTCAGATTGTGAGGATTATTTTCACTGAGCACATTACCCCACGCATCATATTCCGCAGACCACTCCACTTTCCCCTCATGACTGACCAGCGCCAGCGGCAGCCCCCGGTGGTCGCAGTGGTACAGGTGGATTTTTCTCTCCGGTATATATTCCGGTTCTATCTGGTTTTGAATCTGCTCCGGCGTCAGCCCGCACTGCGCCAGCCACGTCCGGCTGGCTTCGCTGAGTTCCCCGCGCTGTAGCTCCGCTTCCAGACTATCTACCAGAACCACCAGTTCCGGCGGGAAGGTTACGTTTGCCTCCTGCTGAAACTTCTCCGCCAGCGTGCGGCGGACCGCTTTTAACAGCTCTGAGGTTTCTGTTTCAATTCTGACCAGCGGCGTGAAGCTGCCCGGCAGGTAAATGGTCTGGATGCGCTGTGTGTCAGTTTCGGTAGTGGTCAGCCTGTCGCCGTCCCAGCCGTACCATGTCACTTCCGGGGTTTTATTCAGGTAAATATATTCCTCTCCGCTGAGGCTTCCGCGCTCACGTCGGCTTTTCCACACCCGTTTTCCGATGCGGCGGCCCAGCGGGTCGTACAGGTAGCGGCTTTCCAGAAGCGTGACACCCTGTTGTTCGCAGCGATAGTGCGCCAGCCGGTGCTGGTTATCGTAGTGATAATGGTGGCTGTGGCTGCCGCCGTCGCGGATTCGGCGTTCGTCCTTTTCCGCCAGCCGTCCGTGCGCGTCGTGGTGGTAAAAATACTGCACGTCTTCGCCGATGCGGTTATCCCGCCATACCGGGGGAAGCGCCGGGTACTGCTCCCGGTCTGCCACCCGGTTGCCCGCCGGGTCGGTGGCGTAGCGCCGCAGCAGGTCGTTGTGGCGTGCGCTGATGAGCCGCCCCGCGCCGTCATAGCGGTAGTCTTCCTCCTGATGCACGCCACGGATGCGCACAAGCTGACCGTTGTCGTTATAACCGTATCCCGGTTCAGCACCGGGTCACTGAACGTGTGGCTCAGTAGCTGCCCGGTGGCACCGTAGAGCGTGTTCTGCTCATAAGCGCCGGAGGTTCGCTGTGTCTCCCGGTGCAGGCGGTCGCGGGTGAAATCGACCAGCGGCGTGTTGCCGGGCTTCACCCCGGCGAGGTAGACCACGGTGGTCAGGTCGCCCGCCATACTGTACTCATAGCGGGTTTTGTGGCCTGCGGCATCTTTCTGGCTGACAAGTCTGCCCCGTTCATCATAAGCGCGGTACTGGCTGAGGCCTTCTTCCTGATGAAGGGCCGTGGCCTGCCCGAAGCGGTTGTATTCATAGCGGGTCCGGTAGCCGGAGCAGTCGGTCAGGGTCAGCAACTGCCCGTAGCGGCTCCACGTCATCTGTTTCCGGCTGCCGGTGGCGTCTTCAATGGCAGAGGGCAGTTCGTTGTCCGGGTCATCATAAAAATAACGGGTAATATCGCCGTGACGGGATTTCTCCTGCGTCAGGCGACCCAGAGCATCAAACGCCTGCTGGCTGCGCAGGCCGTCAGTGCCGGTGGTGGAGATGAGCTGGCGCTGGTCGTTATAACTGAACCGTACACTCCTTCCGTCAGGCGTGACAATTTCCGTCACATTCCCGGAGCCGATATTCAGCCGGAACTCGGTTTTACGCCCGGCAGCGTCGGTCTGTGCGACAAGCCTGCCCGCGTTATCAAATTCCCGCGTAATCGTACTGCCGCCGGCTTTTTCTTCCTTAATCACCCGTTTCAGTCCGCCTTCGCCTTCGGTGTGCAGTACCTCGCGGCGGTTCAGACTGTCGGTAACTGTGATGACGTTTTTTTCATATTCGTACCGGTAGCTCAGGCCCGCCGGATTGTGCTGCTCCGTCACCCGCCCGCTGGCATCATAGCGGTAGGTGGTCTGCGGGCGTCCGGCGTACTGGTGTGCGGTCATCCTTCCCGGATGTTTATCGTCATAAGTGAAGCTGCGCACCGGTGTATCGCTGCGGTCGTACACTGCCGACAGCTCACCGCGCGGGGTGTACGTATAGCGGGCCAGCGGTAACGCCGGGAGGTTATCCGGGTATGCCGGGTCGTGCATCAGCCACACCGCCTCAAGGCGAATGCCGCTGTCTGTGCCGTAGCCGGAGACCGGCATCGTCTGCGGGTATTCCGGCGCGCTGATGCCGGAAACGGTCGCCTGTTTACGCGCTGCCTCCGCCCGCTGCGCCTGCGTGGTCAGTACCAGCCGGAAGCGGCGGCCTGCGCCGTCGGTGACCGCCGTGATGTTTCCGGCAGATTCCCCGTCTGCCTCGCGGTGAAAGATTTGCGTGCGCCCGAAGCGGTCAGCCAGCCCGGTCAGCACCCGGTACGGTGGCAACGGCGCAGGGAGCGCTTCATTCTCACCCGGTACGCGCGCAGACCAGCCGAGTATCCACCACGGCCCCTGTGCGCTGCTGGTCGCCAGGTAAAGATGCGGACTTAACCGCAAATCTTCCGGCAGGGCCTGCCACAGCACATGCAGTACATTGCTTTCATGCAGTTTAGCCACGCCGCCACGGGCCAGCCACAGGGACTCGCTGCGGCTGAAGGCGGTTTCACCGGGCAGCAGCGGCTCAAAGTGAATGCTGCGCCCGCCGTCATCGTTAATAATCAGCTCATCATCGCGAAGCTGTAAGCGGATATCGAAGGGCGCTTTCCAGCCGGGGCCGAAAATACCCGACGGCGCAGGCGTTTTCGTCCGGTAGCTGCTGTATGCGCGGGTGAGCATAAACGGTAACGGCCCCGGCAGCGCAATATCGGTTTCACCGGGCAGGACCTTGGCCCCCAGCAACGGGTTCACCGGATTGCCGGAGGTTCTGCCGCCGGGACACACCGAGCAGGCCACGCCCGTTGGCGCGCCAATCATCACCCCCGCCGCCCCCTGGACTACCGGGCCTCCATACTGCGTCATGTCGCCCTGACGCGCCGCCGGTTTTCCGCTCATGCTCAGTTCCTTCTGTTAACAGATTTTTATGTTCTGGTTCTGTAAGGTTTTTACTGCTCCGGCGCGTCCGGCGGATTTTTTGCCGCCCCACAGTTCCAGTTAATCACCGGCCCGTCGCCGCTGATGGCCTGTGCGCCCTGAAGATGAATCGCCGTGCCGTTCAGGAAGATACCGCCGTCCTGCGTCAGTACCAGCCGGGCCTGACCGCAAACCAGCTCAAGGTGCTCCCCGGCGCTGTAGACCGCCACCTTTCCGGTGCTTTCCTTCCGGCTTTTCCCCACTGAGAAGGTGACGTTTTCCCCCACGCTGACGTCATATCCTTTACCGACCAGCAGGGATTTCTGAATTCCGACCTGTGAGGACTGCATCAGCGCCACGGAGGTATTCATCACCCCACCCACGGTGGTCTGGTATGCCACGCCAACGCTCAGGGCACGGACAATCCCCACCGTTTCCGCCTGATTCATGCCCACGGTGACACTCTGATTCTGGCCCACCGTTTCCTGCTGGTTCTGCACCACCGTCTGTACCTGATTTTGCTTAACGGTAATGGTCTGATTTGCGCCAATCGTTTCGGTATGATTTACCTTTACATCGGTGGTGCGGTTGTTCAGCACCTCGGTGTCCATGTTCTTCTGCGCATGGATATAGACCTGTTCCTGGCCCGTCGCATCCTCAAACCGCAGCTCGTTAAAGCCGTCGCCCTTGTAGGTTTTCGAGCGGATGGTCATCTGTGTTTTCGTCCCCGGCAGGCTGCCCGGCGAACGGTTGTCCTGGTGGTAGGTGCGTCCCATGATGATGGGCTGGTCCGGGTCGCCGTTGAGGAAGTCCACAATCACTTCCTGGCCCACGCGCGGAATGGCGAGGTTACCAAACCCGGTACCAGCCCAGGCCTGCGACACCCGTATCCAGCAGGAGCTGTCCTCATTTCCCGGACAGTAATGGTCCCAGTGAAAACGCACCCGCACGCGGCCATGCTCATCACAGAAGATTTCCTCGCCCACGGGCCCGGTGACAATGGCGCTCTGGGGGCCGTCCACGGAAGGTTTGGGCAGGGGAGGGGCGCGCCAGGTTCTGTCGGCCGGGATGACATCAAAGTGGTTTTCCAGGGTGGTGCCTTCGTCCGGGCTGCCGTACAGCGCCTGCGGCTGGCTGCCGGTCAGCACACAGCTCACTACCTGCCATTCACGGTTCAGCGTCCCTGAGGGATGTCCGGTCAGGGTGAAGCGTTTGCCCGGGCACAGTGCCGGTGAATGGCTGGTGCAGGCGGCGGTCTCCGTATCATGCCGCCAGCCTTCAGCCCGGTAGCGTGCAAACGCCCGGCCATGGGACTCGTCCTTGAAGCGGCCAGGATAATCAAAGATTTCATACCGGGTAAACTGGCCGTTGAGGTTTTCAGCGGCGTGGCTGTAATAACCCGGCCAGGCGGGTGTCCTGAAGGTGTAGTCCTGGATTTCAACGGAGGAGGGCCCGGTGCGCGCCCGGTACCGGAAACCGCTGATACAGGCGGTGGAGACTTCCGTGGCGGTATCAGGGTTAAAGGGTATCTCCCCCAGCGATGACACCCCGGCGGCATCGTCGCAGAGCACCAGTTTCTGCGCCGGGCCTTCCGGGGCGTGCCAGTCAAAGTAAAAGATACCTTCCTCCGCCCACAGGCGGGTCAGGAAGGCGAGGTCGGTTTCGCCGTACTGTACACAGAACTCACGTGCCGGATGCGGGTCATAAAATACCGGTGTCCACGCCGTGACGCCGTTTTCACTGAGCAGGGTGGAGGAGATGGTCCGGATATCCTGCTGCTGGAAGATACGGAAGTTCTGTCGCAGGCCGCAGCGCCAGAGGGGAGGGACAATGGTGAGGTGATAACGCATCTGCCAGTGGTTGTTTTCGCCGAGCGAGACTTCGCTGATGATACCGCTGACATGGCGCAGAGCCTCAGTTCCCTGCCAGAGGGTCAGTATGGCATTCTTTTCGAGGAAGTCGGCAGCCACAAGGTCAGGGAGGCTGCTGGCGATGTCGGCCTCGAGGACAAAAGGCGTGGAATGTGACTGGTAAAGGCTGAAGGCCGTGACAGCGGTGGCTGTCTGCATCAGCCCGTCGACTTCAAGAGTAAAACGCAGTCCTTTTGAAGACACAAAGACCTCCACCAGTGCAGATGAAAACGTATCCTGAGGGAACCGGCATTGTGGTGGAGGGTAAAACAAACCCAATGACACAATACCGGACAAAATAATAAGCATGGTTACTGTGTGAAACGGAATACTCTCTTTTGACAACCATTTTTTTGACTGATATCAAGTGAAGGGGATGATTTGCTGGAAAAGTTCACGAAAATGGTTGTACCGTACTCCATGCATTTGTGTGGTGAATTAATGCTTTGTTTTTATTAGTTTTATTTTTGTTTTCTGGTGTGATTATTCCGGGGCTGATTGTATCCGGCACGGGTATCTGGCTTTTGCTAAAACACCTTGCCGACTTTTACCCGTCGTTGTATCGTGACGCCGCATCTGCAAAATCAGGTGCCGGAATTGGTACCCTGAAAAATGTTACTGGCGACACATGACGCGCCCGCGTCTTTTTTGTATTGTGCGTCCGGCTACACCTCAATGGTGGGCCGGACGGGGGCACCGTAAGGTGCGTCGGTTCCCTGTAACACCGGTAGTTCCAGCCCCGTTCAGTGCACTACCCATGAGACTGAAGCCTCTGGTGCCGGGTTTATAACCCGTTACAGGAGGCTGCCACTATGGCTACGAGCCCCCACCCGGATACCCCCGCTACTTTCGCTTCCCTCTGACACCGACTTCACCACGCTGGCCGATCATTGCGGCAGTGGCGATAAATTTAAACGTGCGGGATTCGTCAACGGCGGCTTTCTCCGTCTTACGGGGCAGGGAAGGGCAAACGCCGGACGCCAGCAGGTTACGCGCGGCATCGCGCTTTTTGCGGGCTTTCGCCAGCGTGACCAGCGGATAAGCGCCAGAAGCCAGGCGGATTTCTTTGCCGCCGAAGACATAGCGAAAATACCATAGCTTAGAGCCACTGGTGGATACCGTCAGGTACAGACCTTGTGCATCGGTGAGCTTACAGGATTTTGCGAGGGGTTGCGCGGCGCGGATCTTGCTGTCAGTTAACATGAGGGTCTCCATCGTTCATCGAACTGAACGACCCGTAATCTGACCCCAAATTTTCCGGATACGCAGGGATAAACCAAAACGCATCTGGAAAGCTTTTTACGCTAACTTTTTGAATTACATACACATGGGAATTCACAGGGAGGCATAAAAAAGGAAAGGTGGTGCCCGGACTCGGAATCGAACCAAGGACACGGGGATTTTCAATCCCCTGCTCTACCGACTGAGCTATCCGGGCAACGGGGCGCATTAAACCGTACTGGAGTTCAGTCGTCAACGGCTTTCCACGAAAAAAGTGATAAAAGTGCGTTGATTGCCTGCTTTTCAGGCAAAATGCGTAAAAACACTCCCCCTCAGGTCAATGCGCCACCCTGACGACATTGTGCAAAACGCAGAATATCTTCCGCCAACCGCTGAGCAGTATCGACATCGGCCTGGCTGCGGTTGACCAGCATTCGGCTGAGACATCCTTCCAGCACCAGTTCCATCTGCCTTGCGACCATAGCCGGATCGTCAATGTCCAGCGTGGTCAGTAGCTCATGGGTAAAATCATGCGCCGCACGTTTTTGTTGGTTTGCCAGTTGATGAACAGGATGGGTGGCATCGGGATAAAAGGTGCAGGCAGCAATAAACAGGCAGCCAGGATAACGGTTATTGCTGACACATTCCGCGAGTGCGCTGTAGCGCGCCAGCAGCTTTTGTTCGGCAGAAAGGGTTTCATCCAACAGAAGCTGGCGTCGCCAGATATCAACCTGCTGACTGAGATAACGTAATGCGTCATATAAAATAGCTTCTTTATCCGGCCAGAAACGCTGTAATGTGTCGAGTGGGCGATTTACGCGCTCCGCCACCATTTCCAGCGTAGTCTCGGCTATCCCTTGCGTCTCCAGTAATTTCAGGGCTTCGCCCAGAATATCTTCACGTTGCACGGTATTCTCCTCCGTCTTTGCTTTTGCAAGTGTCGCTCACGGTTGGCGATCGTGCAAATGCGCGCTAAAAGTGGCGGCATCCATAAAGCCGGTGACTCGCGCTTGCGGCTGTTCCTGACCTTGTGCATCAAAGAACAGAATGGTGGGTAACCCCAGAACCTGCAAACGCTTTAACAGCGCGACGTCCTGCGCATTGTTAGCGGTGACATTGGCCTGTAAGAGCACGGTATCGCCGAGAGCTTGTTTAACCCGCGGATCGCTGAAGGTATACTTTTCAAACTCTTTACAGGCCACGCACCAGTCGGCGTAGAAATCCAGCATAACGGGTTTACCTTTGGCCTGCGCCAGAGCCTGATCGAGTTCGTCGACCGTGGCGATCTGCGTAAAGTTGAGGTGTGCCAGGGGTTGTGCGGACGGCGATCCTAACGCCCAATCTTGTAAAGGCCGCACGCTAATGAGCGCTGACGCCAGCAGGATAATTTGTACGGTGCGCATCCATGCCCGCCGGGCCTGCAGACTGGTGATAAACGCCCATCCAAAGAAAGCGACGCCCAGCAGCGACCACAGGCGTAAGCCCCAAACCTCGCCAATAATCCGCTCCAGTAAAAACACGGGCAGGGCAAGGATCACGAAACCAAAAGCAGTTTTGACATGCGCCATCCACGGGCCGCTTTTCGGCAGCAGTCGGTTGCCAAACACGGTGACCAGCATTAGCGGCAGCCCCATACCTAATGCATACAAATACAGCGTGCCGCCGCCCAACCACATATTCCCGCTCTGAGCGATATAAAGCAGAATCGCGCTTAACGGCGCTGTGGTACAGGGCGAGCAAATTAATCCGGCAATCGCCCCCATAACAAACACGCCGCCGGGTGAGCCGCCCTGCTGGCGATTACTCATTAATGTCAACCGGGTTTGCAGTGAGGAGGGGAGCTGTAGCGTGAACAGGCCAAACATCGACAACGCAAGCAGAGTAAATACAACGGCAAGGCCGATTAATACATACGGATGCTGTAACGCCGCCTGAAACTGTAATCCCGCCGCGGCGACAACCAGTCCCAATGCGGTATAAGTCAGTGCCATACCTTGCACATAGATAAAGGTCAACAGCAATGCGCGGCCCGTCGACAAACGTTGCCTGCCGCCCAGGACAATGCCGGAAATTAGTGGATACATTGGCAATACGCAGGGCGTGAAAGCGATGCCGATACCGATCAATAGCGCCCATAATGCGGAGAAAGGCAACTGAGCGGCGGGTTTTGATGGGGCATTCACTGGCGTAGCAGTTGGCGCAGGCGTGGCGTCTATGACCGCGGCGACTTCACTTAGCGGTACCGTTTTCGTTTCCGGCGGATAACAGAATCCCGCATCGGCGCACCCCTGGTACGTTACCGTTAGTGTCGCGCCAGCCGCCGCCTGGTTAACCGTAACCGGTACATTTAGGCGCTTACGGTAGATTTCGCTTTTGCCGTAGAACTCATCTTCATGCCAGGTACCCGCCGGAAGCTGCACCGGAGCAATCTGCGCCTGTGCGGGCGTAATACTGATTTGTTTACGGTAAAGGTAATAACCGTCTTTCACCTGCCAGGAGAGGGCCAGGTCGTGTTGGTTTTGCTGAAAATCAAAAACGAACGCCCGGTCGGCAGGGACGAACTGCGAACGCCCCGGCGCGTCAAATAACCCGGCGAAGGCGGATGTGCTGCACAGCAGCAGGATCAGCGTAAAGATGCGTTGAGCCATGAGAGGTAATCAGTATCTCCGTGAGTAACAGGTAAAACCAGAAGTTCGGGGGTTTGATACGGGTGATGAGACTTCAGGCAGTCGATGAGCGCTTGCTGATGTGAAACGGTCGTTTTTAAGATCATTTGAACTTCATATTCCTGCTCCAGCTTGCCTTCCCAGTAATATAGCGATGTCGCGCCGGGCAGGAGAGTGGCGCAGGCGGCCAGTTTTTCCGCCAGTACTTTAGCGGCCAGATCCTGGGCGGTGGCTTCATCCGGGGCGGTACAGAGCACCACAACGGCCTCGGGGATGGAAATATCCTGACTCTTAACATCAAGCATAAACACCTCGAAAGAACAAAAAGACCCGCAAGTGAAGGGTCACTATACAACGGACGAGGGCAGGATGTTAGTCAAAGGGCGGGAGAATGCGGGGCGTAATACGCCCCGCGGGTGAAACGCTTACAGCATAACGCTGCCCAGCAGGAAGCCGAAGCAGACGGCCAGAACAACACCCAGGGTGCCCGGGATAAAGAACGGATGGTTAAAGACGAATTTACCGATACGGGTTGTACCGGTGTCATCCATCTGTACCGCAGCAACCAGCGTCGGGTAGGTCGGCAGGATGAACAGACCAGATACCGCCGCGAAAGAAGCCACGGCTGTCAGCGGAGAAACGTTCAGCGCCAGCGCCATCGGCATCAATGCTTTAGCCGTTGCTGCCTGAGAATAGAGCAGAGCGGAGGCAAAGAAGAAGATGACCGCCAGCAGCCACGGATGACCCTGAATGACGCTACCCGCAGTATCTTTGATCCAGTCAATATTCGCAGATACGAAGGTATCGCCCAGCCACGCCACACCCAGAATACAGATACAGGCGCTCATCCCTGCTTTAAAGGTACTGGAGTTGAGAATGGCGTCAGTTTCCACTTTACACAGGATAGTGGTCAGCGTTGCGACGCTCAACATGATGATCAGAATGGCATTAGTGGTGTTCATCAGCGGTTTCTCAACCAGGCCGAGACTCGGACTGTTGATAATTGCATAAATGACCACACCAACCACGCCCAGCAGGAACAGCCAGACGGAGCTTTTCGCCATCGGTTTGATTTCAATCTGCTTTTCACCGCGCAGTTCAATCAATCCTTCTTCCAGACGCTTGCGGTAAATCGGGTCGTCAGAAAGTTTGGAGTTGAACAGCATAGTGACCAGGAAGGACATCACCAGCACCGCCAGCAGCGTAGAAGGAATAACCACGGACAGTAAGTGAATGTAGCTAATGCCATGGCCTTCCATGACGGAAGACATATACACCACGGCCGCAGAAATCGGCGAGGCGGTAATGGCAATCTGTGCGGATACCACGGCGGTCGAGAGCGGGCGGCAAGGTTTGATTCCCTGCTCTTTCGCGACTTCAGCAATAACCGGCAACGTGGCCAGCGAGATGTTCCCGGTACCAGCGAAAATGGTCAGAAAATAGGTGACAATCGGCGCGAGGATGGTGATGTATTTCGGGTTTTTACGCAGCAGTTTTTCCGTCTGGTTTACCAGGTAATCCAGACCGCCCGCGACCTGCATCGCAGAGATCGCGGCGATAACCGCCATGATAATAGAAATGACATCGAATGGAATTGTCCCTGGCTTAACGCCAATGGCGGCAAGTACCAGAACACCCAGCCCACCTGCAAAACCAATACCGATGCCCCCAAGTCTGGCGCCCAAAAAGATTGCCAGCAAAACAATGATAAGTTCGACAACTATCATATTAGCCTTCCTTGTTGTTTAACAAGTTGATATTAAATTGTTGTTATTTGGTAACTTCTTGTAAGAAAAAAGGCACGTCATCATGACGTGCCCCATTGGTACTACCCTGTACGATTACTGTTCGCTTTCATCAGTATAACGTTTAGCTTTATAAGCCGGGTGCATCAAGTTCTGTACGGAGAAAATATCGTCCAGCTCTGCTTCCGTCAACAGGCCGCGCTCCAGGACAACTTCACGTACGCTCTTACCGGTTTCGGCACAGATTTTACCGACGATATCGCCGTTGTGGTGGCCGATGAACGGGTTGAGGTAAGTGACGATACCGATGGAGTTATAAACGTATCCTTCGCACACTTCTTTGTTTGCGGTAATGCCGTTAACGCATTTTTCCAGCAGGTTGTAGCACGCGTTGCTCAGAATGTGGATAGATTCGAACATTGCCTGGCCGATAACCGGTTCCATAACGTTCAGCTGCAGCTGACCTGCTTCCGCCGCCATCGTCACGGTGGTGTCGTTACCGATGACTTTAAAGCACACCTGGTTGACGACTTCCGGTACGACCGGATTCACTTTTGCTGGCATGATAGAAGAGCCTGCCTGCAATTCCGGCAGGTTGATCTCATTCAGACCGGCACGAGGGCCAGAAGAGAGCAAACGCAGGTCGTTACAGATTTTGGACATTTTAACAGCCAGGCGTTTCAGGGCGCCGTGAACCATAACATAGGCGCCGCAGTCAGAGGTCGCTTCGATCAGGTCTTCAGCCGGTACACAGGCGAAACCAGTCACTTCAGCCAGTTTCTTCACTGCCAGCGGAGAGTACTCTTTCGGCGTGTTCAGACCTGTACCAATCGCTGTTGCGCCAAGGTTAACTTCCAGCAGCAGTTCGGCTGTGCGTTCGATGCTTTTCACTTCTTCTTTCAGAAGAATGCTGAAAGCGCGGAATTCCTGGCCGAGTGTCATTGGTACGGCGTCCTGTAACTGGGTACGACCCATTTTCAGGATATCCTGGAATTCAACGGCTTTGCGCTCGAAGCCTTCACGCAGCTGGTTGATAGCGTCGATCAGTTTGATGATAGAGGCGTAAACCGCGATGCGGAAACCGGTCGGGTAAGCATCGTTGGTGGACTGACATTTGTTCACGTGGTCGTTCGGGTTCAGGTACTGATATTCACCTTTCTGATGACCCATCAGTTCCAGCCCGATATTGGCCAGCACTTCGTTGGTATTCATGTTGACGGAAGTGCCCGCGCCGCCCTGGTAAACGTCTACCGGGAACTGATCCATGCACTTGCCGTTATTAAGAACTTCATCACATGCGGCAATGATGGCATTCGCCACACTCTTAGGAATGGTTTGCAGCTCTTTGTTGGCCAGAGCCGCTGCTTTTTTAACCATTACCATGCCACGTACAAATTCAGGAATGTCACTGATTTTGTTATTGCTAATGTAGAAGTTTTCAATCGCTCTCAGAGTGTGAACACCATAGTAGGCTTCAGCTGGAACTTCCCTGGTACCCAACAGATCTTCTTCGATACGAATGTTGTTTGACATGTGAACCTTCTTTTCAAGCTGCCAATGATTTTTACTTTAAAACACACAGGATATATGTGATTTCGAATGTTTTCTGACCGACGATTATCCCCTCCATCGGCCTGATAAACGAGATCATATGCTGGTTCAGAATTCCTACCGTAATCTGGATCACTTAAAGTGTGGGTATTTACCCCTTATTTATTATTTTGTGAAATAGGTCACCGCTTTAGGATTACTACCTAAAATAAGTGTACAAACTACTTGAATTTTTGCCAGACACCACCATATCAGATCGATGCGAATCGCAACCCCATTCAAAATAGTCGTCTCAGACGGCTGTTACTTACAGGAGAGTCCTTTGCGCTGGATACCCTTTTTAGCTGTCTTTCTCTATGTTTATGTTGAGATTTCTATCTTTATCCAGGTCGCCCATGTGCTGGGTGTCCTGATGACGTTAATCCTGGTGATTTTTACGTCCGTTATCGGCATGTCTCTGGTACGTAACCAAGGTTTTAAAAACTTTTTATTGATGCAACAAAAAATGGCGGCGGGTGAGAGCCCGGCGGCAGAAATGATCAAGAGCGTATCGCTGATCATCGCGGGCCTGCTGCTCGTATTGCCTGGATTTTTTACCGATTTCCTCGGTCTTCTGCTTTTATTGCCGCCAGTGCAAAAGCATTTGACGCTGAAGTTGTTGCCGCATTTACGTTTTTCCCGGATGCCGGGCGGCGGGTTTAGTGCTGGTACGGGGAGTGGTGAAACATTTGACGGCGAGTATCAGCGTAAAGACGATGAACGCGACCGTATTGAACATAAAGACGATCGCCGCGATTGATTTTTGTAGGCCGGATAAGCGCCATCCGGCCTACGTTTACTTTTCCGCCATTTTCCGTTTTGGTAACAACAACCATAGCGCTGCCAGCATAAGAATGACGTATAAGCTTTTCCAGCCCACCATCGCCAATAATAGCAAACACAATAGGCTGCCCGTCGCCGCCAGTACACGGTAGCGTCCCTTCAGCAGACGACAGCCAGCCAACATACAAAATAAGTAGATCATAATAAAAGTACCGTTGGCATAGACGATCAGCGCATTGAGATTAATTTTCAGCGCGTAGACGCCTAATGAACTCATGCAGCAACAGGCTAAAATGGCATTTAAAGCATGGTTTGGCAGGCTGTGGGAAGAAAGTTTCGCCAGATAATGATCTGACCTGTACTGCATCTGTGTCCATATCAGGCGCGCAAAACTCTGAGCATAAACATTCAGGCTGGCAAAACAGGTGAGATAACCAATGATGCAAGCTACCCATAACGCCTGAACACCGAAAAGCTGAACAATGATGAGCGGCAGTGATGCTGCCGCCGCGATCTTTTTATTGTAGGCGCCAAAATGCAGTACGAGGGCGGTACTGGCCCAGTAAATGGCGCCAGCCAGCATCAGGCCTATTATCAAGGCGCGCGGAAAATCACGTTCAGGGTTTTTAAATTCAGACGATAAATGGGTAAAAGCCTCAATTCCTACAAATCCCCAGAACATGATTGCCAGGGCGGCGCACAGCCGGGAAAATTTGATGTCGCTCGCTGTCGGAAAGGCGATATCCGCAGGCTTAATCGAGCCTTTCCACAATATGGCGGCAATAAGCGCAATGATTAATCCGGCAATAATCGCTTGTAGATTGGCGCTCGAACTGGCGCCGCGAGACCCTATAAGCCATAGCAACCCTATTGTACCCAGCTCCCCGAACAAGAGCTGTTCGTTCCGCCAGCCAAATAGAGCCTGGCCGAATCCTACTGCAATATGCAATGCTGCGGGAAAACTGACAGGAATGACCGATAAAAAGAGCCAACTGATTACCCGTTGCAGGCGGGAACCAAATGCCATGCCCACAAAATGCGCTACACCGCCAGCATGTGGAAAATGCCGTCCCAGCACAGCAAAGACGATAGCGATAGGGAAAAGCAAAATAATGAGCAACGGCCAGGCCAAAAGGCTGATATTGCCAGCCACCAGTGCGACCAGTTCCGGGAGCGCGAATACGCCAGTTCCTAATAAGGATGTTGCTAACAGAATAATGCCCTGGACCAGCCCAAGCTCTTTCTTTAATTCATTCATAATCTATTTATCCGGCGACAGTGCAACCACAGGCGACGACAGACATTTTTAAGCGTATCACACCGCGATTTTCTTTTAGCTGGATGTTCTAAACCTGGGCTAAACGTGAGGTAAGTAGCGTTTTTACAGGTTTTTTCGCTAAGAAGAATTTTTTTTCATGTTCCCCCTTGAAGGGACAAAAGCCCATCCCCATCTCTCTGGTCACCAGCCGGGAAACCGTTTACGGGCCGGCGTCACCCATAACTGATAAAGACTTTCTCAAAGGAGAGCTATCAATGAGTATTCGTCCGTTACATGATCGTGTGATCGTCAAACGTAAAGAAGTTGAGTCCAAATCTGCTGGCGGCATCGTACTGACCGGTTCTGCAGCGGGTAAATCAACTCGTGGCGAAATCATCGCTGTCGGTAAGGGTCGCATCCTGGACAACGGTACTGTACAGCCGCTGGACGTGAAAGTCGGCGACATCGTCATTTTTAACGATGGCTACGGCGTGAAGTCTGAGAAGATCGACAATGAAGAAGTGTTGATCATGTCTGAAAGCGACATTCTGGCAATTGTTGAAGCGTAATCCGCGAACGACACTGAACATACGAATTTAAGGGAAAGAGAAAATGGCAGCTAAAGACGTAAAATTCGGTAACGACGCTCGTGTGAAAATGCTGCGCGGCGTAAACGTACTGGCAGACGCAGTGAAAGTGACCCTCGGCCCGAAAGGCCGCAATGTGGTTCTGGATAAATCTTTCGGTGCGCCGAACATCACTAAAGATGGCGTTTCCGTAGCGCGTGAAATCGAGCTGGAAGATAAGTTTGAAAATATGGGCGCGCAGATGGTGAAAGAAGTTGCCTCTAAAGCGAACGACGCTGCAGGCGACGGTACCACTACCGCGACCGTACTGGCTCAGTCCATCATCACCGAAGGCCTGAAAGCCGTTGCTGCGGGCATGAACCCGATGGATCTGAAACGTGGTATCGATAAAGCGGTTGCTGCGGCTGTTGAAGAGCTGAAAGCGCTGTCCGTACCGTGCTCCGACTCTAAAGCGATTGCTCAGGTGGGTACTATCTCCGCCAACTCCGACGAAACCGTAGGTAAACTGATCGCCGAAGCGATGGATAAAGTCGGTAAAGAAGGCGTGATCACTGTTGAAGACGGTACCGGTCTGCAGGACGAACTGGACGTGGTTGAAGGTATGCAGTTTGACCGCGGCTACCTGTCTCCTTACTTCATCAACAAGCCGGAAACTGGCGCCGTAGAACTGGAAAGCCCGTTCATCCTGCTGGCTGATAAGAAAATCTCCAACATCCGCGAAATGCTGCCAGTTCTGGAAGCTGTCGCGAAAGCAGGTAAACCGCTGCTGATCATCGCTGAAGACGTTGAAGGCGAAGCGCTGGCGACCCTGGTAGTGAACACCATGCGCGGCATCGTGAAAGTGGCTGCGGTGAAAGCGCCTGGCTTCGGCGATCGTCGTAAAGCCATGCTGCAGGATATCGCTACCCTGACTGCGGGTACCGTTATCTCTGAAGAGATCGGTATGGAGCTGGAAAAAGCTACCCTGGAAGATCTGGGTCAGGCAAAACGCGTTGTGATCAACAAAGACACCACCACCATCATTGATGGCGTGGGTGAAGAAGCGGCAATCCAGGGCCGTGTAGCTCAGATTCGTCAGCAGATCGAAGAAGCGACCTCCGACTACGACCGTGAAAAACTGCAGGAGCGCGTAGCGAAACTGGCAGGCGGTGTTGCAGTTATTAAAGTTGGTGCGGCTACCGAAGTTGAGATGAAAGAGAAGAAAGCACGCGTTGAAGATGCCCTGCACGCGACCCGTGCTGCGGTAGAAGAAGGCGTGGTTGCTGGCGGTGGTGTTGCGCTGATTCGCGTGGCGTCCAAACTGAGCGAGCTGCGTGGTCAGAACGAAGATCAGAACGTGGGTATCAAAGTTGCGCTGCGCGCAATGGAAGCTCCGCTGCGTCAGATCGTACTGAACTGCGGCGAAGAGCCGTCTGTTGTCGCTAACACCGTTAAAGGCGGCGACGGTAACTACGGCTACAACGCAGCAACTGAAGAATACGGCAACATGATCGATATGGGTATCCTGGACCCAACCAAAGTTACCCGTTCTGCGCTGCAGTACGCGGCTTCTGTGGCTGGTCTGATGATCACTACTGAGTGCATGGTGACCGACCTGCCGAAAAGCGATGCGCCTGACTTAGGTGCTGCTGGCGGTATGGGCGGTATGGGTGGTATGGGCGGCATGATGTAATTTAATCTTCATACTTCACGCCACAGGTGCGTTGGCAGCGTGAATTCACCCCCGTTACTGACTTATATAAGTGGGCGGGAATGAAGGCGCCTGTTACTTGCCTGCAATGTGAATTATTCGATTAAACACACATAGCGGACATATCGCTAAAAATGAGAAACCCCTGGGCAGAAATGTTCGGGGGTTTTTCTTTTAATCACCTTTTTAGTATAAGATTCTCACACGGACGACATGACGGGCGTCCAGCTCATTGATCATGGGGAATAACATGCACGTAAAATATTTAGCAGGGATCGTTGGTGCCGCGCTGCTGATGGCGGGTTGTAGCTCCAGTAACGAACTCACTGCTGCCGGCCAAAATGTACGTTTTGTTGAAGATAAGCCTGGTGCAGAATGCCAGCTGATTGGTACGGCAACCGGTAAGCAGAGTAACTGGTTTTCTGGTCAGCATGGCGAAGAAGGGGGCTCAATGCGTGGCGCAGCAAATGATCTGCGTAATCAGGCAGCCGCGATGGGAGGAAACGTTCTGTATGGCGTAAGTAGTCCGTCTCAGGGAATGTTGTCCAGCTTTGTCCCAACGGCCAGCGAGATGAACGGCCAGGTTTATAAATGCCCGAATTGATATGTCTGAATCGTAACGCCCTCTGAACGATTCAGAGGGCGATATGGTTAACGTTTTTCCTGCGACGACGCCATGCGCAAGTTATGCAGTGCGCGCATACATTGATCTTGCGTCAGGCGCGCGGTTTTACCGGTTCCAAGCGTTCTGACAAAAACTTTACACGGCTTTCCTTCCAGCTTTTTAAGACGCGGGCTGAAATTCAGCAAACGTCGGGATATCGCTTCCGCTTCTTTAGAGCCTGACTGGCTGCGGGTTTTAATAATGGTGCCGCAATCATGCGATTGTCCTGATTCGTCTGTGTAACGATAGACGAGCGCCAGATAATGATGATACAGATTATGCTTCCAGTCAGGCTGGTTATAGGTATCGAATTCCAGATTGCCGTTTTCCAGGCAGTCAGCATCGTATAATGGTAAGAAGTCCAGCATTGAAGAAATACGCAAGGTGAGCTCACGCATGTCGGCATTATTAATGGCATGAATAATAGCTATCACCAGAACTTCAACCTGCCATTCACTAATCTGTAATTCCAGTTGGCTTCCATTATGCAGATTTAACGTAAAGGTTAATACTTTTTCTGTATTATCACTTAGCGCTAAAGATTCAACGCGCTGATTAATATCGGCGTTTTCCAGCTCTTCACGGAGTATTACAGGAATATTCTCGTGCATTTTATGTACGTGGCTGCTTTTGACTTTCTGGCGTTTTTCCTGCTCTTGTTCCGGGAGCGCGTGTTGTAAGTAGAGCCGATGCTCAAGGCCAATCAGCAGGTCTCGCAGGGCGAGAACAGGAAAGAAAAGCAGCGTTTCTTTATTTCTCAGTGACTTCACCTTAAGCGCCAGCGCGATAAACTTATCATTGTGACGAATAACGCCGGTATTTAGTCCTTTAATCGTTAAGGCCATGTCGACTCTCCATAAATATAAAATAATTAAATGTTTAACTGCAATGCATTTAATATATGAATTGTTTGTGATGCTACTATAAAAAGGAGAACCAGTATAATTCGAAAATGCAATACACGCTAAGCGAGTCCTGAAACGGACTTTAATGAAAAGAGAGTATCGGAAAGGTGTATTTAACGAAGGATATTTTATCGTCGCCAGATGGTGAGGAGAATCGCGGGGTGAATCTCCTCGTGATATTGCGCGGTAATATTTTTCGTCGTCCCTGACGCGCCCGCGAGAATTAGCGCTGCCGTAGCTGTAAATCCAGCGGGGTTTTGCTCGGTTCGCCGCCAATTTCACGCGCCAGTTTTGGCACCATATAACCTGATACCAGCGTGAGCAGTTCGCGCATGATATGCCGGGCTTCATCATCGGTGACCATAAAATGCGCGGCGCCCTGCACTTTATCCAGCACATGCAGATAATAGGGCATCACTCCGGCATCAAACAGCGCATTGCTCAGATTCGCCAGCGTTTGCGCGTTATCATTCACGCCGCGCAGCAGGACGCTCTGGTTAAGAAGCGTTACACCTGCGCGGCGCAGTTTTGCCATCGCCTGGCGGAACGCCTCGTCCACTTCATTGGCATGGTTGATATGATTAACCAGCAAAATTTGCAGACGCGACTGGTCAAAACGAGCGACCAACTCGTCGGTAATGCGCGCCGGGATAACAATCGGCAATCGACTGTGGATACGCAACCGCTTGACGTGCGTAATGGCTTCCAGTTGCGTAAGTAACCAGTCCAGTTCATGATCTTTCGCCATCAGCGGATCGCCGCCGGAAAAGATGATCTCATCCAGCTCCTGGTGTGCGGCGATATACTCCAGCGCGACTTTCCAGTTGCGCTTATTGCCTTGATTCTCCGCATACGGAAAGTGACGGCGGAAACAGTAGCGGCAATTGACCGCGCATCCGCCTTTTACCAGCAATAGCGCCCGGTTTTGGTATTTATGCAATAATCCGGGCACCACGCTATGCTGCTCTTCCAGCGGGTCGGTGGAAAAACCGGGGGCGACAATAAATTCCTCCCGGGACGTCAGTACCTGACGTAAAAGAGGATCGTCTGGGTTGCCTTTCTCCATACGTGCGATAAATGCGCGTGGCACGCGGAGAGCGAACAAGTGCCTGGCGTCCTGCCCTGCCCGGAGTTTTTCATTAGCTTCAATCTGTAAAAGATGCAGCAGTTCATCGGGATTGGTCACAACATCGGCAAGTTGCGCTAACCAATCTTCTCGCAATGGGGTATTTAGGGTTACAATATGCGCCATTTTGTGGCTTAGCTACCAGTTAACAATTTCAGAGGGCCTTATGGCGACTTACTATAGCAACGATTTTCGTTCCGGTCTTAAAATCATGTTGGATGGCGAACCTTATGCGGTTGAATCCAGTGAATTCGTTAAGCCGGGTAAAGGTCAGGCATTTGCGCGCGTTAAGCTGCGTCGTCTGCTGACCGGTACGCGTGTAGAGAAAACCTTCAAATCAACCGATTCCGCGGAAGGCGCGGATGTCGTCGATATGAACCTGACTTACCTGTATAACGACGGTGAGTTCTGGCATTTCATGAACAACGAAACCTTCGAACAGCTGTCTGCAGATGCCAAAGCTATCGGCGACAACGCAAAATGGCTGCTGGACCAGGCGGAATGTATCGTGACCCTGTGGAACGGTCAGCCTATCTCTGTGACTCCGCCAAACTTTGTTGAACTGGAAATTGTTGATACCGATCCAGGCCTGAAGGGTGATACCGCAGGTACTGGTGGTAAACCAGCCACGCTGTCTACCGGCGCTGTGGTTAAAGTTCCTCTGTTCGTTCAGATTGGCGAAGTCATCAAAGTAGACACCCGTTCTGGCGAATACGTCTCCCGCGTAAAATAATCTACGTTATTGGGTAGTATGGTGCAGCGTATGCTGCGCCATCGTATTTTTGAACACCCATAATGAAACGCCTTATCCGCGTTGTCGTGCTTATACTCCTTACCGGCACGTTATTAACGGGATGTAACACCTCCCGCGGTTTCGGTGAAGATATCCAGTATCCCGGCCATTCCATCTCCCGCGCCGCCAGGTAGTCGCTTCTCGTCTTCCTAAAATTAATCGGTCTTCCGCCATTTTCTGGGATGTTGTCTATTATTAAGTTGCTATACACAAACAACATTGGCTAGAAAAGGAAGACATTATGGTTAAAAAGACAATTGCAGCGATCTTTTCTGTTCTGGTACTTTCCACTGTATTAACGGCTTGCAATACCACGCGTGGCGTGGGTGAGGACATCTCGGACGGTGGTAGTGCGATCTCTGGCGCTGCAACCCGGGCTCAGCAGTAACCATCAACGGTACGACATACGTCGTACCGTTAACCTATTCTCCCGGCAAGTGTAAGAAAAGGAGAGTACCGAGTATCCATATGCAGTTTCATACGGATATTACGTTTATAGGTGTAAACCGTTTTTCCGTGAATACCTAGCGCATACGCAATCTCTTTATTACTGGTGCCTTCGGTCCACAGGGCGAGAACTTTTTCCTCTTGTGGAGAAAGCAATGGCGTGGCGCTTTCAGGCGCTTCCTGTAGTGGGCGAGTACATAACGTGCCTTTAAGGCTGAGTGCAAGCTCATGGAGAGGCGTGTGCTTGGAGAGTACCGCATGGCTGGTATTTTGTGGCCTGTACGGCATATCCCCTGACTGTAATAATACCAACGGCGTCATTTCACAGGCGGCAAAAAAAGCGTTGATAGGCTGCGCGGGCAAGGCATCATTGAGAAAACCATATAAATCAGCGATAACCAGATGTGGCTTCCATTGCATAATATGTTCTTTTGCCAGTATAAGATTATTCATCCCGGACACTAGCAGTGAAGAACTGAGCACATCAGTGTGATTAAGCCAGGCCTCCATTCCCGTACGGGTAAAATGGCAGCGGTCTATCACTAAAATTTTTAACATGGTTTTTTGCACCCGGAAGTAGATAACGCGCTTTCTGATCCCAGAAAGCGTTCCATCATAGAGAACTCTTGTTGATGCTAAATGCGAAAATTGCGTGGCTTAAAAGGGCCAATTCCCGTCTTTAGGTAGAAAGAAATAAAAAGGTTGAAATTCATTTTCAGTAAGGCAAAAATAGTTTTTCATCCGTATACGTTGCAGGACGACCTGTAAACGCCATTCTCACCGGGGACGGCCCCATTTATTATCTGGAGCCCACTATGTCCTGGATCATTTTACTTATCGCTGGTTTACTTGAAGTGGTATGGGCTGTTGGCCTGAAATATACCCACGGTTTTTCTCGTCTGACGCCCAGTGTCATCACCGTGACGGCCATGATTGTCAGTATTGCTTTACTTTCCTGGGCGATGAAAACGTTGCCAGTGGGTACGGCATATGCTATCTGGACCGGCATTGGTGCTGTTGGGGCGGCTATCACCGGTATCATTCTGCTTGGCGAGTCTGCCTCCCCGGCCCGCTTGCTCAGTCTTGGACTGATCGTCGCAGGCATTATTGGGCTGAAACTCAGCACACAGTAGTTCATGCCCGAACAGCTGCTAAGAACCCGGTTGTTTTACCCAGATTAATTTATTGACGTCAAACCCTTCCCGGGTCGCGACAGCCAGCATTTGCTGCTTTATTTCATTAGAGATCGTCGGTGTGCGAGAAAGTATCCACAGATAGTCGCGATCCGGGCCGCATACCAGCGCATGGCGGTACTCCCTGTCAAGCGCAATCACGTTGTAACCGCCGTAGAATGGGCCGAAAAAAGAGACCTTGAGCGCGGCGCGGTTTGGGCTACCGGTAAAATACGCCTTGCCTTCCGTTTTTTGCCACATGCCCCGATCCGGGTTATAGCCTTTATTGATGACATTAAGCCCGCCATCGTTACGCAGACTATAAGTTGCAGTGACTTGCTCCAGCCCCCGTTCAAATCGATGATCAAGACGGGCGATTTCATACCAGGTACCGAGATAACGCTTGGCATCAAAATTATTTACTACGGTAACGCCCCGGGGAGGCGTGGGTGAACTACAGGCGACAACCAAAAATGCCGCGGTAACCGCAGCAACGACGGGCAGCAAACGCATAGGGGTTTTCCTTCCGGTGTTTTTTTTAAGTGTAGAACCTGGCGGGAAAATGAGGGGCGGGAAAAGTAAAAACGCCCTCTTACCGGGTGGATAAGAGGGCAGAATGTGACTTAGAGAGTGATAACGCCAATCGCCGTCACAACGGTCAGAATTGCCGCCAGACCGTAGAAGACCCATTTGCCGGCAGGCACATGAATTTTCAGGTCATGCATCGCGTGGTGCATACGGTGTAAGCCACACCACAGCGGCAGTACAATCATCAGGAACAGGAACACGCGGCCAATAAAGCTTTGGGCGAACGCCAGTACGCGCTCAAAACTCAGAGCGTCGCCCGGAAACAGGCCCAGGGGCAGCATGATGCCAACCAGCAACACGATCACTGGCGCGATGATCGCACCCCACATACCACCTGCACCGAACAGCCCCCAGAATACAGGCTCATCAGAACGTTTTGGGTTTGGATTAATCATCCCGGACTCCTTACCAGAACAGGGCAACATACAGAATGACTACGGTAACTACCGCAGTAACCACCCAAAGCCCTTTAATAATCGGCTCTGGCCCCATTTTTTCGTCTTTCACAATGATGTTGGCCGCTTTCGGGGCCAGCTCAAACCAGGTTTTAGTATGCAGCAACGCTGCCGCCAGGGTGATCAGGTTTAAGATCACCACCACCGGGTTTTGCAAAAAGTCGACAAATCCCATCCAGGATTCAGCGCCGTGCTTGAGCGCAAATAGACCGAAAATCAGTTCAATACTGAACCAGACAGCCGGTACCGCTGTACCTTCGCGCAGCATATAAAAGCGATAAAACGGCAGTTTCTTCCACCAGGTGGACGTCATCGGCCGCACATAGGGTTTGCGTTTAGTCGTCATCTTGCACTCCTTAGCGTGGTTTCAGGGTCGCGATAAGAAAGTCTTTCGAACTTTCTACTTTACCCTGCTGAATGGCCGCAGCCGGATCGACGTGTTTTGGACAGACTTCGGAGCAGTAGCCCACGAAAGTACAGCTCCAGACGCCGTTCGGACTGTTCAACTGCGCCATACGCTCCTTCTGGCCGTGGTCGCGGCTGTCAATGTTATAACGGTGCGCCAGCGTAATCGCCGCCGGGCCGATGAACTCAGGGTTCAGGCCGAACTGCGGGCACGCGGCGTAGCACAGACCACAGTTGATGCAACCGGAGAACTGATGATACTTCGCCATTTGCGCCGGGGTCTGCGTGTTAGGACCCTGATCCGGCGTACGGGAATTGCCAATGATGTACGGCTTGATCGCTTCCAGACTTTCGATAAAGTGCGTCATATCGACCACCAGATCGCGCTCAATCGGGAAGTTAGCCAACGCTTCAACCTTCATGCCGTTGGTGTAATCGCGCAGGAAGGTTTTGCACGCCAGTTTCGGCACGTTATTGACCATCATGCCGCAGGAACCGCAGATCGCCATACGACAGGACCAGCGATAGCTCAGATCCGGCGACAGGTTATCTTTGATATAGCCCAACGCATCCAGTAGCGACGTGGTTTCATCATAAGGAACTTCGTAGAAAGCACTGTGTGGCGCGGTGTCGGTTTCTGGGTTGTAGCGCACCACCTCAACTTTCAGTTTTTTCATCTCAGCCATTACGCCTTCTCCTTCTTATCGGCTGCTTCCGCTTCGCCACCGTAAACACGTTTAGCCGGTGGCAGAGTGGTGATTTTCACATCGCTATAGTCCAGACGTGTGGTGCCATCAGCATCACGGAAGGCAAGGGTATGTTTGAGGAAGTTCACATCATCACGTTCGGTGCAGCCTTCATCAAGACGCTGGTGCGCGCCACGGGATTCTTTACGCGCCAGCGCAGAGTGCGCCATACATTCAGCGACATTCAGGCCATGACCCAGCTCGATGGTGTACAGCAGGTCGGTGTTGAAGACGCTGGAATTGTCAGTGATGCGAACGCGTTTGAAACGTTCCTGCAATTCAGCCAGTTTATCCACGGTTTTCTGCATCAGTTCCGGCGTACGATAGATACCGCAACCTTCTTCCATGGACAGACCCATTTCATCGCGAATGTTGGCCCAGTTTTCGTTGCCTTCCTGGTTAACCAGATCTTTCAGGCGTTTTTCAACACCGGCAGCCTGTGCTTCCAGCGCAGCGTCATTGGCGCTACCCGCCGTTGATGCCCGTTCCATCGCTTGCTCACCGGCCAGACGACCAAATACCACCAGTTCAGCCAGTGAGTTGGAGCCCAGACGGTTAGCGCCGTGCAGACCGACAGACGAGCATTCGCCCACCGCGAACAGACCCTTAATACGAGTTTCGCAGTTTTGATCGGTTTCAATACCGCCCATGGTGTAGTGTGCGGTCGGACGGACCGGAATCGGTTCTTTAACCGGATCGACACCGACGTAGGCTTTCGCCAGTTCACAGATGAACGGCAGGCGCTCGTGCAGTTTTTTCTCGCCGAGGTGACGCAGATCGAGGTGAACCACATCGCCACGCGGGGTAGAGATGGTGTTGCCTTTACGCCATTCGTGCCAGAAGGCCTGAGAAACTTTGTCGCGCGGACCCAGTTCCATATATTTGTTTTTCGGTTCGCCCAGCGGAGTTTCAGGGCCCATACCGTAATCTTGCAGATAGCGGTAGCCATTTTTGTTGACCAGGATACCACCTTCACCACGGCAGCCTTCAGTCATCAGGATACCGGAACCCGGCAGGCCGGTTGGGTGATACTGAACGAATTCCATATCACGCAGCGGAACGCCGTGGCTCAGCGCCATGCCCATCCCGTCGCCGGTCACGATGCCGCCGTTGGTATTATAACGATACACACGACCCGCGCCGCCCGTTGCCATGACGACCGCGTTGGCGCGAATTTGCACCAGTGTGCCTTCCATCATGTTCATCGCCACCAGACCGCGAGCATGGCCGTCATCGACCAGGATATCCAGGACGAAATGTTCATCAAAGCGTTGAATCTGAGGGAACTGCAGAGAGGTCTGGAACAGGGTATGCAGCATATGGAAGCCGGTTTTATCCGCGGCAAACCAGGTACGCTCAATTTTCATACCACCGAAGCGACGTACGTTGACGCTACCGTCCGGGCGACGGCTCCATGGGCAACCCCATTGTTCCAGTTGCGTCATTTCGGTCGGACAATGGTGGACAAAGTAATCCACGACATCTTGCTCACATAGCCAGTCTCCGCCTGCTACCGTGTCGTGAAAATGGTAGTCAAAGCTGTCGTGATCCTGGGCGACAGCGGCTGAGCCCCCTTCGGCAGCAACGGTGTGGCTGCGCATCGGGTACACTTTTGAGATCAGTGCGATTTTAGCATTGGGATTTGCTTGCGCAGCAGCAATTGCAGCACGTAATCCCGCGCCACCGGCGCCTATAATGGCAAGATCGGCTTGAAAGGTTTGCACGACATTCCTCCAGATTATTGTAATTTCACCCTCGCGCAGCCAGATAAAGCCTCTGGGTTCTGCGGAGTATGAATGCGTTTCCACTGCTCCTTTATGGGTACAACAGTATAGTCTCAGGGATGTCAGGGAAATTTGACGTGTTCGATTTTTTTAGCGTATCAAGGGGGGGAATTATCATTGATTTTGATTAATTTAATTACTAAACCATCTGAAATCACTTTTTTTACTTGCCAGATGCTGCCCGATACGTCCGCGCAAAATTTGTTTCGCTCGCGCGTTGCGAGTAGACTTCGTGACCTTGTCTTAAACTGGAGAAAGAATCATGAGCGAAACGGCAACCTGGCAGCCGAGCGCGTCCATCCCCAATCTATTAAAACGCGCGGCGATTATGGCGGAGATCCGTCGTTTCTTTGCCGATCGTGGAGTGCTTGAGGTTGAGACGCCCTGCATGAGTCAGGCGACGGTCACAGACATTCATCTGTTCCCGTTCGAAACGCGTTTCGTCGGTCCTGGCCATTCCCAGGGGATAAACCTCTATTTAATGACCAGCCCGGAATACCATATGAAACGCCTGTTGGCGGCTGGGTGTGGCCCGGTTTTCCAGCTATGTCGCAGCTTCCGCAACGAAGAGATGGGACGACATCATAATCCGGAATTTACCATGCTGGAGTGGTATCGCCCGCACTATGATATGTATCGCCTGATGAATGAAGTGGATGATTTGCTTCAGCAAGTACTGGATTGCCAGCCAGCGGAAAGCCTTTCCTATCAACAGGCATTTCAGCGTCATCTGGAAATTGACCCATTATCAGCAGACAAAACGCAATTGCGTGAAGCGGCGGCAAAGCTTGATTTAAGCAATATCGCCGATACGGAAGAAGACCGGGATACGTTGTTGCAACTGCTGTTTACGATGGGGGTAGAGCCGCACATCGGTAAAGAAAAGCCGGCCTTTATTTATCACTTTCCGGCCAGTCAGGCATCGCTGGCGCAAATTAGTACCGAGGATCATCGCGTCGCCGAGCGCTTTGAGGTGTACTACAAAGGTATTGAGCTGGCGAATGGTTTCCACGAACTGACAGATGCTCGTGAACAACAGCAGCGTTTTGAGCAGGATAACCGTAAGCGCGCCGCGCGAGGATTGCCGCAGCAGCCAATCGATAATAATCTCCTGGACGCCCTGAAAGCAGGAATGCCGGATTGTTCTGGCGTGGCGCTGGGTGTGGACCGTCTGGTGATGCTGGCGCTGGGAGCGGAAAGTCTGGCGGACGTTATTGCTTTTACGGTGGATCGGGCGTAAATCTGAAATTTCCTCTTCTGCGAGATAAAATGGCGCAATAAGCGCCATTTTGTAGCATATTTTTTCAATTATTCGCTGTCGGCCACAATATGAGGCTGGATCTTTGATGCCATTCAGGTATCAATCCTGTGTTGATTTTTTATCGCTGACCTTTGTAAAAAAGAAGGCGGCGTCAATCGGTGAGCGGCGTCTGGCAAACGCGCTCGAGCGTAAGGGATGGTTGAATGACCCACACGATAAAAAAGATGAGCCTTATTGGGCTTATCCTGATGATTTTTACTTCTGTTTTCGGCTTTGCGAATAGTCCTTCGGCCTTTTATTTAATGGGGTATAGCGCAATCCCATGGTATATATTTTCTGCATTATTATTTTTTATTCCATTCGCTTTAATGATGGCTGAAATGGGTTCTGCTTATCGAAAAGAAGAGGGCGGGATCTATTCATGGATGAATAATAGCGTGGGGCCGCGTTACGCTTTTATTGGCACCTTTATGTGGTTCTCCTCGTATGTTATCTGGATGGTCAGTACAGCGGCAAAGATTTGGGTACCATTCTCCACCTTTCTGTTTGGCGCCGATATGACGCAGCATTGGCATTTCGCCGGGTTTGAGCCAACACAGGTTGTTGGCCTGCTTGCCGTCGGCTGGATGATTCTGGTGACATGTGTCGCCGCCAGAGGGATCAATAAAATTGCGCGAATTACGGCGGTCGGAGGTATTGCCGTAATGTGTCTTAATTTAGTTTTACTGTTAGTGAGTGTCGCTATTTTGTTATTAAATGGTGGACATTTTGCGCAGGAAATTAATTTTACCTCGTCACCGAATCCGGGGTATCACTCCGGCCTGGCGATGCTTTCCTTTATCGTCTTTGCCATTTTCGCGTACGGCGGGATTGAAGCCGTTGGCGGGCTGGTGGATAAAACCGAGAAACCGGAAAAGAATTTTGCGAAGGGTATTGTCTTTGCGGCCATTGTAATTTCAATTGGTTATTCCTTGGCCATCTTTTTATGGGGCGTGAGCACTAACTGGCAGCAGGTATTAAGTAATAGCTCGGTTAACTTAGGGAATATCACCTATATTCTGATGTCGAGTTTAGGCACGACATTAGGTAACGCGTTAAACCTTTCTCCGGAAGCTGCGATGACGGTAGGCGTCTGGTTCGCGCGCATTACCGGCCTTTCTATGTTTCTGGCTTATACCGGCGCGTTTTTCACGTTGAGCTATTCACCGTTGAAAGCCATCATTCAGGGCACGCCAAAAGCGTTGTGGCCCGCGCCGATGACGAGACTGAACACCAACGGTATGCCGGCGACGGCTATGTGGCTGCAGTGTGTATTGGTGAGCCTGTTCATTTTGCTGGTCTCTTTTGGAGGCGATACTGCGTCAGCGTTTTATAACAAACTTACATTGATGGCGAACGTCTCTATGACACTGCCATACCTGTTCCTTGCGCTGGCATTCCCCTTCTTTAAAGCGCGTCAGGATCTGGAGAGGCCATTTGTTCTTTTTAAAACCAAAACCTCTACCCTGATCGCGACGGGGGTTGTGGTGCTGGTGGTGACGTTTGCCAACGTCTTTACCATCATCCAGCCAGTGATTGAGGCCGGGGACTGGAATAGCGCGTTGTGGATGACCGGCGGCCCGATCTTCTTCTCTCTGCTGGCGATGGCGATTTATCAGAATTACAGCCGCCGGATGGAAAAACAGCCCGAATGGGCAGTAGAATAAGCGGTACGTTCCGTATGCCGGATAAGGCGAAGTCGCCACCCCGGCATACGCCACGCCTTACAAACTCCCCGCCGGGCGGCTGCTTCTGCCTGCAGAACTTAACGTTCTCCCGGTTTGTTTACCGCCAAGACTTTCCAGACGCATCTGGAACGGCGGGAACGGCATATCAATACCGTGTTCACGGAAGCCCGCCAGAATCAACTGATGGATCTCATGGCGTAATGGCATACGGTGCCCCATTTCGGCGGCATAGATACGCAGTTCAAAAATCTGAATACCCTGCTGGAGATCCACCAGAAAGATTTCAGGCGGCGGGTTATCAAGCACCAAAGAGCAGCGCTGCGCCGCCGTCAGTAGAATTTGCGTCACCTCTTCGCTATTGGCATCCGCTGGTGCCGGTATGGTTAATACCACGCGCGTAACGGAGTCAGACAGCGACCAGTTAATAAACTGTTCGGTGATAAAGGCTTTATTCGGCACGATAATCTCTTTACGGTCCCAGTCGCTGATGGTGGTGGCGCGGGTATTGATTTTGGTCACGCTGCCGGTGAGATCGCGAATGGTCACCGTATCGCCGATACGAATCGGCTTTTCAAACAAAATAATCAGACCGGAGATAAAATTGGCGAAAATTTCCTGCAGGCCAAAACCAAGCCCGACGCCGAGCGCGGCAACCAGCCACTGTAGTTTCGACCACTCAATACCGATCATCGAGAAACCGACCAGCCCGCCAATCAGCATCAACAGATACTTGGTGATGGTCGTAATAGCGTAACCGGTGCCCGGCGTTAAATCGAGATGTTGTAACAGCGCCAACTCGAGCAAAGCAGGCAGATTACGTACTAACTGCGTAGTGATAATAAATACCAGAATCGCAATGAGCACTGCGCCCAGGGTAATCGGCTCCAGGCTTTCCACACCCTGCACCGTAGAGGTGACATCCCACAGCGAAATATTCTCCAGGAAGCCGAACGCCGAGTGGATTTCCGACCACAGCACGATGACCGAGAGCAGAGCGATAAGCATCAGAATCGAGCGAACCAGTCGCAGAGACTGGGCGCTGATGGCGTCGAGATCGATTTCGCTTTCATCTACGTCGATTGCGCCTTCAAGGCTGGAGGTGTGTGCCGGCTCTTCTTCGCCGCGCGCGCGTTGCGCCAGCATTTCCGCCCGACGATGTTTGGCGCGGTCAAACGCCAGTCGGCGCCGCTGAATCAACATCCAGCGGCGAATCACATGATAAATCACCAACAGCAGGAACCAGATGGCGACTGAGGTTTCCAGCCTTGCCAGTAGCGCCTGTGCTGTGGCCAGATAGCCTACCGCCGCCGCCAGAATCGCGATAAGCGGCGCACCCATCAGCATATTCCACAGCAGGCTGTTGACCATGTTGTCACCGTTGCCTTCTTTATCCAGGTAGAGCGGGATGCCTGCTTTTTTCAGACTCAACGTGACCAGCGCCAGCGCGCCGCATATCAGGATAAAACAGAGGCGGCCCAGTGAACCGGAAAACTCCCGATCGTTAAGATTATCAAACATGATCACGGCCATAATGAGCGGCACGATCAGTCCAATGCTCATCAAGTAGTAGCGCATTGCTTTCGCTACCCGATTACGCGGCCAGCCGAAATGCGCCACGAACAGACCGTTAGGACGGGCAAAAGCGGCGCAAATCATCACTACCCACAACAGCGGTACGGTCGCCGTTACCCCATCACCGATGGCGACGGCCAGCGGATACGGCCAGGCTTCCTGTAAGCCATAACCAAGCGTTGCCCATAGTACAGGCAGCGGCGAGGCCACCAGAATCGACCAGAACACTGTTCGTAGCGTAAGTGAGAAGTGATCCTGCGTGACTTTCCCGACGCGGGAGGCCGAGCGCTCAAGGAACCGGTTGAAGTGTTGGCGAGAATAAAGGCTAAACCCGACCAGCACCAGCGCGCCGAATAATGGCAGTAGTGTCTCTTTGCTGGTCAGCATCATGATGCTGGCCTTACCTAACTGATTAAACGTATCCAGCGAGATAAGGCGACGTAAATCCTGCACCAGATCAACAGGCCAGGAGAGTGATAGCGGGCTAACGTCGGCAGTCCAGAACAGATAGCGGTGGGTGGCTTCATTAACTTCTTTAAGCGCATCCTCCAGCTGGCTATTGGAGACTTTCAGTTTGGTCAACTCCAGGATCAGTGTGTCGCCGCCCTGTAACAAGGCGTTGAGCAGTTCACGCTGAGTGCGTAGCTGGGCGTCAAGGATCTGGTTTTGCTCGGCAGTGAGCGGTTGCCCGTCAGCCTGACGTATTTGCCGTAGCTGCGGTTGTTTATTGAGTAACTCTTCATAACGCATCCGGTGGACACGTAGTTGCGCCATTTCTGTATCAAGCTGCTGCGGTTTAGGCATTTCCGGCAGACGTGCGACCTGCGCGCGCAGCGCTTCGCCAAGCATATTGGAAACGCCAAGCCACTGTGACTGCTCCCGTAGCGTATTAAGCGCCTGGCGCACCTGCAACGTTTGGCTGGCGGCCTGCCGCTGCTGCGAGGCGACCAGATCCATCCGCTGTGCTTGTTGATTGAGCGCCTGTGACAGTTCGCGGTTAACTTTAAATTGTTCGACGATGCCTTCCGGCAGTCCCGCGCTGTTTTCCGCCAGCAGCTCGGTGCTTTCCAGCGCGCGTTCCGCTTCACGTTGACGTAGGCTGTTAAGCTGATTGCGTAGCGCCTGAAGATACGCATCTAATTGCTGACTCTGCTTTTCTGCCAGTTCAGAACGCAAACGAGCCAGTTCCTGACGGTTGTTGGCGGACAGTTGCGCCAGTTCCAGTTCGTCGACTAACGCTTTTAGTTTGGCGGACTCCGCCTGCATACTGAGACTTTGCGCCTGGCTAAGCGCGGCACTTCCGCCTGCGGCGCCGAGTCGTCGCTCGAGCTCATTAAGCTGGCGGCGGGCATCGTTTTGCTGCTGGGGAAGTTGGCTGAGCGAGTCGGCAATTTCTCTGGCGCGCTCTTGCTCCTGCTGCGCCTCGCGGGTTTTATCCAGCAGTTGGCTGCTAACCTGCAAAATCTCCTGGTTTAACGCCTCGGAGGACATCTCCGGCGGTACGCTGCGGGGTTCATCGCGCAGATTATTTAATTGGGCGCGCAGGGTGGCGGATAGCTTAGGGAAGTTATCAATAACGTGTTGATATTGTTTCGCGCGTTCAAGCGAACCTTTCCGTTCTTCAAGCGCGTTTAACGCAGTCTGGAGCATCTCAACGGCTTCTGGCTGGGCGGGTTTCGCCGCTTTTGCCTGCTCCAGTTCTTGCGTGATTTGTTTGGCGTCGGGGGCCGTTGCGGCGAACGCCCCCGTGCTGAGGCACCAGGCCATCAGAAAAGCGATAATCAGGCGCACGTCAGCGTTCTCTCTTGATCAGGTTTCGTCTTTTTTATTATCAACCAGCGGGCTGGCGTCATGTTCCGCTTTAATTTCTTCTTCCGGCAGTGGCGCTGATTCTGCCTCCGGCGTGACGAAGGTTTCGGTCGAGGTTGCCAGCGGTTGGCCAATTTTGGTGACGGACAGGCTTGCAAGCGATTCGATCAGATTCACTTTTCCTGGCGCAAACAAGTTGATAACCGTGGAACCCAGCTTAAAGCGCCCCATCTCCTGACCTTTCAGCAAGGCGACAGAGCCTTCATCTTCGCCGGCAGGCCAGGTCCAGCGTTTAATGATGCCTTCACGCGGCGGCGTGATGGTTCCCGCCCAGACGGTTTCGATACTGCCAACAATGGTAGCGCCGACCAGAATTTGCGCCATAGGGCCAAACTCGGTATCAAACAGACAGATAACGCGCTCGTTGCGGGCAAACAGATTGGGTACGTTTTGCGCAGTCAGATGGTTAACGGAGAACAGATCGCCTGGTACGTAGATCATTTCGCGCAGGATACCATTACATGGCATATGCACGCGGTGGTAATCGCGAGGAGAGAGATAGGTGGTAACAAACGTGCCGTTACGGAATTTATCCGCCATCAGATAGTTACCTGCGAGCAACGCCTCAAGGCGGTAGTTATGGCCCTTGGCCTGCAAAATTTTATCTTCTTCAATACGGCCTAACTGGCTAATCACGCCGTCGGCAGGCATGACGAGGATGTTAGGATCGGTATTGAGGGGGCGCACATCATCACGCAGCGGGCGCACGAAGAAATCATTGAACGTACGATAGCTGGTGGTATCGGGTTTTTGCGCCTCTGTCATATCGACCTTGTAATATTTTACGAAGAGATCGATAACCAGTTTAGTCAGCCATCCTGCTCGTTTGCTTGCGCCCCAGCCCGCCAGGCGAGTGAGCCATTGTTTCGGCAGAATGTATTGTAGCGAAAGTTTAAATGAGTTTAACAAGGTAGCCTCCAGGCCAGTGTTGTTCCTGAACCGGTATTTATACCGGTATCCTGAAAAAGGGGACGATTCTAACGATGCCTAGCGTATCTGTCAGTCGTCCGTATCAGAAAAGTTTTTACGCGTTTTTACCTGCGCCATACTTTCAAGAATTCGGTGATAATTTTCGAAACGGGTTTCCGCAATAGCGCCGTTCTCTACCGCCTTGCGAATGGCGCAGCCTGGATCGGCGTCATGTTTGCAGTCCCGGTATTTGCAATGGCCCAGATAGTCATGAAATTCGACAAAGCCCTGCGTGATTTGTTCCGGCTCCAGATGCCACAGGCCGAACTCGCGTACGCCAGGAGAGTCAATCACATCGCCGCCATGCGGGAAATGATACAGACGGGCTGCGGTGGTGGTATGTTGGCCCAGGCCGGAAATGTTCGATACATCATTCGTCAGAATCTCGTCCTGTAAGCCGAGCAGGGCATTTAACAGGCTGGATTTTCCGACGCCGGATTGTCCGGCAAAAATACTGATGCGGCCGGTTAACGCTTCTTCCAGCGGTTTCAGACCATCCTGTGTGTGGCTGGAGACCATCAACACGCGATAACCGATATTGCGGTAGATATCCATCTGCTCGTTTACGAAGTCCATGCCTTCGTCGTCCAGCAGATCGATTTTGTTCAGTACGATCAGCGGCTCAACCTGTAAGGTTTCACAGCCTACCAGATAGCGATCGATGATATTCAGCGATAGTTCGGGCAAAATCGCAGAAACGATAACGATTTGGTCAATGTTGGCGGCAATAGGTTTCACGCCGTCATAAAAGTCCGGGCGCGTCAATACCGAGGTGCGCTCATGCACCGCTTCAACGATGCCTTTCACATTAACGCCCTCGGCGGCGGCTTTGCCTGGACGCCAGACGACGCGATCGCCAGTGACCAGCGAACGAATCGTGCGGCGGATATTGCAGCGGTGAACCTCACCGCCAGCGGACTCCACATCGGCATGCATACCAAAACGGCTAATAACGATACCTTCAGCAGGCTCGCCAAAGAGGTTGTCATCGTAATCGGCTTTCTCCGCGGACGTTTTTAAACGACGCTGGTGATTGGCGTTCACACGGCGCTGCTGGCCTTTGGAGAGTTTATTTTTGCTCAATCGTACTGGCTCCTGGTCGCCCATAGTGGGCAAAACATCTATGATACACGCAATTGTAGATGAATATAGTCACAGTGAATGTGACCTCTGAAGGGTGGAAAATAGCATGAGTGCCGATGAAAACAACCTGATTTGGATCGATCTGGAGATGACAGGTCTGGATCCCGAGCGTGATCGCATTATTGAGATTGCTACACTGGTAACGGATGCCAGCCTGAATATTCTGGCAGAGGGGCCGACGATTGCGGTACATCAATCCGATGCGCAACTGGCGTTAATGGATGACTGGAACGTGCGCACTCATACCGGAAGCGGCCTGGTAGATCGCGTTAAGGCAAGTACAATGAGCGAACGCGATGCTGAGCTGGCAACGATTGAATTCCTGAAAGCGTGGGTGCCTGCGGGTAAATCGCCGATTTGCGGCAATAGCATCGGCCAGGATCGTCGTTTCCTGTTTAAATATATGCCAGAGTTGGAGGCTTATTTTCATTATCGCTATCTGGATGTCAGTACACTCAAGGAGTTGGCGCGCCGCTGGAAACCGGAAATTCTGACCGGCTTTACCAAGCAGGGGACGCACCAGGCGATGGATGATATTCGCGAGTCGGTAGCTGAACTGGCTTACTACCGCGAGTATTTCATTAAACTGTGATGCGCGAGCCTGATGGCGTTTTATCCGCGCCAGAGCGCTATTGCGCTCCCTGGTAGGCTGGATTAGCGGCGCCATCCGGCAAAAACAGCGGAGGCTGGAGAGTATGACGCCTTATTCTATTTCTACGTATGTACCTTGCTACCCGTTTTTTGGCGTAGAGTGCTATTCTGTTTAGGTACCTTTAAACATTGAGTGAAATGTTTTTTGGTGAATAGCGGACATATTGCTCGTTTTTTGTCTTGTTTGCTGATTTAATCAGCACTCAAACAAAAATCGCGAAAAAATGCGTTCAGGGGCTTGCAGCTAAATGGATTTCTCGTATAATGCGCCTCCCGTAACGACGCAGAAATGCGAATTACGACAGCATTAAATTTGCGGGAATAGCTCAGTTGGTAGAGCACGACCTTGCCAAGGTCGGGGTCGCGAGTTCGAGTCTCGTTTCCCGCTCCAAAATTTGTAAAGTACTTGTTAAGTACAGACCACCAATCGCAGGATTTCGAATTGCGACAAGGCGGCAACTGAATGAGTCCTTAGGTGCTTACTGAAGTAAGTGACTCAGGCGAGTGAAGGCAGCTAACGCAGTAGCGGTTCGAAAGACGAAGATTATGCGGGAATAGCTCAGTTGGTAGAGCACGACCTTGCCAAGGTCGGGGTCGCGAGTTCGAGTCTCGTTTCCCGCTCCAATTCTTATCTACAGCCAATTTATCCACAACGAATATCGCGTTGGGGAACGTTTTGTTCCGCTTTCGTCAGACGCTTGTAAACAGAGTTATCCACAGGCTGGTCTATTGCTCCTGGAATTTGAAAAATCATACCCGAAGAGTGGATTTTATATAACCATTTGAAATATATATAAAAAACAAGATTTCAAAATGTTAGGACTATTGTATGCTCCTTTTCTCCCTCTTGAATCGCAATGTGTTTTTATTTTTATACACAGCCTGTGAATAATTCAGGCATCGCGAGGAAGCCCTTTTTCAATTACCCTGACCAGACGCTGTTTTTTCGGTAGTTGCACTTCAATGATGCAGGCATTCCGCTTTTCAATTTGTTGCGCAATCGCCCATTCAATATGCTCGTCAAGAAGTGGGTGCTCACCTTGACGGCTTTGCAGCGCGGTAATAATCGCATCGCTCCACGGCGCATTTCCCAGCGCAACGGCCACATTGCGCAGCCAGCGTAAATGGCCAATGCGTCGAATCGCAGAGCCTTCAGTAACTTTCAGAAATTGCGCTTCGCTCCAGCTAAACAGGTCAATCAACGCCGGGGCGTGCAGTGGTTTACGTGGGCTAAAATCCTCTTCATTGGTCAGCTGTGAATAACGATTCCACGGGCAGATAAGCTGGCAGTCATCGCAGCCGTATATACGGTTGCCTATCAATGGGCGAAACGCTTCCGGAATAGCGCCTTCCAGTTCAATGGTGAGATAAGAGATACAACGCCGTGCATCCACCGTATACGGTTCGACAATTGCCCCGGTCGGGCAGATGGTCATACAGGCGACACATTTACCGCAACCTTCCCCGACCGGCTTGTCTATCGGTAGCGGTAAATCAAGTAGCAGTTCGCCCAGGAAAAAGAACGATCCTGCTTCCCGATTAAGAATAAGTGAGTGCTTACCTGTCCAGCCAAGTCCGGCTTTTTCCGCTAATGGACGTTCAAGAACAGGCGCAGAGTCGACAAAGGGTCTAAAATTCAGCGAACCGCAGTGTTGCTGGATCTGCTCGCCCAGTTTTTTGAGGCGGCTGCGTAATAGCTTGTGATAATCGCGCCCCAGCGCATATCGGCTAACATAGCCAAGCGTGGGATTCTTCAACGTGCTGGCAAACGCGGCGTTGGCGGGCAGATAGTTCATACGTACGCTGATGACACGTAGCGTACCCGGTAAGAGTTCATGGGGCCGGGCGCGCATCATACCGTGGCGCGCCATCCATTCCATCTCGCCGTGGTATTGTTTAGCCAGCCAGGCCTGCAATGCAGGTTCGGATGCGCTGAGATCAGTATCGGTAATACCGACCTGTTGAAAGCCCAGCTCCAGCCCCCACTGCTTAATATTTTGCGCTAACTGATTGAGATCGAGGGGCTCTGACATGATGGACCATAACATGAAGAAAAACCCTGCAAGTATACCACACTCTGTGTGGCCCGCCGATGAGATCAAACGGCTGGAGCGCGACGCGGCAGATGTCTTCGGGCTCACACTCTATGAATTAATGCTTCGCGCAGGCGACGCGGCGTTTCGGACGGCCCGCGATATTTACCCTGATGCCCGGCACTGGCTGGTGCTGTGCGGACATGGCAACAATGGCGGCGATGGCTACGTCGTGGCGCGGTTAGCGCAAGCGGCGGGCATTTGTGTGACGTTGCTGGCGCAGGAGAGTGACAAACCGCTGCCTGAAGAAGCGGCGCAGGCGCGCGAAGCCTGGCTGAACGCAGGCGGAATTATCCATGCAGCCGATATTATCTGGCCGGAGACGACAGATTTGATTATCGATGCTTTGCTTGGTACGGGGTTAACCCAGGCACCGCGCGCCCCGGTAGCCAGTCTGATTGAACAGGCTAACGCCCATCCTGCACCGGTTGTCGCCGTCGATATCCCGTCAGGTCTGCTGGCGCAAACGGGGGCCACGCCCGGCGCGGTGATGAGTGCCGCGCATACGGTTACATTTATCGCCCTCAAACCCGGCCTGCTTACTGGCAAAGCACGTGATGTCACCGGCGTGCTGCACTATGACGCGCTGGGGCTGGACGGCTGGCTGGCGGTTCAGACGCCGCCGCTGCAACGTTTTGATGCGACGCAGTTAGGGCAATGGCTAACGCCGCGCCGACCGACCTCGCACAAAGGCGACCATGGACGGTTGGTGATTATCGGTGGCGACCTGGGGACAGCGGGGGCGATTCGGATGGCGGGCGAGGCGGCGCTACGCACGGGAGCCGGATTGGTCAGAGTGCTGACCCGCCGTGAAAATATCGCGCCGTTGCTAACGGCCCGCCCGGAACTGATGGTACATGAACTGACGCCTTTGTTACTGGAAGAAAGTCTGTTATGGGCCGATGTGGTCGTCATTGGCCCGGGACTTGGGCAACAGGAGTGGGGCAAAAAAGCCTTACAGAAAGTAGAAAATGTCCGTAAACCTATGCTCTGGGATGCGGATGCGCTGAACCTACTGGCAATCAATCCTGATAAACGTCACAATCGCGTGATTACACCCCACCCGGGAGAGGCTGCCCGTCTGTTGGGGTGTTCTATTGCAGAAATTGAAAGTGATCGCTTACTTTCGTCACAGCGTCTGGTAAAACGATATGGAGGCGTTGTGGTATTAAAAGGCGCAGGGACGATTGTCGCCGCCGGACATCACCCTTTGGCTATTATTGACGCCGGTAATGCAGGAATGGCGAGCGGCGGGATGGGTGACGTATTATCCGGCATCATTGGCGCATTGCTTGGACAGAAGTTTACCCCGTATGATGCGGCATGTGTGGGATGTGTGGCCCACGGCGCGGCGGCGGACTTACTGGCAGCGCGTTATGGCGCTCGCGGCATGTTAGCGACCGATCTTTTTACTACGCTGCGGCGTATTGTTAACCCTGATGTGATTGACGTAAACCATGATGAATCGAGTAATTCCGCTCCCTGACGAGCAGGCGACGTTAGACCTGGGGCAACGGGTAGCCAATGCCTGCAATGGCGCGACGGTTATCTATCTGTATGGCGATTTAGGCGCTGGTAAAACGACGTTTAGCCGGGGATTCTTGCAGGCGTTAGGCCATAACGGCAATGTAAAAAGCCCTACCTATACGCTGGTAGAGCCTTATGCGCTCACTCACGTGATGGTATATCACTTCGACTTATACCGCCTTGCGGATCCGGAGGAACTGGAGTTTATGGGTATTCGTGATTATTTCGCCAACGACGCCATCTGTCTCGTGGAGTGGCCGCAACAAGGTAAAGGTGTTCTGCCCGACCCGGATGTCGAAATACACATTGAATATCAGGCTCAGGGGCGTGAGGCGCGTGTAAACGCGGTATCCTCATTGGGTCATTCGTTGTTGGCGCATTTAGCCGGTTAGTTATAAAGGTGGCGGGATGATTTATTGCATCAAAAATGCTGTGATAGCAGCCTTAATCCTGCTGTGCGCGCAGGCGGGTGCCGCCAGTCTCTCCGATATTCAGGTTTCCAACGGTGAGCAGCAGGCGCGCATTACGCTCAGTTTTATCGGCGAGCCGGAGTACGCTTACTCGCAGGATGGTAAGCGCACCGTTGCGCTGGACATCAAACAGACTGGCGTAATTCAGGGGCTGCCGCTTCAGTTTAGCGGTACTAATCTGGTGAAAACGATCCGCGCCGGAACACCGAAAGACGCGCAGACTTTAAGGTTACTGGTCGATCTGACGGAAAATGGCAAAACCGAGGCCGTGAAACGGCAAAACGGCGGTAACTATACGGTCATTTTCACCATTAACGCCGATGCTCCGCCACCACCGCCAGTAATGGCGAAGCGGGTTGAAAGCGTGCCTCAGCCGGCAGAGCCTGCCCGTAATCCGTTTAAATCCTCCAACGATCGACTCACTGGCGTGACCAGCAGTAATACCGTCACGCGACCCGCGGCGCGTGCGTCGTCAGGTGTTGGTGATAAAGTGGTGATTGCTATTGATGCCGGGCATGGAGGTCAGGATCCGGGTGCGATAGGCCCGGACGGTACACGTGAAAAAAACGTCACCATCGCCATCGCGCGTAAGCTGCGGACGTTGCTCAATAACGATCCGATGTTCAAGGGCGTGCTGACGCGTGACGGTGACTATTTTATTTCGGTGATGGGACGCTCTGACGTGGCGCGTAAGCAAAACGCCAACTTCCTTGTTTCCATTCACGCGGATGCCGCGCCAAATCGCGACGCCACGGGTGCCTCCGTCTGGGTATTGTCCAATCGTCGCGCGAACAGCGAAATGGCAAACTGGCTTGAGCAGCATGAGAAACAGTCCGAACTGCTGGGCGGCGCTGGCGATGTTCTGGCGAACAGTCAGTCAGACCCTTATTTGAGCCAGGCGGTACTGGATTTGCAATTCGGTCATTCGCAGCGGGTAGGGTATGATGTGGCGACGAATGTGCTCAGTCAGCTGGACGGCGTGGGGTCGCTACACAAGCGTCGCCCTGAACATGCCAGCCTGGGCGTGCTGCGTTCTCCGGATATCCCGTCCATTTTGGTAGAGACGGGCTTTATCAGTAACCGTGGCGAAGAGCGATTGCTGGCGAGCGAGCGTTATCAACAGCAGATTGCTGAAGCCATTTACAAGGGGTTGCGTAAGTATTTTGAAGCGCATCCGCTTCAGTCTGCGCCACAGGGCGCTTCAGGCCAGACGGCCAGTACTCACCAGCCGGGCGGAATGACCGCCGCGAATTAAGGAGATTTCATGCCGATTCAGGTTCTGCCGCCGCAGCTTGCGAACCAAATCGCCGCTGGCGAAGTGGTGGAGCGCCCTGCGTCGGTTGTCAAAGAGCTGGTAGAGAACAGTCTGGACGCAGGCGCTACCCGCATTGATATCGATATTGAGCGTGGCGGCGCGAAGCTTATTCGTATTCGCGACAATGGCTGCGGCATTAAAAAAGAGGAACTGGCCCTGGCGCTGGCCCGACATGCCACCAGCAAAATCGCCTCGCTTGACGATCTGGAGGCGATTATTAGTCTGGGGTTTCGCGGTGAAGCGTTAGCCAGTATCAGTTCGGTTTCACGCTTAACGCTGACTTCGCGTACCGCGGAACAGTCGGAGGCCTGGCAGGCATATGCGGAAGGGCGCGATATGGACGTGACGGTAAAACCCGCCGCGCACCCGGTCGGCACGACCCTGGAAGTTCTGGATCTCTTTTATAATACGCCTGCCCGCCGCAAATTTATGCGTACCGAAAAAACGGAATTTAATCATATTGATGAGATTATCCGTCGTATCGCACTGGCCCGTTTTGACGTCACTTTCAATCTGTCGCACAACGGCAAATTGATACGACAGTATCGCGCTGTCGCCAAAGACGGGCAAAAAGAGCGTCGGTTAGGTACCATCTGCGGCACGCCATTTCTGGAGCAGGCGTTGGCGATCGAGTGGCAGCATGGTGATCTGACCCTCCGCGGCTGGGTCGCCGATCCGAATCACACCACCACGGCGTTGACGGAGATTCAATACTGCTATGTGAATGGGCGCATGATGCGCGATCGCTTGATCAACCATGCTATTCGTCAGGCCTGTGAAAACAAATTGGGCGCGGACCAGCAGCCTGCGTTTGTGTTGTATCTGGAGATTGACCCGCATCAGGTGGACGTCAATGTGCATCCCGCCAAACATGAAGTGCGTTTCCATCAGTCCCGGCTGGTACACGATTTCATCTATCAGGGGGTATTGAGCGTTCTACAACAGCAGACGGAAACGACGCTACCGCTGGAGGAGATACCACCCGCGCCGCGGCATATCCCGGAAAACCGTGTCGCCGCAGGGCGTAACCATTTTGCTGAACCTGCTATGCCAGCTGCGGCGCGTGAGCCTGTTACGCCGCGCTATTCCGGCAGCGCATCGGGCGGCGGGCGTCAGTCCGTTGGCGGCTGGCCTCATGCGCAGACAGGCTACCAGAAGCAGCAGGGCGAGGTTTATCGCGCGCTATTACAAACGCCCGCGGCGAGCCCTGGTCCGACACCAGAACCAGCTGCGCCTGCGCTTGACGGGCATAGCCAGAGTTTTGGCCGCGTGCTGACGATTGTCGGCGGAGACTGCGCGCTGCTGGAACGTGAAGGAAATATTCAGCTATTGTCGCTTCCGGTTGCGGAGCGTTGGCTGCGTCAGGCGCAGCTTACACCGGGGCAAAGTCCGGTTTGCGCGCAGCCGTTGTTGATTCCGCTGCGTTTAAAAGTGAGCGCAGATGAAAAATCCTCGCTGCAAAAAGCCCAACCTTCGTTGGGGGAATTGGGCATTGAATTTCAGTCTGATGCGCAGCATGTGACCATTCGTGCAGTGCCTTTACCCTTACGACAACAAAATTTACAAATCTTGATTCCTGAACTGATAGGCTACCTGGCGCAACAGACTACATTTGCAACGCTCAATATTGCACAGTGGATAGCGCGTAATGTGCAGAGCGAACATTCACAGTGGTCAATGGCGCAGGCCATATCACTCCTGGCAGATGTTGAGCGGCTATGTCCGCAACTGGTGAAAGCGCCGCCGGGGGGTCTGTTACAACCTGTTGATTTACATTCGGCGATGAACGCCCTGAAGCATGAATGATGTAAGTAAGGCGAGCCTGCCCAAGGCGATATTTTTGATGGGGCCGACGGCCTCCGGCAAAACGGCGTTGGCGATAGCACTGCGTAAAGTTTTGCCAGTAGAGTTGATAAGCGTGGATTCCGCCCTCATTTATCGGGGAATGGATATTGGTACGGCCAAACCGGATGCCGATGAGCTGAAAGCGGCGCCGCATCGACTGCTGGATATACGCGACCCATCGCAGGCGTATTCGGCGGCTGATTTCCGTCGCGATGCGTTAGCAGAAATGGCGGAGATTACCGCCGCAGGGCGTATTCCACTGTTAGTGGGCGGGACCATGTTGTACTTTAAGGCGTTGCTTGAAGGGCTATCGCCACTGCCTTCGGCCAATCCGCAGGTCAGATCCCGAATTGAGCGGCAGGCGGCGGAACTGGGATGGGACGCGCTGCACCGGCAACTTCAGGAAATAGATCCGGTTGCCGCTGCGCGAATTCATCCAAATGATCCGCAAAGACTTTCCCGGGCACTGGAAGTTTTTTTCATTTCGGGTAAAACTTTAACGGAGCTAACGCAAACGTCAGGAGACGCGCTACCGTATCAGGTGCATCAGTTCGCTATCGCCCCGGCGAGCCGTGAACTGCTCCATCAGCGCATTGAGCAGCGTTTTCATCAGATGTTGGCTTCAGGTTTTGAAGCAGAAGTCCGGGCGCTTTTTGCCCGAGGAGATTTGCATACGGACTTGCCTTCCATCCGTTGTGTGGGATACCGCCAGATGTGGTCATACATTGAGGGCGAAATTTCATATGATGAAATGGTTTATAGAGGTGTTTGCGCCACGAGACAGTTGGCGAAGCGCCAGATGACCTGGTTGCGCGGTTGGGAAGGGGTGCGCTGGCTTGACAGTGAAAATCCCGATCTGGCACGAAAAGAAGTATTACAGGTTGTTGGTGCTATCGCAGACTGAATGTGTACAATTGAGACGTATCGTGCGCAATTTTTCAGAAATTTAGTAAGATTCAGCTATACACGAAGTCAGTCATGTTGCGTCAAAGCGGCCAACGCAGAGGTAGCGTGAAGGATGAAATGTATAAGTACAAATAAGCATATAAGGAAAAGAAAGAATGGCTAAGGGGCAATCTTTACAAGATCCGTTCCTGAACGCATTGCGTCGGGAACGTGTTCCAGTTTCTATTTATTTGGTGAATGGTATTAAGCTGCAAGGTCAAATCGAGTCCTTTGATCAGTTCGTGATCCTGTTGAAAAACACGGTCAGCCAGATGGTTTATAAGCACGCGATTTCTACTGTTGTCCCGTCTCGCCCGGTTTCCCATCACAGCAACAATGCCGGTGGCGGCACCAGCAATAACTACCATCACGGTAGCAACGCGCAGGGGGCTACTGCGCAACAGGACAGCGAAGAGACTGAATAAGTTCACGCGCTGTTTATCCATGTCGGGGGCGTCGGATAATCGCCCCCGCTGGTTATTAAGAGGGTTTACGCTTGTTTGACCGTTATGATGCCGGTGAGCAGGCGGTACTGGTACACATCTATTTTTCGCAAGACAAAGATATGGAAGACCTCCAGGAGTTTGAATCTCTGGTCTCTTCCGCCGGTGTCGAAGCAATGCAGGTGATTACCGGTAGCCGTAAAGCACCGCACCCTAAGTATTTTGTAGGTGAAGGTAAGGCAGTTGAAATTGCGGAAGCCGTGAAAGCGACTGGCGCAGCGGTCGTATTGTTTGATCATGCATTGAGTCCAGCCCAGGAACGTAACCTGGAGCGTTTGTGCGAATGCCGGGTTATCGATCGCACCGGTCTTATCTTAGATATTTTTGCCCAACGCGCGCGTACCCATGAAGGTAAGCTGCAGGTTGAGCTGGCGCAGTTGCGCCATCTGGCGACGCGTCTGGTGCGTGGCTGGACCCACCTGGAACGGCAGAAGGGCGGGATTGGTTTGCGCGGTCCGGGTGAAACCCAGCTCGAAACCGACCGTCGTTTATTGCGGAATCGCATTGTGCAGATTCAGTCGCGCCTGGAGAAAGTTGAGAAGCAACGTGAGCAGGGGCGGCAGTCGCGCATTAAGGCCGACGTGCCGACGGTATCGTTGGTAGGTTATACCAATGCCGGAAAATCCACCCTTTTTAATCAGATTACCGAAGCGCGGGTGTATGCGGCAGATCAGCTGTTTGCGACGCTGGACCCCACGTTACGCCGCATTGATGTGGCGGATGTCGGTGAAACCGTGCTGGCGGATACGGTAGGGTTTATCCGTCATTTACCGCACGATCTGGTGGCGGCCTTTAAAGCTACCCTGCAGGAGACGCGTCAAGCGACTCTGTTGCTGCATGTGGTCGATGCGGCGGATGTTCGTGTGCAGGAAAACATCGAGGCGGTAAATACCGTTCTTGAAGAGATTGACGCTCATGAAATCCCCACCTTAATGGTGATGAATAAAATCGATATGCTGGACGACTTTGAACCGCGTATCGACAGAGATGAAGAGAATAACCCCATCCGCGTTTGGCTTTCAGCACAGACCGGCGTGGGAATACCACAACTTTTTCAGGCTTTGACGGAGCGTCTTTCCGGCGAGGTGGCGCAGCATACGCTGCGTTTACCGCCGCAGGAAGGGCGTCTGAGAAGCCGGTTTTATCAGCTTCAGGCAATAGAAAAAGAGTGGATGGAGGAAGACGGTAGCGTCAGTCTGCAGGTACGAATGCCGATTGTCGACTGGCGTCGCCTTTGTAAACAAGAACCGGCGTTGATCGAATATGTGATCTAGACGCGGAGTCATTCAGGTTGCATTGATGCGGCAGCTGAGAAAATCACAGGAGCTTATATCAGTAAAGTGACTGGGGTGAAAAAAGCGGCTAAGCAAGGTGTGGCCTGAGAGATGATGCCCGTAACGGCGGCTCGTCTGAAGCATGGAGTCATTTCGCCTTATCCTCTGGAGTCGAAAGACAATGGGGATCACCGCATAACAAATATGGAGCACAAACATGGCGTGGAATCAGCCCGGTAATAACGGACAGGACCGCGACCCGTGGGGAAGCAGCAAACCTGGCAGCAACTCTGGGGGAAATGGAAACAAAGGTGGCCGCGATCAGGGACCTCCCGATCTGGATGATATCTTCCGTAAACTGAGTAAAAAGCTCGGTGGTTTTGGGGGCGGTAAAGGCACCGGTTCCGGCGGCGGTAATTCATCGCAAGGCCCGCGTCCGCAGATGGGGGGCCGTATCGTCGCTATCGCGGCGGCGGCAATAGTCATTATCTGGGCAGCCAGCGGTTTCTATACTATTAAAGAAGCCGAGCGCGGCGTTGTGACGCGTTTTGGTAAATTCAGCCATCTGGTTGAGCCAGGTCTGAACTGGAAGCCGACATTTATTGATGAAGTGACGCCGGTGAACGTAGAAGCGGTGCGCGAACTGGCGGCTTCTGGCGTCATGCTGACGTCTGACGAAAACGTGGTGCGCGTTGAAATGAACGTGCAATACCGTGTCACCGATCCGCAGAAATATCTGTTTAGCGTAACCAGCCCGGACGACAGTCTGCGTCAGGCCACCGATAGTGCTTTGCGCGGCGTCATTGGCAAATACACGATGGATCGCATCCTGACCGAGGGGCGTACCGTTATTCGTAGCGATACCCAACGCGAACTGGAAGAAACCATCAAACCGTACAACATGGGCATCACCCTGTTGGACGTGAACTTCCAGGCTGCGCGTCCGCCGGAAGAGGTGAAGGCTGCCTTTGACGATGCGATTGCCGCACGCGAAAACGAGCAGCAGTACATTCGTGAAGCGGAAGCGTATACCAACGAAGTTCAGCCGCGCGCTAACGGTCAGGCACAGCGTATCCTTGAAGAGGCACGCGCGTATAAAACCCAGACTATCCTGGAAGCGCAGGGTGAAGTCGCCCGGTTTGCGGAGATTTTGCCGGAATATAAAGCCGCACCGCAGATTACTCGCGAGCGTTTGTACATTGAAACAATGGAAAAAGTGCTGAGCCATACCCGTAAAGTTCTGGTTAACGACAAGAGCGGTAATTTGATGGTGCTGCCGTTAGATCAGATGCTGAAAGGCGGGAATGCGCCGGCGGCAAAGAGCGACAATAGCGCCAGCAACCTGCTGCGCCTGCCGCCGTCCACCACGTCTAACACCAGTGGAGCAAGCAACACGTCGTCCTCAAGCCAGGGCGATATTATGGACCAACGTCGCGCTAATGCGCAGCGTAACGACTACCAGCGTCAGGGGGAATAACGATGCGTAAGTCAGTAATTGCGATTATCATCATCGTGCTGGTAGTGCTCTACATGTCCGTCTTTGTAGTCAAAGAGGGCGAGCGCGGCATTACGCTGCGCTTTGGTAAAGTTCTGCGTGACGATGAGAACAAACCGCTGGTTTACGCGCCGGGTCTGCACTTTAAGATCCCGTTTATTGAATCAGTCAAAATGCTTGATGCGCGAATCCAGACGATGGACAACCAGGCCGATCGCTTTGTGACTAAAGAGAAGAAAGACCTGATTGTTGACTCTTATATTAAATGGCGTATCAGCGACTTTAGTCGGTACTATCTGGCGACCGGCGGCGGCGATATTTCGCAAGCCGAGGTGCTGTTAAAACGTAAATTCTCAGACCGTTTGCGTTCTGAAATTGGCCGTCTGGACGTAAAAGATATCGTGACCGATTCTCGTGGTCGCCTGACTCTGGAAGTCCGTGATGCGTTGAACTCAGGTTCAGCCGGTACGGACGATGAAGTGGCGACTCCGGCGGCGGATGACGCTATTGCTGAAGCGGCGGAACGCGTTACGGCAGAAACGAAAGGTAAAGTACCGGTTATCAACCCGAACAGTATGGCGGCGTTGGGTATCGAAGTGGTCGATGTGCGTATTAAGCAGATCAACTTGCCGACCGAGGTTTCTGAGGCAATTTACAACCGTATGCGTGCCGAGCGTGAAGCGGTAGCGCGTCGTCACCGCTCACAAGGTCAGGAAGAGGCGGAAAAACTGCGCGCCGCTGCTGACTACGAAGTGACGAAAACTCTGGCGGAAGCTGAACGTCAGGGCCGTATCATGCGTGGTGAAGGCGATGCAGAAGCCGCGAAACTGTTTGCTGACGCATTCAGCCAGGATCCTGATTTCTATGCGTTTATTCGTAGCCTGCGTGCTTATGAGAAGAGCTTCGAAAGTAATCAGGACGTCATGGTACTGAGCCCGGACAGCGATTTCTTCCGCTACATGAAGACACCGAGTTCGACGACACGCTAAACGAGCGTCAGCGGTTTTAGACCAGCAAAACCACCGCATCCAGAGGATGCCGGTGGTTTTCTTTTATAAGGGCGATAAATGAATTCAACAATCTGGTTGGCGCTTGCTCTGGTATTAGTCCTCGAAGGATTGGGGCCAATGCTGTATCCCGGCGCATGGAAAAAAATGGTTTCGGCGTTAGCGCAACTACCGGAAAATATTTTACGTCGTTTTGGTGGTGGACTTGTGGTTGCGGGAGTTGTGGTCTACTACATGTTGAGGAAAACGATTGGCTGAACAAAAAGTGGTCGGATTTGCCGCGGCTTGAGTGCAAAAAGTGCTGTAACTCTGAAAAAGCGATGGTAGAATCCATTTTTAAGCAAACGGTGATTTTGAAAAATGGGTAACAACGTCGTCGTACTGGGCACCCAATGGGGTGACGAAGGTAAAGGAAAGATCGTCGATCTTCTGACTGAACGGGCTAAATATGTTGTACGCTATCAGGGCGGTCACAACGCAGGCCATACTCTCGTAATCAACGGTGAAAAAACCGTCCTCCATCTTATTCCATCAGGTATTCTTCGTGAGAATGTTACCAGCATCATCGGGAACGGTGTTGTGCTGTCTCCGAGCGCGCTGATGAAAGAGATGAAAGGTCTGGAAGACCGTGGTATCCCTGTCCGTGAGCGCCTGCTGCTGTCTGAAGCCTGTCCGCTGATCCTTGATTATCACGTGGCGCTGGATAACGCGCGTGAAAAAGCGCGCGGCGCGAAAGCGATCGGCACCACCGGTCGTGGTATCGGCCCGGCTTATGAAGACAAAGTGGCTCGTCGCGGCCTGCGCGTTGGCGATCTGTTTGATAAAGCCACCTTCGCTGAAAAACTGAAAGAAGTGATGGAATACCACAACTTCCAGCTGGTGAATTTCTATAAAGTAGACGCCGTTGACTATCAGAAAGTGCTGGATGATGTGATGGCGATTGCCGACATCCTGACCAGCATGGTTGTTGATGTTTCCGATCTGCTGGACCAGGCGCGCAAACGTGGCGATTTCGTCATGTTCGAAGGCGCACAAGGTACGCTGCTGGATATCGATCACGGTACTTATCCGTATGTGACCTCTTCCAACACCACCGCTGGCGGCGTGGCGACGGGGTCCGGTCTCGGTCCGCGTTATGTCGATTACGTCCTGGGTATTATCAAAGCTTACTCCACGCGCGTAGGGGCGGGTCCGTTCCCTACGGAGCTGTTTGATGAAACCGGCGAATTTCTGTGCAAGCAGGGTAACGAATACGGCGCGACTACGGGTCGTCGCCGTCGTACTGGCTGGCTGGATTCCGTTGCTGTACGTCGTGCGGTTCAGATCAACTCCCTGTCGGGCTTCTGCCTGACCAAACTGGACGTTCTGGACGGTTTGAAAGAGGTAAAAATCTGCGTGGCCTATCGTATGCCGGATGGCCGCGAAGTGACTACTACTCCGCTGGCCGCTGATGACTGGAAAGGCATCGAGCCGATTTATGAAACTATGCCAGGCTGGTCTGAGTCCACCTTCGGCGTGAAAGATCGTAGCGGTTTGCCGACGGCGGCGCTGAACTATATCAAACGTATTGAAGAACTGACCGGTGTGCCGATTGATATTATTTCTACCGGCCCGGATCGTACTGAGACGATGATTCTGCGCGACCCGTTCGACGCGTAATCACTGCTCATGGCGCAGTGCCTGATGGCGCTGCGCTTATCAGGCTTACCATTCAGCGTTCCCAGGCCGCATAAAATATTTTGCATCACCCTTCGGCTCAAATGTGTCATTGCTCCTCGCTTTTTTCCTTCCTGAATCGAAATAAATTAGCAGCCTGACAGCTGGCTGGTTTATCATCAATACAGATAAGTTATATCCCGTTTTCCCTTTTCCTGAGGTTGATGTGCAGTTAACGAGTTTCACCGATTACGGATTGCGTGCGCTAATCTATATGGCGTCGTTACCAGATGGACGCATGACCAGTATTTCTGAAGTGACAGAAGTCTACGGCGTGTCCCGTAATCACATGGTCAAAATTATCAATCAGCTTAGCCGGGCGGGATTTGTCACCGCCGTTCGGGGAAAAAATGGTGGTATCCGTCTGGGTAAACCAGCTAATTCGATTTGTATTGGCGATGTGGTACGTGAGCTGGAGCCCTTATCACTGGTCAACTGTAGTAGCGAATTTTGCCACATCACCCCTGCCTGTCGTCTGAAACAGGCACTTTCTAAGGCCGTGCAAAGTTTTCTCAAGGAGCTGGATAACTACACGCTTGCCGATTTGGTTGAAGAGAATCAACCGCTTTATAAATTATTACTGGTGGAGTGAAGTAAACTTCATTAGAGATGACAATGGAGGAACCTCAATGTCACAAGATCCTTTCCAGGAACGCGAAGCTGAAAAATACGCGAATCCTATCCCGAGCCGGGAATTTATCCTTGAACATTTAACGAAACGTGAAAAACCGGCCAGTCGCGAAGAACTGGCCGTAGAACTGAATATTGAAGGTGAAGAGCAGATTGAAGCTCTGCGCCGCCGCCTGCGCGCGATGGAGCGTGACGGACAACTGGTCTTTACGCGTCGTCAGTGCTATGCGCTGCCGGAACGCCTCGACCTGCTGAAAGGCACCGTTATTGGCCATCGTGATGGCTACGGTTTTCTGCGCGTTGAAGGGCGTAAAGATGATTTATACCTGTCCAGCGAGCAGATGAAAACCTGTATTCATGGCGATCAGGTGCTGGCGCAGCCGTTGGGTGCCGATCGTAAAGGGCGTCGTGAGGCGCGTATCGTTCGTGTTCTGGTGCCGAAAACCAGCCAGATTGTTGGCCGTTACTTTACCGACGCAGGTGTGGGTTTCGTGGTGCCTGACGACAGCCGTCTAAGCTTTGACATCCTGATCCCGCCGGAAGAGGTGATGGGCGCGCGGATGGGCTTCGTGGTAGTCGTAGAACTGACCCAACGTCCAACCCGCCGCACCAAAGCGGTGGGGAAAATCGTCGAAGTACTGGGCGACAACATGGGTACAGGTATGGCGGTAGATATGGCGCTGCGCACCCATGAAATTCCTTACATCTGGCCGCAGGCGGTAGAGCAACAGATCGCCGGACTGAAAGAAGAGGTGCCGGAAGAGGCAAAAGCAGGTCGTGTCGATCTGCGCGAGCTGCCGCTGGTCACCATTGATGGCGAAGATGCCCGTGATTTTGACGACGCAGTCTATTGTGAGAAAAAACGCGGCGGCGGCTGGCGTTTGTGGGTCGCTATTGCTGACGTGAGCTATTATGTCCGTCCGCCAACCCCACTGGATCGTGAGGCACGCAATCGTGGTACATCGGTTTACTTCCCGTCACAGGTTGTGCCGATGCTGCCGGAGGTGCTCTCCAACGGGTTGTGTTCGTTGAACCCGCAGGTTGACAGGCTGTGTATGGTCTGTGAAATGACTATCTCGGCGAAAGGGCGTTTAACGGGTTACAAATTCTATGAAGCGGTGATGAGCTCTCATGCCCGTCTGACCTATACCAAAGTCTGGCATATGCTGCAGGGCGACCAGGATCTGCGTGAACAATATGCGCCACTGGTGAAGCATATCGAAGAGCTGCACAACCTCTACAAAGTACTGGATAAAGCGCGTGAAGAACGTGGCGGTATCTCGTTTGAAAGCGAAGAGGCGAAGTTTATTTTCAACGCTGAACGCCGTATTGAGCGTATCGAACAGACTCAGCGTAACGACGCGCATAAGCTTATCGAAGAGTGCATGATCATGGCGAATATCTCGGCGGCGCGTTTTGTCGAGAAAGCCAAAGAGCCCGCCCTGTTCCGTATTCATGATAAGCCCACCACCGAAGCAATTACCTTATTTCGCTCCGTACTGGCGGAGCTGGGGCTGGAGCTTCCGGGCGGAAATAAACCGGAACCGCGCGATTATGCCGAACTGCTTGAATCAATTGCCGACAGACCGGACGCCGAAATGCTGCAAACGATGCTGCTGCGTTCAATGAAGCAGGCCATTTACGATCCGGAAAACCGCGGGCACTTTGGTCTGGCGTTGCAGTCTTATGCGCACTTTACCTCGCCGATTCGCCGTTACCCGGACCTCTCTTTGCACCGTGCCATTAAGTACCTGCTGGCGAAAGAGCAAGGAAACAAGGGCAACACTACCGAAACGGGCGGTTACCACTATTCAATGGAAGAGATGTTGCAGCTCGGCCAGCACTGTTCGATGGCGGAACGCCGCGCTGATGAGGCGACACGCGACGTCGCTGACTGGCTGAAGTGTGACTTTATGCTCGATCAGGTAGGCAATATCTTTAAAGGTGTCATTGCCAGCGTCACTGGTTTCGGCTTCTTTGTCCGTCTTGACGAACTGTTTATCGATGGGCTGGTACATGTTTCTTCGCTGGATAACGATTACTACCGCTTTGATCAGGTTGGACAACGGTTGATCGGCGAGTCCGGTGGACAAACGTATCGACTGGGCGACCGGGTCGAAGTTCGTGTCGAAGCGGTGAATATGGACGAGCGGAAAATCGACTTTAGCCTGATCTCCAGCGAGCGCGCACCGCGTAACGTTGGCAAAACGGCGCGTGAAAAAGCGAAAAAAGGCGAAAGCAAAAATGCCGGTAAACGCCGCCAGGTCGGTAAAAAAGTGAATTTCGAACCGGACAGCGCCTTCCGCGGTGAGAAAAAAGGTAAAGCAAAGCCTAAAGCGGATAAAAAAAGCGATAAAAAAGTGAAAAAGCCATCTGACAAAACGCGTAAAATCGCCGCCGCCACTAAAGCCAAACGAGCGGCGAAGAAAAAAGCCGCGGAGTAAATACACTCCCTCCAGCCCTCCTCCTGAAAGGGAGGAGGGTGAATATTTTCCCGACCGGATAAGCATAGCGCTGCCGGTAAAAAGACATGAATGAGAACCATCAATGAGTGAAATGATTTACGGCATCCATGCGGTCCAGGCTCTGTTAGAGCGCGCGCCAGAACGTTTTCAGGATGTCTTTATCCTAAAAGGGCGCGAAGACAAACGCTTGCTGCCGTTGATTCATGCTTTAGAAGCGCAGGGCATTGTGATTCAACTGGCAAGCCGCCAGTTTTTGGATGAGAAAAGCGAAGGCGCGGTACACCAGGGGATTATCGCCCGGGTGAAACCGGGGCGGCAGTACCAGGAAAACGATCTGCCGGATCTGATTGCGCTACACGATCGCCCCTTTTTGTTGATCCTTGATGGCGTCACCGATCCGCATAACCTCGGCGCCTGTTTGCGTAGTGCCGATGCCGCAGGTGTACATGCGGTAATCGTGCCGAAAGACCGTTCCGCACAGCTCAACGCGACGGCGAAAAAAGTCGCCTGCGGCGCCGCGGAAAGCGTGCCGCTGATCCGGGTCACCAACCTGGCGCGCACGATGCGCATGTTGCAGGAGGAGAATATCTGGATTGTCGGGACGGCAGGCGAGGCTGACCATACTTTATACCAGAGTAAAATGCCAGGCCGCATGGCGTTGGTCATGGGCGCAGAAGGTGAAGGTATGCGACGCCTGACACGTGAGCATTGCGATGAGCTGATCAGTATTCCTATGGCCGGGAGCGTATCGTCGCTGAATGTTTCTGTTGCGACGGGGATTTGTCTGTTTGAAGCTGTTCGCCAGCGAACCTGACGTTAACATTATTTTTTTCAGAAAAAACCATCCATAATCGGATGGTTTTTTTTTATCGTTGGCTGATAATATAAAAGCGAAGCTTGTCTTGTAATTTTTTATTTATAAATAATGAGTCAGAGATAAAAATATGGCATGGACTCCACGCACGTTGGCGGAAGCGCTACGTAAAATTGCTGAATTAGATATTGATGTAGAAAATAATGAATCTTCATTGATAATAAAAATGAATGATTATGGCGACTTAAAACTTACCATTTTATTTACCTCAAAACAAATAATTATCGAGACTTATATATGTCCGGTAAATACTATTAGAGATACCGCGGAATTTAACCTTTTCTTACTAAGAAATCAGAAGGTTTTACCGCTGTCTTCGGTCGGTATTACCCGGGTGAAGCAGGAAGAATATTATGTCGCTTTTGGCGCGTTGTCGTTAAATTCTTCGCTTGATGATGTGACGCTGGAAATCACTACGCTTGTAGAAAATGCGTTGGATATCGCTGAAATAACACAAGACTACTCTCAGGAATAATACAGGCGGCCTTCATGGGAATTTTAAAAAGTTTGTTCACATTAGGTAAATCACTGGTTGCTCAGGCAGAAGATGCCATTGATGAAACGCAAGGCGTACGTATGCTGGAGCAGCATATTCGCGACGCAAAAGCCGAACTGGATAAAGCGGGTAAATCCAGGGTGGATTTGTTAGCGCGGGTGAAACTCAGCCATGACAAGTTGAACGATTTACGTGAGCGTAAAGCCAGCCTTGAAGCACGTGCGCTGGCGGCCATGAGTAAGAATGTTGATGCCGCTTTACTTAACGAAGTGGCGGAAGAGATCGCACGCCTGGAAAATACCCTTCTTGCTGAAGAACAGGTGCTGACAAACCTGGAAGCCTCTCGCGATACGGTAGAAAAGGCGGTGACGGCGACAGGCCAGCGGATTGCGCAGTTTGAGCAGCAACTTGAGGTGGTTAAAGCGACAGAAGCCATGCAGCGCGCGCAGCAGGCGGTGACGACCTCGACCGTCGGTGCGTCTTCAAATGTTTCTACGGCAGCGGAGTCGCTTAAACGTTTACAAACACGTCAGGCTGAACGTCAGGCCCGGCTGGATGCCGCCGCGCAACTGGAAAAAGTCGCCGATGGACGCGACCTGGACGAAAAACTGGCGCAGGCCGGTATTGGTGCAACCCATAAAAGCAATGCTCAGGATGTACTGGCGCGCTTACAGCGTCAGCAAGGCGAGTAATGCTTGCCTATCAAAATCTGCCGGCGTATTTGTCCGCCCTGCCCGGGCCTGCTTATCGGACGGTATTGGCTTTGTTATCTGGCGCATGAAAGCGCGCTACCACATGGCATTATGCCTGGCAACAATTGCAGTCTGGCCGAAGAGGTCGTCTGGCAGGAAAGAGAGATTTCCCTATGTTACAGTTTTTTCGGCGTTTATTCGGTAAAACAAACGGGCCAGCGCCGGTTCGTGGGCCATTAGGACTACATCTTAACGCCGGTTTTACGCTGGATACGCTGGCGTTTCGGCTGCTGGAGCCGTCGTTGCTGGTGACATTACCGGGCGAAAAATACACTGTTGCGGCAGCGAGTCGCATAGATTTAGGCGGCGGCAGCCAGATTTTTCGCTACTACACTTCTGGCGATGAGTTTCTGCAAATCAATACCACTGGCGGCGTGGACATCGACGACATTGATGACATCAAGCTCTTCGTGTACGAGGACAGCTTCGGTATCAACGAGGAACGTCACTGGCGTTCAGCTATTGCGCCCGCGGCAATAGGGCCGATAACGCTCGACTGGCAGGAACGACGCTGGCAGCGCTTTTTTAACGCTGAAGAGCCGGGAAATATTGAGCCCGTCTACATGCTGGAAAAGGTTGAAAATCAGCAGGCAGAGAGATGGGACGTTCACAATTTTACGATGGGCTTCCAGCGTCAGGTGGCGGACGATACCTGTGAATATCTTTTATTGACCGGAGAAGAATCATTTAACGAGCGTGGCGAGCCTGAATGGGTATTTTCACGCGCGCTTGGTGTGGATATTCCACTCACTTCACTAACGGTTATTGGCTAAGTACTTAAAGGACAATTATGCATATACTGGATTCATTATTGGCTTTCTGCGCCTATTTTTTTATTGGCGCGGCAATGGTCATTATATTTCTTTTTATTTACTCAAAGATAACGCCGCATAATGAATGGCAGTTGATAAAAAATAACAATACTGCGGCATCGCTGGCCTTTAGCGGTACGTTGCTGGGCTATGTCATCCCTTTATCCAGCGCGGCGATAAACTCAGTCAGTATCCCGGACTATTTTGCCTGGGGCGGCATTGCGCTGGTTATTCAACTGCTGATTTATGGCTGCGTAAGGTTATACATGCCTACGCTGAGCGAAAAAATTATTCATCACAACGTGGCGGCGGGACTGTTTATGGGAACCGCAGCGCTGGCAGGCGGCATTTTCAACGCTGCCTGTATGACATGGTAATGGAAGATCATGGCAAAAAAACGACAATCCAGAAATAAATCCCATACGCGTTATTCGGCAACAACCCGGATAGCTGAGCCAGTGAATCCCTTTGAGCGGAAACAACATCGTTATACCCCCAAATACCTGACGCTGGCGATTATGGGCGGCGCGGCCTTTTTTCTCCTGAAAGGTTGCGGCGATGACGGTAATACCGACAATGATGGCGACGGTACGTTTTATTCTACGATGAATGACTGTATTGACGATGGCAATAGTGCCAGCGTTTGTGCTGACGGCTGGAATAATGCAAAAACAGAATTTTACGCCAATGTGCCTAAACAATTGACGCAGGAAAACTGCCAGTCGCAGTTTGGCGACTGCTACTTTGATAGCACCGAGCGAAGCTGGCTCCCCGTGTTTAGCGGTTTTTTGCTCAGTCGGATAATCCGTCAGAATCGTGATGAACCCTATATCTATAGCAGCGGTGGTTCATCCTATGTGTCCCGCCCCGTCTGGCGCACCGCGTCCGGCGACTATGCGTGGCGCAGCGGCACAGGAGAAAGCAATACTGTGACCCGCCATAGCTATACGACGCGGAAAGCCTCCACCATTTCCCGCGGCGGCTATGGTCGTTCTTCCAGCGCCCGCGGGCATTGGGGAGGTTAACCATGCTACGACATAACGTGCCGGTGCGCCGGGATCTGGATAAGATCGCCTGCGATCACGGTTTCGACTTCCATATTATCGATGACGAAATTTACTGGGATGAAAGCCGGGCATACCGTTTTACATTACGACAAATTGAAGAACAGATCGAAAAACCGACCGCAGAGCTTCATCAGATGTGCCTTGAGGTCGTAGAGCGTGCGGTCCATGATGAACAGATCATGCGGCAACTGGCGATCCCGCCGCTGTACTGGGATGTCATCGCGGAAAGTTGGCGCCGCCGCGATCCTTCGCTTTACGGACGAATGGATTTCGTCTGGTGCGGCAAAGATCCGGTAAAGTTGCTGGAATACAATGCCGATACACCGACTTCGCTCTATGAGTCCTCCTACTTTCAATGGCTATGGCTGGAAGATGCCCGCCGTAGTGGCGCCATCCCGCGTGATGCCGATCAATACAATGCGATACAGGAGCGGTTGATCGCCCGCTTCAGTGAGTTATATAGCCGGGAGCCACTCTACTTTTGTTGTTGTGAAGATACCGATGAAGATCGCACGACAGTACTGTATCTCCAGGATTGCGCACAGCAGGCGGGTCAGGAGACGCGGTTTATCTATATTGAAGAACTGGGGCTTGGCGTAGGCGGTGTACTGACCGACCTGGAGGACAACGTGATTCGCCGCGCGTTTAAACTCTATCCGCTGGAGTGGATGATGCGCGACGATAACGGTCCGCTGCTACGTAAACGCCGTGAGCAGTGGATTGAGCCATTATGGAAAAGTATTCTGAGCAACAAAGGACTACTGCCATTATTGTGGCGCTTTTTTCCTGAACACCCGAACCTGCTCCCGGCCTGGTTTGACGGCGAAAAATCGCTCGCCGTGCCAGGTGAAAGCATGGTACGAAAGCCAATTTACTCGCGTGAAGGCGGTAATGTCACCATTTTCGACGGTCTGCAAAATATTATCGACCATGCTGACGGTGATTACGCCGACGAACCGATGATTTACCAGGCATTTCAGCCGCTGCCGCGTTTTGGCGATAGCTATACGCTGATTGGCAGTTGGATCATCGACGATGAAGCGTCCGGGATGGGGATTCGTGAGGATAATACGCTGATTACCAAAGATACTTCCCGTTTTGTTCCCCATTATATTGCGGGTTAATCCTGCTTTTGTGATCTTCCTCCGGCGTCAATGGCGCAGTCATGACCATACTTGACTGCACCGCCATTGAAGGAGGGAGACACAATGTCCTGGCAAACTCATACCGTTTTTAACCAACCAGCCCCTCTCAATAACAGTAATTTATTTCTTTCTGATGGAGCGCTATGCGAAGCGGTTTCCCGCGAAGGCGCCGGATGGGACAGCGATCTTCTTGCCAGTATTGGCCAACAATTGGGAACGGCAGAGTCACTGGAACTGGGGCGACTGGCGAACGCGTATTCTCCTGAGTTGTTGCGTTACGATCCGCAGGGTCAGCGTCTGGATGACGTTCGCTTTCATCCCGCCTGGCACCTGTTGATGCAGGGGCTGTGCGCTAATCGGGTACATAATCTGCCCTGGCAAGAAGAGGCCAGGGCGGGGAGTTTTGTCGCCCGTGCGGCGCGTTTTGTATTACATGCGCAGGTAGAAGCCGGAACACTTTGTCCTGCCACGATGACCTTTGCCGCGACGCCTTTGTTATTGCAGATGCTTCCTGCCGCTTTCCACGACTGGCTCACGCCGCTGCGCAGCGATCGCTACGATTCGCATTTGCTGCCGGGTGGGCAGAAACGGGGGCTACTCATCGGCATGGGGATGACGGAAAAACAGGGGGGCTCGGATGTACTCAGTAATACGACCCGTGCGGATCGGCTGGCGGATGGTTCATATCGGTTGGTGGGGCATAAATGGTTTTTCTCTGTGCCGCAAAGCGATGCGCACCTGGTGCTGGCACAGGCAAAAGGAGGACTATCCTGTTTTTTTGTGCCGCGTTTCCTGCCAGATGGGCAACGGAACGCTGTCCGTCTTGAGCGTTTGAAAGATAAACTCGGCAATCGTTCTAATGCCAGCGGCGAAGTGGAGTTTCAGGATGCCCTTGGCTGGCTGCTGGGAGAAGAGGGCGAAGGGATTCGGCATATCTTAAAGATGGGCGGTATGACGCGTTTTGACTGCGCGCTCGGGAGTCATGGCTTAATGCGGCGCGCGTTTTCCGTGGCGATTTACCATGCTCACCAGCGTCAGGTTTTTGGTAAGCCTTTGATAGAACAGCCGTTAATGCGGCAGACTTTAAGCCGTATGGCGCTGTGCCTGGAGGGGCAAACGACATTTTTGTTTCGGCTGGCACGCGCCTGGGAACAGCGGAGTGAGGCGAAAGAGGCAGTATTAGCGCGGTTATTCACGCCCGCGGCGAAATTTGCCATCTGTAAACAGGGCATTCCTTTTGTGGCCGAGGCGATGGAAGTACTCGGCGGCTCAGGTTATTGCGAAGAGAGCGAACTCCCGCGTTTGTATCGGGAAATGCCGGTGAACAGTATCTGGGAAGGTTCCGGCAATATCATGTGTCTGGATGTACTCCGGGTGCTAACAAAACAACACGCCGTCTATGACGTATTGGGTGACGTTTTTGCGGAAGTCAAAGGACAGGACCGCCATTATGACCGCGCCGTGCGTCAGTTACAGCAACGTTTACGTAAGCCTGGCGAAGCTACAGGAAGAGAGATTACGCAACAACTTTTTTTGTTGGGATGTGGCGCGGAAATGCTTCGCTACGCCTCGCCGCCGTTGGCGCAGGCATGGTGTCAGATGATGCTGGATACGCGCGGCGGAATGCCGCTGTCTGCTCAGGTGCAAAATGACTTATTACTAAGGGCGACGGGAGGCTTACGGTAACCTTTTTCTGGTTTCGACCTGGCCGGATGGGACGCGGTGTGCCTGATAGCACCTGTTATCTGGTTTGTAGCATATGCCAATTCTGTACGCCGGATAAGGCGTAACCGCCATCCGGCGTCAGTCATGTGGAATCAGGCGTAAAGTATCGCCTGCACGCGCCAGTTATCCGGTTGTTGTTCTTCATACATTTGGATGATCCTGTACCAGGACGCGCCCTGTTCATCGGCTTTCAGGGCGATAATCCGTTCCACATCCTGTGGGTTTCCTGCAACATTACTGACCGAGATCAGGCCGATTTCATTCAGACCCGTTACGCAGTCAGCACTGGCGAATTCGGCAGACTGTGCCGTCGTACTCACCAGTCCGGCAGAAAGCAACAGTGAGGATAAGGCAAGTTCTTGTTTCATCGTCAGCTCCTTATTACATACCCCGCATTTAACAGGACGCTCCATTGCGGTAAGCCTGTTTGCTTATTGTGCACAGGTAAACGCATAGGGACGCAAAGCAATGTAAAACTGACTAAAAATCAATCTACTGTTATTGACGATATAAAATAGCTTGTGAATACCATTGTCCGGTAACAACAGTTTCATCAACCATTACAATAACGTAATAATCGGCTTTCGCAGCGACGGCTTTCGCTCTGATTTCATCTATTGCATCATCCGGGGAACCCCGAACCAGCGCGCTGACACTCCCCATCCGCTGTAGCCCTTGCGTTTGATCGCGCCGGATTTCCTGCGGGTGATCGGCGACAGGCGGCGCAGGTTGTGGCGTACCTTGCAGCACGCTACACGCGCTTAATAACAGTGCTGCTATTAATGAAGCAAACCGACGCATAACTCTATCTCGTTTCCTGATAACCATAGTGTAATGCCTTATTGATTTCCCTTTAGGGGGAATGTTCCCGAAGTGTTACCTGTCACGCGATTTTCGAATGAAAATGTTGCGAAAGCGTAACCCAGTTCTCAACATTATGAATCATTGCGCTATCCATAAACTTGCGTTAAGTATTTCTCCGTGTCATACCGGATAAAAAGGAGAGAACAATGATAACGATTGAAACACGACAACTCGCCGGGCGCACCGTACTTCATGCCTTTCCGGAAGGGAAACGCACTACGCCGCTCCCCTGCGTGGTGTTCTATCATGGTTTCACCTCCTCCAGCCTGGTTTATAGTTATTTTGCTGTCGCTCTGGCGCAGACAGGGTTTCGGGTAGTGATGCCGGATGCGCCGGAACATGGCGCTCGCTTCAACGGCGACTCACAGGCAAGAATGCATAGATTCTGGCAGATTCTGCAGCAAAATATGCAGGAATTTACGACGTTACGTGCGGCGATTCAGGCGGAAAACTGGCTCCAGGACAATCGTCTGGCGGTGGGCGGCGCATCCATGGGCGGTATGACGGCGCTGGGCATTATGGCGCGTCATCCTGAGGTAAAGTGCGGCGCCAGTTTAATGGGGGCGGGCTATTTTACAGAGCTTGCCCGAACGCTTTTCCCGCCGTTATCCCCCCAGACTCCGGCGCAGCAGGCGGAATTTGATAATATCATTGCCCCGCTGCGCCAGTGGGAAGTTACACACCAGCTGGAGCGGCTGGCCGACAGGCCGCTTCTGTTATGGCATGGTCAGGAGGATGATGTGGTGCCTGCGATGGAAACGTTTCGGCTCCAGCAGGCGCTCGCCGGGGCCAGGCTGGATAAGCATTTGACCTGTCTGTGGGCCGCAGGCGTACGGCACCGCATTACGCCAGAGGCGTTATCGGCGACGGTGGCGTTTTTCCGGCAGCATCTTTAAACACGGAGTATGCTTACACCCTGGGCTTCCAGTTGTTGCAACACGTCCGGATTCGCATTTTTGCCAGTAATCAACATATTGATTTGATCGGCACGGCTGAATAACATGCCCGCCCGCTCTCCAATTTTACTGCTATCGACCAGTGCGACCAGTTTCCCGACTACGCTGAGCATTTTTTGTTCCGCCATGGCGGTCAGCATATCGGTTTTGTACAGGCCATCCGCGGTTAAGCCCTTGCCGCTGGTAAACATCCAGTGGCCGGCATAGAGACTATTTTCACTTCCCTGCGGGCTGAGGGTAATCGACTGGCTTTTGTTATACTGACCGCCCATGATAATGACGCTCTCATGCTCTTGATCGATCAAATAATTCGCCAGTGGCAGATAGTTGGTAATGATCTGTACCGGTTTTCCGCACATTTCGCGCCCCAGCAGGAAGGCGGTAGAGCCGCAGTTAATCACCACGCTTTCACCGGGATTTACCAGTTGCGACGCCGCTTTCGCGATGCGCACTTTTTCATCGTGGTTTTGTGCCTGATGCAGATTCATCGGCGTCCAGCGGGGCCGCTGTTGGGTGATGGCTTCTGCGCCGTTGCGTACTTTTTTCAGTTTACCGCTTTCGTCGAGCTTGTTGATGTCGCGGCGCGCTGTCGCTGGGGAAATCCCCAGGCGTTCAATCACGTTTTCGACAGTAACAAAGCCCAGCTGTGCCAACATATCCAGCAGTATTTGATGTCTTTGTGCTTCAGTCATGAGCTATTCCGATACAAATTGATTTGAAAAGATGATATTTGAAATAGCCTGGAAATACTAAAGTAAATAGGAAAAAATGCCGGGTAATCCCGGCATAATATCGACTCACAGGAAGGATTTAAACGGTAGATCGGGCTCGATCGTAAAGCAATCATCAAAACCGCGCGGATAATGGTATTCGAAATTGTCTTTATCCAGTGGCCAGGTAAACTTGCCGCCAACCTGCCAGATAAATGGTTTAAAACCATACTTCAGGCGATCTTTCTTCATTTCCCACAGCACGCGGATCTCCTGCGGATCGGCCTGGAAGTTAGACCAGATATCGTGATGGAACGGGATCACCACTTTGGTATTCAGAGATTCCGCCATGCGCAGGATATCCGCACTGGTCATTTTATCCGTAATACCGCGTGGGTTTTCGCCATAGGAACCCAGCGCCACATCAATTTGATGCTCATTGCCGTGTTTCGCGTAATAGTTGGAATAGTGAGAGTCGCCGCTGTGATAGAGATTGCCGCCCGGCGTTTTAAACAGATAGTTGACCGCGCGTACATCCATGCCGTCCGGCAGTACGCCAGCGGCTTTCTGATCGGCGGGCAGCGTGATTAACGCGGTACGGTCAAATGCATCAAGCGCATGAATTTCAATATCTTTTACTTTCACCACATCGCCCGGTTTTACCACGATGCAGCGTTCTTTCGGCACGCCCCAACCAACCCATAAATCTACGCAAGTCTGCGGCCCGATGAACGGTACATCGTCAGCGCAGTTTTGCATCACGGCGGCAGCTACGTTGACGTCAATGTGATCATTATGATCGTGGGTCGCCAGTACGGCATCAATCTGACGAATAGCGAAAGGATCAAGCACAAACGGTGTGGTGCGCAGGTTGGGCTGTAATTTTTTGACGCCAGCCATACGTTGCATCTGATGGCCGGTTTTCATTAGCGGATTACCGTGGCTTTGTTTGCCGGTACCGCACCAGAAATCAACGCATACGTTGGTGCCACCTTCAGATTTTAGCCAAATGCCAGTACAGCCTAGCCACCACATAGCGAACGTGCCCGGTGCTACCTGCTCCTGCTCAATCTCTTCATTTAGCCAGCTTCCCCACTCCGGAAACGTGCTCAGAATCCATGATTCGCGCGTGATGCTTTGTACTTTACTCATCGCATTTACCTTCATGTTTATTCAAAATAGGTCAAGGTGTGATTTGTTTTGATTAATCCTGACACTATTTCATCAAGAAGGCAATGGGCGATTTTTTAGCTTTTTACGCAGGAATAGCTCCGCTGGCTGAAAGTTTACTCCGGTATAGTGATCTGAATTAGCTTTCATCTTTATGATTTTACTTGATTTAAATAAAATGAAGACCATTTGCAAGTAAACCATGTATTAAGTGTGCTAATTATTGCGTGCTACGTCACATTTAATCAAATTTAATCTTGTTGTGATTACTTTTGAAAATTAGAGTGAAGGGACACTATTCTGAGCGCCAGCGACTCAGCAACCTTGTCTACCGGAGATCGTAATGGAGATCCTCTATAACATCTTTACCGTTTTCTTTAATCAGGTAATGACGAATGCCCCGCTATTACTGGGTATTGTGACTTGCCTCGGTTACATTCTGTTGCGTAAGAGCGTCAGCGTAATCATCAAAGGGACGATCAAAACGATCATTGGCTTCATGCTGCTACAGGCCGGGTCCGGTATTCTGACCAGCACCTTTAAGCCTGTGGTGGCGAAGATGTCCGAGGTCTACGGTATCAACGGCGCGATTTCCGATACCTATGCTTCGATGATGGCAACGATTGACCGCATGGGCGAAGCGTATAGTTGGGTAGGCTATGCGGTGTTGCTCGCATTGGCGCTGAACATTTGTTACGTCTTGTTGCGGCGCATTACCGGTATTCGCACCATCATGTTGACCGGGCACATCATGTTTCAGCAGGCGGGGCTGATTGCGGTCTCTTTCTATATTTTCGGCTATTCCATGTGGACCACCATTATCTGCACGGCGATTCTGGTTTCCCTGTACTGGGGCATCACCTCCAACATGATGTATAAGCCTACCCAGGAAGTGACCGATGGTTGCGGTTTCTCTATTGGTCACCAGCAACAGTTTGCTGCCTGGATCGCCTGGAAAGTCGCCCCTTATCTTGGAAAAAAAGAAGAGAGCGTGGAAGACCTTAAACTTCCCGGCTGGCTGAATATCTTCCATGACAACATCGTGTCAACAGCAATTGTGATGACGATTTTCTTCGGTGCGATCCTGCTTTCTTTTGGTATCGACACGGTACAGGCGATGGCGGGTAAAACCCACTGGACGGTCTATATCCTGCAAACCGGCTTCTCGTTCGCCGTGGCGATTTTCATCATTACGCAGGGTGTGCGTATGTTTGTCGCCGAGCTCTCTGAGGCCTTTAACGGAATCTCCCAGCGCTTGATTCCGGGCGCCGTCCTGGCGATTGACTGCGCCGCTATTTACAGCTTCGCGCCTAACGCCGTGGTCTGGGGCTTTATGTGGGGAACCATCGGCCAATTGATTGCCGTTGGTATCCTGGTGGGTTGCGGTTCTTCCATTCTGATTATTCCTGGCTTCATTCCGATGTTCTTCTCTAACGCCACCATTGGTGTTTTTGCCAACCATTTTGGCGGCTGGCGCGCGGCGCTGAAGATTTGTCTGGCAATGGGCATGATTGAAATTTTTGGCTGCGTCTGGGCGGTAAAACTCACCGGTATGAGCGCCTGGATGGGGATGGCGGACTGGTCGATCCTGGCGCCGCCGATGATGCAGGGTTTCTTCTCCCTCGGCATTGCCTTTATGGCCGTCATCATTGTCATTGCACTGGTTTATATGGTCTTCGCAGGACGCGCGCTGCGCGCTGAAGAGGATGCAGAAAAACAACTGGCAGAAGCTTCTGCTCAATAAGGAGTTTGGTTATGACCGTACGTATTCTGGCTGTGTGTGGTAACGGGCAAGGCAGTTCCATGATCATGAAAATGAAAGTGGATCAATTTTTAACCCAGTCCAATATCGACCACACGGTAAACAGCTGCGCGGTAGGTGAATACAAAAGTGAGCTGAATGGCGCGGACATCATTATCGCCTCTACCCATATCGCAGGCGAAATCAGCGTGACGGGTAACAAATATGTTGTTGGCGTGCGCAATATGCTATCGCCTGCTGACTTTGGCCCAAAACTGCTGGAAGTGATCAAAGCGCATTTTCCACAGGATATGAAGTAAGGACGCATCATGAAATTACGTGATTCACTGGCGCAAAACCATTCTATTCGTTTACAGGCGGAAGCCAGCACCTGGCAAGAAGCCGTTAAGATCGGCGTCGATTTGTTGGTCGCTGCTGATGTGGTGGAACCGCGCTATTACCAGGCCATTCTCGACGGCGTGGCGCAGTTTGGCCCCTATTTTGTACTTGCCCCCGGTCTTGCGATGCCACATGGCCGCCCGGAAGAGGGAGTCAAGAAAACGGGTTTTGCTCTGGTGACGCTGAAAAAGCCGCTGGCATTTAACCACGAAGACAACGACCCGGTCGATATCCTCATCACGATGGCGGCAGTAGATGCCAATACCCATCAGGAAGTAGGCATCATGCAGATCGTCAACCTGTTTGAAGATGAAGCCAATTTTGACCGTTTACGTGCCTGCCGCACCGAGCAGGATGTACTGGATTTAATCGATAACGCCACTGCGGCGGCTGTTTAAGGGAGAAACAAAATGTCATTACCGATGTTGCAGGTCGCGCTGGATAACCAGACGATGGATAGCGCCTATGAAACCACCCGCCTGATCGCCGAAGAGGTGGATATCATTGAGGTGGGCACTATTCTGTGCGTTGGCGAAGGCGTGCGCGCCGTTCGCGACCTGAAAGCGCTCTATCCGCACAAAATTGTGCTGGCGGACGCCAAAATTGCCGATGCCGGTAAAATCCTCTCCCGTATGTGTTTTGAAGCCAACGCAGACTGGGTGACCGTAATCTGTTGCGCCGATATCAACACCGCGAAAGGCGCGCTGGATGTGGCGAAAGAGTTCAACGGCGACGTACAGATCGAGCTGACCGGCTACTGGACCTGGGAACAGGCGCAGCAGTGGCGCGATGCAGGAATTGGGCAGGTAGTTTACCACCGCAGTCGCGACGCGCAGGCTGCCGGCGTAGCATGGGGCGAGTCAGATATCGCCGCTATCAAACGGTTGTCTGATATGGGCTTTAAAGTGACGGTGACGGGCGGCCTGGCGCTGGAAGATCTGCCGCTGTTCAAAGGCATTCCTATCCATGTCTTTATCGCGGGGCGTAGCATTCGCGATGCCGAATCTCCGGTAGAAGCTGCGCGTCAGTTTAAACGCTCCATTGCCCAGTTGTGGGGCTAAGGAGCGGCTATGTTGTCGAAAAACATACCGCTTGGCATCTATGAAAAAGCGCTCCCCGCCGGGGAGTGCTGGCTGGAGCGGCTGCGGTTAGCGAAAACGTTGGGATTTGACTTTGTTGAAATGTCGGTCGATGAGACCGATGCCCGGCTGGCGCGCCTCGACTGGGGTTGTGAGCAACGTCTGGCGCTGGTGAGCGCCATCGCTGAAACCGGTGTGCGCGTGCCGTCCATGTGCCTGAGCGCCCATCGTCGTTTTCCGCTCGGTAGCGAAGATGATGCGGTGCGGGCACAGGGGCTGGAGATTATGCGTAAAGCGATTCAGTTTGCCCAGGACGTGGGGATCCGCGTCATTCAACTGGCGGGGTACGACGTTTACTATCAGGAGGCTAATGACGAAACGCGCCGCCGCTTCCGTGATGGGTTAAAAGAGAGCGTTGATATGGCCAGCCGCGCCCAGGTGACGCTGGCGATGGAGATCATGGACTATCCGCTGATGAATTCAATCAGCAAGGCGTTGGGCTACGCCCATTACCTGAATAACCCGTGGTTCCAGCTTTATCCGGATATCGGTAATTTGTCGGCATGGGATAACGATGTACAGATGGAACTGCAGGCCGGAATCGGTCATATCGTCGCGGTACATGTTAAAGACACCCAACCCGGCGTGTTCAAGAACGTGCCGTTTGGCGAAGGTGTTGTTGATTTTGAACGCTGTTTTGCAACGCTCAAACAGAGTGGGTATTGCGGGCCATACCTGATTGAGATGTGGAGCGAAACGGCAGACGATCCGGCGGCTGAAGTGGCAAAAGCGCGTGACTGGGTGAAAGCGCGCATGGCCAGCGCCGGTCTGGTGGAGGCAGCCTAATGAAAAAGCTCAAGCAGCAGGTATTTGACGCTAACATGGATTTGCCCCGTTATGGACTGGTGACGTTTACCTGGGGCAACGTCAGTGCCATCGACCGTGAACGCGATGTCATCGTGATTAAACCCAGCGGTGTTGCTTATGAAACCATGAAAGTAGATGACATGGTAGTGGTGGATATGGATGGCAAGGTGGTGGAGGGACGTTATCGTCCTTCTTCCGATACCGCTACTCATCTGGCGCTGTATCAACGCTATCCGTCGCTCGGCGGTGTTGTTCATACCCATTCAACCCATGCCACGGCATGGGCGCAGGCAGGGAAGGCGATTCCTGCGCTGGGCACGACCCATGCCGACTACTTTTTTGGCGATATTCCCTGTACCCGGGCTTTGAGCGCAGAAGAAGTTCGGGGCGAATATGAACTCAACACGGGCAAGGTGATTATCGAAACGCTGGGTGACGTAGAGCCGCTGCACACGCCAGGCATTGTGGTGTATCAACACGGGCCATTCGCCTGGGGCAAAGACGCGCACGATGCGGTACATAACGCGGTGGTGATGGAAGAGGTGGCGAAGATGGCGTGGATTGCGCGCGGCATTAACCCAGCGCTGAATCCCATCGATGGTTATCTGATGAACAAGCACTTCATGCGTAAGCATGGTCCGAACGCCTATTACGGGCAGAAGTGAAATACTGCTCCGGAATTCAGTCCTCCCGGGGATGTTATCGGTCAGATTCCGGGGCGCCTTTAACAGCACAACTTATACAGCTTCAGTTTTTTATGACTATCAACGGATTGTTTGTCAAAACGGACCCACGATGCCGACGGTATGGTGTTGCGGCTTTGGTCGGTTTTATGGCAGGTATTATCTCTGCATTTGTTAAATGGGGGGCAGAAGTTCCATTACCACCAAGAACTTTTTCAGGAGGGCGTGACGAATTTAATCCCCCCTACCTATTCTTACGGGATTACTTAGGTATTGACCCGACACAAACAGTTTATACTTTTTCCGAACATATTATTAATCCAGTAATGGTGACCCATATTATCTTCTCGCTGGTATTCGCAATAGGATACTGTGTCGTCGCTGAAATTTTTCCTAAGGTTACATTGTGGCAGGGGATATTGGCAGGGGTGGTGGTGACGGTAGTGGTTCATGGCATATTTTGTCCTGCATTGAATTTAACGCCCCCGCTGACGCAACTCCCCGCCGATGAATACGTTTCTGAAATTTTGGGACATATCTTCTGGTTTTGGGTGATTGAATTAATGCGTCGGGATCTTCGAAATCGCATTACGCATGAACCTGATGCGGAAGTACGGCTGGTTCGATAGCTTTTTCAAAAAAAGCCCCCTGTTCAGGGGGCAAATCACGCTATAGCTTTTTCGTGGGTTTTTCTGGATAGTTAGCGATAAATATCCGCGCTGGCATGAATGTTGCCATTGCTACCCGGTTCCCGAATCAGGATCATGTGATAGTACGTTGCGCCTTGCGCATTGGTCTTTTCATTCAGCGCCCGATCGGCTTCATTTTCTGTCGCGAAATTATGGTTGATATAAATTACGCCTAAGCTCTGCACATCATCCATATTTCTGGCTTGCTGATTGTTTATTTTGATGGCTGCCGTTGCGGTTATGCTAAACAAAAGCGTCGCCAGAAATAACATTATCCGGGCTCGCATGGTGTACCTCCTTAACAGCACTGTCTGGTTGGCGATATCCCCCTTTAGTGAATCGCTTCTGGTTTAATTTTAACCATAACCCGCCGCAGAGATGGCGACCTTTTCTGATGCTGTTGTTCAAAAAATTATCGCATTGTCGTTTTTTACCTGATTAACAACCCGTTGATGTATGCCGCCATGTTTAAGAAACCCTGTGTGGCAAAAAAGCGCGCTGACCACATTGTCAATTCTCTGCCGGAACAGGCCGTTTATAGTGGCGTGCGATATGAAGTTAATATCTCAGCAGCAAAATGCGACGGGATAGGCGTTACGTTCGGCACGATAAATAATTGTACAATCACCTTGAGTTTGCCCGCAGGCGTCAGTATTATAACGCGTCATTTTTCAGCCGACCTTTAACACGTTCCTTGCCTCCATGGGCCGCGGCTGACCCAGACAGGAGGCTGAATAATCCGTAAGGAGCAATTCGATGCGTCATTACGAAATCGTTTTTATGGTCCATCCTGACCAGAGCGAACAGGTTCCGGGCATGATCGAGCGTTACTCTGCTGCCATCACTGGTGCAGAAGGCAAGATCCACCGTCTGGAAGACTGGGGCCGCCGTCAGCTGGCTTACCCGATCAACAAACTGCACAAAGCTCACTACGTTCTGATGAACGTTGAAGCGCCGCAGGAAGTGATCGATGAGCTGGAAACTACCTTCCGCTTCAACGATGCCGTTATCCGCAGCATGGTTATGCGTACTAAGCACGCTGTTACCGAAGCATCTCCGATGGTTAAAGCGAAAGACGAACGCCGTGAGCGTCGCGATGATTTCGCTAACGAAACCGCAGATGATGCTGAAGCTGGGGATTCTGAAGAGTAATTTCTGATGACCAACCGTCTGGCGTTGTCCGGCACCGTGTGCAGGGCTCCCCTTCGAAAGGTCAGTCCATCAGGAATTCCGCATTGCCAGTTCGTGCTTGAGCATCGTTCTGTGCAAGAGGAAGCCGGCTTTCACCGGCAGGCGTGGTGCCAAATGCCCGTCATTGTTAGCGGACATGAAAACCAGGCCATTACTCACAGTATAACGGTCGGCAGCCGCATAACCGTTCAGGGGTTCATCTCTTGCCACAAGGCAAAGAACGGTCTGAGCAAAATGGTTCTGCATGCCGAGCAGATTGAATTGATAGATTCTGGAGACTAGCCATATGGCACGTTATTTCCGTCGTCGCAAGTTCTGCCGTTTCACCGCGGAAGGCGTTCAAGAGATCGACTATAAAGATATCGCTACGCTGAAAAACTACATCACCGAAAGCGGTAAGATTGTCCCAAGCCGTATCACCGGTACCCGTGCAAAATACCAGCGTCAGCTGGCTCGCGCTATCAAACGCGCTCGCTACCTGTCTCTGCTGCCGTACACTGATCGCCATCAGTAATCGGTCACGGTCCATTAATACGACTTTGAGAGGATAAGGTAATGCAAGTTATTCTGCTTGATAAAGTAGCAAACCTGGGTAGCCTGGGTGATCAGGTTAACGTTAAAGCGGGCTATGCTCGTAACTTCCTGGTACCACAGGGTAAAGCTGTTCCGGCTACCAAGAAAAACGTTGAATACTTCGAAGCACGTCGCGCTGAACTGGAAGCCAAACTGGCTGACGTTCTGGCTGCTGCTAACGCACGCGCAGAGAAAATCAACGCCCTGGAAACCGTTACTATCGCGTCTAAAGCTGGCGACGAAGGTAAACTGTTCGGTTCCATCGGTACTCGCGACATCGCTGACGCTGTTACTGCAGCGGGTGTTGACGTGGCTAAGAGCGAAGTTCGTCTGCCGAACGGCGTTCTGCGTACCACTGGCGAGCACGAAGTGAACTTCCAGGTTCACAGCGAAGTATTCGCTAAAGTTATCATCAACGTGGTTGCTGAGTAATCAGTCATTCTCGTTTTGATAGCAACAAAACGTCGGCCTGGTGCCGACGTTTTGCTTTTTTGACCTCACCGATTTTCGACTGGCTATCTCGTTCTCTTTCCGCGATAATTAAAAATAAAACATTATTTTAATTTCTTGGTGAAAGAATGGATACCCAACACCAGGCCTCTCCGTTTGCCCGCAAAAATGTCGTCTATTTGTGTGCCGCATTTTGTTGCCTGTTATGGGGCAGCGCTTATCCAGCTATCAAAAGCGGCTATGACCTCTTTCAGATAGCTACTGATGATATTCCTTCCAAAATTGTGTTCGCCGGATACCGTTTTTTGCTTGCGGGTGTGTTGCTGCTGCTGTTCGTGTGGTTTCAGCGTAAACCGATTGGTCGGTTTCGTCCGCGCCAGTTTGGTCAGTTGATGTTACTGGGACTGACCCAGACGTCGCTGCAATATCTCTTTTTTTATATTGGCCTGGCGTTCACCACTGGTGTGAAAGGGTCAATAATGAACGCAACGGGCACCTTTTTTAGCGTGTTGCTGGCGCATTTTATTTATCAGAACGACCGATTGAGTTACAACAAAACGCTCGGCTGTATTCTGGGCTTTGCGGGCGTCATGGTGGTGAACGTCAGCAGCGGCCTGGATTTCAGCTTTAATCTGCCGGGAGAAGGCTCCGTGGTGCTGGCGGCGTTTATTCTTTCTGCGGCCACGTTGTATGGCAAACGTCTCTCACAGACGGTCGATCCGATGGTCATGACTGGCTATCAATTAGGGATTGGCGGTCTGGTACTGGTCATTGGCGGTTACGTTTTTGGCGGTACGCTGACGATACATGGCTTCTCGTCGGTGGCGATTTTAGTCTATCTGACTCTGCTCTCATCGGTCGCTTTTGCGCTATGGAGCATTTTACTCAAATATAACCGCGTGGGGATGATTGCGCCGTTTAACTTTCTGATCCCGGTTTCCGGCGCGGCTCTTTCGGCTATTTTTCTCGGCGAGAATATTCTGGAGTGGAAATACATGGTTGCGCTGGTGCTGGTATGTTCAGGGATCTGGTGGGTAAATCAGGTGAAGCGGTGATGCTTCACCTGAACGAATAGGGGGAGGTGGGGTAAGGCGCAGCCGGCGTTACTGCGCGCGAATAAAGCTACCGTCAGGCTGACGCGTAAACAGTATCTGTTGACCATTATCGCTATCGATTGTTAAGCCTGTTACCACGCCGCTGGCGTTCTGGCGAATTTTAATCATTTGACCGTTTTTAAGATTACTCAGCGGTTTGCCAGTACCTTCTACCTGCGCCATAGCATAAACGTCTGTCGGGGGCAGTCCGTGGTCGCGGAAGAGTTGCGCCAGGGTTTTACCAGGCTCTACCCGGTACACGCGCCACTGTTGACCGATACCGCTATCCTGTTGGAAAGGCTGCGATTGCGGTTGGTGTGGCTCCTCCGGCTGCCCTTCCTGAACAGGCTCCGGCGCGACAGGCGCCACCTGATCCGGATCGTTTTGCGGGGGGACTAACTGCGCCTGAATCTGCGCGTCGTCAGGCGGCTGGGATGGTGATTGCAGATCTAATTGTGCCTCCCGCGTAACGACAGGCGTATCGTTGGTTTCACTGGCAGGAAGGAGGAAACCAATCACCAGCACGATAGCGGCAATGATAATGCCACGACGATGCATCGGCGGCAGTGGTTCCATGATGCGAAAATTATCCGGCGCGTGCCAGATTTTCGCCAGGGTTGGTTTTAGTTCAAAGCGCCCGGGCATGGTTTACCTCCTGCTCCGCATCTCGTTCCTTAATCATAGAGTATAGATGGCTAACACTATGATACTGGTCGTGCTATCCGCTTTCGTGACGTCAATACGGATAATCTATTGTTTCTTTTTCCCTGAGATTTGTCATCCTCCCTGAGACAAAGTTTTACCAGAAGAAGCGTGGCTGTTATGCTGCCCGTTACTTTTTTGATATCCAATGAAGGAAAAATAATGGCCACCCCGACTTTTGACACTATCGAAGCGCAAGCGAGCTACGGCATTGGTTTGCAGGTAGGACAGCAGCTCAGCGAATCCGGTCTTGAAGGGCTACTGCCCGAAGCGCTGGTTGCAGGCATTGCTGATGCGCTGGAAGGCAAACACCCGGCTGTTCCTGTTGATGTCGTGCATCGCGCGCTGCGTGAAATTCATGAACGTGCCGATGCGGTGCGTCGTGAGCGTTTCAAGGAGATGGCGGCTGAAGGCGTGAAATATCTGGAAGAAAACCGCGAAAAAGACGGTGTGAACAGCACTGAATCGGGTTTGCAGTTCCGCGTTCTGACGCAGGGCGAAGGTGCTATTCCGGCGCGTACCGATCGTGTGCGTGTGCATTATACGGGTAAGCTCATTGACGGAACCGTATTTGACAGTTCTGTGGCTCGCGGCGAACCGGCTGAATTTCCGGTAAATGGTGTGATTGCGGGCTGGATTGAGGCACTGACCTTGATGCCGGTGGGTTCCAAATGGGAACTGACCATCCCGCAGGAACTGGCCTATGGCGAGCGTGGGGCCGGGGCATCTATTCCGCCGTTCAGCACCCTGGTGTTTGAAGTGGAACTGCTGGAAATCCTGTAAACATCCGGCTTTGCCGGATGACAGCGCAAGCGCTTTATCCTGACTACAAAATCGGATGAAATGTAGATCGGATGACGGTGTAAACGTCATGGACGGCCTACAAAACCCCGTAAACCGTAGGCCGGACAAGGCAAAGCCGCCATCCGGCAAGCCTTTAATTTAGTAGATAGCGATATTTTATTTTGCAAATGCAGTCGTTGCGTGTATTTTTGTGAGCTGATTCGCATTATCAAAGTGATATAACACCCACTTTAAACATAAAATTAACATTATATTTAAATCTTAGTATTCATCCCGCCGATTCTTACCTAATATCGATGAGTCCTGATAACAGGATCGTCGTATCATAGACAAAAGGCCGTAGAGCCCGCACAACACAGACAGGTACAGGAAGAAAAAACATGGTAGATCAGGTAAAAGTCGCTGCCGACGAACAGGCGCCGGCTGAACAGTCGCTACGGCGCAATCTTACAAATCGTCATATACAGCTTATCGCCATCGGTGGCGCAATTGGGACCGGTCTGTTTATGGGATCGGGTAAAACGATCAGTCTCGCCGGGCCGTCGATCATATTTGTTTATATGATCATCGGCTTTATGCTCTTTTTCGTGATGCGTGCTATGGGCGAGCTGCTGCTCTCGAATCTGGAATATAAATCTTTTAGCGATTTTGCCTCAGATCTACTTGGCCCCTGGGCGGGATATTTCACCGGCTGGACCTACTGGTTTTGTTGGGTAGTTACCGGCATGGCTGATGTGGTGGCGATTACCGCCTACGCGCAGTTTTGGTTCCCTGGCCTTTCTGATTGGGTCGCTTCGCTGGCGGTGGTGATCCTGCTGCTAAGCCTCAACCTCGCCACTGTTAAAATGTTTGGTGAGATGGAGTTTTGGTTTGCGATGGTCAAAATTGTTGCCATTGTGGCGTTGATTGTCGTCGGACTGGTCATGATTGCGATGCACTTTAAATCGCCGACCGGTGTTGAAGCGTCTTTCGCACATCTGTGGAACGACGGTGGCTGGTTCCCGAAAGGTATCAGCGGATTCTTTGCCGGCTTCCAGATTGCGGTCTTCGCCTTCGTCGGGATTGAACTGGTTGGCACTACCGCTGCCGAAACCAAAGATCCGGAAAAATCACTGCCGCGAGCCATTAACTCGATTCCGATTCGTATCATCATGTTCTACGTCTTTGCGCTGATTGTCATTATGTCGGTGACGCCGTGGAGCTCCGTGGTGCCCGATAAGAGCCCATTTGTTGAGTTGTTTGTGCTGGTGGGGCTGCCTGCTGCCGCAAGCGTGATCAATTTTGTCGTACTGACCTCGGCGGCGTCTTCCGCCAACAGCGGTGTTTTCTCAACCAGCCGTATGTTATTTGGTCTGGCGCAAGAGGGCGTGGCGCCAAAAGCGTTTGCGAAGCTGTCAAAACGCGCGGTACCAGCGAAAGGACTGACTTTCTCCTGTATTTGCCTGTTGGGCGGCGTAGTCATGTTGATGGTCAACCCGAGCGTGATTGGTGCGTTCACCATGATCACCACGGTTTCGGCCATCCTGTTTATGTTTGTCTGGACCATTATCCTGTGTTCATATCTGGTGTACCGCAAACAACGTCCTCACCTGCATGAGAAATCCATTTATAAGATGCCGCTTGGTAAACTGATGTGCTGGGTCTGTATGGCGTTCTTTGCATTCGTGCTGGTACTGTTGACGCTGGAAGACGATACGCGTCAGGCGCTGATCGTGACGCCGTTATGGTTTATTGCGTTGGGTCTGGGCTGGCTGTTGATAGGTAAGAAACGGATGGCGGGAATGCGTTAATGACTTTGCCCGGTGGCGCTGGCGCTTACCGGGCTTACAATGTGGTGTGATTTGTAAGCCCGATAAGGCCGGCGAGTGCTTACTCTCCGGCTAATGCGCGCGGGAACAGTACGTTATTTTCCAGACTGATGTGTTCCATCAGATCATCAATCATCTCATTAATGCCGTTATACATCGCTTTCCAGGTGGTGCAGGCTTCAGGCGGCGGCGTTACATTTTGGGTGACGTGTTTGATCACATCCACCAGTTCCCCCGCCTCGTCATGTTCGCTTTCCATCACGCTGATTGGTCCCGTTGCCTGGCGACCCATCCCCTGTTTGATCATCGGAAACAGGATCTGTTCTTCTTTCATCATATGGCTGGAAAGCTCTTCATGCAGCGCGGTGAGATATTTCGTCAGACCGCGTGGGACGTTTGGCTTATCAGCATGAACGCGTTCCACTTTAGTCGCCTGCAGAATAAGCTCCGGCAGCTGTTCGCGGTGTCGGTCATGATAGCGCGCAACGATATGGTCAATAATCTCTGCCAGCGGAACGGTGCGCCAGTCTTTCTCGACTGGCTGCTCAGCCAGTTGCGCAAGTTGCGCTTCGAGTGCGTCAATATCAACGCCGTTACGTGCGGCGGCGCGCGCCAGCGTCTGTTTACCGCCGCAGCAGTAATCCATGTCATACTGGCGAAACAGCGCCGATGCGCGGGGAATAGAGAGCGCCAGTTCGCCCAAAGGTTGATCGCGATAAGCCATAACCGTTACCTCATGCAATAATATAAGGTGTATTTTAAATGCATCTTTTTGGTGGGGCTATAACTCTTTCGGGGCACGCAGGATTTAAATCAACATGAAATTAACGTTCTGTGACCGGAGCGACGGTCACTTTTTCCGGTTTCGCTCTTACGGCAATGACTACGCCAGTCACCAGCAGAGTAATACCGCTTAATGTCAGTAGTGGCGGGATCTCCTGGCGCAGAATGAAGGTATAAAGCAGTCCTGCCAGCGTTTCGAAAACAATGAGTGGCCCTAAAATTACTGTGGGTAATTTCTGGCTGGCGATATTCCAGCACAGCGCGCCAACCCAGGAACACAGCACCGCAATGGCGATCATCAGTCCGATAAACAGCGCAGGATGCGGGCCGAGGGGCAAGGCAAACGTTGGTTTCTGGATGCTCAGCCATAGACAAGCCGCCGCATAGCCGATTAACGAGACTGGTAGTGTGACCAGCGCCTGCGCCGTTGCCCACATCATGGGATGTTTGTCGGGATTTTCCCGCAGCCATTGGGCGTTGCGCAGTGCATACCATGCCCAGCACGCCACGGCAATCAGCGCCAGCACGATACCTGAACCATAGCGCCAGCCGCTAACATCGGGCAACCCCCGGGTAAGTTCAGCAATATTGACGCACAACAGGCCAAAACCGATAAGTACCAGCGCAGGTACTAAGCGCAGCCAGGATAATCTGCCATCTCGTTGGCTATAAAGAAAGTTCGCGAAAACTGGAATAACTACCGGCAACGTCCCGATAATCATGGTTGATACCGGCGCGCTGGTTCGCTGAATAGCGCTGGCGAGGCAGGCGTAATAGATCAGGTTACCCACCAGGGTCAGCGACAGGGCGGTGATCCAATCTTTGCGCGTCAACTGGCGTAAGCGGGCGCGGCCTAACCAGGCCATTGGCAAGGCAATCAGCCCCAGAGCCAGATAACGTCCCATTGACTGTAAGAGGGCAGGGTAGTCCGGCACGATTAACGGGCCGACGAAGATCAATCCCCACATCAACCCTGCCAGCAGGGCGTACAACACGCCGCTAATCATCAGATTCTCCTCATAAACCGTTCCGTCATTATCAGAGAAGGTCGATGAGGATGCTATTAAAATTAACTAAATTTTAACACTTACAGTACGGAACGGATGCTTTCTGTGAGCGCCGTCGTCGGGCGACCAATGAGTTTACGCAGCGTATGGCTGTCATCAAACAGGCCGCCTTTCGCCGCGCCAGCATCAGAATTTGCCAGCATGTCCGCCAGCCCGTCAGGCAGACCTGCGCCTTTCAGCGCGGCGGCAAAATCAGCTTCGCTCAGGTTCTGGTAGACGATTTTTTTTCCGCTCTGATGAGTAAGTTCATCCGCCAACTGGCTTAATGTCCAGGCGTCATCACCCGCCAGCTCGTAAACATTCCCGGCATGGCCTTCTTCACTGATGACTCGTGCGGCGGCGGCGGCATAGTCAGAGCGCATGGCGGAGGCGATTTTCCCTTCTCCCGCCGCGCCAATAAAGACGCCATGCTTCAGCGCGGCAGGGACGCTCGCCAGGTAGTTTTCCGTATACCAGCCATTACGCAGCAGTGTGTGAGGGATACCTGACTCAGCCAGCATCTTTTCTGTTTCAACATGTTCACCGGCGAGCGCCAGCGGCGATTTATCCGCATGTAGCAAGCTGGTATAGGCGATGAATTTTACCTTCGCCGCGAGGGAGGCCTGAATAACGTTGCGGTGCTGCGCGGCACGTTGTCCCACTTCGCTGGATGAAATGAGCAGCAGTTTATCAATGCCCTGTAAGGCTGTGGCCAGGGCGGCTTCGTTAGCGTAATCCGCCTGACGCACAGAGATTCCGCGCTGGCTGAGCGGGGCAGCTTTCTGTGGGTTGCGGACAATGGCGACGATGTGGCTGGCAGGCATCGTTTTTAGCAAGTTTTCAATAACACGTTGACCCAGTTGGCCCGTTGCGCCGGTGATAGCAATCATGGTGAATTCCTCGGTGTTTGTCTTGTGTTTGGTTACGCTACCACCTAAACTTACTTTTAGTAAGTACGCACAAAAAGGTAAGTATCTATGACTGCTCATTCTCTCTCCCGCCAATTGCGTGAAGGCAATCTCTTTGCGGAACAGTGTCCCTCGCGTGGGGTGTTAAAGCATGTCACCAGCCGCTGGGGCGTGCTGATTCTGGTGGCGCTGCGCGACGGTACGCATCGTTTCAGCGACCTGCGCCGCAAAATGGGCGGCGTAAGTGAAAAGATGCTGGCGCAGTCGTTACAGGCGCTTGAACACGATGGGTTTCTTCATCGGGTGTCATATCCGGTCGTACCGCCGCACGTGGAATACAGTCTGACGCCGCTTGGCGAGCAGGTGAGCGATAAAGTCGCCGCCCTGGCGGACTGGATAGAACTGAATTTGCCGCAGGTATTGGCGCAGCGGGACCGTCAGACAGATGCCGGTTAGCGCCTTATCCGGCCTGCCAGACCGAATAAGCGTAGCGCCATCCGGCACTCACATTACTTAGTTAAATCAACCTGATAAAGAGCAAAACCGATATCATCGGCGGCGACTTTTTTCATGGGATACTGTCCTTTCTCTTTGATAAAGGCGGCGGCTTTATCGCCCGGTGAGGTTTCAAAACGGATATCCAGCGTTGTATCGCTGTGGACTGGCGCCAGTCGCCAGTTATTATCCGCCGCTGGATGGATTTCACCCGCGCGTTTAGACTCTGCGCCAATCCATGCCGCCAGTACGGAGCGATTTTCATCCGGAGACGCAAAGGCGATATGGCTGTCGCCTGTACCGGCAAACTTGCCACCGTAAGCGCGATAGTTATTCGTGGCGACCAGGAATGTGGCGTTCGGGTCGACAGGCTTACCGTTAAAGGTCAGATTTTTAATTCGTTCTGCCTGGGGATTCACCATCTGGCATTCGCCATCATAGCGGGCGGGCTGTGTCACATCGATTTGATAATTCACGCCGTCAATAACATCGAAGTTATAGGTGCGGAAACCGTCCCAGTTGATCAATGATTGTGGTTTGTTGCTGTGGATATCTATTTGGTTAAACTGTCCGGCAGAACATTCCAGCCACTCTTTTATCTCTTTGCCGCTGGCTTTCACCACCACCAGAGTATTGGGATAGAGATAAAGATCGGCGGCGTTACGGAAGGTCAACGGGCCTTTTTCTACCTCGACGAAGCTGGCGGGATCGTTTTTACGTCCCCCGACTTTAAATGGCGCGGCAGCGGAAAGTACCGGCAGTTTCGCCAGATCCGGATCGCCCTGAATAACGTGTTCCACATACGCTTTTTGTGCGTTATTCACCACCTGTACGGTAGGATCGTCCTGCACCAGAGCAAGATAACTGTACATGTTATCGGCGGATTTACCGATAGGCTTGCTGACAAACTCGCGGGTAGCATTGTGGTCGGCTTTCAGAATCGCCACCAGCTTACGGTCTTCCGCCGCCAGCGACTTTTTAGCGGCGGCGTCGTAAATGGGCCTCGCTTCCGCTTTCGCCTGCGTGACCTGCCACTTGCCGCTGTCGTTATTGAGCACCAGATCGACCACGCCCAGATGGTCGCCCCACATGCCAGGCATTACCGCAGGAATGCCGTTAAGCGTACCTTTGGCGATATTCGCGCCTTTGATGTCGGCAAAATCTTTGCCCGGGAAGACCGCGTGCGCGTGGCCAAACATAATAGCGTCTACGCCGGGGACCTCACTGAGGTAATAAACTGAGTTTTCCGCCATGCTGTGGTAAGGATCGGCAGAAAGGCCTGAGTGCGCAATCACCACCACGATATCAGCGCCTTTCTCGCGCATTTCAGGTACATATTTCCGGGCGGTTTGTGTGATGTCGTTCACCGTGACTTTCCCGCTCAGATTCGCTTTATCCCAGATCATAATCTGCGGCGGGACGAAGCCGATATAACCGATTTTTAACGTTTGTGGATTGCCGTCTTTATCAATCACGTTTGTCTCTTTAATCAGATAAGGCGTAAAGAGCGGCTTTTGGGTCTTAATATCGATAATATTGGCGTTAACATAAGGGAATTTCGCGCCGGCCAGTGCGTTATGCAGGTAGTCCAGACCATAATTAAATTCATGATTGCCGAGGTTTCCTACCGCGTAATCCAGAGTGTTGAGCGCTTTATAGACCGGGTGAATATCCCCTTTTTTAAGCCCTTTTGTCGCCACATAGTCACCCAGTGGACTTCCCTGAATCAGGTCGCCGTTATCCACCAGCACGCTGTTTTTGACTTCATTTCGGGCGGCATTAATCAAACTTGCGGTACGTACCAATCCGAATTTTTCGGTTGCGGTATCCTTGTAATAATCGAAATCCATCATATTACTATGTAAATCAGTAGTTTCCATGATACGGAGATCGACGGTAGCCGCATTCACGCTGGCGGCGATCAGCGTAGCCAGAAGCGTTGCACTAAACTTAATCATCAGAGGCGCCTTATAAAAGCCAGATAGTGGAAAATAGCGATAACAAACAGTAAAACCCGATAGGGCATGAGGATCGGGCTGACAATCGATTTGACCGTCGCCAGGAGAAGACGCAACGGCCCATCCGGCTGGTTTCTTGCGATTGTTCACAGAAGGGTGAATCATGCCATGAAAAGTAGTATCAAAACCGCAGACGGTATCACAGTTGGCGGAACCTTTAACGATCGGGTATAAGTAAAACAACGAGTTAACGCCCCTGTCATAAAGAGGTGGAGAATGTTAGAACAAGTATGTCAGCTTGCACGGAACGCGGGCGATGCCATTATGCAGGTTTATGATGGAACCAAACCGATGGAGTTCGCCCGCAAGCAGGACGATTCTCCGGTCACCGCGGCAGATATCGCCGCACATACCGTGATTCTCGAGGGGTTACGTACACTCACGCCGGATATTCCGGTGCTTTCGGAGGAAGATCCGCCTGCCTGGGAAGTGCGCCAGCACTGGCAGCGTTACTGGCTGGTCGATCCACTCGACGGCACTAAAGAATTCATTAAGCGCAATGGCGAATTTACGGTCAATATCGCGTTGATTGAGCAGGGCAGGCCGGTACTGGGCGTTGTCTATGCGCCAGTGCTAAAAGTCATGTACTGCGCGGCGGAAGGTAAGGCCTGGAAAGAAGAGTGTGGGGTACGTAAGCAGATTCAGGTCCGGGATGCCCGCCCGCCGCTGGTGGTGATTAGCCGTTCACATACGGATGATGAACTCACCGAATATCTCCAGCAGCTCGGCGAACATCAGACGACGTCTATTGGTTCTTCGCTGAAGTTTTGTCTGGTGGCGGAAGGACAGGCGCAGCTTTACCCCAGATTTGGACCGACCAGCATCTGGGATACAGCCGCAGGACATGCTATTGCCGTTGCAGCCGGGGCGCACGTTCACGACTGGCAGGGAAAAACGCTGGATTATACTCCTCGTGAATCGTTCCTTAACCCCGGCTTCCGGGTGACTATTTACTGAGCAGCTTATGCAGCAGGTTGACTACCTGCTGTACCTCTTGCTGGGTTAATGCGCCATCTTTTGCCCATTGAACCCGCCCGTCTTTATCAAGCACGACGACGGCGGAACTCTCTTCTCTTAACTGCCATGCGTTGCGCGCCACGCCATTGCTGTCGACAATAAATTGCGACCACGGATAGAGTTTTTTATTACTTTCAATGCTGCTACGGACAAACATACCCGATCCCGGGATCGCATCATCGGTATTTACAATGGTGGTTGTCTGGTATCTATCGTGTGGAAGGTTGGCCGCTTTAATCGCTTCAATCAGCGTGGCATTTTTCTCCTTCGCTGACGTTCGCCCGGCAATATGCTGCAGAACGCGCACTTTTCCCGCCAGCTGCGCGCTATTCCAGTTTTTATAGCTAAACTCATCTTTATTCAGCATGAGTTCGCCACGATCGGTAATCCCCACCGGCGGCACCCGTTGGTTAATTTCAAAGTTATGTGCAGAGGCCATTATCGGGAGTAGCAGGCACGACATTGCCAGAATTTTACGTAGGGTCATGGTCATTCCTTCTTTATTTTTGTGCAGGTGATCCGACCACTTCGGGTCGGCATTTAATCATATGTGCGATTGATGCTTTTTCCCGCAAAGGGGATGCCACTTTGCGGGGGGGCGCACACTTCCTGTGAAAATTGAAGGCATATACTGACAAAAATGAGCTGATGTTTAGATAATTCTGAATAACTGTAATCAGAAGGTAAATATACTTATACATACTGGAAACGACATAGATATGGTCTATAGTCATATGGCATTAAAATTTGCGCCTTAAATGAGAACTGTTGGGCCGATTGTGGCACCGCAAGGGCGTAATACTCAGCAGGAGACAACAATGAAAATTTTCCAACGCTACAACCCGCTACAGGTGGCGAAGTACGTGAAGATCCTGTTCCGTGGACGGTTATATATCAAGGATGTTGGCGCTTTTGAGTTCGATAAAGGTAAGATTCTTATCCCAAAAGTGAGAGACAAACAGCATTTGTCTGTAATGTCCGAAGTTAACCGTCAGGTTATGCGTCTGCAAACTGAGATGGCGTAACCAAAGTGCTATGCAGTAGGTTAAAGAAGTAAAAAAAACGGCTCCTGAATCAGGAGCCGTTGATGTTTCTGGCACAGGGTTTTCAGGCTGTGCCGTCTTCTTTACCTTTTGCGTCGGGCAGTTTTGGCGCCGGCACGTTAGTTTTATTGTCCAGACGCGTGACCAGTAGCTGATCGATTCGATAGTTGTCGATATCCACGACTTCAAATTTGTAGCCGGAAAACTTCACCGAATCGGTACGTTTCGGGATCTTACGCAGCATAAACATCATAAAGCCGCCGATGGTTTCATAGTTGCCGGACTGCGGAAACTCGTCGATATCCAGCACACGCATGACGTCGTCAATCGGCGTACCGCCGTCAATCAGCCAGGAGTTTTCATCGCGCGCCACGATTTGTTCTTCCAGCCCCTGGCCAACCAGGTCGCCCATCAGCGTGGTCATTACATCGTTCAGTGTAATAATGCCGACGACCAGTGCATACTCATTCATAATGACCGCGAAATCTTCGCCCGCTGTTTTGAAACTCTCCAGCGCCTCGGAAAGGGTCAGCGTATCCGGCACGATCAAGGTATTACGAATTTGTACGCCGCTATTCAGCGCCATACTTTGATTCGCCAGTACGCGATTGAGCAGATCTTTGGAGTCCACATAGCCGATGATGTGGTCGATATCTTCATTACACACCAAAAATTTTGAGTGCGGATGCTCAGCGACTTTTTTCTTCAGGCTTTGCTCGTCTTCGTGCAGATCAAACCAGATGATACTTTCACGCGACGTCATGGAAGACGGTACGGTGCGGGATTCCAGTTCAAACACGTTTTCAATCAGCTCATGCTCTTGCTTACGCAGAACGCCCGCCAGCGCGCCGGCTTCCACCACCGCATAAATATCATCGGAAGTGATGTCGTCTTTCCGCACCATTGGAATTTTGAACAGGCGGAAAATGTTGTTTGCCATGCCGTTAAACAACCACACCAGGGGACGAAAAACGAACAGGCAGAAGCGCATCGGGTTGATGATACGCAAAGCCACAGCTTCTGGCGCAATCATACCGATGCGTTTCGGGGTTAAATCCGCGAACAGGATAAACAGCCCCGTCACCAGCGAGAAAGAGAGAATAAAGCTCAACTGTTCGGAGAGTTCAGGCGACATATAGTGCGAGAAAAGGGTGGAAAAGGCGGGCGAAAATGCCGCATCGCCGACGATACCGCCAAGAATCGCGACGGCATTCAGGCCTATTTGCACTACGGTGAAAAACATGCCGGGATTTTCCTGCATTTTTAATACGCGTTGTGCGTTAACGCTGCCTTCATCAGCTAATAACTTAAGCTTAATCTTACGTGACGCGGCAAGCGAGATCTCGGAGATGGAGAAGAACGCACTTACAGCGATCAGGCAGAATATAATAAATATACTGTTTAACATATCTTATCCGGCGAAACACCAGATCCTCGGAAGGGAAGTTTATAAATCCGTGTGGTAACGTTTAATGAAAACCGGCTCGTAGCAGTGAGCCGGAAAGTTCAGGGCTAGTATAGCGTAAGCTACTGTAAAGTCGCCAGAGGGTTCATTTTTAACTCCGCTTAACGACGTATTCACCCTTGCGATCACGCTCCTGGCGGGAGGCAAACGCCGATTCCACCAATTCCGCAGTAGCCGTAAGGGTTTTTGTGCAGATACTGTTGGTGCTCATCTTCGGCATAATAAAACGGTGTCGCATGGGCGATTTCGGTGGTGATTGGGCGTGTGTCTCCGGCGGCGGCCATTGCTGACTGGAAGCGCTCGCGACTGGCGTGAGCGGCGGCGCTCTGCTCCGGCGTTAAGGGATAAATCGCCGATCGGTATTGTGTGCCGTGATCGTTGCCCTGCTGCATCCCCTGTGCCGGATCGTGGTTTTCCCAAAAGATCTGTAAAAGTTGCTCATAGCGAATAACCGCAGGATCATACACCACCCGTACCGCTTCCGTATGGCCAGTCTGCCCGGAGCAGACTTCCCGGTAGGTTGGGTTCGGCGTGAAGCCGCCTGCATACCCTGCCGCCGTGCTGTATACACCGGGTAATTGCCAGAATAAACGTTCTACGCCCCAGAAACAGCCCATAGCGAAATAGGCGATCTCCATTCCGGCAGGGACATTGGTCATAGAGTGCTCATTTACCGCATGTAGAGTGGCGATCGGCATCGGGGTATTGCGTCCTGGTAACGCATCTGCTTGAGTAACAAGATGCTTTTTATCAAATAAACTCATGAGCCATTCTCCCGGAAGCGTTAATTGGCGTTAAGGTTGTAACGAGACGCATCTTTGCACACAATAACAACATTAATGTATCTGGATTTAACCATAAGAAATATTTGGGCTGTCGTCTGCTTTTCAATCGTAATTGTTGATTTTATGTTAAGCCGCGGAGCGGTAGTGTGATTTTTTTTCCAGGGGTGGGAATAGGGGATATTCAGGAGAAAATGTGCCACATATCCGTCAGTTATGTTGGATTAGCTTACTGTGTCTGAGCAGCTCTGCGGTCGCCGCAAATGTTCGTCTGAAAGTCGAAGGGCTATCCGGAGAGCTGGAAAAAAACGTTCGCGCACAGCTCTCTACGATCCAAAGCGATGAGGTTACGCCGGATCGGCGCTTTCGCGCTCGTGTGGATGATGCGATTCGCGAAGGGCTTAAAGCATTAGGCTATTATGAACCCACCATTAATTTTGATTTGCTGCCGCCGCCAGCGAAAGGGCGGCAGGTCTTAATCGCCAAAGTCACGCCCGGCCAGCCAGTACTGATTGGCGGCACCAACGTGATTTTACGCGGCGGCGCGCGTACGGATAAAGATTATCTGGCCTTACTGAAGACGCGCCCGGCAATCGGCACCGTATTGAACCAGGGCGACTATGACGATTTCAAAAAGTCGTTAACCAGCGTGTCGCTACGTAAAGGCTATTTCGATAGCGAATTTGTGAAAAGCCAGTTAGGGATTGCCCTTGGCCGTCATCAGGCGTTCTGGGATATTGACTATAACAGCGGCGAGCGTTATCGCTTCGGGCATGTCACCTTTGAAGGATCGCAGATTCGTGATGCGTATTTACAAAATCTGGTGCCGTTTAAAGAGGGTGATGAATATGAATCAAAAGATTTGGCGGAGCTGAACCGCAGACTTTCCGCTACCGGATGGTTTAACTCTGTCGTGGTGGCGCCGGAATTTGAGAAATCCCGCAAAACAAAAATTCTGCCGTTAAAAGGCGTGGTATCGCCGCGTACCGAAAATACAATTGAAACCGGGGTGGGATATTCCACCGACGTCGGGCCGCGCGTGAAAGCGTCGTGGAAAAAACCGTGGATGAACTCTTATGGTCATAGCCTGACCACCAGCACCAGTATTTCTGCGCCGGAGCAGGTACTGGATTTTAGTTATAAAATGCCACTGCTGAAAAACCCTCTGGAGCAATACTATCTGGTGCAGGGCGGTTTTAAACGTACCGATTTGAATGATACCGAGCAGGACTCAACGACGCTTGCCGTCTCGCGTTACTGGGATCTCTCCAGCGGTTGGCAGCGCGCGATTAACCTGCGCTGGAGTTTCGACCACTTTACCCAGGGGAACGTCACGAATACCACGATGTTGTTTTACCCGGGCGTGATGATCAGCCGCACCCGCTCACGGGGGGGCCTGATGCCAACCTGGGGCGATTCGCAGCGCTACTCGGTGGACTACTCGAATACCGCCTGGGGTTCCGATGTGGACTTCTCCGTACTGCAGGCACAAAACGTTTGGATTCGTACTTTGTACGATCGCCACCGTTTCGTGATGCGCGCCAATTTAGGCTGGATAGAAACCGGTGATTTCGACAAGGTCCCACCGGATCTGCGTTTTTTCGCCGGGGGCGATCGCAGTATTCGCGGTTATAAATACAAATCCATTTCACCTAAAGACAGCGATGGCAACCTTAAAGGTGCCTCAAAACTGGCAACCGGATCGCTGGAGTACCAGTATAACGTTACCGGCAAATGGTGGGGGGCTGTGTTTGTTGATAGCGGTGAGGCAGTGAGTGATATTCGCCGCAGCGATTTTAAAACCGGGACCGGGGTCGGTGTGCGTTGGGCGTCGCCGGTCGGCCCTGTCAAACTCGATTTTGCCGTACCGGTCGGCGATAAAGACGAACACGGTTTGCAGTTTTATATCGGTCTGGGGCCTGAATTATGAGTTTATGGAAAAAAATAAGCCTCGGCGTGCTGATTTTCATTGTGGTGTTACTGGCGAGCGTCGCGTTTCTGGTCGGGACAACGACGGGTCTGCATCTGGTATTGAGTGCGGCGAACCGTTGGGTACCTGGGCTGGAAATAGGGCAAGTCACCGGCGGCTGGCGGAATTTATCGTTGAAAAATATTCGCTATGAACAACCGGGCGTAGCGGTCAATGCAGGCGAAATACACCTGGCCGTCGGGCTTGATTGCCTGTGGCACAGTAGCCTGTGTGTCAATGACCTGTCGCTAAAAGATATTAATGTCGCTATTGACAGCAAAAAAATGTCGCCTGCCGAACCGGCGAAAGAAGCGGAAGAGAGCGGGCCGCTGAATCTCTCCACGCCTTATCCCATCACGCTGTCGCGCGTGGCGCTGAATAACGTCAATATCAAGATTGATGATACTACCGTTTCCGTACTGGATTTTAGCTCCGGGCTGGCGTGGCAAGAGAAAAACCTGACCCTGAAACCAACATTGCTTCAGGGGCTGCTGATCGCGCTGCCGAAGGTTGCCGACGTAGCGCAGAAAGAGGTGGTTGAACCCAAAATCGAGAAACCCCAACCGGATGAAAAGCCGCTTGGCGAAACGTTAAAAGATCTGTTTGCAAAACCGGTACTGCCGGAGATGACCGATATTCATCTGCCGCTCAATCTGAATATCGAGTCATTTCGCGGCGAGCAGCTACGCGTCACTGGCGATACCGATCTGACGGTGCGCACAATGCTGCTTAAAGTCAGCAGCATCGACGGCAATATGAAACTGGATACCCTGGATATTGATGCCAATCAGGGGGCTGTAAAGGCCTCGGGTACGGCGCAGCTCGCCAATAACTGGCCTGTCGATATTACGCTCAACAGTACGCTGAATATCGATCCGCTGAAGGGTGAAAAGATCAAACTCAAGATTGGCGGCGCGCTACGCGAACAACTGGAGGTAGGGGTGAACCTTTCCGGGCCAGTCGATGTTGTGCTACGCGCCCAAACGCGGCTGGCGGAGGCCGGTTTACCGCTCAATCTTGAAGTCGCCAGCCAACGCATTGCCTGGCCGTTCACGGGCGACACACAATTTCAGGCTGACGATCTGAAGCTCAAACTCAGCGGTAAGATGACCGACTATACGCTGTCGATGCGAACCGCCATCAAAGGGCAGGATATCCCGCCAGCAACCATCACGCTGGATGCCAAAGGGAATGAACAGCAGATTAATCTCGACAAACTCACCGTCGCCGCGCTGGAAGGTAAAACCGAACTGAAAGCTCTGGTGGACTGGCAGCAGGCGATTAGCTGGCGTGGCGAATTAACACTGAATGGTATCAATACTGCTAAAGAGATCCCGGACTGGCCCTCTAAACTTAATGGCGTGATAAAAACCAAAGGCAGCCTCTACGGTGGCACCTGGCAGATGGATGTCCCGGAACTGAAACTGACCGGCAACGTGAAGCAAAATAACATTAACGTCAACGGGACGTTAAAGGGCAACAGTTACATGCAGTGGACGATCCCGGGGCTGCACCTTGAACTGGGGGCAAATCGCGCCGATGTAAAAGGCGAGCTTGGCATTAAGGATCTGAATCTCGACGCCACCATCGATGCGCCAGGGCTGGATAACGCGCTGCCAGGACTGGGCGGCACTGCGAAAGGTATTGTCAACGTCCGCGGAACGGTAGAGGCGCCACAGTTGCTGGCGGATATTACTGCCCGTGGCCTGCGCTGGCAGGAGCTGTCTGTCGCCCTGGCGCGCATCGAGGGCGATATTAAATCTACTGATCAGATTGCTGGCAATCTCAATGTGCGCGTGGAGCGAATTTCGCAGCCTAACGTTAACATCAATCTGGTGACGCTTGACGCCAAAGGCAGCGAGAAGCAGCATCAACTACAACTACGGGTTCAGGGAGAGCCGGTATCTGGCCAGCTTTCCCTGACGGGGAGTTTCGATCGCGATGCGGCGCGCTGGAAAGGGACGTTAAGCGACACCCGCTTCCAGACGCCGGTAGGGCCATGGTCATTGACCCGCGCGATTGCACTGGATTACCGCAATAAAGAACAGAAAATTAGCATCGGACCGCATTGTTGGCTTAACCCGAATGCTGAGCTGTGCGTACCGCAAACTATCGATGTAGGCACCGCAGGGCAGGCAGTGGTCAATCTCAACCGCTTTGACTTGGCGATGCTGAAGCCCTTTATGCCGGACACCACCCAGGCCAGCGGGGTCTTTAGCGGGAAAGCGGACGTGTCATGGGACACCACCAAAGAGGGATTGCCGCAGGGGAAGGTCACGCTTTCCGGTCGTAACGTGAAGGTCACGCAGACTATCAATGACGCGCCGTTGCCGGTCGCGTTTGAGACGCTGAACCTCAGCGCCGATCTGCACAATAATCGCGCCGAGCTGGGATGGCTGATTCGCCTGACGAACAATGGTCAATTCGATGGCCAGGTGCAGGTAACCGATCCTCAGGGGCGGCGCAATCTCGGCGGTAACGTCAACATGCGCAACGTCAATCTGGCAATGGTCAACCCCATCTTTTCGCGCGGCGAAAAAGCGGCGGGAATGTTGAATGCCAGACTACGCCTGGGCGGTGATGTACAAAGCCCGCAGTTGTTTGGTCAATTACAGCTTAGCGCGCTGGATATTGACGGTAATTTTATGCCGTTTGAGATGCAGCCGAGCCAGCTCACCATGAACTTTAGCGGTACGCGTTCGACGCTCGCCGGTATCGTGCGAACACAACAAGGACACATTAACCTGAACGGCAACGCCGACTGGAGCCAGATTGACAACTGGCGCGCGCGGGTGACGGCGAAAGGGAGCCGGGTACGGATTACCGTTCCGCCGATGGTGCGTCTGGATGTCTCGCCGGATGTGGTTTTTGACGCGACGCCTTCGCTGTTCACGTTGGATGGGCGTGTGGACGTTCCATGGGCGCGAATTGTGGTACATGAGCTGCCGGAGAGCGCGGTCGGCGTCTCCAGCGATGTGGTTATGCTCAACAATAATCTCCAGCCGGAAACGCCGCAGACTGCCTCTATCCCGATCAACAGCAATTTGACGGTACACGTCGGCAACAATGTGCGCATCGACGCTTTCGGACTTAAAGCGCGTTTGACTGGCGATCTGAAAGTCGCGCAGGACAAGCAGGGGCTCGGGCTGAATGGTCAAATCAATATTCCTGACGGGCGATTCCGTGCCTACGGTCAGGATCTGCTTGTTCGTAAAGGCGAACTGCTATTCTCCGGTCCGCCGGATCAACCGCTGCTAAACATCGAAGCGATCCGTAACCCTGACGCTACCGAAGACGATGTGATCGCGGGCGTGCGTGTCACTGGCACCGCGGATGAACCCAAAGCGGAAATTTTCTCCGATCCAGCGATGCCGCAGGCTGAAGCGCTCTCTTATCTGCTGCGTGGCCAGGGGCTGGACAGCAATCAGAGCGATAGTGCGGCAATGACCTCCATGCTTATTGGCCTGGGGGTTGCACAAAGTGGTCAGGTTGTGGGTAAAATCGGGGAGACATTTGGCGTAAGTAATCTGGCGCTGGACACACAAGGGGTAGGCGATTCGTCTCAGGTGGTGGTCAGTGGCTATGTACTGCCAGGTCTACAGGTGAAGTATGGTGTAGGGATATTTGACTCTCTGGCGACGCTCACGTTACGTTATCGCCTGATGCCTAAGCTATATCTGGAAGCAGTGTCTGGCGTAGATCAGGCACTTGATTTGCTCTATCAGTTTGAGTTTTAGCAATGCGAATATTTGTCTATGGCAGTTTACGACAGAAACAAGGCAACAGTCACTGGATGACCAATGCCCAATTGCTTGGCGATTACCGTATCGATAATTACCAGTTGTATAGTCTGGGCCACTATCCAGGCGCAGTTCCGGGAAACGGATCGGTACACGGTGAAGTTTATCGAATTGATAACGCCACGCTGGCCGAACTTGATGCTTTGCGCACCAGGGGCGGTGAATACGCACGCCAGTTAATCCAGACGCCTTACGGCAGCGCATGGATGTATGTTTACCAACGTCCTGTTGATGGGTTAACTCTGATTGAAAGCGGTGACTGGTTAGACAGAAACCAGCCCTGAACTGAACACGCCACCCTCGGGTGGCGTTGTTTTTTGCATCCAGCCTGATGGCGTTAACGCTGGGCATGGTTAGTTTTGATTCTGCCGTAGATCAATAATGATGCGCCGCCCAGGATAACAATGCATCCGAGAACCATAAATCCCTGCATATAGCTGCCGGTTGTCCGGTAAAAATAGCCGACCATCAGGCCTGCCAACGTACCGCCGCCGCCAGCACCGACGCCATTAATAATACCGGAGGCAGGGCCAATCGCATGAGGCTTAACGTTCGACTGGATAATCGACCAGATATTGGGGGTAAAGCTGGCGGCATAATAGCCCATCGCCAGGGTAATGAGCGTGATTTTAAAGCCCGGTGCATCGACAAATGGCAGGAGAAATAACATCACGCCGGGGATTAATAGGCCCAGTGAAGCAATAAGTACACGCTTTTGTGTCTTATCACTGATCCATGAGATAGGGATTGCCAGTATGACCGCAGTCAGATAAGGCAGAGAACTGACCAATGCTTTGCTGAATCCGGTATAGCCGAGAGAATTGACAACCATGGGGATCCATAACGTAATTCCCCAAAACAACATCCCTTGGGTGATATAGGTAAAAATAAGGAGTAGGAAGGGGAGCCCGCCCAGCGACTCCAGGGTAAGTTTAGTTTTCTCTGTTGGCGTCGGAGCACGATAATAGGGCGCTTCTTCCTGTTTTTTCAGCATTGTTATATATAGTGGAACCACGACAATAATGCCGATAACGCCAGTGATAATAAAAACATTTCGCCACCCGAAGGCAGCATCCAGCGGGGACAAAATTATAAATCCCAGGCCTAATGCCAGGAACTGTCCATAATACTGGATAATGCTGTTCGCCTGTGTCCGTTCTTTTTCTGCAAACCAGTCGCTGGCGAAGCGGGACTGTTGCGGCCAATAAATGCCTTCGGTAATACCAAGTACCAGTCGACAAATTAGAATAACGTACACTGATGAGGTAAATCCGACACAAACGGTTGCAATCGACCAGATTAGCACCATCAGGACGACTATTTTTTTCGGATCGTATCGCTGGGTAAATACGCCGCCAAAAATATTTGAAAAGGCATAGCCAATAAGAAATATGGTTAATACAATGCTGGCCGTTGCACCATCAATATTCAGGTCGTGTGTAATAGTAGGTAACGTAACGGAAAGATTAGAGCGGTCAAGGTAAGCCACAAAAAGACCGAACATTAATGTCGCGCCGATCCGTAGCCATTTCTGCATTGAGGTCATTTTTTAACTCCGATTGGCTGCGCGCCAAAATCAATTTGACGAAATAATATCTCGCCAGATTTTATGGTCATTTGTGGTACCAGCACATGCGTCCCAGTGATCGCTTCACCATGAATATCGGCAAATTCAACATGCCTGTTTTTTAATTTAAAGATGGCGATATCGGCAAATGCACCGGGGGCCAGCGTACCAATCTCTGCTGCCATACCCAATAAAACTGCTGGGGTATGAGTACAGGCGTTAATCACATCGGTAAGCGCGACGCCGAGTGCTAAATATTTCGATAAAATCCACGGTAAGGCGTAAACAGGCCAGGCGAGTTTAGTGATGGTTGAGAGATCGCTACTGATGATATCCGGAAGAAAGCCATTGGCGATGGCCCGGCGTGCAGTGTTCATTGAAAAATGGCTGCGACCATTGGCGGCATCAAATATAACGCCCCTTTCTCTTGCCTGGCGGACTTCGGCTAAGACAGCGCCTTCATCAGTAAGAATGGTGCTACCTTTGCCGTGAAACGCATGGGCGATAATATCGCCGCGGCGTAGCCAGGAGACAAGTTCTTTCATGGGAACGACGGGATGAGTCGAGTGTATTGCCAGGGGACACCTTAAATCGTTGGCAATACGAAGGGATTCAGTCAGCGGTTTTAAACCATATTCAGCAATGTCCTCAGTCTGAACCTTGAGTTTTAATCCCTGAAGAACGTGGCGATACTGGCGAAACAGCGCGTGGATCTTATTTTCATCAATATTGTCCGGATCATAATTTTCTTGTGACCAGGTTTGGCCCGGCGGCGACACGGTCAGAAACGCTTTGATTCGAACTTTGCTGGCGCAAATCACCGTTCGGTAGAAGGCATCAAAGTTTGCCGTACCGGCAGAACCGGCATCTACGACGGTAGTGACTCCATTTGGCGGCATATACATATCAGGCCTGACACCGCCTTCCGTCGCGTCATAAAAAACATGCGCGTGATAATCGATAAGACCGGGAGTGACGATCATGCCATTGGCATGGATAAGCTGGGTATTCGAAGTAGCAGGATAGTTATCAGCATCAACGATAATATCGTTAATAATGCGTAACTTGTTAATCTCATTAATATTACGTGCGGGATCGATGATATGTCCACCAGTAATTAATATATCATTTTTCATCATAATCTCTTAAAGTAGTAAATAATTATGGTAACCTTTAAAAATATATTAATAATTGTGTTTTAAGTGATTGTTATGTTAGGGGGGGAAATACAACCCTTGACAGAAAAGCTTAGGGTACCTTATTAAAAAGGTAATCGGTCTTATGCACTGAATAAGGATTCAGCACTTGCTAATATTTAGGGCGTAAGTCCAGGGGAGTTTGAAGTTATTCACAAAAGAATTATTATCTTAGCTTTTTTAGAGAAACAGTGAGCTTATTCAACCCTTTTTAATAAAAAATAAAGTAAGGTCTTATTCATTTCATGAATGTTAAGTTAATAATGATAAAAATTTTTTCCACTGATTAATCAATAAAAAGGCCCTCATTACTATGAGAGCCTTTACCTTGACAATGATGTAAAAGTGAACTTATTTCTTCGCGGCGCGCTCGAAGGACGCCACGATTTCTGCTTTAGCGGCTTCGGCGTTGTCCCAACCTTCAACTTTCACCCATTTGCCTTTTTCGAGGTCTTTATAGTGCTCGAAGAAGTGAGCGATCTGCGCTTTCAGCAGTTCCGGCAGGTCATTCACATCTTTAATGTGATCGTAATCTTTGCTCAGTTTGGTGTGCGGTACGGCAACCAGTTTCGCATCTTCGCCTGCTTCGTCGGTCATTTTCAGGACGCCAACCGGACGGCAGCGGATGACGGAGCCGGGTTGCAGCGGGTACGGCGTCGGGACCAGAACGTCTACCGGGTCGCCGTCCAGAGACAGAGTGTGGTTGATGTAGCCGTAGTTGCACGGATAGAACATCGCGGTGGACATGAAGCGGTCAACGAACAGCGCGCCGCTCTCTTTGTCAACTTCGTATTTGATTGGATCTGCGTTAGCCGGGATCTCAATAACGACGTAGATATCTTCCGGCAATTCTTTACCCGCCGGGACGTTGAGTAAGCTCATGTCTGTTTCCTTAGAATTTATGACAAACAAGTGGCGAGTATTATAGCCAACTTGTGCCGAAAGTCTTTGCTTGTTTTCGTTTCCGCCTCGTCTGGCGCGTCGTTGGGGAGCATAAACGACAAAGGTTAAGAACCGGAAAAATCACGGGCCTGATAAGGCAAAGCCGCCATCGGACATATTATTGCCCAATGGCGGCTTTATGCTTTATTCCGCATGATGGTAAAGGTTACGCGTCCGGGTATTCACGGATAAAACGTTCAACATCTTCCACCATATGACGGTTGCCGACGAAGAACGAGCGGCGCTGGTGCAGGCTTTCCGGAATGATATCCAGAATGCGTTCTTTACCGTCGCTGGCTTTGCCGCCGGCCTGTTCCGCGAGGAAAGCCATCGGGTTGCACTCGTACAGCAGGCGCAGTTTCCCCTGCGGATGGCTGGCGGTGCTTGGATACAGGTAGATGCCGCCTTTCAGCAGGTTGCGGTGGAAATCGGCGACCAGTGAACCGATGTAGCGCGAGGTGTAAGGGCGACTCGTTGCGCTATCTTCTTCCTGGCAGAATTTGATGTACTTCTTCACGCCATTCGGAAACTTAATGTAGTTGCCTTCGTTAATGGAGTAGGTTTTACCCTTCTCCGGAAAACGCATACGTTCCTGACACAGGCAGAATACGCCCAGCGACGGATCGTAGGTAAAGGCATGGACGCCGCAACCAGTGGTGTACACCAGCATAGTGGAAGAGCCATACACGACATAGCCCGCCGCGACTTGCTTGTTGCCGGGTTGCAGGAAATCCTCTTCGGTGACCGGCGTGCCGACGGGCGTCACGCGGCGGTAAATCGAGAAAATTGTGCCGACAGAAACGTTAACGTCGATGTTGGAAGAGCCATCCAGAGGGTCCATCAGCACCACATATTTTGCGTGTTCACAGCCTTCAAAGACAACGATTTCGTCCTCTTCTTCCGACGCGATGCCCGCTACTATATCGCGCGCTTTTAGTGCAGCTTTCAGTTTCTCGTTCGCGAACAGATCGAGTTTCTGCTGAACCTCGCCCTGTACGTTCTCAGCACCGCTGGCACCCAGGATATCGACCAGTCCGGCCTTATTGATATCGCGGTGGATGATCTTGGCGCCCAGTTTTATTGCCGACAGCAAAGCAGTGAGCTCACCAGTAGCCTGAGAGAACTCGTGCTGCTTTTCGACAATAAATTCACCTAACGTTTTCATAACACTTTCCCTGCAATTGATTGGAGTAAAGCGACCGTAACAATCTTAACAAACATTTCAGACGATGCGCTCAGGTGAATCGCGCCAGCAAAGTACAGATTTACCTGAAATGCGTTTCTCACTTGCCGGACATGTGCGTAAAATGGCTCGCAGATAAAAAAAGGATAGTGACGTATGCGCATTCATATTTTGGGAATTTGTGGCACTTTCATGGGTGGACTGGCGATGCTGGCTCGCTCACTCGGTCATGAAGTAACCGGTTCGGACGCCAATGTGTATCCGCCGATGAGTACTTTACTTGAGAAGCAGGGGATCTTCCTGATTCAGGGATATGACGCCAGCCAGCTCGATCCGCAGCCGGATTTGGTGATTATCGGCAATGCAATGACGCGTGGTAATCCGTGCGTGGAAGCGGTGCTGGAAAAAAATATTCCTTTTATGTCCGGCCCACAATGGCTACACGACTTTGTATTGCGCGATCGCTGGGTACTGGCGGTCGCCGGTACGCACGGTAAAACGACTACCGCAGGTATGGCGAGCTGGATACTGGAAGCGTGTGGATATAAACCGGGTTTCGTTATCGGCGGTGTTCCGGGCAATTTTGAGGTATCCGCGCGCCTGGGCGAGAGCCCGTTCTTTGTTATCGAAGCGGATGAGTACGACTGCGCGTTCTTTGATAAGCGCTCTAAGTTTGTGCATTACTGCCCGCGCACGCTAATCCTCAACAACCTTGAGTTTGACCATGCGGATATTTTTGACGATCTGAAAGCGATCCAGAAACAGTTCCATCACCTGGTGCGTATCGTGCCGGGGCAGGGACGGATCATCTATCCGGAAAACGACATTAACCTGAAGCAGACGATGGCGATGGGTTGCTGGAGCGAGCAGGAACTGGTGGGCGAGCAGGGCCACTGGCAGGCGAAAAAACTGACCACCGATGCATCTGAGTGGGAAGTGTGGCTGGACGGTGAAAAGGTCGGTGAAGTGAAGTGGGGCCTGGTAGGCGAGCACAACATGCACAATGGCCTGATGGCGATTGCCGCTGCGCGCCATGTGGGCGTGACGCCATCGGAGGCTGCCCATGCGCTGGGAACGTTTATCAATGCCCGGCGTCGTCTGGAACTGCGCGGCGAAGCTCACGGCGTGGCAGTCTATGACGATTTTGCCCACCACCCAACGGCGATTCTGGCCACCCTCGCGGCGCTACGTGGGAAGGTTGGCGGCACGGCGCGGATTATCGCGGTGCTGGAACCTCGTTCTAACACCATGAAAATGGGATTATGCAAAGACGATCTGGCACCGTCATTAGGGCGTGCGGATGAAGTGTTCCTGCTGCAGCCGCCGCATATTCCGTGGCAGGTTTCAGAAGTGGCGGACGCCTGCGTACAACCGGCTCACTGGAGCGGGGATGTCGATACGCTGGCGGATATGGTGGTAAAAACCGCGCAGCCTGGCGACCATATTCTGGTAATGAGCAATGGCGGTTTCGGCGGCATCCATCAGAAATTGCTGGATGGACTGGCGAAAAAAGCGCAGGCCAGCGAGTCATAAAAAATGCCCGGCGGCGCTACGCTTACCGGGCTTACATTCCCGTAGGCCGGATAGACGCCAGCGCCGCCATCCGGCAGACGCTATCAACGCGTAAAATTACCCTTCGTTTTCCGCCAGCTCGCGCAGATACTGGAAGATCTGACGCGCCGATTTTGGCGGTTTGTTGCCTTCTTTCTCTTTCTTCGCATTGCGGATCAGTGAACGAAGCTGTTGACGGTCGGCGTGCGGCCACAGGGTTAGTACTTCGGCTACCGCGTCATCGCCTTCGACGATCAGACGATCGCGCAGGTGCTCAAGTTTGTGAAACAGCACTACCTGCTGATTATGGCGGTTCTTCAGCTTGTCCAGCGCCTGGCGAATCGGTTCAACGTCGCGCTGGCGCAGCATTTTTCCGATAAGCTGTAACTGACGGCGGCGTCCTTCCATTTTGATGCGCTGGGCCAGTTCAATGGCGTCGCGCAGATCGGCATCCAGCGGGATCTTATCCAGCGCGTTTTTCCCCAGATCCACGATTTCCGCGCCCAGGCGTTTTAACTCCTCGGCATCGCGTTTAATTTCACTTTTGCTGACCCAGATAATTTCATCGTCTTCGTCTTCGATGTCATCACCGGGAACGTCGTCGAGCCAGTCTTCGGGCTGCTTTGTCATGTCAGGCTCCTTAAAAAAAGAGGCTAATGTTACCAGTTAAGATGCGCACTGAAAAACGGTTCTCTGTTAGACTTCAGAGAAACTCTCTCTACATTATGGCATTTGCAATGAAAGTAATCTCACAAGTTGAAGCGCAGCGTAAGATTCTGGAAGAAGCAGTCTCAACAGCGCTGGAGTTAGCCTCAGGCAAATCGGATGGGGCGGAAGTGGCCGTCAGCAAGACTACCGGCATTAGCGTCAGTACCCGTTATGGTGAAGTAGAGAATGTCGAATTTAATAGCGACGGCGCGCTGGGGATTACGGTGTATCACCAGAACCGCAAAGGCAGCGCCTCCTCGACAGATTTAAGCCCGCAGGCGATTGCCCGTACCGTCCAGGCTGCGCTGGATATCGCTCGTTATACGTCGCCAGATCCGTGTGCTGGGGTGGCTGATAAAGCGCTACTGGCGTTTGACGCGCCGGATCTGGACTTGTTCCACCCGGCAGAGGTTACGCCAGACGAAGCCATTGAGTTGGCAGCACGCGCGGAGCAGGCTTCTCTAAAGGCGGATAAACGCATCACCAATACCGAAGGCGGTAGTTTTAACAGCCATTACGGCATTAAAGTGTTCGGCAACAGCCACGGCATGTTGCAAGGATATTGCTCCACGCGCCATTCGCTCTCAAGCTGCGTCATCGCCGAAGAGAACGGTGATATGGAGCGTGATTACGCTTACACCATCGGCCGGGCGATGGACGATCTGCAAGCGCCGGAATGGGTCGGGGCCGAGTGTGCGCGCCGCACGTTATCCCGTCTGTCGCCGCGTAAGCTCTCTACCATGAAAGCGCCGGTGATTTTCGCCAATGAAGTGGCGACAGGATTGTTTGGCCACCTGGTCGGGGCGATTGCCGGCGGCGCGGTATACCGTAAATCCACGTTTCTGCTCGACTCGCTGGGCAAACAAATTCTGCCGGAATGGCTGACCATCGAAGAACATCCGCATTTGCTAAAAGGGCTGGCGTCTTCACCGTTCGACAGCGAAGGCGTGCGAACGGAACGCCGCGACATTGTGAAAGATGGTGTACTAACCCAATGGCTGCTGACCAACTATTCCGCTCGCAAGCTGGGGTTGAAAAGTACCGGCCATGCGGGTGGGATCCATAACTGGCGTATCGCCGGACAAGGGTTGAGCTTTGAGCAGTTGCTGAAAGAGATGGGGACCGGTCTGGTGGTGACGGAACTGATGGGGCAGGGCGTCAGCGGCATTACCGGCGACTACTCCCGTGGTGCTGCCGGATTCTGGGTGGAGAATGGAGAAATCCAGTACCCGGTGAGTGAAATCACCATTGCCGGCAATTTAAAAGAGATGTGGCGTAATATCGTCACCGTCGGCGACGATATTGAAACGCGCAGTAATATACAGTGTGGTTCAGTACTGTTACCGGAGATGAAAATCGCCGGACAATAATAAATACCCGACATATTCCAGACTGCAGGACAAAACGACAAAACGTTAAAGCAGTTTGTTCTGCAGCCAAATGAGTTAGGGTATTACGCTTATCGTTAATAATAAAAAGGAAGTGAGCAATGCGTAAAAGCCTGTTAGCTATTCTTGCTGTGTCATCGCTGGTGTTCGGTTCGGCCGCGTTTGCTGCCGATCTTGAAGATAATATGGATATTCTCAATGATAACCTGAAAGTCGTTGAGAAAACGGATAGCGCCCCTGAACTGCAAGCGGCGTTAACCAAAATGCGCGCCGCCGCGCTGGATGCCCAAAAAGCTACGCCGCCAAAGCTGGAAGATAAAGCGCCGGATAGCCCGGAAATGAAAGATTTTCGTCACGGTTTTGACGTCCTGGTCGGTCAAATCGATGGCGCGCTGAAGCTGGCGAACGAAGGGAAGGTCAACGAAGCGAAAGCGGCGGCGGAGGCGCTAAAAACCACCCGCAATACGTATCATAAGAAGTATCGTTAATTTTTGTGGGATGGCGGCTTCGCTTTATCTGTAGGTCGCCATCCGGCAAAATGTAATACCCATCACACTTTCTCACTTTATACGACAACGTCATTATTTGTGTCTGCCACGCCATTTCTTCTCTACGCCGCGATAGATCTCACACTTTCCCGGCGATAATTTATCAATGCCGCCTTTTCTGTGGCGCAGATCACCCCTTCCACTCGCCTTTCCACTTTGAGGTGGAAAATAACTCGCTACAAACTTTTAACCCCTACCGCTAGTTTTATCTCATTGCTATTAACGGGGTGAGACGCGTGGATAACGGAGCAGTAAAACACAATGCCGGGGAGCGGATTAACGAACTGGCTGAACAGGTGTTAACCCAGGTGGACGGCCTGCTGGGACAACATCACATTGTCCCCAATGCGGTACAGACGCAAATGCTGACTTCGCACGTTCGCGCGATGGCGCACCGGTCAATTACCGGCGAGCCTTTACCAGAAGTCGATGCCAGCCTGTTTGATGAAATTTCAGCCGAATCAATGGCGCTCGCCCGCGAAATCGTGGCGGCGTTTGGCAACCTTCCTGACGAAGAAGCCTGGCTGCTATCGGTACATTTTGAAGTCGCGAAAGACAACCTCTAAGGAGCAAAAAAATGGAACAGATTACCGTCGTGATCGGTGATCGCCTGGGTAAAGGCCAGAAAGTGGCGGCGGGCGTGGAAAAAGCGGGCGGACGCGCGGTCGTTGTACCGGGCGTTGCGGCAGACATGAAGCTGGGCGATGTGATGAAAGCAGAAAACGCCACTTTCGGCGTTTCATTTTGCGGCAGCGGTGGTGCGGGTGCCATCACTGCGCAAAACAAGCATGGCTACAAAGCCCGGTATGGGATGCGGTCGGTAGATGAAGGCGTCACCGCTATCAATGAGGGATGCAACGTACTGGGTTTCGGCTTTATGGATAAAGAAGAGCTCGGTGAGCGCCTGGTGCAGGCGTGGCAAAAGAAATACGGCGCCTGATGATGAAAGAGCAATTCACCACCACGGTGAGAGTAAAAGGCAAGGGCGATGCCAAAGCGCGCGCCTTTGCCGATGCGCTGAACCATGTTCAGTCAACGGTGATGAGAGCATCGCCGTATATCTTATTGCGTATTGAGCCACAGGATGTGCGGATTGTTCAGGCGCATGAGTCGGTGCGTAAAGAGGCCTTTCTGTTTTTCTTTTTGCGCCGGGAACGACGCACCTACAGCGTGGAGCTGGATGTGACCGTCAACGTGACCGCCATCAATCTCGACAGGGTGGATTTCGTCGCGAAACGCTGATTTTTATTAAAAAGGCATAGTTATGTTCCTGATAATACTAATTAAATCGCTCATCATCGGCGCACTGGTCGGCGTTGGGGTGGGGGCTGGGGCTGCACGCATGTTTCATGCGCCTACCACGCAGGGGATGGGCGCGTTCCGTACGTTGGGTGAACTCAACTCTTGCGAAGGCGACCCGGCATCCCATTTTTCCTTTGGGTTAGGCTTTTTCTTCAACGCCTGGGCGTCGTCCGTTGCCGCCGGATCGTTCACTCAGGATGTTGATCATCGCATCATCCCTAACTGGGGCGCGGCGGCGCTCATGATCAAAAACCGTAATGTCGGCGAGACGCTGCACGACCCGAAGAGAATGGCGATCGCCTGCGCTGTCGTCGGCATGATCGTCGTAACGTTCCTTAACCTGACCGCTTCATCCGTACCACAAGCGCTACAGGTGACGGCGGTTAAGGTGCTGGTGCCAGCGGCAAACCTGCTGGTCAACATTGTTATGCCCGTGATCTTCTGGTTAGCGGCGATCGACGCGGGTAAAAAATCGGGCTTCTGGGCCACCGTTTTCGGCGGCGCGGCGCAGCTCATTATGGGGAACGCCGTACCGGGACTGGTGCTGGGGATTTTGATCGGTAAAGGCGTGGAAGAGAGCGGCTGGAACCATGTCACCAGGGTAATGATGGTCGCCATTGTGTTGCTGTTTGTGTTGAGCGGCTTTTTCCGCGGCTTCGACATGAAAATGATCGAATCCTTCAACATGACGGTACCGAACTGGCTTGAAATGATCCACAACTCGCTCAGCGGCAAATAACGGAGGCCACAATGGAAGAAAATAAAGGGTTTTGGTATGCCGACTGGTCGTTTCCGATCTTTGTGGGCCTGCTCTCTTCCGGCGTTTTCGCCGGGACGCATATGTATTATCTGTACGGTATCGGCGCATTCAACGAAGTGGCCTTTGTGGCGATGCTGAAAGCGGGAATGGATACCGGTGTCTATGGCGCGGTTGCCGCCTTCGGCGCCAGCTTTTTATTCGCCCGTATTATCGAAGGATCGCTGGTCGGCATTCTGGATATCGGCGGCGCGATTCAGACTGGGGTGGGTTTAGGCGTTCCGGCGCTATTGTTGGGGGCGGGGTTTGTCTTCCCGGTAGCGAATTTTATTGCCTCGTTGATTACCGGCCTGGTGATTGGCCTGGCGATTGGCTACATCATTATTCTGGCGCGTAAGTTCACGATTAATCAGAGCGATTCTACTTACGGGGCGGATGTCATGATGGGCGCCGGTAACGCTTCAGGCCGTTTTCTGGGGCCGTTGATTATCCTCAGCGCTATGACGGCGTCGATTCCCATTGGCGTCGGTTCGCTGGTGGGCGCGCTGCTGTTTTATATCTGGCAGAAGCCGATTACCGGCGGCGCGATTTTAGGCGCGATGATTTTAGGCTGGCTGTTCCCGGTGGCTCTTTGATACCTACGGGCGCTCCGGCGCTCGCCTTTTCAGGAAAATGTTATGTTTGATTTACTCCTGCGCCATGCGCGACTGGTCGACGATACGGTCTGCGATATTGCCCTACAAAACGGCAAAATTGTCGCGCTGGGCCAACTTTCCGGCCCGGCGGTGAAAACCCTCGATCTACGCGGTGACTGTTTTGTCAGCGCCGGCTGGATTGATTCTCACGTCCACTGCTACCCCAAATCGCCGATTTATTTCGATGAGCCGGATAGCATCGGTATCGCGACGGGGGTGACCACGGTGGTTGACGCAGGCAGCACTGGCGCAGACGACATTGATGACTTCTATACGTTGACCCGTCAGGCGATCACCGACGTTTATGCGCTATTGAATATTTCCCGCGTCGGGCTGATAGCTCAGAATGAACTGGCGGACATGAACAACATTGATGCCAATGCGGTAACGCTGGCGGTAAAACGCCATCCGGATTTTATCGTCGGCCTCAAGGCGCGGATGAGCAGCAGCGTGGTGGGCGAGAACGGTATTACGCCGCTGCAACGCGCTAAAGCCATGCAGCAAGAAAACGGCAACCTGCCGCTGATGGTTCATATTGGCAATAACCCGCCGGATCTGGACGAAATAGCGGAGCGTCTGACGGCGGGCGATATCATTACCCACTGTTACAACGGTAAGCCGAACCGTATCCTGACGCCGGAAGGCGAGCTGCGCGCCTCAGTCACACGGGCGCTGGCGCGCGGCGTGCGTCTGGACGTCGGACATGGTACCGCCAGCCTGAGCTTTGCGGTAGCGAAATGCGCCATTCGCCTGGGGATTTTACCGCATACCCTCAGTTCCGATATCTACTGCCGTAATCGCATCAATGGCCCGGTGCATTCGCTGGCTAATGTGATGTCGAAATTCCTTGCCATCGGCATGTCGCTGCCGCAGGTCATTGCGTGCGTGACGGCCAATGCCGCCGATAGCCTGAATCTGAAAACCAAAGGGCGTCTTCAGCCTGGTCTGGATGCCGACCTGACCCTCTTTACGCTCAAACGACAGCCCACCGTGCTGGTGGATGCGGAAAACGACAGCTTACAGGCTGAGGAATTGCTGGTGCCGCTTGCCGCGATACGCGCAGGCAAGGGCTATATGACCGAACAAGGGAGCGCGGAATATGCCTTCGATTTTTGAAAAATATAAACTCAAACAGGTGATTAACACCTCCGGGCGTATGACGGCGCTTGGTGTCTCCACGCCGCGCCCGGAAGTGATAGAAGCGGCGATGGCGGGAATGAATCAGTATTTTGAGATGAAAGATCTGGTGAATAAGACCGGCGAGTATATTGCGGGATTGCTGGAGGTTGAAGGGGCGACAGTGGTCTCCTGCGCCAGCGCGGGTATCGCCCAGTCGGTTGCCGCGGTACTGGTTCAGGATAGCGACTGGCTACTGGAAAACCTGCATGTGACCGCCATTGAAAACAACGAAATCGTCTTGCCAAAAGGCCATAACGTCAACTTTGGCGCGCCGGTGGGGACAATGGTGGCGCTGGGCGGCGGCAAACTGGTGGAGGCCGGTTATGCTAATGAATGTTCCGCTGCGCAACTGGCGGCGGCTATCACGCCGCGTACGGCGGCCATTCTCTATATCAAATCTCACCACTGCGTACAGAAAAGTATGCTGAGTGTGGAACAGGCGGTCGTTGTGGCACGTAAACACCATCTGCCGCTCATTGTGGATGCCGCGGCGGAAGAAGATTTGCAGTGCTATTACCGTTCCGGCGCGAGTCTGGTGATTTACAGCGGCGCGAAAGCGATTGAAGGGCCGACCAGCGGGCTGGTGATTGGCAAAACGCAGTACGTTGAGTGGGTAAAACGCCAGTCAGCGGGCATTGGCCGGGCGATGAAGGTCGGTAAAGAGGGAATTGTTGGCCTGACCTGCGCCATTGAACTCTATCTGCGGGCACAAAAAGAGAGCGGGGCGGAGATGGCGGAAAAAATGGCGCCCTTTATCGATACTCTGAATTCGCTTAATGGCGTCAGCGCCCGCGTGGTGTGGGACAGTGCCGGGCGCGATATTGCGCGTGCGGAAATCCAATTTGATGAGGCGGTAACCGGCATCGCCACTGGCGACCTGGTGGAGGCGCTCAAACAGGGTGAATACGCGATTTATTTCCGCGGCTACAAAGCCAACGACGGAATTATTGAGGCGGATGTCCGCAGCGTCGATCGCGCGCAGTTAGCGATTGTGGCGCGGCGTATTGCCGATGTCCTTCATCAGGAGAAAAAAGCATGAAATTGACCCCTAACTTTTACCGCGATCGCGTCTGTCTGAATGTACTGGCCGGCTCGAAAGATAACGCCCGGGAAATCTACGCAGCGGCGGAAGGTCATGTGCTGGTTGGCGTGCTCTCCAAAAACTACCCCGACGTTGAACGCGCAGTCGTGGAAATGCGCGAATACGCCGCGCTTATCGATAATGCACTTTCCGTGGGGCTGGGAGCTGGCGATCCGCGCCAGTCGGTGATGGTGAGTGAGATTGCCCGTCAGGTACAGCCACAGCATGTTAATCAGGTCTTTACCGGCGTGGCGACCAGCCGGGCGTTGCTGGGGCAGTCTGAGACGGTGGTGAATGGTCTGGTCTCGCCGACCGGCACGCCGGGACGGGTGAAAATTTCCACTGGCCCGCTAAGCAGCCGCGCGCCGGACGGCATCGTACCGATAGAGACGGCAATTGCTTTGCTCCAGGACATGGGCGGCAGTTCAATAAAATACTTTCCAATGGAGGGACTCAACTGCCGTGATGAATATAAAGCGGTGGCTGAGGCCTGCGCCCGCCATGATTTCTGGCTGGAACCGACGGGCGGTATCGATCTGGAAAACATCGACGAGATTTTGCACATCGCCCTTGAGGCTGGAGTAAGCAAAATCATTCCTCACATTTATAGTTCAATTATTGATAAGGTGAGCGGCAACACCCGTCCGGACGATGTGCGTCAGTTACTGGCTATCGTCCGGTCCCGTGTCGGCTAACCATGAGGAGAGAAACGTGCGATTCCCCAACCAACGTTTAGCACAGTTGTTTGAAATGCTGCAAAACGAGGCGCTGCCGCAGGACGAGCTGGCGCAGCGGTTGTCGGTTTCCACACGTACCGTCCGGGCAGATATCGCGACGCTGAATATGTTATTAACGCCGCATGGGGCGCAATTTATCCTCAGCCGCGGCAGCGGTTATCAGCTTAAAATTGATGATCCGGCGCGTTACCAGAGCCTGCAAATGCAGCCGTCTCCCGCGCTGGTGCGCAGTCCCCGCACCAGCCAGGAGCGGATATACTATTTGCTGGCGCGTTTTTTAACCTCCGCCTTCTCGCTGAAGCTGGAGGATTTAGCGGATGAATGGTTCGTCAGCCGTGCGACGCTACAGAATGATATGGCGGACGTGCGCGAGCATTTGTTGCGTTATCATCTGACGCTGGAAACGCGTCCGCGTCACGGTATGAAACTGTTTGGCGGAGAGATGGCGATTCGCGCCTGTCTGACCGATCTTTTATGGACGCTGGCGCAGCAGGAGCCGACCCATCCGCTGGTCGTCGGGACGGCGCTGAATAGCGATGTGTCTCAGCGGCTGCGGTCGCTTTTGCCGGACATTTTCTCACGTTTTCACATCCGCCTGACCGATGAGGGCGAGCTATTTCTGCGTTTATACTGCGCGGTGGCGGTACGGCGTATTTGCGAGGGGTTTCCGTTATCGGAATGCGTAGCGGAAGAGGTAGATGAAAAGGTGCGCTATGCGGCGCATGAGATTGCGGAACTGCTACAACATCTGACCGACAAGCCACTGTCGGCGCCGGAAGTGAGCTGGCTGAAGGTGCATATTGCTGCCCGCCAGGTACAGGAGATTGTCCCCAGCGCCATTAATGCTGATGATGAAGACGCGCTGGTGAACTATATCCTCAGCTTTATCAATACCCAGTACAACTACAACCTGTTGGATGATAAACAGCTTCATGCGGACTTGCTAACCCATATTAAAACGATGATCACCCGGGTGCGCTACCAGATCATGATCCCCAATCCACTACTGGACAATATTAAGCAGCACTATCCGATGGCGTGGGATATGACGTTGGCGGCGATATCAAGCTGGGGAAAATACACGCCGTATATCATCAGCGAAAACGAAATCGGTTTTCTGGTGCTGCATATTGGCGTTGGCCTGGAGCGTAGTTACAACATAGGATATCAGCGGCAGCCGAAAGTGCTACTGGTATGCGACGCTGGTAATGCAATGGTACGAATGATTGAGGCGGTACTGGCGCGCAAATATCCGCAGATCGAGATTGTTCGCACTCTGACCCTACGCGACTATGAGGCGCGGGAAAGCATTGTGGAAGATTTTGTGATTTCCACGGCGCGGATCGGTGAAAAAGATAAACCGGTCGTTATGATTGCGCCCTTTCCCACCGACTATCAACTGGAGCAGATCGGTAAGTTGGTGCTGGTGGATCGTACCCGTCCGTGGATGCTGGATAAATATTTCGATCCCTCGCATTTCCTGATCGTGAAAGGTGAAATAGATCAACAGACGCTGTTTAAAACGCTATGCGATCAGCTACGCGATGAAGATTTTGTGGATGCCGCGTTTCTTGATTCGGTTATTGAGCGTGAAGCTATCGTCAGTACGTTATTAGGCGACGGGATTGCCTTGCCGCACGCGTTGGGGCTGCTGGCGAAGAAAACGGTGGTTTACACGGTGCTCGCGCCGCAGGGGATTACCTGGGGTGATGAAACGGCGCATGTTATTTTTTTACTCGCCATCAGCAAAAGTGAATATGAAGAAGCGATGGCCATCTACGATATTTTTGTCACTTTCCTGCGCGAACGCGCCATGACGCGCCTCTGCGCATGCCGGAATTTCATTGAGTTCAAAACGGTCGCAATGGAGTGCGTGAGTCGTTTTTGACACTTTCTTGTCACGTCATTGTTAAGAAGATTTATGTGCTTGTCGGTATGCCAGCACGGGTTATTTTACCCAATCTTCGTACTGCAAACCCGGTACCCGCTCAAACTCCCTCACGTTATTAGTGACCAGTCGTGGCCGGCGATAGCCGCATCGTTTGATCCAATTGCCGTACCGGCGGCGGCCAGTACGGCACGGATCTCTGTGGTGGCATCCACTGCCGCCCGGTCCCAGGCCAACACGGCATCCAGGCGGCTACAAAATGCATCGACCAGTTGGGCATGGCGCGGCGAGGCCTTTTTGCCCGTCCAGCCAAAACGCATTTCGGCGTAGGTAATCGCCGACACCACAATACAATGGCGGCGCAACACGGTCTGTTCAAGGCGTTTCAGCACAGCTTCCGGCTGCTTACGCATAATGAAAGAACAGATGCAGGTATCCAGCATGTAGGTTTTACTCTTAGTTCAAAGCGTCCCTCATTGCTGACGATGTCTTCGCGCTCCGTCAGAAAGTCCGGGCTGGCTTTTTCCTCATGACGGAACGATCCCCAGGAAGGGCGGGCTGGGCGCAGAATAATCGTGTCGCCTTCGCGGAAGATTTCAAGTTCGTTGACGCCGTCAAAATCCAGATCGCGTGGAAGACGGATCGCACGGTTATTGCCATTTTTAAATACAGATACGGTTCCATGGTCGTCTCCTTGCTCTTGTGGGCGTGATGTTATAGGCCTGTGTCGGAGTTAATTATATGTCTGTGGGTGACATAGGTATGGGCATATGCATATCCCTGTAAGCAGGAGGCGAAAGAAGGGGGTAAAAGTAGCGGACGAGTAACGGCTTTGACCCAGTATCCCCGCATTAGCGCAAATGATGCACCACCTGGTTGCTGCTGCCGCGCCAGATAAGCGCCGGGTCTTTCAAAGCCTGCACAAATTTACCGTCGACCAGCACGTTGATGAGATCGACAACCTGCATTTGCGCGGCATTAAGTTCATCAAGCTTATATCCCGTCCACACCCAGATATCCTTCCCGGGACATTCGGCGCGAATACGCTGTACCAGCTTCAGGATATCCGGCACGTTTTGTGGATGGAGCGGATCGCCGCCGGAAAGCGAGATCCCCTGACGGTGAATGCGCGTGTCGTTCAGATCGGCAATGATCTTATCTTCCATCTCTTTGGTAAACGGCTGGCCGGAATTGAGCCGCCAGGTGCTTTTGTTATAGCAGCCTGGGCACTCATGCACGCATCCTGACACAAACAGGGTGCAGCGGGTGCCGGGACCGTTGACGATGTCGACGGGGTAATATTGGTGGTATTGCATTTTCGCGTCTCAATTGACGTCATTACTGTGTTGGCTGCGCTCGCTCACCCGGGTTACTTACTTATGTAAGCTCCCCGGGATTCGCTTGCTTGCCGCCTTGCCCTGGCGCCAATTGCTTTGCGAAAAGCGTCGTAACGTCGGGCAATAATACTGTCGGAATTAACCTATCTGTCCGTTGCCTAAATGCTTAACGCGGCGCTTCACTTCTTCCTGCTTACCGGCGTTAAACGGACGCGCGTCCGGGCTGCCTAAATAGCCGCAAACGCGACGGGTAACCGACACGCGGGCGGCGTCATGGTTGCCGCATTTCGGGCAGGTGAAGCCTTTACTGGTGCATTCAAACTCACCGGTAAAACCGCACTCGTAGCACTCATCGATCGGCGTGTTGGTGCCGTAATACGGTACATGCTGATAACTGTAATCCCAGACGTCTTCCAGCGCTTTCAGGTTATGCTGAATGTTCGGATATTCGCCGTAGCAAATGAAACCGCCGTTCGCCAGCGGCGGATACGGCGCTTCGAAATCGATTTTGTCGTACGGGTTGACCTTTTTCTCCACGTCGAGGTGGAAGCTGTTGGTGTAGTAGCCTTTATCGGTTACGCCCGGCACCACGCCGAACTCAGCGGTATCCAGACGGCAGAAGCGGTCACAGAGGTTTTCGCTTGGCGTGCTGTACAGGCTGAAGCCATAGCCGGTCTCTTCTTTCCACTGATCCACGGCCTGGCGCAGACGCTCCACAATCGCGATGCCTTTAGCGCGAAGCTGCTCGCTATCGTACATATGCTCATTGCCGAACAGCGCGTTAATGGTTTCGTGGATGCCAATATAGCCAAGCGAAATGGATGCGCGACCATTTTTAAAGATTTCAGAAACGTCATCGTCCGCGTTCAGACGCACACCACAGGCGCCTTCCATATACAGAATTGGCGCAACGCGGGCTTTGACTCCTTCCAGACGAGCGATACGGGTCATCAGCGCTTTACGCGCCAGCGCCAGACGCTCATCAAGCAGTTTCCAGAACGCCTCTTCATTACCTTTGGCTTCCAGCGCAATGCGGGGCAGGTTGAGGCTAATCACGCCGAGGTTGTTACGTCCGTCGTGGATTTGCTCGCCATTTTCGTTTTCCCATACGCCAAGGAAGCTGCGGCATCCCATGGGAGTTTTGAACGAGCCGGTGACTTTGACCACTTGATCATAGTTCAGAATGTCCGGATACATGCGCTTGCTCGCGCATTCCAGCGCCAGTTGTTTGATATCGTAGTTTGAATCGCCAGGCTTATGGTTCAGGCCATCACGAATGGCAAAGACCAGTTTCGGGAACACGGCGGTTTTACGATTTTTACCCAGACCGGCGATACGATTACGCAGGATAGACTCCTGAATCAGGCGTGATTCCCAACTGGTGCCAAGGCCGAAACCGAAGGTGACAAACGGCGTCTGTCCATTGGCGGTATGCAGAGTGTTCACTTCATACTCCAGAGACTGGAACGCGTCGTAACACTCTTTCTCAGTACGGGAACGCGCATAGCCTTCCGCATCCGGAATCTGCCACTCTGCGGCGGTGTTACGGTGTTTGTTAAAGCTGGCGGTCACAAACGGCGCCAGTACTTCATCAATACGGTTAATGGTGGTGCCGCCATAAATATGGCTGGCGACCTGAGCGATGATCTGTGCCGTTACCGCGGTGGCGGTTGAAATGGATTTTGGCGGCTCGATCTCGGCGTTACCCATCTTAAAACCCTGGGTCAGCATGCCTTTCAGATCGATCAACATGCAGTTGAACATCGGGAAGAATGGCGAGTAGTCGAGATCGTGATAGTGAATATCGCCGCGTTCGTGCGCCTGCACGACGTCGCGCGGCAGCAGATGCTGACGGGCATAATGTTTTGCCACGATCCCGGCCAGCAGATCGCGCTGGGTCGGAATGACTTTACTGTCTTTGTTGGCGTTCTCGTTCAGTAACGCCGAGTTGGTTTGCTCAACCAGGCCACGAATCTCCTGGTTCAGACGGCCACGTTTTTCACGTTCAATATCACGGTCGTGACGGTACTCAATATAGGCGCGGGCAAGCTGTTTATACGGGCCAGACATCAGTTGGTTTTCAACTGCCGTCTGGATCTCATTAATATCGACCTGACTGCGAGCGTTCATTTGACTGCTAACGACTTCTGCGACGGTAGCACAGTAATCTGCGTCGTCGACTCCCGCTGCTTTAGCTGCACGTAGAATGGCTTCTTTAATGCGCTCTGATTTGAATGGCACTTTACAGCCATCTCGTTTCATCACATGCGGTGTCATGATCACTCCATATTTATAAGAACAGGTTATCCACAGAGGTTGAGGAAGCGCACTGGGTTATATTCATCTCGCTATCCAATGACTTCCCGCAATCCTGACCCACTTATCCACAATTTATCCGTTTTAACGGAGCCTTGTCGTTGTAGCAATTGTAGTCGATAAATACAATATATTGGGTCGGCGTGCATTTTAAGTTCTATATGTAGTGATTTGCATCAAGGATGTTTGCGTTTTTATTGATGTAGCGCAAAGTAAAAATCAGAGCGTACAGATGACGGGCACTGTAGCGTTTGTAAAGGTTTACGGGAAAATTCTGATTAAATATTCAACAGAAACAGTCACTAAGTTAAGCCAACGCCGTCAGCGCCACCAGGGCTGCGGCGTTGAGCCGTATAGGGGCGTCGCGCTAGCGCTGTAACCACCAGATGGTTTCAAATGGACGAAGTGTCATTGTGGCTGGCTGGCTGGCCGCCTCGCCATAATTGTGCATTAGCGCCTGCCACTGTCCTTTGGTATGCGGCGGATGCCACTCCTGACATGTTTTGCTCAGGTTTGCCACCACCAGCAGGGTTTGACCCTGCCATTGGCGGCGATAGCACCACAGATACGGGCTCTCCGGGAGAAAATCATGATAATCGCCCCAGATCAGTACGGGGTACGTTTTACGCAGCGCGATCAGCTTTTGATAGGTGTAAAACACGGAGTTTTTATCGCTTAATGCCGCTTCAACGTTTACCTCCGCATAGTTGTCGCACAGGTTTATCCACGGCACGCCGTGGGTGAACCCCGCGTTGTCACTGCTGTCCCACTGCATCGGCGTGCGGCTGTTATCGCGAGATTTACTGGCCAGAATGGCCAATAGCTCGTCGGCTTCGCGTCCGGCGGTGCGTAGTGCGGCAAACATATTATGGCTTTCCACGTCGCGGTAATCGGTAATGCGGCGAAAATGCGGATTAGTCATGCCGATCTCTTCACCCTGATAGATATAAGGCGTGCCCTGCATACCATGTAGCACCATCGCCAGCATTTTGGCCGCCAGCACCCGATATTGCCCCTCGTCGCCAAAACGCGAGACGATGCGTGGCTGATCGTGGTTACACCAGAACAGCGCATTCCAGGCGACGTTATGCATCCCCTGTTGCCAGTGGCGGAACAGCGCTTTCAGCGCCACATAATCAGGTTTTGCCAGCGTCCACTTTTCACCGCCGGGGTAATCTACTTTCAGGTGATGAAAGTTGAAGGTCATCGATAGCTCGTCGCCGTTAAGCGCAGCATATTGCTGGCAGTTTTCCAGCGTGGTAGAGGACATTTCACCTACCGTCATCAGATTACGCGGTGTGAAAACGTCACGGTTCATTTCGCGCAAAAATTCATGCGCGCGCGGTCCGTCAGTATAAAAGCGGCGTCCGTCGCCCAGCGGATCGTCAGGAAAATCCTGTTGTTTGGAGATCAGATTCACTACGTCCAGACGCAGGCCATCTACGCCACGATCCGCCCAGAATTCGCAGACCTTTTTCAATTCTGCGCGCACCGCGGGATTTTCCCAGTTCAGATCGGCCTGCTCAGGCGCGAAAAGGTGTAAATAGTACTGTTCGCTCTGGCTATGCCAGCGCCAGGCGCTACCGCCAAATTTGGATTGCCAGTTATTTGGGCAGACATTCGGGGTACCATCGCGCCAGATGTAAAACTGGCGGTATGGGCTCTCTTTATTCAGCGCGTCGCGAAACCAGGCGTGCTGGGTGGAAGTATGGTTAAACACCATATCCAGAATAATGCGAATACCACGCGCTTTCGCCTGTGTGACCAGTTCGTCAAAATCATCCAGCGTGCCATAGGTTGGGTCGATAGCCGTATAGTTTGCGACGTCATAACCGTTATCCACTTGCGGCGAGATATAAAACGGCGTGAGCCAGATGGCATCTACGCCGAGTCGCTGTAGATAGTCAAGGCGCTGTGTGACGCCACGTAAATCGCCAGTGCCGCTACCCGTCGTGTCCTGAAAACTTTTTGGGTAAATCTGATAAATAACGCCGTTTTGCCACCAGTGGGGAATATTCATACCTGTTTCCTGCAAGCGCGTTGGGGCGCAACTGCGCCCCGAAGAAGAATTAGACAATTTGTAATGTGCCCTGACGATGCTTACGCTGATAGATAAAGGTCGTCAGGATCAGGGGGATAACGATCGCGATAGCCATCGCCATGCCGTACACCTGCCAGTAGCGCGGCGGTATCGACAGGATGCCAGGCAGACCGCCCACGCCGATACCGTTGGCGATGACGCCGTTCAGACCACAGAGCAACCCTGCCAACCCGGAGCCGATCATCGCGCAGAGCATCGGGAAACGATATTTCAGGTTGATACCGTACATCGCTGGTTCGGTGACGCCCAGATAAGCGGAAATGGCGGCAGGAACGGAGATCTCGCGTTCATTGTGTTTACGGCTGGAGATGATGATGCCCACCACGGCGGAGGCCTGCGCGATATTCGATAGCGCAATCAGCGGCCAGACTGGCGTCCCCCCCATGCTCTGGACCATCTGCATATCGATAGCAAGCGTTGTCTGGTGTACGCCAGTAATGACCAGCGGGGCATAGAGGAAGCCGAACAGCGCCGCGCCTATCGGGGCGAAACTGCCGGTCATCAGATAACGTACCGCAAAGGCCACGCCGTCGCCGATCATACGACCAAAAGGGCCGATAAAGGCGTGAGCGAGAAAGACGGCCAGAATCAACGAACAGACCGGAACGACCACCAGGTAGAGATAATCCGGCACGATGCGCTTTAACCGCGTCTCAATAAACCCAAGCGCCAGTCCCGCCAGTAACGCCGGGATAACCTGTGCCTGGTAGCCTACCTTTTCGATACTAAACAGGCCGAAATTCCAGACATCCGGCGTTTGCTGGCCCAGCAGATAGGCATTCATTAACTGTGGGGATACCAGCGTGATGCCCAGCACGATGCCGAGAATCGGCGTGCCGCCCATTTTTTTCACCGCCGACCAGCAGATCCCCACCGGCAGATAGAAGAAGATCGCCTCACCGATCAACCATAAAAAATCGTAAAGCGTTTTTAGCGCCGGATGCATCTGCGCCAGCGTTTGGCCATTGCTCAGTGGCACATCGCCGATCACGTTGCGAAAGCCTAAGATCAGGCCGCCGCTAATCAACGCCGGCAACAGCGGAAAAAAGATCTCCGCAAAGTGGGAAATTAACTGCTCATGCCATTTCATGTTCTGGCGAGCGGCTTTTTTCGCCTGCTCTTTATCGGCATACGCTTTGCCGGTGGTCTCCAGCAGCGCGTTATAGTAATCGCCGACGTCGGTACCAATTACCACCTGAAACTGACCGGCATTGGTGAAGCAGCCTTTGACCATCGGCAACTGTTCGATCTCTTTTGGCCTGGCGTTCGCGGGCTGGTGGAGGACAAAGCGCAGGCGAGTAATACAGTGGCTCACTGTCGCGATGTTGTCGCGCCCGCCGACCAGGTCGATCAGCCGGTCGATATCGGCTTGTTTTACTTTGCTCATCGTAAAGCCTCATGGCAGAGGAGGTATGTTATTGGTTGGCGCAAGAGTATCTCTTCAACCGTGGTTTAAAAATGGGAACGTTCCCGAAATACAGCAACGATCACAAATTACCTGTGATATTCGGTTTAACCAGCCACTCAGGCGAGGGTTGATGGAATGACGATCCGGCGCGGATCGCAGCGGCCATTGATCTGTTCGATCAGCTGCGAAGCTGCCTGCCGTCCGGCTTCAGCATAGCCTGGATCGACAGTAACGATCTCCGGGTGCAGGAATTTCATCAGCGGCGTATTACCTACGCTTGCCAGTTGCAGTGTCTCAATACGCTGCTCCTGCAAATACTTACTGGCGCCCAGCGCCAGCGTATCGGTGGCGCAGACTAACGCCGTGGTATCCGGCATGATAACGCTCGCCGTGTGCTCATAACCCTGCTTCATGGCCAGGCCGGGCAGGGAGGCGACGGGATGAAGTTTGTGTTTTTTACAAAACGCCAGGTATGCGTCATGCCGACGTTTGCCGGTCGTGACGTCGCTATGGGGAACCCCCAGGAAACTAATGTTGCGGTGGCCCTGCTCATACAGTCGCTGCATAAGGAGATGAATCGCGCCCTCGTCGTCGTAACAGACGGAGGCAAAACCTGCCGAATCCCTTGCCAGCAGTACCAACGAAGCTTGCCAGGGGGCGATCAGCTCTTCTGTGATGCCGGTAAAGCCAAACAGCACCACGCCATCGATGTTGCGTCGCTTGAGCATTCCCAGATGCTCGGCGACCAGCGTCGGTGAGAACTGACTTTCCATCATAATAGGGTCGTAGCCCTGCTCATAAAACGCAGGCAGCATGGTCTGAACCGCGAGGTTTTCAGACAACGAATCAAGGCGAGTGACGATAATAGCAACGACTTTATCGCTTTGTCCCCGCATCGCGCGGGCGGAGCGGGAAGGGGAGAAACCATGTTGATTCATCACCGCTTCGACACGTTCGCGGGTACGCTCGCTGACGCCGCTTTCATTATTCAGTACGCGGGAAACCGTTGATTTTCCTACGCCGCTCAGGCGGGCGATGTCTTTAATAGTGAGCCGATTTTGCATCCTGTATTCCCGTGGCGCGAAGCTGGTGATGACAAAAAGAGTAACTTTACTCAAGCGAAGGGCAATGGGCAAAGTCTGGTTTATCGTTGGTTTAGTTATGTAACAGTATGATACCGCCATAATTGCCACAAAACTTATGGATTTATGCGTATAATCCGCGGCGCAAATTATTCACTTACCGGAGGCGATATGGACCCTGAACCCACCCCTCTCCCGTGTTGGAGAATGTTCCTTTTCCGGTAAGCCTGCCTTTGCTGTCTTACCGGGAGTAAGACAGTGACACGTAACGTCCCTGTTTTTATCTAGAAATTGTTCATTGGGCAAGGCGTTGCCGTGCCTGAAGAATTTTCTGCGCCAGATGTCGGCGCGGAGGGATTACCTATGCTAAAAACCATTACCCGCCAGCTTTTTATCCGGCTCAATCGTCATCTGCCTTACCGCCTGGTTCATCGCGATCCGCTGCCCGGCGCACAGACGGCGGCAAACGCTGCTATCCCGCCTTCGCTGAGCGAACGTTGCCTGAACGTCGCCACAATGGAACAGGAGACGCTCTGGCGCGTTTTTGATTCGCATCCGGAGGGATTAAACGCCGCCGGGGTGATGCGCGCGCGTGAACAGTATGGTGAAAATCGCCTTCCCGCCCAGAAACCGTCGCCGTGGTGGGTGCATCTGTGGGTATGCTATCGCAATCCGTTCAACATTTTATTGACGATCCTTGGCGGCATTTCTTATGCCACAGAGGATCTGTTTGCTGCAGGCGTTATCGCCCTGATGGTCTGTATTTCAACGCTATTGAACTTTGTGCAGGAAGCGCGTTCGACAAAAGCGGCGGATGCGCTAAAAGCAATGGTCAGTAATACCGCCACCGTATTGCGGGTCATTAATGAAAATGGCGAAAACGGCTGGCTGGAATTGCCCATCGATCAACTGGTGCCTGGCGATATTATTAAGCTGGCGGCAGGAGATATGATCCCGGCGGATTTACGGATTATCCAGGCGCGCGATCTGTTTGTCGCCCAGGCGTCGCTGACCGGGGAATCTTTGCCGGTCGAGAAAGTAGCGACGACCCGCGAGCCGCGGCAAAATAACCCGCTTGAGTGTGACACATTGTGCTTTATGGGAACGAATGTGGTCAGCGGGACGGCACAGGCAATGGTGATGGCGACGGGTGCCGACACCTGGTTTGGTCAATTAGCAGGACGTGTCTCGGAACAAGATAACGAGCAGAACGCTTTCCAGAAAGGAATTAGCCGCGTCAGTATGTTGCTGATCCGCTTTATGCTGGTCATGGCGCCGGTAGTTCTGATTATTAATGGTTATACCAAAGGTGACTGGTGGGAAGCGGCGCTATTTGCGCTCTCGGTCGCGGTAGGGCTCACCCCGGAAATGCTGCCGATGATTGTTACCTCCACGCTGGCACGCGGCGCGGTGAAGCTGTCAAAACAGAAGGTTATTGTTAAACATCTTGACGCGATTCAGAACTTCGGCGCGATGGATATTCTGTGTACCGACAAAACCGGCACGCTGACACAGGATAAAATTGTGCTGGAGAATCATACAGATATCTCTGGTAAACCCAGCGAACATGTACTGCATTGCGCCTGGCTGAACAGCCACTATCAGACTGGCCTAAAAAATTTGCTGGATACGGCGGTCCTGGAGGGAGTAGACGAAACCGCCGCGCGCCAGCTCTCCGGGCGCTGGCAGAAAATCGATGAGATCCCTTTTGATTTTGAGCGTCGCCGGATGTCGGTGGTGGTGGCCGAAGATTCGAACGTGCATCAACTGGTCTGTAAAGGCGCGTTACAGGAGATCCTGAACGTGTGTACTCAGGTGCGCCACAACGGCGATATTGTGCCGCTGGACGACAATATGCTGCGTCGGGTAAAACGCGTGACCGATACGCTGAACCGCCAGGGGCTACGTGTGGTCGCCGTTGCCACCAAATATCTGCCTGCGCGTGAGGGCGATTACCAGCGTATTGATGAGTCCGACCTGATCCTGGAAGGGTATATCGCTTTTCTTGATCCGCCGAAAGAGACCACCGCGCCGGCGTTGAAAGCGCTGAAGGCGAGCGGGATTACGGTGAAAATTCTCACCGGCGACAGCGAGCTGGTAGCGGCGAAAGTCTGTCATGAAGTCGGGCTGGATGCGGGCGACGTCGTCATCGGCAGTGATATTGAAGGGTTAAGCGATGACGCGCTGGCGGCGCTGGCCGCGCGTACCACGTTGTTTGCGCGTCTGACGCCAATGCATAAAGAGCGCATCGTTACCCTGCTCAAACGTGAGGGTCATGTGGTCGGTTTTATGGGCGACGGGATTAACGATGCCCCGGCATTGCGGGCGGCGGATATTGGTATCTCGGTAGATGGCGCGGTGGACATTGCCCGTGAAGCTGCCGATATTATCCTGCTGGAAAAGAGCCTGATGGTGCTGGAAGAAGGTGTTATTGAAGGTCGTCGTACTTTTTCTAATATGTTGAAATATATCAAGATGACCGCCAGCTCAAACTTCGGTAACGTGTTTAGCGTGCTGGTGGCGAGCGCCTTTTTGCCGTTCCTGCCGATGCTGCCGCTGCATTTGCTGATTCAAAACCTGCTGTACGATGTATCCCAGGTGGCGATTCCGTTTGATAATGTCGACGAAGAACAAATTCAAAAGCCGCAGCGCTGGAATCCGGCGGATTTGGGACGCTTTATGATCTTCTTCGGTCCGATCAGCTCGATTTTCGACATTCTGACGTTTTGTCTGATGTGGTGGGTCTTTCATGCGAATACGCCAGAAGCGCAAACCTTGTTCCAGTCCGGCTGGTTTGTGGTGGGATTACTGTCGCAAACGCTGGTTGTGCATATGATCCGTACCCGTCGCCTGCCGTTTATTCAAAGTCGTGCCGCCTGGCCGCTGATGGCGATGACGCTGTTGGTGATGGTGGTAGGGATTTCGTTGCCATTCTCGCCGCTGGCGTCTTACCTGCAATTGCAGGCGCTGCCGCTGAGCTATTTCCCGTGGCTGATTGCGATTCTGGCAGGCTATATGACGTTAACCCAACTGGTGAAAGGCTTTTATAGCCGGCGTTATGGCTGGCAGTAACCTCGATTGTAGGCCTGATAAGCGAAGCGCCATCAGGCAGAATGGCGCAGGTTGCCGGATGGCGGCTTCGCCTTATCCGGCCTACAGGGGGGATGTTGAAAACGCCACAGCCAAACAAAAAAGGCAGCCACTGGCTGCCTTTCTTCATACTGCATCGAAATTAGCGACGAACCGCGATCGCTTCGATCTCAATTTTGACATCTTTTGGCAGACGTGCGACTTCCACGCAGGAACGCGCCGGGAAGGTGGCGTTGTGCTCGGTAAAGAAGGCTTCGTAGGTGGCGTTAACAGTCGCAAAGTCGTTCAGATCTTTTACGAATACGGTCGTTTTCACGATGTCGCCTACTTTCAGGCCGGCAGCTTCCACAATAGCTTTAACGTTATCCAGCGACTGACGCGCCTGAGCGGACACGTCTTCCGGTACGCTGCCGGTTTTCGGATCAACCGGGATCTGACCGGAAGTGATGATCATGCTGCCCAGATCTACGCCCTGAACGTATGGACCGATAGCTGCGGGTGCATTTTCCGTCGCGATAGTTTTGCTCATGATTTCTCCTGAATTACAGCGGTAAGTATGGCTGCATCATGTGATTAAGGGACGCAGCCTGATGTCCCGTCATTATAGGGAGCCAGAAATTGTTAACCAACCCCAATTAGTTGGCCAGCACCACATTATGCGAAAACTCTTTTTCACAGTATTTGCATTTGAGTGCGATATCATTGGCGCGCTTTTTCACTGTAAAGCTGGAGGAGACCGGTTCTGCGTGGCTGATGCAGTTGCTGTTCGGGCAAACCAGCACATTATTGATGCGTTCCGGCAGGCTGGGGCGCGATTTGCCCACCACGTCATAGTTGTCGATGCGGTTAACGGTGGCCTGCGGCGCGTATAGAGCAAGTTGATTAACCTGCTCATCGGTGAGAAAGGTGTTTTCTATTTTGATTAAGTCTTTACGCCCCATCTCGCCAGACGGTAGATTCAGGCCGATAGTGATTCGCTGATCGGTCTCGGTCAGCTTAAACAGACTCAGTAATTTAAAGCCTACCTGCGCAGGGATATGGTCAATTACGGTGCCGCATTTAATGGCTTCTACCTGCAGTTTATTATCGTGTGTCATCTTTTTCCCCTTACAGACTCAGTTCGCGATTCAGTACCAGCGCCAGTAACGCCTGACGCGCGAAAATACCGTTGCCCGCCTGCTGGAAGTACCAGGCATGTGGCGTTTTATCCACATCTGTAGCAATTTCATCAATACGCGGCAGTGGATGCAGTACTTTCATATTTTCACGCGCGCCGTTCAGGTCGCTGGCGCGCAGAACAAACTGCGCCTTCACATTGGCGTATTCTGACGGATCGAGACGCTCTTTTTGTACGCGGGTCATATAGAGGATGTCGACCTCGGCCATCACCTCTTCAATGGAACCATGCAGGCTCCAGGCCATTCCTTTGTCATCAAGCATATCCAGAATGTACTGCGGCATCGCCAGCGCGTCCGGTGCGATAAAATAAAAACGGTTGCCGCTAAATTTCGCCAGCGCCTGGGTTAGCGAATGCACGGTGCGACCATATTTCAGATCACCAACCATGGCGATATGCAGATTGTCCAGACGCCCTTGCGTTTCCTGGATGGTAAACAGGTCCAGCAGCGTTTGCGTTGGATGCTGATTTGAACCGTCGCCAGCATTGAGTACCGGCACCTTGCCCGAGAACTCGGTCGCCAGACGTGCAGCGCCTTCTTGTGGATGACGCATCACAATGGCATCCACGTAAGTGCTAATCACTGAGATTGTGTCGGCCAGCGTTTCTCCTTTTTTTCCCAGCGACGTGTTGGCGCTGTCGGAAAACCCCACTACGCTGGCGCCCAGGCGATGCATCGACGTTTCAAACGACAGGCGAGTGCGCGTAGAGGCTTCGAAAAAGCAACTGGCGATCACTTTATGTTTCAATAACTCCGGCTGAGGGTTGGCTTTTAATTTCGCCGCCGTCGCCAGCACCAGATTAAGATCGTCGCGGCTGAGGTCGTTTATGGAAATGATATGTTTTTGATAGAGCGGGTTAGCCATGTTTATCTCCTGACGCCTGGGCAAAAAAAAGCCCCTCAATTGAGGGGCTTGATATCGACTTTCAACGGAAAGAAAAACGGCAGGCCTGCGTCCTTTTTCAGACGCGGTAAGACAGAATGTCGTACACACTGAACCATGTTTCCTCCCGGCAAATTGTCCGCGATTATACTCAGCTCCGTTTTGGGATCAAGCGATTAATGCATGTTTTATCCATCGCAAACGGTTCTTATGAATGTAAATTCATTTTAAGTAAATAATTAATTTGTTTGTGCACCAGCGCCGTCCGTTGCACAACACGCGGTGCAACCCAGACAATACTGCTACCGGCAACGACACCGAGAATTTCCGGCAACGCGTGGTAATCCAGAATCCTTGCGACGGCGCGGCCATAGCCTGCTGCCGTATGGATAAGGATAAATTCGCTATTATGTTCGACGCTGACCACCATTTCGGCTATCGAACGTCCGGCATCCGGCGACGGACGCCGCTGAGGATTTACGGAATAAATCTTTTGTCCCTTCGTATTTCTTATTTTTATTGCGCCAAGCAGCTTCAGCAGACGCGAAACCGTCGACTGGCTAATACCTTCAAAACCCTCATTGTGCAGATCGCGGCGTATTTCCTCCTGGGACAGGTAGCTTTTTTCGCTAATCAGGCGCTGACAAACCGCCAGTTGCTGTTGTTCTTTGGCGGAGTAATCATCGTATTCCTTCATAAATGCACCTTAACTTTATTATTGATATCAATCGACTGGCGAAATTCATCACATTTGTCATATGGATTACGGATCAATCGGGCGGTTTTGCAGGAAACTGAGAAGTCGATCAAAAAAGGTAATGACGTTCCTGAGGGCGCTGCGCTTATCAGCCCTGGCGAGAAGCCATGATCCGGATAAAGCGCGTCGCCATCCGGCAGGCGTTACATCATTGCCCCGATGCTCAGTACCGCCATATTCAGTACCGTCAGAATCAATAACAGCGGCGCGACCCATTTCAGATACCGGACATAGGGAACACGCGCGATTGCCAGGCCGCCCATCACCACAGCTGAGGTGGGAGTAATCAGGTTTACAATTCCGGAGGCCGACTGATACGCCGTTACGACTAAATCTCGCTGTACGTGGGCAAAATCCGCCAATGGCGCCATAATCGGCATCGTCAATACCGCAAGTCCGGAAGACGAAGGCACCAGGAAGGAGAGCAAGACTTCCAGCCAGTAGGTCACGTTAATGAAAATGGTGGTGGAGAGGCCGGAAACCAGATTTTCCGCGCTGTGCAAAATGGTATGGGTAATCATCCCGTTATCCATCACCACCACAATGCCGCGAGCGATACCAATAATCAGCGCCACGCCGAGCAAATCCCGGGCGCCGTCGATAAAAGTTCTGGTGAACGCCTCCTCACCCATCCTTGTCATCACGCCGACAATGATTGCTGCTGCCAGAAAGACGCCGGAGATCTCTGCCATCCACCAGCCGAGCACCGCTACACCGTAAATCATCACCGCGAAAGAGGCCGCGAAGATCAGCAGTACCCATTTTCGGGTTGCCGTGAATTCCAGTAGCGTACTGGAGCGGTTACCGAGAAAATGGGCGCGGTTCTCCTCCATTTTATCCGCCACGATGGACAACTCAGGATGAGCGCGTACTTTACGCGCATAGCGCATCACCCAAACGACGCACAGCACGTAGCCTATGATGAGTAACAAAACGCGCATCAGCATTCCCTGGGTGAAAGGGATGCCAGCGGCGTTGGCGGCAATCACCGTGGCGAAAGGGTTGATGGTCGAACCGAGCGTACCTATCCCCGCGCCGAGCAGTACGGTCGCCGCCGCCACCAGTGGATCAAAGCGGGCCGCCATCATCACCGGCACCAGCAGCGTATAAAAGGGTAGCGACTCCTCCGCCATCCCATAAATAGTGCCGCCTGCGGCGAACAGCGCCATTAGAATAGGGATCATCCACTCCTCTTTGCCGTTGAGCCTGACCGTTACCCGCTCAATACCGGCATCAATCGCTCCTGTTTTATTCACCACGCCCAGAAAGCCACCGATAATTAAGACGAACAGCGCGACATCAATGGCGCCGGCGGTATAGGTTTCGTGGTTATACAGACCGTCAATTGGCGCCAGCAACACGGCAGTAATCCCCTGCGGGTGCGCGGTAACGGGCGCATAGGTTCCCGCCACCGGGACCTCTTTTCCCAGCGTGGCGTTCATCGCCATTTGGTATTTTCCCGCTGGCACAATCCAGGTCATCACCGCGACCAGGGCAATAAGAATAAACAGGATGGTATAAGCGGTGGGAAATTTAAATTTACCCATGATGTTTTCTCCTGATATCACGGATAAGCGCCGCGAGGGCGCCTATCCTGTGGGATTAGTCGCCGAGCGTCGCCACCATGACCGCTTTGATGGTGTGCATCCGGTTTTCCGCTTCATCGAAGACTACCGAGCCTGCGGACTCGAACACCTCTTCCGTGACTTCCAGCCCTTTCAGGCCGTAAGCCATTTCGATTTCGCGTCCCACTTTGGTGTGTTCGTTATGGAAGGCGGGCAGGCAATGCATAAACTTCACGTCAGGATTACCGGTAGCCTCTACTACCTGCTGGTTAACCTGGTATGGCGTCATCAGACTGACGCGATCCGCCCAGGCTTCTTTGGGCTCTCCCATTGAGACCCAGACGTCGGTATAGAGAAAATCCACGCCGTGAACGCCGTCTTCTACGCTCTCCGTTAAGGTGATGCGAGCCCCGGTAACGCTGGCGATTTCTCTGCACTGCGCCACCAGTGAGGCGTCTGGCCAAAAGGACTTCGGCGCGATCAGGCGAATATCCATGCCCATCTTCGCCGCGCCTACCATCAGCGAATTGCCCATGTTATTGCGTGCATCGCCCAGATAGGCGAAGCTTATCTCGGGCAGTGTTTTACCCGACGCATGCTCTAACATGGTCATTAAATCTGCCAGAATTTGCGTCGGGTGAAATTCATCCGTCAGGCCGTTCCACACAGGCACGCCAGCGTATTGCCCCAGTTCTTCTACAATCTGCTGACCGAAGCCCCGGTATTCGATACCGTCATACATGCGTCCCAGTACGCGCGCGGTGTCTTTCATGGATTCCTTATGGCCAATTTGCGATCCGCCTGGTCCGAGATAGGTCACCTGTGCCCCCTGGTCGAAGGCGGCGACTTCAAACGCGCAGCGGGTGCGGGTAGATGTTTTTTCAAAAATCAGCGCGATGTTTTTGCCAGTCAGTGTTTGTTTTTCACGTCCCGCTTTTTTAGCGGCTTTTAGCTCGATCGCCAGATCGATCAGGTACTGGATTTCCGCTGGGGTGTAGTCAAGAAGCTTCAGAAAGTTGCGATTTTTTAAGTTAACAGTCATGAGAATGTCCTTTATGTAGGCCGGATAAGGCGAAGCCGCCATCCGGCAAAAAAAGCCCTAAGCGTTAGCGTCGGCGGTTTCGGGGCGGATGAGGGTGCCTTTCTCACCGGCAAGGATGGCCTGGCCATCTGCCAGCGAGCCGATGCCGGCAATGCCACGACAGTGGCTGACAAACCCGGCGCAGGCGGTCACTTTCGGGCCCATTGATCCGGCGTCGAATTGCATTTCACGAAGAAGTTCCGGCGTAACCTGCGCCAGCGGGCGCTGGGTAGGTTTGCCCCAGTCGAGATACACCGCGTCGGCATCGGTCAGAATGAGCAGCGCGTCGGCGTGAATTTGGCTGGCAAGCAGGGCGGCAGAAAGGTCTTTGTCGATCACCGCTTCGATACCGTGGTAGCCATCGGCCTTTTCCACGACCGGTACGCCGCCGCCGCCGTTGCAGATCACCAGATGATCGCGGCTAATCAGCGTGCGGATCGCATCGTTTTCCACAATACGTTTAGGCTGTGGGGACGGCACAACGCGGCGCAAAGCATTACCATCAGCCTTAAATTCCCAGCCTTTTTCCGCCTGTAGCACGCGAGCCTGCGGTTCGTCGTAAATCGGTCCGATGTATTTGGTGGGATTCCGGAATGCCGGGTCGTTGGCATCAACTTCGACCTGGGTGAGCAGGACGCTGATTTCACGTTCCGGCAACTGATTTTTCAGCGCCTGTTGCAGCATATAGCCAATCATTCCCTGGCTTTCCGCGCCGAGGATATCGAGCGGATAGGGCATCACACTGGCGTAGGCGCTGTTTTGTAGCGCCAGCAGTCCCACCTGCGGGCCGTTACCGTGTACTAACACCACGCGCCATTGCTGGGTCAGTTGGGCGATAGTTTTCGCCGCCAGTTCGATATTTTTACGCTGGATATCCGCTTCCAACGGCTCGCCGCGTTTAAGTAGCGCATTGCCGCCCAGGGCGACGACCAGTGTGCGTTTGTTTTCCATAACGTCTCCTTTAAATACCATCGCGTTCCAGTGGGCAGCTCATGCAGCGTGCGCCCCCGCGCCCGCGGCCCAGTTCATCGCCGGGAATGGGAAGGACGGTAATGCCGGCTTTATCGTATTTTTCGTTGGTCCAGATGTTGCGCTCGTAACCCACGACCACGCCGGGACGCAGGGTGAGCACGTTGTTGGCGTCGTTCCACTGTTCACGCTCGGCTTCAAACGCGTCACCGCCCGTCGTGATTAAGCGCACTTGATCGATGCCGAGCGCTTTTTCAATGGCGTGAACCAGAGTGCTTTCCTGAGTTCGCTTCAAACCGCCGCGTCCGTCCGGCGTCAGGGTCCAGCACTGAACGTCCGGGCGAACCACTTCCGGGTAGACGGAGAAGGTGTCGATATCGATGTGGGTCATCACGGTGTCGAGGTGCATACAGGAGCGATGTTTTGGCAGTTCAACGGCAATCACCCGTTCCGCCTGACGATGTTTAAATAATGCTTGCGCAAGAAATTCGATGCCCTGCGGCGTCGTGCGTTCAGACATGCCAATCAGTACCGCGCCACGACCAATGACCAGCACATCACCGCCCTCTAAGGTGGCGTGGTCGTAATTAATGTTTTCGTCACCAAAATATTTAATAAAATCACCGTCCGAGAATTGTGGATGCCAGCGATAAATAGCGCGTAAATTATTGGTCTCACGCTGGCGAGCAGGTTTTGCCATTGGGTTAATTGAGACGCCGTTATATATCCAGCAGGATGTGTCGCGGGTAAACAGGTGGTTCGGTAATGGCTTCATAATAAAGTCATTAATATCGTGAGTATCGACTACCATATTTTTTATGGAAGCGGGTATTTCGCCATAGGTCAAACCGCCGCTTAAATGACGAGCCAGTTCACGGTGCGGCATATCGGCCAGCCAGGCGCGAATATCTGCGGCGAATGTCGGCCCAAGACGGTAATCGGAAATTTGCGTATCCAGCAGCCAGGTTTTGGCGTCAGCCACATCCAGCGTTTGGGTGAGCAGGTCGGTTAACAGCAACACTTCAACACCTTGCTGGCGCAGCGTGTTGGCAAAAATATCATGCTCTTCGCCGGCGCGCTCTACGGATAATACATCGTCAAAAAGCAATTCCTGACAATTTGAAGGGGTAAGCCTTTTCAGGCTGAGATTGGGACGATGCAGCATTACGCTGCGTAATTGACCGATTTCAGAACCGACAAAATGCTTTTCCATCATTATACCTTTTACATAATTTCAAGAATAAAGAAGGAGTGGCTGCAAATATTTAGCGTGCTTGCAGTCGCGGCGTTTCAGTTAATTTCGGGAGCAATCATTGAATTTTATTTGAACTGTTAATGTGATGAGATTCACATCAATTAAGGGATGTTATTTTTGTTATTTAATATATGAGTTAGCTCAGAGAAATTGAAAAAATAATAAAGTATTAAATGAATCACTACGCAACAATACGTTTTGTTATTTTTTATTGTTAATTATTTGTTTATTTTATAAAATATCATATTAATCCTAAACTATTGAAAAATAATAAATAATTTTCAAGAAATGCATAGCTATGCGTGAGAGCGCTTTTATTATCCGAAACGTGTCGAGTATTTAAAAATAACTATGGAAATAAAAGCGAATTATGCAGGGATCATGAATTGTGATCAATAAAACGTTTTTATGTTAAATGTTTTAATATCAAGAGGTTATTAGCAATGGTAATCCGGAGTCGCCCAACTTTATGCATAGGTGCTGCATAAAATTGGGTAGACTATTAACAAAATATAAACACTGCTGGCGATAAACATGCGCTGACGCAAAGTCGATGAGAGTAAGGATAGTATGGCAGCCATTTTTCTCGTATAAATAGAAAACTAAAACGGTGTTTTAACTAAGGGGAAAGGATGATTGTTGGTAATATTGAATACCTGGGGTACGGGCTGCCGGCGGTGCTGCGCCAGGCCATTGAGCATATCAAAACGCATGTCGTGGCAACGACCGCGCCAGGTAAGTATGAGATTGACGGTGACCGGCTGTTTTATATGATTTCTGAAAATATGACGGAACCGGGCGAATCGCGTAGCGCAGAGTACCACGCTCGTTATCTTGATATTCAGATCGTACTACAGGGTCAGGAAGGGATGACATTCAGTACCCAGCCTGCCGGGACGCCGCATACCGACTGGCTGGCGGACAAAGATATCGCGTTTTTACCCGCGAGCATTGGGGAGAAAACCGTCATTCTGAACAAAGGCGACTTCGTCGTGTTTTACCCCGGTGAAGTGCATAAGCCGCTATGCGCGGTGGGAGAACCGGCGCGGGTGCGTAAAGCCGTCGTGAAAATGCTGATGGCGTAATTTTGTGTGCGGGATGGGGGTTGGTCTGCGCGTTGCTATTTTGTAAGCCGGATAAGACGCACAAGTGTCATCATCCGGCATCATAAGGTTATTATTCTTTAGACAATGTCGCGACCATCACCGCTTTGATGGTATGCATTCGGTTTTCCGCTTCATCAAACACAATACTGGCCGCAGACTCAAAGACTTCATCGGTCACCTCCATCCCGCCGTGTAAACCATACTCTTCGGCCATTTTTTTGCCGAGCGTGGTTTCGTCATCATGGAATGCAGGCAGGCAATGCAGGAACTTAACCTGCGGATTGCCGGTTAGCGCCATCATCTGGCTGTTTACCTGATAGTCACGCAGCAGGGCAATACGCTCCGCCCATTTCTCTTTGGGTTCGCCCATTGAAACCCACACATCAGTGTAGATAAAATCCGCACCTTTTACGCCTGCCGCGATGTTTTCAGTCAACGTGACGGCGCCGCCGTTTTTTTCCGCCATGGCACGGCATTCCGCAACTAAAGCGGCATCTGGCCAACAGGCTTTCGGCGCGACCAGACGGAGATCCAGCCCGGTTAACGCGGCGGCTTCCAGCATGGAGTTACCCATGTTATTGCGCGCATCACCGGCGTAAACCAGCGTCATTTCATTAAAGGCTTTACCCGGCAAATGTTCCTGCATCGTGAGCAGGTCTGCCAGTAACTGCGTCGGATGAAACTCATCGGTTAAACCATTCCACACCGGCACGCCGGAATATTCCGCCAACGTTTCAACGATCTCCTGGCCATACCCACGATACTGAATACCGTCAAACATGCGGCCCAGGACGCGGGCGGTATCTTTGATAGACTCTTTATGGCCGATTTGGCTGCCGCTGGAACCCAGATAGGTCACGCGCGCACCCTGATCGTAGGCGGCAACTTCGAAAGAGCATCGTGTCCGGGTAGAGTCTTTTTCGAAGATGAGCGCAATATTTTTGCCAGTCAGTTTTTGTTCTTCTTGACCGTTTTTTTTATCAGCTTTCAGTTTAGCGGCGAGTTGCAGCAGCGTGGTGAGTTCGCTGGCGGTAAAGTCCAGTAATTTTAAGAAAGGTTTCTGATAGAGCGTAGACATACTTCCCTCACATGGCTTAGGCCTCTTGTTGAATTAAAATTCACTTTATATGGATGATTATTCATTTGCAACTCTGTTTGATAAAACTTTTCCACAAAGGTGGAGGCAACGTCGGCGGTGTGTGACAATAAGAGTATCGGCAGGACATCTATGAGGAATGAGCTATGGCAAACCCGGAATTACTGGAAGAGCAGCGTGAAGAAACGCGGTTAATTATTGAGGAGTTACTCGAGGACGGCAGCGATCCGGACGCACTGTACACTATCGAGCATCACCTTTCCGCCGACGATTTCGAAACGCTGGAAAAAGCAGCGGTAGAGGCCTTTAAACTCGGCTATGAAGTGACGGAGCCGGAAGAGCTGGAAGTGGAGGAGGGCGATACGGTTATTTGTTGCGACATTCTCAGCGAGTGCGCGTTGAACGCCGAACTCATCGACGCTCAGGTTGAGCAACTGATGAACCTGGCGGAAAAATATGAGGTGGAATACGACGGCTGGGGAACCTATTTCGAAGACCCTAACGGCGAAGAGGGCGATGACGACGACTATGTCGATGAAGACGACGACGGCGTGCGCCACTAAAGCCATGTAGTATTACGGTACGGCAGCATTTGCTGTCGTATTTTTTCAACAGGTTACGTATGGATTACCCGCAAATACTTTCCCCGGTGCTTAACTTCCTGCACTGCCAAACGCCGCAGGCGTGGATCGTGCAAGCCCGCGATCCGCAAAATCTCCCGCTGCTGCTTACCGATCATTTAATCTGCGAGCTGAAAGCTGCGCAAACCGCGCTGCTGTTAGTGCGTAAATATGTCGCCGATAAACCGGGCGCCGATGCGCTGCTCGCCTGGCTGAAACCTTACGAAGCGTTTGCCTTTTGTCAGGGGCCGGAGCCGGATTTTGTTACATTGCATAAGCAGATCGGCAAAAGCGTAATGCCGCAAACTGACGATCCCTGGGGACGCCAGCTCGTCGACCGCATGGTGTTACTGATTAAAGAAGAGCTGCACCATTTCTGGCAGGTTCGCGAGGTGATGCAGGCCAGAAATATTCCTTATGTGAAAATCACCGCCAGCCGTTACGCGAAAGGTATGCTGAAAGCGGTACGGACGCATGAACCGTTCACGTTAATTGATAAACTGATTTGCGGGGCGTATATCGAAGCTCGCTCCTGCGAACGTTTTGCCGCGCTGGCGCCCTGGCTGGATGACGATTTACAGACATTTTATCTCTCGCTCCTGCGCTCTGAAGCGCGCCACTACCAGGACTATCTGGCGCTGGCGCAACAGGTTTCCAGCGAGGATATTTCCGCTCGCGTGCGCTATTTTGGCGACGTGGAGGCTGATCTTATCACGTCGACAGACCGTGAGTTCCGTTTTCATAGCGGCGTGCCGATTTAAGATTTCTTGTTCGGCATAAAAATAAATATACTATCCATCTATCAAGATATTTATTGATGGATGGTATTTGTTTGGCTGGAATTATAAATTAAGTGAATTTCATAATGTTAATAAACAGAAAATCAGGATGGTTAGTTTGTGCGGTTATTTTTATTGGCGCTATAGTGTGGCTAAATGAACAGGATACGCCTGAAAACCATGTGTCAGGTGAATTAAAAAGCATGAAGACGATGGCGCTAATGAAAAAGTATGATCCTCAGAGTTGGCAAAAGATTTATGACGAACTCCTTTTGATTGAAAAAAATAATAAAGATCCTCATAAAGTAGCCGCTTTGCTTATTCCTGTCACAGAAAACTTTGTTTTGGCTCGTTTGCCATTTTCCGCAGACAAGGACGTTATTGCTTATGGGAAAAGCAGCGTCGAACGTTTAACGATTATTGCGAAAAATAGCAAAGAGGATTGCTTGCGAGCAATAGATCCCTCTATTGATGGGCCCGTTAACGGCGCTACCCTACTTAAAATCTTCCCCTGGGAAATGCGTGAACGCTTTGATAAAGCGAGTTCTGATATGATCATTTCTTCTTATAGCCCTGACAAACATCAGGTGAGTGAAAGCGAAACGCAGCAGGCGACTAACGATATCGGAGCCATAATAAAAAATCTGCGAGAGCGCTTTGGTTCAGACTTTGATTATTGGCAGGAATCTACAGCAGACCTCAGTAAAAGCAGCGTGGTCTGTGATATCGAATTGGCCTTTTGGCAACAGGTCTTATCTACGCCGGCCCCAAGAGCGGCAGCGATAATTCGCAAACTTAATATGAAAGCGGAGTAGCAATTCCACTCCGCTGTTTATCACAGTGATTTTAACATCCGCACTTCGCAATCGACATGCCCGGTGCAACCGAGTGATTCACTAATATGTTCAAACCCTAAACGTTCGTATAGCGCGATCGCCTCGCGTAAAAAAGCCGTTGTTTCCAGATAGCAGCGTTTAAAACCCTGTTCACGGGCGTGTTCCAGTGCCATCAGCGCCAGCTTTTTCGCCAGGCCCTGGCCACGAATCACCGGTAAAAAATACATTTTTTGTAGTTCGCAAATGTCCGGTTCGCTACAGGATAACGGCGCAACGCCGCCGCCGCCCACCACGCGACCGTCTTGCTCTACCACCCAGTAGGCCGCGCCCGGTTGACTATAAACCTGATACAGTTCATCCAGATTAGGGTCGGCAACGGTATATCCTTTATCGGCAGTCAGTCCGTATTCTGCGGACACCTGGCGGATCACGCGGGCAATGGCGGCATCGTCGGCAGGCGTGATTCGGCGTACCGTGAGCGTTGGCGAGATGACATTATTCATAACATGTCTCAATTTCAAAAATTTATATATAGATTACTTTAATACCACCGTCTTCAGTTATACGCAAGAAGATCCTGAATCAGACAAAATAAAGGGCGGAAAAATTAATCAGAAATAGTATTGTAGTCAAACCAGTAACAACTTACTGGTTTTTATTATTTATATTAATAAACTGTAAGTCAGGGATATGATTCATGAATAACGTTATCAGTAGTAAAGATAACCATAATCACGCGTTGGTGTTTACAGGCAAGGGCGGGAAATATTTTATTATTTGTCTCGTGAATTTCTTGTTGACGTGTATTACGTTGGGGATTTATGCCCCGTGGGCAATGGTGAAATGTCGTCGTTATATTTATACGAATATGACACTAAATAATCAGGCTTTTGCTTACAAAGCCACGGGCAGCGCATTATTTTTTAGTATGTTGTTAGTTTTTATTGTCTATGGTATTAGCATCTCTTTTATCGAACATGGTAATGCCGGTCTCGGCTTTACGCTATTTGGTTTGCTCCTTGCTATTATTCCTTTTATGGCGATGAAAGGGTTGCAGTATCAGGCGAGGATGACGTCGCTTAATGGCGTACGTTTCGGATTCCAGTGTTCTATGCTGCGTGCCTGGTGGTACATGTTCGCTGTGCCGGTACTGCTGATGGCGGCGCTTTATATCGTCCTGTCTCTTATCTCTGTCATCACTACAGCCGTCGGCGGTTTAGTATTTAATATCGTCGTGCTTGGTTTGCTGGCTATTATTGGGATCGGCGTCATTAACGGTGTTACCTGTAGCAAATGGATGACGTTGTTTGGCAATGGCGCAAACTTTGGCACTCATCGTTTCTCGATTCAGGTTGATATTAAAACGTGTATCAGAGGATGTGTGCTGGCGATGCTGACCCTTTTCCCTTTTGCCATCGTGATGGGTTATCTGATCGCGCCAGTGTTCACCGATCTTATTTTTTTGAGTATGACCGGGAATGCGATGGGCAGGGAGGCGATTTTTCTGCAATATTATAGCCAGCTAATGGCGTGCTATTTCCTTTATTTCCTCGCTATTCTGGTGGTAACCAGCTACCTGTATGTGACGTTACGCAACCTGTTTTTAAACAATTTGTCACTGGCGAATGATTCGATTCGTTTTCATTCCTCTGTCACTTCACACGGTATGCTGTGGCGGTTACTGACGATGGTTGTCCTCTCCGGCGTGACACTAGGGCTGGCTTACCCGTGGTTGAAAATGTGGATGGTGGGCTGGCTGGCACAGAATACACAGGTCCTGGGCGATTTGGATTCACTGGCATTAACTGATGATGAGCAGCCGCTGGAAAACGGTCCGCTGATGTGGATTTCCCGCGGCATCATGCCTTACTTCCCATTTATCTGATGTAAAAAGGCCGGCGTAAACGCCGGCCAAAATGTATTTTGCTGAATGGCGAATGATTACAGAGCGCTAATCACCGCTTGTTGCTCAATCAGCTTCGCTTTCGCTTCCGCATAGCCCTCCAGCTTCTCACGCTCTTTGGCGATCACCGCTTCCGGTGCGCGGGCAACAAAGCCTTCGTTAGCAAGCTTACCTTCAATACGGGCAATCTCACCTTCGATTTTTGCCACTTCTTTCGCCAGACGCGCCAGCTCATCCTCTTTGTTGATAAGACCAGCCATCGGGATCAGCAGCTCGGCACCGTCGATGATTTTAGCGACCGATACCGGGCCTTTGTCATCGGCAGGTAGCACGGTGATGCTTTCCAGACGCGCCAGAGTTTGCAGGAAGTTACGGTTGTCATTGACGCGACGAACGGCTTCTTCACTACAGCCGCGCAGCAGCAGTTCCAGCGGTTTGCCCGGCGCGATGTTCATTTCCGCACGGATATTACGTACGGCGATGATTGCCTGCTTCAGCCATTCGGTATCCGCGAGCGCCACTTCATCTACCTGAGAGGCATCGTACTGCGGGAACGGCTGTAGCATGATAGTGTCAGCGGTGATACCGCAAATCACTTTCACGCGCTGCCAGATGGTTTCGGTAATGAACGGGATGATCGGATGCGCCAGGCGCAGCAGACCTTCCAGTACTGTCACCAGCGTGTGTCGCGTGCCGCGCAGTTCAGATTCGGAACCGCCGGTCATCACCGGCTTAGTCAGCTCCAGATACCAGTCGCAGAACTGGTTCCAGGTGAATTCATACAGAATGCCCGCGGCGATATCAAAACGGAAGCTATCCAGCGCATCGCGGTATGCTTTGATGGTCTGGTTGAATTCCGCCAGGATCCAGCGATCCGCCAGCGACAGCGTCATGTCGCCACCGTTGAAGCCGCAGTCCTGATCTTCGGTGTTCATCAACACAAAGCGGCTGGCGTTCCACAGCTTGTTACAGAAGTTACGATAGCCTTCCAGACGTTTCATATCCCAGTTGATGTCGCGACCAGTCGACGCCAGCGCTGCCAGAGTGAAACGCAGGGCATCGGTACCGTGCGGCTCAATGCCATTCGGGAACTGCTTCTCGGTACGTTTGCGGATTTTCTCCGCCATCTGCGGCTGCATCATGTTGCCGGTGCGTTTTTCCAGCAGTTCCGGCAGGGAGATACCATCAACCATATCCAGCGGGTCAATCACGTTGCCCTTAGATTTGGACATCTTCTGACCTTCGTCATCACGAATCAGACCTGTCATGTAGACGGTGTGGAACGGTACCTGCGGCTTGCCGTTTTCATCTTTGATGAAGTGCATGGTCATCATGATCATGCGGGCAATCCAGAAGAAGATGATGTCAAAGCCGGAAACCATCACGCTGGTGGGGTGGAACTGACGCAGGGCGTCGGTGTTTTCCGGCCAGCCGAGGGTAGAGAAGGTCCACAGTGCGGAGGAGAACCACGTATCCAGCACGTCGTCGTCCTGACGCAGCGCAACCTCCGCACCGAGGTTGTTTTCCTTGCGCACTTCGTCTTCGCTACGACCAACATACACGTTGCCGTCGTTGTCATACCAGGCCGGGATACGATGCCCCCACCACAGCTGGCGAGAAATACACCAGTCCTGGATATCGCGCATCCAGGAGAAGTACATGTTTTCGTACTGCTTCGGCACGAACTGAATGTCGCCGTTCTCAACGGCTTCAACCGCCGGTTTTGCCAGTACGTCGGCGCGTACATACCACTGGTCAGTCAGCATGGGTTCGATAACTACGCCGCCACGGTCACCGTATGGCACGGTGAGATCATGCGGTTTAATCTCTTCCAGCAGACCAAGCGCATCGACGGCGGCGACCACCGCTTTACGGGCGGCAAAGCGTTCCAGCTTCTGGAACTCCGCCGGGATCTCGCTGGAGTAGATGTCAGACTCTTCGCCTTTAGTATCAAACACTTCTGCGCTTTCACGGATATCGCCGTCAAAAGTCAGAATATTGATCATCGGCAGCTGATGACGGCGACCGACTTCATAGTCGTTAAAGTCGTGCGCCGGGGTGATTTTCACGCAGCCGGTGCCTTTTTCCATATCGGCGTGTTCATCGCCAACGATGGGAATACGGCGATTCACCAGCGGCAGCACCACGAATTTGCCAATCAGATCTTTGTAACGCGGGTCTTCCGGATTTACCGCCACGCCGGTATCGCCCAGCAGGGTTTCCGGACGGGTAGTGGCAACGACCAGGTAATCTTTACCGTCAGCGGTTTTCGCGCCGTCGGCGAGCGGATAGCGGATATGCCACATCGAGCCTTTGGACTCGCGGTTTTCCACTTCCAGATCGGAGATGGCGGTACGCAGTTTCGGGTCCCAGTTGACCAGGCGCTTACCACGGTAAATCAGATCTTCTTTATACAGGCGAACGAAAACTTCTTTCACGGCATTGGAAAGGCCTTCGTCCATGGTGAAGCGCTCGCGCTCCCAGTCTACGGAGTTGCCAAGACGGCGCATCTGACGGGTAATCGTACCGCCAGATTCCGCTTTCCACTGCCAGATTTTATCAATAAAGGCGTCGCGGCCGTAATCGTGACGGGTTTTACCTTCTTCAGCGGCAATCTTGCGCTCAACCACCATCTGGGTGGCGATCCCGGCGTGATCGGTACCGACCTGCCACAGGGTATTTTTCCCCTGCATACGCTGATAGCGGATCATGGTATCCATGATGGTTTGCTGGAAAGCATGACCCATATGCAAACTGCCGGTAACGTTCGGCGGCGGGATCATGATGCAGAAACTCTCCTGGCTTTCATCGCCATTCGGTTTGAAATAGCCCTGCTTTTCCCAGTGCTCGTAAAGCGGCTGTTCGATATCTTGGGGGTTATATGTCTTTTCCATTATTTCCAGGTTGCCGTATTCAGGTTAAAACCAGCCACGCGGTAGGCTTTGTAGCGTTCGCGCGCCAGTTGTTTCAAATTTTCTTCGTAAGGGACGAAGTCTATCACTTCTGTGAAAGCGGTGGCAAAATCTGCAAAGCCGACGCGCAGGCTGATTAGTAAATCGCGTGGGCTGCTGTTGCGTTTTTGCGGCCAGGCGATTTCCACCGGCGCGCCGCCGCGTGGGCCTTCGCCTGCCAGATTGTGCGGGACAAAACTTTCCGCCGGTCTCGCCCACAGCGCTTCATCCAGTCGAATGGCCTGCTGCTCGTCTTCGCAGGCGATCAACACGCGCTTGCCTGTGCGCCACCGTTCTGCGGTAATTTCACATACCAATTGCTCGACGGCGCTTAAGTCCTCGACGGTAGTGTCATTGTCCAGAAGATAGAACGTTGCATTCTTCATATATGTCTGGGGCTTCTTGTGGTGGATTTAAATGCGTTGCCATGATGCCTCCCGTAGGCCGGATAAGCGCAGCGCCATCCGGCAAAACGCCTGATGGCGGCGCTAATGCGCCTTATCAGGCCTACGGGGTAACCTCAAACTTACTCTTCGCCGTTAAAACCAGCACGATTGAGCAGGAACTGCGCCAGTAGCGCTACCGGACGACCTGTTGCGCCTTTCGCTTTTCCGGAGCGCCAGGCAGTACCGGCAATGTCCAGGTGCGCCCAGTTGTACTTACGGGTAAAGCGCGACAGGAAGCAACCTGCGGTAATCGCGCCGCCAGGACGTCCGCCGATGTTGGCCATATCGGCAAAATTGGATTCCAGCTGCTCCTGGTACTCATCGCCTAATGGCAGCCGCCACGCGCGGTCACCCGCCTGCTCGGAGGCGCCGATCAGCTCATGCGCCAGCGGGTTGTGGTTCGACATCAGGCCAGTGATGTGATGGCCCAGCGCAATCACGCAGGCGCCAGTCAGCGTGGCGACGTCAATGACCGCTTCCGGCTCGAAACGCTCGACGTAGGTTAACACATCGCACAAGACCAGACGGCCTTCGGCGTCAGTGTTCAGCACTTCAACGGTCTGTCCGGACATCGTGGTCAGCACGTCACCTGGACGATACGCGCGGCCACCCGGCATGTTTTCACAGCCCGCCAGTACGCCAATGACGTTAATCGGCAGTTGCAGCTCTGCGACCATCCGCATTACGCCATAGACTGCCGCTGCGCCACACATGTCGTACTTCATCTCGTCCATCCCCTCAGATGGCTTGATTGAGATGCCGCCGGAGTCGAAGGTCAGGCCTTTACCGACCAGCACGATCGGGCGCGCCTCCTCAGACGAGTTGCCTTTGTACTCGATAACCGACATCAGCGACTCGTTCTGCGAACCGTGGCCCACCGCCAGATAAGCATTCATTCCCAGTTCACGCATCTGCTGTTCGCCAATCACGCGGGTAATGACATTTGTGCTGTAGCTGTCGGCTAACTGACGCGCCTGCGACGCCAGGTAGGCGGCGTTACAGATATTGGGCGGCATGTTGCCGAGATCTTTCGCCGCTTTAATACCGGCGGCAATCGCCAGACCGTGCTGAATAGCGCGTTCGCCGCTGGTGAGCTCACGGCGGGTCGGCACGTTAAAGACCATCTTACGCAGCGGGCGGCGAGGCTCGCTTTTGTTGGTCTTGAGTTGATCAAAACTATATAGCGTCTCTTTGGCCGTTTCGACGGCCTGTCGCACTTTCCAGTAGTTGTTGCGGCCTTTGACGTGTAGTTCGGTCAGGAAACAGACCGCTTCCATTGAGCCAGTATCATTCAGAGTATTTATCGTTTTCTGAATAACCTGCTTATACTGACGTTCATCAAGCTCGCGCTCTTTGCCGCAACCAATGAGGAGGATTCGCTCGGACAGAACGTTAGGAACATGGTGCAGCAACAGAGTCTGCCCCGGTTTTCCTTCCAGTTCGCCGCGACGCAGCAATGCGCTGATGTATCCGTCGCTAATTTTGTCGAGCTGTTCTGCAATCGGAGAAAGGCGACGCGGTTCAAAGACGCCCACGACAATGCAGGCACTCCGCTGTTTCTCCGGGCTACCGCTTTTTACACTGAACTCCATGCACTATGCTCCTGAATCTTAAAGACAACAGTGGTGGCTACAGCTATACTCGTCGTCTTTCAAGTTGCAGATGCGTTGGCTGCGCCTGCTCACCCCTGTCACTTACCTGATGTAAGCTCCGGGGCTTCACAGTCTTGCCGCCTGCCTGCAACTCGAAATCCATAGAGTATAGAAATTGAAAGCTTTCGTAACTCATGTCCGCTGTTGCGGTGACTTCGTGTTAATCTTAACGTTATTACGGCATTGGCACGTCAGAACAAGTTCTGAGAGGTGAATCCGCTGAGTATAATGATCTTAGCGATGATTTCGACGACTCAAGAGAATAAATGACGTTTAAGCCATGAAACAAGCTAAATTCCAGCAAAAAATGGGTTTTTACGGGCGTATTTAAAGTGATAATCATAAGATATCTGGTGCGGGAGACGCTCAAAAGCCAGCTGGCGATACTTTTCATCTTACTTTTGATCTTCTTTTGTCAAAAGTTAGTGAGGATCCTCGGCGCGGCGGTTGACGGCGATATTCCCGCAAATCTGGTGCTCTCGCTTCTGGGGCTGGGCGTACCCGAAATGGCGCAGCTCATCCTGCCATTAAGTCTGTTCCTCGGGCTTCTGATGACGCTGGGTAAACTTTATACCGAAAGTGAAATTACGGTCATGCACGCCTGCGGGTTGAGTAAAGCCGTACTGGTAAAGGCTGCCATGGTGCTGGCGTTATTTACCGGTATCCTTGCAGCGGTAAACGTGATGTGGGCTGGCCCGTGGTCGTCAAAACATCAGGATGAAGTGCTGGCGGAGGCAAAAGCGAACCCAGGTATGGCGGCGCTGGCGCAGGGGCAATTCCAGCAAGCGACCAACGGCAGTTCGGTACTGTTTATTGAAAGCGTTGACGGCAGTGATTTTCACGATGTTTTTCTGGCGCAAATTCGCCCGAAAGGTAATGCTCGTCCTTCGGTCGTGGTGGCCGATTCCGGACATTTGACCCAATTGCGGGATGGTTCTCAGGTTGTCACGTTAAACAAAGGGACGCGCTTTGAGGGGACCGCGTTGCTGCGCGATTTTCGTATCACTGACTTCCAGAACTACCAGGCGATTATTGGCCATCAGGCCGTGGCGCTGGATCCGAACGATACTGACCAGATGGACATGCGCACGTTGTGGAATACCGACAACGATCGCGCCCGCGCCGAACTGCACTGGCGGATCACGTTAGTATTCACTGTGTTTATGATGGCGCTCATGGTCGTGCCGCTCAGCGTGGTGAACCCACGTCAGGGGCGAGTCTTGTCTATGCTGCCAGCCATGCTGCTTTATCTGCTGTTCTTCCTGATTCAGACGTCCATTAAATCAAATGGTGGTAAAGGGAAACTGGATCCGGTTATCTGGATGTGGGCGGTAAACCTGATCTATCTGGCATTGGCGATTGGTTTGAACCTGTGGGATACGGTGCCAGTCCGCCGCCTGCGTGCCCGTTTTCTGCGTAAAGGAGCGGTATAATGCAGCCATTTGGTGTACTTGACCGCTATATCGGTAAAACCATTTTTACCACCATCATGATGACGTTGTTCATGCTGGTGTCGCTCTCCGGCATTATCAAGTTTGTCGATCAGCTGAAAAAAGCGGGGCAGGGTAACTACGACGCGCTGGGCGCGGGTATGTACACCCTGCTCAGCGTACCTAAGGATATCCAGATCTTCTTTCCTATGGCGGCGCTGCTTGGTGCGCTGCTGGGACTGGGGATGCTGGCGCAGCGTAGCGAACTGGTGGTGATGCAGGCATCGGGTTTCACCCGTATGCAGGTGGCGCTGTCGGTGATGAAAACGGCTATCCCTCTGGTGCTGTTAACCATGGCGATAGGCGAATGGGTCGCCCCGCAGGGCGAGCAGATGGCGCGTAACTATCGTGCGCAGGCGATGTACGGGGGATCGCTGCTTTCCACCCAACAAGGTCTGTGGGCCAAAGACGGGAATAACTTTGTCTACATTGAGCGGGTGAAGGGCGACGAAGAGCTGGCCGGTATTAGTATTTACGCGTTTAACGATCAGCGTCGTTTACAGTCGGTACGTTACGCCGCTTCGGCAAAATTCGATCCGGAGCATAAGGTCTGGCGTTTGTCGCAGGTGGATGAGTCCGATCTGCAAAACCCGAAACAGATCACCGGTTCGCAGACGGTGAGCGGCACCTGGAAAACGAACCTGACGCCGGATAAGTTAGGCGTGGTAGCGCTGGACCCGGATGCGCTTTCCATCAGCGGTCTGCATAACTATGTTAAATATCTGAAATCGAGCGGTCAGGACGCCGGACGTTATCAGCTCAATATGTGGAGTAAAATCTTCCAGCCGCTCTCCGTGGCGGTGATGATGCTGATGGCGCTGTCGTTTATCTTTGGACCGCTACGCAGCGTACCGATGGGCGTGCGTGTGGTGACGGGGATTAGCTTTGGCTTCGTCTTCTACGTCCTCGACCAGATTTTTGGCCCGTTGACGCTGGTTTACGGCATTCCGCCTATTGTTGGCGCGCTGTTGCCGAGCGCGTCTTTCTTCCTGATTAGCCTATGGCTAATGCTACGTAAGTCGTAATCACAGGCCGCCATCCGGCAATGTAGTAAAGCGCAGTGCCTGATGGCGCTGCGCTTATCCGGCCTACCAGGACCCGTAGGTCTGATAAGTCCTTTACGCCGCCATCCGGCAGACAGCCTGGTATTCCTCGAATGATGTAGCGCGTAACCTGACGCGTGGCGCTTTTGGCTACGCGTTAAGCTCAGGTAAGCTGCGGGAAGAGAATAAGTGCAGTAGTTCAAAAAATTTATAATGTGTTGCCGTGATAAATCTGATAACCCAAATCAATCGTATTATGGTTGAGATCGTTATTTTTAATTTTGTTGAGCAACATCTGCGCTGCTCTGCGACCGATCTCAAAACGAGGGGTAATTACGCTGGCGAGGCTCGGTATCATTTGCCTGCCCATCTCCAGACCGTGGAAGCCGGCGATGGAGATCTGCTCCGGTACGGCCAGTTGACGCTCGCGGCACCACAGTAGAGCGCCCATTGCGATATCGTCGTTAGTACAAAAGACGCCATCTACGTCCGGGTGTGCAGTAAGCGCATCACGCATTAGCTGTATCCCCAGATGGATAGAGGAGATAGCGCGGGGATTGATGCGCAACGGCGCCAGCCCCCGGCGCGTCATCGCATCGCAGTAGCCATGATAACGCTGCTCATCACGGATATCGTCTTTTGAACCCAGATAGAGGATTTTCCGCCGCTGGCGTTTATCCAGCATGGTGCTGACCATATCAAAGGCGGCCTGACGGTTATCAAACCCCACCTCCATATCTAAGCGATCGCCCTGGATATCCATGAGTTCTACAATCGGAAGGGTAGCTGAGCGCAGGAATTTGACGGTTCTGAGCGTATGATATTTTTCTGAAAGAATAATGCCGTCGATATTGTAAGACAGTAAATTGATAACGGACTCTTCTTCCGAATCGCGATTGTAATTGTAATTCGCAATGAGAGTTTGGTAGTTATGACCCGACGTTACGGATTCAATCCCGGCAAGAATGTCGGCAAACAACTGGTTCTGGAAAGAGGGGATCAGCACGCCCAGAGTGTAACTTTGCGCGTTTAACAGCATAGCAGGCGCGCGATTTGGTATGTAGTTAATTTCCTCCATGATCTGCGCAATACGCTCGCCGGTTTCCCTGGCGACTTTTTTCGGCGAGCGGATGTAACGGCTCACCGTCATTTTTGTCACGCCTGCAAGCGTAGCGATATCCTGCAAAGAAATTCTGTGATTCCTCATGTTTTCTCCAGTACCGGGGGCGGGAAAGTCGCCCCCATGGTTAATTGTGCTGCGGATGATGAATTAATGCAGAACCGCATTCAGCGCCAGTACGCCCAGCAACCCCATGACAGAAATCAATGTTTCCATGACGGTCCAGGTGCGTAGGGTTTCCCCGACGCTAAGATTAAAATATCCTTTAAACAGCCAAAAACCGGGATCGTTAACATGTGATGCAATAACGCTTCCCGCGCCTGTCGCCAGTACCATTAACGCTGGATCGGCGTGGGTTACGTTAATAATCGGCAATACGACGCCCGCTGTGGTTATCGCGGCCACGGTCGCGGAACCTAATGCAATACGAAGCACGGCGGCTACCGTCCAGCACATTAATAACGGAGATAGCGATGTGCCAGTCATTAATTGCGAGATATATTGGCCCACGCCGCTATCCACCAGCACTTGTTTAAACGCGCCGCCGCCCGCGATGATAAAAACAATCATCGCAATAGCGCCAATGGACTCGCCGACAATATCCATCACCTGCTCAACCGTACGTCCATTGCGTCGGCCCAGCGTAAAAATGGCGATGATAATGGCAATAAACAACGCCACTGCTGGATTACCGATAAATTCGAAGAAAACCCGAACGGCATCCGTTTTTGGCAGCGTGATTTCACATACCGCTGCGATGGCCATCAGAATGACCGGGATCACAGCGGCAAAAATACTGTTCCAAAATGATGGCATCTCTTCTTCACTGAATAGATGAGGATTAAATAATCCTTCAGGCGGCGCTTTCTCAAAGCGCGCCAGCAATTTTGAAAACAGAGGGCCAGCAACAATCACGGTCGGTATGGTAATGATTAACCCATACAGCAGAGTCGTACCGAGATTTGCCTCAAAAATTGTCGCAATAGCGGTAGGGCCGGGATGCGGTGGCAGGAAGCAGTGTGTAACGGATAAGGCGGCGACCATTGGAACCCCGACATACAGCAATGGCAGTCCTGATGAGGCTACAATTGTAAAAACAAGCGGTAACAGCAGTACGAATCCGACTTCAAAAAACATTGCCAGGCCGACGATAAGCCCGGTGATCACCAGCGCCCATTGCACGCGTTTTTTGCCGAACGTATTAATGAGCGTCGTCGCAATGCGCTGCGCGGCGCCGGTATCGGAAATTAATCTTCCCAGCATCGCGCCAAAACCGAGGATCATGGCGAGTCCGCCCAGAGTACCGCCAATTCCGTTTTGTATGGAGTGCAGGACGTCTTGTGCGCCCATCCCTTCGGCAAATCCCACAACGGCGGCAACCAGAACAAGGGCGATAAAGCCGTTAACTTTAAAGCCAATCATTAAGACCAACAGCAGCGCAACGCCTGCCGCAATAATTATTAATGGCATATTCGTCTCTCTTATTAGCGCCAAAATAGCAGCGCTTACGCGCTGCGTTGTATTTCCCTGGTCAGACGGCAACCAGCATACCGCCATCGACAAACAGCAGATGTCCGTTAACAAAGTCGGAGGCTTTTGACGAGAGAAACACCGCAGCGCCAATAAGCTCCTGGGGATCGCCCCAGCGTGCGGCAGGCGTACGTTTGCATAGCCAGGAGGTGAAGGCTTCATCTTCAACCAGCGCTTTGGTCATCTCCGTTTTGAAGTATCCCGGCGCAATACCGTTGACCTGGATATTATGACGCGCCAGCTCCACGCACATGCCGCGAGTCAGCATCTTCACGGCACCCTTCGATGCGGCGTATGGCGTAATCGTGTCGCGTCCCAGCTCGCTTTGCATCGAACAGATGTTGATCACTTTTCCTGCCTGCCGCGCCACCATACGGCGTGTAACGGCCTGAGAGACGAGAAAAACCGCGGTCTGATTTACAGCGATGACGTCATTCCACTCCTGCTCGGGAAACTCAGTAAACGGATGACGGCGCTGGATACCAGCGTTATTTATCAGGACGTCAATGACGCCGATATCTTTTTCGATATGTTCAACCGCAGCTTCAATATCCTGTTTATGGGTGACATTAAAGGGAGCGGCAATAGCCTTTATCCCTTCCTGCTGAAGTTTCGTCACGGCTGTTTCGGCGCGCTCCGGGGTAATATCGTTAACAATAATGCGTGCGCCATAGCGACCAAGACCGGTCGCCAGCAAATAACCAATTCCCTGAGCGGCTCCAGTGATAAGGATATTTTTACCTGCCAGTGAAAAAAGATCGTTCATGATAGTGTTCCTTATTTTACTTTCTCAGAAAACGAGCTGAACTTTTGCCGCCTGTGTTTTGTCTCCGGCAAAGATCAGCGCCGCTTCCAGGTCGGTAAATGGATATTCCGCGCTCAGTAACGGCAGCGGATTGATAACGCGGTTGGCAAGCCAGGAAACCGCAGTATTAAATTCAGTAGTAAAGCGGAAAGAGCCTTTCAGGGAGATCTCTTTGCTTATTACCATCATCATCGGGAAGTTGGGTACTGCGCCGCCCATGCCAACCTGCACCATCACGCCTTTTGCCCGTGTTACTTCCAGACACGTTGAGATTGAGGAAGGATGCCCAGAGACTTCAAAACTGATATCGAAATACCCTTTTTCTGCTTTCCAGCCATCGAAAGAATCATGCTGTGGGTTCACCAGCGTATCCGCGCCCATTTGCCGGGCCAGCGAGAGAGAGCGGGCGCTGATATCGGCACATATCACTTCCGCCGCGCCCAGAGTTTTTACCGCGCTAACAATCAGGCAGCCGATAGGGCCAACGCCGGAGATAAAGACGCGTTTGCCCTGCAGATCGCCTGCCTCATGAGCCGCATGAATGGCAACCGCCAGCGGCTCGGCAAAGGCCATGGCTTTTTCGTCCGCCTGTTCCGGCCAGGGAATGCACTGAGCGGTATCGACAGCTTTAAATCGGGTAAAACCGCCATCGACATGCGGAAAATACATGGCGCTGCCAAAGAAGCGCATTTCAGTACAATGGTTTTCTTCATGCTGCAGACAGTATTTGCAATGACCGCAAGGCTTTGATGGATTAATCGCTACTGGTTGTCCTTCACGTAATAAATCTGAGTCGCTATGAACGATTTTGCCAATCACTTCATGACCTAAAATCATTGGCGCTTTTACTGTAAAATTGCCGACTTTGCCTTCCTGATAATAATGTAAGTCAGACCCACAAATGCCACCACGGGTAATTTGTACGAGTGTTCCTTTATTATTCCATTCAATATTTTGTTCCGTAACGGCAACAGCACGCTTACCCGCAACAACGCAGGATTGAGTTTTTACTTCCATAAATTCCTCACTGGTCAGGTAGTTACCCTGAACGCATTTAAGCGGTTTTATTTGTCACTATTTGTGACTTATGTCACGCTGGAAAATTGTTACACTACAATGTTACGCATAACGTGATGTGCCTTAGAGTTCTTCTTTATAGAAATTAAAAAACGTGAAATTGTCGAACGTAGAGGCGTAATATTGTGTTGTGGAATATGACTCAGAGGTATTTAAATGGCCGGGGAAAGCTATATTTTAATGGGTGTTTCAGGTAGTGGTAAGTCTTTAATAGGCAGCAAAATTGCAACATTATTTTCTGCGAAGTTTATTGACGGCGATGATCTCCATCCGGCGAAAAACATTGATAAAATGTCTCAGGGAATACCGTTAACTGATGAAGACCGCTTACCCTGGCTGGAACGATTAAATGACGCTTCATACAGTCTTTATAAAAAAAATGAGACGGGGTTTATTGTCTGCTCGTCATTAAAAAAACAGTACCGCGATATTTTACGTAAGAGTAGCCCTAACGTACATTTCCTGTGGCTGGACGGCGATTACGCTACCATTCTGCAGCGAATGCAGTGTCGTGCCGGGCATTTTATGCCGCCAGACCTGCTGCAAAGTCAGTTTGATGCGCTGGAACGACCCTGTGCCGATGAACATGATATTGCGCGAATCGATGTTAATCATGACATCGAGCACGTGACGGAGCAGTGCCGACAGGCTGTACAGGCTTTTCGTCAGGCACTCAGCGCTTCCTGATGATTGTCAAAGCGCTGAGCCTGGCGGTCAGAAGTCAGCTTTTAGCACTACACGATAGCGGGCTTTGCCGTCGCGAACGTGCTGAATAGCCTCGTTGATTTGTGACATCGCGAACAGTTCCGTGGTGGGCGCGATTTTGCTGCGTCCGGCAAATTTCATCAGCTTACGGAGCTCATGTGGCGTTCCGGTGGCCGAGCCTGAGATACTGCGATCGCCAGCAATTAACGTAAACGCTGGTACGGGTAGCGGCTTTAATACCGCCCCGACAGTATGGAAGTTACCGCCATACGTCAGCGCTTCGAAGTAAGGCTGCCAGTCGAGATCGACATTGACGGTATTAATGATGAGGTCAAACTGGCCTGCCAGCGCTTTCAGTGCCTCAGGATCGCGGCTATTCACCACGTTATTGGCCCCCATCGCCAGCACTTCCTGTTCTTTCGATGGACTGGAGCTAAAGGCGGTGATTTCGCAGCCCATCGCGTGCAACAGTTTGATTGCGATGTGTCCGAGCCCTCCAATACCGATTACGCCAACGCGGCTGGTGGCGGTAATGTGATGCATCAATAGTGGCTTGAAGACCGTAATACCGCCACATAACAGCGGGCCTGCAGACGCCATATCGATATTCTCTGGCAGTGGGATTACCCACTGCCAGTCAGCGCGAAGCTTCTCGGCAAAACCTCCTCGATTGAGGATAGTCGGCACTGCGCCTTCCTGACAGTTAATCTGATTACCGCTGATACAAGCATCGCAGTGTCCGCAGCTACGCGCCGTCCAGCCGATGCCTACCTTCTGGCCGACTTTCAACCCCTTATCTTGTGCTGCGCTGCCGAGTGCGGCTACCCGGCCAATAACCTCATGCCCGGCGACCAGCGGATACTGAGAAAACCCCCATTCATTATCGATCATCGACAGATCGGAATGGCAGATCCCGCAGTAGTCGACCCGTACCTCGACATCTTCCGGTTGGAGTTCTCCCGCGTCATATTCATAGAGTTCGAGCTCGCCGCCCGCCTCTTTGGCGGCATAGCTTTTTATTATCGTCATTATGTTTCCCTTAATGTGGTGTTGAACTCAAAAGTGTAGAGCATGGCAGCAAGGGGTGCCTGGCATAAAGCCGATGAGCAAGGGAGAGAAATAACGTGATAATTCGATTTAATACTCAGTGGTGCTGAAATTTTCAACACTTAGCGAGGCAGGTGTATGCTCGCGCTTGCATGACGGCGTATGACAGGTATAATCCACAACGTTTTCCGCATACCTCTTCAGTGCCGAAGTGGCGAAATCGGTAGACGCAGTTGATTCAAAATCAACCGTAGAAATACGTGCCGGTTCGAGTCCGGCCTTCGGCACCAAGTGATGCAATAATTAGCTACCTAAGGGTGGCTTTTTTTGTGTCCATTTCCGTCCAAATTCGTCCATATCCGTCTGTAATTAAAAGATAATTTATTTTCAGTGATAACCATTTTTGTTTTGTGGTCTTTCCGTATTGGTCGTTTTTCATCCATTGACATCCACACGATTTGGGGGCAAAAAAGGGGGCAAACCCGGTTCGATAGAGGAGTGACCCCCAAATGGCGCTTACAGATCTCGCAATCCGGCATGCCAGGCCGCTTGGCAAGGCATACAGGCTCTCTGACTGTCACGGTCTTTACATTCAGGTGCACCCCAGCGGATCTAAGCTGTGGTATCTGAAATTTCGCTTTGGAAACAAAGAGAACCGTATGGCATTAGGCCCTTACCCGCTCATTTCTCTCGCACTGGCAACGGAGAAGCAAGCGGATAACAGAGCATTGCTGGGCCATGAATGGCTAAGAATGCTAATAGCGCCGGGTGGCTCCCTCGGGGGCGCAAGGCCAAAGGCTAGCGTTGCGGATGACAACGGACATCTCTATATCGCCAAATTTCCGAGTACAAGAGATGAATTCGATGTCGGTGGTTGGGAAGAATGGTAGTTAATGCTCTGGCTGTCGGTTGTGGCCTTAATGTGGCTGCTACACAAGCGCGAAAATTCGCCAGCGATCATCATTGTTTTATGGTCCGTCGTTTTGACCGAACCGATGCTGGTCAGCGCCTTCATTTTGCATCTGCCATGACGTTAACTCGACACCAGGATGGGGACGATTACTCAACAGGAGTCAGCTATCTGGAACTTGCTGAAGTTCTCATCAGAAATGGCGCCCAGACGAAGGCGGACCTTCAGGAGCTCTGGTCACGCATTGTTTTTAATATTCTGGTCTTTAACTCTGATGATCATTTGCGAAACCACGGGTTTATTCTGGTTCCAGGTAAGGGATGGCGACTTTCTGAAGCCTACGATATAAATCCGGTTCCCAGAGCTGATGGCTTGAAGCTCAATATAACTGAGGCAGATAACGCGCTGGATATGGAATTAGCCAGGGAAGTTGCTGAATATTTTCGCCTGAAACTGACCGACGCTGATGAGATTATTGCCAGCTTCCGTGGGATAGTCAGCCAGTGGAGAACTATTGCGGACAGCCTTACTCTTCCTTACCGGGAGCAGGAGCAAATGGCGGAGGCGTTCAGATGTGCAATGTGAGTAGTAAGCTACAAATCATATTCGGAGCACTTTCTTTTACCGCTAGCCGGAATAGCACTTCAGATGGCACTCCGTTGAAGTTCTAGGAAGAAAGGTCATTTTGACTGGCGATAAATCCTACCTGTAAATCCATATATTTAAAAAAACGTGTTTTATCGACATATCACCGCAACATGTCGATGCCATAAACATGTTTTGTCTATATGTTTAAAAAAATGCTTTTTATCGACATATCCTCAGAAGCCTGGCACAGACTATCACTACCAGGGCGGTATCAACCTTTGAGTGGGGTCTATAGCCAGTAAACTTAGGCAGCCTTTTGAAGCGATTGAGAGGTCTCTCGACAACGCTTGCAAACGTGAAAAATGCCCCTATTTCATGGCTAATTAACCGCGAAATTATAGCCATGGAGGAAACTACCGATGTTACCCCGGACACACCGCCAGCTCGTGAGCGTTGAAGTGATGTGGCCTGCTCAGACGCTACCGCTTCCCCTGCAACAGGTAGTCGAAGCATTAAATCAGGGCGAAACGCCTGATCAGATTATTATCCGCATGAACCAACAGGGTCTGCTGGCGTGGCGTGAGGATGCATCCGCGCAGGATACACACGATATCTTTCAGGTACGTCTGGACAATCAGCATGAGGCGCGGTTTCTCTGCCGCTACGTTATGCTGCCGCTGCACTAATGCTTTCAAATCTCCTTGAGAGATAAGTGCTTTGAAAAGCAAACAGCCTCATCTTTACCCACATACGGGCCATAGTTAGCGATGCGTTGATAGTTATGCTTTACATAAAAACCAACTGCGCGGGTATTAACTTTACGGGTTTCTAAATAGCTGCGCGGAATAGTAGATCACTTTGAGGGAACTCAGCACGGATTGTGCGATCTGATCAATCGCCAAATCAAAACAAATCACCAACCGGACTGAGCAATGCCGATCATAGCACCAATTCCCCGTGACGAACGACGCCTGATGCAGAAAACAATCCATAAAACGCACGATAAAAATTATGCCCGCAGGCTGAAGGCCATGCTGATGCTACATCGGGGCGACCGTATCAGAGATGTTGCCAGAACGCTCTGCTGTGCCCGTTCCTCCGTCGGACGCTGGATTAACTGGTTCACGCTGTCGGGTGTTGCAGGACTGAAATCATTACCTGCCGGACGAACCCGTCGCTGGCCTTTTGAGCATATCTGCACGTTATTACGTGAGCTGATAAAACATACTCCCGGCGATTTTGGCTACCAGCGCTCACGCTGGAGTACAGAATTGCTGGCAATAAAAATCAATGAGATAACCGGGTGCCAGTTACATGCCGGAACCGTTCGCCGCTGGTTGCCGTCTGCGGGGCTTGTGTGGCGAAGGGCCGAGCCAACTCTGCGTATCCGTGACCCGCATAAGGATCAAAAGATGGCAGCAATCCATAAAGCACTGGACGAATGCAGCGCAGAGCATCCGGTCTTTTATGAAGATGAAGTGGATATTCATCTTAATCCCAAAATCGGTGCGGACTGGCAGCTGCGCGGACAACAAAAACGCGTAGTGACGCCGGGGCAGAATGAAAAATATTATCTGGCCGGAGCGTTGCACAGTGGGACAGGTAAAGTCAGCTATGTGGGCGGCAACAGCAAAAGTTCGGCGCTGTTCATCAGCCTGCTGAAGCGGCTTAAAGCGACGTACCGTCGGGCGAAAACCATCACGCTGATCGTGGACAGCTACATTATCCACAAAAGCCGGGAAACACAGATCTGGCCGAAGTTCAGGGTGATTTATCAGCCGGTTTACTCGCCATGGGTGAATCATGTGGTACGGCTATGGCAGGCACTTCACGACACAATAACGCGCAATCATTAGTGCAGATCAATGTGGCAACTGTTGAAAAAAGTTCGCCATTTTATAGAAACCGTCAGCCCATTCCCCGGAGGCAGACATGGGCTGGCAAAAGTGTAGCGGTATTAGGCGCAGCTATTTAGTTAACTGAGGGCGTCATGGCGAACCTCCCGCAGCCGCCGCTGGCGGCAAAGGCTGATAAGCTGCATCAGTTGCTGGATCTGAGCGTTGTCGTAGTCCGGTGACAGCAACAATTCGAGGGCGGGCATCGGCGTACTGGTGTCGCCTATTCAGGGCGGCCAGCACCTGGTAACAGCGCTGTGCCGCTGGATGACCGATCAGGCACTGGACTTCGCCTTGCTGCGGTGACAGCGTTTCCGGCCACAGTCTGAACGACCAGCAGACTCGGTAGTAAGTTCCAGCAAAAGCTCCCGCAGCGATTTGCGGCAACAGAGTTGGTAGTAGCTGTCGTGCTCATCACAGACCACGATGCCAATCTGGTTGCAGCAGTGGGTATCTTTGGGGCAAGGACGATTCAACGTTTTCGCCAGTTGCTGGTGGAGCAGCAGGCGCTCAAGGCCGATTAACGGCAAATTCCACAGATGGCTGGTGGTCAGTTGCAGAGTCGGGTCGCGTCTGCATGGTGGAGAGTTCGCCATCACTTTGCGGTTGCCGGGTTTGTTGCACTGCGAAGGCGGAAAGGGCGGCTTGCTGAATCGGCAGGCAAAGCGACAAGGGGGATTGAGTGGTCTCAGAAGTACGGGCGAGGGGAAGTAGACCGAGAGTGGCAGATCGCCGTGCAGGGCATGGCGGATCAGGTCGGCGGGCAGCAATGTGATGTTGTGCTGCCGGATGACTTCTGCGGCCTCATCCAGCGTCAGCCACTCCTGGCGGATTTTGTGTGGGGGCATGGGGCGTTCCTTTTTGTGTTGTAGGTTGCGTGTAGTGCTTGTTGATGGTGAAAACCGGTGTGAGATGTTTTTGCTAAAACAACTAACCTGATCAGTTTAGTTAACGATCTTTTCAGACATAATCTGGTGATGATTTACGCTGGAAAAACAGGACGTAACATTGAATAGTTCGGAAGACGATTTGCTTGAAGTGGCGTGCTATTTGTCGAAGTACGGTAAATCTCAACCACCCGTGGGACTGGGTGTTCAGAAATGGAAAGAGGCTTTTGCCTTGTTTTATCCTCGTTTTGGAGCAGGTAAAACCGCCAGCGAGTTTCACAATAGTCTGAAAAATAGTCGTGACCGTTTTGATTCCTGGCTTAGTGATGTGCGTGTTGGCTGGCGTGACGAGCAGGGCGCTCCTGCTGCGCTTTCTCATTCAGCGCAGCATGTGCATCAGCGACTGAGTGTGCTTTCAGAGAGTGTGATTGAGCAGCGCGTTCTTTCGTTAATATCTTCTGATGGAGATGAACAGGCGCAACGTGACTGTCTTATTATTCAGCAGGATAAAAGTATTGAAGATACCGTACGCGAGCAACTCATTGCGGCACGGCTGGGGCAGGGTACCTTTCGGAAAAATTGTCTCATGCTGTATCCGGCATGCCCTGTTACGGGAACGACGTTTGCACCGTTACTCCGTGCCAGCCATGTAAAACCGTGGGCTGCCTGCGAGAATGGGAATGAACGTCTTGATCCTTATAATGGAATTATATTGGCTGCACACATTGATATCCTATTCGATCAGGGATGGATTTCGTTTGAGAACGATGGGCGTTTATTAATTAGTAATGAGCTGGATATTAGTGTTAAAGAGCAATTTTTATTGCCAGAGAAAATAAAGACGTTTTCTGTTGAATCGTATTGTTATCTGGAATGGCATCGGGAGAATTTACTGAGATAGTTAAGCTATAAACTATCTTCGATAGAGCTATTTTCTGATCTTACAAGTTCCAATATTACATTGAGCGCTGTCCAATGGTGGCTCATGGGCTTCTGGAGCGTGCTACGCAACCGGTAATCCTCTGCTGGTTCAGTTAGAAAGCTTTTATGTGCCATGCAGCATGATATGGTCGTTTTCTGAACTCCGTATAACCGGAGTATTTGTATCGAAGCGTGAACAAAACATTGCAGCCAGCCTTGCAACGTGGACAATAGTTATCCATACGGTGATTTTATATTCGATAAATCAATGGATTTCATTGAGCCATAGGACTGGTAATGGATGAAAATGCTTTAGGGTTTGCCTCATACTGGCGCAACTCGCTGGCAGATGCTGAGTCAGGAAAGGGCAGTTTTGAACGCAAAGACGCCAAAAATTTCGCTCACTGGCATGGGATAGCGGCGGGACGTCTTGACGAAGCGATCGTCGATAAATTTTTTGAAGGAGAAAAAGACGACGTCGAAACAGTCGATGTCATCTTGCGGCCAAAGGTTTATTTCCGGTTACTGCAGCATGGAAAGGACCGTTCCGCTGGTGCGCCTGATATTGTTACCCCGATAGTGACGCCAGCCCTGTTGAGCCGTGAAGGTTTTTTATATCCGACGCCAGCGACCTCCATTCCCAGAGACCTGCTTGAACCTTTGCCAAAAGGGGCATTTTCGATTGGTGAGATTGAGCAGTATGACAAATACAAAACGACACATACCTCATTCTCTATCAACTTTGATGACAGCGTTGATAAGACCGCCGAAACAGATGAAGAACGAGAAGCACGATATGCCGCCTTACAGCAGGAGTGGCGTCAATATCTGGATGATTCAGAGAGGCTACTGAAGAATGTTGTCGGCGACTGGATTAAAAATCCCGAGCAATATGAACTCGCTGAGCATGGTTATATTGTTAAAACGGCGCAATCTGGCGGCGCCAGTTTCCATATTCTTTCGCTTTATGACCACCTGCTTGTTTGCAAAAAGGATGTGCCGCTTTTCAATCGTTTTGCCTCTCGGGAGGTTCATGCGGCAGAGTCTTTGCTTACTCCCGAAGCAAAATTCAGCGACAGGCTTGGACACTCCGGGGATAAGTTCCCGCTGGCACAGGCTCAGCGCGATGCCTTAAGCCATTTTCTTGATGCGAGGCATGGCGATATCCTTGCCGTTAACGGCCCTCCCGGAACCGGGAAAACCACGCTGGTGCTTTCTATCATCGCCACGCAGTGGGCCAGAGCGGCTCTCGAAAAAGCAGAACCTCCGGTTATTATCGCGACTTCAACGAATAACCAGGCTGTAACGAACATTATCGAGGCGTTCGGGAAAGATTTTTCCCAAGGCACTGGTGCAATGGCCGGACGATGGTTGCCTGAGCTGAAAAGCTTCGGCGCTTATTTCCCCTCAAGCACTCGTAAAGCCGAGGCAGCCAAAAAATACCAAACTGAAGATTTCTTCAACCAGGTTGAGTCAAAAGAGTATGTAGAGAATGCACTGCTGTTTTATCTGGAGAAAGCTAAGGCAGCCTTCCCTGAAAAAGATTGTTCAACCCCTGAAAAGGTCATTGAACTCCTGCATGGTCAGTTGGCAGCAAAATACGAACAACTGGTAAGACTAAACGCAGCATGGCAAACGTTAAGCCAGGTTCGGGCTGCACGTGAGCTTATTGCTAACGACATTGAGCAATATCTCGATAATTTAAATAAATTACTCTCCGGGCAAGAACAAAAAGTCACTCAACTAAAGAGTGCTAAAGCGGAATGGAAAAAATATCGCGCCGGTGAATCACTGATCTATTCATTATTTTCCTGGCTCCCGGCGGTTCGCAGTAAACGGCAGTACCAAATACAGCTGTTCCTCGAAGATAAATTAGGTGCGCTGATTGCGGGAAATCAGTGGTTTGATCCTGAAACCATCGAACGTAATATAGATGGACTGCTCAACTCCGCTGAGCGCGAGCAAACAACCTACCGACAGCAGATTGACTCCGCGCATGAAATCGTTCTTAAAGAACAGCAGGCGGCTCAGGAATGGCAGAGGCTGGCACTTGATTTAGGACATGAGAGCGACGAGGAACTGAGCTTCTCACAGGCAGATGAACTGGCTGATACGCAGATTCGCTTCCCTGCATTCTTACTGACGACCCACTACTGGGAAGGTCGTTGGCTAATGGATATGGCGAAGATCGATGATCTGCAAAAAGAGAAGGGCAAGAAAGGAGCTAAAGGGGTAACCGTCCGCTGGCAACGCCGAATGAAACTCACACCATGTGTGGTCATGACCTGCTATATGCTGCCCGGCAATATGCAGATAAGTGAACACAAAGGGCAGCGTAAATTCGAGAAAAGCTATTTATATGACTTCGCTGATTTACTCATTGTCGATGAAGCCGGGCAGGTGCTTCCTGAAGTGGCTGCTGCCTCGTTTGCCTTAGCTAAAAAGGCATTAGTGATTGGTGATACGGAACAGATCCCGCCAATATGGAGTATTGCTCCTGCTATTGATATAGGTAACATGCTGGCGGAAAAAATTCTGTCAGGCAGTACGCAAGAAGAGATTACTGAGAAATATGCGGCAATCGCAGAGCTTGGTAAAAGCGCCGCATCTGGTAGCGTCATGAAAATAGCGCAGTGTGCTTCACGCTATCAATATGATCCCGAATTGGCTCGTGGTATGTACTTATATGAGCACCGCCGGTGCTTCGATAATATTATTGGATACTGCAATACGCTCTGCTATCACGGTAAGTTGTTGCCTAAAAGAGGGTGTGAAGAGAACAATTTAATGCCCGCAATGGGTTATCTCCATATTGATGGTAAAGGAGAGCTGGCAAGTAGCGGTAGTCGATATAATTTGCTGGAGGCTGAAACGATAGCGGCCTGGCTGACAGATAACCAGCAAGATATTGAAACGCATTACGGCAAATCGCTTCATGAGGTTGTCGGTATCGTGACGCCTTTTAGCGCGCAGGTATCGACCATCAAACAGGCGCTGGGTAAACAAGGTATCAGCACTGGCGCGAATGAAACGTCGCTCACGGTGGGCACCGTGCATTCTCTTCAGGGGGCGGAAAGAGCGATTGTTTTATTCTCGCCAGTCTATTCAAAGCATGAGGACGGTGGGTTTATTGATAGTGATAACAGCATGCTGAACGTTGCTGTCTCCCGTGCGAAGGACAGTTTCCTGGTCTTCGGCGATATGGACCTGTTTGAGATCCAGCCAGCCTCATCTCCGCGGGGATTACTGGCAAAATATCTCTTTGAGTCAGAGAAGAATGCGCTCACTTTTGATTATAAAGAGCGTAAGGATTTAAAAACTTCCGAGACCAAAATCTACACACTCCATGGTGTGGAGCAGCATGATAATTTCCTGAATCAGACATTTGAAAATACCGGTAAACACATCACGATAGTTTCTCCATGGCTGACCTGGCAAAAACTGGAGCAAACCGGTTTTCTTGATTCTATGATTGCGGCGTGTTCACGTGGTATTAACGTCACGATTGTCACTGACAGAAGCTACAACACTGAACATAATGATTTTGAGAAGCGAAAAGAGAAGCAGCAGAATCTCAAAGCGGCGCTGGATAAACTGAACGCCCTTGGTATTGCGACAAAACTGGTCAATCGTGTTCATAGCAAAATTGTTATTGGGGATGATGGTTTGCTGTGCGTGGGATCGTTCAACTGGTTTAGTGCGACGCGTGAAGCGCGATATGAACGATACGATACATCGATGGTTTATTGCGGTGATAACCTGAAGGGGGAGATTGAGGCAATTTATAATAGCCTTGAAAGGCGTCAGGTTTAGGGTAGGAATTTGATTGGCCATCTTATCGACTGTTTTCCAGCGTAAGATGGCTGAATGGAATGACCATACCGATGTCGCGACTGGTGAAGTATGTCGTGGTTTTATGGATGTAGTATGTGGGCTGGTACAGCGTCTTCCCGAACCCTCAACCATTGAAAAACAGGCTGACAAGAACGCCTTGCAAACCTTGGATATGAGCGATCCGGAGGCTGGGGAAGCGTTTAAAGCCGAACACTATTTAGATATGAAAAATTGGTTGAGTTGCAAACTATACGGCAGCCCACCGATCGTAAGGTTCAGGATTACCGCTTTACCTACAACGACATCTGTGACTGGCAACGTCGTCAAAAACAGTGAAGAGGCTGCTAAATGTTATATATTCACTTCACTCAAAAGAGAGTTTGACCGTGACAATGGTACAACGCTAAAGGATTTTTTACCCAGCATGAGTCCAATAAATTCCAAGTATTTGGCAAAAAAACAAAGTGTTTTCAAAAAAAAGCATCATTTGTTGGAAGGTTGAAAGGTGTAGGCGAAAAAAATTGAACTATGATGTCGTTAATCATAGTTCGGAAAGGTAAGCCCCATGAAGGACTTATCTTTCCAAATTGATGGTCACTGACTTAATAGATTGCTCTGAACGTTTTATAGTATAAAAATCACAGAGCGGGACAGTAATTTTTTAATGATTTTCTTATGAATGTGCTTTTTCTCGTTGAAGTAGGTGCCCTGTGAAGTTACAGAACTCCAGATTTGATTTGTATCCAAAACTCTTTTCCTGCATGATCAATTAAGTTCTTTAAATTTTCTTCTGAGTATTTCGAAATGTTGCTCTCCTATTCTTAGGTATTCACCTAGCATATCATTAATGATATTTTCATTCATAATGAAAATGTATTTATTTTTATCTTTGGCAATGTTTTTTAAATCTTGATGAAGAATATTATTGTCTGCTACGCAGCAGGCGATTAAACAAACTGAAGTTTCAATGTTATCCATATCATGAATTATTTTTTTCAAATATTCTGCATTGAGATTATCACTGGACATAATAACGTTTATTAAAATTTTCTCTGCTTTAATCCCAAAGATTGAGAAATCAAAAAAGAATCCTCCACGCGACTCATTCAGTAGAGTAAAACTATAATTTTCAGTATGACTAATAGAAGTGGTTGGATAGAAAAGAGAGGGGTAGAAAATAGTCAAAAGTAACTTCTTAATGCTATCTTCATACAGCTCTTTGTTACTATTCTTGATAGAGGATTTTAATTTGTTTATGTCATCTGGCAGGTTGTTCTTTATAGCGTTTACTGAGTCGTCAAAACTATTGTGAGGTAGTGGGGATGGTGGTGATAGTAAAAGTTCTTCCTTATACTGTTTTATCGAATTTGGATATTTAACTATTTGTCCTTCAATGAAATCTTTTGATTGCCCAAATTCTTCTATAATTTTTTTAGCTGTCACGGTTGGTTTTCCTTTTAAAAGGGAAACTAGTGCCGAACCAGATGCGAGATGCTCATTTCTTATCTCCGGTATGATATATTTTCTATAAAATGAGGTGTGAGAGTAAGCAATTTTTTCGCGTGCCATTATTTTAGGTATTAGTATTATCTCCTCACCATTATGAATAGGAAGTTTGACCGTTTTTTTTACCCACCTTCCACTAATAGGATCCCATAACCTAATTCCAGAGACTTCTGACATACTTACGCCATAGAAATCACATATCGTCTGAGTGTATTCTATGAATGGTAGTTTTAGTATATTACAAACAGAATCTGATATCCTATCTGATGCAATACCATCTATTGTTAATGCAGTGTCTTCAAGATCAGTTAATAAACCTGATTGTGCTGCTTTACTATTTATCAATGAGTCTAAAATAAGTTGAGCAGTTTTTTCTCCCAATGCTTTTCCTGAGGATTTTTTTGCTGAATAGCCCAAATGAAATGCATTTGACTCTCTTAATGATGAAAGCAAGATGCCTGCACGTTTAAGATCGCCATTCTTGATACTTGCCATGATATCTGAAAAGTAATTTTTAATTAACTTCTCCAGATTATTTCCCCATGTGGTTTTTAGTGCTTTTATAGCGGTTGGATCTATAAAAAATTGTAAATCAGTATCTAGTGGGATATTAATAAAATCTAAACTTGCTTGTTGGTGTTCATTGAGAAACACATCTGCAAACTTCATATGGCACTCCTTTAACTCAAAAATATAGTACCCCATTTGTATTACATAAGAACAAAGTTCACAAGCGGAAGATCTTAAATTTGTAGAACCAGAACGGAAAATTATTTGATAAATATCAAATAATGAAGAGATAAATTTTGTTGTTTTTATGAGCAGTAATGGAGAAACTATAGATGATAGTGGTTTCGTTAAAAGATAAATTATCTGGTAAATATATGAACAGTCGAATGGTCTAGCCCATATGATATGAAAATTTAACATCTGGCATAGTAAACATCACAATAGGTGTTGTTTTATATATTTGATGGTGAAGAGTTACATAGACATCTTTTATTAAGATGCACACTCTCTCGCAAGTAACACTCTGAAGCTGCAAGACCTTTGATTTAGTCAGGATGATTTTTTTAAGGTCAACTAATAATTAATTCGACATTGAGTAACTATTTAATGTTCTCAGAAAGAGTGGTAATGACTTCTATCATGTATCTTACACTATCACTAATCGTTGTAACATTATGTCGTTGTGCCAGCCCATAGATATAGCTTGCAGCACTGGTGTGAGTCTTTTGGGACATGAAGCATCCACTTTTGGTTAAAAGTACAAGATGATGGCTTTCCATTGACAGGTTAGCTCTTCGATTTTTGATGATAAAATTGTCGATATCTACAGGCAATGGAGAGATGCTCTTTTAGAAAATAAACACACTACTTTGTGATCTTCCACGCAGTATTCAATTTTTTATCCCATTCTGGGGGCAATTCCCCAAAACAAAGCCTCACAACCCATTAATTTTCAATGAATTAAACGAAAAGGCGAGTCCGGCCTTCGATAAATACTTCAAATCAATAGTTTTTACATCCAGTATCGGCTATGGTACAGGGCGTTAAGGCTCCTTAGCGTTAATGAAAAATATATTCCCCACATGTAGCGCAACGCCATGTTACTGGAGACCTATAATTTACTTATGCTTAAACAGTTACAGGATCGATTTGTTTACGGATTAGAATGACCTCAGTAAACAACATAAATTTAATGAATATGTCTGAAGGGCGCTATCGCCTTTTTAGCTATAGCGCCTGATTCATGCTATCGCGCGATTAAAGCAAATACGCCCCAGCCAAGGTATTCCCGCGTCCATGTAACGTGCCGTTTGGGCGCTGCCGTCAGTTCTGCACGCACCTCTTGCGCGGCGTCGTCGTCAGGGTTGTTATCCAGCCAGCGACGCATAGTCATCCACTTTGCTGATTCATACCTGTCCCAGCCCTCCTTGTCCGCCAGTACCATTTCTACCACGTCATAACCAAGTTGGTCGAAAGAGGCGACAAGGTCGGGCAGGGTGAGAAAATCGGTAGCGGATGAAACGCCGCAGGCCTGGGCGATTTCTTCAGTTACCATAACCTGGCGCCAGTACGGTTCACCGATGAGAATGATCCCGCCAGGCCTGAGGCTTTTCGCCAATAACGCCACCGTTCCGACGACGCCCCCTGCAATCCATGTAGCGCCTACGCAGGCCGCCACATCGCATTTTGCTTCATCGGTGTAATCGGTCGCATCGTCATGAATAAAATGCACGCGTTCGCTAACGCCGAGTTCTTCCGCGCGTCGTTTTGCCTGCGTAGTGAAGAGCGGGCTCATATCGATGCCAGTACCAGTAATACCGTAATCGCGAGCCCAGGTGCAGAGCATTTCGCCTGAACCGCTGCCGAGATCGAGAATCCGCGTCCCTGGCTTCATGCGTAACACCTGGCCCAGCGTAGCGTACTTTTCTGGTGTAAATGGGTTATGAATACGGTGTTCGCTTTCACTAATGGAAAAAATACGTGGGATATCCATTGGTTATTCCTTTTTACTGGCTTGCTTCGTTAGAGGCGGTGACTTTTTCAGCCAGCAGTGCAAACAGTTTTCCCGCAAAAGTCTCGCTGACTGGCCATGCTTTACTGTCCGGACGCTGTAACACGGTAAAGCCCGCGTCACCGAGCAGGCTGATATACGCATCATCACGCCATGCCTTCATTTGACTGCCAAAACGGGTAGTGCAGCCGTTTTCCTCTATTGCCCAGAACTGCGTTGAACTGGTTTGGGTCTCTTCATCCCAGCTATTTTCCGTTAACAGCAGATGAGGCTCGGCAAGGAACAGTCCGTGCGGACAACGCTGCCAGCTTGCCTGCGCGAGACCCTGACGTTTGACCTCATCGAACGTATGAACTTCAACAAGCAACTTGCCGCCCGGTTCCAGCCACTGTGCGCAATGACTGATAAGACCGTGTGCATCAGCCGCACTGAAGACGTTCAGTTCTCCAAATGTCATCATGATGAAATCGAAAGACTCCCCGGGGTGATAAGCGCGAATATCTTGCTGAATATAGTTAATATCCAGACCTGCGTTCTGCGCCTGCTGGCGAGCCCAGTCAATGGATGCCGGTGAGAAATCTACCCCTGTGCAGCGAAACCCGCGCTCCGCTAACCGTTGGATATAAAAACCGGGACCGCAACCAAGATCCAGTATGCGGGCGCCAGCAGGTATCTGACGGGCAATCCACATTACCTGTTGTTCAATCACGGTGAGCCTGCGGCTGGCCCAGTCATGCTCCTGTGACAAATGATTTGCCAGCATACGTTGGCTGAAGGCCGATTCATCCCAGGGAATTTTGTCTTCATTGGGCAAGAGTGAAATGCGATCAGTTGCAAAAATAATGGCACTGATATCCATCATTATCTCCTTAGCGGTTGTCGAACTGGGCGCGGACGTTGTTCAGCCCGGTGGTGTTAATCCGATAGGGCTGACCGTTGACGGATTTGATCAGTCTTTTCTTTTTGAGTTTCTTGAAGACAGCGAGCGTGCAATCGGCAAGCAACAGCCCTTCGCGGCTATAGCATTCAACGGCAGTGACGCGACCTGAAGCATCGCGGACGTGCGCAATACGTCCGCCTTTAGCGAGAACGTGTAAGGTACGTTGTTCCTGACGCGATAAATTCATACTGAAGAACCTGTTTAATCATCATGTGCAAAATGTGCAAACACATCGCGTGTTCACATTCGATTTCAGCGCATTGATAACCAGTCCGGCCTGAAAAGTCGGGATACTGATTATCGGATGATGACATTCTCCAGCATCAAAACCTCGGGTTGAGTTGAAAGGTATTTACGAAGTGAATGATAACACCTGTTTTTTATAAGGGAATAACCAGGAGTGAAAAATGTGATCCCGACAGGGTCTGTCACTGCTTGTTATCTATGGTTATGGCATTTTATCGGGCAAATATACAGAGCTTATGTACGTCGATGAGGGGACAGGTAAATAGATCCTGCCGATATCATAATGAATATTGATTGACCTCATATACCTCATGATGGCCGCTTTGATACTCTCAGGTATCTCTTCGGAAGTTGACAGGATAGTAGTGTTGGAAATCTTTTTTTAACCCACTGAAAAATATAACTTAAATATTTTTCATACATAAACATTCATGGTCCGCTAAGCACGGATCCGGTTTTGTATGGGTTAAAAAAGGTATGTTATGAAAGTCATATGGACTGTCACTCCTGTGGGGTATCAGCGTATTGCGAAACGCTGTCCTTCATGCAACGTCAAACGAGACTTCACGCCTTCAGGAGCGTTTCGGGTTAATTCACAAAAGAAGATGCTCGATGTCTGGAATATCTATAAATGTACACATTGCGATTATACCTGGAATATCTCTCTGATTACGCGCCGACATGTCAGTAAAATTGACCGGAATCTTTATCATCGGCTGATGACGAATGATACTGCCACGATTCAATACTTTGCCTTTGACAACGCGATTTTGAAGCGAAACAACGCTGAGTTATCAGGGCGGCCTGATTTCCGCATTCAGGAGCGGTGGTTGGTTAGCATGGCCACTCGTGAGCGGGTCAGTGTTAGCATCGTAATTTCCCATTCTTTTCAGATCAGCCTGCTGCCGATTTTGAAGAAGCAACTTATGCTAAGCGCAGCCGAAATCAAGAGACTGGTTGAGTCAGGGCAAATAAGTGGCGTCACGATGAAAATGCTGAAATCGCGAAAGCTGAAGAGCGCCACGTATGAGTTTCAGCTCGCCACAGAAACGTTGTATGCCCGGCGCAGGATCGCTCTGATCCGTCGATAAAATAACAAGCTCACCTTGACGTTATGTACGCTGGTATCGTAGCGGCGCCACGGAAGACCAGAAAGGCTAATGGATAGGTGAGCTTTAAATGAATAACTTATGTCCTGGGCATAAAGTAAAGTTGGTCTTACCATAGACAAGTCGATCATTTAAGGCTGTGGATAATGCTTCGGTTCAGATCGGGTATAAGAGTTTGTTTATCCGTGTGCTGACAGTAGCCTTTATCCCACCGATGTAGGCAGAATGACAAAGCGTGATAAGTGACCATTATCCGTAGAGTAAATAAAAGGAATATAACGTGGCGCTATACAATATCTCTGAGAAAAAACTGATTACACTTGAAAAAACATCTTTCACCATTGAAAGACTGCAAGAACGCTATGATCTTCAGGAGGCTATCAAGAAGAATGTTGATATTGTTGCGCCAGGTTGTCTTGTCATATCCGAAGAGTTCTCGGACTGGGAGGATAGCCGGCGGAGGATTGATTTACTGGCGATTGATAAACAGGCTAACCTTGTTGTCATTGAACTGAAGCGTGACGAAATCGGCGCACATATGGAACTACAGGCATTACGATATGCGGCAATGATTTCTACGATGAGTTTTGCAAAAGCATGTGAATGCTATCAGGCGTATCTTGGAATGCAAGGTAATGATGCCAATGCAAAAGAGAGGCTACTTGATTTTGTAGAACTGGAAGAAAACGAACTTGCGGATTTTGGTAAGGATATTCGGATTGTCCTCGCATCAGCAGATTTTGGTAAAGAGTTAACGACAACCGCAATATGGCTAAGAGATAAAGGCGTCGATATTCGTTGTGTCCGCTTAACACCTTATAATTTTAAAGGAGAGGTTCTGATTAATGCTGAACAAATAATACCTGTACCAGAGCTGGAGGAATATCAGGTAAGGTTCAGAGAAAAACGAACGGAACAAATCATCAGTAGTCAAAAATCTGAGAAAGATTATTCTTTATATAAATATAAAGGTAAATCTTTCAACAAGAGAAAACTTGCGCTTGAAGTTTTTACGGACTGGATTAATAAGCATAGTCCTGACAATTTAGATGAGCTCAGAAGTAAGTTAAGTGAGGATCTACAAAAAAGAGCGGTAGCGCTGGTTGATCAGATCCCTGAAAAAAGCAAAAACAGATATCATATGCAGGAGGATGCGTTGATCGAGTTGCCGTCAGGTGAACGCATTGCTATCTCTAATCAATGGGGATTAGGGAATATAGAGCTGCTTATTGATTTTGTCCGTCGGGATAATTTTGTGGTTGAAAAAATGGGGTAACGGATAGAATAACCTGAAAGGTCCCATTAATGAATGGGATCTAACGTCTCATCAGATGTGAAAGCTGCGCCTTTAGCATCATTGGTGCCATCATCACGCCATACTCTTTGCTGTGGTTATTATTTACATTGAATGTAAATACTCATTCAACGTCGTTAAGAAAACCAGAAAAAGTCATCAGAGGTTGAGCTAATATTACTATCTGAAATGTTGAATTTTAATTAATGTAAACTATCCATCGCCTAAGCGTTAAAGTGATAGTGGCCTTGAGTTCTGTTACGATTACAGGGGGAGCAATGCATACCTTTAGACCATATTCACTAAGGCATAGCGACCTGTTATATGAAGATATTCTCCCAGAAATACGCGAGCAAATAATAGAATTAATTATCAATACATTAGGAAGCTGTTCCTCTTTTTATGATATGGCTCTATATTGTTACCATAATAGTCATTCTGACGAAGTTTACCGAAGAATATGTAAAACCCTGCGCAAAGAATATGGTTTATTTAGTTTATATGCTCACTCTACGTCATATCTGGATGAGATAAGTAATCTGTTGTTAAAAACAGATGATAAAAGAAAACATATTGATATTATTGAGCTTGCTTTTAAATATATAGATACTTACCTGCGGAACTATGACGTTACGCCTGGACTGGAGCCGGATAAAGCAATTAGTGAATTAAATAATATATTTCAGGAAAATAACTTAAAGTATCGATTCGAAAATGGCCGGATTGTAAGGTTACGCAGAATAAAACGGCTTAAAAACATACGTTATTATTTGTATTCTCCGGGGGAGTATGGTTTTGTTGAATACGACCTTATGGAGGCATATAATCGCCTGATATTTAATGATTTTACCTGCGTTGTCAGTGAATGTTATTCTGTTTTTAAAAGCGTTCTTATCAAAATTCATGAGAAAAAGAATATCATCTATCAGGAGACAGATAATTTAAGTGCATTAATAGCCAATCTGGTGACCAGCGGTGTGATTTCTGCTGAGGATGAACATAAATTTAGTTTTTTAAGTAACGTGCTTGAGTCGGAGGTATTCTCACCGACGGCAAAAGAAAAACCGCATCATCACCATGTCATGATGCTCCGTATCTCTGAAGAGCTGGCTTGTAGTATATATTATCTTACTGAGCGCACTATTTTCTTTCTTACCCAACGGGCGGAGGAAAATGATGATAGACCATAATCACCATCCTGCAGCTGCTAAGGTGATATATATCACATCTCTTTAATTTTGTTCATTCGTCCGGTTATCTTATCCCACCGTCTGATTTTTAGATGGTGAGCTGCTCAATATCATAATAAAAGGTAGAGTGTTATACCTTGTGGCTAGCCTGAATATTATCGGTATCGCGTTAACTAACAGGACAGGGAGAGAACAGAATGAGCACGATTTTAAAGCCTTTTTTACTGGCGATAATGTTGATGTTAACCGTAATAATGCCTGGATTTGCAACGGAGGACGGAGCAATAACAATGGTTAAAACATACAGCGCTTATGACTATCCGCAGACCCGGTCGCGCTTGATGCAAGCTGTCGCTGACAACGGTCTGGTATTCTTTGGTGAGTTTGATCATGCCAGGGCGGCACAAAATGTTAAGCTGAAGATGCCGCCGACAACGGTTCTGATATTTGGCAATCCTGCTGGCGGTACACCTTTAATGTTGGCGCATCCCGAACTGGCGCTGGACTTACCGTTTCGGGTCCTCATTAGTCAGCAAGCGGATGGCCGTACTCTGGTCAGTTATCACCCGGCCGAAACGCTGCAACGTTATGGTCTTGATGCTGCGGCTATACAGGCTTTGAAAAAGCTGGAGCTGCTTGTGGAAAAAAGTATCCACTAACGCAGAAAAGCAGGCTTCAGTCAGGTTACGCCCTGGCACTGGCGATGTCGCTAATAAAGGCTGCCACCTCGTCCCTTGCCTGATGAGATAAGACGGCATCAAACGTTGCGCTGTCAGCATCACAGAACCCATGCCATGCCTCGTACATTTTACATTCTACCCCGGGATGTTTTTCCAGTATCTGGTGTAGGACAAGGGGATCAAACGCCGGTTCATAACGCGCGATAATAACCAGCGCCGGACAGAGAGGCGCAAGATGGGCATACTGGCGTATACGGGAACCGTAATAGCAAATGACGCCATCGCATAACCCACTGGCTGCACTTAACCATGCGAGCGTCGCGCCGACGCTATATCCCACGACGATCAGCGTTTCGTACTGCGCCCTGAGCTTGTTAAGCAAAGTGATAACGGCGGCGGGATCAAACCCTCTATTTTCTGAAAAGTGGCGGTAAGCTTCTTCCTGCTGTTCATAGCGAAAAGGAGCATGGTGCGGAAAAAGTGGCGGAGTATAGATATCGAATCCACGTGCCAGCCATTCATTGCCTGCACGTCGGATATGCGCGTTAATACCATAAATTTCATGCAGAATAATTGCTGCCCGGCAATTGCGGCCCGACAGGCAGGAGACGTTACAGGAGCGGGATATATCAGGGGCAGACATCATCGTGTTTTTTATCATAGCGCGCCTTGATACAGGGCACGAGCCGGATTTTCGCTATTCACGTTATGCCCGGGGCGTTGGGCTTGTCAATGTTGAGAAGCATTCTGTAGAGTGATTCTTTGGTTGATAAATTTACTATTGGTAAACCAATAATGGCATGCATATTCAGGGACAACGTTGAAGGCATAGTGTCTGTCGTCACGTGGTGGGTTTTTTACCTACACCTGGAGTGGCTATCTGACAGGCCGTCTCCTTGTTCTGCTGGTTGACCAGTTTCGCGTTTTTGGTGTGATAAGCGTGCTATCCCTCTTTACAAATGCTATAGTTTGACACCGGGAAATCGCATCGGACAGGCATGATCAATATGAAATCAAACACTTCTCAGCAAAGACCCTATCAGGAAGTGGGCGCCATGATACGCGATCTGATTATTCAGACGCCGTATCGCCCCGGTGAGCGCTTGCCACCGGAGCGAGAGATCGCTGAGAGGCTCAACGTGACACGTACCGTCGTGCGTGAAGCGTTGATCATGCTGGAGATTAAAGGGCTGGTTGAAGTCCGGCGCGGTGCCGGGATCTATGTGCTTGAAGGCGTGGATGATGGCGAGATCGAGGGGGCTGACGTAAATCACTGTAATGACGCCGGACCGTTTGAACTGTTGCAGGCGCGTCAACTGCTTGAAAGCAATATTGCTGAATTTGCCGCTCTGCAGGCTACCCGCGAAGACATCATTAAAATGCGTCAGGCGTTACAACTGGAAGAACGAGAGTTAGCCTCCAGCGCGCCGGGTGGCTCAGAAAGCGGCGATATGCAATTCCATCTGGCTATCGCGGAAGCGACCCATAACAGTATGCTGGTAGAGCTCTTCCGCCAGTCCTGGCAATGGCGAGAAAATAATCCGATGTGGCTCCAGCTTCACAGCCATCTGGGTGATACGCATTACCGTAAAGAGTGGCTGGTAGATCATAAGCAGATCCTTGCGGCGTTAATTAAGAAGGACGCCCGCGCGGCGAAACTGGCGATGTGGCAGCACCTGGAAAATGTGAAACAGCGTCTGCTGGAGTTTTCCAATGTGGATGACATCTACTTTGATGGCTACCTGTTTGAATCCTGGCCGCTGGACAAAGTAGACGTCTGACAGCGCTTAGAATAGCGTGGGCAGTCCCAGCCCGCGCTTCACTTCCTGTAACGTCTTTTGAGTGACCTCATGCGCCCGTTCGCTGCCTTTTTTCAGTAATTCCATTAACATTCCCTTATCCTGAATAAATGCCGCCCGCCGTTCGCGTATTGGCGCAATCAACTCTTGTAAACAGGTTTCCAGCTCATTTTTACAGATACGATCGCCTAATCCGCCCTGCTGATAGTGTGCTTTCATTGCCGCAATTTTGGCTTTATCCGGATGGAACGCATCCAGCCACGTAAAGACGACGTTACCTTCTATTTTTCCCGGATCGCTAATTTTTAAATGACCTGGATCGGTGTACATCGCGCTAACCGCTCGGTGAATAGTCTCTTCGCTGGCGGAAAGAAGCAGCGTATTGCCGAGTGATTTCGACATCTTGGCGCTACCGTCAATACCAGGCAGGCGGCCAGTATCGCTCAGTAGCGCCTGACAGTGCCGCAGTACAGGCAAGGATAAAAGACTATTCATCTTATGAACGATCTCATTGGTTTGCTCGATCATCGGTAATTGATCGTCGCCAACCGGCACTCGTTCGGCTTTAAAGGCAGTGATATCCGCCGCCTGGCTAATGGGATATACCATAAATCCAACCGGCAGAGAACGCGCAAAGCCTTTCTGGGCAATCTCATTCTTTACCGTAGGGTTACGCTCGACTCTGGCAACAGTAACAATATTCATATAGAGCACCGTTAATTCAGCGAGGGCGGGTAACGCGGATTGCAGACAGATTGTCGTTAGTGTGGGATCGATGCCGACGGCCAGATAATCCGCTAATACTTCCGGAATATTATCGCGAATTTTTTGCGGATTACTGCCGTTATCGGTCAGTCCCTGCAGGTCGGCAATCAGGACATACTGCTGATGGTCATGCTGTAGCGCGACGCGCTGGCGTAGCGACCCCACATAATGGCCCAGGTGCAGCGCGCCGGTTGGGCGATCGCCTGTCAGAATGATGGGAAGGGTGTTCATCAAAGACTCCTTTATGCTTACTGTAAAGCCGAAAGACGTCCCGAAACACAGTAGCCGCCTTTCGGCGGCCACTTAAAGAGAAATACTGATCCGTGCCGCCTTCAGGAAGGCAGCCACCAGCGGTGATAACGTTGCGTAGCGTAGGATCGTGTTGTGTTCATAGAGCTAACGTATCATGGCAGGACGCAGGGGTAAAGCGGCTGACGCCTTGTCCGTGGACGACATTGCACCCTGTCACCGTAGAAGAGATTAATTAATCTGAAACGTGATTTTATCAATGGCCAGCAGAAAGGTCGTGGAGCGGAAGCGCGCATTTTTGATGTAAATCATTTATTATTGTGATAACCCTGAGTGAGATAAAAGCATTAAACATATTCACATGATAAATATATTCTATTGCAATGGTTGTTATGGATATTACAAAAGTCTAAAAAAGGTAGCGATGCAAAAAGGAATAAGAATTGTCTATATTCAGAACCTGTATAATTAAGTAATTTCTCAGGTAAAAATAAAAATGATGTTGATATTTCTTTTTTAATATGCTTCTTATAGCGGCTATGGTTATTCAGAAAGTGATGTTCGAATGCCAGACGTAATAGATTTTACGTCAGTAGCGCTATTGTGAAATGGATTGATTATGGCAGAAGGCATTTAGCAAGAATTCAGTCACATCAGCTCGTTATGCGTTTAGCCTGTTATATAGGGATACCAACGAGATGACTGAAAAATGGAACGTTCTCTCATTGTTGGCGTTCTGTCCTTGTCAGCCTGCTTTGCCGCCTGATAATCACGGAGAGAGGATGGACGCCATCTATTTAAAACTGGACGGTATTGAAGGCGAAAGCCAGACCCAGGGCTTCGAAAAACAAATAAAGCTTATTGCCTACAACCACATCCCGGCGAAACGAGAGCCCGGTGAGACGACAGAGACATATACTGGCGCGGTGACGCTGACCAAGCCTGTCGATGTCGCTACGCCTGAGCTCTATGAGTACTACCGTAACGGGAAGACCGTGAAAGAAGGCATACTGACGTTATGCCGTCGTGATAAGGGGGTAATGCTGCCATTTATTATTTATACGCTCACCAATGTGCGAATTTCGCGCATGAGTAATCATGCCGATGCCGGAGAATGCGCCACGGAAACCGTGGATTTGGTTTATAGCCATATTCGCTGGGATATTCCTGCACTGGTGTCAAAAAGCAAAACACGGTCGCCCCTTCGACGACAGAAGTTGTGGCGATGAGGCAAGCACACTGTGGAGAACCGCGTTTAGTGTAAGCGTCCCGTGTAACCAATCGATTGCTTAAAATCCCCCGGGTGTGTTCCTTGCAAACGTTATGATTTTTACGCATAGCCGCTAATAAAACGGCATTTTTTATAGGCACATCAAGTTGATAGTGTGTTTCTGACCTTGACGTAAATAGGCGGACAAAGCGATGAAACACACCATTGGGATACTGGGGGGGATGGGCCCCGCGGCCACGGCAGATATGCTGGAGAAATTTGTTGCACTGCGACATGCCAGTTGCGATCAACAGCACATCCCGCTCATTGTCAGCTCAATTCCGGATATTCCCGATCGTACAGCATGTTTATTATCCGGCGGACCTTCGCCATACCGGTACCTGGAGCGTTACCTGCATATGCTCGAAGACGCTGGCGCTGAATGTATCGTCATCCCGTGTAACACCGCGCATTACTGGTTTGATGATTTACAGAACGTTGCGAAAGTGCGAATGATCAGTATCCTGGACGCCACTCTGGAAGCGATTCCGCGATCGGCGCGGCGCGTTGGGTTACTGGCGACCGATGCGACGCTGGCGACCGGGTTATACCAAAAGAAAACGCTGGCGCATGGACTGACATTAATTCAGCCTGAAGGCGCGGGGCAAGAGAGGGTAATGCAGGCCATTTATGCGCTTAAACGCGGCGATAAGAGCGCAGCGCAAGCGCTATTGCTGCCGCAAATCGATAGCCTTATCGTCCGCGGCGCTCAGGCGATCATTATGGGTTGCACTGAAATTCCGCTTATCGTGGCCGGACATGAAAGCGCGATAGCGTGCCCGATAATTGATTCTACGGCGTCGCTGGTGCGGGCGGCGATTCGCTGGTATGAATCCTGGCCGGACACACGCTCCTCTTTACCCAGGGAACAGCGTCTTTCTGCCTGAAAATCTATAGCGCGGCCTGAAGTCCACGCAGGTTGCGCCAAAACGTTTCGGCTACCTGACTCATGCGGGTATTCATGCGATAGGCATAAGCCTGAATGGGAATAACCAGTTTGTCGGCATCAAGCACCATCAGGCGTCCGTCGATAATCTCCTGACGGATAGCATATTCAGGCAACCAGGCGATCCCGCAGCCGTCCATCGCAACCTGTTTTAACAATTCACTCATCGAAGAGACGAAAAAGGTACTGAAACTCAGCTCGGGATGGCGAGTCAGAGTGCGATTTATCAGCCGCCCCATATAGGAATTTGGGCTGTAATTGAGCAGCGGAAAATGCGGTTGCTCAAGCGTATAGCGCGGCGCGCCCCGGTCATTATTGGCGCAGACGGGAAACAGTCGCGACTCAAACAGTCGGATATTATCAAACGGCGCTTGTTGCAGGTTTTCATCGTGATAAGAAAAGATAAAATCGCTTTGCCCCTCACGTAACATATCTACCGCCTGGTCGACATCTATCGCCTCAACGGCGTAGGTAAACTGCGTCGGCATCTGCTTAACGATGGTCGGTAGCAGACCGAGGGAGAGCGAGTGGGCGGCGGCAATCTTAATTTTACGCAGCGTATAATCGCTGCCGCCGCGCAGTTCAGTCAGATTACTTTCCAGCTGCTGTAATAGGTGGCGAACCTGGGAATGAAAGATTTTACCCTGTTCGGAAAGCTGTAGCGGCGAGACCTGCCGGTTAAACAGTTCCACACCCACGGCATGTTCCAGAGCGCGAATGCGGCGGCTAAAGGCGGGTTGCGATACGTTGCGGATAATGGCGGCCTGAGAAAAATTACGGCACTTTTCCAGCGTCAGAAAATCATACAGCCATTTTGTCTCAATATTGTGCAAACCTGCTCCAGTGACATCCATTTATCGTTATCCTGTCAGCCGTCCGAAGGGGCATTCTACGTCCATTCGGGCGGCTGACAACCGCTTCTCCCGTTCTCTTTCACAATGCTGTGACGAGACAGCCTGAAATTAACGGGGGATCAGGTGGGCTCAAAGGTACCTTTCACGCAGGCCTTACCCTCACTGACCATGCATTTGCCGCGCGCATACACCTGCTCAATGCGTAAATCTGCAGTCAAAACGAGCAGGTCTGCATCATTTCCGGGGCGAATTTCGCCCTTTCCATCCAGACTAAGGAATGCGGCTACGCTGGTCGTCAGCGGGCGCAGCGCGTCGGTCAGGCTGAAGCCGTAGTGGTTAACCAGCGTCTGTAACGTTTCAAGTAAACTTTCGAAGCCAGCAACGCCGATGCCCGTCAGATTACCCGCAGCGTCAAACAACGGCTGACTGCCGTTGCCATCGGAACTGAGCGTAACACGGGATAGGGGAACGCCGGCTTTCACCGCTCTGGCAATACCTTCCGCTGGCGCGACGGGGTCCGGAATACTACTGGTAATGTCGATCACGCCGCCTTTAAGTGCGAACGCCAGTGCCTGTTCGAAAAGAGACTCGCTACGGTTAACATGGGTAGGTAATAGTTTACCGATCGGCACGTCACTGTTTTCCAGGATGTCATACAGCGGCTGTAACCCTTTCTTGCTGCTGCCCATATGAAAAACGCTGACGCCGGGTTTACCGCCCAGCAGGCCGCCAACGCGTGATTCGGCGGCCATGCTGGCAAGCTGATAACCGTCAGGCGCGGCAGAACGATGGTCAGAGACCGCGCATTTCACACCGATGACGCGATCGATAAGCGCCACATCTTTTTCTACCGAACCGGTAATTGTCGGCGACGGGACATGATAAGCCCCTGTTAGCATCCAGGCGGTGATCCCTTCCTCATTTAATGCTCGCGTTTTGGCAAGCAGCGAGGCGGGATGGCGGCTGACGGAGTCGGTACCCAGCAGGCCGATAACCGTTGTGATGCCGGCCTCCGTCAGACGACTCAGGACAACTTCCGGCGTTCGTGTCGTCGGTCCCGCTTCGCCGCCTCCGCCGATCAGATGAACGTGTTGGTCGATAAAACCCGGGCACAATATATAACCGCTAAGATTGATCACCGTACAGTCCGGTACGATATCGCCGGGAATGTCAGCGTCGACGGCAATAATTTTGCCATTCGCGAGCAGAACATCGCAGATGCCCCGGTCTTCTGGCGCAAACAGGTGCGCACCCTGTAACAAGGTAAACGCCGCGGCGGATAAATCAGGCATGATAACTCCTTATTAAACAATAAGCTGCATGACCCAGATCGACAGCAGCGCATTGATGGCGCAGACGGCGATAATATGGGGGTAATATTTGGCGTTGACTTCGGCAGTACCGAGGCAGCGACCGACATTCTGTACCGGGTTCCCCATCAGGTAAATGGCTGGCAGCAGCACGGTAACATCATGGCCGCTCAGCGCGCCGGCGGTAGCCAGACTGGCGGCTACGCCAACTGCGCCGCCCATACTCATCAGCGACGCCAGAAGTACAGTGGCGGCTTCTCCTGGAAGCCCCCATAGCGCCATCACGGGCTGGCAGATATGGCCTACCCAGTCGAGCAGACCGGTAATTTTCAGCGCCTGAATAATGACAAACGCCATGACCACGTTGGGTAACAGGTTGGTTGTGGCGATAGTAAAACCGCGACGCGCGCCATCGATAAACATATCCATGACATTTTTACGTACCTGAGTCGTCATGATTGGGCTCCTTGCGCAGGGTGGCGGCGTTCTTCGAGGTTAATCCAGATGCGCAAAAGGTTTGCGCCGATAAATTTAAATATCAGAATGACAACCAACGGAATGATGACTGACGTCCCCAGAAAGGCGAATACCGCGACGCCAGAGGAGAAATAGTTGGTGATGATAGCGCTGCCGCTGGTCTGCCAGGCGGCAAAAATCACTTTATCACGCTCGGTAATTTCACCTTCCTGCGCCAGCTCTTTCGTCATACCCGCTGCCGCGTCAGTATTTTGCAGATTGGCGATCAGCGCCAGCGAGCAGATACCGGGTATGCCAAGCAACGGTTTCAGGATCGGCGTCATCAATTGCTGTGCCGCCCGTAGACCGCCCAGCCCATCTGTGATCGCGATGATTCCCAATGAAAGAATAACCGACGGTGCCAGTTCTAACGCAAATAGAAAGCCGTCTTTGGCGCCGGCGCCGCCAGCGCCGCGAAAAGTTTGCGTACCGGTAACATGACCGAATGAGCCGTTGAGTACGGTGAAGTCAAAAACGCGCCACCAGCCGTCACTTCCGGAAAACATGCCGGAAAAGAAAATAATAGTGAGGAAAAACGCCAGATACCCCTTTATTCCGACTTTTTCCGTATCAAGCGGCATGGCCGCCGCGTCCACTTGTTGCGCCATAGCGATCCCCGAATTGTTTTGATGGTGTGTTGGTTGTAGCCACAGGCCAAAAAGCCCGAAACAGAAAGACCTTATCAGTCATATGGGTAATGACAAAATGCAAGTATGTATCGTGCTATGCGTTTCGTGCATAGCAGCGCAAAATATCGTCATCTGCGCATTTGCCGTAGCCGTGAGGGAGTCGCTGATGGTACAGACGAAGTGAAAAGCGAAAGGAGACAGACATTGATGCAGATTTGCGCCAGCCTCAGGAAAAAAGGCGACTAATTTGATTTTAATCAATATTACTCACTACATTAACCTCGCTAAAAAAAGAGGTTTTTTTAATCGCAATTTTACCTTTTAACGATGGTTTTCACATCTGACGTTGTATTTTACGCTCGGTCCGTGGCCACGAACTTATCACGTCGCACCGTAAAATCGTACGTTCAGGTGATCAAAAAACCACGCATTGAATTAGTTTCGCTCCGTAATTTATTGATATAATTAATAGTAAATGAAATTGAGTCGGAGGAAATATATAAAATAATATTCAGATTGATAACGCCAAAAACCATAAAGTAATAATGGGTATTAATGGTGTCTTAATATGAAATAACGCTTTGCGTATTTTTTATTAAAACAGGGCGGCATCACGCCGCGAATAGCATTAAAGATATCACCCACTGCTGATAACGCGTGTTTAATAAGCTGCTTATTCGCGAATCACAATCCGTTTTTGTTTTACCTGCTGCGCGGCGCTGATCAGGGCGGCAAAAAAGAGCGCTGCGGCGCCGTAAAGCGTGGCGTTGATCATGGCTGGCGCGCCATTGCCTGACAGACTGGCGGCGAGTGGGCCAAGAATTTGTCCGAGGCCATACATTAGCGTAACCAGGCCTAACAGATTGATATTACCTGGTGCGCTGAGCTGCCGGGCCAGCGGCATCACCAGCGAGGTTGTTCCCATAAACGTGGCGCCAAAACCAATACTGCTGAGTATCAACAGCAACAACGAGCCGCTGGCAAGAGACAGCAGTACACAGGCGCTCTGTATCAACAAATTTGCGGTCAGGCATGGCAGGACGCCCCAGCGTTTTGCCGCCCACAGCCAGCCGAAGCAGCCGGGAATAATCGCCAGGCCGACCAACGACCAAAGGTGCGCTGTGAGTAGCGGCGAACCCGCGCTTTTCGCCATCAGGGGCAAATAGGTAGCGACAATGATGTAGCCGAATCCGGCAAAACCGTAGAGTAGCGCCAGTTGCCACCATGACATCGGCTGATTTTCGATTTTTGCCAGGGGCGCAGGCGGCAGCGCATGAGCGCGGGGCGGAATCAACGTTGCCACGATTAACAGCAGTATACCGGAGAGCGCGCTCGCCCCCAGCCATAGCGAATGGGCCGAAAGCCCATAACGTAAACCACTAATGACATATTCGTTGCCCAATACAATCCCGGCTCCGACGCCGGAAAAGAGCGAGGCGATCACAAACGGATGTCGGGTGTGATGTAATACAATCATCGACCCGAAAATCATCATTCCGGCGCTCGCGATGCCTGCCAGAAAGCGCACTAATATGATGACTACGGGCTGGGTAAATATTGCCATGGCCAGAATAAGGATAGCGGTTGTGATTGCAGAGGCCAGCAGCATGGGGCGTACGCGTGAGGGGAGGTGAAAAACGCCGAAGGAAAACAGTAAGCTTCCGGCCAGGTATCCTGCATAATTCGCGCTGGCAATCCACGAGAGTTGATTAAACGTTAGCTGGTTTTCCGCCAGCATTACCGGCAACATGGGGGTGTACAAAAAGCGCCCAATTCCCATTCCAAGCGTCAATACCATCATACCGAAAAGCGCCGTAAAAAGTGGATGACGAGGTGGAGTGCTTTGATCATGAACCATGGTTTTCTCTCTGCTAAAGTAAGGCAGGAAGCCGGATTATTGTTGTAAATGATAATGAAAAGTAAAATTAATGTTTAAGCTTTGCAAGAAGAGAAAGTGAAGCGTGCAGAGCGAATAACGGATTGAGAAGAGACGCATCCGGGGTAATGGCATTAAATGGATGCTTCTCGCGTGCGGGATTTGGCGGTTAATCTGAACGAGAATTGCGCCTTCCCTCTTTAAATACTGAGCAGGGTGGGTAGTTGTGACAGCAAATATAACGCCAGCCCAATCGCGCCGCCGACCAGCGTGCCGTTCACACGGATAAACTGCAAATCTTTACCGATATTAAGCTCAATCTGCTGCGACATATCGCGCGCATCCCAGCCTTTTACGGTATCGCTGATATGACGGGTCAGGAAAGCAGCGAATTCCGGCGCGACCCGGTGCGCGGCCTGTTCCAGATGACCGTTAAGCGATGCGCGTAACGCATCGTCGGCGATTAGCGTCTCGCCAAACCATTGTCCGGCATGAGCGATGCGTTGCTTCACCTTCGAGTCTTCGGCGTTGATATCTGTCTTTAACCACTGGCGTAGATCCGCCCAGATCTCGCCAAGATAACGGTTAAACGCCTCATCTTCTTTCAGGTAACTTTTAATGTTTTCTGCCCGGGCGGCCATGTCCGGATCATGTTTAAGTTTATCGATCAGCTTATACGTGGCGCGATCGAAAGCATGGCGGATCTGGTGCGTGCGGTCATGACTGATATCATCCAGCAGAGAATTGACCGCGTCGGAGACCAGTTCAGCGCTGTGTTCTCCCAACCATTCGGTCGGTAGTATTTTGGCTTTCAGAGGATGCTCGGTTTCCAGCCAGCGTACGATCTGCCTGGCGATAAACGTCCGGGAACTTTCACGTTGTAACAGAGTAATGAGCTGGGCGATTAGCGTATCAAGCAACACCTGGTGACGATCGTTTTTGGTCATACTTTCCAGCATCAGGGCACTGGTGCCGGAAAGATCCACTTTATCGATCGCTTTATGCACTGCTCGTTTGAGCAGCCGCTGAATACGGGCGTCGTCAGTCAGTTCGAGAAAGCCGCTCATAATTTGCAGCAGATGCTGCCCAACCCGGCTGGCGTTGTCCGGCTGGCTGAACCAGTTTCCGATCAGTAGTGCAGGTTCATGACGGCGGATCAGCGCGATCAGCGACTGTGTATCAAGGAACTTCTCCTGTACGAATTGCCCAAGATTTTCGCCGATTCGATCTTTATTACGGGGAATAATCGCTGTATGTCTGGAAATAAACGGAATAGGAATACGGCGAAATAAGGCCACCACGGCAAACCAGTCCGCCAACGCACCAACCATCGCCGCCTCGGCAATGGCTTTTACGCCCAGCACCCAAAAATTGGGCGGCAGGAAAAGTGTGGTCACAAACGTCGCGGCAGCTATCAGCAACAGTGAGAGCGCCAGTCGTTTGGCGCGTTTGAGTTCAGTGATTTTATTCATAGCGTTAAGGATAGAGCCAGACGGGAAGATCGTGCAAAAAACATCATATTATTGTAAGCCGGATAAGCATCATGAACCGCCCCTCAGAAGTGAGACGGGGTCCAACATTTGGCGCGAGGTTCATCCGCGCTATCCGGCTCATTTCTATTTCTCGGTGGCCAGCTCTGCCGCCTCATGCTGACGTACGCGCTTTAATAATTTTGCCAGGGTAAAGACCACAATGATACCAGCAACGGCGGCCAGCAGGTGAAAGGGCACTCTCCCGCCGTGAAACCACAGCCAGCGACCGATTTCGACCGACACTGCCATCACCGTCAGAATCACCATGTTCAGCGAGGCTGAAACGGTACCTTTTGGCAAATTGTTGGTGAAAAGCGTGAAGCGAAACAGCGTCGGAAAAATCATCCCAATGCCGAACGCGTACAGGCTGGTCCCCAGCACAGACCAAAGCCAGACGTGCGGTAGCAGCAGATTACCAAGGATTAATGTCGCCAGCCCGCTTAACTGGATTGGAACGGCGCGCCAGATAAAGCGCGGGCAGGTCGGATCTTTTACCAGGCGCACCACCATCATATTGGCCACGATCACCGCGCCGAATACGGGCACCTGCGCCCAGGCGAATTGCGACGTACTCATCCCCCCGGCATCGATCAGGATCACTGGCGACACCGCTACCCAGCTCATCATTGGGATGTAACTCAACGACAGCGTCGCTGCCCCGGTGAGAAAAACCGGGTTGCGAAACACATGACGGAAATCGCGCAGGACGCTCACCACGCTGAATGGCGCGGCGCCGCGTTGCACCGTTTCCGGCATCGCCAGCAGCAGGCCGCACAGCGCCAGTAGCCCCATCACTGCAATAATGCCGAACAGCACCTTCCAGTGAACGAAGTGCATCAATGCGGCGCCGGAGAGCGGGCCGATAACCGGGGCGACCAGTACAATGGAAGTAATAATCGCCATCAGCTTAATGGCTTTGGTTTGACCGAAGGCCTCCTGCACCGTGACATAGCCGACCGTCGCGATAAAGCAAATGCTGGTCCCCTGTACAAAGCGGGCAACCAGAAACTGCGTCATTGAGGTCGTCAACAGCGTTGCCGCGCAGGCAAGCGTAAAAATTAACGCGCCTGCAATCAGCACTGGCCGGCGGCCAATCCGGTCAGATAGCGGCCCGAGAAGCCATTGTAACGCCATTCCGCCCGCCAGATAGAGACTGACCGAGGCCGGCGCAAGGCTGACGTCAGCATTAAAATCGCGCACGACGTTAATGATGCCTGGCTGAATCAGATCCGTCGTCAGATAGGCGGCAAAATCGTACAAAATCAGCGCCATCGGGAAAAATAACGTTGTAGCGCGTTGTGAGAAAAACTGAAGAATCCGTTGCATAAAAAATGCGCTCCGTGTCGGAGAAGCCCATGATGGGAACAGTGAAACTCAATACCGTCATCGTGACGTCAGGCAGGCGATGGGAACAGCGGCTGCGGATGTACTGAATTTCATGTAATCAAAAACGCTGCCGGTGAAAACACAGACAGGAAGAGACGCGTTCTGAATCTTGTCAGAACGTGTGGCGATTACAGATAACAATCAGCACATCACACCTCGGGAAATTTACGTTGCACGGAAAATATACACATTAAGTGTAATTAAATTTTGATGTTAATCAAAAGAGTTTACCAGGTTAATAAAGATAAAGGCAGGACGTGCAGGCTACTGTTTTGCGTGTTCAGTTCCGAAAATGCATGTGCATTACAGATAACAGGATTTATCTTCCGTCGCGCCTCGCAATGCTGAAAAGGTACGGATGAGAAAGGAATTTTCAGGAGGTAGAGTCGCAGCATCCTGGTTTGAGGTGACGGAGCGCCATGAAAAAATCGACGACCTCAACACCGCATGATGCGGTGTTTAAAACCTTTTTGCGCCACCCGGAAACCGCCCGCGATTTTATGGAGATTCATCTGCCAGTGTCGTTACGCCTGCTTTGTGACCTGCGGACGTTAAAGCTGGAGCCCGGCAGTTTTATTGAAAAAAATCTGCGAGCCTATTATTCCGATGTGCTTTGGTCGCTGAAAACGCGCGAGGGCGACGGTTATATCTACGTCGTGATTGAACATCAGAGCACGCCGGATGCGCATATGGCGTTTCGGCTGATGCGGTATGCGATGGCGGCAATGCAACAGCATCTGGATGCAGGGCATAAGCATCTTCCGCTGGTGGTGCCGATGCTGTTTTATCACGGTGTTGATAGCCCGTATCCTTTTTCGCTGTGCTGGCTGGATGAGTTTGCGAACCCGGAAGTGGCAAGAAGACTCTATGCCACTGCCTTTCCGCTGGTCGATATTACGGTGGTATCGGATGATGACATTATGCAGCATCGCCGCATTGCGCTGCTGGAGCTCATCCAAAAACATATCCGCCAGCGCGACCTGCTGGGACTGGTTGAACGGATTGCTTCGCTGTTAGTTACTGGTTGCGCTAATGACAGGCAGCTTAAAGCGCTGTTTAATTATCTTATGATTCAGCACGGACACACGCCTCGTTTCACCACGTTTATTCGTGATGTGGTAGGGCATGTCCCGCACACTAAGGAGAGACTGATGACGCTGATAGAGAGGATCCGCGCAGCGGATCGCAGAAAAGGGGAACGGCAAGGAAGACAGGTCGGTCTGGAGGAAGGATTAGAAAAAGGTCTGGAAAAAGGGCAGCACGTTGCCGCATTGCGTATCGCCAGACAGATGCTGGCGGACGGACTTGACTGCGAGACTGTCCAGCGGTTCACCGGCCTTACGGCTGAAGAGCTTCAGGATGTTAGCCATTAACGCGGTTCCAGTCTGAATGTTGCAGGCCCGGTGACCGCCGGGCAACGCTCTCTATAATTATCGCTGATAACCGCACGAATATACCGAACTTTACCGATAGCCCCAGCCATCTCTACTACCCTTAATTGTTCTGAGCGGCATTTACGGCTGCCTTAATGACGATAACAAGGAGACATGTGATATGGCTTACCAGACAGTGAATCCTGCCAACAATCAGCTCATTAAAGAGTATCCTCCGCACACTGACGCGGATATTGAAGCCGCGCTGCAAAAAGCTGACGCGCTCTACCATTCCGACTGGTCCAAAGGAGATATTGACCAACGTCTGCCGGTACTGCATAAGCTGGCTGACTTGATCGACAGCCGTGTCGAGGAACTGGCGAAAATCGCCAGCCAGGAGATGGGCAAGCTCATCGGGCAGAGCCGTGGCGAAGTTAAACTGTGCGCGCAGATCGCTCGCTATTATGCGGATAACGCGAAACAGTTTCTTGCTCCGGTGCCTTATAAGACCGAGTTTGGCGACGCGTGGGTTGAGCATCATCCGATTGGCGTCATCATGGCCGTTGAACCGTGGAACTTTCCGTACTATCAGCTAATGCGCGTGCTGGCGCCGAACCTGGCCGCCGGTAATCCGGTGCTGGCGAAACATGCCAGCATCGTGCCGCACTGCGCCGGGACGTTTGCCCATCTGGTGCGTGAAGCCGGCGCGCCTGAGGGAGCGTGGACCAACCTGTTTATTTCCTCCGATCAGGTGGCGAACATCATCGCCGACCCGCGCGTGCAGGGCGCGGCGCTGACCGGGTCTGAAAACGCGGGGAGCGCCGTGGCGGCACAAGCGGCGAAGCACATTAAAAAAGCGACGCTGGAACTGGGCGGGAACGATGTGTTCATCGTGCTGGACGATGCCGATCTTGAGAAAGCGGTGAAAATTGGCGTGCAGGCACGGCTCACTAATGCGGGGCAGGTATGTACGGCGGCGAAGCGCTTTATCCTGCATGAGAAAATCGCCGATCAATTCCTCAGCCAGTTCACCGAGGCGTTCAGTAAGGTGAAGGTGGGCGATCAGATGGACGCGTCTACCGAACTGGGGCCGCTGTCGTCGAAAGATGCGCTGGAAACATTGACCAGACAGGTCGAGGAAGCGGTGAAAAATGGCGCGACACTGCACGTTGGCGGCAAGCCGCTGGAGCGCGAGGGCAACTTCTTTGAGCCGACCATTCTGACCCACATAACCCGTGACAACCCGGCGTACTTTGAAGAGTTCTTCGGCCCGGTGGCGCAGATTTATGTGGTGAAAGACGATGACGAGGCGGTAAAACTCGCCAACGATTCCCACTACGGCCTGGGCGGCGCGGTGTTCAGTCAGGATATCGAACGCGCTAAACGCATGGCCTCCCGGATTGAAACCGGGATGGTTTATATCAACTGGCTGACCGACACCGCAGCGGAACTGCCGTTTGGCGGCGTTAAGCGTTCAGGCTTCGGACGCGAGCTATCGGATCTGGGGATTAAGGAGTTTGTAAACCAGAAACTGGTGGTGGTGCGCCGCTAATCCCTGTCGCCCCTCTACGGGAGGGGCCTGCTTTTTTGCAGCGAAGGATGTGGATGTTAAATCAAAACAAAATCAGCGAACAAGACACCCTAAATCGCCCTCCTTATTTATCCCCGTTGTACTAACCGTGCTTGTTAACCCGATATTATTTGTGCATACATCATGATGTCCGCATTTTCTGTTCTATGCGGAGGCTGGTATGGAATTTTATGAGAACCGCGCCAGACAACCGTTTATTGGTTTTGTGCAGCTCAGACGAGCGCTAAGAAGATGGTGGCTACGAAGGATTGCCCGCCAGGCGCTGCGAAGAATGAGTGACGAGCAGTTAAACGATATCGGATTGAAAAGGGAGGATGTGGAATAACAAATAAGCGCCAGTAAAACGGGAAAGGCTGGATAATGTTATCCTACACTCTCCAGTAGGCTGATATCTTGTAACGTTAATTTTCCTGATATGCTTTCTCGACCAGCAACTTGGCTTTATCCAGATCGTGCTCGTTACGTACAATTAATTCGACATCGCCGGTTCCCCAGTGGCCAATATGGGTGACGTCCCGACTGAACCCTTCCTCAAACTGGATATGCTGTGGATTGATTTTCAGCCACAGGCGTAGGTGTGGGTCGGTCACGGGATAAACGGCTACGCACAGAAAGTTACGAATGAGGCGGAAGGCGTCATAGAGCTTAAGCTGTTTAAACTGAACCTCATCACTGAGTGAGAGCACATAGCTTTTTAGTTGTTCGTATAATGAAAGTAGCGCGGGAGAGGTCGAGGCGAGCTGTTCACGCTGCGTGCGGATATGGCGTTTACCGTTACCGCTGGCCGGGCCGTCCGCAATGACGTGCTGAGGGCTATTTTCGACCACGGCGTTAACCAGTTCCAGCATTAACAGGTCGTCGGCAAAAAGCTTATAGCGAATCAGGCTGATATTGCGGTTGATTTGCTGAACGGCATGTTCGTCGTATTTATTAAAATCGGCGGCAATACAGATTAACCGTGTGCCGGACCAGTCAATGGCTTTGGCCGCGGTTTTACTTATTGTCTCCATCACCAGCAACTGAAATTCCGCTTTATGGTCGAGCAGCCAATCCAGGTAGAATAATCCCTGATTAATCACGTTTTCATTGCTGTGGCGCTTATATTCAATAATCACCGGGCAGTTATTTTCATCGAGACCGAGGGAATCAATTCGCCCACGGTGCGTTTTGCCCGTGCGGTATTCAGTGTCGAGAAAGCGGACGCCGAGGAAGACTTCCATATGGGATTCGATCAGCGTTTGCAGATCTTTTTCAATGGCCGCCGCTTTGCCCGGCAGCTCTTGTACTTTCCCGGCGCCGAGGCGGAAAAGCTGGATATCGCTCATGGATCCCTCCTGAATTTTTTGCGCACTATCATACGTTATGTGAAAAGAGATAAAAGCGGAAATCGGGCTTTTGGAGGTGAGGAATATTGCAAGCCCGACAGCGGGGAGGCTGCCGGGCGGCGGGCCGTAGGTCGGATAAGCGTTAGCGCCATCCGACACGCTGTTACAGCAGTTTACGCGTCTTACCTGCCATTACGTTAATAAACTCCTGCACCTGCTTTTGCTTGCGTGCCGACAGCTTACTCGCCCGACGCAGCGACTGTAGTAATGCGGGCTCTTCCTGCTCCGGCTGCTTCGCGGTAATCACGATACAGCCTTCCATCACTTTGATATCGATTTTGGTGCCGGTGGCAAAACCGGCGGCTTCCAGCCACTGGCCTTTCATGATAATCGCCGGAATATGCTGGTGATCTTCAAAGCGGCTCGCATAACTGACGGTGCCTTTACGGTTATTTGCCGGGGAGACTTCTGGATCGGTGAATTCTGCAATACAATGCGGGGTAGTCATGATCTCTATTCCTATTCCAATAGGGGTTGTGGTTAGCGATGTCGCCGTGCGCCAACACGACGGCATCGCGCTAAATACCTGTATATATCATCAGTAAATAAAAGAAAAGTCTAGCTGAAAATGAATGAAAATAACGGCGGGGATGTGAGGATGGATTATTTCTGGTGATGGGAATAAAGCGGCTATTTAGCCGCTTTATTGATTTCTGGGGGGCGGGTTAATTGATGGCGGCGTCGGCATTATAAGAAGGAAAGGGTTCGAATGATGTAGACCCTATTCATCTGCCCGGGCAACGTTGACCACCGTATAAAGCTGCCCCTTATCGATTTAACTTGTGATGAACTGCCACACAATCCAGCCGCCAAAGGTGATCAGAATGCCGCCGGCGGCGCGTTCAATTTTCCAGACAAGTTTACCCAGACGACGTTGAATTTGCGGCAGGGCGATAAGCGTTATTAGCAGCAGATCCCAGAGTAACACTACGCTGGTCATCCAGATTCCACATATGGCCTGCTGTGTTACGGTCACGTTTGGGCCCAGCAGGGCGGTCATTAGCGCCAGATAAAACAGCGCATTTTTCGGATTCAACAGCGATGAACCTAGCCCCAGTAATAGTTGTTTTGCCAGTGACGGACATGCCGATGTGGCGTACCGCCACTCCAGCGGCCCGGCGCGGCTTTTCAACAGTTGATGGCCCACCCATAGCAGGTAGGCGGCACCCAATAGTTCGATGATGGTAAAGAGCAGCGGCGTTTGACGTAATAGCCCTGACCCAAGCACCACCAGCAGAATATAGAGCCCATTTCCCGCCGCAATGCCGAGGCACAGCCCGACGCTGCCGCGCAACCGATAGCGTACGGCGTAACCGACCAGCAAAAAGAAATCCGGACCCGGGCTGAGCAGCGCCATAAAATGCGCCAGCGCCAGTGCGGGAAACGCCGGGGGAAAGAACGCTGTAACCTGTTCCATAGTAACCTCAGTGATGATACTGAGGCCAGCCTATACCCGCGGATGCGCTATTTATTGTTGAATATTGATCTGTTCTGCGCGTACTGACGCGGTGTTGCCGCCGTGAAGCTGACGAAGGTCTTGTGGAAATGACTTTGATCGGCGAAACCGGTCTGATAGGCGACATCGGCAATACCGTCCCCGGCGCGCAATCGGTGCCGGGCATATTCAATACGGGCCATATTGATAAAGCTGACAGGAGTCAGGCCAGTATCCTGCTTAAAGGTGCGAATCAGGGTCTCCTTACGGAGGGCAAACTCCTGCGCCAGCGTGTCCAGCGTCGGCGGTTCCTGAAGGTTGCTGACTAAGCGGGCAACCAACTGGCGGCTGATGGCGCATGGCGGTTCGGTGTCGGCGCTTTGTAGCGGCAGGGCGCGCAACAGGTGGATAATAAGCGCCGGAAGTCCGGCGGTTTGCTGCTGAGTAATAGACGTCACAATCTGTTGATAAAGCTGGAAAAGCTGCGGGTCCTGCAACTGTGGCAGCGTGGTATGCAGGCGGCTATCCGCCGACAAATGGGGAAGCTGCGTCAGGCACCAGTCCGCATCGAGATACAGCATATGATAGCTGCGTGGTTGCTCGTGGAACGGGTTACAACTGTGTGGAGATTGCGGGGGGATCAGGATCAGCTCGCCGGGGCGTAGCAGATACTCTTGCCCGTTACTGATGCAGAGGGTTTCTCCGGCGATGATCGCGCCCAGTGACAGTTGCGGGTGGCTGTGGCGCTTATAGGCCTGACGGCTTTCACTGGTGGTACGTAGCTCCAGCCACGGCAGTTGTGGCAGACGCCAGAAGCGTTGGTGAATATCTCGGATAAGGGACATACAATCTCCTGTGCGGTCCCGGCTTTTCTGCGCCCGTTTATTTCTTCAATCCCGCAAACGCCGCTCTGATCTCGTCTTCCGGCAACTGAATCCCAATAAACACCAGTGTGCTGTGCGGCTTTTCATCTCCCCAGGGTCTGTCCCAGTCGGCGCTATAGAGACGCTGTACGCCCTGGAACAGCAGGCGGTTGGGTTCGCCGTCAATCCACAGCATCCCCTTGTAGCGCAACAGTTTGTCAGCGGACTCCAGCAGCAGATTCTCCATCACCCGCGAAACCTCGCTGATATCTACCGGGTAATCCAGCTCTACCACAATTGACGAAATATCGTTCTGCTTGTCGGCGATAAAATGGAAACGCGGTTTGGCACTGACGACGTTCTCTTCGAGCATAAAGCCGTTGGTGTCAAACAGCAGAGCGAGGTCGATGTCACCGTGGGTCACGGTATAAACTGGCGCGCGGGCGTTGATGCGCGCCAGCCGCTCGCGCAGCTTTTCGCTTTCTCCTGCGACGTCGGTTTTGGTCAGCAGAATACGATCGGCGTAACCTACCTGTGACTGGGCGATGGTGAACTGATTCATCTGTTCATCGGCGTGTACCGCATCGACCAGCGCTATCACGCCGTCCAACAGGTAACGCTGGCAAATCACGTCATGAGAGAAAAAGGTCTGGATAATCGGGCCAGGATCGGCCATGCCGGTGCACTCAATCACCAGGCGATCAAAGCTGATGTTGCCTTTATCCAGATTGTCGAGCAGGTCGAGCAGCGCGTCTTCCAGCTCATTCGAGCGGGTGCAGCAGATACAGCCGTTAGTCAGGGTTTTGATCTGGGTGGCGCGATCGCCAATCAGTTGGTCGTCGACAGACACTTCGCCGAACTCGTTTTCAATCACGGCGATTTTATAGCCGTGTTCTTCATTGAGGATATGGCGCAGCAGGGTGGTTTTGCCCGCACCCAAAAAACCGGTGAGTAGGGTAACTGCAATCGGGGTCATAGTCTCTCCATTAACAACAGCGCATACCGCCTTTGCCATTGCCGCCGTAGCGTGCTTGCTGGCGTTCGCGAAAGAACTCTTCATAGGTCATGTACGGCTTGTCGGGATGGTTGGTTTGCATATGCCCGACGTAATTGTCGTAGTCGGGAATACCAATCAACATCTTCGCCGCCTGACCAAGGTATTTTTTTGCCTGACCTAAGTTACCAAACATTGCCTTCTACCTGTAATGAATAAAGCCGGATGGCGACAAGCGCCTTATCCGGCCTACGAAATGAGAACCTGTAGGCCGGATAAGCCTGGCGCCATCCGGCAAAGGGTTAGTGGTGCGAAGAGGTCTTCACGCCGCCTTCAGGAACCGGCACGTACGGTGTCTCTTTATCGGTGCGTTTATCAACGTTGCGCACCTTCAGCCAGGTTTTAAAGCCGTAGAAGATGATGCTGTACACCACCACCAGGAACAGAATACTCAGACCCGCGTTGGTGTAGTTGTTGATAACAATATGGTTCATGTTGGCAATTTGCTGTGCCGTGAGTTCACCACCGTTGGCGATCTTCTCTTTATACACGTTTGCCATGTAGAAGAAGCCTTCCATCTGCGGGTTGTCGCTGAACAGTTTCAGACCCAGTGCCCAGGTGGTGCAGATCAGCAGCCATACCGCCGGGACTACCGTCACCCAGATGTATTTAGTGCGCTTCATTTTGATCAATACTACGGTGCCCAGAACCAGCGCTACGGCGGCCAGCATCTGGTTAGAGATACCGAACAGCGGCCACAGGCTCTTCACGCCGCCCAGTGGGTCAACCACGCCCTGATAGAGCAGATAACCCCACAGGCCGACACAGCCTGCCGTACCGATAATACCGGCAACCAGAGAGTCGGTTTTTTTCAGGAACGGGACAAAGTTGCCCAGCAGATCTTGCAGCATAAAGCGACCGGAACGGGTACCGGCATCCAGCGCGGTCAGGATGAACAGCGCTTCAAACAGAATACCGAAGTGATACCAGAAGCCCATGTCCGCCATCGGCAGGACTTTGTGGAACACGTGCGCGATACCCACCGCCAGCGTCGGTGCGCCACCTGCGCGGTTCAGTACGGACGGTTCACCGATGTCTTTCGCGGTTTGCAGGATCTGCTCAGGCGAAATCACGAAGCCCCAGGAACTGACGGTCGCCGCCGCATGTGCGGTAACGTCCTTCAGTTGCGCCATAATCAGCGGCGCGTTCTCTCCGCCCATTTCATGCAGGTTCGGCATAGTGATGCCAAGTCCCGCCGGCGGCGTGTTCATTGCGAAGTACAGACCCGGTTCAATGATCGAGGCCGCCACCAGCGCCATAATCGCCACGAAAGACTCCATCAGCATCGCGCCGTAGCCGATGAAACGCGCGTCGGTTTCACAGGCCAGCAGTTTCGGCGTAGTGCCGGAAGAGATGAGCGCGTGGAAGCCAGATACCGCGCCACAGGCGATGGTGATAAACAGGAACGGGAACAGAGCGCCTTTCCACAGTGGACCGGTACCGTCAATATACTGGGTCATGGCCGGCATTTTCAGTTCCGGGTTGAGGATCACAATCCCCAGCGCCAGGCCGACAATAACGCCGATTTTCAGGAAGGTGGCCAGATAGTCGCGCGGGGCGAGGATCAGCCATACCGGCAGCAGCGCGGAAACAAACGCATAGCCAATCAGCGCGAAGGTAATCGTGGTGTCTTTAAAGGTTAGCGCCGGGCCCCAGTAAGGGTCGTGGGCAATCACACCGCCGAAATAAATAGACGCTACCAGCAGCACGATACCAATCACCGACACTTCACCGACCCGGCCCGGGCGGATAAAGCGCATGTAAATACCCATGAACAGCGCAATCGGCACCGTTGAGCAGACGGTAAAGACACCCCACGGACTTTCAGCCAGCGCTTTTACCACGATCAGCGCCAGTACCGCGAGGATGATGATCATGATTAAGAAGCAGCCAAATAGCGCGATGGTACCCGGTACGGTGCCCATCTCTTCTTTGATCATCTCACCGAGAGACGCGCCGTTACGGCGAGATGAGATAAACAGTACCATGAAGTCCTGCACCGCGCCGGCCAGCACCACGCCCGCCAGCAGCCACAGGGTACCCGGCAGGTAACCCATTTGCGCAGCCAGAACCGGCCCTACCAGCGGGCCTGCGCCAGCAATCGCCGCGAAGTGGTGACCAAACAGCACGTAGCGGTTGGTCGGCACATAGTTCAGGCCGTCGTTATTAATGACCGCCGGCGTGGCGCGCGTCGGGTCGAGTTTCATGACCTTTTGCGCGATATACAGACTGTAGTAGCGGTAAGCCACCAGATACACCGACACGGAAGCGACCACGATCCACAGGGCGCTGACGTGCTCACCCCGACGTAGGGCGACGACCGAGAGGCAGAATGCCCCGATGATTCCAAGAATCACCCAGGGTATGTGCTTGAATATCTTTTTCGTATCCATAGTAAAACCTGGTTGTAAGTTTAATTATCAGCCGAAGCTGGGTGGACATTGAGTTCGTGTTTGAGGAGGTGGATTGACTACTATGCTGGAGGGATCTTGCCAGATCGTCGCGCGCGTAAAGTTCGGTAAATCAGTGAGTGGTTGTATGGCGGTTTAAGCGGTCAGCAGCCCCGGTAAGCGGTTTCGCGGCTCGCGGCGTGGGTGATTTTATGTGATTGAGATCACGATATAAAATGAGAGATTCCTCTTGGCGCGGCACGCAATCATCATGCAGCTGAGCTAATAGTGATATTAATGCTGCAAATCCCATAAAGTTTTCCTTTTCCGGGCCGAAAATTCTGTATCTGTCTAGCGGAAAGAGAAAACATGTTAAAGCGAATTAAAATTGTCACCAGCTTACTGCTGGTATTGGCGTTATTTGGCCTTTTACAACTGACATCAGGCGGGTTGTTCTTCAACTCGCTGAAAAACGACAAAGAAAACTTCACTGTACTGCAAACCATTCGCCAGCAGCAGTCTGCCCTGAATGCAACCTGGGTGGAGCTATTGCAAACGCGTAATACCCTGAACCGCGCGGGCATTCGCTGGATGATGGATCAGAGCAATATTGGCAGCGGCGCAACGGTCGCTGAACTGATGCAGGGGGCAAAAAATGCTCTGAAGCTGACGGAAAAAAACTGGGCGCAGTATGAGGCGTTACCGCGCGATCCACGTCAGAGTGAAGCGGCTTTCCTTGAGATCAAACGAACCTATGATATCTATCACGGCGCGTTAGCGGAGCTGATTCAACTGCTGGGTGCGGGTAAGATCAATGAGTTCTTCGATCAGCCAACCCAAAGCTATCAGGACGCTTTTGAGAAACAGTACATGGCTTATATGCAGCAAAACGATCGTCTGTACGATATTGCTGTTGAGGACAATAACAGTTCTTACAACCAGGCCATGTGGGTACTGGTCAGTGTGCTGATAGCGGTTCTGGTCGTTATTGTCGCCGTCTGGTTCGGCATCAAACTGTCGCTTATCGCGCCGATGAATCGTCTGATCGAAAGCATTCGCCATATTGCCAGCGGCGATCTGGTGAAACGCATTGATGTGGAAGGCTCTAACGAAATGGGGCAACTGGCGGACAATCTGCGTCATATGCAGAGCGAACTGGTGCGTACCGTGGGCGATGTGCGCAATGGCGCGAACGCAATTTACAGCGGTGCCAGCGAGATTGCGATGGGCAACAACGATCTCTCTTCCCGTACTGAACAGCAGGCCGCGTCTCTGGAAGAGACCGCCGCCAGCATGGAGCAACTGACCGCGACCGTGAAGCAGAACGCCGAAAACGCGCGTCAGGCCAGTCATCTGGCGTTGAGTGCGTCAGAAACCGCGCAGAAAGGTGGTAAAGTAGTGGATAACGTGGTGCAGACCATGCGTGACATCGCCTCCAGTTCTCAGAAAATCGCGGATATTATCAGTGTTATTGACGGTATTGCTTTCCAGACTAATATCCTGGCGCTCAATGCGGCGGTAGAAGCGGCGCGTGCGGGCGAGCAGGGGCGCGGATTTGCGGTAGTCGCGGGGGAAGTCCGTAACCTGGCCCAACGTAGCGCCCAGGCGGCGCGTGAGATTAAGAGCCTGATCGAAGACTCCGTGAGCCGCGTTGATGTGGGTTCCACGCTGGTCGAAAGCGCCGGTGAAACCATGGATGAAATCGTTAACGCCGTCACCCGCGTGACCGATATCATGGGTGAGATTGCGTCGGCGTCTGACGAGCAGAGCCGTGGTATCGACCAGGTGGGCCTGGCGGTAGCGGAGATGGATCGCGTAACACAGCAGAACGCCTCGCTGGTGGAAGAGTCCGCCGCTGCGGCGGCGGCGCTGGAAGAACAGGCCAGCCGTTTGACCCAGGCCGTCGCGGTGTTCCGTATTCAACAGGAGCAGCAGCGCGCACGTGAGGTTGCCGCGATAAAAACTACGGCAGCCGTACAGCCGCGCAAAGCCGCCGTGGCCGACGGCAGCGATAATTGGGAAACGTTTTAACAGCGTATTGACGAATACCGGCCTACAGGCGATCGTAGGTCGGATAAAACGTTCATGCCGTCATCCGGTGTTGTTTGGCCTGGTGGCGCAGCGCTTATCAGGCCCGGCAGTCCGCGCATGCCGATTTTAAACCAGCGTCAGGCGCATGGCGCAGCGTGATTCATACGCCAGGCCGTGCGTCACTTCTTCCTCTCTTTTCTGATATCGCGCGCTAATCCAACGTTGAGTGAAGGTGTGCGGTGATCCACAAAAAACGAATAAAGCGAGAGATTGCACGACAGGAGAGTCTTGTTTCGCGGCATCATAATTGCTGATGTGATAATCGTGAGAGGATACGATGCGCAAAGAGGCCCTGCTTGCTTTCCTGATGAATCAAACGGATTTTTTTGATCCGGAAAATATCAGCGAGGTGTTTACCGCGCGCTATCTGGCGCAGCGTTTTCATATGCAGCGCAACACCGCCAGCCACTACCTGAACCAATTGGTGGCGCAGGGTGTACTTTGCAAAATCAACACGCGTCCCGTCTATTTCCTGCATAAGCAGGCATTTAGCCAACAGTTTTTTACCCTTTCGCGTAATGAATACGCCAGCGTCGCGGAGTTGTTAGCGCACGGGGAACAGGAGGGCGTGGCGGACGATCACTTTTCTCTGCTGATTGGCCATAACGAAAGCCTGAAACGCCCGATTGAGCAACTGAAAACCGCGTTGTTTTATCCCGATGGCGGGCTGCCTTTGCTAATAACCGGGGAAAGCGGCACCGGGAAAAGTTATCTGGCGCAACTCATGCATGAATATGCCATTACCCAGGCGCTCTTGCCGCCGGATGCGCCGTTTGTCAGTTTTAACTGCGCCCAGTATGCGAGCAACCCTGAACTGCTGGCGGCGAATCTTTTTGGTTATGTGAAGGGCGCGTTTACCGGTGCACAAAGTGACCGGCCGGGCGCGTTCGAGTCGGCTCACGGCGGTATGTTATTTCTGGATGAAGTCCACCGGCTGAGCGCTGAAGGGCAGGAGAAGCTCTTTACCTGGCTCGATCGCGGTGAAATTTATCGCGTGGGCGATACCGCGCAGGGACATCCGGTTTCTGTCCGTCTGGTCTTTGCGACGACCGAAGAGATACACAGTACCTTTTTAACGACCTTTTTGCGGCGCATCCCGATTCAGGTCAACCTGCCGGATCTCCAGCATCGCAGCCGTCAGGAAAAAGAGGCGCTGATCTTATTGTTTTTCTGGACGGAGGCGAAAAAACTCTCGGCCACGCTTAACCTCAGGCCGCGTTTGTTGCAGATCCTCAATCAGTATGTTTATCGCGGCAACATCGGCGAACTGAAAAATGTGGTGAAGTATGCGGTGGCGACGGCCTGGGCGAAAAAGCCTGGGCAGGAGACCGTTATCGTGTCTCTGCACGATCTGCCGGATACCATGCTGTCAGCATTACCGTCGCTGAATGAACCACTGGCGGATGAGGCGCCGGTGAGCATTACACCCGATACGAACCTCACCTGGCTATTACACACCCGCGACGAGATGCAGGGCATGATCCATGATACACAGTGTCATGTGCTGGCGCTGTACGAGTTGGTGCGTAGCGGAAAGGAGGAGTGGGAGACAGTACAAAAAAGAATGGGCGATGATATCGAAACCCTCTTCGATCGCCTGATTTTCACCGGCGACGATAATGTGCATTCACAGCGCTTGCTGCTGATTACAAGTCAGGTGCGTGAAGAATTTTACCGCCTGGAGAAGCGCTTTAATATGCAGCTTAACGGCAATTGCATTTACGCGCTTAGCCATTATTTAATCCATCGCACCGTACAGGCACCTTCTCGTCTCAATAGCGAGCAGATCCGTCAACTGGATGCCTTTCTCGCTCAACAATATCCGTTACTGTACAGTTTTTGTTTACAGATCCTTGAGACGCTGAGCCAGAAGCTGGATCTGGAGCCGAAACGAATCGATATTCTGCTGCTGGTGCTATGGCTGCATAAACAGGGCATTAAAAGCCAAAAACAGGTGACGCATGCGGTGATTCTGGCGCATGGCTATGCCACCGCCAGCAGTATCGCCAACGTCGCGAACCGGTTACTGAAAAATACGATTTTTGAATCGTTCGATATGCCGCTGGACGTCACGCCGGAGGCAATAGCGCAACAGGTGATGCGCTATCTGGAAGGGCATCCACTCGCCTCCGGCCTGATGATTCTGGTGGATATGGGATCGCTCAAGGCCATTCATCAGCATTTTGACCGTGTGCTTTCCACGCCGGTGACGATTATTAACAACGTCTCGACCAGCATGGCGCTGTATGTGGGCGAGCGCATTTTACAGGGGCATTTTATTGAAGAGATTGCCCGCGACATCGCCCGTGACGTGCCGGTTGAGTACCAGCTTTATTGGCCGAAAAGCAACAAACCGCGCGCGATCCTGACCACCTGCGCGACCGGGATCGGCGTGGCGACCAACCTTTGTTCATTGCTGAGCGCCAGTATTCCGCAGGCGCTGGAGATTGACGTTGTCGCTTGTGATTATGCGATGCTGGCGAGCAATAAAATTCAGGAGCCGGTTTTTATTCGCTATGACGTACTGGCGATTGTCGGTACGCTGGACCCGCACATCGCCAGTGTGCCGTGGATTTCGCTCGACTCGCTGATTTCCGGCGAGGGGAACCAGTACCTGATGCGGCTGTTTGGTTCGCTGACTACGCCGGAACAGGTAGCGGAAATCAATAATCTGCTATTAAAAAACTTCTCGTTGCGACGGGTGATCGAATCCGTCACCATCCTCGATACCAACAAAGTTATCAACCACGTTGAGCAATTTCTGTTGTATTACGAACATCTGGCGGGCGTTACTGTCTCGAATGAAAGAAAGGTGGCGCTCTATGTGCATATTAGTTGCCTGATTGAGCGTCTGATCCGTCATGCGTGCATTACGACTTATAGTGGGCAACAGTGTCCGGAACAGGAACTGAATCGGCTACGGCAGGCGTTTAGTGTCATTGAGAGTAACTACAGTGTCAAAATCCCCACAGCCGAGCTCGGCTATATCCATAATATCCTGACCTTCGAAACAGAATTTATCGAACAAGATCAACAGTTTTAGCCGCTTCCCCCTGGTAATCCCTTTCATTTTTCGGCGCGCCACTTTTTCTGGCACGCCGCTTGCTTTCTTTTATCACAGTGGAATGTGGTTTAGAGGTCAGGATGAAGAGACATTATATATTTGCCAGCCACGGCACGCTGGCCAGCGGGATTTTAAACTCTGTGGAACTGATTTTAGGCAAACGGCCACATGTATGGACGCTGTGCGCTTATGTTGAAGAGGGCGTGGATTTAAGCCAGCAGGTGGATACGTTACTCGCGCAGATCCCGCCGGAAGATGAAATTATTGCGCTGACCGATATCTTTGCCGGCAGTGTAAATAATGAATTCATCCGTTATTTATCCCGCGCCAATTTTCATCTGTTGGCGGGTATTAACCTGCCGCTAATTATCGAACTCTTTATGGCGGAAAATGATGGCGCTACAACGCATACCATTATTACGGCGCTGGAGGATTCAAAAGAAAATATTCAGTACTGCAATCGAACTATCACCAGCGCTATGCACAGCGATAAAGATTTTTAAGGGGAGGGAGCGTTATGATTGTTTTTTTACGGGTGGATCACCGTTTATTACATGGCCAGGTCGCCTTTTCCTGGACGCAGTACGTTGGCGCAGACTGTATTTTAATTGCCAACGACAGCGTACCTAATGATGACCTGCGTAAAACCACCATTAAAATGGCGAAGCCGCCCGCGGTAAAGCTGGTTATTAAAAATATTGACGACTCGATTGAAGCAATAAAAAGCGGTGTGACCGATAAGTACAAGCTTTTTATTGTCGTTGAATCCGTGGCGGATGCGTATCGCCTGGCGCGCGAATTACCCGAGATTAAAAGTATTAATTTAGGCGGTACAAAGGTTCGGGAAGGTAGCCAGAATATCGCTAAAGCCATCAATCTGTTAGCAGATGAAATGACTCAACTTCGGGAGCTGGCGGCTGGCGGAGTAGAGATAGAAATTCGGCTGGTGCCTAACGATCGTAAACAACTTTTTGCCTGAGCGGATACCCTCCTGAGGACATATTATGGTAGAGGCGCTTTTACTTGGACTGGTGGCGTTTATCGCCCAGTCTGAATATGCATTAGGGACGTCGCTGATTTCCAGACCTATCGTGACCGGACTCTTAACCGGGTTGGTGTTGGGTGACATGGAAACGGGAATTGTGATGGGCGCGACGCTGGAGCTGGCGTTTATTGGTTCCTTTTCGGTGGGGGCATCACTGCCGCCGGATGTGGTTACCGGCGGTATTTTAGGCGTGGCGTTTGCGATTAATTCCGGTGCCGGGACAGAAACGGCGCTGTTATTAGGTTTGCCTATCGCGACACTGGCGTTAATTGTGAAAAATATCTATAACGGAATGTTTATTCCGTTGCTCTGTCATAAAGCCGATGCTTACGCTGAGGTGGGGGATACCCGGGGCATTGAGCGTATGCATTTAATCTCCGGCATTGGGCTGTCGCTGACGCTGGGGATTATCGTCACGGTCTCTTATTTAGCGGGCGTGAATATGGTTAAAGGTTTTCTGGATGCCATTCCGGAATTTATTAAACATGGATTAAGCGTTGCCACCGGTATTATTCCCGCGCTGGGTTTTGCCATGCTGGCACGCTTATTAATTAATAAAAAGGTCGCCCCCTATTTTTTCCTCGGCTTTGTGTTAATGGCGTATTTAAAAATTCCGGTGACGGGTATTGCGATTCTCGGTGCGATCGTCGCCGTCGTGATGGTCAATATGCCGAAATTTGCGGCTTCGCAACCGGCACCCGCACAAGGAGCGTCTCATGACGATGAAGATGATTTCTGATAAAGACCGCCAGCAGGCGGAAACCACAGGCCAGGTTACGGCGCGTGATTTACGGCGTGTCTTCTGGCGGTCATTTCAGATGGAGTTTTCCTGGAACTATGAGCGGCAAATGAATCTGGCATTCGTCTATACGCTTATCCCGGTACTAAAGAAACTGTATAGCCGAAAAGAAGATCTTGCCGAAGCGTTAAAACGCCATCTGGCTTTCTTTAATACCACGCCGCACATTGTGACGTTGATCCTCGGTATTACCGTGGCGATGGAGGAAAAAAACAGCCAGCAGAAAGAGATGGACGCCAGTTCTATCGATAACGTCAAAGCGTCGTTAATGGGGCCGCTGGCGGGTATTGGCGACTCTTTTTTCTGGGGGACGTTGCGTCTGATCGCCACCGGCATCGGTACCAGCCTGGCGCTGAAAGGCAATATCCTGGGGCCGATTTTATTTCTGCTGGTGTTTAACGTTCCGCATATTCTGGCCCGCTGGTTCTTTACTCGCTGGGGCTATGTGCTGGGAACCGGCGTGCTACAACGCATTCAACAGAGTGGAATGATGGAGAGCTTGACCTATGGCGCATCGATTATCGGTCTGATGGTGGTTGGTGCGATGACTGCCTCGATGATTGATATCACCATTCCCATTACGTTTGGTACGGGAGAGGCGAAAACGCACGTTCAGGACATTATTAACGACATCATGCCTTGTCTGCTGCCGTTAATGAGTTTCGCCATTGTGTACTGGCTGTTAGGGAAAAAAGTGAAACCGTTAACCATTATTGGCGGTATTGCGCTGGTGGGTATTTTCGGCTCCTGGGTAGGGTTATTTTAAGAGGGATAAAGAATGTCACCAACCATGCTGACTTATATCAACGAAGAGTCTGACGTCCTGGCGACGATTATTCGCCGCCATCACCAGTCACTGGAAGCGGTATCCCGATTCGCCAGTCAAAAACCGTTGCGGCGAATCCTGATATTAGCCACCGGCTCGTCGTTAAATGCCGCCTTTTGCGCGCGCTATTTTTTTGAACACTGCGGCATCATTATCAATATTAAAGAGCCATACACTTTTAGCCAGTATGAAAATATCGACCCGCAAGCCGATATGGTGATCGCTATTTCCCAGAGCGGGAAAAGTGCTTCCACCCTGGAGGCGATGCGTAAAGTTCAGGCGCAGGGACGTCCGGTATTTGCTCTGACGTCCGATCCGCAGAGCCCGCTTGGCAAGGCCAGCGATTATCCGCTGGATATCCTGACCGGGATTGAGTCCGTCGGGTTTGTTACCCGTGGATTTAGTGCGACAGTACTCAATCTGTTGCTTATCGCGTTGCTCATTGCCCGCCCGCAGCAGCGACTGACGGAATCGCAGGCCGGGGCGTATTTGACGCAGCTTCAGCGCATTGCGGCGGCACTCCCGCAGGTTATCGAGCGTACGGAAGCGTTTATTCGCCAGCACCAGTCCGTTTTACAAAACGGGACGCGTTTTGTGGCGACAGGCTACGGCGCGCTGGTCGGCGTGGCAAAAGAGTTTGAAACCAAATTTACCGAGACGGTACGCGTTCCCTCAAGCGGATTTGAGCTGGAAGCCTATATGCACGGCCCGTATCTGGAGGCCAGTGCAGAACATGTGATGTTCTTCTTCGAGGACCAGCCCGATGCGCGTTCCAGGGCGCTTCGGGAGTACATGACGCCAGCGGTCGCCAGAACCTTTACCCTCACGCTGGCGAAGGCGGCGCAGGATGACCAGACGCTCGCGCTGGACGTGGCAGTTGATCACCATTTGTCGCCATTGCTGTTGATTGTGCCGGTACAGCTTATGGCGTTTCGCATCGCCTCACTGAAAGGTATCGATCTTTCCGTGCGTATTTTTGACGATTTCGATCGCGTTTTAAAAAGTAAAATCTGAACAATCAGGAGAAAAATATGTTGGGTTTTAATCAGGACGAGTACCTGACGAGTGCTCGTGAGATCATTGCTGCGCGCCAGACGGCAGAACAGGTTGCTGACGAGATTTATCAGGACGGGTTCAGTTCTTTATTTTTCGCCTCTGTTGGCGGTTCACTGGCGCCAATGATGGCAATTAATGAATTTGCCAAAGAATTAACGACGTTGCCGGTTTATGTTGAGCAGGCGGCAGAGCTCATTCATAAAGGAAATAAGCGGCTGAATAAAGACTCCGTGGTTGTTACGCTGTCTAAATCCGGCGATACCAAAGAATCGGTGGCGATCGCCGAGTGGTGTAAAGCGCAGGGAATACGCGTGGTCGCAATGACCAAAAATGCGGATTCTCCGCTGGCGCAGGCGGCGACCTGGCATATTCCGATGCGCCACAAAAATGGCGTGGAATATGAATATATGCTGCTGTACTGGCTGTTTTTCCGCGTGCTGTCGCGCAATAACGAATTTGCCCGGTATGATCATTTTGCCAGCCAGCTGGAAACGCTGCCAGCGAGTCTGCTTAACGCCAAACAAAAATTCGACCCGCACGCGGACGCTATCGCCAGCCGTTATTTCAATAGCGACTATATGATGTGGGTTGGCGGCGCGGAGATGTGGGGTGAAGTCTATCTGTTCTCCATGTGCATTCTGGAAGAAATGCAGTGGAAGCGTACGCGTCCCGTCAGTTCTGCGGAGTTTTTCCACGGCGCTCTGGAGCTGCTGGAAAAAGACGTCCCGCTCATTCTGGTTAAAGGTGAAGGGAGATGCCGCGCGCTGGATGAACGCGTTGAGCGTTTTGCCAGTAAAATTACCGAAAATCTGGTGGTGATAGACCCACAAGCGTACGCGCTGGACGGCGTTGATGAAGAATTCCGCTGGATTATGGCGCCGTGTGTGGTGTCGACGTTGCTCGTTGATCGGCTGGCGGCGCACTTCGAGAAATATACCGGCCATAGTCTGGATATTCGCCGTTACTACCGGCAGTTTGAGTATTAACCACTGTGCCGGATGGCGGCTACGCCTTATCCGGCCTACGTTTGTAGGCATGATAAGATGCGTCAGTGTCGCCATCAGGCGTTGGCACTGGCTTACGCGGTTTAACTTTCCGCGTTCACGACTTTGATTTCCACCATGCCGATACCGAGTTTACGCGGTGAGTGTCCGAGGATGTTACCCTCGTTGGTCGCTATCGGCTCTGGCGGTACTATCACCAGCGTGTCGGCATTGCCGGGGTTTTCGAAGTGCAGTGTGGTGGTACTAACATCATTTCCTAACACCAGCGTTTGCTCCTCGTTACCGACGCGAACGGGGATCGGCTTGTTGGCGTTATCACCGTAGGCTTTGGCGGTGATCACCAGATCAAACTTTTTCGGCAACGGCGCTTTATATTCGATTTTGACTTCATCGCCTAACTGCGCGTTTGACCAGCGTCCCCACGATTCCGGGCGCGATATGCCGCTAAATTGTTTGACCTCTTCCGGCGCGCCTGCCACGTTAAAAATGAAGCTGTCAGCTTTGTAACGGATGTCGTTATCAACAATTTTCAGCGTATCGACGTTGCCTTTGTAGCGCTGCATATCAATTATCGTATCTTTAAACGCGGTTTTGCCTTTCCACTGCGCTTTATCAACGTGCTGAACGATCTGTTGCCCACCAAGCTGCCCCTGTGAAACGCACCAATCGGTGGACAGCGCCAGTGCGGGCGCCCATAGCTGCGCCATCTTATAGCAGCGATCGATCCAGACAAAATTATCGCGCGGGGCGAAATCGGCAAGCTGGAAGCGAAGCGGGGCGGAGTACTCACTTTCCGGCAATGGTTCGACGCGTTTATCCGAAACGCGCAGTAGCAGCGGCAGGCGGAAGTGGCTGCCGGAAAACGCGATCATGTTCTTGTCCCGATCGATAGTGAACGCTTTCATCTCTTTCGGGAAATTCCACAGCCGGATGATATCCGGTTTCATCGCCAGTATCTTCTCTTTGCTGTTCAGGAATACTTCCGACAGCGACTGTCCGGAAAGGCTACTGCGTCCCAGACCGATAAAATTATCGCCGCCGAGGATATCCAGCACTGTTGCGCCGTTATCCATCGTGTTGCGTTTGACCGCCAGCGTCTCCTGCTGCGGTTTATCGCCGCGCAGAATAAAAAAGAGGTTGTTGCGATCCTGCTTATTCAGGTATTTCCAGGCCGTATTATTCATTGCCAGATGGTCGGAAGAGACCACGATGACAGTCTCTTTAAACCACGGCGACGCTTTGATTTTATTGATAAACTCAGCGATGTTTTCCTGGCTACAGCTTACGGCGCTAAAAGACTGGTTAGGCTTGCCGTCGTAATCGTAACGTTTACGGTTGCAGGTGCGCGAGATAAACCCATCCGGATGGTGAGTATCCACGGTTAGCGTAAACAGCGAGAACCGCTGACCGGAGCGGGAAAGTTCTTCAAATTTCTTCCATGCCTCGTTGAGCACCGTATCGTCGTAGAAGCCCCAGTCATTTCGATAAGACGGGTCTGCTACCACCGTTTTTAACTCGTCGGCACCGTAGAGATGATCAAACCCGTGCGATTTCAGGAACACGTCTTTCCCGGCGAACCGCAGATTAGCACCCTGCACGAAATAGTTCTGGTAGCCGGAATTTTTCAGTATGTCACCCAGACAGATATTCTGCGGGAAGAAACTGGACACCGACGCTGAAGCATTGCCTTCAAATGGCGCAAACAACGGAATACCGCACTGGGAAGCCACCATCCCCGCAATGGTATAGTCTGTTCCCGGCAGTTGCATGGTATGGCTGAAATCGAGTCCCGTGTTTTTCAGCGCACCCAATTCCGGCGTGAGATTGGGGAAGGTTTCATTATCAAAATAGGTTCGCTCCAGACTCTCGCCGTAGATATAGACCAGATTGAGCTTCGGATTAGGAATGGTTTTTGCCGGTTCTTTATAATAGGTAGCAAAATCCGGATCGCCATCGCGCGTTTGTGATTTTACCAGCTCTGTTATCTGGCGAAACGCAGGACTGGCATCAACCGAACCTAACGCCAGCAGTAACGCTAGAAGACTATAACCGACATGATGAGGATGGTGACGGCGGCGACGTAGTATCCATCCCAGCGCGCCGAACACGGCGACTAACGCAAGGACAATACCGACTCCCGGCAGAATATATTTGCCGATTCCCGCTCCCGTCAGGCTATTGGTGAGCGTATAAAGCACCGCGTCGTTGATACCGTCCCCGGTAAAATAGTCGCTGGCATAGAGAGTGATATTCAGAATGACAAAAAGCCCCAGCACCGTGAGCGTGGCGGCAAACCACCAGGTGTTACGGCCCGCCTTCCAGGCATATATCAGCACAGAAGCGAGAAACAGAGCGACGGAGAGTAACTCGGACAACTGACGATCCTCAATAAACCAGGTTTATGACTGGCAGGAAAAATTTTTTTAACAATGTAATAGCGATGTCACATTGCTGCAATTCTAATGACATTACACGGGGCTGTGATTCAGAATTAGTTTAGAATGTTGATTTTTTGATCGGCATCACTTCCCGACACAGCGGCTAATAACAGGAAAAAGCGGTGGGAAAAGCCGGATTAATGCCGCGCTGGCTGGCAAAGGGCCAAAACACGGCTTTTATCTGGGCGTCTCGTCGTTGTTCACGGACAGAAAAGCGCCGTCAGGAGAGGAAATTTAGCCCCTGCTGCAACACAAGATCACAGGCTTTGGTTTTCACCTTTTCCGCCAGCGGCGTACTGCCGATATTATTAAGGTTCAACTGCTGGCCGTCTTTCGTTTTGAGCAGCCCTTGCAGGCCGTCCAGGTAGTTAGTGTCCTGCTTCTGTTGCGCGGTATCTAACCCCAGCTTATTCAGAATCTGATCCTTAACATTCTCCGCATTGGTGGCGGACGCCAGTTTTTGTTTGGCGCAGTACTGCAAAATACCCGCAGCATTATTCATATTATCGGCGCTGAGCGACTGGGTGCCGCCGTTAAGCAGGCTGGTTAACGAAGAAAGCGACGTTCCACCCTGCTGAGCGCTTAACTGGCTCGCGGCGCTGGAAAGCGAATCCTGCCAGGAGGCGGCGATGCCGCTGGTGGAAATCAGTGCACTGGCGATTGCCGCGCCGCACAGAAAATATTTTGTTGTTTTCATGGTCATCCACCTGTGTTGTGCCAGTCAATCGCAGTATAGCTATAGCACTGGAATGCGCTGGAATTTAATATTCTTTACCCGTAACCCGACTGCGATAACTTTCCCAGGTAAAATTAACCCATAAGCTGTTACCGAGACGCATACGATCCATCACACGTTCGCCGAGCATTTTCGTCATCTCTTCCATATTGCTGTTCGTCAACATGCCTGTGGGGCGTTTTGACGAAGAACGACGATCGACGATCTGATTGATGATCACTTTTTCATAGCGGGATTCGGTCTGCACGCCGATCTCGTCGATCACCAACAGATCAACGTTACTAAGATCGTTAAGCAACTGCTCTTCGCTGGTTTCCCGGTTGCTGAATGTGTTTTTCATCGCAGACATAATATCCGCCACGGTGATAATCAGCACCGATTTTCCGCGCAGCAGCAGCTCATTACAGATCGCTGCGGCGAGATGATTTTTACCGGTTCCCGGTTTTCCGGAAAAGACAAAACTGGCGATATTCCCGTCAAATTCATCGACATATTGCCGGGCCTTGCTCAACGCGTTCATTTGCCCGTCACACTCAACCCGATAGTTATCAAATGAACAGTTCTGATGTAATGGCCGAATGCCGGAACGGTTAAAGGTGCGCTGCATTTTCATCGCCCGGTTTTCCCGCGCCAGAGCCGCCGCCCGGATCTCACCTTGCTCTTTTTGCCACGCCAACAACTCTTCGCCTGTTTTGAATGCCGGCGTAATATGTGCAGGCATCATTTTTTGCAGACGCTGCATCAGGTCACCAACATTTTTCATTATTACCCCCTGAAACCTGGTGGAATGTGATTGTCAGGTTCGCTGACGCTATTGATGTCGCGTTGCGGCATCCCGCCATTACTGGAACGGCTAATTTGTACGCTGCGTGCAAGCTTTTGCTGCCACTGGATATGGTGAAAAACCTTTCCTTCCGCCTGCCAGTAGGCGATAAACGCCGCCAGCTCTTCCGCAGTGACTGGCTCCCGAAGCGCGACGCCCCAAAGAGCAGCCTGGCGCTGAAAGTCCGCATCGGGTTGCCAGGCGGGATACATGGCGAATTTCCCGCAGGGAATCGCAACAGGGACGGCTTCAGGTTCCTCGTAAAATTGTGCGTCTAGCGCCACATCGCTTCCCGGGCGTGATAACTTTTCTTCAAGCGCCAACAGTTCAGCCATGCGTGCGGGGGTCACGGCATAAAACGCAGGCGTATTGTTAGCGAAAACCGCCACCGCACCACCCGTTGATTTCGCCAGCACGGCATGATGATCGTGTAAAAGAGCGTCAATACCGATGACGTCCGACGTTAAAATTCTGGAAGACATAATATTTCTCAATATGGAACAACAACCGAGAAGAGCGACTGTTTTTATAGTACCACACAGACCAGTAAGAACAGCAGGTGACCTTCAAGGGATGGGCAGAACCAGTGAGCGGGTGTTATCACATTTGTCCCGAAGCAGCTTTATCATCGTCCCTGGCGCTTATTATTGACAATGGCTCCCTGGTCCAGTTCTCCCGGCCAGCTGTAAGCAATGAAGGGCAGGGAAGTGCAGGGAAGTGCAGTTTGCCTTGAGCCCAATGGTGCTATCTGGATACTGTCAGACATCAATGTAGTTCCCCGGAAAAAGCTAATTTTTTGCGTGATACTCAGGCAGATAAAGCCTGAATCGACAGTGACCGTCGAGGGAGAAAGCAGGGGAGAAATAATATCGAATGTAAGCAGGGCACCAAAGTGACCTGCTTGACGGTCTGCTATGTGCCAGCATCTGACCTTGCCGGGTGTTTGCTTTGTTTAAGCAAACAAAACAATAACGTGAGTTGTTTTTTGAAAGTATAATTTTTAATAATTAGCATATCATATCCATTCTGGCTCAATATTGATTTTTACTGGATATAAATTGGAAAATAAATGAAACTCCCCATATCATCAGTTGATCGTAAATTACCAATAACTACTACACATGAAGATAATAAAAAAATAGCCGATGGCGTATTTCCAAATATAAAAAACATATTTAATTCATCAGAAGAAATGGACAGGAAACCAGGCGTATTCAGTCATAATGGTGTAAGCATTAGCCAGACAGGTCATGCGAAACAACTGGTTATTATAGCACATGGTGGCTGGAAAGAACTTGAAAGAAACACAACGCTATTTAGCCGTCAAACCGGAGATGGGTGGACATCAGTTCCTCATGGGACACGTATAGATTTTTATAGCAAAGATCAGGATGTTGTAAAAGGCTTAAGTGTTCTTTCAGAAGTCAATAAACGCCCCCATGAGGCTCTTAATGGGTTAGAACCATGCATAGATTTAAGTGATAGCGACATAGCGTTATTGGCCCAAAGTCGTAATATACCCGCCGCTGACGTTAAAAATGAAATGATGAAATTGGCTATATACAGAAATGAATATATCAGTGGTGGCGATGTAGTTAAAAATTACGCACTGTATTATCATGATCAAACAGATTTTCTGCTAGAAAAGCATCAGAGTGAATCTGATAACAAAGAGATAGATATTGCAGTCGTCACTGACAAAAAACATAAAAAGCATTTATCTGATATTTTCGACGTGATAAAGAGAATGGGAGTAACATACGACGTTATCCACTTTGGTGCTTGTCGGGTTGACCGAAGCGGCCATGCAATCCCAGGTTTAGACAACCATGCTTCTAAAAAATAATCGCTCACCGTTTATTGAACTGATTCTGCCGTAAACTCTCGCCCAGTGCAGGCGGGGATTTACGGCGGTTTTCGCTAAATCAGCGTAGCGTTTGCTGTATAACTACAAACCTGACAGACACATTTACGCTGCGACAGGCGTTTCACTGATTAGACGCGGGGGCGTTTGCGGTATAGCCATAATCCCGGTACAGAGAGACCAATGGAGAGCGCGCCAACGATGGAAGAAGCTTTCAGGAAATTTGTCAGCAGGGTAATCATCATCGGTTCGCTGTAGCCCAGGTGACTGATTTTGACCGCAGAAATCATCGCCGTATAGGCGGAAATACCTGGGAACATCGGGATCACGGCGGCGACGGTAAAAACTTTAGGGTGAGCGAGATACCAACGTGACCATTGAATACCGATACTCCCGACTAACAGCGAGGCCATAAACGTCGACCATTCGATATTAAAACCTGCGCTCATCATGAGCGTACGTGAGCCATGGCCCAGAGCCCCCAGTAGCGCGCACCAGGGAAGCGCCCGGTGAGGAACGTTAAATACCATAGCAAAACCGACGGCAGGGATTGCCGACAGAATCATGTCCTGTATCAGCGCCAGTAAAAAGTCGATTATACCCATCCGCGTAGCCCCCATACGGTCATGGACATCACAACACCTACACAGGTAGCCAGAGTCAGTAAGCTGGCGATAGCCCAACGTGCAAGCCCGGTATTAATATGTCCTTTAAACATATCTGCGACAGAATTAATCAGGGGAAAGCCCGGTACCAGCAGAAGTACACTTGCCGCCATGGCGACTGTCGGTGTCTTGCTAAAGGCAGGAAGAGTGAGCATTAACCCGGAAATTGTCGTGGCGACGAAGGCGGTAATGCAAAAAGTGATCTGTGGATGTAAATGCCGGAGCGCCAGTATCTGACGAATATACATGGCCACCATGCTGGCGAAAAAGGTGATGAGCGCGCCATCCCAGCCGCCATTATTCAGCTTACAAAAACAGGCGCAGGAGAGGCCAACCATAAATGCCACCAGCCAGCGGGGATAACGAAGTGGCCGGAGCTGACTAAAGCGTTTTTCCACACCTTTGTAATCCAGCAGGCGATGTTCCGCGAGGATGACGATATGCTGAACCTCCGTGACGACATGCATATTAATGCCGCGATCCTGGTTTTTACGTGTCGATGTCAGGCATTGACCATTTTTGATGGTGGTCAGCACAATGGCGTTAGAAGAGATCGCGCTTTCAACGCTATCCATGCCGAGCGCTAAACCGAGGCGGGTGGAAAGCTCATCAACCAGTGCGCTTTCCGCGCCGTGTTGCAATAAAAAAAGTCCGCATTGAATACATAACCGTGTTACTGCTCGTTGAATTGACTGTTCTTCTTGCATGACTCGTCCTGTCTGAAAAGACATCTTATGCACCATCAATATGACGGAGGTTTCTTTTTAACACGAAGTACCGACGTGATGGCGTTGGTTAAGATCAAGTTTATGATGATAAAATCGTCAACCGCCAGGGGTTACAGGTCATTGCGGTGAGTTCGCCTCACAGACTGAACACCCACAGCGCCAGCTGTCCTCACAGGTCCGTTTCCAGAATAGAAACATAATGCCAGCCTGCTCGTTCTTTTTCGAATTAATTATCCGGTGAATTTTATCAGCGCCATACATTAATCGTTTAGCAAAGATGGTATGAGTAGTGGGCATAAAAATAGTTATGATATAGTTTAATTTCCAGATATAGCGCGGGTTCCCTGTGGTACTGGCAGTATTGTTGAAGATGTTATTCAGAGATTCTGTAATATCAATAAAGAGTGAATCCATATTTTAAATTTATTAATATGTTCAACTTTGCGTTAGAATTACTAATATACAAATTTAGTTAATTTAATTGTATTGTGCCTGTTTTTATGAGTAACTATGCGATAGGGATTTTATGTTTTTGCACTATGTGAATAGCCGTGCAATCAATAGTTTTTTTCTAAAAGTAAAACAAGGATAAAATTCACCCGACCAATATTTCGTGCTCATTGTTAATGGCATTTCTATTAATAGGGCAATGAATGAGAGGACGCGTGGGTTCGGAGGAATTATGCTGCCAGGATGCTGCAAAAATGGACTTATTATCAGTAAAACGCCTCTTATTCAAGAAGGTCTTAAAGGGGCTATAACGGGTCATTTCCAGGATTATAAACTGGCGTACTGCCGCACGATAGAAGAACTGACGCTGTTACAGCTACGCCGGAGCAATTTAATTATTGCTGATTTAACGGTTAACAATACTTCTCCCCGTGCTATTTGCGACTATTTTTATAGCTTATTGTCGCAATACCGTGAAATACATTGGGTATTCCTGGTTCCTAAACCCTGTTATCCACATGCGGTTGAGCTTTTGATGGGCCCCGGTAGCACATTGCTTTCAGATGAAGAGCCGATCGAGAGCCTTATTAGTGTTATCCGGGCGGGAAATACGCATTCTGAAAGAATAAGCAAAACGTTATTATCGCCTCAGGTGCCGTCTGAAATTCAGGAGCCTGTTAGTAGGCCTATTGTTCTTACGTTGTCTGAGCGAAAAGTATTACGCCTTTTAGGAAAAGGCTGGGGCATTAACCAAATTGCGGCCTTGCTTAAAAAAAGTAATAAAACAATCAGCGCCCAAAAAAATAGCGCCATGCGACGCTTATCAATACACAGTAATGCAGAGATGTATGCATGGATAAACAGTTCTCAGGGAGCCAGAGAATTGAACTTACCTTCGGTATATGGAGAAACCATGGAATGGAAAACAGAATCAGTAAGAGAAATGTTGCGCTCGTAGAAAAATGTGCGATGAGCAATATTGGTATTAAAGAATTATTTGATGCAACACCAGATTGCCAGCATACGCTGCATATTTTTTCAAAACCATCCGTGTTTCATAAAGCTGCGCTAAAGACGTCTTTTTCTGCCGTTATTTTTTCTCTTTCAGCCTTACGGACTGAACGCCGGACTGGATTAACCTGTCTGATGGAGATGGCGATAAATTATCCTCATATACGGCGTCTGGTGATTGCCGATGATGATGTTGAAGCTCGTTTAATCAGTGCGCTATCGCCTCTGCCACTGGATGGGGTGATCAGTAAGTCATCGCCGTTGGATGTCTTGCAGGATGCCTTATTCACGGCGCTTAATGGCACCCGGCGGATGCCAGAACGCACAGATAATCTTTGGGAACTTCACCAGAACTGTATGCTGAGTCCAACTGAGCGGGAGATCCTGCGTTTTATGTCGAACGGCTATTCGATGCCGCAAATCGCTGTCCAGTTAGAACGTAATATTAAGACTATCCGGGCGCACAAGTTTAATGTGATGTCCAAACTTGGCGTAAGTTCTGATGCGGGGTTACTCGATGCGGCGGATATTCTGTTATATCTTCGCGCCGGAGATTCTACCACGCTCCAGCATAGCGCATAGCGTATACCCGATGTGTCATGCTTGTCCGGGGCTCCGGGCATAAAGGCACATTATTGGCACACGTCTACCCAGGTCGCAGATGTCAGTTCAGCCATTCTTTCCGGAGTGATACGCACCGCGCTATGCGTGGCGCCAGCGGCAGGCAATACCTCGCTATATTCTTTCAGAGAGACATCGCAGTAAACGGGCAGTGGGTGTTCCAGCCCGAAAGGGCATACGCCGCCGACAGGATGTCCGGTTGCATTAACCACTTCATCGCTGCTCAGCATACGGGCTTTCGCGCCGAAGGTGGCTTTGAGCTTCTTATTATCCAGTCGGGCATCGCCTTTAGCGACCACCAGGATGATGGTATCTTTTACTTTAAGCGAGAGCGTCTTAGCTATCTGTCCTGGCTCAACATTATGCGCTTTTGCTGCCAGTTCGACGGTTGCGGTACTTTGATTTAATTCAATAATTTCAATATCGGGAGCATGCCCGGCCAGAAATTGCCGTACAGATTGCAGACTCATTTTCTCTCCTGAGACCCTGTTGATAATTACGGTAGATCCAAAAATAACAAAACGTAATTTGTCATAAGGAGAGCGTTGCTGTAAATATAATAGTGTTACAGGTCAGCAACAATAATCGGTGGCAGGAATAGCCGCGATCGTTGAGGGTAGAGTAATGCGGTTTACTTCAGTGTACAGTCGCCGCACTGCTGGACGTCAGGTAAGCGGTAACGCTGGCAACAGGTCCTGCGTACCAGAAGACCATCGCGCATTACGACGGTACGCCATAGCGGGTTATCCTGTCCGCCGGACAGCTGTTTTTCAAAAAAACAGCGCTGGCGTAACGCTGTAACCAGGGCTTCGCCAAGCAGGGGCTTCATCTCCGTCAGATACCAGCTGATCAAATAACCGGTATTGCTCCAGATAAGTTTAGCGTTAATGTCACCGGTTGCTTCCAGCGCCTGAACCACTGGCTGCAGTGCGGAGACGATTAACGTTTCTATCCGTTCTTCCGGAGAACGCATTGTCGCCAGATTATCCTGATAAACCTCAAGCCAGAAACACGCTGCGCGCCCGGTTTCATGAAATTCTACATGGAGATGTTCTGCAGACACGTTGATTGCACGCGCTTGCGTCAATAATGCCAGCATCAACGGCGGCGTCATCAGCCCGATATACCATTGCGCCCACAGAGAGAGTAATGGTTTATTTTCACGTGGAAGGCCAGGCTTGTTCCGATAGATATGATCGGAATAGGTGGCCAATAATGAACGGAAGGTCGCGGGGCGTGTCCACTGTGCAAGCGTCATGGCAGCAGGCGGCGGTGTTTCATCCAGCCGGATGAAATCCAACAAGTGCTCACGGGTATTGGCGATCGTTGCGCGCACCGCTTCGGCCAGCGAGGCGTCTTCCGGTTGGACGGCGGCTCGCCAGATAATATCGTCAGCAATCGGTGCGGAACGGTAGGCCATAGCGCAATTTAATGATGTTAATCTAAATGATAATGATTGCTAATCCTATCGATAGAGATAAACGATGGCAAGCGGTTTATGGTTAACGTGGTTGGCGTAGCACGATAATACCAACGCAATTCACACTGCACGCAGGTCGTCGCTGACCAGAATATGGTTACGTCCAAGATGCTTGGCTTCGTAAAGTGCTTTATCCGCTTTTTCGATTGCATCCCCGATACTCCGATCCGCCAAAGGCGCGATGCCGATACTGACGGTGACATTGGTCGCGACATTTTCGTTAAACATATGCGGGATTTTAAGATCGTATACTTTCTGGCGGATATGTTCTGCGGTAGCGCAGGCTTGCTGTGGTTCCGCTGCGGTCAGCAACACCAGAAACTCTTCACCACCAAAACGGCAGACAATATCACGCGATCGCACCGCGTCCCGGATCGCCGCTGAGACGCGGATTAACGCCTGATCGCCCATCATATGACCGTAGTGATCGTTATACGCTTTGAAATAATCGATATCCAACAACAGAACGTAATGCTTATGGCTGTCCAACGCCTGTAACGTATCCAGTCGGCTTTGCAGGCCACGGCGGTTATATAAGCCGGTTAATGGATCAAGCATACTCAGGCCATTGAGTGTTTCCCGTTCGGCCAGTAGCGTAAACATCAGTTGCTGGGCAAAGTTATCGTAGCGTTTCTGAATCACATGCTGGATAGCAATTCCCACCATCGGCAAGGCCAACAAATAGACTATTCGTAACCCCTGCTCATGGCCGTTTAGCCACAGACAGACTGCTACTGACGGCAGTGAATAGAGTGTAAACGCGACGATATTGGCGGCAAAGGCAATTGAGCCGATAAACAGTACGCTAAGAAGTGAAATCACTAAAAAAGAAAAATCATAATGGCCTAACGCTGGGTACTTTAGCGCAATATGCGTTGCCCATAGCGCCCCGAAGAGCAGAGAGATAAAGGGAAGACTAACGCTTTTTTCCTGATATTTCCCATGCCATAACAATAGCAATATGCTCAGAACCGCTATTCCTGTTACTGGTGCGCAAAACACATTGATCTGATAAAGAGGAAAAATAAGGGTAAACAACGCCGATACGGCGTTGAGGAACAAAAAAAGACGTAAAGAAAACTGATACTTCTTAATACGAAGCAATCGCCAGGATGGTGTTGTCATGTTTAATTGTCGTTATTTATCGGTGATATACACAGAATCAGGCGCCAGCATGAAAATAACGTGCGAGAAAAGATCGCATAAAGTGAGATTTTTTGTTTTTACGTTAACCGTCGGACAATTTATCACCTTACTGAATGCGTGTCATCAACCGTTAAGTAAAACTCATCTATCCAGGGGGGCTTCTTGGGCTGACAAATGAGAAAATGTATCATATGATATTGGTTATCATTATCAATTCCAGAGGTAAAACCATGTTGCAGCGTACGTTAGGCAGCGGATGGGGCGTATTATTACCTGGATTTATTATCGTCGGGCTGGCATTTAGCGGCCTGTCAGCGGCAGTGCTGAAACTGTTGATCATATCAGGCTTACTACTGTCTGCGTTGATGCTGTATCACAAGCAATTACGGCATTTTGTATTGCTGCCATCATGTACGGCGCTTATTGGGGGCATGATGCTGGCAATGATAAACTGGAATCAGGGATGATCATGAAGTCAAACTGAGAGAGGATAAGATAATTGGTGCGAGGGGGGGGACTTGAACCCCCACGTCCGTAAGGACACTAACACCTGAAGCTAGCGCGTCTACCAATTCCGCCACCTTCGCACAGTTATCTTACTTTTTGATATCGCCTCGTTGGTGCGAGGGGGGGGACTTGAACCCCCACGTCCGTAAGAACACTAACACCTGAAGCTAGCGCGTCTACCAATTCCGCCACCTTCGCCCAGTGCGAGCAATATCAACGTGGTTTTGGTGCGAGGGGGGGGACTTGAACCCCCACGTCCGTAAGGACACTAACACCTGAAGCTAGCGCGTCTACCAATTCCGCCACCTTCGCATACCATCGATTCTTGAAAAGAATCACGACCACGGAGGCGCATTCTAGTGGTTTTCAGCTATTCGTCAATAGTTAATTGCATGGGATAGATTGATTGCTGTAAAAATGGGCGCCAGCCACTGGCCGGATACGTTGTGCCGTATATACTGCCTGATGGCGCTACGCTTGCCCTACCGATACCGCCACGGTAGGGCGGATAAGCGTTGGCGCGTTATTTCTTCGCCTGACGTGTCATGATGGTGCGATATACTTTAAAACGCCCGGTTTGCGCAATCACCTCATGGAAGCCAAACGTTTCATCCAGCACCTGCGGGTAGGGCAGGAAAGCATTCGCCACGATGCGTAATTCACCGCCGCTATTAAGATGGCGCACTGCGCCGCGAATGAGCGTTTGTGCCGCATCAAGGCTGGTTTGCATTCCGTCGTGAAAAGGCGGATTGGAGATGATCATGTCAAAACGGCCTTTAACTTCCGAAAAGACGTTGCTGGCGAACACCTCGCCTTCAAGACCGTTGGCGGCAAGCGTGGCACGGCTGGCCTCTACCGCCGGGGCGCTTACGTCACATAGTGTAAGCCGCACTTTCGGCGAATGGCTGGACAGCACCGCAGAAAGCACGCCAGCACCGCAGCCGACATCCAGCACTTTGCCTTTCGTGTGCGGTGTCAGCGTAGAAAGTAACAGTTGGCTGCCGACATCCAGTCCGTCGCGGCTGAATACGCCCGGCAGCGTTTTAATGGTCAGATCACCGATACTGTATTCGTCCCAATATTTTTCGAGACTGAACAGCGGCTGCTTTTCCAGACGCCCGTGATACAGGCCGCAACGTCGCGCACTGTCCACTTTGTTCAGCGGCGCGTAGTCCGCTAACATCTGCTCGGCGCTACGCACGCCGCTACGGTTTTCCCCCACGACAAAAATATCGCAACCGATCGGCATCAGCGACAAAATATTCATCAACTGGAACTGCGCTTCAGGTTTGTTTTTCGGCCAGTAGTAGATCAGCGTATCGCAATCCACCGCATCGCTGGCTTCCGCTACCAGGCTAAAACGGGCGTTATCACCCATCTGGCGGCTTAAAACCTGCCAGTGGTGAAACTGTTGCGTATGTGCGCGGCTGGCGGCGCATTCAAAGCGCGCGGGCAGGTCATCCTGCAAATCTCCGGCAAACAGAATACGGCTTTGTTCGAAATCATCACTGTGGCGCAGCAAGACTTCACTTGCCGGGGTGAAAGCAGACATGGGGGGCTCCTTTATTCAGACTGGCGGCGATTATAGTAGTTTGATGGCGCAGATTCGACAGATTTGCTATATTTGCGGCCCTGATTACAGGAGCGTTTCGCTATGACATCCCGACGAGACTGGCAGTTACAACAACTGGGCATTACCCAGTGGTCGCTGCGTCGCCCCGGCGCATTACAGGGGGAGATTGCCATTTCCCTGCCGGCGCACGTTCGTCTGGTTGTGGTCGCAGAGGAGTTACCGGCGCTGAGCGAGCCGCTGATGCGCGATGTTTTACGCGCGTTGACCGTGAGTCCCGATCAGGTTTTACCACTGACTCCTGAGCGTGTCGCTATGCTGCCGCAGGGTGGCCGTTGTAACAGCTGGCGGTTAGGAACCGACGCGCCGCTGCAACTTGAAGGCGCCCAGGTCACAACGCCGGCATTTAATGAACTCCGGGCAAACCCGACGGCACTCGCCGCATTATGGCAACAAATCTGCGAACATGAACACGATTTCTTTCCTCAATCCGACTGATTTACCCGCTGCTTTTCTGATTGAAAAACGCGCCCATGCTTTTCCATGGAGTGAAAGCACGTTCGCCAGCAATCAGGGCGAACGCTATTTGAACTATCAGTTGACGGTAGATGGAAGTATGGCCGCGTTTGCCATTACGCAGGTGGTGCTGGATGAAGCGACGCTGTTCAATATTGCCGTTGATCCGGATTTTCAGCGCCGCGGGCTGGGGCGTATGCTGCTTGAGCATCTGATTGATGAACTGGAAAAACGCGACGTCGCGACGCTGTGGCTGGAGGTTCGGGCCTCAAATGTTGCTGCTATCGCCCTGTATGAAAGTCTGGGTTTTAACGAGGCGACGATTCGCCGCAATTACTATCCAACCGCCGATGGACACGAAGACGCTATTATTATGGCGCTCCCCATCAGCATGTAATAAATAAAGGCAAGGTATAATGATGAAGTGGGACTGGATTTTCTTTGACGCCGATGAAACGCTGTTTACGTTTGATTCATTCACCGGCTTACAGCGGATGTTTCTTGACTATAGCGTCACGTTTACCGCTGAGGATTTCCAGGATTACCAGGCCGTCAATAAGCCGCTGTGGGTGGATTACCAGAACGGCGCGATTACCTCATTACAATTGCAGCATGCGCGTTTTCAAAGCTGGGCGGAGCGGCTGAAGGTGCAGCCGGGTCAGCTTAACGACGCTTTTATTAATGCGATGGCGGAGATTTGCTCCCCGCTGCCAGGCGCCGTTTCGCTGCTGAATGCCCTTCGTGGGAAGACTAAAATTGGTATTATTACAAACGGTTTTACCGCGCTGCAGCAAATTCGACTGGAGCGAACCGGACTGCGCGATTACTTTGATCTGTTAGTCATTTCCGAGCAGGTTGGCGTCGCAAAGCCCGATCCAAAGATCTTTAATTATGCCCTGGAGCAGGCGGGCAGTCCTGACCGCTCGCGCGTATTAATGGTTGGTGATACCGCGGAATCCGATATTCTTGGCGGCATTAACGCCGGACTGTCGACCTGCTGGCTCAACGCGCATCATCGCGAGCAGCCCGCAGGTATTCATCCAACCTGGACGGTGGCGTCACTCAGCGAACTGGAGCAACTCCTGTGTAAACACTGATTGCCTCCCCCCTGTTGATGGGTAAAATAGCCGCATTTTCGTATTCAACATGCGTGGCCGAACGCTGCGCTTACTCAAGAAGATTTGACTATGACGTTGTCTCCTTATTTGCAAGAGGTGGCCAAGCGCCGCACGTTTGCCATTATTTCTCACCCGGATGCCGGTAAAACGACCATTACCGAAAAGGTGCTGTTATTCGGACAGGCGATTCAGACCGCTGGTACGGTTAAAGGCCGTGGTTCCAGCCAGCACGCGAAATCGGACTGGATGGAAATGGAAAAACAGCGTGGGATCTCGATTACCACCTCCGTGATGCAGTTCCCGTATCATGACTGCCTGGTTAACCTGCTGGACACCCCTGGGCACGAGGACTTCTCGGAAGACACCTACCGTACCCTGACGGCGGTGGACTGCTGCCTGATGGTTATCGATGCCGCGAAAGGCGTCGAGGACCGGACCCGCAAGCTGATGGAAGTTACCCGTCTGCGCGACACGCCGATCCTGACCTTTATGAACAAACTTGACCGTGACATCCGCGATCCAATGGAGTTGTTGGATGAAGTTGAGAATGAATTAAAAATCGGCTGTGCGCCGATCACCTGGCCGATTGGCTGCGGCAAGCTGTTCAAAGGTGTGTACCACCTTTATAAAGACGAAACCTACCTCTACCAGACCGGTAAGGGCCATACCATTCAGGAAGTGCGCATTGTTAAAGGGCTGAATAACCCGGATCTGGATGCCGCCGTGGGCGAGGATCTGGCGCAGCAGTTGCGTGACGAGCTGGAACTGGTACAGGGCGCGTCTAATGAGTTCGATAAAGATCTGTTCCTGGCGGGGGAAATCACCCCGGTCTTCTTCGGAACCGCGCTGGGTAACTTTGGCGTCGATCATATGCTGGACGGCCTGGTGGAGTGGGCGCCCGCGCCGATGCCGCGTAAAACAGACACCCGCACCGTGGAAGCCTCGGAAGAGAAATTTACCGGTTTTGTCTTTAAAATTCAGGCTAATATGGACCCGAAACACCGCGACCGCGTGGCGTTTATGCGCGTGGTTTCCGGTAAGTATGAGAAGGGCATGAAGCTACGACAGGTACGTACCGGGAAAGACGTGGTGATTTCTGATGCGTTGACCTTTATGGCTGGCGACCGTTCGCACGTTGAAGAAGCATACCCGGGCGATATTCTGGGGCTGCATAACCACGGCACCATTCAGATCGGTGATACCTTCACCCAGGGTGAAATGATGAAGTTTACCGGTATCCCGAATTTTGCGCCGGAACTGTTCCGTCGTATTCGCCTGAAAGATCCCCTCAAGCAGAAACAGCTGCTGAAAGGACTGGTGCAGCTTTCTGAGGAAGGCGCGGTTCAGGTATTCCGCCCTATTTCTAACAACGATCTGATTGTCGGCGCCGTGGGTGTTCTGCAGTTTGATGTCGTCGTTGCTCGCCTGAAAAGCGAATATAACGTGGAAGCGATTTATGAGTCTGTCAACGTAGCGACGGCGCGCTGGGTTGAAAGCGCTGATGCGAAGAAATTCGAAGAGTTTAAGCGTAAGAATGAAACGCAACTGGCGCTGGATGGCGGTGATAATCTCACCTATATCGCCCCCACGATGGTTAACCTGAACCTGACCCAGGAACGCTACCCTGACGTTCAGTTCCGTAAAACGCGCGAACACTGATCCCTTTCCGGGCGCGGCATCCGCCGCGCCTTCGTACTTTCCCTGCCTTTTTAACCGCTTACGGAATGTTCTTAAATCCCGCCTTTTTTCTTTGATCTGCCTGTTTTTTATACGCAACGACAAGCGATTTCAAAATTGTGATCTATATTTAACAAAGTGATGACATAAATGTCGGCTTTAATGCCTGTTCAATGCGTGAATATGAGAGCTTAAAGCTGAGATTTGTTTCAGTCACGATATTAATAACTGAAACGGAAGGGTGTCAGGCGACGCGTCGTTACAAATTTACGAATGTGACGCCAGTCATTGACTTCAGAAACCGGTGAGTTTCACCGCATTCAGCAATGCAACCTCGTGTTGCCTGAGCTCAAATTATGAGCAAACTATACAGGACAAAATCGATGACTACGACAAGACTGAAGATTTCTAAAACTCTGCTGGCCGTAATGTTGACCTCTGCTGTTGCGACAGGTTCTGCCTTTGCAGAAAACGCAACAACGGACAAGGCGCAAAACGGAACTGAAACTGCGGGGCAAAAAGTCGATAACTCTATGAATAAAGTCGGTAACTTCATGGATGACAGCGCTATCACTGCGAAAGTAAAAGCCGCACTGGTGGACCACGACAACATTAAAAGCACCGATATTTCTGTCGAAACTAACAACAAAGTCGTCACCCTGAGCGGCTTTGTAGAAAGCCAGGCGCAGGCTGAAGCTGCTGTAAAAGTGGCGAAAGGCGTAGAAGGCGTTACCTCCGTTAGCGACAAACTTCACGTTCGGGACAGTAAAGAAAGTTCTGTGAAAGGCTATGCTGGTGATACGGCCACCACCAGTGAAGTCAAAGCCAAGTTGCTGGCGGACGATCTCGTCCCTTCCCGTAAAGTGAAAGTGGAAACGACCGATGGCGTCGTACAGCTCTCCGGTACCGTTGAAACTCAGGAACAAAGCAACCGCGCTGAAAGCATCGCGAAAGCCGTTGATGGCGTAAAAAGTGTTAAAAACGATCTGAAAGTTCAGTAATTCGTCGTAATTCGCTCTCCCGGCGTTTGTCGGGAGACGTAATGTGCACCACACTAAAAATATCGCGAATGAGTAGCCTGAGTGCTCATATTTAGCGGTCGACATTAACTATGGTAAAGGAGAGGCTTATGTTTCGTTGGGGCATTATATTTCTGGTTATCGCGTTAATTGCCGCCGCATTGGGTTTTGGTGGACTTGCTGGTACGGCTGCCGGCGCGGCGAAAATCGTTTTCGTCGTCGGGATCGTGCTCTTCCTGGTCAGCCTGTTTATGGGCCGTAAACGACCCTAGCAGGCATCTGTAAAGATATATTGCTACCAAGCCAGTCCAGCGGACTGGCTTTTCCAGTTTTAGCCGCCTACGTTTTGCGTTACCTTGTCCTCCTGAAAAAAATAAAAAACAGGAAGGCAGAGGTGGGACAGCGAATACCCGTTACGCTCGGTAATATTGCGCCGTTATCTTTACGCCCGTTCCGGCCAGGCCGTATGGCACTGGTGTGCGAGGGTGGAGGGCAGCGGGGCATCTTTACCGCAGGCGTGCTGGATGAGTTTATGCGTGCGCAATTTAATCCTTTTGATCTCTACTTCGGCACTTCTGCCGGTGCGCAAAATCTCTCGGCGTATCTCTGCAACCAGCCCGGCTACGGGCGTAAAGTGATTATGCGCTATACCACAAGGCGCGAATTTTTTGATCCACTGCGATTTGTACGCGGTGGAAATCTTATCGATCTTGACTGGCTGGTAGAGTCTACCGCCGCCCGGATGCCGCTACAGATGGATACCGCGGCGCGCCTGTTCGACACCGGAAAAACCTTTTATATGTGCGCCTGTCGTGGCGATAATTACACGCCAGGCTATTTCTCGCCGACCAAACAAAACTGGCTCGATATTATCCGCGCCTCAAGCGCGATACCCGGTTTCTATCGTACCGGCGTTGCGTTAGAGGGCATCAACTATCTGGATGGCGGAATTAGTGACGCCATTCCGGTGCAGGAAGCGGCAAAACGAGGCGCAAAAACCATTGTGGTGATCCGCACCGTACCGTCGCAAATGTATTACACGCCGCAGTGGTTTAAACGAATGGAGCGCTGGCTGGGAGAGAGCAGCTTGCAGCCGCTGGTCAATCTGGTGCAGCATCATGAAACGACCTACAGTGCTATCCAGCAATTTATTGAAAAACCACCGGGTAAGCTGCGGATCATTGAAATTTACCCACCGAAACCGCTGCACAGCATGGCGCTGGGCAGCCGTATTCCGGCGCTGCGTGAAGATTACAAAACCGGGCGATTATGTGGACGCTATTTCCTTGCCACTGTCGGTAAATTACTCGCTGCCACGCCGCCTCTGCTGCGCCATACATCGAGGATTACTGTTCCGGAAACTGTGGTGGTGCCTCCGGCGCCGGTGGCCAATGATGCGCATGTGGCGAAGGTGAGCAGCGCGCCGCAGGCAAACGACACCACCTTTAACGATGAGGATTTGGCATGAGCTGGCGCTTTATCGATACACACTGCCATTTTGACTTCCCGCCTTTTACAGGTGATGAGAGCGCCAGCATTCAGCGCGCCTTTGCTGCAGGCGTTGAAAAAATCATTGTGCCGGCAACCCAGGCGATTCACTTTCCCCGCGTGCTGGCGCTGGCAGCGCGTTTCTCATCACTTTATGCTGCCCTGGGATTGCATCCCATAGTGATTGAACGCCATGCCGATGACGACCCCGATAAGCTGCAACAAGCGCTGGCGCAACAACAGAACGTCGTGGCGGTAGGCGAGATCGGTCTCGATCTTTATCGCGATGAGCCACTGTTCGCCCGGCAAGAGCAATTTCTGGATGCGCAATTGCAACTGGCAAAGCGTTACGATCTACCGGTTATTCTGCATTCGCGGCGCACGCATGACAAACTGGCGATGCACTTAAAACGGCAGGAATTGCCGCGTACTGGCGTGGTACATGGTTTTGCCGGTAGCCTGCAACAGGCTGAACGCTTTGTTCAGTTGGGCTATAAAATTGGCGTCGGCGGGACTATCACCTATCCGCGCGCCAGCAAAACACGTGACGTTATGGCGCGGCTACCGCTGGATGCTCTGTTGCTGGAGACCGATGCGCCGGATATGCCGCTAAAGGGGTTTCAGGGGCAGCCGAATCGTCCGGAGCAGGCGGCGAGAGTGTTTGATGCACTTTGTGAATTACGCCCGGAGCCCGCAGACGTGATAGCCGATGCGCTGTATCGCAATACCATTACCTTGTTTCGGCTCTGATGTTACTACAGCCGCCATCCGGCAAGGGATATCTACAAATACAACGCCGGCAAAATCAGCTTCGCCACCCCGCCTTTTTGTAATCTGTCAGCCAGCTGCTCCACCTCTTGCCGCGTTGCGCCTGGCCAGGCTTTCGCTTCGCCATAGACGCCATGCGCATGAAAGGCGTTCAGGCGTACCACAACATCGCCCAGTGATGTAATAAATGCCGCCAGTGCATCAATATTCTGCAAATAGTCCACCTGGCCTGGGATAACCAGCAACCGCAGTTCCGCCAGTTTTCCTTGCCCGGCAAGAAAGCAGATACTGTGCTTAATACGTGCGTTATCCTGCCCGGTCAGACGGCGATGACGCTCGCTCTCCCAGGCTTTCAGATCGAGCATTACGCCGTCGCAAACCGGCAGCAGTTTTTGCCAACCTGTCTCGCTTAACTGACCATTACTGTCCACCAGGCAGGTCAGTCGTTGTAATTGCGGATCGGCTTTGATCGCCGTAAACAGCGCCACAATAAATGGTAATTGCGTGGTCGCTTCTCCGCCGCTGACGGTAATACCTTCAATAAACAGCGATGCTTTACGGATATGACGCAGCACGTCGTCAATGCTCATGGTCTGCGCCATTGGCGTTGCCTGCTGTGGGCACATTTGCAGACAAGTGTCGCATTGCGCGCAGATGTCCGGCCGCCATACCACTTTCCCGCCGTTAACGCTGAGTGCGTGGTGCGGACACTGGGTTACACATTCCCCGCAGTTATTACAACGTCCCATCGTCCACGGATTATGGCAATTCTTGCAGCGCAGATTACAGCCCTGTAGGAACAGGGCCAGACGACTGCCGGGTCCGTCGACGCAGGAAAAAGGAATAATTTTACTGACTAAAGCGCATCTGTTGTTCATGACTTATTACGCGAGCCTGTCTTTCAAGAATATGCGTATTGCGCGCCGCCTCTTCTCCCAGCCAGGTGGTATTCATACGTGAGCCTTCGGCACGATATTTTTCCAGATCCGACAGACGCACCATATAACCGGTGACACGCACCAGAGAGTTGCCGCTTACATTGGCGGTAAATTCCCGCATTCCGGCCTTAAACGCGCCAAGACAAAGCTGAGCCAGCGCCTGCGGATTACGCTTGATAGTTTCATCCAGCGTCAGAATGTCGCTGATCCCGGCATGATAAAAGGCGTGATGCGGCGCAACGGCTCGCAAATGCGTAATAGGGTCCGGTTCGTCGCCATACGGTAGACGCGCGCCCGGCGTGGTACCGATATCGGAACTGATGCCTGATTGGGCATGAAGTAGCGCCCGCTGATTCCAGCCATACTTCACTGGCGTATTTTCGACGAAATCCGCCAACTGAGCGCTGATGCGGTAGCCCACATCGTTTGCCGTTTTATTTTTACCGTAATGGATGTTCAACCCCGCTTTGTCACACAGCAGGTTAACGGCCTCCGCGAGCCCATACATGCCGAACATTGGCGCAAAACGCGCAGGATCGATCAACTTTTCCCGTACAAGAAAGCTATTCTCAAAGAAATGTGACTTTTCATAAAGGAATTCACATCGTGAATTAATGATGGCGATCTGTTGCTGACAGTAATGCGGTAGCGTGCGTGAAAAGAAGTCATCGACAGACGTGCTGCGTTCTGCCACGGCTTTCAGATTGAGACGGACCAGCGTGCTGCCGCCGCCGGCAAGCGGTAATGAGTTATAACAGCTGACAACGCCATACTGGCCTTTTGTGAAAATTTTATCATTTACAGGGCCATTGGAAATGTGTGGCTTACTGCATTCACAAATATTTTTAGCCACTTCCAGTAGAAGTGTATCCGGCGTGATGTCTGGATCGTAGATAAACGTCAGATTAGGCGCTACCTGCTTTAATTCGGCATCGGCGCGCAAAATCGCCCGTGTGATGGGGGTATCGGCAGGCCCAATATTGGCATGCATAAATGCGTCTGGCAGGGTTCTGTCGAGATAACGCCAGAAACGTTTTATTCGAATATCGATCGCATCTTGTGTTAGAATTCTAACATACGGTTGTAGCAGCGTATCAAGCTGGCCGAGATAAACCGGCATGGACGTCACGGAAGGGACATGATGATACAAAATAGTCAGTAAGGATAACGCGTCATCCAGATCTTTCGCGCCTTCCAGCTCCAGCCACTGTGAACCGTTAGCCAGAAAACGGGCGTAATCGGGCAAGACGTAGCGTGGCTTGAAGGGCGCATGGCCCTCAAACATATCGCAAATGACACCTTCATCCAGTGCACGGCGAGCCTCTTCCGGCAGGGTAGGATAAAGCAGGGCGTTTTCCGCTTCCAGAGCCAGAAAATGGCGTTTTTGCGCAGGGCTAAGCACCGGGCTGGTTACAATTTGCTGGCAACGCTGTTGTAGCGCAGTTTCGCATGAGGTTGGCATTTTCGTTTCCTTTTTATGCCGGGACGATGCGCTATTGTAGAAAATGGCGTCGGACTGACTTTGATCCTGATGCGCCTGCCATACGGAGAACGGGCAAGAAGGGATGAATAACTTGATTCAGATCTCATTATAGTAATGCAAATTTGTATGTAGTTTTCATTAACTGTGATGTATATCGAAGTGTAATCGCGAGTGAATGTTAGAATACTAACAGACTCGCAAGGTGAAATTTTATACGGCAATGCCGTTGGAGAATGTCATGACTGATTTAAAAGCAAGCAGCCTGCGTGCGCTCAAACTGATGGATCTGACCACTCTGAACGATGATGACACGAATGAAAAAGTGGTAGCGTTGTGTCATCAGGCAAAAACCCCGGTCGGCAACACCGCCGCTGTCTGTATCTATCCGCGTTTTATTCCGATTGCGCGTAAGACCCTGAAAGAGCAGGGCACGCCGGAAATCCGTATTGCAACGGTGACGAACTTCCCGCATGGCAATGACGATATCGATATTGCGCTGGCGGAAACCCGCGCGGCCATCGCTTATGGCGCTGACGAAGTTGACGTGGTTTTCCCGTACCGTGCGTTGATGGCGGGTAATGAACAGGTCGGCTTTGATCTGGTTAAAGCCTGTAAAGACGCGTGTGCCGCGGCGAATGTGTTACTGAAAGTGATCATTGAAACCGGTGAGCTGAAAGAAGAGGCGCTGATTCGTAAAGCCTCCGAAATTTCAATCAAAGCAGGTGCTGATTTCATCAAAACGTCTACCGGTAAAGTGCCGGTCAACGCCACCCCGGAAAGCGCCCGCATCATGATGGAAGTGATCCGCGATATGGGTGTGGAAAAAACCGTAGGTTTCAAACCGGCAGGTGGTGTTCGTACGGCGGAAGACGCGCAGAAATTCCTCGCGATTGCCGACGAACTGTTTGGCGCTGACTGGGCAGATTCTCGTCACTACCGCTTTGGCGCATCCAGCCTGTTGGCGAGCCTGCTGAAAGCTCTGGGGCACGGGGACGGTAAGAGCGCCAGCAGCTACTAAGCTCTGATTTGCCGGATGGCGCTGCGCTTATCCGGCCTACAAATCCAGGCCTGTAGGCCGGATAAGGCGGTAGCCGCCATCCGGCGATGTAAGCTTGATGGCGCTTCGCTTATCAGGCCTACGGCCAGCCTTCTACTCTTTTCCCTCAGGAGGGTACCGTGTTTCTCGCACAAGAAATTATTCGTAAAAAGCGTGATGGTCATGCGTTGAGTGACGAAGAAATTCGTTTCTTTATCAATGGCATTCGTGACAATACTATCTCAGAAGGACAGATTGCCGCCCTGGCGATGACCATTTTCTTCCACGATATGACCATGCCGGAGCGTGTTTCGCTGACCATGGCGATGCGGGATTCCGGTACTGTTCTTGACTGGAAAAGCCTGAATCTCAATGGCCCGATTGTCGATAAGCATTCGACCGGCGGCGTGGGGGACGTGACGTCTCTGATGTTGGGGCCAATGGTAGCCGCCTGCGGCGGTTATGTGCCGATGATCTCCGGTCGTGGCCTCGGTCACACCGGTGGTACGCTCGATAAACTGGAGGCGATCCCGGGGTTTGATATCTTCCCGGACGACAACCGTTTCCGCGAAATTATTAAAGACGTAGGTGTGGCGATTATTGGGCAAACCAGTTCGCTTGCACCGGCAGATAAACGTTTTTACGCCACCCGTGATATTACCGCGACGGTGGACTCTATCCCGCTGATTACCGGCTCCATCCTCGCCAAAAAACTGGCCGAAGGGCTGGATGCGCTGGTGATGGACGTAAAAGTCGGCAGCGGCGCGTTTATGCCGACCTATGAACTTTCTGAAGCCCTTGCTGAAGCCATTGTCGGCGTGGCAAACGGCGCGGGAGTTCGCACTACGGCGTTGTTAACCGATATGAACCAGGTGCTGGCTTCGAGCGCCGGTAACGCGGTGGAAGTGCGTGAAGCCGTGCAGTTCCTGACCGGTGAATACCGCAATCCGCGCCTGTTTGACGTCACCATGGCCCTGTGTGTGGAGATGCTGATCTCCGGCAATCTGGCGAAAGATGACGCCGAAGCCCGCGCGAAATTGCAGGCGGTGCTGGATAACGGTAAAGCGGCAGAAGTCTTTGGTCGTATGGTGGCCGCGCAGAAAGGGCCGAGCGATTTCGTTGAGAACTACGATAAATACCTGCCGACCGCCATGTTGAGCAAAGCAGTATATGCTGATACTGAAGGGTTTATCAGCGCAATGGATACCCGTGCGTTAGGCATGGCTGTTGTGTCGATGGGCGGCGGTCGTCGTCAGGCGTCGGACACTATTGATTACAGCGTCGGCTTTACCGATATGGCGCGTCTGGGCGACAGCATTGATGGACAGCGTCCGCTGGCGGTGATCCACGCTAAAGACGAAGCCAGCTGGCAGGAGGCGGCGAAAGCTGTTAAAGCGGCAATTATCCTTGACGATAAAGCACCAGCAAGCACACCTTCGGTCTATCGTCGTATTACTGAATAGTTGTATACTGATCTGATCAATTATTTTTGAAGCACTAAGTACGGAGAAGATATGAAACGTGCATTTATTATGGTGCTGGACTCATTCGGCATCGGCGCTACTGAAGATGCGGATCGTTTTGGCGACGTGGGTGCGGATACCCTCGGCCATATCGCGGAAGCCTGTGCGAAAGGCGAAGCTGACAACGGTCGTAAAGGCCCGCTGAATCTGCCTAACCTGACTCGTCTGGGGTTGGTGAAAGCCCACGAAGGTTCTACCGGGAAAATTGCTGCCGGTATGGACGGCAACGCGGAAGTGATTGGCGCATACGCCTGGGCGCACGAGCTTTCTTCCGGTAAAGACACGCCGTCTGGTCACTGGGAAATCGCCGGTGTGCCGGTGCTGTTCGACTGGGGCTATTTCTCCGATCACGAAAACAGCTTCCCGCAGGAACTGCTGGACAAGCTGGTGAAACGCGCCAACCTGCCGGGTTACCTCGGTAACTGCCACTCTTCCGGGACCGTGATTCTGGATCAACTGGGCGAAGAGCATATGAAGACGGGTAAGCCGATTTTCTATACCTCCGCGGATTCCGTGTTCCAGATTGCCTGCCACGAAGAGACGTTTGGTCTGGACAAACTTTATGAGCTGTGTGAAATCGCCCGTGAAGAACTGACCGAAGGCGGCTACAACATTGGTCGCGTTATCGCGCGTCCGTTCATCGGCGATAAAGCCGGTAACTTCCAGCGTACTGGCAACCGTCACGATCTGGCTGTTGAACCGCCAGCACCGACCATTCTGCAGAAATTGGTTGATGAAAAAGACGGCCATGTGGTTTCCGTGGGTAAGATTGCGGACATCTATGCCAACTGCGGCATCACTAAAAAAGTGAAAGCCACCGGCCTGGACGCGCTGTTTGACGCCACCCTCAAAGAGATGAAAGAGGCGGGCGATAAGACCATCGTGTTCACTAACTTTGTTGATTTTGACTCCTCCTGGGGCCACCGTCGCGATGTGGCAGGTTATGCAGCGGGTCTGGAACTGTTTGACCGCCGTCTGCCGGAGTTGATGGAACAGGTGGGAGAGGATGACATTCTGATCCTGACCGCCGACCACGGCTGCGACCCGACCTGGACCGGTACTGACCACACCCGTGAGCATATTCCGGTGCTGATCTATGGCCCGAAAGTGAAACCGGGCTCGCTGGGGCACCGTGAAACGTTTGCCGATATCGGCCAGACGTTAGCGACGTACTTCGGTACGTCGCCGATGGAATACGGCAAAAATATGCTGTGATACCCGTTGTCTTTCGCGCTGTAGATGCGTTGACTTCATTCGCTCACCCCGGTCACATAGTTAATCGGGGATTCACGAATTCGTCGCCTTCCTACAACGCGAAATCCTTAGGGTATTTCACTGTTTTTTGAATTCGTTTTGTCGGTCGGGTGAGGCATCATCGCTACCCGGCAATAACAACAAATTTAAAGGGAACTGAAGATGGCAACTCCACACATTAACGCAGAAATGGGCGATTTCGCTGACGTTGTTTTGATGCCGGGCGACCCGCTGCGTGCGAAGCACATTGCTGAAACTTTCCTCGAAGACGTGCGTGAAGTGAACAATGTTCGCGGCATGCTCGGTTTTACCGGTACTTACAAAGGCCGTAAGATCTCTGTGATGGGCCACGGTATGGGGATCCCATCCTGCTCCATCTACACCAAAGAGCTGATCACCGATTTCGGCGTGAAGAAAATCATCCGTGTAGGTTCCTGCGGCGCGGTGCGCATGGACGTTAAACTGCGCGACGTGGTGATCGGTATGGGCGCCTGCACCGACTCCAAGGTGAACCGTATTCGTTTTAAAGATCATGACTTTGCGGCTATCGCCGATTTCGGCATGGTGCGTAATGCGGTAGACGCAGCGAAAGCGCTGGGCGTTGACGCACGCGTTGGTAACCTGTTCTCCGCTGACCTGTTCTACTCGCCGGACGGCGACATGTTCGATGTGATGGAGAAATACGGCATCCTGGGGGTGGAAATGGAAGCGGCGGGCATCTACGGCGTAGCGGCAGAATTTGGCGCGAAAGCGCTGACTATCTGTACTGTGTCCGACCATATCCGTACTCATGAGCAGACTACTGCCGCGGAGCGTCAAACGACCTTCAACGACATGATCAAAATCGCGCTGGAATCCGTTCTGTTGGGCGATAAAGAGTAAGTTTGTGCTGTGCCCGGGGGCCTTTTTGCTTACCGGGCCTACAACGGCCTGCGGTTGTTACCGGATCGACTTGTAGGCTGGATAAGGCGTAGCCGTCATCCGGCAATCTGCTGTTTATACTGCGAGCCTCATTCCCGAATTACCCTCTCCGCATTGCCTTTTGCTATTAACCCGTTACGTTTAGATTTTGTTTAAGGAATGAACAAAATGTCGAACTATCGTCGTTATTACATTAACGGTGGAACCTGGTTTTTCACGGTTAATCTGAAAAACCGGAAAAGTGATTTACTTGTCCGCCAGATTGCGGAATTACGCTCTGCTATTCGCCGAGTGAAAAATACGAAGCCTTTTCAAATTGATGCTTTTGTCGTGTTGCCTGAGCATCTGCATTGCATCTGGACGCTTCCTGAGAACGATTGTGACTTTTCATCTCGCTGGCGGGAGCTTAAAAAGTTATTTACCAAATCGATAATGCGCCATGAAGTGTGGCAGCCACGATTCTGGGAGCACACGCTTCGCGACGAAAAGGATTTTCGCCGACATGTCGATTACATCTACTTCAACCCCGTGAAGCACGGTTGGGTAAGGCGGGTGCAGGATTGGCCGTTTTCGACCTTTCATCGTGATGTTCGCAATGGCGTTTACCCGGTTGATTGGGCGGGGGATGTGAGGGATCTTGACGCTGGTGAGTGGCAGTAATGCCGGATGGCGCGTTGCTTATCCGGCCTACAGAAAGCACTCATTTGTAGGCCGGATAAGGCGTAGCTGCCATCCGGCAATTCTTTAACGCACGGCCCCTGCGACCCAATTCGCCAGTTCCCGCAACTCACTCTCCTGTTCCGGAAACGTCGCTATCAGCGCTTCGCACGTTTCCTGGAGTTTATCCGCGCGGTATAAACACCCTTGCAGTCGCCCCGCCAGCGCCTCCAGCGGTGCCGGGTTCAGGCTATCGGTAAACACCCGCGCCCGGGTGATATGGCCTTTTTCAACATCAAAATGTAGTTCAACGCCGCCCCAGCTAAAGCGTTCATCTAATAAATGAGAGAAGGCAGGCGCCTGGCCGAAGTTCCACTCCCAACTACTCTGGCGGGCAAAGGTGTCGGTAAAATTCGGCAGATCCGGCGTTTTGTCCGGCGAGATGACCTCTGCTTCGACGCGCTCGCCGTAATGAGCGAAAAAGGCCTCCGTCATTGCCTGGCAAACCTGTTCATGGGTAATGCCCGGCAGCAGTTCGGTAAGATTAGCTACCCGCGAGCGTACAGAGGTAATGCCTTTCGCCGCCAGTTTCTTTTTGTCGGGATTCAGGTAGTTCGCCAGTCGGCTGAGATCGGCGTTCAGCAGCAGCGTCCCGTGATGAAAACCGCGATCTTTGGTTTCGCGATAAGCGGAGCCTGACACTTTGCGATCGCCTTCGGCCGTTTTCACCACCAGATCGTTACGCCCGGAGGCATCGGCAGTCACACCCAGCGAATTCAGCGCATTAAGTACGATATCGGTAGAGATGGTTTTATCGTATTCTGGTTTTCCTGCCATAAAAGTAAAGCAGGTATTGCCGAGATCGTGGAATACCGCGCCGCCGCCGCTACTCCGACGGGCCAGACGGACGTTATCTTCTTCCATGCGGCGAGTATTACACTCTTTCCACGGATTTTGCGCGCGGCCAATCACTACCGTATCGGCGTTGCGCCACAGGAACAGCATGCGCTGGGTAGCAGGCATCTGGCGGAAGATACACTCTTCTACCGCCAGGTTAAACCAGGGATCATGCGAGTCAGAAATAAGCAGACGTAATGTCGTCATGGTCGATGTCCTTACCTTTACTCAAGGGGAATTTACTCTTTTTTCTCACGCTCTTCTTCTTCCGGGACGGGCTTACTGGCCGTTAACAGGAAGGGCGATTGTTGCCAGCGTGTGCGTTTACCCTGTAGTAAGGTGCGTGTCAGCACAACGCCTGTCGCCAGCGAGAGCAACAGCATCAGGCGCAGAATGTTCGTGGTGTTATCCACCTGCTTCGCTTCGGTCGGCAGCGTGTGAGTATCCAGCGTCAGGCGCAGGTAACCCAGAGGACCGTTTTTCCCCTGAATAGGCTCGACAATTTGCTGGTTAAAGTAACTACCTGCTTTTTTGCCATCCAGTGCCAGTCGGTCGCGTACGCTGACGCTTTCACCGGCGCGAGTGATAAGATCGCCCTGTTCATCATAGACACCGGCATCCAGAATGCGACTCTCTTGCGTGAGTTGACGCAGGACAGCGTTGATGCGTTTTTCATCCGGCGTTTCGCTGCGCATCAGCGGGGCGATATTGAGCGTCACCTGACGGGCCAGCGTGCGGGCCAGTTCTTCCAGTTGCGGATTGCGCTGCCGCTGATGGTTTTGACTAAACCAGGAAGCACCTTGCATGAGCGCGACGAGCAGTGTAAGACAAAACAATACAATCACCGCACGATGAAGCCGAAATTTCAGTTTTGCGCGAGCCATATTCCACCTGCTGAAAATTTAAGGCTTAATGTTGCCAGAAGCGATGGTTACAAGGTAGCCTCATGCGTTATTTTCCGCGGGGCGGTTACCGGCCTGAACGATTTACAGGAGCTTTAATGCCTAACATTACCTGGTGCGACCTGCCTGAAGATGTCTCTTTGTGGCCGGGTTTGCCTCTCTCTTTAAGCGGCGACGAGGTGATGCCTCTGGATTACCACGCAGGCCGTAGCGGTTGGTTACTGTATGGCCGTGGGCTGGATAAGCAGCGTTTAACCCAATACCAGACAACGCTGGGCGCCGCAATGGTGATTGTCGCCGCCTGGTGTGTGGAGGATTATCAGGTTATTCGTCTGGCAGGGTCGTTGACGCCACGTGCGACACGGCTGGCGCATGAGGCACAACTGGATGTTGCGCCGCTGGGCAAAATTCCGCATTTGCGCACGCCGGGGTTATTGGTGATGGATATGGACTCTACCGCCATCCAGATTGAGTGCATCGACGAAATCGCGAAGTTGGCCGGTACGGGCGAGCAAGTGGCTGAAGTCACCGAACGCGCGATGCGCGGTGAACTGGATTTTACTGCCAGCCTGCGCCATCGCGTGGCGACGCTGAAAGGCGCAGACGCCGATATTTTGCGCCAGGTACGCGAGGATCTGCCATTGATGCCAGGATTAACGCAACTGGTGCTAAAACTGGAAACGCTCGGCTGGAAAGTCGCCATCGCGTCCGGAGGGTTTACCTTCTTTGCTGAGTATCTGCGTGACAAGTTGCGCCTGACAGCGGCGGTTGCCAACGAACTGGAGATCATGGACGGTAAATTTACCGGTCATGTTATCGGCGATATTGTGGACGCCGAGTATAAAGCCAGTACCTTACTTCGTCTGGCACAAGAGCATGAAATTCCGCTGGCGCAGACGGTGGCGATTGGCGACGGCGCCAACGATCTGCCGATGATCAAAGCCGCGGGATTAGGCATTGCCTTTCATGCCAAGCCAAAAGTCAACGAAAAGACAGAAATCACTATTCGTCATGCTGATCTCATGGGCGTGTTTTGCATTCTCTCCGGCAGCATGAATCAGAAATAATGACATTGCCGGATGGCGGCCTCGCCTTATCCGGCCTACGGGACGAAGCGTTCATTTTGTAGGCCCGGTAAGACGCATTAGCGTCGCCATCCGGCAAACGTGTTAACGAAAGAGGTATACCGTGGCAAAAGCGCCTAAACGCGCCTTCGTATGTAATGAATGCGGGGCCGACTATCCACGCTGGCAGGGGCAATGCAGCGCCTGTCACGCCTGGAACACGATAACCGAGGTGCGCCTCGCCGCATCGCCAACGGTGGCGCGTAACGAGCGGCTGAGCGGTTATGCGGGCAGCGCGGGCGTGGCAAAAGTGCAGAAACTTTCGGACATTAGCCTTGAGGAACTGCCGCGTTTTTCGACCGGTTTCAAAGAGTTTGACCGGGTGCTGGGCGGCGGCGTAGTACCGGGCAGCGCTATTCTGATTGGCGGTAATCCTGGCGCCGGGAAATCAACTCTGCTGCTGCAAACGCTGTGTAAGCTCGCCGAACAGATGAAAACCCTGTATGTCACCGGCGAGGAGTCGCTACAACAGGTGGCGATGCGCGCTCATCGTCTGGGATTGCCCACCGGCAACCTGAATATGCTGTCCGAAACCAGTATCGAACAGATTTGCCTGATTGCCGAAGAAGAGCAGCCGAAGCTGATGGTGATTGACTCCATCCAGGTGATGCATATGGCGGATATTCAATCTTCGCCGGGCAGCGTGGCGCAGGTGCGTGAGACGGCGGCGTATTTAACACGTTTCGCCAAAACGCGCGGCGTGGCGATCGTGATGGTGGGGCATGTCACCAAAGATGGTTCGCTGGCGGGGCCAAAGGTTCTTGAACACTGTATTGACTGTTCGGTACTGCTGGACGGCGACGCGGATTCCCGCTTCCGTACCCTACGCAGCCATAAAAACCGCTTTGGCGCGGTGAACGAACTGGGCGTCTTTGCCATGACCGAACAAGGTCTGCGCGAGGTGAGCAACCCCTCCGCAATCTTTTTAAGTCGTGGTGATGAAGTCACCTCCGGTAGTTCGGTGATGGTGGTCTGGGAGGGAACGCGCCCGCTGTTAGTTGAAATTCAGGCGCTGGTCGATCACTCGATGATGGCCAACCCCAGGCGCGTGGCAGTCGGGCTGGAACAAAATCGTCTGGCGATCCTGCTGGCGGTGCTCCACCGTCACGGCGGGTTACAAATGGCAGATCAGGACGTCTTCGTCAATGTGGTCGGCGGGGTGAAAGTGACCGAGACCAGCGCTGATTTAGCGTTGTTACTGGCGATGGTTTCCAGCCTGCGCGACAGGCCATTACCGCAGGATTTGGTGGTGTTTGGCGAGGTGGGGCTGGCCGGTGAAATTCGCCCGGTGCCGAGTGGCCAGGAGCGCATTTCCGAAGCGGCCAAACACGGTTTTCGCCGGGCGATAGTGCCCGCCGCTAACGTGCCGAAAAAGCCGCCGGAAGGCATGCAGGTTTTCGGCGTGAAAAAGCTCGCGGATGCACTAAGCGTGTTTGACGACTTATAATTCATTACCCGTCGTCTTTCTGTCGGCAGGTGTGTTGGCTGCGTTCGTTCACCCGAATCACTTAGTTTACTAAGTGATTCGGGATGAAATGAGGGACATCCATGTCCCTCACCAGAGGCCAGTCTTCGGCTGGTCAAATTCGTTCCTGACGAATTTGTCACTCACTTGCCGCTTTCCTGCCAACAGAAATCCATAGGGTAATTATTTGTTTCACCCTGTAGGCCTGATAAGCGTAGCGTCATCAGGCTGCGCGCGGTGAAAGTGCCGGGCGGCGACGTCCGGCTTACATTTTATTAAGCAGGAGGCGCTTGTGTCATTTGATTATCTGAAAACCGCCATTAAGCAAAAGGGCTGTACCCTGCAACAGGTGGCGGATGCCAGTGGCATGACCAAGGGATATTTAAGCCAGCTGCTGAATGCTAAAATCAAAAGCCCCAGCGCGCAAAAGCTGGAAGCTTTGCATCGCTTTTTGGGGCTGGAATTCCCGCGTATCGAGAAAAACATCGGCGTGGTGTTTGGCAAATTTTATCCGTTGCATACCGGACATATCTATTTGATTCAGCGCGCCTGCAGCCAGGTAGATGAGCTGCACATCATTATGGGCTATGACGACACACGCGACCGCGCTTTGTTCGAGGCCAGCGCCATGTCCCAGCAACCGACGGTGCCCGATCGCCTGCGCTGGCTGCTACAAACCTTCAAATACCAAAAAAATATTCGTATCCACGCCTTTAATGAAGAAGGAATGGAACCATACCCCCACGGCTGGGACGTCTGGAGTAACGGCATTAAAGCCTTTATGGAAGAGAAGGGGATTCAGCCGAATTGGATCTACACCTCCGAGGAAGCCGATGCGCCGCAGTATCTGGAGCATCTGGGGATAGAGACGGTACTGGTCGATCCTAAGCGTACCTTTATGAGTATCAGCGGGGCGCAAATTCGTGAAAACCCGTTCCGTTACTGGGAATATATCCCCACCGAGGTGAAGCCGTTCTTCGTGCGTACCGTCGCCATTCTGGGTGGGGAATCAAGCGGCAAGTCTACGCTGGTCAATAAGCTCGCCAATATTTTTAATACCACCAGCGCCTGGGAATATGGCCGCGACTATGTCTTTTCACATCTGGGCGGCGATGAAATGGCGCTACAGTATTCTGACTATGACAAAATCGCGTTAGGCCATGCACAATATATTGATTTTGCTGTTAAATATGCCAATAAGGTAGCGTTTATCGACACCGATTTTGTCACCACCCAGGCCTTTTGCAAAAAATATGAAGGGCGCGAACATCCGTTTGTCCAGGCGTTGATTGATGAATATCGCTTCGATCTGGTGATCCTGTTGGAGAATAATACGCCGTGGGTTGCTGATGGGCTACGCAGCCTCGGCAGTTCAGTGGATCGCAAAGCGTTCCAGACATTGTTAGTAGACATGCTGCGGGAAAACCATATCGATTTCGTTCACGTTAAAGAAGCCGATTATGATGGCCGATTTTTGCGCTGCGTGGAGTTAGTGAAAGAGATGATGGGTGAGCAGGGATAACCTTTTTTGCCTGAGGGTGGCGTAAACGCCTTATCCGGCCAGCGACATGCCCGATGGCGCTTGCGCCATCGGGCATGTGGTGAACGTAGCATATGTCCGGAGGCCCGATAAACGTGAGCGCTATCGGGCGTCTGAACAATTACTTGGCAATACGTTTGTACTTGATACGCTTCGGCTCCAGCGCATCCGCGCCCAGCGTGCGTTTCTTGTACTCTTCGTACTCGGTAAAGTTACCCTCGAAGAATTCCACTTTACCTTCATCCTGATAATCCAGAATGTGGGTAGCGATACGGTCAAGGAACCAGCGGTCGTGCGAGATAACCATCGCGCAGCCCGGGAACTCCAGCAGGGCGTTTTCCAGCGCACGCAGGGTTTCGATATCCAGGTCGTTCGTCGGTTCGTCGAGCAGCAGGACGTTGCCGCCCACCTGCAACAGTTTGGCCAGATGCAGACGTCCACGTTCGCCGCCGGACAGTTCGCCCACGCGTTTGCCCTGGTCAACACCTTTGAAGTTGAAGCGGCCTACGTAGGCGCGGCTCGGCATTTCGGTGTTGCCGATCTTCATGATATCCAGCCCGCCGGACACTTCTTCCCACACGGTTTTGCTGTTATCCATCGCGTCGCGGAACTGATCGACGGAGGCCAGCTTAACGGTTTCACCCAGCGTAATGGTGCCGCTATCAGGCTGTTCCTGACCGGACATCATGCGGAACAGCGTTGATTTACCCGCGCCGTTCGGGCCAATGATCCCGACGATAGCGCCTTTCGGTACCGAGAAGCTCAGATCGTCGATCAGTACACGATCGCCATAAGATTTACGCAGATTGCTGACTTCAATAACTTTATCGCCCAGACGCGGTCCGGGTGGGATAAACAGTTCGTTGGTTTCATTACGTTTTTGATACTCAACGCTGTTCAGTTCCTCAAAACGGGCCAGACGCGCCTTGCCTTTCGACTGACGGCCTTTCGCGCCCTGACGAACCCACTCCAGCTCTTTCTCAATCGACTTACGACGTGCCGCTTCCTGAGAAGCTTCCTGCGCCAGACGCTGATCTTTCTGCTCCAGCCAGGAGGAGTAGTTACCTTCCCACGGGATACCTTCGCCGCGGTCAAGTTCCAGAATCCAACCGGCAACGTTATCGAGGAAGTAACGGTCGTGGGTAATTGCGACTACAGTGCCTTCAAAGTCGTGCAGGAAACGTTCCAGCCAGGCCACGGACTCCGCATCCAGGTGGTTAGTCGGTTCGTCGAGCAGCAACATATCTGGTTTTTCCAGCAGCAGGCGGCACAGCGCGACGCGGCGACGTTCACCCCCGGAGAGGTTAGCGACGTTAGCATCCCAGTCCGGCAGACGCAGGGCATCAGCCGCGCGTTCAAGCTGTACGTTCAGGTTATGGCCGTCGTGAGCCTGAATAATCTCTTCCAGTTTGCCTTGCTCTGCCGCCAGCTTGTCGAAATCGGCATCCGGATCGGCGTACAGCGCATAGACTTCATCCAGGCGCTTGAGCGCATTAACCACTTCAGATACGGCTTCTTCAATTGACTCACGTACCGTGTGTTCAGGGTTAAGCTGAGGCTCCTGCGGCAGGTAGCCAATCTTAATGCCAGGCTGCGGGCGCGCTTCGCCTTCAATATCTTTATCGATACCCGCCATGATGCGCAGCAGAGTAGATTTACCGGCACCGTTAAGGCCCAGCACGCCAATTTTGGCGCCAGGGAAGAAGCTCAGCGAGATGTTTTTCAGAATATGACGTTTCGGCGGAACCACTTTGCCGACACGATGCATGGTATAAACGAATTGAGCCACGTTGGACTTCGCCTCTATGTTTATCGTGATGGTGAATAGATTTCAAAGGCGAAGTGTAGCCTTTTTCCCTGCCTAAGCCCAGCCAGCAGATCGCACTCGCAATAAAAGTAAAAAAGTGTCCGTAACGTGGCGCAAATGCCCATGACTGGTTAGCATAAATTCATTACGCGGCATGACGCTGCATTGGATAACAATTGAGGAAGAGCTTGTGGATAGAGTCAAACCATTTGCCTGGCGTCTTATCGCCGCCAGCGTATGTCTGCTGACTTTTTGTCACCTGGCGAGGGCCGACTCACTGGAAGAGCAGCGTAATCGTTATGCGCAGATTAAGCAGGCCTGGGACAACCGTCAGATGGATGTGGTAGAGCAGATGATGCCGGGTCTAAAAGATTATCCGCTCTACCCGTATCTGGAATACCGTCAGATCACCGACGATCTCATGAACCAACCGGCGATTACGGTCACGCAGTTTGTTCGTGCCAACCCCACGCTTCCCCCTGCCCGTACGCTGCAATCACGGTTCGTTAACGAGCTGGCGCGTCGCGAAGACTGGCGTGGCTTGCTGGCATTTAGCCCGGAGAAGCCCGGCACTACAGAAGCGCAATGTAATTATTACTACGCGAAATGGAGCACCGGACAAACGGAAGAGGCCTGGCAGGGCGCGAAAGCCCTTTGGCTGACCGGCAAAAGCCAGCCAAATGCCTGCGACAAACTGTTCAGCGTTTGGCGGGCCTCGGGTAAGCAAGACCCGCTGGCGTACCTGGAGCGTATTCGGCTGGCGATGAAAGCCGGGAATACCGGCCTGGTCACGGTACTGGCCGGCCAGATGCCAGCGCAATATCAAACAATTGCGTCAGCGATCATTACCCTGGCCAACGATCCTGATAGCGTGCTGACCTTCGCCCGCACTACCGGCGCGACCGACTTTACCCGTCAGATGGCGGCGGTGGCCTTTGCCAGCGTCGCACGCCAGGATGCGGAAAACGCACGTCTGATGATCCCTTCTCTGGCGCTGGCCCAGCAGCTAAACGATGATCAAATCCAGGAATTGCGCGATATCGTCGCATGGCGCTTAATGGGCAACGATGTCACCGATGAGCAGGCAAAGTGGCGCGATGATGCGATTATGCGTTCGCAATCAACGTCGCTTATTGAGCGGCGCGTGCGTATGGCGCTGGGAACGGGCGATCGTCGCGGGCTCAATACGTGGCTTGCCCGACTGCCAATGGAAGCGAAAGAAAAAGACGAATGGCGCTACTGGCAGGCGGATTTACTGCTGGAGCGGGGTCGTGACGCCGAAGCGAAAGAGATCCTCCATGCCCTGATGCAAAAGCGCGGTTTTTACCCGATGGTCGCAGCGCAGCGTTTAGGTGAAGTGTACACCCTTAAAATCGATAAAGCGCCCGCTAACATTGATAGCGCATTGACGCAGGGACCGGAAATGGCGCGTGTACGTGAGCTGATGTACTGGAACCTGGATAACACGGCGCGCAGCGAATGGGCGAATCTGGTGAAAAGCCGTACCCCATCCGAACAGGCGCAACTGGCGCGCTACGCGTTTAATCAGCATTGGTGGGATCTGAGCGTACAAGCGACGATCGCCGGAAAATTGTGGGATCATCTGGAGGAGCGTTTCCCGCTGGCATATAACGATCTCTTTAAACGCTATACCCGTGATAAGGATATTCCACAAAGCTATGCCATGGCGATTGCCCGCCAGGAAAGTGCCTGGAATCCCAAAGTAAAATCGCCCGTGGGCGCCAGCGGTTTAATGCAGATTATGCCGGGGACCGCCACCCATACGGTGAAGATGTTTTCGATTCCTGGCTATCGCAGCCCGGGCCAGTTACTGGAGCCGGAGACCAACATCAATATCGGTACCCATTATTTGCAGTATGTCTACCAGCAGTTTGGCGATAACCGCATTTTCGCCTCTGCGGCATATAACGCCGGGCCGGGACGGGTTCGTACCTGGCTTGGCAATAGCGCGGGACGTATCGATGCCGTAGCGTTTGTCGAAAGCATCCCCTTCTCGGAAACGCGTGGCTACGTAAAAAACGTGTTGGCCTATGATGCTTACTATCGTCACTTTATGGGGAAGAAAGAGACCTTAATGAGCGACTCTGAGTGGCAGCGGCGGTATTAATGCGAACGGATTATGTTATCATTTGTACTCGTGTAACAGTACAAACGGCGGTATAACATGACTCAGCATTCCCCTTATTCATCGGCCATCGCCGAACAACGTAATCAGGAGTGGCTTCGTTTTGTGGAGTTACTCCGCCAGGCGTATACAGAGGAACTACATCTGCCTTTACTACAACTGATGCTCACGCCGGACGAGCGTGAAGCGCTGGGAACGCGCGTGCGCATCATTGAGGAATTGCTGCGTGGCGAAATGAGCCAGCGCGAATTGAAAACCGAGCTGGGGGCGGGCATCGCTACCATCACTCGGGGGTCAAACAGCCTGAAATCCGCGCCGGTTGAACTGCGTCATTGGCTTGAGAATGTACTGCTGAAAAACGCCTGATGGCGCTGCGCTTAATCAGGCCTACAAAAGATAACGTTGACCGTAGGCCGAATACCCGCCGGCAATAACACAGCCTTAACGGTATATCGCGTTATGAAACGGGCTGAGCGCGAGGAGTACCGCCTGATGGTAGACGCTGGCGCGCGTCAGTTTCCCGGCGGTGAACACGCCAATCGCTCCTTCTTTACGCCCAATCTCGTCAATACCGGTATAGCGGGACATCACCGGGCCCAGAGCATTGCCAGCGCGTACCTTTTCAAGAATAACCGCTGGCAGGGGTAGCGTGGCAGAACGTGCCTCGCCCCGCTGCCCGGCACTGTCGATCACCACCCAACTGAAGGTGCTGTCATCATCAATACCCGCTTCGATAGCGACCCAAAAGTCTGCTTCCGGGCACAGCAAACGCGCGTTCGCGACGCGATTTCGTGCGCCAGCCCGCGTTTCCTCGCTTCCGAAGGGCTGCTCCGGTACGCCGCTCTCGACGGCGACGGGTTCAATATGGCACGATCCTTCGCCAAAAATCTCTTCAAATGCCTGTAGAATTGCCTGAATTTTGGCAGGATTGGTGGTTGCAGAGATAACCTGGTGCATAATTAAGCTCAGTTTTAAAATTTATCGCAGTATAACGGAAAAAAGACATGTTACAGGTATACCTTGTTCGCCACGGTGAAACGCAGTGGAACGCCGAGCGACGTATTCAGGGCCAATCGGACAGCCCACTGACTGCAAAAGGCGAGCAGCAGGCCATGCAGGTAGGAGAACGCGCCCGTAGCCTCGGCATCACGCATATCATTAGTAGCGACTTAGGCCGCACAAGGCGCACGGCGGAGATCATCGCCCAGGCGTGCGGCTGTGATATCACCTTCGATTCCCGCCTGCGCGAGCTGGATATGGGCGTGCTGGAAAAGCGTCATATCGATTCACTGACGGCAGAAGAAGAGGGCTGGCGTCGGCAGTTAGTCAATGGTACGCGGGATGGCCGCATTCCCGGCGGGGAATCGATGCAGGAGTTAAGCGATCGCGTTCATGCCGCGCTGGCGTCCTGCCTTGAATTGCCGCAGGGCAGCCGCCCCTTGTTAGTCAGCCATGGCATCGCGTTAGGCTGTCTGGTCAGTACGATTCTGGGCCTGCCTGCCTGGGCGGAACGTCGGTTACGTTTGCGCAATTGCTCTATTTCCCGCGTCGATTATCAGGAAAGTCAGTGGCTGGCGTCTGGGTGGGTAGTGGAAACGGCAGGGGACATCTCACATCTGGACGCCCCTGCGTTGGATGAACTACAGCGTTAACGGCGAATTGGGATTAGAAATTCGCAGCGTAGGTTGATAGGGCGATCGCCGGTTTTGGCATCTTCTGCCGGATAGTATCGCTCTATATCCTGTCCTTTACGGCGCGTCAGATTCAGCATTGGCATACAGGTGCCGTAAACGGTCAGGATAAAATCCTGTACGCCGGTTCCTAACCCTTCATACGTGAACATGACGTATTCACCGCCCTGCAATAGCACGGGGTGCGCCGACTGGACATAACCATCGGCCTGCTCTTGCGGCAGCGCTGTGGTATAGAATACTTCCTGCTCATCGTCTTTCTCGAGGCTGGGGCGCGTTTCATTGAGCCCATAAAGCACCGGTGGAATGGTTGGCGAATGCCCGAGGAAATCATGCCAGAATTGCACGCGCATTTCGTGGCGGAAGTCGGAAATCTGTTCCAGCGAGCAGGAATAGCTCTGCGTGACGCCAAGCAGCGGCGTATCTTCCAGCGTCACGAACTGGTGCTCCGGCACAGTAAATTCTCCCAGACGTAATGGAGGGCGAATGCCAAAGGCGCTCCATTCCGGGGAGCGACGATACAGCGCCGGCGTTTGGGAAAACTGTTTTTTAAAGGCGCGGGTAAAGGTTTGCTGAGAGTCGAAGCGGTACTGGAGAGCGATATCCAGAATCGGGCGCGCAGTCAAACGCAGCGCCACCGCTGATTTCGATAAACGACGGGCGCGGATATAAGCGCCAATAGCGTGGCCCGTCACGTCCTTAAACATTCTCTGCAGATGCCACTTGGAATAGCCCGCTTTTGCCGCCACATTGTCTAGCGACAGCGGCTGATCCAGATGACCTTCCAGCCAGATTAACAGGTCGCGAATAATGCCAGCCTGATCCATAAAATATCCCCATCCTTTCAACAACGAGCACCCGATATCAGGTTAGAGGATAATAGCATTTTTTGTTCTTTTAGCATTCAGTGTTTTTTTTGAGCTTTAATGCTTTTTTTGGACAACTTTATACGTAATTATTCTAATCCTGTGATCTGTAACCCTTTTATTTTAGAATGTCTAATAATTGCGCAACGTAACTTTTAAGAATGGTAACAATATGAAATACAAGAGCTTAGTACTTTTCTCAATTTTGTGGGTGCTGGGGCAGAATGCCCGGGCGGAACAAATTGGTTCCGTCGATACGGTATTTAAAATGTTTGGCCCCGACCATAAAATTGTGGTGGAAGCTTTTGACGATCCTGATGTCAAAAACGTGACATGTTATGTTAGCCGGGCTAAAACGGGCGGCATAAAAGGGGGGCTAGGGCTGGCGGAAGACACGTCTGACGCGGCCATCTCGTGCCAGCAGGTCGGGCCAATTGAGCTGAGCGATAAAATTAAGAACGGTAAGGCGCAGGGGGAGGTCGTTTTTAAAAAACGTACCTCCTTAATATTTAAGTCACTACAGGTCGTGCGTTTCTATGATGAGAAACGCAATACGCTGGCCTATCTCGCCTACTCTGACAAAGTGGTCGAGGGGTCGCCGAAAAACGCCATTAGCGCAGTGCCTGTCATGCCGTGGCGACAATAACAGGGAAAGAGTATGCCGCAACCGCTGGTCTGGTTAGTCGAGGATGAACAGGAAATTGCTGATACGCTCATCTACACCCTACAACGGGAAGGATTTACTGTTGAGGTGTTTGCCCGGGGGCTACCGGTGCTGGAGAAAGCGTGTCAGCACCGGCCAGATGCTGTGATCCTTGATGTAGGGCTCCCGGATATCAGCGGCTTTGAGTTGTGTCGGCAGTTGCTTGAGCGCCATCCTGCGCTGCCGATCCTTTTCCTGACTGCCCGTAGCGATGAAGTGGACCGGCTGCTGGGGCTGGAGATTGGCGCAGATGATTACGTCGCCAAGCCGTTCTCGCCACGCGAAGTGAGCGCCCGTGTGCGCACGCTGCTGCGTCGGGTGAAGAAGTTTTCTACGCCGCCGTCGGTGGTGCGCATCGGGCATTTTGAACTGAATGAACTGGCGGCGCAGATCGCCTGGTTTGATACGCCGCTGTCGCTGACCCGTTACGAGTTTTTGCTCCTCAAAACGTTGTTGATGTCGCCGGAGCGCGTGTATTCGCGTCAGCAACTGATGGATATTGTCTGGTGCGATGCGCAGGATACCTTCGACCGGACGGTGGATACGCACATCAAAACGCTGCGCGCCAAGCTACGCGCAATTAATCCGGACTGTTCGCCAATTAATACGCATCGTGGAATGGGATATAGCCTGAGGAGTGTCTGATGCGCATCGGAATGCGTTTGCTGCTTGGCTACTTTCTTATAGTCGCCGTCGCCGCCGTGTTTGTGCTGTCTATCTTCGTTCAGGAAGTAAAACCCGGCGTACGCCGCGCAACGGAAGGCACATTAATTGACACTGCAACGTTGCTGGCGGCGCTGGCCCGCGATGATCTCCTTTCCGGCAGCCCGGCTGACGGCCAACTGGCGAAGGCGTTTGTTCATCTACAACATCGTCCGTTTCGCGCCACGATCAGCGGGATCACCAAAGTGCGCAATGAGTACCATGTTTATATGACGGATGCGCAGGGTAAGGTGTTGTTTGATTCAGCAAACAGAGCGGTAGGGCAAGATTATTCTCGCTGGAATGATGTCTGGCACACGTTGCGTGGACAATACGGCGCCCGAAGTACGGCAAAAGACCCTGCCGATCCCGATAGCGCTGTGATGTACGTGGCTGCGCCGATTATCAACGAGGGACAGATTATCGGCGTCCTGACCGTCGGCAAACCGAATGCGGCAATGGCACCGGTGATTAAGCGCAGCGAACGGCGTATTCTGTGGGCCAGTGCCGTTTTGCTGGGGATTGCGCTGGCAATTGGCGCGGTGATGGTCTGGTGGATTAATCGCTCTATTGCCCGTCTGACCCGTTATGCGGATTCCGTAACCGAAAATCGCCCGGTTGCGCTGCCGGCATTAGGCAGTAGCGAGCTGCGTAAACTGGCGCAGGCGCTGGAGAGTATGCGTATCAAGCTGGAGGGCAAGAATGATATTGAACAGTACGTGTATGCGTTAACGCATGAGCTGAAAAGCCCACTGGCGGCGATACGCGGCGCGGCGGAGATTCTGCGTGAAGGGCCGCCTGCGGATGTCGTCACGCGCTTTACGGAAAATATCCTGGCGCAAAATGCGCGTATGCAGGCGCTGGTAGAAACCCTGCTGCATCAGGCACGGCTGGAAAACCGACAGGATATTCCTCTCGGTCCAGTGCCTGTAGATGCGTTATTTTCGCAAATTAACGAGGCGCGCAGTATCCAGTTAGCGGCAAAAAGGATCACGCTCACGGCCTACCCTTCATCGTTGGTTGTCGTTGCCAACGCAGAACTTCTGGCGCAGGCGCTGGGCAATCTGTTGGACAATGCCATCGATTTTACGCCTGAAAACGGCGTTATCACCTTAAGCGCTCAGCCGGCGGGTGAGCAAGCTATCCTGCGGGTGGCTGACTCCGGCTGTGGTATTCCGGCTTTTGCGCTGTCGCGTATTTTTGACCGTTTCTATTCGTTACCCCGCGAAAATGGACGTAAAAGCAGCGGGCTTGGGCTGGCATTTGTCAGCGAGGCGGCGCGGCTCCTCAACGGTGAGGTGACGCTGTGTAACCGTCCGGAAGGAGGCGTACTGGCTTCATTGACACTTCGCCGTCACTTCACATAACTTCACAGTCTCTCCACATCGCGTCCTTATTCTGTCGTTATTGCAAAGGAGAACGCTATGTGGAAATCCCCCCGGTTATGGAAAGTAATGATACCAGGCGGCGCCATCATCCTGCTGTTAATTCCCCTGATGATGGTACGGCAGGCTATCGTGGCGCGTGCTGATTATCGAAACGATGAGGAAACCGACATTCGTCAGAGTATCCGCGGTCCGCAAAAGGCCGTCGGCCCGTTGGTCGCGATTCCTGTAACCGAACTCTATACCGTGCTGGAAAATGAGAAGGAAGTTCAGCATAAGCTCAGTTATCTCTCCTTCTGGCTGCCGGCGTCGTTGTTGGCCGAGGGCAATTAGCATGTCAACGTTCTCTCACGGGACACCAGAAAACGTGATGTCATTAGTTATAGGTCAGGTTTAATGTTGCTGTGGCATTCGCCTGGCCGGGAGTCACCGTGGCGGCGGTTTTATAGTAACGCGCGCTAATTTTCAGGGTGGTCGACATATTCATGGTTCCGCCATTAACTGTCTGACTGCCATCGGCATTCGTGGTAATGGTGTGAGTAAAGAGATCAATTTTTTTATTGATTGGCAAACTGTCGGTATAGAAACCGGAGTCCTGAGCCTGAATACCCAACTGGACGCCTACGCCGGTTGCGCTGGTTGGCGCATCTGCATTGCTCAGTTGAATGACGGAATTGTCAGGGTTATTTCCGCTGGCAGGTTGTGCGGTTAATGAGGCGGAGATAGCCGTTCCTTGTTCGCAAGTCAGTGAAATATCCTGTTCGCCCAACCCCGCAGTTTGGCTATTAATAAAACTGCCTAAATTGACGCTGCCTAAATTAATGGTGATCGCGGGGGTGGCAACCCGACATCCCATGGCTTTCATCACCAGTTGTGTATTTCCCAGATACAGATGCGTCAGAACATCGCCGCCGGCGTCTTCCGTTGCGCTATCGCGAAAAGATACGCGCGCGATTGGGGTTTGAAATGTGGCGGTCCCGGAGGTGATTGGCCCGCCTAAGGCAACCAGTTCAACATAGTAGGCGGGGGCCATCGCATGGTGAGTTTTATCGCCATCGCCATTATGGTAGGTATTATCGATTGGCATGACGTTATCGTAAGGGCCAGCATTCGTTTGGGTTTTAATCGCAATGCCTACGCCGGAAATCCCGGTGCTAAACACTGGCGTATTGTTTCCGTCATCCGCGTTTGTAAGTGCTGAGGCATTTGATTGAGGACTGCCGGGTTCATATAAGAAGCCGACCTTATAATCGTGGCTACAGTGATCCATCGTAACTTCAGAGGTGGAAACCCAGCCCGATTGCCACAGCACCTCGCCAGCGGTATAGGCATGGCTATCCACAACAAGCTGCGACGGCGGGGTGATAGTGATGGCGCCTTCATTTCCGGAACGTTTACAAGAGGCGTAGCCATGAAGGGAATATGCGAACAGCAGAATAAGCGCCAGATAGAATCTTCTCATGAAAAATTCCTGCTTTTATAGCGGGTTAAACGGAAAAATATTATTGCCATGCAATAGTGATCGTCACAACGGAAGTGAAATCTCCCGCCGTGACTTTTCCGTGCGGGGTATACATCCTTGCGGCAACAGGCAGGATGGCTTCATGGGTATTACTGTTAACATCCACCGTATACGTGACGTTGTTGGCCAGGTTGACCAGACTTTTGCCATCAAGGTTAAAAAGCTGTAAGCCTAAATCCTGTGCCGGATTGGCCGCGCTATTTGCATAAATAGCGGAGGCATAAATTGGACCGGGGTAGGGAACGCCGTTAAATAAAATCGTGGCTTTCGTCGTTGTTACCGGGCAATTCGTCATTTTTATGTTGAAAGGAATAGTGGCGGTATTGCCTCCAGCCACGGCGATATCCGCCCGGGCATATTGCCCAAGAGAGATCGTGTCAGGTACCGTAACGGTACAAGGATCGGCATAAATTAATCCCGTAACGTTAATGTCTACGGCATCTGCGGTATTGTATGCCGCGCTGATCGAGGGCGACCATAATGCCATACCCGTGAACGTTAACAGGGCGGCTAATGCAGTAAATCTGTTCATATTCATCTTTTATCCCACCAGAATCACTGGCATTGCTCGTGTAAGATTTCTACGCCAGAAGCGGAGGGGGAGGTCGGTATACGATAAGATACCTGACACTGATCTGCTGCTGTTGGCCCCCACTTCACTAATAACCGCCCTTGTTTTTCCAGTCCGGTTAACCAGGCTTGCCCCGCATCACCAACAAAACTGCTGTGATTGTCTGGTTTTGTTAAAGACGAGACGGTCGCGCCAAAAGGAACAGACAGATTGTTTATGCGGGTTAATACCATCAATGCCTTGTAACCAATATTGGTTTTATATTCGGCCCTGACCACCGCGCCACGGGTAGGCACCAGCGTTTTACTGGTATCAATGAGCTCAATATTTTTTCTAATGCCTGTCGTATCTAAAGTCACTTCATTACGATGATAAGGCGAAGCATAAGGCACGACGGCATAACCACGAAAATCGGTGTCAACACCCGTTTCGTTATTAACAGGGACGCCCGCTGCGCCAGGCGCTTTAACCAGTATGACGGTATCGTCCATTGGCTGGGATAGTGTCAGGCCATTACGATGTAACAGTACACCGCCCTGAACGCCATAATTCAGACGACGCATATGATTATCGTAACTGTACCCGCCGTTAATATCCGCATACGTCCCGTTATAGGTTGCGCTCACATTACCGCTGGTGGCTTTTTCTTGAGAGGAATAGCCTTCCTGAACGCTCCATGAGAGATTTTTCTGTGCCAGCGTTGTGCCGTTTAAACCGACAGTATGCGTTGTATCACCGCTTTTCGCGGAGTTCATATTATAGGTGGCATACGTTGACGGCAGAAAAGCGTCTAACGGAATACTGATATTGATTGAAATTTGCTGGTCATTACTGTCTTCCGTATCGTCATCTTCATCCTGAGAATTGTCGGCGTTTAGCGTATAAGAATAATTAATGCCATAACTTACGTTATGCCAGGTATTATTATAACCAATCCCTAATGATGTAGTATGGGTATCATTCCAGTAATCTTCATTATATAAACTTACTGAAATAGAACCGTAAATAATGTCTTGTGATAACGACAAGTCGGTACGATTTTTGACATGATCATCGTGATTATTATCGTTATAGGTATCGAGTACATCCTCGAAAGAGTAGTAGTCTCTCGTCGAATAACGGTAGCCAGCAACAGTGAAATTCGTGCCTGTTGACTGAATGTCTTTGCTGTAGCGAACACGCCAGGATTGTCCGGTAAGCGTATCGCTAACGACATTGCCTTCTTTAATTTTTGACCATGAGTTGGTGACGTCTAAAGACAAGGCGCCCAGGTCGCCAAGATTCAAACCGGTCCCGACGAGCGCCGCATGATAAATATCATTGCTGAGCGTACTCTCTATCCCACCATAGGCGGTAATACCTCCCGCCAGGCCGTATAAGGCCGTCAGTTCAGCGAAATTTTCTTCCGCGGAATGGGTATTTGACAAACGCGTACGGCCTGCTGTCAGATCGTATTTCAGGTGGCCTTCACGCTGCAATACCGGAACGCTGGCGTAGGGAACAATTAAATGCTGTTCAGAGCCATCGGACTCTTTGATAGTGACGTACAGGTCGCCCGATCCGCCAGTAGGGTAAAGATCATTGATGGCGAATGGGCCTGCCGGAACGTTAGTTTTGTAAATGGTATAGCCGTTTTGTTCAACGGTCACCTGCGCACTGCTTTTGGCAATCCCACGAATGACCGGGGCGAAACCTTTCATACTGTCCGGCAACATATCGTCATCGAAAGCGATCTGTACGCCCTTAAATGCGATACTATCAAAGACGTCGGAGGGGGTATTATTTTCACCGGCGATCAGTTGCCCTTTTAAAAATTCGATATCGCGAGAAACATAGGTATAGGCAGAATCCCAGCTATTCTGCCCATCGCTATCATGATTCCATGTTGAATAGTTACGAAAACGCCATGCGCCAATGTTAATCCCTGGGCGCAGGTTGGCGTATTCGCTATTTTCCGTACGGTTTTCATCCAGATCGTGATCCTGCGATCCGGTAAAGCTGTAGTTCAGCAAAAAAGCGTTAATGCCTTCATCCCATTCGCTTGTTGGAACGAATTCTCGCGGGTCGGCGATCATTGCGATTTGTGGGATCGCCAAATCCAGGCGGTTACCGATAACGTTAAACGTTGCTACAGCGCCTGCCAGCTGGCTGAGATCGGTACAACCGTTTGGGTCATTTTTAAGATCGGGAAAGTTTTCTGTTTTCACTCCCCACTGCTTTAACTGTTCAACACTCAGGCATGGTTGCAAAGATAACTTATCATCTGCTGATTTTTTGTTTTTAAAGGAAATATTTTTTGTTTCAATATTGGTATTGTTAATATAAATATCAACGTTATAGGTACCTTCAGCCTGGCCGCCTTTTTCGAAAACGGACAGATCGACATTCTCCACACCCGGTTCATCATTTTCCAACGATAATGGGTTGAAATGATCATGCGCTAACGCTGGCTTTATGGAGCAGCATATAAACAGGAACGATAGCGCTAATTGAGAACGGGGCTCTACTCTGGAGAATTGCACAGTAAAAGTCCTGAAATGGTAAAATTAAAGTTAAATATCTAACGACTAGAATGAAGCTGAATGCTGCTCTAAACTCATTCCATAATCACTGATTAACCGCCACATTACCGTGCCATGGGCGGCGACAGCAGAACTCAACTTAAAAGATGCCGATGATTGTGGTGGGACGAATGTCGCCGATTTCACTTCATGACCATTAAGCGTCACACTGGCAAAGTTCATGTAATAGGGAGTAGGGTTATTTACCGTGATAGTATCGCCTGCCGCCTGCCATTTTAATTGTTGGCTCTGACTATCAGGCGTTGATTTTGTTAATGCTGAAGGACGGTAAATAAGTTTTATTTGGGTATTGATGGAAATTTCCACCCGGTTTGCGGCGGCATTATCATCAATAGAAGGGATGCCCTTAATATTTAGCCAGTACATAGATTCCCGATCTTCAGGCAGGGATGAGCCTGAGCGAATAACCCGAATACTATTCTTTTGCCCGGCATCTAGCCGAAAAAGAGGCGGGGTGATGATAAATGCCTGCTTATTCGTGACATGGGGATCGGCAATGGATAGCCATGACTGAACAAGGTTCGCTTTACTATCTTTGTTCTCTACATTGATTGAAGTCTCATCATTATTGCCGTCGAAAACCAGTCGGGTTCCGCCAACAACAATGCTGGCATTGGCAAAATGGCTTACCAGCAATACGACGAACACAGATTTAGTGATGTATTTCATTTTCTACTCTGTACGGATAGTTTAAGCGATGGACTGGCATCCTGCCTGTCCACGCCAGAATGAGAATGTTTTACTGATACGAGACGGTATACGTTACCTGAGTGCTAACATCGCCGCCGGTTACAGTGGCAGAACCATCGTTTGCCATTGCGGCATAATAAGTGAAGTCTGCATTCGAGCCATCGGTTGGGAGGTTTACTGCAGCATCATCGGTGTTATTTACTACATCGGTGTGTGAGGCGTTCTGGATAGAAATACCGACACCTGCTGCGCCAGTTTCCGTTCCTTCGTCCACGTTTTTGAAATACGTTGGGTTGGCGTCGTCTGTTGTACCGTGGAAGCGGAACATTGCCTGGGTCGGTACGCCCGTTCCTGCTTCCGGGCAGTTAACCAGGCTTACTGTAAACGGCACGTAATCAGTTGTTGCGCCTTTTTCAGTGATACGTTCTTTGCTGTAGTTGCCCAAATCAATGGTCGTATCCGTGGAGCCGTTAACCTGAACCGTACACGCCTGGTCATAAATTTTGCCATTGAACGTAATCGCATTCTGGGCAAATACCGGTGTAGATGCTACGGCAGTTAACATTGCCAGGAGAATAATTTTCTTATTAAACATATTAATTGTTGCCTGATTTTATTTACTGGAAAATAAAGATGGTCATCTGAAGTAAAATATTATATTTTACTTCGTATCCGCTTCTTTCTGTTCTGTAGATAAGCAGGCGGCTATTCTACGTATATCAACTATGAACTCAATAGAAATCCTGATGTAATATTGAACGGCAGTCCACTTTTGGACCAGTGATATTATTTAATAAAAATAACACCAAAGGATTATCATTGGTGTTGGGGTATATATGGCTAAATCTATTTCTTTGATAATAATTATTATTTGTAATGGGCCTTATTTGTCGGTAAGTTGCTGTATGCGCTAATGATAAAAGATGCTTGTGCGTTTAAAATGAATCTGGTAAATTTCTCAGCTCTAACAGTCTTCCATGCAGTATTTTTATATAGTTTCCGGCTTTTAGCTCGGAAAGCACCTGCATTATTCGGCTACGTGAGAGCCCGGTTCTCTGCTGTATGAAGTTCTGCGCGTTGATTTCAAATCGTGAGCTTTCAGGATACGACCATAGTTCAAGTAACAGCGCTTTTATTTGGCTATAGGCATCCTGACCGATAAGGTTTCTGTCACGGTTAGTCATGAAAGCGATGCGGTACATCAGTATGTTCGAAATATCACGCCACAGTTGTTTCTCATCGGCTTTTTTTACAAAATCTTTTACCGGAACAGGATAATATTCACAGGTCGTTTCGGCGATAAAAAAGACATCTGAACTCTCTGCTAACTGATATAAATCAGCATAGGCATCAACAAGACCTAAAATCATTGGAGAACCGCCGTTGCTGATGACAATACCATCGACACGCCGACAGGCTTTAATAGTGCCTTTGGTGATTAACAAAATGTGAGACTGGTTATCAATACGGATGTCCAGTGTCTTTCCGGCAGTAATAGTGACAGGGGAATAGTCCTGGATAAAATGCTGATGAATGTTTAGAATAGCCTCCACGCTTTTCTCTTTTCCCGTGGGATGATACGCATTCCCGCCGTTTAACTGCTTCATATCTTCCCCGTTATTATCAATGGTAAAGTTATTGACTATTAAAAGGTAAATATAATTTACTATTTACTTAAAGTCGTAGGTAAGTAAATTAAAATAGCCAACAATAATATTTAAGTCAATGCATTCACTTCATGAATGCATGAGCGACAAAAGCTGTTTTTGACGATAACCATAGTAAATATAATGACTTTATTTGCAATCATTTTATGACCGCAATCATAGGTACAGTACGCAAAGCGCACGTACACAGAGGCGGCTGACGGCGTGATAAAAAGTGTTGTCGCAAGCTAATGAATGAGAGAGAAAAGTAGAAAATGCAGGCGGCATTTTCTTTGCGAAATTGTCGCCTGACGCAGCTCCCCCGAAGAGGTGTAATGAGGTGGTTAGCGGTACTGGATAATCAATTGTTGGATTTCCGGGTGACCTTTTAACGACATGTGTCGTACTGTGGCAATTCCATTCATTAATGGAATAACGCCGCCAGATTCAGTAGAGAAGGTCTGCAAATGTGGGAGAGTGTTCCGCAAGCAGGATACCTCGACATTGCGAGCGTGAGGCGAAAGATTGCAGCCGTATTCGACAATTCGGCCTTTGAAATGAATGACGCCTGTGGATACTGGCGCGGTGGCAGCCAACGCGGCTGATGAAGCTGAAACGGCTACACAAAATAGGTAGCAGCATAATGACGATTTTTTCATCCTTTGAAACCTCACGTCCTGTGAGCATCCCCTTACTTTTGGGGGCCGAAAATCCTGATGTATTACTTTTAAGAATAAATACGTAAACTACTGTAGCTTTCGCCGTCTGGTATAGACAGCGCTATACGACACTTTTATGTAAAAAAATGCGTCATGACGGCAGGCTGATAAAGGAAAATGAGAAGGGACATATGAAAACAGCCAGTAAGAATCGCTTACCGGCTGTTTTTTACGGTTCGGCGTCAGGGCCGAATTAATCCTGCAGGTCGCCGCAGAAGCGATAACCTTCGCCGTGGATAGTGGCGATGATTTCCGGCGTATCGGGCGTGGATTCGAAATGCTTACGAATACGACGAATGGTGACGTCAACAGTACGGTCATGCGGTTTCAGCTCACGACCGGTCATTTTCTTCAGCAATTCAGCGCGAGACTGAATTTTTCCTGGGTTTTCACAGAAGTGAAGCATCGCGCGGAACTCGCTGCGCGGCAGCTTATACTGCTCGCCGTCAGGGCCGATCAACGAACGACTGTTGATATCCAGTTCCCAACCGTTGAACTTGTAGCTTTCAACGCTACGGCGCTCTTCGCTTACGGTACCCAGATTCATAGTACGAGACAGCAGGTTGCGGGCACGGATCGTCAGTTCGCGTGGGTTAAACGGTTTGGTGATGTAATCATCCGCGCCGATTTCGAGGCCGAGAATTTTGTCGACTTCGTTATCGCGGCCCGTCAGGAACATCAGCGCAACGTTAGCCTGTTCACGCAGTTCACGCGCTAGCAGGAGACCGTTCTTCCCTGGCAGATTGATATCCATGATCACCAGGTTGATGTCATATTCAGAGAGGATCTGATGCATTTCCGCGCCATCTGTCGCTTCGAATACATCATAGCCTTCCGCTTCGAAAATACTTTTCAACGTGTTGCGTGTTACCAACTCGTCTTCAACGATAAGAATGTGCGGGGTCTGCATGTTTGCTACCTAAATTGCCAACTAAATCGAAACAGGAAGTACAAAAGTCCCTGACCTGCCTGATGCATGTCGCAAATTAACATGATCGGCGTAACATGACTAAAGTACGTAATTGCGTTCTTGATGCACTTTCCATCAACGTCAACAACATCATTAGCTTGGTCGTGGGTACTTTCCCTCTGGACCCGACAGTGTCAAAAACGGCTGTCATCCTAACCATTTTAACAGCAACATAACAGGCTAAGACGTACCGGACACCCAATAAAACTACGCTTCGTTGACATATATCAAGTTCAATTGTAGCACGTTAACAGTTTGATGAAATCATCGTAGCTAAATGCTAGCTTTCATCACAAATTTGCAATATTCCAACTAGTTGCGTAAGCCAACTAATAAACGTGGTGAATCCAAAGGATGTGATCTATTTTAAATTAAATTATCCTAAATAAACAGGAGGATAACCATGTTCTGTTAACATAAACAGCAATAATACAGATACGCAATAGTGTAGCGTCTTTTACTCAAACAGAAATGCTTTTTCAGTGATATTCGTTAAAAATTTGTAAATTCGCGAAGCGTAATATGTTTACAATCCCTCGCTAATTCCCTGTAAGTTAGTCAAAAAGAGTAACGAAATGCGTGTAACAATTATTCTTGTCGCTCCCGCCAGAGCGGAAAATATCGGTACAGCCGCCCGGGCCATGAAAACAATGGGATTCACTGACTTGCGTATTGTCGATAGTGAGGCGCACCTGGCGCCAGCCACCCGCTGGGTCGCACATGGTTCCGGCGATATTATTGATAATAGTGCTGTTTTTCCCACTCTTGCTGACGCGCTCCACGATGTTGATTTTACCGTAGCGACCACGGCCCGTAGCCGGGCAAAATTTCATTACTATGCTTCGCCTGCTGAATTACTTCCCTTATTGCAGGAAAAATCAGGTTGGATGTGCCATGCCGCGCTGGTGTTTGGCCGCGAGGATTCGGGTCTGACCAACGACGAACTGGCGCTGGCGGATGTGTTGACCGGCGTGCCGATGGCGGCAGATTACCCTTCGCTCAATCTGGGGCAAGCGGTTATGGTGTATTGCTATCAATTAGCGGGTTTAATGCAACAGACGACGGAATCCGTTGATACGGCTGATGAATCACAGCTACAGGCGTTACACGTTCGCGTGTTACGTCTATTAACGACTCTGGAGGCGGCTGATGATCACAAACTGACTGACTGGCTACAACAGCGAATCGGTCTGCTGGGACAGCGGGATACGGCAATGTTGCACCGTTTGGTACACGATATTGAAAAAAAATTAGCAAAATAAAGTGTTGCTTTTTTTTGAATAAAA